>CAVQQR010000011.1:0-267870 GCA_963715015.1 uncultured Flavobacteriaceae bacterium
AAAGAATTTGTGTGCCACAAAGCTACCACTGGAATGCCCTAATACGAAGATCTTCGCATTTACTTGACTCTTGAGCAGGTTTTTGCAAAGACTATCCAGCGCAATTTCATCAGTTTTATACCATACCTCATCAGGTCCTTTGACCGCATAGATATCTCTTAAATTTAGAGAGGGTCTGGCTTTGTGTAATTCTTGCGCCCAATTCTCTACCCAGGCTTTTTGTGTACTCCAACCACCAAAACAAATCAAGGTATTCTGCTGCGCAGAATCGATCAGTTGGTAGCCGATGTCTTCCGTTATTGACTCAAAAAAAGGAAGATTTTTTTGAGCAGACAAGTGCAGGAGGCAGAAGAAGTTAAGTACAAGGATCATTTTCTTCATCAGGGTATGCTTCAGTCGGCCAAATAGTTTCTTTCGCCAAAAATGGCCGAACCCACGCGAATCATGTTACTCCCTTCCTCAATGGCTAAAGGGTAATCACCGCTCATTCCCATCGAAAGAAATTTCAAATCAATATGCTGTGAAATCGTTTTGTCTGCTTTTAACTTGTCGAATAGTCCTTTTAATCTATGAAACTCATCTCTGATGACGTCTTCATCCTCCACAAAACTCGCCATACCCATCAGTCCGCAAATTTTCACGTTAGTGAGATCTCGTAATTCATCCGAATGGAGTAACCTTTCAATTTCAGAAAAAGACATTCCAAATTTTGTTTCTTCTCTGGCAATTTTAGCCTGCAGTAAGCAATTGATCACCCGGTTATGTTTTTTCGCTTGTTTATCTATTTCTACCAATGTACTCCACTGATCAACCCCATGGATCAATTCAACAAAAGAGGCCATGTATTTGATCTTATTTTTTTGTACATGACCGATCATATGCCACTGAATATCTTTTGGAAGCTCTTCAGATTTCTGCACCATTTCCTGTACTTTATTTTCTCCAAAGATCTTTTGTCCGGCCTCATAAGCTTCCTGAATATCGGCAATGGGCTTCGTTTTACTCACGGCTACCAAGGTGACATGGTTTGGAATGTTTGTTTTTAGTAGTTCAAGTTTTTCTTTGATAAACATATTTATTCTGTTAATTCATAAATAGTTAAGCCGCTTCTTAATTTCGGTTGAATATAGGTGCTTTTTGGAGGCATGGTCAATTTTGCATCGGCGACCGCTTTGAGTTGTTCTGTTGTTACAGGATACAGGCCGAAACCAATGGCATACTTTTTTTCATCGACCACTGTCTTTAACTGATTGACATTTTCCTTTTCTGCCATATACACGATATTCTTATCGGAACTCAGATCGTCTATTTTTAAAATGGGTTTTAAGATGGTATTGTAGAGCACCTGTGCATCCAGATCGTCCAGTGCATTTTCGATCACATACTTTTCATTTCTCAAATACAATTTGTAATAATCACCATCGAGGTACATGCTAAAATGGTGTTTTTTCGAAGGCCTGTACAACTCATTTCCCAACAGTTCAATTCTGAAATAAGCATCTAACTGTACCAAAAAATCTTCTTTAGATAGGGCTAATTTTTTAATGAAACGATCGAATGAGGAGATGTGTAAATTAGATTCGGGAATGAGGTAGGTCATGAAATAATTATAGAATTCATCCCCTTGATGCGCTTTATTTTTGCTTTTCAACAAATTCTTTAAGTAATGAGAAGAGGCGCTTCTGTGGTGACCATCCGCGATATACAAATATGGGATGTTGTCAAAAGTTTTTTCGATCAATTCAATATCTGCCGGATCATCGATGACCCATAATTGGTGTTTTCTTTTCTTATTGGTGGTAAACTCATATTCAGCCCTTTGAACCCTGTATCTTTTGTGCAAGTTGTCAATTTCCGTTTGGTCGGGGTAGGTAATCAGCACAGGTTCGGCATTAAATCCCGCAATTTCCAGGTATTGCCCAAATAGCTTTTCTCTTTCGGCCAGCGTATTTTCATGTTTTTTTATCACCGATCTTTCATAATCTTCAACCGAACATACTGCTATAATTCCCCAGAAAATTTGATCTCCAAAACTTTTTTCATGCAAATAAAAAACAGGATCTTCTTCTTTGAGAAATATTTCATTTTCTTTGAATTCCAAAAATCTATTATTGACCAATTTAAAACGCTCCATTCCTTTGACCACTTTATTAAACTTAAAGCCGGGTTCAAGGATATGTAAAAACGAAAAGGGGTTGTATCTCAAAATGGCACTGCGCTCTTTGGCGTCATAAAGTTCGTAAGATCGCGTGGTAACCAGAGATGCTTTGTCTCTGGTGGGTCTGACAGCCCGAAAGGGTTTTACAATAGCCATAAGGTCGTTTTATGAAACAAAAATAGAGATTATAAACCATTCAGGATATAATCTCTATTTCAAATAAAAACTTTTGATCAGCCTAAGATCTCAATGATTTGCGTAGCCAATTCTTCACCAATTCTGTCCTGAGCTTCCAAGGTCGCTGCACCAATGTGCGGAGTCAGGGAAATATGTTTATTCATCAATAATTGAATTTCCGGTGTTGGTTCATTCTCAAAAACGTCTAAAGCTGCATTTGAAATTTTACCTTCCTCAATCGCTTTGACCAAGGCCACTTCATCAATCACTCCACCTCGTGCCGCATTGACGATACCGGCACCTTTTTTCATCAGATCAAATTCTTTGGTAGAGATCACATATTCTTTTTGCGCAGGAACATGAAGCGTAATAAAATCAGCCTGTTCCAAAACTTCTTGTTTAGAAATGGTATCAATGGTAAAACTCACCGATTGTCCGTCGAAGAAATCCAGGGTAAGGTGCGCACTATCGATAAATGGATCGTAAGCCACTACTTTCATACCTACACCTAAGCCCACTTTAGCTGTTGCTTGTCCGATTCTACCAAAGCCCAAAACACCGAGCGTTTTGCCTTTTAATTCAACGCCATTTGCATAGGCTTTTTTGAGTTCTTTGAATTTAGTATCGCCTTCCAAGGGCATGTTTTGATTTGAGTCGTGTAAAAAACGAACCATTCCGAACAAATGAGCGAACACCAATTCGGCTACGGAGTGAGAAGAAGCAGCAGGGGTATTGATGACTTTTATCCCTTTACTTTTGGCATAATCCACATCGATATTGTCCATACCAACACCTCCACGTCCGATAATTTTTAAGCCTTTACAGGCGTCGATCAAATCCTTTCTTACTGTAGTGGCAGATCTCACCAACAATACATCTATCTTATTTTCATTGATATAGTTAGCGAGTTGTTCCTGAGCTACCGTTTTTAATATTACTTCTGCACCCGCTTTTTCAAGTGCCACAACACCCGATTTGGCCAATCCATCATTTGCTAAAACTTTCATTTATGTATGTTTTGAATTTAAACTTAAATTTTCTTCATCATGTCGACAAGAACCTGAACACTTTCTATGGGCATGGCATTATAAATACTCGCTCTATACCCCCCTACAGATCGATGTCCTTTGATTCCTGAAATACCTGCTCCCTTGCAAAGTGCGTCAAATTTAGTCGCTTTTTCCGCGTCATCCATCAGGAAAGTCACATTCATGTGAGATCTGTCTTCTAAGGCAGCGGTACCTTTAAAATTAGGGTTACTATCTATTTCATCATAGAGCAACTTTGCTTTGGCATTGTTTATTTTTTCAATGGCAGCAATCCCACCCAAATCTTTTAACCATTGTAAGGTGAGCATCGAGACATATACCGCAAACACCGAAGGTGTATTGTACATACTTTCACCATCGATATGCACACTATAATCGAGCATACTTGGAATTGTTCTGCCCGTTTTACCTAAAATTTCATCTTTGACCACAACTAAAGTAGTACCTGCCGGACCCATGTTCTTCTGTGCACCGGCATAAATCAGATCAAATTGAGAAAAATCTAACACACGAGAAAAAATATCTGAGCTCATATCACACACCAATGGCATCTCAGTTCTCGGGAAATCCTTCATCTGAGTCCCAAAAATGGTGTTGTTACTCGTACAGTGCAAAAAATCGATGTCTGAGGGAACTTTATACTTCTTTGGGATGTAGTTGTAATTTTTATCTTTAGAAGAAGCGATGACCTCCACGTCGCCCAGAAGTTTTGCTTCTTTGATGGCTTTCGCACTCCATACGCCTGTATCTATATAAGCACCTTTTCCATTGACTTTCATCAAATTATAAGGAACCATTAAAAATTGCAAACTAGCCCCTCCCTGTAAAAAGAGAACAGAATAACCTTTATTTTCTAGACCTAATAATTCCAAGGTCAGTTTTTGGGCTTTTTCCATGACGGCCACAAAATCTGCACTTCTATGAGATATTTCTATTAAGGATAGATCGAGGTTGTTAAAATTTAAAATCGCTTTTGATGCCTGTTCCAATACAACTTGGGGAAGTATACTAGGGCCTGCGCTGAAATTGTGTTTTTTCATCTTGTCGGTTTTTAAGAGTGTAAAATTGTGCATTTTATTTTATTTAGTCAGCATGAAATCTTTAATTTTTTAGATTAATTATACACAATACTTCAAAATTATAAAATCAGGTTTTACGGTCCTATTACTTTAAAATAAATAGGTCGGAAAATAAATACTTTGGAAAAGACTGTAACATTTATTTCATTTTGTTGTCTAAATAGGTAAGTTGAAAAACCATTAAAAGACCCCCATGTTTAACCTTGATAATTGGCGAGAAATTTTTGAAACCCTGCACAAGAACAAGCTGCGCACTTTTTTGACCAGTTTATCTGTCGCTTCGGGTATTTTTATTTTGGTGATCCTGTTAGGGTTTAGTCAGGGAATGCAAAATGGCATTCGCAAAGAATTTCAGGCCGATGCGACCAATGTTGTATGGGTGTGGAGCGAGGTAACTACCAAGGAATACAAAGGTCTGAATCCCGGCAGAAGGATAGAATTCAAAAATGAGAATTTTGATCATGCTGCCCAAGTCTTTAAGGAAGATATAGAATACAAAAGTGCCAATATGTGGCGCGGTGGACTATCTGCTAATTATAAAAAGGAATCAGGCAGTTATGGTGTGGTGGGGGTACATCCCAACATGCAACAAGTAGAGAACAGCCAAATGGTTTACGGGAGATTTATCAACGAAGACGATATTGACAAAAAGCTAAAAGTCATCGTCATCAGTCAAAAGATAAAGAACGAATTGATGAAGGGGGTAGAAGACCCTGTGAATGAGTACATTCAAATCGGTGGCATCAACTTTCAGGTGATCGGGGTTTATTCGGATTTTGGCGGAGAGCGGGAAGAAAACAGATTTTTTGTTCCCATCAGTACCCTTCAAACTACTTTTAACGGAGGCGATAGAGTAGGTTCAATGTCCTTTACCATAGCACCAAGAGGAAGTTATGATGAAACTGTTGAGGCATCGAATCAATTTGTTTCTGAGTTAAAAACCTATTTAAAAGAAGCTCATACCGTCGCTCCTGATGACGACAGGGCCATTGGTGTCAATAACGCTCTTGATGAAGCTAAACGATTTTATACCCTAACCGATAATATGGCCTTATTCTTTTGGTTTGTAGGTATTTGTACCATCATAGCCGGGGTGGCCGGGGTAAGTAATATCATGTTGATCGTTGTAAAGGAAAGAACAAAAGAAATCGGCATTCGAAAGGCTATTGGTGCAAAACCCTGGTCTATCATCAATATGATCCTGCATGAATCTATTTTTGTAACTGCTGTTGCCGGATTTGCAGGATTGATTCTAGGTATGGCACTATTGGAAATTGTAGGACCCAATATAGAGGTAGATTATGTGAGCAATCCGAGTGTAGATTTTTCTATGGCCATGACCATGGTTTTTGTTTTGATCTTCGCTGGAACCTTAGCAGGCTTTATTCCGGCCTATAAAGCAGCCCATATCAAACCGATAGAAGCTTTAAAACACGAATGATGTTTAACAGGGATCGTTGGAACGAAATATTAGAAACACTTACCAGTAATTGGTTTCGCACTTTATTGACGGCTTTCGGCGTCTTTTGGGGAATCTTTATCCTTATTTTATTGTTGTCTGCAGGAAAAGGATTAGAGAACGGGATCAAATCTGATTTTGGGGATATTGCCACCAATACCATGTTCATCTGGACACAAACAATCACCAGATCGTATCAGGGCATGCCAAAAGGAAGAAGGTTCAATTACAGACTGCGCGACGTTGAAGATCTCAAAGAAAATTTTAAAGATCTGCGTTTTATTTCTCCCAGAAATCAGTTGAACGGATTTAACGGGAGTAATAATGTGATCAGAGGATTAAAGACCGGAGCTTATAATGTATATGGAGATTACCCGGAAATTATAGAGCAGGAACCCATGGATATCGTGTCCGGTCGTTTTATCAATTACAGTGATATCAACGAAAAAAGAAAAGTGGCCGTGATTGGTGAAAGTGTTAAAACAGGCCTTTATGAGCGCGGTGAGGATCCCATCGGAACCTATGTAAAAATCAATGGTGTCAATTTTATGGTCATCGGGATCTATAAGAAAAAAACTTCAGGTGGAGATGCGGAAGAAGCTCAAAAACAGATCTTTGTGCCTTTTACCTCATTTTCACAGGCCTTTAATCAAGGGGATAAGGTGGGATGGATGGCGATTACGGCAAATGATCAAGTTCCCATAACAGATATCAAAGAGCAGATCGTTGCGCTTTTAAAAAAGAACCACAAAATTCACCCTGAGGATACAAGAGCGATAGGCTATTTTGATCTTTTTGAGCAGTATCAGCGAGTAGAAAATCTCTTTACGGCCTTAAAAGTGATCGCCTATTTCGTAGGAATTTTGGTTTTGCTGTCGGGTGTCATCGGCATCAGCAATATCATGTTGATCGTAGTCAAGGAAAGAACCAAGGAAATTGGCATTCGCAGAGCGATCGGTGCATCTCCATGGAATATCAAAGGTCAGATCTTAACAGAATCCATCGTGCTGACATTGATCTCCGGTATGGCAGGAATTGCCTTTGGCGCTTTGGTGATTTACCTCGTCAATCTGACCCTGGAGAGTGTGGGACCTGTGGATATGTTCATGAATCCGAGCGTAAGTTTAGGGGTCATTTTTACCGCCTTGAGTATTTTAATATTTTCGGGGCTTTTGGCCGGATTTGTTCCTGCGAACAGTGCCATTAAAATTAAACCAGTAGAAGCATTAAGAACTGAATAATCATTAAACCATGAAAAAAACAACGACCATTATTATTTTAATCGTCATTTTGCTCTCTTTTAGCGGAGCCTTATATTATCTCTATTCGAAGAATGCGGAAGACCCTGTGGTCTATGAAACTGAAAAACCCAGTAAACAAAATATTGTTCGCAAAACCGTTGCTACCGGTAGTATTTTGCCATTGGAAGAAGTGCAGATCAAACCCAATATTTCTGGTGTCATTGAAGAGGTTTACGTAGAAGGAGGTGATGTGCTGAAGGCAAATGACCTGATTGCTAAAATTAGAATCATTCCTAATCTATCTGCCTTAAATAATGCCAAGAATAATATCAATACAGCAAAAATAGCCTTGGATGATGAGGAAAGAAATTACAATCGTCAGAAGAAATTGTTTGAGTCGGGTGTGATATCCAAGCAAGAATTGGAAAGAGCAGAGGTCACTTACAAACAAGCCCTTCAAGGTTATAAGGCCGCGAATGAAAATTACGATATCGTCAAAACAGGTTCTACAAAGGGATTGGGGAATTCTGCCAACACTTTGATCAAATCGACCGTGAGCGGAATGGTTTTAGATGTGCCTGTAGAGGTAGGAAATCAGGTGATCGAGAGTAATAATTTTAACGAGGGTACCACCATTGCTTCTTTAGCCGATGTGAACAAAATGATCTTTGAAGGTAAAGTAGATGAATCTGAAGTAGGAAAAATCAAAGAGGGATTGCCTTTAGAAATTACGGTTGGAGCCATCGACAATGCTGTATTTGAGGCGGTTTTAGATTATATCGCTCCTAAAGGAGTGTTAGAGAACGGGGCCGTTCAATTTGAGATCAAGGGAACATTGACCAAAAATGCGGATACTTTTATCAGAGCCGGATTAAGCGCTAATGCTTCCATTATTTTAGCCAAAGTCGACAGTGTTTTAGCGATTAAGGAGGCCCTGGTACAATATGACGGTGAAACCAAAAAGCCTTTTATAGAAATCAAGTCCGGTGAAAATACTTTTGAAAGAAAGGATGTGGAACTCGGTGTAAGCGACGGGATTTTTGTAGAGGTAAAAGAGGGTGTCAAACCTGAGGATGAAATTAAAGTATGGAACATACTTAAAAAGGAAGGTCAGAATTGATCTGATCTATCCTTCTCAAATGGGATGAATTTGTCTAAAAGTCAGATTAATTCTGGGTTCCTTAACCTTGGCAGCTTTGTGGAGCATATGTGACCAATATTTTTGGGTTTCCCCTTTCATCAAGAGTAATTGACCATCCGCTAACTCAAGAGAAACTTTTTCTTTGGTGTTTTTATGTCGGAAACTGAATTTCCTGGCAGTACCCAAACTCAATGAAGCAATAACCGGATCATTTCCCAATTCCTTTTCATCATCGCTATGCCAGCCCATGGCTTCTTGTCCGTTGTGGTACAAATTTAAAAGACAAGCATTGAACTGAGCGGAAGTAAGCCTTTCTATGCGATTTTTTATTTCGATCAAAGCAGGAGACCAAGGTGTGGGAATTTTTGTCCGGTGGGAATAGGTATACTTTATCCCCGGGTTTCCAATCCAGGCCGTTTTTCTCTTTGTAACGATCCTTTTTCCAAACATGATCAATTCGTCAGATTCCCATGGCATTGTTTCTAAAAGTTCAGCAACATATTTCTCGCATGCTTCCGGGGAAAAGACCTTTCCATAATCCAATACAATGCCTTGATAAGGCAGGAGGTTCTTGGCAGGATCACTTTTTATGTTCACGTTTAGTTTTTCCTATTTTGGTTCCAAAATAAGGCAGGGAATGATCATTTCTTCCAGCGATATTCCTCCGTGCTGATAGGTGTTCTTGTAATATTTTACAAAATGGTTGTAGTTATTCGGGTAGGCAAAGAAATAGTCTTCTTTGGCAAATATGAATGAGCTGCTCATGTATATGGAAGGTAAAAATATCTCTTTAGGATTTTTTACTTCATAGACTTCCTTGTCATTAAAGCTCAGACTTTTGCCCGTCTTATAACGCAGGTTAGCGCTGATGTTCTTGTCGCCAATGACCTTAGAAGGCCTTTTTGTATTGATCGTTCCGTGGTCTGTGGTAATGATGAGCTTTAACCCGGCCTGTCTGGCTTTTTGAATGATTTCCAATAGCGGAGAGTTTTTAAACCAACTCAAAGTGAGTGAGCGGTAAGCTCTGTCGTCACTGGCCAGTTCTTTGATCATTTCCATTTCTGTTCTCGAATGAGAGAGCATATCGACGAAATTGTACACCAGAACGGTCAAATCGTTCTCTTTGATCTTCGCAAAATTATTGACGAGGTCTTTGCCATCGCTCAAGCTGATGATCTTATAGAATTCATGCTTGATCTTTAAATTCAGTCTTTTGATCTGTTCCGACAAGAATTCACTTTCATACAAATTTTTACCGCCCTCATCCGTATCATTTTTCCAGTAATTAGGATATTTCCTTTCCATATCCAAAGGTGTTAAACCTGAAAATATGGCGTTTCTCGCATATTGGGTTGCTGTAGGCAATATACTATAGAAGGGAATTTCTTCAACGGTCTTATAATACTCGTAAATAATAGGTTCGAGCACCCTCAATTGATCATACCTCAAATTATCGATCACGATCATTAAGGTGTTTCGCTCCTGACTTAAATGAGGAACGACCACTTCTTTGAACAAGGTATGCGATAAGATCGGCTTGTCATTTCCTGCGAACCAGTCGGCATAATTCTTTTTGATGAATTTAAAAAACTGTGAATTGGCTTCCGTTTTTTGACTTTCCAGAATTTCTGCCATTCCCGGATCTGCAATAGATTCGAGTTGAATTTCCCAATGCACCAATTTCCTATAAAGGTCTATCCAGTCTTCATAGGTATTCACCATCGATAAATCCATGGCAATTTTTCTAAATTCCTGCTGGTAATTCGAGGTCGTTTTTTGAGAAACCAATCTGGATGTATCTAAATTCTTTTTTAAACTCAATAAAATCTGGTTCGGATTTACGGGTTTAATGAGGTAGTCGGCAATCTTAGAGCCAATGGCTTCCTCCATAATATATTCCTCCTCACTTTTTGTGATCATAATGATGGGAAGGTTAGGGAGTTTTGCTTTTATCTCTGATAAAGTTTCCAAACCTGACAGGCCCGGCATGTTCTCATCCAAAAAAATGATGTCGAAATTTTCGGCCTGGACATATTGGATCGCATCTGCACCATTTGTGCAGGGCTTCACTTCGTAATCTTTTTTTTCCAAAAACAAAATATGAGGTTTCAAATTCTGAATTTCATCATCTACCCATAATATTTTTGCTAAACTCATTGCTTGTCTAATAGAAATTAAATTAATCGTTTATTTTTGTGGCAATTATCATTAAAAGTTGTGCCAGGAACCAATGGGCAAAGTACGAAAAAACAAGTTAAACATTGTGAAAAAAATTAAAATATTTAACGATCCAATCTACGGTTTTGTGCATGTTCACAACAAACTTGTTTATAAAATTATTCAGCATCCTTACTTTCAGCGCTTAAGGCGAATTTCGCAAATGGGATTGTCTTATTTGGTGTACCCAGGGGCACATCACACCCGTTTTCATCATGCATTGGGCTGTTTATTTCTCATGCAAAAAGGGATCGATACTTTGCGTTTAAAAGGAATAAAAATTTCAAAGCAGGAAGAGGAGGGGTTGTTGATCA
Source organism: uncultured Flavobacteriaceae bacterium (assembly GCA_963715015.1). Lineage (GTDB taxonomy): Bacteria > Bacteroidota > Bacteroidia > Flavobacteriales > Flavobacteriaceae > Namhaeicola. The sequence goes on from CAVQQR010000011.1 coordinate 10,836, forward strand.
GTATTTTATTGCACGATATTGGACATGGGCCTTTTTCTCACGCTTTGGAAAATTCGATCGTGGGTACAGACCATGAAGAGATTTCATTGCATTTTATGAATCGTTTAAATGTTGAGTTCGATGGGAAACTGGATCTGGCCATAGACATCTTTACAAACCGCTACCACAGGAAATTCATGCATCAGCTGGTTTCCGGACAATTAGATATGGACCGTCTGGACTATTTAAAAAGAGATAGTTTTTATACGGGTGTGGCCGAAGGAAATATCAACTCAGACAGATTGATCAGCATGATGACCGTTCATGACGATCAGTTAGTGTTAGAAGAAAAAGGAATATATTCTGCCGAAAAATTCATTTTGGCAAGACGGATGATGTATTGGATGGCTTATTTGCATAAAACCGGTGTCGCGGCGGAACATGTTTTAGTCAATGTGTTGAAAAGGGCGAAGCAATTGATCGAGGAAGGAAAAGCATTGGAATGCTCAGTTCCACTAGCCTATTTTCTCAAGGATCAAAGAGCAAAGGGGGAAATGGATGAACTTTCTTTAGATATGTTTTCACTTTTAGATGATACTGATGTGCTTTCTGCCTTGAAATTGTGGTCAAATCACAGTGATATTGTCTTGTCTTCCCTTTGTAAATCACTATTGAACAGAACATTGCCTAAAATTGAAATGTTTTCAGAACCCGTTCCTTTGGATTATTTACACACAAGACAAGACAAGTTCTTGAAACATAAAGCGATCGATGAAAAGGATCTCAATTACTTTGTTTTTACGGGAGAGATCAAATTAAAGGTTTATGATCCCGAACTGAAAAACATTCAATTACTCAGTAAGCAAGGCGAATTATTGGATTTAGCGAAAGCGTCAGATCAATTTCAGGCAAGCTCTTTTTCAGAATCGATCAGCAAATACTATATTTGTTATCCCAAATAAATGAACCAACACTCAACATTATTTTTCTTACTTTTGCAGCAATGAAATTTACGGCAGCACAAATCTCTGAACTACTCGATGGAGTCGTAGTTGGAAATCCGGAGGAAGAAGTCTTTGAACTCGCTAAAATTGAAGGTGGAGGAAAAGGGTCTCTGACCTTTTTGTCCAATCCGAAATACGAACCCTATATTTATACGACTCAGGCGTCTGTTGCCATTGTCAACAAGAGTTTTGAGCCTGAAAGGGAATTAAAGATTACTTTGATTAAGGTTGAGGATTCTTACAAAGCCTTTTCGAAATTATTAGAATATTACAATCAGGTCAAACTGAACAGGAGTGGTTTTGAAGACCCTAATTTTATCCATTCTTCCGCTAAAATGGGAGACAATCTTTATGTAGGCGCATTCGCTTATATCGGTGAGAATTCCGTCATAGGAAACAATGTGAAAATTTATCCCAATGTATTTATTGGCAGTAATGTAAAAATTGGGGATGATACCATCATTTTTGCCGGTGCCAAGATTTACTCTGAATCCCAAATAGGGAGACATTGTGTGGTGCACAGTGGTGTTATTATTGGTTGTGACGGTTTTGGATTTACTCCTGACGAATCAGGAGCTTATCAAAAAATTCCACAGATAGGCAATGTGATCATTGAAGATTTCGTCGATATCGGATCAGGGACCACCATAGACCGCGCCACCCTTGGTTCTACAATTATAAGGAAAGGTGTCAAATTAGACAATCAGATACAAATCGCACACAATGTAGAAGTGGGAGAGCACACCGTTATTGCTGCACAAAGTGGTATTGCGGGTTCTACCAAGATTGGCAAACATTGCCAGATTGGCGGCCAAGTAGGGGTCGTAGGTCATATCATCATAGGCGATCGAGTAAAAATCCAGGCGCAATCAGGAATCGGCAGAAATCTGGCCGATGACGTTGTGGTGCAGGGGAGTCCTGCCTTACCCTATGGAGAGTATAATAAATCCTATGTCCATTTTAAAAACTTACCCAAAATCGTTCAGCGATTGAACGATTTGGAGAAAAATAATTTTTCTGAAAATAAATGATACAATGAGTAATTTGCAGCGTACCATAAAAAATGAAATTCAATTAACCGGTGTAGGTTTACACACCGGTAAAGAGGTTAAATTAACCTTTAAACCAGCCCCCGAAAATACAGGAATCAATTTTGTAAGAACAGATCTGGAGGGCCATCCTACCATTGAAGCCTTGGCCTGTTATGTGACCGATACCCAAAGAGGTACCAACTTAGAGAAGAACGGTGTGGTCATCAACACGTCAGAGCATGTATTAGCGGCCATCGTCGGACAGGAAATTGATAACATTATCATTGAGCTAAGTGCCCCTGAACCACCCATTATGGATGGATCTTCCAAGTATTTTGTCGAGGCTTTGGAAAAGGCTGATTTTGTTGAGCAAAGTGCAGAAAGAGAAATATTTGAGGTAAAAGAGGTCATCTCTTTTAAAGATGAGGATACCGGAAGTGAGATCATGATCATGCCTTCCGATAAATACGAAATTACCACGATGGTTGATTTTGGAACTAAAATCTTAGGGACACAAAATGCCACTCTAAAAAATATCAAGGAGTTCAAAACTGAAATCGCAAATGCCAGGACTTTTAGTTTTTTACATGAAATAGAAACACTGCTCGACAATAATTTGATCAAAGGAGGGGATTTAAATAATGCCATTGTCTATGTGGATAAGCCGCTTTCTGATGAAACCATGAAAAAGTTGAGCAAAGCCTTTAAAAAAGATTCTGTAAAGATTAAGCCCAACGGTATTTTAGACAATCTCACCTTGCATTGGCCCAACGAAGCTGCGCGCCATAAATTATTGGACGTGATCGGAGATCTGGCATTGGTAGGTGTTCGTTTAAAAGGAAAAGTGATCGCCAATAAGCCTGGTCACAAGATCAATACAAATTTTGCCAAGAAATTGAATAAGATCATCAAAATAGAAAAGCGAAACAATGTACCGCAATTTGATCTGAATCAACCCCCCTTGATGGACATTCATGCCATCATGAAAATATTACCACATCGTCCGCCATTTTTGTTGATAGATCGAATCATTGAGCTTTCAGACACGCATGTGGTGGGTATGAAAAATGTGACCATGAATGAATCGTTTTTTGTGGGTCATTTTCCCGGAGCACCCGTGATGCCCGGAGTTTTGCAAGTTGAAGCGATGGCACAATGTGGTGGAATATTGGTATTAAGTACGGTACCGGACCCGGACAATTACCTCACTTATTTTATGAAGATGAATAATGTTAAGTTCAAGCAAAAAGTGCTTCCGGGAGATACCTTGATCTTTAAAGCAGATCTGATCAGCCCCATAAGAAGAGGTATTTGTCATATGCAGGCCTATGGGTATGCCAATAATAAGTTAGTGGTTGAGGCCGAATTAATGGCTCAGATCGTCAAAAAGCAAGAGGAATAATTAAAATATAATTAAACATGAATCAACCATTAGCCTATGTGCATCCCGGTGCAAAAATTGCGCGGAACGTAGTGATAGAACCATTTACAACTATACACAACAATGTGATCATAGGAGATGGGACATGGATCGGGTCAAATGTAACTATCATGGAAGGCGCCCGAATAGGTAAAAACTGCAGAATCTTCCCGGGTGCTGTCATTTCTGCTATTCCCCAAGATCTCAAATTTGAAAACGAAGATTCTTTGGCTATTATAGGTGATAATACAACGATAAGAGAATGTGCAACCATCAACAGAGGTACAAAGGCCTTTGGTAAAACAGTGATCGGAAATGATTGTTTGATCATGGCCACTGCGCATGTCGCACATGATTGTATCATCGGTGATCACGTCATTATTGTGAATGGAGTGACCCTGGCGGGGCATGTCGAAATTGGAGATTATGCGATTATCGGAGGTCTGGCAGGGGTACATCAGTTCATTCATATCGGGAAGCATGCTATGATCTCAGGAGGTTCCTTGGTAAGAAAGGATGTTCCACCTTTTACCAAAGCAGCAAAAGAACCCTTATCGTATATAGGTATCAATTCAATTGGATTGAGGAGAAGAGAATTTTCGACAGAAAAGATCAGAGAGATCCAGAATATTTACCGCATACTATACCAAAAAAATAACAATACCACGCAGGCGCTTCGGATTATAGAAGCAGAAATGGATGCTACACCAGAAAGAGATGAGGTGATTACTTTTATCAAAAATTCTCAGCGCGGTATTATGAAAGGATATTCAAGTAATTATTAATTAAAAGAGAACTATGGCATCTACATCAGATATCAGGAAGGGATTATGCATTGTTTATAATAATGACACGTATAAAATTGTTGAATTCTTGCACGTAAAACCCGGTAAAGGACCGGCTTTTGTGCGAACAAAATTAAAAAGCCTTACAACCGGTAAAGTATTGGACAATACTTTTTCTGCCGGACATAAGATCGAAGAGGTAAGGGTTGAAACCAGAAAATACCAATTTTTGTATCCTGAAGGAGATATCTTTCATTTCATGAATACCGATGATTACCATCAAATTACTTTGAATAAGGATATACTCGATACACCTGATCTGTTGAAAGAAGGAGAAATCGTTTCCATTATTGTACGGGCGGAAGATGAAGCGCCTTTATCTGTAGATATGCCAACCCATGTGGTATTGGAAATTACCCATACCGAACCGGGTCTCAAAGGAAATACGGCCACCAATGCCACAAAACCGGCTACGGTGGAAACAGGTGCAAGTATCAATGTACCCTTATTTATCAATGAAGGTGATAAGGTAAAAATTGATACGAGTAACAGTTCTTATGTCGAGCGTGTTAAGGAATAAATTTTCAATTTTGACAATTTGAAATTTAACAGAACATATACTTTAGAAGAAATTTCTCAAATAGTTGATTGTCAATATATTGGAGACGATAAATTCCCTGTAACGGGGATGAATGAAATCCATGTTGTCGAGCCCGGTGATATCGTTTTTGTAGATCATCCCAAATATTATGACAAAGCTTTAAAGTCGGCAGCCACGATCGTTCTGATCAACAAGGAAGTAGAATGTCCGGAGGGAAAAGCTCTGTTAATTTCGGATGATCCTTTCAGAGATTTCAATAAGTTGAGTAAATATTTCAGGCCCTTTCAAAGTGCCAATTCGAGTATTGCTGAAACAGCAAGCATTGGAAAAAGTTCTGTCATTCAGCCAAATGTATTTATCGGAAATCACGTCGTTATCGGTGAGAACTGTGTGATACATCCTAACGTAGCCATATATGACCATACTGTTATCGGGAATCATGTTACGATACATGCCGGATCTGTCATTGGAGGAGATGCTTTTTATTACAAAAAGAGACCTGAAGGGTTTGACCAGCTTTTGTCTTGCGGAAGAGTCGTGATCGAAGATCATGTGGATATCGGTGCGGCATGTACCATAGACAGAGGTGTTACAGGAGACACCACCATTGGAGAAGGAACAAAAATAGACTGTCAGGTTCAAATAGGCCACGATACCGTTTTAGGAAAGAAATGTTTGGTGGCCGCACAGGTGGGTATTGCCGGGTGTTGTGTGATAGAGGATGAGGTAACCATCTGGGGGCAGGCCGGATTAGTAAGTGGCATCACTGTAGGAAAGAAAGCGGTAATTTTAGGAAAAACAGGTATTTCAAAATCTATAGAAGGAGGGAAAACTTATTTGGGTTTCATTGGAGGAGAAGCGAGACAAATGAATCGGGAATATGCCGCAGTCAGAGCTTTACCAGGATTGCTGGAAAAATTAAAAAATAACTTTACAAAATAAGAACATTAGGTTACTTTTGTCATACAAAAAATAATTCAACAGAAATACATATAGCATGAGCGTTTTAGTCAATAAAGATTCGAAAATTATAGTTCAAGGATTTACCGGTAGTGAAGGAACTTTTCACGCTTCACAGATGATAGAATACGGTTCTAACGTCGTAGGAGGGGTTACTCCGGGTAAAGGAGGTCAATCACACTTAGACAGACCTGTTTTTAATACAGTTGCTGAAGCTGTTGAAAAGGCCGGGGCAGATACTTCTATTATTTTTGTTCCCCCTGCATTTGCGGGAGATGCCATCATGGAAGCTGCTGAAGCCGGCATCAAAGTGATCATTTGTATTACTGAAGGGATCCCTGTAGGAGATATGGTAAAAGTAAAAGCTTATATAGATCAACGCGATTGCCGATTGATAGGTCCAAACTGTCCGGGGGTTATTACTCCGGGAGAAGCCAAAGTGGGTATCATGCCCGGATTTGTATTTAAAAAAGGCAAAGTAGGTATTGTTTCAAAATCGGGAACCCTTACTTATGAAGCGGCTGATCAAGTCGTTAAACAAGGTTTAGGTATTACTACAGCGATTGGTATCGGTGGAGATCCAATTATTGGGACTACTACCAAAGAGGCTGTTGAATTATTAATGAATGACGATGAAACAGAAGTGATCGTCATGATCGGAGAAATTGGCGGTCAGTTAGAAGCGGATGCTGCAAAATGGATCAAAGCCGATGGAAACAGAAAGCCAGTGATAGGTTTTATAGCCGGGCAAACAGCACCTGCCGGAAGAACCATGGGTCATGCAGGCGCCATTGTAGGAGGGAAGGATGATACAGCACAGGCAAAAATGGCCATTCTAAGAGAGAATGGTGTCCATGTGGTTGAATCACCAGCAGAAATTGGTAAAAAAGTTGCAGAAGTACTCAGATAGTTAAATAATTGCAAAATATTTTTACAAGAGTCTGCTTATGATTACTTTAGGCAGACTTTTTTATTATCATTAAATATATTCTATGAAAAACATTTATTATTTTATTCTTCTATTGGCTATTTCCTTAGTCAGCTGTAAGAAGGCTGTTGAACAAGATCCATATCAAGTTAAATCTGCAACTGATGGCAAGGGTTATACCTATACTTATTTTGACGGAGACCCAACCGGTTTAAGGCTTTATACCTTAGAAAACGGACTGACGGTTTATCTCAGTAAAAATGAAGATGAACCCAAAATTCAAACCTATATGGCAGTTCGGGCAGGTTCGAATTACGATCCTAAAGAAAGTACCGGATTAGCGCATTATTTAGAGCATATGCTCTTTAAAGGGACCAGTGAATTTGGCACACAGGACTGGACCTCAGAAAAGGTTCTACTCGATTCGATCAGTAAATTATACGAATTGCACAAAGCCGAGAATGATCCGGAAAAAAAGAAGGAGATCTACCGTCAGATAGATCAAGTTTCATTGGCGGCATCGAATTATTCGATTGCGAATGAATATGACAAAATGGTTGGCGCTATGGGAGCGCAAGGGACCAATGCGCATACCTGGTTTGAAGAAACCGTATACCACAATAAAATTCCTGAAAATGAATTTGAGAAATGGGCTAAGTTAGAAAGCGATCGTTTTGAAGAGCTTGTATTGCGCTTATTTCACACAGAACTTGAAGCAGTTTATGAAGAATTCAATCGCGGTCAGGATAACGATTTCAGAAAAAAATTCGCTACTACTTTAGAAGGTTTATTTCCAACACATCCGTATGGACAGCAAACGACCATTGGAACCTCAGATCATTTGAAAAATCCTTCACTGGTCGCCATTCACAATTATTTTGAAAAATATTATGTACCCAGTAATATGGGACTGGTCTTGGTTGGAGATTTAGATTTTGACAAAACCATTGAAATAGTCAATCAAACTTTTGGAAAATGGGAAAACAAAAGTGTAGAACATCCTGAACTGCCCAAAGAAGCGCCTATCGCTTCTCCAATCGTGAAGGAAGTTTTTGGACCAACCAATGAATCTGTCTATGTTGCTTTTAGGACCGATAAAATTGGCAGTAAAGAAGCAAAAATGGTGAAATTGGTAGATATGATCCTGGCCAATAGTCAGGCCGGATTGTTCGACTTAGATTTAAATCAGCAACAAAAGGTTCAAAACGCCTCTTCATTTACACTTTTTCAAAATGATTACGGTGTTCATTTCCTGGATGGTTATCCATTAGCAGGCCAAAGCCTGGATACTGTAAAAGCATTGATGTTATCCACTTTAGACAAAATAAAAAGCGGAGATTTTGATGATTGGATGATAGAAGCTGTGGTAAATGACTTAAAATTGAGTCAGTTAAAAGAATTTGAATCCAGCACGGCTTTGGCCAACGCGTATTTTAATTCTTTTATTCATCACCAAAACTGGGCTGATATTGTTAAAGAGCTGGATGACATGAAACAAGTGACCAAAGAGGAATTGGTCGCTTTTGCGAATGACTTTTATAAAGATAATTATGTTGTGACCTACAAAAGGCAGGGTACAGATGAAAACATTGCGAAAGTAGAAAATCCCGGTATCACGCCTGTCAATTTGAACAGAGATAAGCAATCGGATTATTTGGTGGCTTTTAATCAGATAGAGCCTGCAGAGATCACCCCGGTTTTTGTCGATTTTGAAAAGGAAATTAAGCATACAAAACTCGCTAACAACCTAGAAGTAGCCAGTATTGAGAATAAGGTGAACGATCTTTTTCAAATGAATTTTATTTTTGATATGGGCAGTGATCACAACAAAAAAATCTCATTGGCCGCCGGTTATTTGGACTTTTTGGGTACTGAGAAATTTAGCCCGGAAAACTTGAAAAAGGAGTTTTATAAATTAGGGATCAACTACAATGTCAATACCGGCAGCGATCAGACTTATGTCAGTTTAAGTGGCTTAAAAGAGAATTTGCCCAAAGGATTGGTTTTACTGGAAGATCTTTGGAATAATGCCATTGCAGATCAAGAGAGTTACGATAAATATGTGGCAAGGATATTAAAATCAAGAGAAGACGGTAAGACCCAGAAAGATAATATTCTTTGGGATGGCTTGTTTGAATACGCCAAGTACGGAGACCATTCTCGTTTGCGAAATATTTATACGGCGGATGAATTGGCAAAAATAGATCCTAAAGAATTGGTTCAAATCGTCAAAGATCTAAAGAATTATCAGCAGCGCTTGTTTTATTACGGCAAAGACCTGGATGCCGCACTTCTCGCTTTAAGCGAAAATCATCAAGTTGAAGCTCCCTTAAAATCTTATCCTGAGCCAGAAACCTATACGGCACAAGAAACGGGAGACAAGGTATATTTTGTAGATTATGATATGGTACAGTCTGAAATGGTTTTGGTTTCGAAAGGGGATGCCTTCAACAAGGAAAAAATGGCAGAAGCACAGCTATTTAATACCTATTTCGGAAGTGGTTTGTCTTCCATCGTATTTCAGGAAATCAGAGAATCTAAATCTTTGGCCTACAGTGCTTTTTCTTCTTACAGCATGGCCAGAAAAGCAGGTGAAGAGGATTATGTCTATGCCTATGTGGGTACTCAGGCAAACAAATTACCAGAAGCTGTTGACGCCATGATGGATTTGATGAATGATATGCCGGAAGCGGGAGAGCAATTTGAGCAGGCGAAAGAATCAACTTTGAAAAAGATCGCAGCGCAAAGAATTACGAAGTCCAATATTTTCTGGAATTATGAAAGTTTGAAAAAACGAGGGATCGATTATGATATCAGAAAGGATGTCTATTCGGATGTTCAAAAAATGGAAATGGCAGATCTCAAGAGTTTCTTTGATGAAAATATTAAAGGAGGAGATTACACAACGGTAGTGATCGGCAATAAAAAGGATATGGACATGAAGGCTTTATCCAAATTAGGTGAAGTCAAAGAAATGGACATCGATTATTTGTTTAATTATAAGCAAACCGATTTAAAGCAATAAAAGTTTAGTTTTTTTAGATAAGAAGCGTCTCAAGCCCAAGTTTGAGGCGCTTTTTTATGAGAGACATCTTATTCATTTTATTATCTTTGAAACTTAATCTTTACTCATCATGAAATTACTCGAAAATAAAATAGCACTGATCACAGGAGCTTCCAGAGGAATCGGCAGGGGAATTGCCATTGAATTTGCTAAACAAGGCGCACATGTTGCCTTTACCTATAATTCTTCTGCAGAAGCAGCAAACGAACTCGAAAAGGAATTGTCTTCTTTTGGGATCAAAGCGAAGGGTTATCAATCTAACGCGGCTCAATTTGACGCAGCGCAAAGCCTTGTTGACGAAGTGATCAAGGAATTCGGACATATTGATATATTGGTCAATAATGCAGGGATTACCAAAGACAACTTATTGATGCGAATATCTGAAGAAGATTTTGATAAAGTAATAGAGGTAAACTTAAAATCGGTATTTAATTTGACCAAAGCCGTGATTCGTCCTATGATGAAGCAGAGAAGCGGATCTATTATCAATATGAGTTCTGTAGTTGGGGTAAAGGGCAATGCCGGCCAGACCAATTACGCAGCATCCAAGGCAGGTATTTTAGGATTTACTAAATCGGTTGCTTTAGAACTAGGATCCAGAAATATTCGATGCAATGCCATTGCACCAGGATTTATCGAGACAGAAATGACGGATAAATTAGATGAAAAGCAAGTTCAAGAATGGCGGAATGCCATTCCTCTGAAAAGAGGAGGGAAGCCTGAAGATGTTGCGAACGCCTGCGTGTTCCTGGCCAGTGAAATGTCGGCATATATAACAGGACAAACCATCCATGTAGACGGTGGCATGCTCACCTAACAGTTGTTAAAAAATAGAATAAGTACAAAGCCTCGAGAGATAAATTTTTTTGGGGCTTTTTTTATAAGGTATCACGAAGTTGAATTCTCTCTTGTTTTACCTGCCCTTTTTTGAGTGCGTTGTGGTTTTCATAGCACTCTAAAAAAGCTTCTATGATCTGTAAATCACTTGCTCTTTCGATAAAACTTTGAGAATAATTACATTCTGTCAGGAGATCATTTAATTCTTTTCGGCTCATATCCAGGTAATCCATGATGACTTCCCTGTTGAATTTTTGCTCCATCATATTTCGAACATCATCCCCTTCTTTTAATTTTTTGAGACGCTTAAGTTCTTTTGGTTTTTTTCCCAATTTACTGTACCAGAAGTCGGCCGGATTAAAAATAGCCCCCAAGGCACCTGAATAGCTACTTCTTCCTGCACCCATTTCATAGGCCTGGGGAAGTCCGTTGATATATATTCTCGAGTATTTATCTTCGGGTACATTTTTCGCATCTACGACCAATACACCGATCAATTTATGCGCCTTCACCGTCACTTCATCGATGACTACGGATTTTTCGTGTATGGCGATTTCCAATTCATTTCCCTTGAGTATATCACGTGTCACTTTTAATTTTACTGATTGGTAACCAATATAGGAAATAAAAAGTGTGTCATTTGGTGTTGCCGTTATTTCGAACTTTCCATCAAAATTTGTGATGGTTCCAACAACGGTATTGAGATTGAGGATATGTGCACTTTGAAGCGGTTCATTGTCATGAACACTGATCACTCTACCCTTTAATTTTGCAATTGTGTCTTTGGTCAATTCATTTTCTTGTGCGCTTAGGCCCATAGAAAGGAGTAAAGAAAAAGTAAGCACAATTTTTTTAATCATGTCGCAATGATAGTAATTAAATAGCAAAAATTAGTGAAATTTTTATTAAAAGCGAAGAGTTAAAAGTGTAGTTTACACCTGTTTTTACACATCATCATGTAAATAACACTAAGTGAGCTTTATTGTGCGCACGACTGGACTCGAACCAGCACGTTCTAAAGCGAACACCAGCCCCTCAAGCTGGCGCGTCTACCAATTTCGCCACGTGCGCAGTGATAAATTAAAAAAAAATCCGCTTTGAAAGCGGATCATTTTTTAAAGAACGTGACCTGGCTGGGGCTCGAACCCAGGACCCCATCCTTAAAAGGGATGTGCTCTACCAACTGAGCTACCAGGTCTTTATAAATTCGGTTGCAAATATACCATCATTATTTTATTTCACAAGAATTATTTTAATTAATTTTTAGAGATATTTGCACAGGGAATTAGGACATTAAAAATCAAATTATTAGCAAAATAAATTAACAATCATTTCAGTATGGGTATCATCACATTGATAGGATATATGGGTTGCGGTAAATCGACTGTATCTCAAGAACTGGCAAAAAGTTTAGATTTTGAGGCTTTAGATTTAGATGATTACATTGTCGGTCAGGAGGATAGAAGTATATCAGAGATTTTTAAGGAAAAAGGAGAGATCTATTTTAGAAAAAAGGAAAGTTTTTATTTAGAGAAAATACTTAAGGAAAAGGATAATCTGGTCCTGGCTTTAGGGGGAGGAACGCCATGTTATGGATATAATATGCGACTAATTCTGGACCACAGCAAAAGTATATATTTAAGAGGATCTATTCCTACTTTGGTAGGGAGATTAGAATATGAGCAAGATAAAAGGCCTCTTATCGCCTCATTAGATAAAGAAAATCTCACAGAGTTTGTGGCTAAGCACTTATTTGAAAGGCGTAATTTTTATGAACAAGCTCATTTCACTATTGCGATAGATCAAAAATCAACGGGCGAGATCGTCAAAGAAATCAGCCTTTTAATCTAAATAGGCTATGGCACTGTTTTTACTGAATTCAACTGTAATATGTTCCTGAATAGATGTAGACAATGAAATTCCTTTAAAATCGGCTTTTACGGGATATTTTTTGTGATTACGATTCACCAAAACAGCCGTTTTGAACTTTTTCAGCGGTACGTTTAAAAAGTGTCTCACCGCATAAATCAGGGAAGCACCAGAGTTGAGTACATCATCGACCAGGACAACCGACTTGTTTTCATACTGACTCGGTTTTAAACTTGTTGTGATTTCATCTAATGGATTCTTTTTATTCACCATCACATTGCAAAGAACAATATCCATTGGCGATATGTCCTGAAGCACTTTCACAATTTTTTTTGCCAATAAAAAACCGTTGTCGCTGATTCCCGCTATGATCACTTCCTTTTCCTCTATGTTCGATTCATAGATTTGATAGGCGATTCGTCTAATTTTAAAGGTAATTTCTTCGCTAGTAAGTATGACAGATCTCGACATAGAAGTGCTTAATTTTTCTTCTCAAAGATAAAAAAAAGTTCTCTTCCCCATCTCGGTTTAATAGAATTATAACTTCTTTCCAAGACATTTACGTGGAAGTAGGGTTCAAAGAGATCGGTATAGTGTTGCAAAGAACCTCCAAAAGGCGGACCTTCTTCAGTTAGCGGAAAATCGAATAATAAACCTGCCATTTTTCCATTGCTTTTCAAGAGAGCATGGGACTTTTGCACATACTCTTTTCTCATTACAGGATCTATCGCGCAAAAAAAAGTCTGTTCGAGAATCAGATCGTATTGCCTGGTATGTGAAAAAAAATTTTCACAATGCAATTGATCCTTATGAAAATGAGGTACCCGTTTTTTTAGTTCATGGAGCGGTTCTTCTGCAATATCCAGCACATTCACATTTTTAAAACCTTGTTCAAGGAGGTATTCTGCTTCATAGGCTCTTCCCGCACCGGGGATTAATATGTCGATGTCTTTATTCTTTAGCTGGTCAATATATTCTTTGAGCGGCAGCGAGATAGCGCCGATATCCCAACCGGTTTGACCCTTGCGATATTTTGATTCCCAAAAATCTTTAATCTCATTCAGATCCATTGTCTTCTATAAAATCTTCTAAATCTCTTCTGTCTTTTTTAGTTGGTCTGCCGACTCCCTTTTTTCTATAGTAGTCTTGTGCTAATTTTAGCGTTTCCTTATTTTCAAAAGCTGAGGCCGGGGTGAGATCTTTGCGATATAGATCAACAATTTTTGCGCCTACCCGGTTTTGTGGTAGTTCCAAAACCTCTATGATATAATTGATCTGGTTATGGCGAATAGACAATTTTTCTCCACCAAAAACATCTTTGGAAGGTTTTAAAGGAGAACCATCGATACGCACATGATTTTTTTTACATGCCTCCGTAGCGATGGTTCTGGTTTTGTAAAAGCGGATACACCATAAATATTTATCTATCCGCATAAGTTAATTTACTGAAGGGGTCCTTGAAAAATGCTTAGACAATTCCTCGGTATCGAACTTCAGGTACATGTCGTTACGGTAATTTGGAATGACTTCAGCATCGATTAGATCACTTTCAAATTTAATTTTTTGTGCATCAAATTTCAAGGCTCTTCCGGTGATCATATTGATTGCCGCTTCCAATAAAGGCTCCGAAGGGTCACCTAAAACCCCCATATTGGCTATATCCTCAGGAAGGTCAAGATCAGGATCAAAACCATCGATATCATTTTGATCTAATTTGTTTCTAGTTTCTAAAACAATGGGCTGCATGGCATATTTATGATCGGGATTGGCACCCTCTCTTCCAAAGTTACTGGAATCATAAAGTGTCACCGAAGCTACCGATTTACCATAAGTTGTTTCTCCGATCAACTTGACATTGATATAGGGTTTTAGTCCATTAATGATCAATTCACTGGCAGAGGCTGTATTTCTGGTGGTTAAAATGTATAAATTAGTCAACTCCAAACTATTGATGCTATTGCCATTTTGTAATTTGTCATTAAATTTTGATATCAAATAATCAGGATTATTCGCTTCAAAATAATCCTGGTATTTTCTATTCCACTTTTCTTTCAGTAAAATTTCTCCTTTAAACTGTCCGGTGATCATACTTGAGATCGACACAGCCGTATTGACTGAGCCTCCAGGATTATATCTAAAATCAAGTACAAGATCAGTAATGCCTTCCGCCTTTAATTCACCAAATGCAGCATTAATTTCATCGTCAAAATCATCATTAAAACGGTTATACATGATATAACCTATTTTTTTTCCATCAATCAGAAAGGATTTAGTGATGTATACCGGATTTTCTGTAAGAACAGCTTTATTCAGTTCAATATCTACTCCGGTAGGTACGATCGTATTGTTCTCTAATCTCGCCAAACTCAGTGTATGTTTGTCACTATTTGACTCGTACAGCAATTCTATATAATTCGATCGATTTAAGGCTACGCCATTCACATGCGTAAAGAGGTCACCTCTTTTGATCGCTTTATTACTGGCATCAGACCCGGGTAAAATATATCTCACAAAACCAAACACGCCTTCTGCACCATAGGCAGCCACTCCAAATTTAAGTCCGTCGGTGGTTGAGATTCCTTGAAAAGAATTTTCCAGTTCAATATAATCATCTACGATCCAACTAAATCTATCTATAACGCCCGGTTGATAGATGAGGCTGTTAAAAAAATCAGTAGGATCATCAATTGATTCTAAAAATGTTTTGTACGCTGATTGGGTCGCAAATTTATTATCAGCCAAGTTTGGAACGCTGCCCTGCCAATAGTAAATTTCATTCATGCCTTGCCAGATAAAATCCTGAATATCTGTGTTTTTTGATGCAATCGGCGGTTCTATTACGGTAGGATCATTGTCATCCCCTCCACAGCTCGTAAGGAGCAAACCAACGATCAATAAATACATTGAAGCTAAAAGCCTTATTTTACTCGTCATATCATTATATTTAAGTTGCCAAATTTAAAAAAATAGTTTAGCATAAATTGTGCCATGTAACATTTTTGACACATATTCGTCGATAAGGTATAAGTCGATAGATTTGGAAATCATTACAATGAACCAAAAGGAATTTTTAGATAGAGTAATGCCCTTTAAAGATAAGGTATATCGTTTAGCGAAACGGCTTTTGGTTTCGACAGATGAGGCGGAGGATGCCACTCAAGAGTTGTATTTGAAACTGTGGAAATCAAAGTCGAACCTCGGTGACTATAAAAATATTGAAGCTTATGCGATGACCATGACAAAGAATTATTGCTTAGATCAATTAAAATCGAAAAGAGCATCAAATCTATCATTGGTTCACAGCAATTATTCCGCTGACGATTCGGTTCAAGGGGATATAGAATGGAAAGATCAGGCGAGTATCATGAAGCAATTGATGAATGAATTGCCTGAAAAACAAAGAATGATCGTACAATTAAGAGATGTTGAAAATTATGAATTTCATGAAATAGAAGAAATTATGCAGATGGAAGCAACGGCAATTCGGGTGAATTTGTCGAGAGCAAGAAAAACTTTAAGAGAAAAATTTTTAAAAAAAGAATCCTATGGAATCAGGTAACATAGAAAAATTACTAGATAAATATTTTGAAGCTGAAACCACTTTGGCAGAAGAAAGACAATTAAAGGAATATTTTTCCGGAGATGAAATTGCCGAGCATTTATCAGAATACAGATCATATTTTCACTATTTTAAAGAAGAACCTAAGGATAAGATCATTAAAAAGATTGAGTTACCCGCAGAACGGAGGTTCAATATGAAATTTATATCGATTGCCGCTTCCTTCTTGCTTATGATGAGTGTTTTTTCTTATCAACAATACCAACACAATCAAGAAATGGCTGCGAGAGAAGCTTTTGCCAAAACACAGGAAGCCTTACAATTGATCTCACAAAACTTAAATAAGGGCAATAGAGCAATTGCACAATTGAATTATTACGAAGAAACACAGAATAAAGTATTTAAAAATGAATAAAAATTTAAACACAAAGAATATGAAAAAGTCAATTTTATTTTACGTTTTGTTCTCGGTTGGGTTGAGTACAGCTGTATTTGCACAATCTCAATTTGACAAATTCGAGGACATTGAAGGAGTGACTTCGGTCATCGTGAATCAAAAAGCATTCTCATTGATGAGTAAGATTGGTTCAGAGTCTGATGAAGAATATTTAGACCTGATCAAGAATATTGAAACTTTAAAAGTTTTTGCCACTGAAGACAAAAGTGTTGCCGCTCAAATGTCCGGGGAGGTAGATAAATATTTGAAGACAGCCAATTTGGAAGAGCTCATGCGAGTCAAAGACGGAGATGACCGGGTAAATATATATGTGAAGCAAGGGAAAAGTGAAGATTTTGTCAAAGAACTATTTATGTTTGTCAAAAGTGGAGAGGTTAATTCCGGAGAATCAGTCATCATCTCTCTTACAGGTAACATAGATCTAAAACAGATCTCGAAGCTCACAGAAAAAATGGATTTACCAGGAGGAGAACATTTAGAAAAAGCCGGAAAAAACTAAGCGATGAAAAAGAGATATATCATTTTAGCTATTGTATTGGTCGCACTCAGTGCTTGTAACAGCGGACCTAGCTTACAAAAGTATTTTGTCAGTAAACAAGAAAATAATCATTTTTTGAGTTTAGATGTGCCCACCAGTATTGTTACCCTTAAGGATGGAGCAAGTGAGGAAAATATCCAAACCTTGAGATCCATTAAAAAGGTCAATTTATTGATGTTTAAATTGACTCAGGAGAATCAAGGAGATTTTGAAAAGGAAAAATCAGAGGTATTGAATGTACTCAAAAACAAAAATTTAAATGAATTGATGAGAGCCAATCACGAAGGAACTCAGATCAGAGTAGTTTATAAAGGCGATGAGGATACGGTTGATGAATTTGTCGTTTTCGCGTCTAATGATGATACAGGGTTTGGTTTGGCCAGAGTTTTGGGCGACCATATGGAACCACATAAAATAATGGCTCTATTGAAAGATTTTGATCAGATGGATAAAGACAATCCCGTATTTTCTCAAATAGAAGGATTTATTAAATAAAAAAATGTTTTAGGAGGGCCTCAAATCTAATTGGTTTGAGGCCTTTTTTTATTTGAACAAATTGCATCTAAACTATTTACATAAAATTTTATATTTGCTACCGTTCAATTTAACAGATAAAAGATGAATTTTAAAATAGGAATTATTGCCCTCTTTTTGAGCCTCATACAAATGAATGCTCAGGAAGTTGAAGATCTTGGTGTAAGTTATCGCGGAGAAAGAGAAAAGGAAAACAATTTGGTGCATACTAAATTAAAGGTAAGTTTTGATTTTGCTAAAAAACAATTAATGGGTGAGGCATGGCTCACTGTGGCACCCCATTTTTATCCTACATCGACCCTGACTTTAGATGCCAAATCCATGATCATCCATGAGGTTTCTCAAAATGGAAAAGCTTTGAAGTACGATTATAAGGATGATCAATTAACGGTAAATTTGGGCAGGACCTATTTAAAAGATGTCGAGTATACCCTATATATCAAGTATACAGCAAGACCTGAAGAAGTAAAGCAAGAGGGAAGTGCAGCGATCAATGATGCCAAGGGGCTCTATTTTATCGATCCCGAGCAAAAAGATGCAGAAAAACCTACCCAGATATGGACACAAGGTGAGACTGAATCGAGCAGTTGCTGGTTCCCAACCATTGATAGCCCAAATCAAAAAACAAGTCAGGAAATCTATATCAAAGTGCCGGAAAATTACGTGACACTATCTAATGGCTTATTGGTAGAGCAAACGAAAAACAACGACGGTACAAGAACTGACTATTGGAAATTGGAACAAAAACATGCTCCCTATTTGTTTTTTATGGGAGTAGGTGAGTATAGTGTCGTAAAGGATAAATGGAAAAATATTGACGTCGATTATTACGTCGAACCGGAATTTGAAGCCTATGCGAAAGATATTTTCGGTTTAACTCCTGAAATGATAGATTTCTATTCGACTTATACAGGATTAGATTATATGTGGCCAAAATATGCTCAGATGGTGGCGAGAGATTATGTAAGTGGCGCGATGGAGAATACAACCGCTGTGCTACATGCGGAAAACGCCCAGCAGGTACCAGGTCAACTGATCGATGAGAATTCATGGGAATATGTGATTGCACATGAATTATTTCACCATTGGTTTGGCGATTATGTGACAGCCGAGAGTTGGAGTAATTTAACCGTCAATGAATCCTTTGCCAACTATGGTGAGTATTTATGGATCGAGCATAAGTACGGGAAAGATGAGGCAGACGCACACAGACACGAAGAGATTCAAGGATATTTGGCCGGTGGAAACGAACTAAAGGATTTGGTTCGATTTTATTACGAGAGCAGAGAAGATATGTTCGATGCAGTTTCTTATAATAAGGGAGGAACTATTTTACATATGTTGAGGAACTATCTGGGAGATGATGCGTTCAGAGCGGGTATCAAACAATACCTGAACGAAAATGCCTATGGCACAGGGGAGGCCCATCAATTGAGGTTGGCTATGGAGAAAGTGAGCGGGAAAGACTTAAATTGGTTCTTTAACCAGTGGTACTTTAATAACGGTCATCCAAAATTAGAAGTAAAATACGATTATAATGATCAAAGTAAATTGGTGGCTGTTAGCCTTAAACAGACCCAAGAAGAAATTTTTAAATTTCCTTTAACCATGCAAGTTTATGAGGGGGGTAAACCAAAAACATATCCTGTTTGGATAGATAAAAAGGAACAAGCGTTTTCTTTTAAATACAACAAGAGGCCAGAATTGGTGAATGTGGATTCTGACCGTATACTGTTGGCTGAAATAAGCGACTCGAAGACAACAGAAAATTATGTGCATCAATATCTCTATGCCAAAAAATATGAAGACAGAAGAGAGGCTATAGAACATTTAGGTGAACATCAGGCCGATAAAATTGTTTTGACAACTTTGAGCAAAGCCTTACAAGACCCCTATTACGGTCTGAGAATTTTAGCCATCAACAAAATTGATATATCGAGATCCGATGCGGGGGAAGCGATCAAAAGCATTGAAAAATTGGCCAAAGAAGATCCAAAAACCTTGGTTCGTGCTGCAGCGATTGAAAAATTATCGATTTTCAAAGATGAAAAATATAAAGGCATCTACAATGAAGCCTTAAACAGTCAATCCTATTCTGTCCAGAGCGCTGCGCTGAGTGCTCTTTTTGCGTTGGACCCTCAACTCGGTTTGGCCAGTATAGAGAGTGTTGTCAACGATAAAAATCGAAAATATTTGAAGGATGCGTTGATTCCAATCTACATTCAAATCAAAAATGAGGAACAAATGCCATTTGTAGCGGATAACCTGATTGAAGGAATGTTTTTTACTGATGATAAGCAAATGCAAAACATCTATAAAGAAGGTTTCCAATGGGTTGTTAATGGTTCTGATGTAAAAGCCACGCAAAATTTGGTCGATAGTTTTGTGGATATGGGTATAAAGTATAAAGATTTTGGAGCAGATCAAATGGCACGCCAAGTATTGAATCAAATTTTAGGCGTTAAGCAAGCCTCTCAGTATTCAAATAAAACTGAAATGATCAAAATTGTAGAAGAGGGCCTGGCCAAACTTTAAAATTAATTTCAATCATCAACATAAAACCGCACTTTTGCTGCGGTTTTATTGTTTATAGAAACTCGGTAAACTCCATTTAAATACAACCGCCAGAATTCTGATGGAAATAACAATTCCGATGGTAATGATAAAATTTATCTCGATCGGCAGTTTTAAAGGTTGAATTATCAAGTAAGTCAGGGCACCCATGATACATGCCGTCGCATAAATTTCTTTATGAAAGATCAATGGAATTTCATTACAAAGGGTATCTCTTATCACGCCACCAAAGGTAGCCGACATCATTCCTAAAGAAATAGAAATTATAGGATTAAAATGATGCTGCATCCCAATTTCTGTTCCGGTAATGGTAAAAATTCCCAAACCGATGGTGTCGAATAAAAAAAGAGATTTACTCAGCCTTCCGATCTTTTTTCTAAAAATTATGGCCAATATTACAGCCATGATGATCGTATAGATATAAGGCATATTGGTCATCCAGCTCACAGGTTCCTGGCCTACTAAAATATCCCTTAACGTTCCACCACCGATGGCTGTCACGAAACCAATGATCAGTACGCCAAAGGGATCCATTTTTTTTTCCATGGCAAACGAGGCTCCTGAAATAGCAAATGCTGCTGTTCCTAAAATATCGAACAAATAGAAAAAATTCATGGGTTAATGAATTGTTTAGTGAAATAAAAAATCCATCATTTTCAGATGGATCTTTTAGTCATTATTCTTTATCAGCCTTTTTATCGGCTGATTTCTTCTTTTTTTTGATCTCAATTTTTAATTGGTCACTACCTTCTTTATAATCCATAAAAATTTCGTCATTTTCTTCGAGTGAGGAATTGACGATCTCTTCGGCCAGCGGATCTTCTACATACTTTTGAATGGCTCTTTTTAAAGGTCTTGCACCGTATTGTTTGTCGAAACCTTTTTCTGCGATAAAATCTCTTGCCTTATCTGTTAGCTCAATTTTATAACCCAAGCCCGCAATTCGTTCAAGTAATTTTGCCAATTCAATACTGATGATCTTATCGATATCTTCTTTTTCTAAAGGATTGAACACGATGATATCATCAATTCTATTCAAAAATTCAGGAGCAAAACTCTTTTTCAGCGCATTTTCTATGACACTTTTCGCATTTGAATCGGCTTGAGATTTTTTGGAAGCAGTTCCAAAACCTACGCCCTGGCCAAAATCTTTCAGTTGCCTAGAGCCAATATTTGAGGTCATGATGATCACGGTATGTCTGAAGTCGACTTTTCTGCCCAAACTATCGGTTATATAACCATCATCCAATATTTGCAGCATCATGTTGAAAACATCGGGGTGTGCTTTTTCTATTTCATCGAGAAGCACTACTGCGTATGGTTTTCTTCTGATCTTTTCGGTCAGCTGACCACCTTCTTCATAACCTACATAGCCCGGAGGCGCTCCAATTAATCTGGAAATCGCAAATTTTTCCATGTATTCGCTCATGTCGATTCTCACCAAGGCATCCTGTGTGTCAAACAATTCTTGCGCCAATACTTTGGCCAATTGAGTTTTTCCAACACCAGTTTGTCCTAAAAATATAAAGGAGCCAATAGGTTTGTTCGGATCTTTCAGCCCGACGCGATTTCTTTGAATGGATTTAACCACTTTTGCAACGGCTTCATCCTGACCAATGATCTTTCCTTTGATGGATTGAGGAAGGTCTTTGAGTCTTTTACTTTCAGCCTCGGCAATTCTGTTTACCGGAATTCCTGTCATCATGCTCACTACTTCAGCAACATTGTCTTCTGTCACAATTTCCCTTTGCAATTTTGACTGAAGTTCCCAGTCCTGTTGGGCTATCTCGAGCTCTTTCTCAAGACGTTTTTCATCGTCTCTCAATTTAGCTGCTTCTTCGTATTTCTGGCTTTTTACCACAGAATTTTTCAATTCTGTCACTTCTTCCAGCTTTTTTTCTAACTCTAATATCTGTTTTGGAACAACGATATTGGTGATATGAATTCGAGAACCAGCTTCATCCAAAGCATCTATCGCTTTATCGGGTAAATATCTGTCTGTCATATACCTGCTCGTCAAAGTGACACAGGCTTTAATGGCCTCATCAGTAAAAGTTACACTGTGGTGATCTTCGTATTTATTTTTGATATTGTGCAAGATTTCAATGGTTTCTTCAACAGAAGTCGGTTCGACCATTACTTTTTGAAATCTTCTTTCTAAGGCACCATCTTTTTCTATATGTTGTCTGTATTCGTCTAATGTGGTCGCACCAATACATTGAATTTCGCCTCTGGCAAGGGCAGGTTTGAACATATTTGAAGCATCCAGAGATCCGGTGGCTCCTCCGGCGCCCACAATGGTATGAATTTCATCGATGAATAAAATGATATCATCATTCTTTTCAAGTTCATTCATCAGGGCCTTCATTCTTTCTTCAAACTGACCACGGTATTTTGTTCCTGCCACTAAACTCGCCAAGTCTAACTGAACGATTCGCTTATTGAACAATATTCGCGACACTCTTCTTTGGATAATTCTCAAAGCCAATCCTTCAGCAATTGCTGATTTTCCTACACCCGGTTCACCGATTAAGATCGGATTGTTCTTTTTACGTCTGCTGAGAATTTGTGAAATTCTCTCAATTTCATTTTTTCTGCCCACAACAGGATCCAACTTACCAATTTCTGCCAGGTAAGTAAGATCTCTTCCGAAGTTATCTAAAACGGGTGTTTTCGTTTTTTTATCGACTTTACCTTTGGCAGATCCTTCGAAGGGGTTCTTTTTTGGATCATTGAAATCTTCCTGAGGTATTTCGGCTCTTGGCGTCTCGCTTTTTTCTGAATCTATATACATTTCTTGAAAAACTTCTTTTACATCGTCGTAGAATATATCAAAATTGTTTAAAATTTTTGTAGTTGGATCATTTTCATTGCGGAGAATACACAACAATAAATGAGCAGTACTGATGCTGTCACTTTTGAACAATTTAGCTTCTAAAAAAGTACTTTTAAGCGCTTTTTCCGCTTGTTTTGTCAGGTGAAGACTTTTTTTATTATCAATATTTTCAATATTTGATACTGGGTGTAATGCTTCAATTTTCCTTCTTAAATTCGAAAAATTTATATCGAATGAGCTCAAAATATCGTATGCTTCTCCATTGGCCTTGCGCAACAATCCTAACATCAAATGTTCTGTACCAATAAAGTCGTGTCCCAATCGCAATGCTTCTTCCTTGCTATATGCGATGACATCCTTTACTTTAGGTGAAAAATTATCGTCCATTTTTAAGGTATTAATGATGTAAATTTAGTAGTTTTTTCGGTTAATTCCTTACAAAACTTATGCCGAGCTATTAACAAATCGATAACCCTCTTAACAACAAGTACATAAGGGCACTTATTTGTTGATAAATTATGGGAATAAAATGGGCTTCCAAGCCTTATAAAATATAGATTAATTGTATATTGCTCCTTTGTAAAAAAGTAAAAAATTCAAAATTGAAGTATGGAGGAAAACGATAAGATAATCCCTATCAATATAGAGGAAGAAATGAAGTCGGCCTACATTGATTATTCAATGTCTGTTATAGTTTCAAGAGCATTGCCGGATGTGCGAGACGGTTTAAAACCTGTTCATAGAAGAGTTTTATTTGGCATGCACGAATTAGGGATTAAAGCCACAGGTGCACATAAGAAATCGGCCAGGGTCGTTGGGGAAGTTTTAGGTAAGTATCATCCACATGGTGATACCTCTGTTTATGATGCCATGGTAAGAATGGCTCAAGATTGGAGTATGCGTTATGAAATGGTAGATGGACAAGGGAACTTTGGTTCACCGGATGGAGATAGTCCGGCTGCCATGCGATATACTGAGGTAAGAATGAAAAAGATCTCGGAAGAGATGCTGGCTGATATTGAAAAGGATACCGTAGATCACAGGTTGAATTTTGATGATACATTAAACGAACCAACCGTATTGCCAACTAGGGTGCCAAGTTTATTGGTGAATGGTGCTTCGGGTATCGCTGTCGGTATGGCAACCAATATGGCTCCACATAATTTATCTGAAGTCATTGATGGAACTGTTGCTTACATAGATGATCACTCTATAGACATTACCGCTTTAATGGAGCATATCAAAGCTCCTGATTTTCCTACCGGTGGTACCATTTACGGTTATGAAGGGGTAAGAGATGCTTTTATGACAGGTCGCGGGAGAGTTGTGATCAGGGCAAAATCGCATTTTGAAGAAGTGAATGGAAGAGAGTGTATCATTGTGACTGAATTACCTTACCAGGTAAATGGATCTGAATTGTTAAAAAAGACTGCTGATCTTATCAATGATAAAAAGATCGAAGGCATCGCCAATGTAAGAGATGAAACCAGCAGGCAGGGAAGAAGGTTAGTGTATGTGCTCAAAAAGGACGCGATTCCGAATATTGTATTAAATAAATTATTTAAATATACTGCGCTACAAACCTCATTTAGTGTCAATAACATTGCTCTTGTAAAGGGAAGACCTCAGTTGTTGAACCTTAAAGATCTCATTGTCCATTTTGTTGAACACAGGCATGAGGTAGTTGTGAGACGTACTCAATTTGAACTAGCTAAAGCTGAAGACAGAGCACATATCCTGGAAGGTTTAATCATTGCCTCGGATAATATTGATGAAGTCATTGAACTGATCAAAGCTTCCAGCAATGCAGAGGAAGCCAGAGAAAAATTGATGGAGCGTTTTAAATTGTCCGACAAACAGGCTCGTGCCATTGTCGAAATGAGATTGAGACAATTGACAGGTCTGGAGCAAGAGAAATTGCGTTCAGAATATGACGACATCATTAAGCTTATTGCTGATTTGAGAGATATTTTAGGCAGTAAAGAAAGAAGAATGTCGATCATTAAAGATGAATTACTCGAGATCAAGCAAAAATATGGTGATGAAAGAAGAACCAATATTGAGTATTCAGGAGGAGATTTGAGCATAGAGGACATTATTCCTGATAATAATGTGGTTGTCACTATTTCTCATGCCGGATATATCAAAAGAACCGATCTGACAGAGTATAAAGTGCAAAATAGAGGCGGAAGAGGGCAAAAAGGCGTGACTACCAGATCGGAGGATTTCTTGGAACATTTGTTCATCGCAACGAACCACCAGTACATGTTGTTCTTTACTCAGAATGGAAAAGTATTCTGGATGCGTGTTTATGAAATTCCTGAAGGAAATAAGACCTCTAAAGGAAGGGCCATTCAGAATTTGATCAATTTAGAAAGTGACGATAAGATCAAAGCATTTGTGGTGACGCAAGATTTGAAAGACGAAGATTACGTCAATAATAATTATGTGATCATGGTAACGAAGAAAGGAATTACGAAGAAAACTTCGTTGGAGCAATATTCGAGACCCAGAGCTAATGGAATCAATGCCATCACCATTAAAGACGGAGATGAATTATTAGAGGCTAAATTAACCGATGGCAACAGTCAGATCATGATCGCGGTTAAATCGGGTAAAGCGATTCGTTTTGAAGAGAACAAAACAAGGCCTATGGGAAGAAATGCTTCCGGTGTAAGGGGAATTACTTTGGCCGGAAAGAATGACGAAGTAGTAGGTATGGTTTCTATCTCACATGAAGATGACAATATCTTAGTAGTTTCTGAGAAAGGATATGGAAAAAGATCTAGTCTGGAAGATTACCGTATCACCAATAGAGGAGGGAAAGGTGTCAAGACCATCAATATTACTGATAAAACAGGTAAACTGGTCTCTATCAAGAATGTAACCGATAATGATGATTTGATGATCATCAACAGGTCCGGGTTAACCATTCGCATGGCCGTTTCAGATCTTCGGGTAATGGGAAGAGCAACTCAAGGCGTTAAGTTGATCAATATAAAAGACAGCGACGAAATTGCAGCGGTTGCCAAAGTAATTCACGAAGATGAAGTGGAAGACGATGAAATAATAGAAAAAAACGGTGATAATGATGCAAATAATGATGAAAATCATACTGTTGAATAATTCAAAATAGTAATTTTGCGCCGGTATTAAACTATTAAAATTAAAATTTATAATTAAATCAAATGAAAAAAACAATTATGATGTTGGTAATGATGATAATTTCATTAGCAACGTTTGCCCAAAAAAATGAATTGAAAGCAGCGGACAAAGCAATCAAATCTAATGATTATGCTTCAGCGAAAACTGCAATTGAGCAATTAGAAGGCATGGTGGGATCAATGGATGATAAAACGAAAGCCAATTTTTATTATCTCCAGTTTATGACTTACAGCGGTCTTGCCAAGACTAATATTGACTATTACGAGAAGACTGCGCAGGCTTATAGTAACCTGGTTTCAACTGAAACTAACATCAAAGGATCCAAGTATACTGATTTGGCTGCTTCTGAATTGAATACTTTAGTCTCTGATATTTCTGCAAAAGGTATTGCGGATTATCAGAATGGTGATTATGCCAAATCTAAAAAGGAACTTCATGAGGTTTATGCCTTGAGTCCTAAAGATACTGTGTTCTTAGAATACGCTGCCAATGCTGCTTATCTTGGACAAAGATTACGATTTGGCCTTAGATTACTTTACAAAACTGAAAGATGTAGGTTATACAGGTATTACTACTGAATATTCAGCTATGAATACCGAAACCAAAGAAAGAGAAGTGTTTGCTTCAAAATCAGAAATGGATTTGATGAAAAAATCTAAAAACTACACAGATTTTAAAATCACAAATACAGAGTCTAAAAAACCTACCATCATTAAAAACATCGCTTTTACTTACGTAGAGCAGGGTGATGCTCAAAAGGCTATAGCCGCTGTTCAGGACGCAAGAAAAATAGATCCAAAAGATGTTGGCTTAATTTTAACTGAGGCTAATCTTCACATTAAACTTGACCAAAAAGAAGAATTTGCCCGATTGATGGAAGAAGCTATTCGTTTAGATCCAAAC
This sequence comes from uncultured Flavobacteriaceae bacterium, assembly GCA_963715015.1. GTDB lineage: Bacteria > Bacteroidota > Bacteroidia > Flavobacteriales > Flavobacteriaceae > Namhaeicola. The sequence goes on from CAVQQR010000011.1 coordinate 37,880, forward strand.
AATCCTGTTCTGTATTATAACCTCGGTGTGATTAGCGCGGAGCAAGGAGAAATGGACAAAGCAAAAGACTATTACAAAAAGGCAATTGAAATTGATCCTAATTACACTGATGCCTATATCAATTTAGGTTCTGCTATGTTGGATGCTGATAAAGCTTTAGTTGAGCAAATGAATCAAAACTTGAGTAATTTCAAGAAATATGATGAAATTAAAGCTAAGCAGGTAGATCTATACAAGGAAGTTATTCCCATCTATGAAAAAGCAAATACCATCAAGCCAAATGATATGGATATTGTCAGAACGTTAATGAGTTTATACGAAAACACTGAGAACGACAGCAAGTACAAAGAAATGAAAGCTATTTACGATTCTTTGAGATAGATAAAGTTTCCAATAATACTAAAAGACCTCTTTATTAGAGGTCTTTTTTTGTTTTTACTTTTGAGTCATTATTCCAATAATAAAACCACAAATAACCATATCTCGTATAAAGTGCCACTAAAATAGGAATCAGGGCAATTGAAAATACCTGTACTTTAGATAACCAAAGCACAGCCAAAAGATCCAGACCGACGAGCAATGTCAAAAGGTAATAGCGGCTTAATTTTTCGTTCTTATTTTGTAGGAAAACAAAAAATAAATTTGGCGCGAAAGCCCAAAGAATATTAAAATTGTTCGCTGTAGCCGTATGGTCTGTAGCAAACCATAACAACAATAAAAGAACACCCAAGATACCGGTTATTGAAAAAATAAACACATCCAAAACCCTATTTATAGTCTTATTTTTATAGTCTTTATAGGTTAGAAAAACGATCAATAAGGCTAGTGAACTAAAAACAACTAATGGTGTAAAAGGAGATTTTTTTTGTACCTCCGGCTGACTTTGAAGTAAAACTTTTGTTTGGCGGACCAATGGTATTTCTTTGTTTTCAGCTTTGATCTTCACATGGTCCATACCTTTTAACACATAATCCGGCAAAAACATATATTGCTTTGTCGATATTTCGCGGTCAATCACAGAACCTAAGGCCAGATCAATACCAAAATCGCTCCATTTTAAATTAGTTAAATACTGTTGGATCAATTCTCTATGTGTGAAATCGGTTGGCTCATAATTATCGTCAAATAACAACTGATCTTTTAACGTTTTTTCCAGGACCTGATACATTTTCGTAGAGCAATTATCATAAAAGAAATCGTATTTATACCCTCTGTTTGCAGGCTTTTCATTTTCTTCAAGAAAATCATAGATCGATTGTTTTTGTTGTTGATCGAGATTTAATATTTGTTCTTTTACCCAACGGTTTTCTTCCTGATAACTCCTTAAAAAATGGCTAAAAGGATAGGCACGAAGTTCATATAACAATTTTCCTCGAACAAATTTTGCATAGAAATTAGGAGTGGCGAAATTAAAGGTCCCATAATTGTAGACCTTATCCATATTGCGTTTACGATCGAGAATTCTGAAGGCACTATGACCAAAGGTAGAATACAATTCTGATCCCGGGCCACAGGTGATCACACTTATTTCTGCTCCGTCAGAAAGCAGGTCAGACTGCGAGAAGGAAGACATCCACCAGCTCAAACATATGATAAGGAATATTTTTCTTTGCATTTAACGAAAGTAACTTAAATCAAACTTTAATGAAAATATATTTGAAAACAAGGTCCCATTTAAACCGGCAATATTCGCCAGTGCATAGTCGATCTGGATACCTGAATACCTAAAACCTATCCCGACATTCGGCTCGAAAACTACTGATTCACTTTGGTCGAATTCCAATTGTTGCTGAAAATTATTTACTCCTGCGCGTAAAAAGACCATGTTTATATAATCTACTTGTAGGCCAAAAGCCGGATCCACACTTAAAAATGAGGTCGAAATAAGGTCGTTGGTCTCATAGAATCGCATATTCAGATCGAATTCTGTCAGCAAGCTGAAATCTCTAAATAGTTCAAATTTTTTCGCTACCCCCAATTGTGCCTTGGGTTTTGTGAGTTCTATGGTTTCGGGTTTTTGTTCATTTGCTCCGGGAATTGCAGATTGCACTTTAGCAAATTCTTCCTGATCAATAGACCAGGCATTAAAAGTGGTCGTAATATCGCGTATCATCAATCCAAATTTCCAATCCGTTTTTGTTTGGTATTGCATGCCTGCGTCCAGACCAAAGCCCCAAGAAGAGGCAAAATCACCAATTTGTCTGTGGACAACTTTCCCATTGACCCCCAGACTGATACCGGATAAAATTAATTTTCTCGCATAGCCTAAGGTCAGTGCGTAATCGGCGGCAGAAAAAAGACTGATATTATCATAATTGATATTGCCTTGGCTGTCTATCAATTCAGTTGTATTAAGAATATCGTCAACACCAAAGCGGATCAAAGAAACTCCAATGGCACTCACACCGTCAATGGGTTGTGCATATGCAGCAAAATCATATTTTCCGATACCTTGGAAATATTCTGCATGCATCAGAGATCCTTCTATATCTCGTGTATTTACCAAACCGGCAGGATTCCAATACACAGCGTTGACATCAGAGGAAGAAGCGATAACCGCTTTGCCCATACCAAAAGAGGCCGCATCGACTCCCAAATTCAGAAATTCGTTGGAATAATTTCTCAATGACTGCCCGATAACAGCGGTTGAAAAAAGGAATAAAAAAATTAAATTGGCACGAAGGATCAAATTTCGAATTTTCAACAAATATAAATAATCTCAACTATCCCAAACCTCAAAAAAAAGCTTAAGCAGATCTGAAAAATTCAAGAATTCTATTTTCAAGCCAAAAATCCTTTTTGTAGTTCAGCATCGCATTAAAACCCACATGGCCTCCGAAATTAGGTGTTTCCAGATGAACATAATGATTGTTCTGAGCTTCTTCAAAAGGGAAACAGGATTTGCTTAAAAACGGGTCGTCCAAAGCGGAAATGATCAGGGTCTTTTTTTCTATAAAAGGAATAAATGGTTTGCTACTGCATCGTTTGTAATAATCTAAGGCATCTTTAAAGCCATGGGCAGGAGCGGTATAGATATTATCAAACTCTGTAAAACTTTTTATTTGATTGATTTTTTCCCCATCCAATGGCACCTTAAAAATTTCATTTTTTTTGATCAACTTAGGTTTTAAAGTATTCAGAAATCGGTACAGGTAAATGAAATTTTTCGGTTTCATTATTTCTACGGATGAAGCTTGCAAGTCGCAGGGAACCGAAATTGCCACGGCTTTGTTCACCACATTATTCTTCTGCGTTTCACCTAAAAATTTCAGGGTCTGATTACCCCCCAGGCTATAGCCCACTAAAAAAATATTCTGATACTTTGTCGATATTGATGACATGGTTCAGCACGTATTCTAAATCCCGGGTCTCACCACTGTGATAGGATTTGTACAAGCGATTGATCTCTCCGCTACAACCTCTCAAATTCATTGCCAGCACATCAAAATTTTGTTCTATAGCTTTTAGCCCGAGTGAAATAACGTACTTTGATTCTGTACTTCCTTCTAATCCATGAATAATTAAAACAAGATCCTGATTTCCTCTCCGGATCCAGTCGAGATCCAAAAAATCACCATCAGGCGTATCAATTCGTTCTCTTTCGTAATCGAGCTGAAATTGGTGAACAAGTGTTCTATAAATGGTGTTGAAATGACCATTTTTAAAAAAGAGATCTGGTCGATATGTAGATTCCAGGACCATGCTATTTATTTAAGGCTTTTTTGACTAAATTTTCGGGTAATGATTTTTGTGCATTGGCCCCTAATTTTTTTAATTGATCAATTCTGCCAACGATATTTCCTTTCCCGGTAGAAAGTTTATTCATGGCGTTATCATAGCTATTTTTAGATGCATCGAGTTGGTTGCCAATTTTGATCATGTCTTGAATAAATCCTTCAAATTTATCATATAGACTTCCTGCATGTTTCGCAATTTCGATCACATTTTGTTTTTGATCTTCCTGTTTCCAAATAGATGCAACCGTGGACATAGTTGCCAAAAGGGTAGAGGTAGAGACCAATACCACATTTTTATGCAAGGCTTCGAGAAAAATATTCTTGTCGTTTTTAAGTGCCACCATCAGCGCCGGTTCGATGGGAATGTACATTAACACAAAATCAGGACTTTGAACTCCGTATAGTGCTTCATATTTCTTCTGATTTAAATTTTTGATATGATTTTTAATACTGAGCATTAGTTTTTTTAGACCTTCATTTTCTTCTTCCGGAGAGTTGGAATTGTAATACAATTCATACCCTTTCAAAGACACTTTCGCATCGATGATCATACATTTATTTTCGGGGAGATGTATGATGAAATCAGGTCGTTTGATCAAACCGTCGTCATCCTTTTGGCCGGTCTGTGCACTGAAATGGATATCCTTTTTTAAGCCTGATCTTTCTAAAAGGGTTTCGAGTTGAAATTCTCCCCAGTCACCCTGTTTTTTTTGATCTCCTTTGAGCGCTTTGGTCAGGTTCAGGGCTTCCGTACTCATTTTTTCATTGAGTCGCATTAATCCGGAAATTTGTTCTTTTAAAGCGGACTGCCTGTCGATCGTATCGCGATGAATATTCTCGACCTTCGATTCGAAACTTTTGATCTTTTCTTTGAGAGGATCCAGAATTTGGGTTAAATTATCTTTGTTTGTTTGGGTGTATTTTTTAGTTTTTTCTTCCAGAATTTTATTGGCCAATACCTCGAATTCATCCTTAAACCTTTTTTGCAAATGCTCCATGTCTTTTACCTGTTCATGCATTTTTTGCTGGGCATAATCCAGTTGCGCATTGGATTTTGTCAGGTCAATGATCAAAGATTCGTTTTTGTTTCTCTCCTCGTTCAGTTGTTCTGTGAGCTCCTTGACATTTAACAAAAGTTTTTGCTCCAGGTTTTTAAGTGATTCGATTGAAGATTGTTGAAAAGTGATTTTTCTATCGTTCATTACTTTACATATTAAATAAGTAAGCAGAATTCCTACAAGAAAAATCAAAATAAAATAGAGAAAGGTGTAATCTTCATTCATGGTAAGAAAATTATCGATATTTTAGTTGTTTCTATCGAGATACTATATTACAAAATTAAGACCACAAACGATTATCAGATATGCAAAGTCTTTCCAAATTTATGTTAGAAAAGGTGATGGGCTGGAAGGTTGTGAACAGATTTCCTACCGAACTCAAGAAGTACATCATTATAGTTGCGCCGCATACAAGCTGGGTGGACTTTCCTGTTGGTGTTTTTGTAAACTACAGTGAAAAACTAGGCGCTAATTATATTGCTAAACACACTTTATTTAAACCTCCATTTGGATTTATGTTTAAAGCATTGGGAGGCACACCGGTAGATAGAAGTAAAAGTGAGAGCAGGGTAGAAGCAATCATCAAAATATTCAATGAAAGCGAACGATTCGTGCTCACCTTATCGCCAGAAGGAACAAGAAAAGCTGTGAGTAAATGGAAAACCGGATTTTACTATGTAGCTAAAGGAGCTAAGATCCCTATTGTGATGTGCGCATTTAATTATGAAAAGAAAGAAGTGGTGGTGTCAGAGCCCTATACCATCACCGGAGATGAAAAGGCAGATTTTGAACACTTTCATCATTTCTTTAAACATATGAAGGGAAAAAAAAGGGATCAATTCAATCCAGACTTTCATTTAAATTTATAGGGAATCAACTATTCTTTCTTGCGTTTCCTTTAATAAATTTTGCGATATTAATGGCCATTATGATCGTCAGAAAAAGTTGGCCCGAAAGAGCGAGCAATAAGGAAAGTGCTTGTGCTTTTTCGGTCATAGGTGTTATGTCGCCATAGCCAAGCGTGGTTACCGAAACAAAACTGAAATAGATCAATTGGTATAATTTTAGTTCCATACCACCAGAATGGACAAATGAATCCGGGTTAACGATATTTAATCCAGCACACAAGAATCCGCCAATTATCCCAATAATGACATACCCCGTGACAGAGGCCAGCAATAAATTCTTGGATTCACCTTTTGAGGACATCGCCTCTTTTAAGACATAAAAAAAAGCGCCAAGTATCAGAATGGAGATCCCCAATTGTGATGAAAAAACAAGGGCTTCTCCGTTTAAAAAAATACTCAGAATGATAAAAACGAAAGTGAAATAACTCGTAAATCTTAAAATACTATTTTTATGGACGATAAAATAACTCGCGATCACAATTAAAATTAAGATGGAATTGGAATAGTTTTTCATCCATAACACATCTTCATCGATAAAAGGAGGACTAAAGACAAGCAGGAGCAGAGATATCAGCAAAAGCAGTATTTTATGCTCTTCGAAGAAACGGAGAATTGGAAAATTAGATTTTCTAAACATAGTACAACGAACTCACTTTTTTACACTTTGTAAAAAGGAAGTTTCACAATTTGCGCCGGAATATTGTTATTTCTAATTTTCACAAAAATCGTTTCTCCAATTTTTGCGTTTTCAGTTTTAACATATCCCATACCAATTCCTTTTTTAAGGCTCGGACTCATGGTACCTGACGTAACTTTTCCAATGACCCGGTCATCAGCATCTGCGATTTCATAATCTTTTCTGGGGATTCCTCTTTCTAACAATTCAAAAGCCACCAATTTTTTAGATACTCCATTTTCCTTTTGATCTTTCAGTGATCCTGAATTTACAAAGTCTTTAGTGAATTTTGTGATCCACCCCAGACCAGCTTCAATTGGGGAAGTAGTATCATCAATATCATTGCCGTACAAACAATAACCCATTTCCAAACGCAAAGTGTCTCTGGCAGCTAATCCGATTGGCTTTATCCCAAAATTTTTTCCAGCTTCAAAAACCTTCTTCCAGACCTGCTCTACCTGTTCGTTCTTACAATAGATTTCAAACCCGCCACTACCTGTATAGCCTGTAGCCGAAATGATCACATGATCAATTCCCGCAAAATCTGCTATTTTAAATTTATAAAATGGAATGGAAGCCAGATCGACAGAAGTAAGTGCCTGCATAGATTCAATGGCTTTTGGTCCCTGGATGGCCAATAGAGCATAATTATCGGATATATTTTTCATTTCGGCGCCAAAACGATTCTTTTTACTTATCCATTCCCAGTCTTTTTCAATATTTGCCGCATTCACTACAAGAAGATAGGTATCTTCTTTTACTCGGTAAACGATCAAATCGTCGATGATTCCGCCAGTATCGTTTGGCATACAACTGTATTGTGCATCACCAATCTGTAATTTAGAAGCGTCGTTCGAGGTAACAAATTGAACGAGATCCAAAGCGTTCTTCCCTTCAACCAAAAATTCACCCATGTGCGACACATCGAAAACACCAACGCCGTTTCGAACGGTTTCATGTTCTGCATTAACACCTTCGTATTGCACAGGCATCAGGTAACCAGCAAAAGGCACCATTTTTGCGCCGAGTGATTCATGGATATGATTTAGTTGAATTTTTTTCATCTTAGTTCAATTTATTTTGCAAATTTACAGAATACTCTTCATCCAGTTGAAAATATTTAAATAAAACCTCTTTATGAGTTTCAATTCATATCAAATTCAGATCGAAAACTATTTAATTTCAGGTATATTTTTCCTGGTTTTCTCATTTTCTTTTGCGCAAAACCACAGACCTGACGACTTTTTAAAACCTGAGTTTCACAAAGAAAGAAGGGAGGCTTTAAGAAAAAAAATGCCGCAAAACAGCGTTGCTGTATTTTTTGCAAATCCTGTTAGGAACCGGTCAAATGATGTGGATTTTGTCTATCACCAGGATCCGAATTTTTATTACTTAACAGGTTACAAAGAACCACATTCTGTCTTGTTTATTTTTTCTGAAGAGCAAGTTGTTCAAGGCGAAAAAGTAAATGAATTGATTTATGTGCAGAAGAGAAATGAAAGGGCTGAGCTGTATAATGGAAAAAGGCTGGGTGTAGAGGGCGTTTCAAAAGAATTAGGTCTTTCGGCCGTATATAACGGAGAGGATTTTATCAATATACCCATTGATTTTTCGACCTTTGATAAGGTGATGTTTGAGCCTTTCAGAAATGATGTGCGAGATACCAGGGCTGAAAAGGCCAATCTATATACTTTGATCGAGCAGTTCAAAAGTAAAATTGACTTAAATACTTTTTCCGCCAGTTCCGGTTTTGATCATCAAACAACTTTAAAAACGAATATCGATAAAAGAACCTTGAAAACTTTAATGGCCAATTTGAGAGAAGTAAAAGCTGAAGAAGAACTGGTGCTGATAAAAAAAGCAGTTGAGATCTCTTGTTTGGGTCAGATCGAAGTTATGAAAGCGATGCATGAAGATATGTCTGAAATGGAAATTCAGGGTATTCATGAATTTGTATTTCGAAAATACGGTGCCGAGTTTGAGGGGTATCCCTCTATTGTGGGAGCGGGCAACAATGGGTGTGTTCTGCATTATATTGATAATAATCTCTTGAATGTGGGTAATGATTTGGTCCTCATGGATCTTGGTGCGGAATACCGGGGCTATACAGCGGATGTGACCAGAACTATTCCTGCAAACGGTAAATTTAGCGCAGCACAAAAAGAGATTTACGATCTGGTCTATAAGGCGCAAGAAGCAGGAATACATGCAGCGGTCATTGGCAATAATGCCAAAATGATCGATTCAATTGCCAGAGATATTATCAATCAAGGTCTACTCGATTTAGGGATTATTAAAGATGTCAAAGAAGGAAGAACTTATTTTCCGCATGGTACGTCCCATCATATCGGTTTAGACGTTCATGATCTCAACAACCGAACAAGTTTTAAAGAGAATATGATCATCACAGTAGAACCCGGGATTTATATCCCCAAAGGAAGCGCTTGTGATCCAAAATATTGGGGTATTGGTGTTCGTATTGAAGACGATGTATTAATTACCAAAACAGGGCCCGTTAACTATTCGGCACTCGCACCTAGAAAATCGGAGGAAATAGAAAAATTGATGAAGGAGGAAAGTATTTTTTCGACCTATCAATTGCCAACATTGGATTGATCAATTTCACTTCTAATCACATAAAAATTTCGGTCGATTTCAATAGTATTCACGTACGTTTCATGATTTAAAACCTGCCATGCCGCAGTGGGTCTTATCCATTTATCGACTTCATTTATTTGAACTTTTAATGGGATGGAAAAATTTTCCACGATATTCGTCCAACGAAAGCTTATCTGTTTTCCCTCCAACTTGTATTCCAAAACCGGCACTCTTGTGGTTCTTAAATATTGATCGAATACTCCTGAAAAATCGATTTTGCTTTTTTTAGAAATGTAATTTTCTATTTGCTCTGTCGTCACGGTTTGGTGATAAAAATCCTTATTTAAACCGATAAGAATTTGTCTAAACTTTTCATCATTATTGATCACTTGTCGGATAAGATGAAGCATGTTTGCTGCTTTGGGATACATATCACCGGAGCCTTCGTTATTTACGTCATAGTCACCAATGACGGGCCTGTCATTGCGAATATTTTGCCTTGTGCCGATCACATAATCGCTCCCTGCCTCTTTTCCGAAATGATAATCGACAAACAAGGTTTCGCTATAAGCAGTAAATCCTTCATGGATCCACATATCGGCAATGTCTTTATAAGTAATGTTGTTGGCGAACCATTCATGTCCGGACTCATGAATAATGATAAAATCAAATTTTAAACCCCATCCTGATCTGCTGAGGTCTTTACCCAAATAACCATTTTTATATTGATTACCATAAGTGACAGAGCTTTGGTGTTCCATACCCAAATAAGGTACTTCAACCAATTTAAAACTGTCTTCATAAAATGGGTAAGGGCCAAACCAGTATTCAAAAGCTTCCAGCATCAAAGGAACTTGTTTAAATTGTTCCTTGGCCTTTTCTAAATTATTGCACAGCACATAATAATCACAGTCTAACTGCCCTTTTAAACCCCGGTATTTTTCACTAAAATGAACATAATCACCCACATTCACATTGATCCCATAATTGTTTATCGGATTGACTACCTCCCAAACAAAAGTTTTGGTTCGATCTTTATTATCTATGGTTTCCACTAATCTCCCGTTAGAAACAGCCGTTAAATTTTCAGGACAAGTAATGGATAAACTGACCCCAAGATCAGGTTCATCGTACATATGGTCTTTATTCGGCCACCAGATACTCGCTCCGATTCCCTGGCAGGTGGTGGCAATAAAATCATTTCCATTTTCATCTTTTTCCCAAGTAAAACCTCCGCTCCACGGAGGGTTTTTGCTTTCAACAGGCACTCCTTCATAAAAAATCTCCAATAGACCAACGGAACCAATTTTAGGCTTTGTAGGGAGGTCGATGTAATAAGCAAATCCTTTTTTTGTATAAGACAAAGGTTTATCGTTTTGCAAAACTTTGGTTATCTGCAAAGGATCTTGTAAATCTATTTGTAAAGTAGAACCTTTTTCTAATACCTTGTATTTGATTGTGTTGCTCCCCGAAATGAACTTTTCCAAAGGATCTATTTTTAATTTTAAATCGTAATGAAGCAAATCCCACCATCCCCTTTCAGGTGTGATAGAACCGCGAAGTGTATCTTGTTCGGTGTAATTTTGTGCTGTACAAAACAGTGATAAAGTCAGAAGACAAACAAACAATGCGATTTTTTGCATAGGAGCAGGTTTATATTAAATGCGGACAAATTTAAATTTTTCAAATAAAGAAGTCTTAATTTTGATAAAAATTATACCTTTTGAAAAAACTAACCTTATATGCCTTCCTATTTTTTTCGATCACGATTGGTTTCGCACAGAAAAGAGAGAAAGATTCGCTAAAAGGTGAAGAGAAATTTGATAAAGAAAGAAATTTCATTGCCATTCCTACCGTCACCTATAATAATAGTTTCGGAGCCATGTTTGGCGGTATGGCGAGTTATTTTTATCACCTGAACGAGAACGACACTATATCTCCTTTATCTTCAAGTGGTCTGGTGGCCACCTATACGAGCAATAAAAGCTGGTTTTTGATCGTACCGAATTCTCTTTATTTTAAAGAAGATAAATACAGAGCCAAGCTAGTTGGAGGATTAGGTTCTATTGAATTTCAAACTTTTGTGGATTGGAGTGATATCATTGGAAACTTACCACCGGCAATACTTCCGCCTAACTTAGATGGCACCTTTATCGATTTCAATACAACTTTTGCATTTCTTTATTCTGAATTTGTCACAAAGGTCTATAAAGATTATTATGTAGGGGGGAATTTTTTAATTTCTAACACGAAGACAATTTTTGATCTGCCAACAAATCCGGAAGACGAGCAAACATTGTTAGGATTTGGTTTTAATTTTGAAAAGGATTCGAGAAACAACCAGTTTGCACCTACCTTAGGAAATAACGGAAAATTGTTTACCAATCATTTTCTCAAAAGTTTTGGGAGTACTTCAAACTACAGTAATTTTAACTTTCAATTCAATCAGTATTATCCCCTGAAAGAAAAAAATACCCTGATGTGGCGTTTATATGCTCAGGTTGCTTCCGGTGACGTACCTTTTTCCGGACAGAATGTGGTAGGAAGTGATGATTTGCGTGGCTATTCGAATGGTAAAAACAGAGCGAATCAGGTGTATGACGCACAAACTGAATACAGACATTGGTTAAATGAAAAGTGGGGATTTGTCGCTTTTGGCGGAATTGCCACGGCAGTCAATAATTTTAGCGATTTTTCGTTTAACAAACTTCTGCCGGCCGCAGGAGCCGGCATTCGCTTTGCCGCTTTACCTAAATCAAACATCAATATAGGGATTGATGCCGCTGTTGGTAAAGAAGATTGGGGCGTTTATTTTAGAATAGGAGAGGCCTTTATTCGTTGAGTAAAAATGACTTGAGCTCACTATAACTGCTAATAAAATCTGCTTTCTTTTCTTTGTCTATTACGGCTAAAATTTGTTCCGGATAGTCAATTTTCTTTTGAATTACAGGTTCTACAACGTCTAAAAATTTAACCGGATGAGCCGTTTCAAGAAAAATTCCCTGCCAATCCGATTTGCCTTTTAAAAAGGCCTCCAAACCTGAATAACCTACTGCACCGTGGGGGTCTAAAATATAATGGTATTTTTTGTACACATGGTCCATGGCTGCTTTGGTTTCCTCGTCATTAAAAGCGTAAGAAACCAAATGTGCTTTCAGCTGTGCAAAATCGTTGTGGTATATTTCTTGGATCCTGATGAAATTACTCGGATCGCCCACATCCATCGCATTTGAAATGGTCTGCACAGATGGCCTGGCTTTATAATTACCCGAAAGTAAATAATTAGTTACCACGTCATTGGCGTTATTTGCCGCGATAAACTGATCAATTGGCAAACCTAATTTTTGTGCCATCATCCCTGCGCAAATATTTCCAAAATTACCGCTTGGAACAGCCACAGCCAGTTTCTTATCTTTAGTCGTTAGTTGTTTATAGGCGAAAGCGAAATAAAACATCTGTGGTAACCAACGGGCAACATTGATAGAATTTGCCGATGTCAATTGAATTTTTGAGGTGATTTCATGGTCGATAAAGGCATTCTTAACCATGGCCTGGCAATCGTCAAAAGTGCCCTTTACTTCGAGGGCTTTGATATTCTGACCCAGGGTTGTGAGTTGTTTTTCTTGTACCTCACTCACTTTTTTACTGGGATACAGAATAACGACATTTACACCTTCCACACCTAAAAATCCGCTTGCTACTGCACCTCCTGTATCTCCGGATGTCGCTACTAATACGGTAACTTCCTTTTTGTCATTTCGTTTAAAATAAGATAAACATCTCGCCATAAACCTACCACCTACATCTTTGAAAGCCATGGTTGGACCGTGAAATAGCTCTAAGGCATAGGAATTCTCTTTTACAGGCACCAATGGAAAGTCAAAACAAAGCGTGTCTTCTATAATTATCCTCAGATCTTCTTCCGGAATTTCTTTACCGACGAATTGCTTGATCAATTGGTAAGCTATTTCATTATTTGAGTAATCCTGAAGGTTTTTAAAAAATTCCGGAGGCAGGCTTTTGATCTCTTTTGGAAAGTACAAACCTTTATCCGGGGCAATGCCATTGATAACAGCTCTTTCAAAATTTACATCCGGCGACAGACGGTTTAGACTATAATATTTCATGCTTAATTTGATTCAACTATTTGAATACCTTCCGGATTAATTTTGGAAATATAGATCTGAAAGGGAATATTTTTTGAACGATATAATTTTTCTATGCTATCTTTCACGTTTTCTGCAGATTGAATTCCTTTACAAAAAGAAAATATGGAAGGTCCTGAACCGGAAATTCCGCTTCCAAGCGCCCCTTGTTTCAGGGCTGTCTGCTTTACTTCATCAAATCCGGGAATGAGTTTTGAGCGGAAGGGTTCCACAATATAATCTTGCAAGGATGCTGCAAAAAGTTTCACATCTTGTGTGTGTAAAGCATGGACAAACGATCCTACATTTGCCCATTGTTTTACGGCAAGTTCCAGATCGACCTGTTTTGGTAAAATAGCTCTGGCTTCTGATGTTCTAATTTCAATCTGGGGATGTAAGATCACTACAAAAAGATCTTTGAGAACGGGTAATTTTAATACTTTTTGGGGTTCATCGTGTTTTACCAAAGTAAATCCTCCTAATAGGGCGGGAGCAACATTATCAGTGATCGGAAAACCACAAGCCAGTCTTTCGCCCTCTCGGGCAAAATCAATTAATTCAAATTCATTAAAAGGCTTGCTTAATAATTGATTTATGGCGAATACAGCTCCGGCGGCACTCGCAGCGCTACTGCCAATTCCGCTACCCGGTTTGATCTTTTTCACTATTTCAATTTCAAATCCAAAATCAACAGGAGATTTTAAATCATTTAACAGAGCTAAAGATGCTACACCGGCTACATTTTTCTCTGTCTCTAAGGGCAAATCCATACCGGTAATCTTTGTGATTCTGACTCCTTTTTCAGCAGTTTTCAAAATAGTCATATAATCACCAATGCCATCTAAACAGCAGCCTAGTACATCAAAACCACAAGAAATATTGGCTACCGTGGCTGGTGAAAAAATGGTTATTCTGTTCATTTTATTATTTATTGATGGTTCTGATGATGTCGCCAAAAATACCGGAAGCAGTGACCTCACTTCCCGCACCGGCACCTTTTATGATAAGCGGTTGGTCGGCATAACGGTCAGTATAGAACAAGACGATGTTATCTTTTCCATCGAGATTGTAAAACGGATGATCCTGTGGAATCTGTTCTAATTTTACTTTTGCTTTTCCTCGATTAAAAGAGGCCACAAATTTTAATTTGGAATTATTTTTTTCGGCAGCTTCTCTCAACTGATTAAAATGAGAAGCTTCAGTTTTTAAACTTTCCATAAAGGCGTCAACGCTTTTGGCTTCTACGGAAGCTTTGGGTAAAAAGCTTTCATTTTCAATATCAGACAATTCCATTTGAATTCCACTTTCTCTCACAAGAATTAGGATTTTACGCATCACATCCACTCCGCTGAGGTCTATTCTGGGATCAGGTTCGGTATAACCTTCTTCACCTGCTTTTTTGACCACATCGTAAAAACTATTGTTCTCATCAAAATTATTAAAAATGAAATTCAGACTACCCGAAAGAACGGCCTTAATTTCTTTAATTTCATCGCCCGAATTGACCATATTCTTCAGGTTATCAATGATCGGTAAACCGGCTCCCACATTTGTTTCAAATAAATAGGGGGCATTGTATTCTTTGGAAAGCTCTTTCAGCTGATTGTAGTTCTCAAAGTCAGAAGAACTTGCTACTTTGTTACAAGCTACGACGGCTATGCTTTTTCTCAGGTATTTTTCGTAGTATGTCGGTACAATATCGTTTGCAGTATTGTCTACAAATACGCTATTTCTTAGATTCAGATCAATCACATGATTATAAAACTCATCTAAATTTGAGGTCATTTTTGAGTTTTTAAGTTGGTCTTTCCAATTTTCTAAATCGATCCCTTCTTCCTTAAAAATCATTTTTTTGGAGTTGGCAAGGCCAACCACTTTCATTTCCAAGTGCAATTTATCAATTAAATACGGTTGCTGCTGTTCGATCTGTTCCAATAATTTGCTGCCCACATTTCCGACACCCACGATAAACAGATTTATTTGTTTTAATTGGTTTTCGAAAAAGGTCGTATGCAAGGAGTTCAATGCTTTTTTTGCGTCTTTTTTTGCAATGACGGCTGAAATATTCTTCTCAGTTGAACCTTGGGCAATGGCCACAATATTGACGTTGTTATTACCTAAACTGCTAAACATTTTTCCACTAATTCCCTGATGCGATTTCATATTATCGCCAACCAAAGCAATAATGGCTAAATCGTTTTCAACGGTCACCGGATTTATTTTTCGCTGAAAAATTTCATATTCAAAAGCTTTGTCTACAGCAATTTTAGCATTTTCCGCTTCTTCTTCATCTATGGCAAAAGAGATGGAATGTTCACTTGAAGCCTGTGTGATAAATTTGACATTGATATTTTGCTGTGACAGGGCACCAAATAGTCTTTTTGAGATTCCAGGTACACCCACCATTCCGTTTCCTTGAAGTGTGAGCAAAGATATTTGTTCTATATGACTGATACCTTTGACCATATTTTTACCGGCCACAATCTTTTCTGCGATTAAGGTTCCTCGGTCATCAGGCGCCATGGTGTTCTTGATCAAAATTGGTATTTTTTTATCCATGGCAGGCTGTATGGTTGGCGGATATATCACTTTCGCGCCAAAATGGGAAAGTTCCATCGCTTCCTGATAGGTAATCTGTTCAATAGGTTTGGCTTGTTTCACCAATTGCGGGTTTGCGGTGAACATACCACTCACATCTGTCCAGATCTCTAAAAGTTCTGCATCCACAGCGTTTGCTGCTATGGCAGCTGTAAAATCAGAACCACCTCTGCCAAGCGTTGTTGCATTATTCTTTCCATCTGATGCAATAAATCCCGGCATAACGATGACTCTTTTATCCGTTGCCTGCACGGCTTCCGCAATATTTTTGTAGGTCTCCCCATAATGAACGGACGCCTTACTGTAATGGCTGTCTGTTTTGATCAATAAGCGACTATCCAAAAGCTTACAACTGATACTTTTTAATTTAATCGCTTCTGTTATGATAAAGGAAGAGAGGATTTCGCCAACACTAACGATTTTTGCCAGTGATTTTTCAGAAAGGTCATTTAACAAATACACTCCTTTTAAAGTATCCTTCAATTTATGCATCTGCGTCATGACAAAATTTGCAGATTTCTGTTGGTGTTCTTCTCCGAATAATTCGTCAATAGCCTCTTTGTGTTTGGTCTGTATTTCTTTCAATACATTCACATAATCCTGATCTCCTTTTACAGCGAGTTCAGAAGCTTTTATCAGCAGGTTGGTGATGCCTCCCAAAGCTGAAACAACGACAATGTTTTTTCCTTTCTTTTGAGATACGATCTCAACAACTTTTTGAATATTTTTTGCAGAACCTACAGATGTTCCGCCAAACTTTGCAACTATCATGGTTTGTGGACTAAATTTTAAATCTTAAAAAATTACAATAAATATGACTGTGTGAATAATAGAAAGACCCCTTAAGGGGTGATGGTTGTTGAGCTAAACAACACTTTGCAGGATAAATTGATATAATGTCTTAAAGAATGCATGCCCCAAATATAGAAGTCTTTTTTTATAAAATGATTATTTTATTTATTTTTTTAAATAAACGTTTAAGAAATGCATGTTTCATAGAATAATTCTTTCAAAAGGTTTATTTTTTTTGATTTTTTGCTAGTTTCTTAGGTTACCCGCTCCTTTTTGATATTTTTTTAAATGATGTATAGATTTCTTTACATATCATAATATTTTAATAAAATTTTTCTAAATTTGATAAAGTATAGTCAAATCAATTATTAACCCATTTATCAATTTGATAAAATAAACCGTAAAAATTATGGCAAATGCAATTTCAAAAGTAACCCACTCTGTGAAAAATTGGTGGATCTTTTTAGTTATCGGAATTCTGATGATCATCGGTGCAATTTGGATGTTCAAAACACCCATCGAAAGTTTTGTTGGATTAACCGTTTTTTTCAGCATGTTAATTTTCATTTCAGGTATTCTCACGATCATTTATGCCATCGGGCATCGGGATGAAATTGAAAACTGGGGATTATACCTCGGAGGAGGTATCTTAGATATTATTGTGGGCTTCATCCTCTTAAAGTACCCGGGCGTTACCATGGTCCTGTTTTCGTTATTCGTAGGATTTTGGTTGCTTTTTAGAGGTATTTTCATGATCTCAAGTTCCTTTAAAATGAAGAAAGAAGGTGTTAATAACTGGGGTTGGATCCTGGTATTTGGAATTTTAACCACCATTTTCGCTTTTTTTGCCATAATTAACCCTATAGTTGGGGCTAGTTATTTGGTCTTTACTTTGGCCTTTGCTTTTTTATTGCTGGGTATTGGAAATATTTTTATTTCACTCCAGTTGAGAAAAGTAAAGGGAAAAGTAGGAGATTTAAAAGAAGATGTATTGTCTGCCGCCGACAAGTTGAAAAGAGATTAGTCAGACTAAGATATAAATCAAAAGCCTAGCTATCCCGTTAGGCTTTTTTAATTTTTAGCACTCAACTATTATTCCTCAAAAGAATGGAAAATACACTTACCCAATCCAGATCAAATTTTAGCACATTACCTGTTTTTTTAACGGCTATCTCCACCATATTGGGAGCAGTTATGTTTTTACGGTTTGGATACGCGGTTGGGAGTGTGGGATTTACGGGGACTCTTTTAATTATCTTGGTTGGACATATGGTAACTATTCCAACTGCCATGGCTTTAGCTGAAATTGCGACAAATCAAAAGGTTGAGGGAGGAGGAGAGTACTTTATCATTTCCAGGTCATTTGGAATCAATATCGGTGCATCTATAGGTCTTGCTTTATTTTTATCGCAAGCCATTAGTGTAGCATTCTATATCATAGCCTTTGCAGAGGCATTCGACGCCTTGAAACCCTGGATTGCCACAACTTTCGGCTATGAAATTTACGATAACAGGATTTTTAGTATTCCCGCTCTTTTAATGCTTATTTTTTTAATGGTCAGCAAGGGAGCCGATATGGGTGTAAAAGCACTGTATTTTGTGGTAACCATCTTGGTCATTTCTTTGATATTCTTTTTTTTAGGGACGACCGATTACAGCGAAACGATTAATAAATCGGCTATACTGGCCAATAGACCAAGCGATATTAGCATTTTTTATGTTTTCGCGATCATTTTTCCGGCATTTACCGGGATGACGGCAGGGGTTGGACTGTCGGGAGATCTTCGTGATCCCAAAAAATCGATTCCACTTGGAACTTTATCAGCGACCATTATCGGTATGATCATTTATGTGTTCATTGCCTATAAACTTGCCGTTTCAGCGAGCTCAGAAGATCTCGTAAACGACCAATTGATCATGTCTAAAATTGCCATTTGGGGACCCATTATTCCTATGGGATTAGCCGCAGCGACACTTTCCTCTGCAATAGGATCTTTTATGGTCGCGCCGAGAACATTGCAAGCCATCGGTGCTGATGATGTTTTCCCGAGTACGAATGTAAACAATTGGATCTCTAAAGGTTTAGCCCTTACTAACGAACCCCGCAATGCAACTATTATTACGAGTATCATCGCCTTGATTTTTGTGATGATGGGCGACGTGAATGCCGTTGCCGAAATCATTTCTATGTTCTTTATGGTGACATATGGTTCCCTTTGTCTCATATCATTTTTACAGCATTTCGCGGCAGACCCATCCTATCGCCCTTCCTTTAAATCTAAATGGTATCTCTCGCTATTAGGTGCTGTCTTGTGTATTTATCTGATGTTCAAGATCAATACGACCTATGCAATTGCTGCTATTTCTCTGATGCTTATGTTATACTTTTATATCACCTATAAGACCGTGCATAAAAAAGGTATATCCAGAATTTTTCAAAGTGTGATCTATCAATTCAGCAGGAAAGTACAAGTTTTCCTTCAAAAAACGGAAAAGGAGCAGGCAGAACAGAATTGGAGACCAGCTGTTCTATGTTTGTCACCAGAGAGCTTTGAGAGGTATACGGCCTTTGAAATGATGAAATGGTTGTCGTACAGATATGGTTTTGGTACTTTTGTCCATTTTGATAAGGGTTATTATTCTTCCGAAACCAAAGCGGCTTCTAAGGAGAAATTAGATCGTTTAATTAAACTGGCGAGCACGAGTCATTCCAACGTCTATTTAGAAGCGATCATCTCTCCATCGAATACAGGAGCTATTATACAGTGCATTCAGCTTCCGGGTGTATCAGGTCAACCGAATAATATGATGTTATTTGAATTTAAAAAAGGTAAAACAGATTGGCTAAAAGATGTGATCGATAATTATGGTGTATTGAAAACAGCGAATTTTGACGTCGCAATTTTAGCAAGTTCCGACCGTGGATTCAGGTATAAAAATGAGATACATGTTTGGATAGGGAAAGAAGATTATGACAACGGAAATTTAATGATCTTGTTGTCCTATATCATTCTGGGTCATCCTGACTGGAAAAATGGAGAAATCAAGATTTTTGCTGCATTTAAAGAAAAAGATATCGAGTCAGAAGAATTAAAATTAAAAGAATTAACCGCATCGGGCAGATTGCCCATCTCTGCAAATAACATCCGTGTTTTACCTTTAGAATCCGGGATAAATAAAAGAGATCTGATCAACAAGCATTCCACTGAAGCAGACCTCACCATTATTGGTTTTCATGAAGGTAGGGTAAAAGACGCCAATGATCTGTCTGTTTTTGAAGGGTATGATGATGTTGGAAATATTTTATTTGTTCATACCAATTCGTCTAAATTCATTCAATAAGTAGTTGTTCAACTGAGATTTAGTCGCTGATTAGACATCCTTATATGAGACCTGTAGTTGACAATAAAAGCTATCAATTTGCATATCAATACAAAGATCCTTTATAAACTTTAATCATTACTCGCCAGTGGAGGATCCCAATCTTTTTTAGCAACCATTTTCGGGATCTCCGTATCTGCTTCATAAGAAGGTGTCATAATTTGGACATTATTTTCATTAAATACATCCAAAATATTTTGGTGTAAAGCAGAATATACAGCATTGATTCTATTTACATCCTTGCAATAGGCATTGATCTCATAATTTACAGCATAGTCTGCCAATGATTTTTTAAGGACATAGGGCGGTGGTTCACTCAAAAGGCCTTCTGTTCTTTTCGCGGCAAGTTTAAGCATGGCATCCACCAACCGCCACGGAGTTTCGTATCCTATTCCTACCATTGTATGTAACACAACTCCCAATCCTTCTGCTTTCACTGAATAATTGGTTATCTGGCTATTCAATAAAATAGAATTAGGCATGATCACTTCTTCATTTTTATGAGATCTAATCCTTGTGACCAACAATTTTTGTTCTTCTACAAAACCTTTTTGTCCATTCACTTCAATATAATCTCCTATTTTAAAAGCTCCTCGATAGATCATAGAATATCCTGCGACCACGTTGGCAATAAAGGTTGTAGAACCCAGTGAAAATAAAATACCAACAAACACAGAAACACCTTTAAATGCGATGGAATCTGAACCAGGTATGTACGGATAAGCAATAACCACTGCAAAAGATATGATCACTACTTTTACAATTTTAAAGGTAGACATTGCCCATTCCGGCTTGAAGTCGCGAAAAATAATTTCCCCATCTTCCAATCCGGTAAAGAACAACTTTATTAAACGAAGTAAATTCTTGATGATATACCATATGATCAGAAGAAAAATGAATTTTGGCAAATAATTGATCATCGACCAGCCAATTTCTTTTAAGGGATCAAGTACAGCGGCTAAAAGATAATTTGAAAATTCTTTTGTCCATGGAAATAAACTAAGCACATAATCTATTACGAAAAGCGAAACGAAAAAGACGAACAGAATTCTGACAGCACGAAAAATCAATTCAAATACCCTCCAAATCTTTTCAGATTTGATCAAACTGAATGAAATATCATCTACAGAATCGATTCTTTTTTTAATTCTCTTTTGCAATAAGTTATTCACTTTTTTCATGATCCAAAGCGAAATCAGCAAGAAAACACCGGCCAGGAAGATTACTAAAAGTGCGCGGCCGGAATTTTTCAGAAGCACGGGAGAACTTCGGTTTACACGATAGGTGGTGATCCCATTTTTGATCCCTATTTGGTTGGCCTTTGCGAGAAATTCCTTGTTAATACCTGTGCCTTCAACTGCTGCATCGGCGTTGAAAACGCGCATGATCGTGTCATTTACCGCATAAATCACAATGTAATCCTCTTTGGCCAACAGCTTAATAGACTCAATGTCGATTTGATCGTTAGAGGCTATTTTTTTGATATTCGCACTAATGTCGGAAGCGCGTTTATTTGCATTGAACACGGAAATTCCACGTACCTTAAACAAGACATTACCATCTAATTTAACCTCGGCCAGGTCGATTGGATAATGTCCTTCCTGAATATCCGTATCTGTATTTTGTGCCTTAGCAAAAAAAATGGTTAAAAGAAGAAAAAAACATACACTAAACATTGAAAGATTGGAATATCCTAAGCTCAATTTTTTTGGGATGAATTTGGTCATGAAGTTTCGTTTGATTGCAGCAAATATATTAAAGATTCCACTTCATTTACATGGTCTCCTAAATATTAACTGAGCTCGATTAATTGATCTAGAAGGCAACAAATTTAGGTTTAGGTAATTTTAATTTTTTTGTCGATACAATGGCTCAGGTGCTATCATTTTGAATCTAAGAACTTAATGGAAAAGAAAAACAAGTATACTCAAGACTAAATTCAGGGGCATAAGTCAGTTGAATCTATGTTATGATCAATTTCAAACTCAGAATAAAACATTAATTTTATAGAAATTATATATACATTTTTTATGATAAGGTCTATTTTAATTATTACAAGTTTCCTGCTATTTTCGAACCTTTTTGCACAAGAGGTAATGACCCCAGAACTTTTATGGGAATTAGGAAGGATTAATCCTATAGGTATTACAAAAGACGGTAAATCTTTTGTTTACAGTGTTAAAAAGTATGATGTATCAAAGAATGCAGGAGAAACAAAAGAATATCTTATTTCTCTTGACGGAGGCGAGGTAAAGGAAATAAATGATGGAACTTCAATGGTTAGGGATAAACATCTATCTCCTGATGGAACAAATACATTAAGTACAAAATTGGTAAAGATACAGAAGGTCTTCGGAAAGGATTATTATCCTCAGTTAGATCAATCTGAAGCGATGATCTATGATGATCTGATGTATCGCCACTGGGATACCTGGGAGGATGGAGCCTATAATCATCTTATGCTGAAGAAGGGTGCAGAGGAACTCGATCTAATGGAAGGTGAGCCCTATGATTGCCCGACTCAACCGTTTGGAGATGACAGTGATTATACGTGGAGTCCTGATGGGAAATTGATCGTTTATGTAGCCAAGAAAAAAGCTGGAAAAGATTATGCCATCAGCACAAATTCAGATCTCTTTGCTTATGATGTCGTTTCCGGTGTTACATCGAACCTAACCGAAGGTATGTCAGGTTACGATACCCATCCCAAATACTCCTCTCAAGGTGTTTTGGCTTGGCTGAGTATGAAAAGAGATGGCTATGAAGCCGATAAAAATGATTTGGTGGTGAGATCAGGTGATATTCAGCTCAATCTGACCAAACATTGGGACGGAACGGTCAATTCATATTTGTGGAAAGAAGATGGTTCTGGTATTTATTTCAATGCTCCCATAGATGGGACCACGCAATTATTTGAAGTGGATTATCCCGGAAAAAGTAAAAAAATGCCCACTGTAAAACAAATTACCCAAGGAGATCACGATATAAATGGTTTAATTGGCATCTCCGGTAAAAAAATGATCGTGACCAGGACAGATATGAATCATGCGGCAGAAATATTTACGTTAGATGTAACCAACGGAGAAATGAATCAGCTCACTCATGTGAATGATGATATATATCAAAGAATTGGAAAAAGTAAGATTGAAAGGCGCAGGGTAAAAACGACAGATCAAAAGGATATGTTGGTCTGGGTGATTTATCCCCCTGATTTCAACCCCGCAAAAAAATACCCCACCTTATTATATTGTCAGGGAGGCCCTCAATCTGCGCTTTCACAGTTCTATTCCTTCCGCTGGAATTTCCAAGTTATGGCTGCTCAGGGTTATATTATTGTGGCACCTAACCGGCGCGGAATGCCCGGTCACGGTGTTGAATGGAATGAAGCGATAAGCAAAGATTACGGTGGACAGGCCATGAGAGATTATTTATCTGCCATAGATGATGTGGCGAAGGAGCCTTTTGTAGATAAAGAGAGAATGGGGGCGATTGGAGCAAGTTTCGGGGGTTATTCTATCTTTTTTCTTGCCGGTCATCACAACAACCGGTTTAAAACTTTCATTTCTCATGACGGCATTTTCAATATGGAAAGTATGTACGGAACCACCGAGGAACTATTTTTTGTGAACTGGGATAACGGAGGAGCCTATTGGGAAAAAGACAATGCTTCAGCCATGAAAACCTATACAGAATTTAACCCTAAAAACTTTGTGACTAACTGGGATACACCCATTTTAATTGTTCAGGGAGGTAAAGATTACCGGGTGCCTGACGGTCAGGCTTTTGAGGCATTTCAGGCCGCGCAGTTAAAAGGTTTAAAGAGCAGATTGCTCTATTTCCCCAGCGAAAATCATTGGGTACTCAAAGCTCAGAACGGCTTGGTATGGCAGCGAGAATTTTTTAGGTGGCTTGAGGAAACCTTGTAAGGAGAATCTGAGTAATATTTATGAATAGAAAGCATAATCAAAGAGTTGTCAATTCAAGATTGACAACTCTTTGATTTTTAAGTGATCGCGAAAGGATTATTGACGTGATCCTTTTCGTCGCATTTAGAGAATGAAAAAAATCCGATATCCGTCTAGCGACGGATTCGCTTTAATTTTTTGTCGTTCCTTACGAAACTGAAGTTTCGACAGTTCACAGGATTATTATCATGATCCTTTTCGTCCTATTTAGAGAATGAAAAAAACCCGATATCCGTCTAGCGACGGATTCGCTTTAATTTTTTGTCGTTCCTTACGAAACTGAAGTTTCAAGAGTTGACAGGATTATTATCATGATCCTTTTCGTCCCATTTAGAGAATGAAAAAAATCCGATATCCGTCTAGCGACGGATTCGCTTTATTTTTTTGTCAGTTCCTTACGAAACTGAAGTTTCGACAGTTCACAGGATTATTATCATGATCCTTTTCTTCCCATTTAGAGAATGAAAAAAATCTATCCGTCTAGCGACGGATTCGCTTTAATTATTTGTCAGTTCCTTACGAAACTGAAGTTTCGACAGTTCACAGGATTATTATCATGATCCTTTTCTTCCCATTTAGAGAATGAAAAAAATCCGATATCCGTCTAGCGACGGATAGATTTTTTATTTGTCGAAATCTTAAGCAATTGAACTTGCTACGATTTCTCCAAATAAAAAATCCCGCTGTTGCGGGATTTTTTTAATTCATTTGTGATCGCGAAAGGATTCGAACCTTTGACCGTCTGCTTAGAAGGCAGATGCTCTATCCAGCTGAGCTACGCGACCTCCAAATTTATCAGGTACGAAACCTCCAAATTTATTTTTATTGTCGGGGTGGCAGGATTCGAACCTGCGACCTCCTGCTCCCAAAGCAGGCGCGATAACCGGGCTACGCTACACCCCGTAAAAACGGATGACAATATTTCACTGCGGAGAGACAGGGATTCGAACCCTGGCAACGGTTACCCGTTGACAGATTAGCAATCTGCTCCATTACCACTCTGGCACCTCTCCTCAACAATCTGAAATTGCGGTTGCAAATGTAACAAAATTAAGAGCTATTCAAATAAAAAAATAGATTTTTTTTTGAAAAAAAAATAAGTATCACAATAACAAGAGATTAATCTCCTAAGAAATTTAGGTTTAAATCATTTTTATTAGAAATTGATTTAATTTTAATATTATCTTTGTCAATATAAATCAAGTAAACTAAAATTGAATCAAATGAAAAAATATTATGCTTTTACTGCTTTCTTAGCCATCGTCTTTTTATCTAGTTGCTCTTCTGTGAGTGTGACAGATTCTTGGAAGGATGATAATATGTCTAATATTAAAAATGAGCAGATATTGGTCATAGGGAGAACAGATGACGGTGTTACTCGTCAGCGTTTTGAACAAGAAATAGCCAATGAATTGAGAGCCCAAGGATATAAGGCCACTGAAAGTTATACGAAATTTCCATCTACGCTTCACAACGTGAAAAGAACAGATGCAGAAATTGATCAAATTATATCCATGTTCAAAGCAGAAGGCTTTAACGCAGTATGCTTGACAGTTTTACGGGATATGAATCAAGAAATCGTATCTTCTCAAACAGGAGGTTATACTACCGGAGGTTACTACCCTAGCTATTACGGTGGCTATTACGGCGGTTTTGGCGGCTATTACGGAAGTGTTTATTCTCCTTATGGTTATGGTTACGGAGGAACTTATGTCCCTGCTGAAACCAGAACATATACCTCAAAAACGTATAAGTTAGAGACTACTTTTTACGACCTGAACAAAGAACCAGGTAAGCAATTGGTTGGCGTAGTTAGTGTAGATGTAACAGATCCTTCAACAGTTCAAAAAGTTGCCCCTCAGTATGCAGCGGCTGTAGGCAAAAAAATAAAATAAGAAACCCAAATATTTTTTAAAAGACCGGTCGATCCGGTCTTTTTTTATTCCTTATATTTAGGTCAATCAAACCTAAACCATGCGCAATTATTTTCTTTTAATCCTGACGCTTGTCGCACAATTTAGCTATGCACAAGGCCGTTTTTTAACTGTTGAATCAAAAGACAGTTTATTCGGACAACCAAAATACCGAACCAGTCTTGGCGCTAATTTGAAATTAAACGGTTATTTCGACGTTTTTGGCGGCTTAAATGATTCCGAGACTTTTAATGTTGGTAATATAAAAGTTTTAGGAGATCAGGAGGATTACAGCAGTTTGAATTTTGATCTTTATCAAAGTCAGATCAAATGGGAGACAAGCTACATGACTGAAAAAGGGGAAATGATTATTGGCGTGGTAGAGGGTGATTTTTGGGGAGGAAATGGTCATTTTAGATTGAGAAAGGCCTATGTACAATCAACACACTGGCAAATTGGCCAGAACTGGAATGCCTTTGGTGATGAATATCTTTGGCCAAATATTATGGAATGGGAGGGACCTCCCTCCGGAATCTGGATCAGAACACCCCATATCAAATTTTTCAATCATTTCAATAATCGACGATGGGAATACGAAGTGAGTTTAGAGGCTCCGATCAACGATTATGTCAAATTTGATGACTTGGAACCGCAGTTAGAAGAGGTGGATCAGGTAACTCCGGATCTGGTTCTGGCCTTAAAAAGAAAGGCCGATTGGGGTCATATACGTTTATCAGGTATTTTTAGAAGTATTCGTTATAGATATCAAGACCAATTGGATAATTTTTTCGGTTATGGGTTGTCTTTGACCGGAATTCATTTTCAAAATCGGAATAATTTTCAATTCCAATTTGTGGCAGGACAAGGCATTACAGCTTATATGACGACATTGGGCGGCAATGGTTATGACGGTTATCCTGACACTAATGGAGATTTAAGTGCTACTCCTTCTGTTGGTGGATGGACTTCATATGAATACTTTCTTACTGATCGTTTACATACAAATGTGGTCTTTGGATTTACAAGATTCATATTTGACGATGCCGAAAGGATCATTATTGTGGATCCGACAATGGCTTTGGAAACAAATTTTTTAGGGACTTACGATCAATTGCACTATTATGGCATCTTTAACTTTATGTACGATCTTTTTGATCAGCGAATGACGGTAGGGCTCGAAATGGATTACGGCGTAAAACAAATCAAATATGAGGGATTCATTAATGATACCTTCTTAGATGAACAAAAGAGCAGAGATGCCATGCGAATTAGTTTTGGTTTCATGTTCTATTTCTGACATTATTTGTAAATTACGCGCTCAATCTTCATTTAAATTGCATGATCCGATTCCTTTTCTCGCTTATTATCCTAAGTGTTTTAACTACTAGTTGTCAACAAAAGAATGAAACCTATACCTCTGTTGATGAGCGTTCATTTGTTTCCAAGTACAGAGATGGTTATGTAGGTGATGAAAATTGTAAATCTTGTCATGAAACGGCCTATAAAGATTGGAAAGGTTCACACCATGAGCTTGCGATGCAAGAGGCCAATACAACAACAGTTCTGGGTGATTTTAACAATGTAACTCTCTCGCTGGATGGGGTAGATTACCGTCTTTATAAAAATGGAGAAAAGTTTATGGTCGATGTGAAGGAGATCGATAAGAGCGAGAAGACCTATGAAATTAAATACACTTTTGGTATTACACCGCTTCAGCAGTATATGGTGGATTTCGATCGCGGAAAAAAGCAGGTACTTCGGCTGAGTTGGGACACTCTTGAGCATAAGTGGTTTCATCAGTATGCGGAGGATCAAATTAAACCAAATGACTGGTTACATTGGTCTCGGGGTGGACAAAACTGGAATACCATGTGTGCCGAATGCCATTCCACAAATCTTAAGAAAAATTACAATGTTGTAAAAGATTCCTTTCAGACCAGTTATTCAATGATCAACGTGAATTGCGAAAGTTGTCACGGTCCGGGAGAAAGGCATCTACTTTGGGCTGAAAAAAAGGACACTACCTTATCTATGTACACTTTTACCGGAATAAGCCAAGCAGAGCAAATTAAACAATGCGGTCCTTGTCATTCACGAAGGGTAAAACTTACTGAAAACTTTACTCCGGGGATGGAGTACGACGAACAATTTATGTTGCAAACCATTACGCCTGAGTATTATTTTGCTGATGGTCAGATAGATGAAGAAGATTATGTATTGGGTTCCTTTATGCAGAGCAAGATGTATATGAACGGAATAAAATGTTCCGATTGTCATAATCCACATTCAATGCAGTTAAAATTTGAAGGAAATAAATTGTGTTTACAATGCCATATTCCCGAAAAATACAATTCTAAAAATCATCATTTTCATGAAATGAATACGGAAGCCAGTCAGTGTATCAACTGCCATATGACAGGCAAGTACTATATGGGAAATGATTTCAGAAGGGATCATAGTTTTAGAAACCCGAGGCCAGATCAAAGTATAGAATTTGGAACACCCAATGCCTGTACAGCATGTCATAAAGACAAGAGTAATGCCTGGGCGAGCAATAGTATCGTTCAGTGGTATGGCGCAGAAAGATTAGACCATTTTTCGGACTATCTGGTATTGTCCACTAAAGAGCATATCAGTATTTCTGAAAAAGAAAGGGTTCATAGCTTTATCCTGAATGCCAAATATCCGTCTATCACTCGAGCAACGGCCTTAGAGAATTTAACCATGGTAAATGAAGCAGATTTAAAGAATGTATTAGAAGCTACACGAGATTCTTCCTCCTTAATTCGATTTAAGGCAGCTCAAAAATTATTGAATCTTCCACCTCAGGATCGAGTTGGTGTTGGACTGGAAATGATGAAAGATTCTTCAAAATTAGTAAGGTTGGGTGCAGCTCAATTACTATTGGGATTTGACGCCAATCAGCTGAACGAATCAGACAGAGCTCAGGTAGATCATCTGATCAAAGAATACGAAAAGTTCTTATATGCCAATGTTGATTTTGCGGCAGGGAATTTAAATTTGGGAGATTATTTTATGCAAATCAATGACCCCGGAAATGCTATTAAAAGCTATCAAAATGCGCTTAAAAAAGATAGCCTTTTATTCCCGGCCTATACCAATCTGGCCACCGCTTTAAATCAAACAGGCAAAAACAAAGAGGCTTTAGAGATGTTGACTACTTTGATCAAGTATTACCCAGAGAATGGGCGTTCCTATTATTTACGTGCATTGTTATACTTTGAATTACAAAATAAGGAGGAAGCCATTAAGGATCTGAAAAAAGCGATCGGGCTTGATGCACGGGACAGCAGGGCGAGATACAATTTAGCTACCTTTTATTATCAAAACATAGATTATCCAAATGCTGAAAAATACATCCAGCAAGCCTTAACAATAGAACCCGAAAATCGCGATTACAACTATCTTCTGGCGCTCATTTATCGAGATTCCGGAAGAGCTAGAAAGAGTCAGGAGTTGATGCAAAAATTAAATCGGACCAATATTTAGCACCTTAATCAAACTCACTTACGAACCGCAGTTTTACGGAAGGGTATTTGTCCTGGGTCATTTGCACGGTGAAGGCTGAATCTGCCAAAAAGACAAGTTGTCCTTTTTTATCTCTTGCGAGGTATCTTTGTTTTACGCGTTTAAATTCTTCGAATTCAGCATTTTTAGGATTTTCAGGATCTACCCAGCAAGCTTTATGAATGTTAATTGATTCATAGGTACATTTTGCGTTGTATTCGTGCTCGAGCCTGTACTGGATCACTTCAAACTGCAATGCTCCCACTGTACCAATCACTTTTCTTCCGTTCAAATCCAGCGTGAATAGCTGTGCCACACCTTCATCCATGAGCTGATCTAATCCTTTAAATAATTGTTTAGCCTTCATAGGATCGGCATTGTTCACATACCTGAAATGTTCAGGTGAAAAACTCGGAACTCCCTTAAATTCTAATATTTCACCTTCAGTGAGCGTATCGCCAATACTAAAACTACCTGTGTCATGCAAACCAACAATATCTCCTGGATAAGACTCTTCGACGATTTCCTTTTTCTCTGCGAAAAAGGCATTTGGACTAGAAAATTTCATTTTCTTATCCAATTTTACGTGCAAATAGTTGGTATTGCGCTTAAAAATGCCCGAAACAATTTTAACAAAAGCCAACCTGTCGCGGTGATTAGGATCCATATTTGCATGAATTTTAAAGACAAAACCCGTAAAAGTTTTTTCTTTTGAATCCACTAAGCGCGTGTCTGCCATTTTGGGCTGTGGCGGGGGTGCAATTTCAACAAAGCAATCTAATAATTCTTGAACGCCGAAATTATTTAAGGCAGAACCAAAGAAGACAGGTTGCAAGTTCCCGGCTAAATATTCATTTCTATTAAATTCGGGGTAAACTTCTCTGATGAGTTCCAATTCTTCTCTCAACACATCGGCAGGTTTCTTTCCGATGGTCTTTTCTAAATTTGGATTGTCCAGGTCATCGAATACGACCCCTTTTGTTACTTTTAATTTGGCATCAGGAGAAAAAAGATTAAGCTTTTTTTCCCAAATATTATAAATCCCTTTAAAGTCGTAACCCATACCGATGGGAAAGCTAAGAGGAACAACTTTTAAACCCAATTTTTGCTCAACTTCATCCATCAGATCGAATGCATCTTTCCCTTCACGATCTAGTTTATTGATGAAGACGATCATCGGAATTTTACGCATTCTACAAACTTCTACCAGTTTTTCAGTCTGTTCTTCAACCCCTTTAGCCACATCGATCACCACAATCACACTATCTACAGCCGTCAGCGTTCTAAAAGTATCTTCTGCAAAATCTTTGTGACCAGGGGTATCTAAAATATTGATCTTTTTATCTTTATAATTGAAGGCAAGCACAGAAGTGGCCACCGATATTCCTCTTTGGCGCTCAATTTCCATAAAGTCGGAGGTAGCTCCTTTCTTTATCTTGTTACTTTTTACGGCACCTGCTTCCTGGATAGCTCCTCCAAACAAAAGCAACTTCTCTGTAAGGGTGGTTTTACCGGCATCGGGGTGAGAAATAATACCAAAGGTTCTTCTTCTTGCTATTTCTGATAAAAAACTCATGTATCAAATTTTGAGTGGCAAAATTACGATAAAAGGTGAGAAATGAGTGTTTGCCAAAAAAAGTTTTTTATCCTACAAACTAATGGTTCTAAAAAGCTATTCGGAAACTTCTACGCTGATAAAAACATCTTCCAACGGCCATTCGTCTGAACCGGCTTCCAGATTGACAATTTTGTCAATCACAGAAAATCCAGAGCTTACCTCGCCAAAAACCGTATGTTCTCCGTCTAAATGATGGGCTCCGTTTCTAGATTGAATGATGTAAAACTCAAAGGGATTTGATACTTTTCCCGGGTTATCTTCCCAATCTCGTGCCGCAGCAACAGCGCCGTATTTGTGTTTTAGCTCAGGACTCATTTCTGGCGGTATTCTATAATTTTGATACCGGTTTCGCATCGCATTGGTTTGTAAATTTTCCGAATTCCCACCCTGAATGATAAATCCGGGAACAACCCGATAAAAGCAGGTAGTGTCAAAATAACCTATTTTTGAAAGAAAAATGAAATTTGCTCTGTGCAGCGGAGTTTCATTATAAAGTACTAAGCGGATGTCCCCAAACCGGGTGTGAATGACCACCTTATTTTCTTTATTTTCCTGCCCATATTTTGCTAAAAAAGCAACTGTATTCTTTCTGCTAATGCTGTCTAAAGGTTGAGCTTTTTTCTTTTTTTTTATGCGCTTTTCGACAGAATTAGGGCTATTATCATCTGCCTTTTTCTCATCAGAACAAGAAAAAATAAAAAGAGTGAATAGTAAAAAAGTAAAAAGGATTCGCATGCTAAATATTTAACCAGCAAATATAAATGATTTGAGAGAAAGGTTATTTTTAAATTATATGTTTAACTTTTTTTAATTAAAATTAAACACTTAAATTTGTGCCAAGATTGACAACTGTTAGAGCTAATCTCCTTTATTTTTAGATTATCTTTAGGGTACAAATAGTAACAAGCCATACTCATGGAAGAAAAAGTCATATTAGTAGACAGAGAAGATAACCAGGTAGGTACGATGCCTAAACTAGAAGCTCATGAAAAAGCGCTTTTGCACAGGGCTTTTTCTGTTTTCATATTTAATGAAAAGGGTGAATTGATGTTACAGAGAAGGGCATTGCATAAATACCACTCACCGGGTCTATGGACAAATACTTGCTGCAGTCATCAAAGGGTAGGAGAGACGAATATAGAAGCAGGCAAAAGAAGATTGTTTGAAGAAATGGGATTTAGCTGTGAGTTGGAAGACACTTTTTGGTTTATTTATAAAGCAACATTTGACAACGGTTTAACCGAGCATGAATTAGACCATGTGATGATTGGAAAATATAATGCTGAACCAAAAATTAATCCGGACGAAGTAGCAGAATACAAGTGGATGACCCTGGAGGACTTGAAAACAGATATGAAAGATCATCCGGAAAAATACACCGCCTGGTTTAAAATTATATTTCAAGAATACGATCAAAGATTAATAAAGAAATGAAAGTAACTGTTCACAGAAAGGCACATTTTAATGCCGCTCATCAATTATCTAATCCAGATTGGACCAATGAAAAAAACGAACAGGTCTTTGGAAAATGTGCTAATCCATTGTATCACGGGCATAATTATGAATTGATCGTTTCTATTAAAGGAGAGATCAATCCTGAAACCGGTTATGTTGTCGATATGAAGTGGTTGAAAGATTTGATCTTTGAGGAAATTGAAGAAAAATTTGATCATAAAAACCTCAATTTACAAGTAGAGGAATTTAAAGAGCTCAATCCGAGTGCAGAAAATATTGCCGTAGTGATCTGGGAGATATTGAGAAAAAAAATAGATGTCGACATGGAACTTACGGTAACACTTTATGAAACCCCAAGAAACTTTGTCACTTATAGCGGTGAGTAATTTTGAAAACAATGAAGGTTAAATCAATTTTTCTTATCCTAATCTTCGGTTTAATTTCAACCATAATCAGCTGTCAAATGAAATCTAATGAACCATTAAAAGTAGGAGATGAATTACCCAAGTTTATCTTAAAAGATCAGCATGGCAATGAGTATAACATTCAAAATGATCTGGGTAAAAAAAATCTCGTGATCTATTTTTATCCAAAAGATGACACACCAGGCTGTACCAAAGAAGCCTGTAAATTTAGAGATGACTATCATATTTTTACTGATCTCAATACAAAAGTCATTGGAATCAGTTCGGATAATGTAAAAAGTCATGCAGATTTTGCCGCTAAATATAACCTTCCTTTTACGTTACTCTCCGATCTAGATAATGAGTTGCGTAAAGAATTCGGAGTTCCTGCCAATATGTTTGGATTGGTACCCGGACGAGTGACCTATGTTGTTGGCATGGACGGTAAAATTAAATATATCTTCAATAATTTGTTCAAGGCAGAACAACACATTGAAGAGGCCAAACGAATACTTCAGGCGGGTTAGTCAAGAAATTTTTCATAATACCGATCAAGCTCTTCCAAATAAGTGCTTTTTTCATCAAAGGTTGCAAGCGAATAAGTGAAAGAATTTTTGGTGAGGTTATATAAATCCCATCGGCTTAAATCTAATGCCTTTTGAATTGCGATGAAGTTTTCATTTAAGTAACCTCCAAAATAGGCAGGGTCATCTGAATTTATGGTTAGGTATAAGCCCAGTTGCATCATTGTTTTTAAAGGATGTTCATTTAACTCAGGTACAACTTGGAGAGCGACATTCGACAGTGGACAAACTGTTAGCGCCAAATCTCTTTCGATGATCTCTTCTATCAGATTTCTGTCGGTAATACAGTTGTTTCCGTGGTCTATTCTATGAATTTGTAACAAATCAATCGCCTGCCATATATAATCGGCATCACCTTCTTCTCCCGCATGTGCTAAGGGAATATATCCTTGATCAACAGCAGCTTGAAATACTCTGACAAATTTTAACGGAGGATTTCCTTTTTCTGAAGAATCTAATCCAACTGCCTTGATCTTGTCCTTAAAGGGTTCGGCCTGTTTCAGTGTTTTAAAAGCATCTTCTTCAGATAAATGCCTTAAAAAACTCATGATCAGAACAAAAGAAATACCAAACTCCTTTTTAGCATCTTCACAGGCCCTGTGTATACCGTTGATAACTGTTTCAAAGGACACGCCCCGCTCTGTATGGGTTTGCGGATCAAACATGATTTCTGTGTGTCGGATATTCTGTTGCTCACACTTTTTTAAATAAGCCATGGTCAAGTCATAGAAATCCTGTTCCAGGAGAAGTACCTGTGCACCTTGATAATATATATCCAAAAAATCCTGCAAGCAAGAAAACTTATAGGCCTTTTTTAGCTCATCCACTGTTGCGTAAGGAATAGCTATGCTATTTCTTTTGGCAATTTCAAACATCAGTTCAGGCTCAAAAGTTCCTTCTATATGCAGATGTAACTCTGCTTTTGGCATTTTTCGGATAAATTCTTCCATTAGGTCATTTGTTTATACTAAAATAGTCATTTTAAAAAAAAGAACATTCATTCTCAAAATATAATCTTACTGTTTATACTATATTTGAAAGTAGATTTTAATCATCGAGAGACGGCTGATGTTTCTTGATGTACTCTTAAATTGAATGCACACATGAAAAATAGTCCTTTGAAGGTCATCGCAATGATCCCCGCGAGATATGATTCTACAAGACTACCGGGTAAATTAATGAAAGACCTGGCAGGTAAACCGGTAATCATAAGAACACTGGAAGCCACTGTCAAAACTGAACTGTTCGAGGAAGTATATGTTGTAACGGATAGTGAAATTATACAAAAGGAAGTGTTGAAAAACGGAGGCAAGGTCAT
The DNA here is from genome assembly GCA_963715015.1 of uncultured Flavobacteriaceae bacterium. Taxonomy (GTDB): domain Bacteria; phylum Bacteroidota; class Bacteroidia; order Flavobacteriales; family Flavobacteriaceae; genus Namhaeicola. The sequence continues at coordinate 72,558 of CAVQQR010000011.1, forward strand.
TATGAGTAAAAAACAACACGAATGCGGATCTGATAGAATTGCTGAAGCTGTTGAATTTATGGATGTCGATATTGTGGTAAATGTGCAAGGCGATGAACCTTTTATGACCAGAGACCCTTTAAATAAAGTGCTGGATGTTTTTAAAGAAGATCACGAGAAACAGATTGATCTGGCTTCCTTAAAACAAGAACTGACAGACTGGGAAGATATTAACAATCCAAATGTGGTCAAAGTAGTGACGGACTTCCAAGGTTTCGCCATGTACTTTTCGAGGTCACCAATTCCTTATCCTAGAGACAGGGAAACAAGTGTTCAATATTTTAAGCACATTGGGGTGTACGCTTTTAGAAAGAGTGCTTTGATGGATTTTTACAGGTTACCCATGCGAAGTCTCGAGGCGACTGAAAAACTAGAGAATTTGCGCTATTTGGAATATGGAAAAAAAATAAAGTTAGTGGAAACAGATTTTAAAGGAATTGGTATTGATACAGCTGAAGATTTGGCAAAAGCCCAACAATATTTTTTACCCTAAAACCAGATCAAATGATGAATTATAGCGATATTAAAACGATAGCCTTCGACGCAGATGATACGCTTTGGGTGAACGAAACCTATTTTAGAGAAACGGAAGAAAAGTTTTGCAAAATGCTTTCTTTTTACGACACCGAAAATAAAATAGATCAAGAATTATTCAAAGTGATCATTAGAAATCTGCCACTTTACGGTTATGGCAGTAAGAGTTTTGTACTGTCTATGGTTGAGTCTGCCTTAGAAATTTCCAATTACAGTTTGTCACCCAAACTAATTGCTAAGATTCTGGATTTTGGAAAAGAAATGTTAGATCATCCTATCCAATTATTAGACGGAGTTCATGAGGTTTTAAATGGGTTAAAATCAAAATACAGATTGGTGGTAGCTACTAAGGGAGACCTTTTGGAGCAGGAGAAAAAACTAGAAAAATCAGGTTTATTATATCACTTTCACCATATTGAAATTATGAGTGAAAAAAAGGAAAAAGATTACAAAAAACTCATTCGGCATCTGGACATTGCTCCTTCCCAATTTTTGATGATCGGGAATTCTTTGAAATCTGACATCTTGCCTTGCGTGGGAATTGGGGCGAATGCGATTCATGTTCCATTTCATACTACTTGGGTATATGAAGAGGTTTCACTAAATTCAGAACAAACCAAACAATTTAAATCTGTAAAAAGCCTGACAGATATTTTGACTTTTCTCTAGAATACCAAAGTTTGATCCAAATTCGTTGTGTTGAGAATTATGATATTTTTTAGGATTAGTGGCATTATGTTTGATACATTTGCAGAAATTTAGTTTATTCTTTTCTAACTGAATAAACATCTTTAAAAGAAGAAATTATGTCAAGTATCCAAAATTTAAAAAAAGACCTCAATCATGTTTTATCTGATGTCATAGAAGAGTGTTATGTCGCTCAATTGACCTCTGATGAAAAGAAGTCAGAAAAGTTTGAAAAAATCATAGATGAGTCTATTCAGGTTTTCGATCAGTTAATCGAAAGAATTAACGATAAGCAGGTTGAAAATAGAGCAGGCCATTTAAAAGCAGTAAAAAAAGACCTTGAATTAAATGCCAATAAACTATTAGATGAGATTGGCAAGTTAAAAGAATAGGGAAAAGTCTTGCTATTGCGAGAATTTTTTTATATTTATACGAGAAAAGGAAAAATCACGTTCTACTAAAAACAAAATTCGTTATGCCAAGAGCAATTTATGAGTACACCAAAACGGTTCTCAAAAAGGTGAGTTTTGATGCGGAGTTATTTTGTAAAGAATTAACAAAAGCTGTAAAATTATTATTGCCTTTTGAAATTGAAGAACTTAGACTTTGGTTATTGCGGTTTACGGCTAATAAGCCAGAATTAACCGTTTGTTTTAACGTAATTACTTAATAAAGGGGTTGTTTAAACCCCTTTTTTTTTGCAATGGACTGATGATCTTTACATCATGAAAGGAAATTGCACCCCGAATAACCCCGTCAATGCTTTTTTTAAGTGCATCTATCAGTTGCATTTTGAGCTGAGAACGGTGGTAGATCAGACTTATTTCTCTTGCAGGTACAGTACCCTCAAAGTTTCTCAAATATTGGATATCGTCATTTTTAAGATCCAGGGTATGTAAATACGGAATTAAAGTCATCCCCAAGCCTTCTTTTGACAGTTTTATAAGTGTCTCAATGCTTCCGCTTTGAATATTAAAGTGTTCATCATTTGCCGAAAGATCTGTTTTACATAAATTAATGACATTATTTTTAAAACAATGCCCGTCCTTCAATAGCAGAATATCACTGATGTCTAAATCCTCCTCTTTGATCCCATCTTTTTCAAAAAGTCGGTGATTTTTAGAGACAAAACCAACAAAAGGTTCATAATACAATACACTTTCTTTGATCGCGCTATTTTCAAGGGGGGTGGCAGCGATGCCAGCATCTAAATGACCATCGGATAATTTTGCAATGATATCTTCGGTAGTTACCTCCTCCAAAATCAAGTTGACTGATTTGTGTTTGCTTAAAAATGATTTTAAAAAAAGAGGTAATAACGTAGGCATGACGGTTGGAATAATTCCTAACCTAAATTCTCCGCCAATAAACCCTTTTTGTTGATCTACAATATCTTGGATACGGTTACTTTCATCAACTATCAATTTTGCCTGTGCTATAATTCTTTCACCAATCGAGGTGAGTTCTACCGGTTTTTTCTTTCTATTAAAAATGAGCACACCCAATTCTTCTTCTAATTTTTGAATTTGCATGCTCAAAGTGGGTTGGGTAACGAAAGAATGCTCTGCTGCTGTTGTAAAATTTTGATGTTCTGCAACCGATAGGAGGTACTTTAATTGGGTAATGGTCATTGATAGATATTTTCGATAAAGATATAAAATGCATCAATAATGATCAGTGAGAATTGGGTCAAATAAACCGTAATTTTATCATGAATTAAAACTGAAGCATATGAAAAATACAATCTTAGGATTAGACAAAAAGGAAGTTACTCAACTAGCTGACGAATTAAATATATTGTTGGCGAATTTTCAAATCTATTATCAAAACTTAAGAGGTTTACACTGGAATATCAAAGGTAAATCGTTCTTTGAATTACATGTTAAATTTGAAGAATTATACACTGATGCACACGAAAAAATAGATATGATCGCTGAGCGTATCCTAACTTTAGAAGGAAAACCACTTCATACATTTGAAGATTATATGAAACACGCAACAGTATCGGTTGGAAAGGATATTTCGCAAGATAAGGACTCCGTTGAGCTTGTGTTAAACTCATTGGCCATTTTATTGGAAATCGAAAGAAAAATCATGATCCTATCCGCAGAGGCAGACGATGAGGGTACAAATACATTAATTAGTGATTTTATTTCTGAACAAGAAAAGACCAGCTGGATGCTAAAGGCCTGGTTGTCTTGATATCAACCCCATTTATTCTTAGGAGTAGAACTTTCTCACCAACCTTAAAATGATGGAAATGGCAATACTCACCAGGATCATGGAAGTGATCGGAAAGAAAATCCGGGTGTTGCCATTTTTGTATTTTATATCTCCCGGTAAATTTCCAAACCAGTTTAAAGCTCCAGGCGCAAATTTGAGTAATAATCCGATGATCACCAGAATTACTCCTACTATCACAAACAGTTTATACATACTTTAGGATTTATTCTTTTCTTCGATCCATTTGGATAAATACTTGGTGCTTTTAGTATTGTGCAGTTTGAGCATGGCACCAAAAAAATTATCTGTTCTTCTTCGTTCAAGGTTTTGCTGAACTTCTTCTATTTTTTCTATCAAGGATTGTGTATGGTCCTTTTTATGAAAGAATTTTTCCAAAATAGAAAATCCATTCTTTTGTGCCTTTTCCCAGGTGGACTGATCTGTATACAGATCAACAGACAGTTTGACAAATTCATCCCAATCATCTGTTACAAACCCATTCCATACTCGATCATCAGACATGCTTTCTGCGCCAATTTTAGTAGTGACATTCGGTGTGCCAAAACGCATTGAATCGATCAGTTTTCCCTTTTGTCCGGCGCCAAATCGCAATGGTGCTAAACAAACTCTGGCCTCTTTAAATGCCTTTTCTGCCTTCTCAATTTGCCCTTCAACAAGAAATCCCTTTTTCTGATCGTGGAGTTTTTTTATTTCTTCATCGGGATAGGCTCCATAGATCAACAAATTACTGTTCGGCAATTTCTTTTTGATTGCAGGCCACAGGGTATCGTGTAAAAGCTTGACTGCATCTCTGTTTGGTCGATGCAGAAAATTTCCAATACTCATAAAGTCTTTTCGTTTTTCGAAAGAAGGCATATGCGATATTTCATCAGCGGACAGGGAATCTGGCACAAATGGAATATAATGTAGTAAGGCCTTGTTGATATTGAATTCATTTACCAATAAATTAAATTCAAAAATAGAAATGACGAGGGTGAGATCGCAACGTAAAATACTGGCAATTTCTCTTTGGGCGAGATCACTTTTCTTAATTTCAAGGATTAAATTTGTATTGTGGTGATCTTTTTTTCTCGCATCGCGCAAAAAATGCAGATCTTCCGTGTCTAAAATTTTGATGATCTTCGGAAAAATGTCATCTACCCTCCATCCAAATTGTTCTTCCGCGATAAAACGATCGAAAAGGACTATTTCAGGATTGATCTGTTGAAGCAGTTCGTCAAAACTTTTCTCATTAGACGCTATTCTGAATACCTCGATTCCCATTTCTTCCAATGCCTGACTAGAGGCATTAAAGGAGGTTGTTGCCCCAAAACAAAGGCTAAAGTTCATCTGTTTAAAAATATCAAGTAGCTGAATTAATCTGACTCCAGCTGCAGTGGCATTTGGTTCGGGCCAAACAAGAGCAATGACAAATAGTTTTCTTATATTCACGTAACTAAAATTACTTAATCTTTAAGGATTGGCAAGGTAATGCGAATTATTTTTAACTTTGTGATATGGTTAAGGCTCAATCAATACTATTTGCTTTTTTGTTTTTGATGCAAAGTGTGCAAATTCAGATTTCTGATCTATTTCACTTTAGTGATTTGATAGCGCATTATACCTATCATTCTGAAGAATTTGGAGATGACCTGTTTAGTTTTATAGAAAAGCATTACGGTACACTTGCTCAGAAACACAGCAATGATGAACCTCTAGAGCAGCAGGAGCACCAAAACCTACCTTTTCATCAGGTTATTTCACAATTGGATCTCCAATTGCAATTAAATCCTTTCCTTTCTTCTATTGAGTACAATGAAGAATCAAGTATTCGTAAGCCCTTACATTTCTATCGTTTTGGTGCCGGAATTGAGCTTTTTACCAAGGTTTTTCAACCTCCTCGTATTTAAGATTTTACTCTTTAAAAATGCCCTGGAACTCAAGGCTTATTTTATGAATCTTAATTCTCAATTGTATGCTGCATCAAATTATCAGCTATAGCGTAAAGAACAAATACATTGTATTGCTTTTTACTTTTTTGGTTTTCCTTTTTGGATTGTATTCTCTTACTCAAATTCATATTGGGGCAGTTCCTGATATTACCAATAATCAGGTTCAAATTATCACGACTTCTAAAAATTTATCTACTCAAGATATAGAGCAATTCATCACTTATCCTGTAGAATTGGAAATGGCCAATCTGCCGGGCGTTAAAGAAATGAGATCTGTTTCTAAGTTCGGACTGTCGGTTGTGACGATCGTATTTGAGGATGAGTTAGGAACCTATTTGCCGCGGCAATTGATCGCCGAAAAAATAAAGGTGGCAGCAGAGAAAATTCCCACAGGCTATGGTACTCCCGAAATGGGCCCGGTTTCTACTGGTCTAGGAGAGATTTACCAATATATTTTAGATACTAAACCCGGTTATGAGGATAAATATGATCCAACAACTTTACGAACCATACAAGATTGGGTCGTTAAACGTCAGCTATCGGGAATTCCAGGAGTTGTAGAGGTCAATTCTTGGGGCGGTTTTCTAAAACAATATGAAGTAGCGATAAATTTGCCGAAGTTAGACGCTATGGATCTCAGTATTTCTGAGGTTTTTGATGCTTTAGAAAGCAATAATGCCAATACGGGAGGTAGTTATATTGAAAAAAATAACACGACCTATTTTATTCGGGCAGAGGGTTTGCTGAAGAGTAAGAAAGACATTGAAAACCTCATTGTGAAAACAAGAGGAGGGATACCCGTCATGATCAGGGATTTTGGAGAGGTGCGAATCGGACATGCCACCAGATTTGGTGCCATTACGGGCAACGGACAGGGTGAAAAGGTATTGGGGCAGGTTCTAATGTTAAAGGGTGGAAATTCGAATGAAATCATAAAAGCAGTAAAAACCAGGGTAGAGGAGATCTCAAAAACTTTACCGGAAGGGGTTTATATCAATGGATTTTTAGAAAGAAGTGAGCTCATAGAAAAAACAACGTTCACGATAACGGAAAATTTGATTCTGGGATGTTTGATCGTCATTTTTATTGTGGTTCTATTCTTAGGAAACTGGAGATCCGGATTAATTGTAGCCTCCGTCATACCGCTCAGTTTGTTTTTTGCCATTTCCCTGATGAACTTATTGCATGTAGATGCCAATCTCATGAGTTTAGGGGCCATAGATTTTGGAATCATTATCGACGGAGCGGTCATTATAGTAGAATATATAACACACAAAATGACCTCGGGCAAATTGTCATTGAAAGCAACCACAAAGGAGGAGCAACAGGAACAAATTGATGAAATAACGATCAACAGCGCTTCCAAAATGATGGACTCAGCTGTTTTTGGTCAGTTGATTATTTTAATCGTTTTTATACCAATTTTATCATTAAGCGGTGTTGAAGGAAAAATGTTCAGGCCTATGGCGATGACTTTCAGTTTTGCGATCGTTGGCGCTTTGATCATGTGTTTGACATACGTTCCTGCCATCGCATCTCTAATGCTTAAACCTACAAAATCGAAGAAAACCATCATCGATAAAATATTTGTGATCATTAATCGATATTATCAACCTACACTTAGCTACGCACTGAAACATCAAAAAATAGTGATTGCCGGTTCAATAGGTTTACTCTTGATCACCGCTTTAATTTTTTCAAGGTTAGGTGGTGAATTCGTACCCACACTCGATGAAGGTGATTTTGTCATCCAACCAGTGATCAAAACAGGGACTTCACTGTCGAAAACCATTGAAATAACCACACAAATTGAGCAAATACTATTAGAGAAATATCCAGAAGTAAGTCAGGTAGTGAGCAGGATTGGGGCAGCTGAAATACCTACTGATCCAATGTCCATGGAAGAGTCTGACGTAATTATTAAGTTGAAACCTAAAGGAGAATGGACATCGGCTAAAACAAAGGATGAATTGGCTGATCAGTTTAAAGAATCACTTCAGGTAATTCCGGGCATAGATATAGAGTTTACTCAGCCTATAGAAATGAGATTTAATGAGCTCATCACAGGTGTCAGGGCAGATATCGCTATAAAGATATTCGGTGAAGATCTGAGCATTTTAAGTGCCAAGGCAAATGAGATCAAAAGTCTTATCAATGATGTGGCTGGAGCTTCGGATGTCGTAGTAGAAAAAATTGTAGGACTACCTCAAATTAATATTCGATATGACCGAGAAAAAATTGGCCTATACGGATTGACCATCAATGAGATCAACAGAATGATTGGTATGGGTTTTTCGGGCGAAAATGCAGGTCAAATTTATGAAGGCGAAAAGAAATTTGACTTGATCATGCGATTTGATCGAGAGACGAGAAGTAAACTTGAAAACATCAAAAATATTCAAATTACCACAGGAAACGGATTGCTGATTCCATTAAGAGAATTGGCTGAGATCCAATTGACTGAAGGTCCGGCCAAGATTTCAAGAGATGAAACCAAAAGAAGGATTGTGGTTGGGGTGAATGTTCGAAACCGAGATTTACAATCGGTTGTAAATGAAATTCAAGGCATCATAGAAAGTAAGGTCAATTTACCGCCCGGATATCACATCACATATGGAGGGCAATTTGAAAATTTACAACAGGCAAAAGAAAGATTGGCTTTAGCACTGCCTGTTGCGCTTTTTTTGATTTTTATGTTGCTGTACTTCGCTTTTAAATCACTCAAGGATACTTTAATTATTTTTTCTGCCATTCCATTAGCTACCGTAGGAGGAGTTTTGGCTCTTTGGACAAGGGGAATGCCTTTTAGTATTTCAGCCGGAATCGGTTTTATTGCCTTATTTGGAATTGCGGTACTCAATGGAATTGTATTGATCAAACACTTTAAAGAAATGAATTTGACAAATGATGAGAGCTTGTTCGAAAAAATTTGGCAGGGAACTCAAGAGAGAATGCGACCTGTTTTATTAACAGCTTCGGCTGCAGCTCTAGGTTTTTTACCTATGGCCATATCTAATAATGTAGGTGCCGAAGTACAAAGGCCTTTGGCAACTGTGGTCATAGGTGGTTTAGTCAGTTCAACTTTTCTCACATTGGTCGTATTACCGGTTTTTTACGTCCGTTTTTTCGATAAATCGCTCAGCGCAAAAAGGACACCAAAAACGATGATGCTTTTGTTATTTGGATTATTATCAAATTTCATTGGCTCTGCTCAGATCCAGTCGCCAGTATTGACAGAATTGCAGCAAAAAGCCATGGAAAATAACGCTTCGCTTAAATCGATGTATTTTAAGGTTCAGCAAAAGAAAGTATCGGTCAATAAGGCGTATCACTTTGATAAAACAAATGTTTATTACGCCTATGACGAAAACAATCTCGCCATCAATGACCTTCCGCTAAAAGTATTTGGCGTGCAGCAGGATTTTAAATTTCCCGGTTTATATATCAATTCCAAAAAAATATTTGAAACGGAATTTGAGATTTCAGAAGTGCAATATGATATTGAAAAGCGCAGAATATTAGGTGATGTCGCCAAAGCATACGAAGAGGTGCTCTACTATAAAAACATAGCCTTCATATTGCAGAAATTAGATAGTTTGTACGCAGATTTTTCGAAGAAAGCAAATAGGAGATTTGAATTGGGTGAAACAAATTATTTGGAAAAAATAAATGCACAGGCCCAGCAGAAAAAAATTGAGATTGGATTAAATGAAGCCAGGAGCAACACAGAAAATGCCATGATCAAATTAAAATCAATTGTGCAATCAGAAGAGACTTTAATTGTACCCTACGAAAAATTAACTCCTTTTATGCTCAATGAAAATGAGTTGTTCTATCAATCTGTGAACGAGGTTTTTAACCTGCGAAATAAAATGGCAGAATTGAAAATTTCAGAGCAAAAGCAAAACTTCTTACCGGATTTAAGCCTGGAATATTTCGTGGGATCAAATCAGACTTTGAATGAAAATCTGCAAGGTTTTCAGATCGGGTTAAAAATACCTATTTTGTTCAGTGGCCAATCGGCACAACTCAATGCCTCAAAAGTTGAAAAGGACATTGCAGAGCAAGAAAGATTAGAATTTAAGCAGAGGTATGAATCGAAATACGCCATCCATCAAAAGGAACTGGAAAAGTATATGGCTTATTTGGATTATTACGAGAAGGAGGGAAGTGACTTGTCTAAAGCCTTAATTAAGACAGCTAATAAGTCCTATTTCTCGGGAGAAATTGATTTTTTCGATTATATCAAAAGTCTTGAAAATGCAACACAAATAGAGGTGCTTTACCTGGAACAGTTGCACCAATACAACCAAATTATTTTAAACCTACAATATTTAAATTTTTAAATAGAAAACCAATGAAATTATATCAATACCTCGGTATCCTGTTTTTAGTCATTCTTTCATGTAAAAAGCAAGACACCACTGCGCCTGAAACAAACTTTAGGGGTCCCTCTAATACGATTGTTTTAAGTAAGGAACAGTTTAATAATGGAAAGATGCAACTGGTTAAGCCCAATATAGAAGCAATCACCAATAAAATTGAAGTCAACGGTTTAATTGATGTTCCTCCAAATAACCGCACTTTTGTAAGTGCCATTGCAGGTGGGTATATTAAAAATTTTAATCCTATTGTGGGGACTTCGGTTAGAAAAGGAGATCGGTTATTTACTATAGAAAATATGGAATTTGTGGAGTTACAAAAAGATTTCCTTGAAACTTCGGAACGTCTGGAATATTTAAAAATGGAATATGAAAGGCAGAAAGCGCTATTCGAAGAGCAGATTAATTCAGAGAAGAATTTTTTAAATGCAAAATCTAATTATCAATCTACCTTGGCTACACACAATGGTTTAAAGAAGCAACTTGAAATGCTCCATCTCAATCCTTCATCAAAAAATATTCAATCTGAGGCGCCTATTATTGCGCCAATTGATGGTAAAATTTCTCAAATTTTTGTTGAGATGGGTAATTACATTGGTCCGCAAGATAAAATACTCGAAATTGTCAATGATGATGACCAACATGTAGAGTTGCAGGTTTTTGGAAAAGAGGCTTTAAAACTTGAAATTGGTCAGAAAGTTGAATTTTCAATTCCGTCTATGTCTGAGGATGTTTTTACAGGAAAAGTTTATCTAATTGGTAATACCTTAGACGAGAATAGAACGATCAAAGTTCATGTCCATATAGACGATTCTGTTAAGCAAAAATTCGTAGTTGGCATGTTTGTCAAGGCTACCATATTTACAAAACAGGAAATGTTTTTGGTACTCCCTGAAGATTGCATCATTAAGAACGAATCACAGCATGTACTGCTCAAATTAAAAAATATGGACAGTGAATTTCATTTTGAGAAAATATATTTAAAAGATCCGGTAATTGAGAACGGAAAGTTGATCATGAAAGATACCGCAGAAATCAATTCAAACCATCAATTTTTACAGGGAGGAAATATTTTGATGGTGGGTGAGGAATAATTTAGGAAACAGGATTATTAATTATCTTTGGGAAAAGACCATATGGAAGGTAATAATAAGGTGAAAATAAGAAAGTATTCAGGAGAATTGGTTGATTTCGACATGGAGAAGTTAAAGCGATCTTTGAGAAAATCAAAAGTAAGTGAAGCTGTCATTGAGGATATAGCCATGAAAATTGAAAACTCCTTATTTGAAGGCATGACGACCAAACAGATTTATTCTGCGGCTTATAAAATGTTAAAAGGCGAAAAATCTTGTTGTGCTTCACTCTATAAAGTCAAAAAAGCCATTATGGAGTTGGGGCCCTCCGGATTCCCTTTTGAAAAATTTGTAGCAGCTATCATTGAAGCAGAAGGTTTTAAAACTGAAGTCGGCCTATTTGTCCAGGGACATTGTGTGATGCATGAGGTAGATGTGGTGGCAACCAACAGTACCAAGCAATATATGGTTGAGTGCAAATACCACAATTCTCAGGGGCGGGTAAACGATGTGAAAATACCCTTATATATTCAGTCAAGATTTTTGGATATTAATACACATTATAAGCATATTAACGGACATGAAGCACTTTTTCAAGAGGGTTGGGTTTATACGAATACACGGTTTTCTTCTGATGCGATCGATTATGGAAAGTGTATGGGTTTAAAATTAGTGAGTTGGGACCATCCAAAAGGAAGTAGTTTAATTGACAAAATTAACCTGTATAAATTATATCCTATTACTGCCTTGATCAGTTTAACTAAATATGACAAATCAAAATTATTGGAAACAGGTGTTGTTCTTTGTAAAGAGATTTGTGCAAATCCTGATGTACTCATTGAAGCAAATATTGACAAAAGAAAGCACAATCAAATATTGTCAAATTCCTATGACTTGTGCAATGGTTAAACATACTGCGATGCAAATAAAATTTTTGTTGCTCCTTTGTTGTTTTCAATTTAACTCCCTAAGCGCTCAAAATCATGAGGAAAGAGCTCTGGTGGAAGCAAAAATATACAGTCTATTTGAGGGTATGAAATTAGGTGATTCTGCAAAAGTTAGGTCTGTTTTTCATTCTGAAGCCGGTCTTTTTAGTACTCGATTTGACGAGGGAGGAAATTCGATTTTATCGAGCATAGATCTGGATAAATTCATCTTGAGCATTGGTGAAAACCATATACATGTTTTTGACGAGAGATTAGCGAAAATCGATGTGTCCATCGATGATAATTTAGCCATTGTATGGGCTCCATATCAATTTTATATAGACGATGAATTTAGTCATTGTGGCGTAAATGCTTTTCAATTGGTCAAAATTGATAAGGTTTGGAAAATTATTCATTTAGTCGACACAAGAAGAAAGGACGATTGTGCAGAGCAATAAATTAGTCCTTTTTTTGACTGATCTCAAATGAATTTCCAGAAGGCAATTCAAACAGTTCGAGACCAAAATAAGGCACTGCAGCAATTAAATGATCAAAAATATCTGCCATGATATATTCGTAATTCTGCCATCTCTTGTCTTTGCTGAATGCGTAAATCTCAATAGGAATACCTTGTGTTGTAGGGGCTAATTGTCTCACCATTAATGACATCTCTGTATTGATAGCAGAATGTTTTTCTACATAGGTTTCGATATATTTTCTAAAGACACCTAAGTTAGTCAGGTTTCTGCCATTGATGAGTAATTGCTTGTCAATTTTATTGTTTTTATTGAAATCGTCGATGATTCTTTGCCGACTATTCAAATAACCTGAAATTAACTGAATGTTCTTTAGTTCATTTACCTTTTCAGGTAAAAGAAAGCTAACGCTTTCCATTTTCAAATTCAATGAACGTTTTATTCTCCGCCCTTCGGATTCACTCATCCCTCTCCAATTTTTAAAAGAGTCTGAGATCAGCGCATAAGTGGGAATGGTAGTTATCGTTTTGTCAAAATTCTGAACTTTTACAGTGGCCAAATTAATTTCAATGACGTCTCCGTCGGCCCCATATTTCTCAAAAGTGATCCAATCTCCAATGCGCAACATATCATTAGCGGAAACCTGAATGCTCGCTACAAAACCCAAAATGGTATCTTTAAAGATCAATAAAAATATGGCAGAAGCGGCTCCTAAAGCGGTAATAAATTTCCAGATAGGATTGTTCGTTAAAACAGCGAAAATCAATAGAATTCCTATAAGCCAAGTAATAATAAGCAGCACTTGAATATAGCTTTCTATGGGTTTATCTTTTAAACGGGGGAGTGTTCTGAAATAATCCCTAATCGTATGAAGCATAGAGCGGATAATCCATATCAAGAGGATAATAGAATAAACCGACAAACCTTTTAAGAACAAATTTTCCCAATAGGGAAAATCTGAAAAAACGAAAGGAACTATTTCGTGAGCGATGAGAAGCGGAACCAAATGAGCTATGTTCCTGGGCAGTTTGTTTTGAACCATATAATCATCAAACTCCGTTTTAGTCTTTTCGGAAATTTTACTGAACGTACCTAAAAGAATTTTTCGAATGATAAAATCGATCAGGGCCAAAAAGATATAGGCCAGTAGCAAAAGCACAATTAAATTGAGCCATTTTGCCAAATCATTTCCTACTCCTTTTTGGACTAGATATTGATATATAAAATGATTTAAATCTTCCATGATGATAAAAAAATCTGAGAGTACAAAATTAGGCTTTTATTCAGTTTTTCCATTGAATAAATGAGATATCTCCTCACCATTCAACATTCAACTAACCCATACTTTTTTTAACAAATAAAACTTTCATTGTGAAGTGATTATCCATTAGAATTCAATTTAATTTCTTAAATTGTAAGAAAAAAATGCCCATTTACATGGATAGGCATGATGTTTCAAGCGACGTGACCGCTGAACATGTAGCCCAATTACATCAGGAAGATCTAAAGATCGAAGAACAATTTGATTGCAAAGGATTGACCTATTGGTTCGATGCTGAACGAAAAACTGCTTTTTGTTTGATCAAGGCACCCAATAAAGAAGCTGTTTGTAAAATGCACGATTTTGCTCACGGGGTATTACCTCATAAGATTATAGAAGTTGATGAAAACGTAGTTGAATCCTTTTTAGGAAGAATCGAAGATCCTGAAAAAGTAGTGAATAGTGAGCTTCAGATAATTGATGATCCTGCTTTTCGGTGCATTATGTACCTCGAATTATCCCACAATAGTATAGAAAGGCAAAACCACCTTCAATTCAGTTTATTTTCTGATAAGATTCATCAAAGTATTTTAAAAACCTTAAAAAAGTATGAAGGCAGGGTCGTTCAATCTGATAATGAATCGTATTTATCATCTTTCAAATCCATTTCAAACGCAGTTTCTTGTGCATTGAATTTGCAACATAAACTTAAGTTTGTGATTCCAAAATTTGAAAAATCTTTTAAAAATGTACAAATAGGATTGAGTGCGGGTTTACCTGTTGAAGAAAAGGGAGGACTTTTTGAAGAGGCTGTGACTTTATCTAAAACGCTTTGTCAAATAATTGATAGTCCGATTACAATTACAAATGAAGTTCGGATTTATTATGAAAAAAGACATACGAATGACTTTTTAAAAAATGAATTGATACGAAGTTTGAATGTTGCAGACGAAGTTTTTATTAAAAAATTCACTATTTGTCTCGGTCAAATCTGGAATGATCCTAAATTCCAAATTCAAAATTTCGCCAAAAAACTCGGTTATAGCCAATCTCAATTCTATCGCAAAGTAAAATCCCTTACGGGAAAATCACCCGTACAGTTCTTATCAGATTATAAATTAGATAAGTCTATCGAATTAATTCATCATAAAAAAGGAAATATTTCAGAGATTGCTTTCGATTGCGGTTTTAATAGCGCTTCCTATTTCTCAAAATGTTTCTATAAGAAATACCATATTCTGCCTTCCAATTACCAGATATACTGTTAAGGGGTTAGGGACGCGCGCCATGATAGTCTTGTGAGCAATTAGTGCTAGTAATTGACCAGAAATTACGTGTCAACTTATTATTTTTCAAATAAGTTTGGTTAACACATAAATCTATTTAAAATGAGCACAACTTTATTTGAAAAACTAGGAGGAAAGATAGGAATCTCTAAAATTGTTGACGATACTGTCGATAATCATATGAATAATCCTGCCATTAACGCAAGATTTTTACCACTCAAGAGCGAACCTGAAAAGTTGGCCGTAATCAAAAAACACACCATAGACTTTTTCTCCATGGGTAGTGGAGGTCCGGCTCATTATAGTGGTAGAGATATGGAAACCGCACACAGAGGAATGAATATAAGCCCTGGTGAATACGTACATACCATTGATGATATCTTTGCAGCACTGAATAAAAATGGGATAGATGATTCGGCAAAAAAAGAAGTCCTTTTTATTTTATGGTCCTTAAAAGGAATGATCATAGCCAAATAATTAAAATACATGTCATGTCAAATACAGTCAAATTAGTACCAAAAGAAAAAATAGAACAATTCACCTTAGGAATCAGAGGAAAAGTGATTCTTCCATCTGATCCTGATTATGAAGAATCCAGAAAGGTTTACAATGCAATGATCGATAAACATCCCGGAATGATTGTGGTTTGCTCTGATGTTGCCGATGTAATGCATTGTGTCAGGTTTAGTAAGAATCACCATTTAATCACCTCTGTTAGAGGAGGTGGGCACAATGGTGGTGGTCTTGGATTATGCGATGAAGGAATGGTCATTGATCTTTCGGGAATAAAATTTGTCAGGGTTAGTATAAAAGATAGTACCGTAGTCGTTGGGGGTGGGAACACCTGGGGAGAGGTAGATCATGCAACACATCCATTTGGCTTGGCTGTACCAGCGGGGATCATATCGACTACCGGCGTTGGTGGACTCACATTAGGAGGAGGAGTTGGATACCTTTCAAGAAAATATGGGCTTACCATTGATCATCTCTTAGAGGTGGATATGGTTTTGGCAGACGGCTCATTTGTAACGGTTAATAAAGATCAAAATACCGATCTTTTTTGGGCGGTACGCGGGGGTGGAGGAAATTTTGGAATAGTCACTTCTTTTAAATTTCAGGCACGTCCTGTTAAAAATGTAATAGGCGGGCCTACTTTGTTTCCTATAGAAAGAACAAAAGAAATCATGAAATGGTATCATCAATTCATACATGCTGCAACTGAAGATTTAAACGGTTTTATAGCCACTATGGTGATTCCAAAATCTCCATTTCCTGAAAGCCTACATGATAAGAAATTTTGTGGTATTATTTGGTGCTATACCGGAGATCCAAAAGAATTTGATAAATTATTTGAACCGGTAAGGGCTTTGAAACCCATTTTTGAACATGTGGGAGAAATGCCCTATCCGAATATTCAATCGCTTTTTGACGGTCTATTGCCACCGGGTTTACAATGGTATTGGAGAGCAGATTTCTTTAATGAATTAAATGAAGACTTAACTCAAAAGCATTTAGAATTTGGATCTAAAATTCCAACACCACTATCACAAATGCATTTATATCCTATCTCGGGTGCTGCCAGCAGGCCGAGCAATACAGATACGCCTTGGGCATACAGAGATGCAAAATACGCAGGTGTCTTCGTAGGCGTTGATCCAGATCCAAAAAATCGCGAAATAATTACAAATTGGGCAAAATCCTATTGGGATGCTTGTCATCCTTTTTCTATGGGTGGTGCCTATTCCAATTTTATGATGGACGAAGGTCAGGAGCGAGTAAAAGCAAGTTATAAAGGCAATTATAAAAAACTTGTCGATATAAAACGGAAATATGATCCTTTAAACTTTTTTAGGATTAACCAAAATATAAAACCATAGACATCTCTAAACTAAATTGTCATTATTGCCTATCATTTCAATCTTGAAAAACTTACATTTGAGAAAATTTAAGATAAGAAATTATGAGTAAGCATGATGCCTATGCTGCCTTAAGATATAAAGAATTCAATCTATTCTTATTGGTGCGTTTTGCCATGGTCTTTGCCTGGTCAATGCAGTTTGTGGTTATCGAGTGGGAGGTTTACAGTATTACGAAAGATCCGCTTTCACTGGGGATCATTGGCTTGATGGAAGTGATTCCTGCCGTGAGTTTAGCACTTTTTGCGGGGCATATTGTTGATCAGAAGGAGAAGAAAACTTTATTTATGCGTTGCATTATGGCTTTTTCTGTGATCAGTTTTGGACTTTTCCTCATTACATGGCCCGAATTTATTAAAGACTTCTCGACCACATTCATTCTTGCTTGTATTTATTTTTTGGTATTCTTAGGTGGAATTGTTCGTGCATTTTTAGGCCCTACCATTTTCTCTTTATTTTCTTTGATCGTCCCTAAAAAAATTTACCCTAATGCAGCAACCTGGAGCAGTTCTGTTTGGCAATTAGGGGTTGTCATTGGTCCGGCCGTTGCAGGATTCTCCATTCATTGGATCGGTGTCCATTGGTCTATGATTCTTGTATTTGGGTTCACGGTCATCTCATTGTTATTGCTTTCAAAAATTGAAAAGAAACCCATTTTAAATCCAAAAATTGGCGAACCGGTTTTTAAAAGCTTGAAACAGGGAATTGATTTTGTTTTTAGCAATAAAATTATTTTGACAGCGATAAGTTTGGATATGATTGCTGTTCTATTTGGCGGGGCGGTAGCGCTTCTCCCAATTTATGCCCAGGATATTTTAAAGGTCGGCCCTGAAGGGTTTGGCATTTTAAGAGCAGCACCTGCCGTTGGCGCGTTGATCACGATGTTCACATCGGCTCATTTCCCACTCGATAAAAACGCCGGTAAAAAATTGCTCTTCGCCATATTTGGGTTTGGTTGTTCCATCATCCTTTTCGGTTTATCTAAATCATTCTGGCTATCTGTTTTCGCTCTTTTTATGAGTGGATTAACTGATGGTATTTCGATGATCATCAGACAAACGATTTTACAATTAAAAACCCCTGATGATATGCGGGGCAGGGTGGCCTCTGTGAACTCTATGTTCGTAGGCTCGTCTAATGAATTAGGGGCTTTTGAAAGTGGTATTACCGCTAAATGGATGGGAACCGTAACCGCAGTTGTTTTTGGTGGAACGATGACTTTACTGACAGTTATATTTACAGGGATTATATCGCCTACATTTCGTAAATTAGACCTGAGAAAAGATTTAGAAGATCACCAAAATACCTGACATGAAAAAAATCAACTGGGAAGAAGTTCCAACAGAAATAGTTACCCCTTCCATGCATCGAAAATTGATCTATGGCGAAAAGCTTATGATCGCAAAAATGAAGTTTAAAGAAGGTTTTTTAGTGCCCTTACACGAACATCACCACGAACAAATTACCCATGTACTTCAAGGTAAAATTAGGTTTTGGTTAGGGAAAAATAAAGAAGAAGTGATCGATCTGAAAGATGGAGATGTTTTGGTGATACCCTCCAATTTGCCTCATGAAGCTTTAATGATGACAGATGTGGAAGAAATTGATACATGGACACCATTGAGAGAAGATTGGTTAGACGGAACAGATCATTACCTTAAAAACGGCAAATAATGGATTTGGGCTTACAAAATAAAACCGCTTTTGTTGCTGCCTCAAGTGAAGGATTGGGTTTGAGTGTGGCTATGTCATTGGCAAGCGAAGGTGCTCAGGTGATCATTTGCGGGAGAAATCAGGATCGTTTGGATGAGGCCAAAAGAAGCATAGACAGACTCGGATTAAAAAAATGCACTGCCTTTATTTGTGATCTGTCTAATCAATCGAGCCTGGAATCGACCTGTGAACTCATTTTAAAAGAGTTTAAAAAAATTGATATCCTGATCACCAATACCGGCGGACCTCCTTCCGGAAATTTTAATGATTTCAATCTCTCTGATTGGCAGGTTGCCTATGACCAGTTATTTAGAAGTGCTCTGTATTTAATCAGGCAATTTTTGCCTGGAATGAAAAAACAAAAGTTTGGTCGGGTTATTTCCATCACCTCAATTGCAGCCAAACAACCCGTAAAAGGACTCATTTTGTCTAATGCGATCAGAAGTGGCATTGCAGGTTTGATGAAATCATTGGCTAATGAATATGGCGTCTATCAAGTAACTTTTAATAATGTCATGCCCGGATATACCAAAACAAAACGATTAGCGCAATTGATAGATGATCATCCTGATTTTCTGGAAAAAACTAAAGACATTCCTCTAAGACGTTTTGCAGAGCCTGAAGAATTTGCCGCTGTAGTTACCTTTTTGGCAAGTGAAAAGTCGAGCTATTTAACCGGAAATTCTCTGGCCATTGATGGCGGTTGCATTCAATCTATTTTTTAATTTAATACATTGATAAAATAATATTGATTTTTGTCAAAAAAGCGAGTTTATTTTATCACACATCACTTTGTCAAATAGCCATTTTATATTTACTTTGACGATCATTCGCTCAAAATATTCATTTGGTAAAGAATTACATTTTATTCATTATTTTTTTGTTTTTTTGGTCAACTTTTGCAATTGCCCAAAATGATGTTGCTACTATAGAGGCAGAAGGAAATCAGGCTTATTGTCCAACAACTGAAATTCCTGTAGTTACAGATTTTAACATCTTCGATCCTAACAATAATTCTATTAGCGAATTCTACATACAGATTTCAGAAGGATACGAAAGAGG
This sequence comes from uncultured Flavobacteriaceae bacterium, assembly GCA_963715015.1. Taxonomy (GTDB): domain Bacteria; phylum Bacteroidota; class Bacteroidia; order Flavobacteriales; family Flavobacteriaceae; genus Namhaeicola. The sequence goes on from CAVQQR010000011.1 coordinate 92,088, forward strand.
GACAGACAATTTAAAGCTCTCAAATCCATCCAGTCATCCCAACATTATTGCAACTCCTTTTGATGTGCAGCAAGGAAAATTTGCGCTATTTCCAAAAACAGGAGATTCAATGGACTATGATGAATTAATTGCTGCCGTAAAAGATGTTGTTTATTGGAATACCCAAGTTGATGTACAAGGAGAAAGAGTTTTTTCATTAACCCTAGGTTCTGCAAATTATCTTCCTTCAACAGGTCATTATTATAAATTTATACCCTCAATTGGCATTACCTGGCAGGCTGCAAGGGTAGAAGCTGAATCATTAAATTATTATGGTTTACAGGGTTATCTCGCCACGATTTTATCTCAAGATGAGGCTGTGCTTTCAGGTGAACAAGCAGAAGGCGCCGGATGGATTGGGGGCAGTGATGCCGAAGTGGAGGGTGTATGGCGCTGGGTAACTGGACCAGAATCCTTAACAGCTGATAACATTTTTTGGAATGGTGGAATTAACGGTTCTACACCTGCCGGAAAATTTGCTTTTTGGAATACAAATGAACCTAATAATCTTGGTGATGAAGATTATGCGCACGTCACGGCTCCTGGAGTAGGTGTTCCAGGCTCATGGAACGACTTAAGCAATGTTGGTTCTGCTGAAGGAGATTATCAACCTAAAGGTTTTATTGTTGAATATGGGGGAATGCCTGGTGATCCTGTACTAGACTTATCTGAAAGTACACGTATTTACATTCCAAAAATTACTGCCACAGAAGGTGCCGAAAGATGTGGTGGCGGAGTTTTAAATTTAACTGCTTCAGCCAGTTCAGGCGAAGTCTATTGGTTTGAAAGTTTGGAAAGTGCGACCCCTATCCATACAGGTGACAATTATAGTCCTGATTTGTCAGCATCAAAAACATACTATGTTCTGGCTTCTGAAGATGCAGATTGTCATGCAGGAATTAGAACAGAAGTTTTTGCCGTGGTACATCCCAATCCTGACATAAATGACATAGTAACGTTAAAGAATTGCGATGAGGATGGCAATACAGATGGGTTTACCGATTTTAACTTAAACCAGGCGAACGCTTTGATTTTTATTCCTTCTGGGGGTGGAGATGATCCGCCAGCGTTTGGCTATTATTTGAGCAGAAGTGATGCTGAAAATGATGTCAATGAAATTCCTACCTCACCATTTAACAACAGAACAAGCTCTGAAGTTTATTGCAGGGTTGAAAGTAACCAAGGTTGTTTTCGCATTTCTCAGGTGAATCTTTCTGTTTCTGCTCCATCACCTATTGAGCCAGGCTATTTTTATTCGCTCATCACTTGTGACACGGACAATAAAAATGATGGTTTTTTTAGTTTTAATCTCAGTGAAGCGACACAGCCTATTTTAGATCAGGCGCCAAGCGGACAAGATCTGCGCGTAAAATATTACGTAAATGCGGAGGATGCTCAATTGGAAATGAACGAATTACCCCAAGAAAACTTCGTCAATACGATTGCCTTTGAGCAATCGATTTTCGTGAGAATTGAGAGTGCTGATAATGCGGATTGTATAGGTATTGGTGAATACCTTAAGCTAGTTGTCAATCCTTTGCCAGAGTTCAAAGTAAAACAGGAATTTATTTTATGTTTAAATATTGGTTCTATTTTGGTAGAAACCTTTGACCCGCAGGGGGATTATACTTACCAATGGTTTAATGACCAAGGCACTTTGATAGGCTCGGGACCGACAATTGACCTGAGCGGTCCCGGAAATTACACGGTCATCGCTACCTCAGATCAAAACTGCAAATCAAAAGTGAGAAATTTTGTGGTTAAAGAATCTGATCGACCTAATTTAACGGCCAACGACATTCAAGTTGAAGATAATCGTAACAATAATACAATCACTGTTCTAACAGCAAATTTAGGTGTTGGAGATTATCGTTTTGCTCTGGATAATGGCCCTTTTCAGGTTGAAAATATATTTGAATTTGTGGAGGCAGGCTTACACATTGTTCGTGTAAGAGATCGAAATGGCTGTGGAGAGGCGAATATAGAAGTCTCTGTGATTGGTTTTCCTAAATTTTTCACACCAAATAATGATGGTTTTAACGATTTTTGGCAAGTAGAGGGTATCGAGTTTCAACCCAATTCTACCATCAATATTTTTGATCGTTTTGGAAAATTATTATTCATTTTAAACGGAGATCAAAAAGGTTGGGATGGATCTTATCAAGGTATCGAGATGCCGTCAACTGATTATTGGTATGTAGGCAATTTAGAGGATGGAAGGGTCGTAAAAGGGCATTTTAGTTTAATTAGGAGTGAAAAAAGATGATAAATAAAAGCCTAATATTCCTATTATTACTTTTCCTTTTTGAAGTTCATTCACAGGAAACGTTTCCCGTAAATTTTGATTATTTGTCGGACAACGTTTACTTGATACATCCTGCAGCAGCAGGTATTGGTAATTGCGGAAAATTTAGACTGACCTATGGGCAGAGTTTTATAGGCATAGAAGACGGTCCTTCTTTGCAGACACTCAATTTTCACAATCGTTTTTGGGATAAGGCGGCCGTTGGAGGCATCATTTTTAACGACCAGAATGGGTATCATGCCAAGAGAGGGTTTTTAGGTACCTATGCCTATCATATAGGCTTTGATAAAGGGTATAATTTAAATCAACTTTCATTTGGTTTGAGTTTTATGTATTTGCAAAACAGCGCAGATCAGAGTGAGTTTATTACGGATGATCCCGTCATTTCGGGGAACACAGAAACGTCAAATTATTTTAATGCAGATTTCGGACTTTCCTACCACAACTTAAATTACTTTAGTTATTTCACGATCAAAAATATTTTAAAAAGTAAAAGAGACCTGGTCAATTCAAGTTTAGAGACCGAAAATTTGAGAAGATATTTGTTTACAATCGGAGGTGTGTTAAATCAAGATAAAGATTATTTTTTTGAACCCTCTATCATGGGTCAATATATCGAATACACCAAAGAAACATGGGTAGATTTTAACTTAAAAACATTTCGAAAACTGAATAGGGAAGGAAATCAATTGTGGGTGGCTCTTTCTTACAGACAAAGTTTTGACAGTTCTGACTTAGAATCGCTAAAGCAAATTACCCCAATGGTCGGTGTCAATGTGAACCGATGGCTACTTTCTTATAACTATACTCATCAACTGGGTGATGTGGTTTTTCAGAGTAGTGTGAATCACCAGATCACAGTAGGTTTTAACTTAGAATGCGTGACAGAGATCACTCGATTATGGGATATTCAGAATTAATTATTTTATTTATATAGAAGAGCCTAACGCATTGTATAACTTAGCTTTACTTGTATAATATTGATTTAAAATGGCTATTCCTTTTAATTTTGCATCAATCAATTTTGACTCCCTGCTATTCACCAAAAAAAGTGAGCTTTCACCAATGCCAAACTTTCGTTCTTCTGCACGAAAGAGCGTTTCGTAATCCAAAATCATGTTTTGCGTAATGTTATCTTGAATGGCATATGATTCAATTTCTTTTTGGATCATTTGAATTTTGTTCTTCAATGTCACTTCTGTATTCATGATGTCCAATTCCGCACTTTGCAATTTTAATTTAGCCAACTTTAGGTCGCCTCGTTCTTTCCTTATAAACAAAGGGAAGCTCACATAAAACCCGGCTTTATAATTGTTTTCATTGAATGAATTGATTTGATCATAGGTTTCTGATAAAAAATTGTAGTCAACATTAACGATGGGAAATAATTTATTGACTTTGAGGTTTTTATCCACTTTAAGACTTTCATATTTATAATTTAATGATCTTATTTTTGGATGATTATCTATCAGTTCCTCATCGGCAATCAGTTCTGACAAATTTAGGGCCATGTCGATTTTTTCCGGCGTAAGTATATCAGGAGTAATATCTTCTTTGACTTCTATGGGCAAATCGTCTGAAAGCCATAGAAAATTTGACAGGTCAAAAGTAGCTTTGGTAAAGGCAAGCTTTGATTTTTCCAGATTGAGAGCCCGATCTTGTACGGTGATTCCCGCCTCCAAGGTATCTATCGCCGGATTTTCACCTGTTTCAAAATTTCTTTTTACACCATTAAATCTAAATACGGCATTTTGATAAAAATCTTCAAACACCAATTTTTCATTATAGGCCTTTAACCAGTCAAAATAAACCAGAGTGGCATCATAAAGGATCTGGTTAACCATTAACTGCTGATCCTGAAGTGCTTGTTCTTCAAACAATTTAGCTTGCTTTAAGGTAGCCATTCTTTTATTGATCCATAAATTTTGAGCTAATGAAACAGAAACACCAACACTGTACAAACCATCATCCGGCGTAAAACTTTCAGGATTGAGATATGCTCCGGAATTATCTTCGTAATTACCCTTTAATTCAATTCCATACCAAGTAGGTATTTTGAATGTAGCGTTTAATTTGTCGTAGTATTCAGATCCTTTAAACTCTTTGGTTGCATAATCCACTTCTAATTTAGGATCAAAAGCACCTCTGGCCTTCATCAGTTTAGCCTCGCTTTCATCAACTACTAAATTCACCTGTCTCACAATGGGGTGAAAGGATTTTACAAAACCCAGGTATTCTTCCAAACTGAGCACAGACAGGCTGTTTTCCTGAGAAAAAAGCATCTTTGTTATCAGCAAAAAAGCAATGATTAATTTACTTTTCATTTTACTTCTTTTTTTCATCTGACCCATTATCACTGGTAGGTTTATAGAAATCAGGAGGGAAACCATTTAGTTTTCGCCACATTTCAAACCATATAGGCACGTCGTTTAATAAGGCCATTGTTCTTGCCCCTGAACCAACCCTCAAAGCCGTTGGCCATTCGTGATCCTCCTTATCAGGAGCTAATAAAATTCTATATTTTCCATTTGGACTAATAAAATTTTCTATGGCTACTACGGTACCTCCATAGGTACCATACGAAACGTTTGGCCATCCGCTGAAAACAATGGCGGGCCATCCGTCAAATTGAACCCTTACTTTTTCGCCTAAATGCATAAGTGGCAGGTCAATTGGATCAATGAAAGTTTCTACGGCCAACTCGTAAGAAGATGGCATAATACCCACCAGTTGATCTCCTTCTTTGAACGTTTCTCCAATACCAGATTTTACAGCCTTATTAATGAATCCGTTCTGAGGAGCCGTTATGAACATCAAACTGTTCCTTTTTTCATAATTCGTATAATCATTTTCCAATTTAGTCACCTGAGCACTCGCATCAAACTGACTAGATCTCGCGGTAAACATATCGCTTTGAGCTTTAGCTATTTTATCACCATAAGTTGCATCGATGGTCGCTAATTCTACCTGGGCATTTATGACCTCATTTTTACTGGTCAGCAATTTGTTTTCCTGAGAAATTAATTTTGCCTGTGTTTCTTGTAATTTTAATCTTTTTTCTTCAACATCTTTCAGTGCTTTTAAGCCCTCATCCTGCAAAGTTTGCGTACGGTCGAACTGACGTTGTGCGATTTCTATATTGGTCTTTGCCGCTTCCAAATCTATGCTATCGCTTTTTACTTTTAATCCAGCTTGCATCAATTTGTTCTTGGCTTGTTCATATTTCAATAATTGTTCATTTCTAAGTGCGGAAATTTGTCTTTCCAAGGCACTTACTTTGCTCTCATAAGCTTCAACCGATGATTTTTTGGCATCAATTTGATCTCCGGTTCTAGAAACAAGATTTTTATCAAAATATTCGCTTTTAATTTCAGAAATGCGCAAGATCGTATCTCCTTTTTCTACGTAATCACCTTCCTGCACATGCCATTGTTCGATGCGCCCTGGAAGAGTAGATTGAATACTCTGCGGCCTTTGCTCCGGTCTGAGTGTTGTTACATTTCCAGTACCAGAGATATTCTGTGTCCAAGGTAAAAAGAGTGTAATCAATAAAATCCCAGTAAAGACTCGTAAAAAACGGTTGAATTGTTTGTAATACTTTCTTTCAAATATGGTCTTGCCCGATTTGTAATCGGTCAAATCAATTCCATCTGTTACTGTGTTATGAGAAATCTTTAGCATAATTTCTTAAGATTTAAAAGTTTTGATTTCACCATCTTCTAAAGTCAGGTGCTCCTTCATGTATTTTTTCCACATTGGATTAGCACTAATTACCATTAGTCCCCAAGAATTATTCTTATCAACCAGGTATTTGACAATTTCTTCAAATTCTACGGCATTAAACTCATCGAGCGGTTCTTCAAGAATCAATACTTTTGGATTTTTTAAAATCGCTCTAGCAAGAATTATTTTTTTCGCAACGGTTTTTGAAATCCGCTTACCCTCCGGATATAATATCGTGTTCAGACCCTGATGAAGATCTCTTATATAGGACATCAAACCTATTTTTTCAAAAATTTCAAAAATGCGGTCATCAGAAATTGATAGATCCCCGAAAGTTACATTTTCTCTCAAAGTACCTTCAAACGGAGTTTCTTCTGATAAAGAAAGACCGAGATGAGCCCTGTAATAGTTTAAATATAAACTTGTAATAGAATGGTTATTTACGTAAACGTGACCAGCAGTTGATTCAACAACTCCTGATATCAAATTGATCAGACTACTTTTTCCGGAACCACATTCTCCATCTACCAGCATACGTGTTTTTGTATCAATCTTCAGAGAAATATTCTTTAAGATCAATTTTTCTCTATCGGGAACACCATAGCAAGCCTTATTCAATTCTATTTCAAAAGTTTTTGTAAAATCGGGTCTTTCGCCATTATGAGGTTCTAACTGTTTATCGACTACATGACCTATTTTTTCGATAGATGTCAATACATCATAGACAGACTCCAGACCAATGATGAGTTTCTCTACAGAGGCAATGACCAATAAAATAATGATTTCTGCCGCTACGAACTGGCCAATGTTCATTTGTTGATTAAGTACCAATCCACCTCCAATAAGCAATAAACTCGCTGTAACGACCACCTTAAAAGCAATCATTAAAAAGTACTGGAGTCTCAAGATGCTAAAGTGGCCTTCGCGAGCATTGAGGTATTTATCAACCAAATAATCATTTTTTTGTAAGGCTAAATTGGTCTTTCCTGAAAATTTAAAACTAATCACCGCGCGTGCCACTTCTTGGATCCAGTGTGCCACTTTATATTTTGCTTTAGATTCTTCCAAACTTGTGTCTAATCCTTTTTTTGCGGTGTATTTAAAAACAACTGCGATTAGAATTAGAAGTAATAAACCAAATACAATAAATACAGGATGATAGAATGACAATAACAATAATGCAAAAACAATTTGAAGCACGGCTGTAGGAATGTCAATTAAAATCTTTGAAAGCCCTTTTTGAACCATTAATGTGTCAAAAAATCTATTGGCTAATTCCGGTGGATAATAATGAAATAATTCACTCATTTTTATTTTAGGAAACCGGTAGGTAAAATCAAAAGAAGATCGGGTAAAAATTCTCTGTTGGATAGTTTCGAGAATTCTTATTTGCATAAATCCCAATGCTCCGGAAAACCCTGTTCCGATAGTAACCAAAATAACCAATACGATCCAGGATGTCGAAATTTGGGCTCCCTGAATTAAATTAATGATGGATTGTATTCCCAAGGGCAATGACAATGCAACAATACCATTAAAAACCGCGTAATAAAATATTTGTAGGATATCCTTTTTTTCGAGTGTGATTAATCCCATTAATCTCTCCCAGGGCGTCATTTTTAAGTTAGACATTCTGATAATTTTTTAATGTGTAAAAAGTAAGGTCCGTAAAAAAGTTAGTCGGAGAATCTGTTTTATTGCAGTCTGTCATCGATTTGAAATGATCTTTTAAAAAATGTTGATGCAATCCGCCTTCAATAATTGTACTCGCCAAACTTGTTGGGTAAGGATATTTCGGACTTACAGACAAAATTACATCTTTTAACCGCGAAACTAAACGTTTATGCACAGCAAAATAGCCTTCTTTATTTTCGTTATCAACTTCTTTCGTAAGATATGATTTAGAATTTTCGTTTACAATGATATTGTGCAACAAAATTTCATTGACATGAGAAAAACTTAAATCTTCTTCCACACTTCTCGTCACAATTTGAATGGCCTTTCTCAACTTTTCTTCGGGATCACTCATATTATGAATTTCAAATACCAGCTGATATTCTATCCAAGCCCAGTATCTGGCTGATAAATAAACCAATAATTTATGTTTACTTTCAAAATACCTGTAAATTGAACTTTCGTTGGACCCAATTTTAAGTCCTAACTTTTTAAAGGTGAAATTGTCGAACCCGATCTCATTCATTAACAGAATACTATTCTCCACAATTCTTTTACCTAAGTCGGAAGATTCTGGATCCTTCAGAAAAATCTTATCGGGTACAGATAGTTTTATAGATGAAAGCAAATTATCCATAATCAAGTATTTTTATTGCAAATATAAAAGTATTACTATTATGTTTAATAAAATGACCAAAATATTTAACATAAAATTAGTATTTGAACTTATTTTTCTTGGCGGGATGGGAGTGAATAGTTATGGTTTACACTATTTAATAATTTTATCCTGAAATCTTCAAATAATTAATTCCTTATCTTTACAATTCTGTCTTTGAAAAGGTTTTGTTCAAGGAAACAGATCATCATCTCAACAATTAAAACTTATTTCAACTTATTAATTCATTCATCGCAATGAGTAAAAAAAGATTTAGAACTGGAATTGAATTTAGTCCTTTTGAAGAACAACAGAAAAGTCCGTTTGAAAAACTTTTTGCCATTTTTAAGGAACTTATCACTCATACCTCAGGAGATTTTGATGAGGCAATTGATTGGTTAAAACAGCTTGATAAGGAATATAAACTGACTGATGAAAATTATACCATAGACGATTTTGTTGAAGATTTAAAAAAGAAGGGGTTTATTCAAGAGCGCATTGCTCCGGATGGTACTTCAGGTCAAGTAATTTCGGCCAAAACGGAACGAGCGATAAGAAAAAATGCACTCGATCAGATTTTCGGAAAGTTAAAAAAGAAAGGCTCCGGCAGTCATAAAACGAAAAGCAGTGGAATTGGAGATGAACATACCGGAGATCTCAGGAGCTTTCAGTTTGGAGATGGTCTGGATCAGATTTCTATGACAGAAAGTTTAAAAAATGCTCAAATAAATCACGGATTCAAAGAATTCAAGCTTACTGAAGAAGATCTGGTCGTAGAAGACACCCATCATAAAGCTCAAATGAGCACGGTTTTAATGATCGATATTAGTCACAGTATGATTTTATATGGGGAAGACAGGATCACACCGGCTAAGAAAGTGGCCATGGCATTAGCCGAATTAATTACTACGCGATACCCAAAAGATACTTTAGATATTTTGGTTTTTGGCAATGATGCCTGGCCGGTCAGTATTAAAGATTTACCCTATTTGCAGGTTGGTCCCTATCACACTAATACAGTTGCCGGATTGCAACTTGCGATGGATCTTTTAAGAAGAAAGAGAAATACCAACAAACAAATTTTTATGATCACCGATGGAAAGCCAAGTTGTTTGCGTTTGCCGGATGGCACTTATTACAAGAACAGTAATGGTCTCGATCCCCATATTGTAGAAGAATGCTATAGTGCGGCAGCATATGCCAGAAAATTACATATACCCATCACCACTTTTATGATTGCAAAAGATCCTTATTTACAATCATTTATAGAAAAATTTACCCTTTCAAACAGAGGTAAAGCATTTTACACAGGCTTACAGGGATTAGGTGAAATGATTTTCCACGACTATGAAAATAACAGAAAAAAGCGAATTAAATAATTATGAGACCGGATATAAAAACATTGAGTGAGCTCAAAAAATCAGGATATATTTCTAAAAGTATCAAAGAGGAATTACGACAAAATTTAGTTGAAAACATAAAGAACGGAAGAACTTCTTTTAAAGGAATACACGGTTATGAAGCCAGTGTCATTCCGCAATTAGAAAGGGCAATTTTATCGCAGCACAATATCAATTTACTGGGATTACGCGGTCAAGCCAAAACCAGATTAGCCAGGTTAATGGTTGATTTGTTGGATGAATATATTCCAATTATTGCAGGTTCTGAGGTAAATGATGACCCTCTAAAACCCATTAGTAAATATGGAAAAGATCAGATTGAACAATTTGCGGATCAGACTCCGATAGACTGGATCCATAGAAGTGAGAGATTTTTTGAGAAATTAGCTACACCTGACGTAACTATTTCCGATTTGATCGGGGATATCGATCCAATAAAAGCGGCAAATTTAAAATTGAGTTATGCGGATGAGCGCGTGATTCATTTCGGAATGATTCCTCGTGCAAACAGAAGTATTTTCGTGATCAATGAATTACCTGATTTGCAGTCGAGAATTCAAGTTGCCCTTTTTAATATTTTAGAAGAAGGGGATATACAAATTAGAGGATTTCAAGTGCGTATGCCTTTAGATCTTCAATTTATTTTTACTGCGAATCCGGAAGATTACACCAACCGCGGAAGTATAGTCACTCCGCTAAAAGACAGAATAGGTTCTCAAATATTAACCCATTATCCGGAAAGTCTGGAAATTGCAAAAACCATTACCGCACAAGAGGCAAAATTGCAGAAGGAAAGGTTAGCGGATATTTATATTCCTGAAATTGCCAAAGATCTGGTCGAACAAATAGGTTTTGAAGCGCGCGATAACCCCTATGTAGATCACAAAAGCGGGATCAGTGCCAGAATGAGTATTACTTCTTATGAAAACCTTTTGAGCACTGCAGAATACAGATGTTTACAGAACAATTCATTGAGTACAGCAATTCGATTTTCTGATATTTTAGGGATGATCCCTTCCATTACAGGAAAGGTAGAGTTGGTGTATGAGGGAGAACAGGAAGGAGCAAATTTTGTAGCGGAGCAGCTGATCAGTGCGGCTTCAAAATCTTTGTTTGATAACTATTTCCCCGAGATCAAGAAGCTCAAACACGAAGATGAGCACGATCCATATCAAGAAATCGTTCAATGGTTTTTTGATGAAAGCTCTTTTGAAATCATGGATGACAGCTCTGAAGAAGAATATGCCACCAGTCTGAATTCTATCAAACCTTTAGGGAAACTCATCAAAAAATATATGCCGGATCTCCCTGAAAAAGACATCCTTTTTGTAAAAGAATTTGTTTTATGGGCGTTGGTAGAATATAATAAACTCAACAAACAAAGAGTGAAAAGAGGATTTGAATTTAAAGATCCTTATGGCGCATTTCTGTCTGATTTACAATAAACCTATCTTTACTTGAAGGCAAATTAACAACTATTGGATATAACTGAGGAATTCGATGTCGTGATTGTGGGTGGCGGTTTAGCTGGTCTCACTTCTGCGACACATCTTGCCAAAAGTGGTGTCAGAGTAATCCTGATTGAAAAGCAGCAATACCCTTTTCACAAAGTCTGTGGCGAGTATGTTTCGAACGAAGTTTTGACCTACCTAAATTCTCTTGGATTCGACCCTTTTCAATTTGATGCCAAAAAAATAGAACGACTTATATTAAGTACTCCGTCAGGCAAATTTATTGAGAGTAAACTCGATTTGGGTGGTTTTGGATTAAGTCGGTATACCATGGATAACGAACTTTTGAAATTGGCTTTGTCAAGCGGAGTTTTATGGCTGAACGACCAAGTAACTGAAATCAATTTTAATGATTCTTTTACTGTGAAAACCAAAAACGAAAGAATATTAAAAGCTAAAGTAGTTCTTGGGGCATTTGGGAAACGATCAAACCTGGACATCAAATTGAACAGAAATTTTATTCAAAAAGAATCTCCTTTTTTAGCTGTTAAAGCCCATTATACTGGTGCTTTCCCCGAAGACCTTGTGGGTCTCCATCATTTCGAAGGAGGTTATTGCGGTGTTTCAAATATTGAAAAAAACAAGTTGAATATCTGCTATATAGCTGATTATAGAATCTTTAAAAGATATAAAAATACAGATGAATTTGAAGAGCAGGTTGTCAGGAAAAATGTATTTTTAAAGGAAATATTTGAAAAATCTGAAATTACATTTGAAAAACCATTGGCGATTAGTCAGATATCTTTTGATCAAAAAAGTGTTGTCGAGCACCATATTTTAATGTGTGGAGACAGTGCCGGATTGATCCACCCTTTATGCGGAAACGGTATGGGAATGGCCATTCATTCGGCTCAAATCGCCTCTAATCTAATTATTCAATTTCTTTCACAACAAATTTCAAGAGAAAAATTGGAAGAAACTTATCAGTTACAGTGGAACAAGGCATTTAAATCCCGTTTGCAAGTTGGAAGAAATTTAGCGAAGCTTTTTAGAATGAATCGATTTTCAGAAGTTTCCATGTCTTTATTAAAATTTGCTCCGATGGCTCTGGATCCCATTATTCGTCTCACACACGGGAAACCTATAAAAGAATTTTCGAGGTCATGATAGATACCAAAAAAAGAAGTACAGAAGTTGAGATGATGGATGATTTTGAGATTGGCGGAGAGTCGCTCACGAGATCTCTGGATCAATTAGCCGTGATTAATTTTTTGTTGGGTGGCAATACAGTTACCGTCAATGGCCTTAAAAAATTGATGAAGAATCAGTCGAAAAACAGGGTTTATAAAATTATAGACCTGGGTTGCGGAAATGGAGAAATGCTTCGAATTATAGCCGAATACGGAAGAAAGAACGGCTTTTCTTTTAAGTTGTTAGGGATAGATGCCAATGAAAATACGGTAAAATATGCTGAAGCTTCATCCTCTGATTATCCGGAAATTGTCTTTCAACAGTCCAATGTTTTAGATGCTACTTTTGATGTAGACCCTTGTGATATCGTTCTTACAACCCTTTTTCTGCACCATTTTACCGAAGAAGAAATTATAGACTTATTAAAAAAGTTAATCAGCAAGGCAAAAATAGGTATCTTAGTCAATGATCTGCACAGACATAAAATGGCCTATTTTCTTTTTAGAATTTTTTGTTTACCTATTTCGAATAAAATGATCGTCAACGACGGATTAATTTCTATTTTAAAAGGATTCAAATCAGAGGATTTAGAAAAAATGTCAGATCAGCTTAAAGTAAAAAGACACATAAAGTGGAGATGGGCATTTCGTTATCAATGGATACTTCAACAATGAGCGTAAAAATAACATCGGTTGCAAAGCAACTCCCAAAATATTCCCGAACCACTGCCGAGATCATACCTTTTTTAAATTTATGGCTGTCCGGACAAGAGGAAAGATTTCAGCGAAAGGTGATAAAGATCTTTGAAAATGCAGGTGTTGACAAAAGATATTCCATCATGGATGCTGAGGATGTATTTTTAAAGACTTCGTTTGAAGAAAAAAATGATATTTATATCAAAGAATCCATTTTATTGAGCGAGTTAGCTTTGAAAAAGGCCCTGAAAAAAGCTCGTTTAGAGGCTAATTCTATAGATTTTATTATCACCGTAAGTTGTACGGGGATCATGATTCCGTCCTTAGACGCTTATTTGATCAACCGACTACCCATGCGACAAGACATTGTTAGATTGCCAGTGACTGAAATGGGCTGCGCTGCAGGTGTGTCAGGGATTATCTATGCTAAAAATTTTTTAAAGGCCAATCCTAATAAAAGAGCTGCAGTTATTGCGGTTGAATCGCCAACTTCAACCTTCCAACTCGATGACTTTTCAATGGCAAACATTGTGAGTGCTGCTATTTTTGGCGATGGAGCCTCTGCCGTAATTTTATCTTCATACGACAACGAAACAGGACCAGAAATTATAGATGAGGCCATGTATCATTTTTACGATGCAGAACATATGATGGGGTTTAAACTTAGAAATACAGGCCTGGAGATGATCTTAGACAAATCAGTACCCGAAACTATTTCAGATCATTTTCCAAAAATTGTCATTCCATTTTTGGAGCGAAATAATTTGGCGATCTCAGATTTAGATCATTTGATTTTTCATCCCGGCGGAAAAAAAATTGTACAAACGGTTGAAGAGCTTTTTGGTTCTTTTGGCAAAAATATAGACGATACCAAAGAGGTATTGAGGTTATATGGCAATATGTCCAGTGCAACTGTCTTGTATGTGCTGGAAAGATTTTTAGATAGACAAGTGCCAGCTGGTGACCTGGGCTTGATGTTGAGTTTTGGCCCTGGATTTTCTGCACAAAGGATCTTGTTAAAATGGTAAGAGAATTTGAAGATAAAGATTATTGGGCTATTGTGCTTGGCGGTTCCAGCGGATTGGGTTTAGCCAGTGCTTTAAAATTGGCCGAGCATGGAATGAATATTTGCATTGTTCACAGAGATAGGAGGGCAGATTTAGCCAAAATTGAGGAGCAATTTGAGCGGATAAAGAATAAGAAAGTACAATTCATGTCCTTCAATATGGATGGATTAAAGTCTGAAAATCTCGCTATGATATTAGCATCTTTAAAAGAAAGAATGGGAGGGAAAGGTAAAGTAAGAACTTTTATTCATAGCGTTGCTAAAGGGCATTTAAAGGCAATGGTAGATGAACATCAAAGCACATTGTCAAATGAGGATTTTCGTTTGACACTTGATGCGATGGCGATTAGTTTATACCTTTGGACAAAAGCTATTTTTGATTCGTCATTGTTTTCATCAGACGCAAGAATTTTAGCTTTTACAAGTGAGGGAAATTCAAAGGCCTGGCCCAATTACGGGGCAGTCTCCGCAGCCAAAGCGGCACTTGAAGCAATTTCCAGAAATATAGCACTGGAATTTGCGCCATTCGGGCTGAGATCCAATTGTATTCAGGCCGGGGTAACCGATACGGCATCATTCAGAATGATCCCTCATAGCGATGCGATCAAATCATACACGCTCAAAAGAAATCCATTTAAACGTTTGACAAGGCCTGAAGATGTGGCTAATGCAGTTTATTTGCTTTGCAAAGATGAAGCAGCCTGGATCAATGGTGCCATCATTCCGGTAAATGGAGGTGAACATATAAGTTAAAGATGACAGATCTCGATGAAATAATTGCTTTATTGCCCTACCAAAGACCGTTTTTATTTGTAGATAAGTTACATGAAATTTCGGCTGATGGTGTGGTAGGTGAGTACACCTACGGCAAGGATGAGTATTTCTATCAAGGACATTTTAAAAATTACCCCGTTACGCCGGGAGTCATTTTAACCGAGACCATGGCTCAGATCGGTGTGGTATGTTTAGGAATTTTTTTACTGAAAGAAACTTATACAGAAAATGAAGAACCTAAAATAGCTTTGACCTCGCAAACTATTGATTTTTACGTGCCGGTCTTTCCAAATGAAACAGTTGTTGTTAAGTCAGAAAAGGTATACTTCCGATTCAATAAATTAAATTGCAAGGTTAACATGTTCAATGCTAAAAATGAATTAGTCTGTCGGGGCGAAATTTCCGGTATGATCAAATAAGTATGAAAACAAGAGTCGTCATTACGGGATTAGGTGTAGTATCTCCAAATGGGATAGGTATTGAGAAATTTTCGAAGGCTATTCAAAGGGGAGAGTCAGGCATCAAATTCTTTAAAGAGTTAGAAGATCTAAACTTTTCTTGTTGTATTGGCGGTATTCCTGATGTCACTGAAGAGCTAAAATCGGCCTATTTTACTCCACTACAGTTACGCGACTTCAAAAGTTCCGGAATTATGTACGGTTGTATGGCAGGCATTGATGCCTGGAAAGATGCAGGGTTACATATTAATCTTGATCAACCCGATTATCATAGCGGAATTATTTTTGGTGCCGGAACTTCCGGAGTTGAAAAGTTTAGAGAAGCCATATATAAAGTAGATGACAAACAAGTCCGCCGATTAGGCAGTACAACCGTGGCGCAAACGATGGCCAGCGGTGTAAGTGCCTATCTGGGTGGAATGTTGGGAATGGGAAATATGGTGACTACTAATTCTTCGGCCTGCACAACAGGTACGGAGGCGATCATTTTAGGTTATGACAGAATTGTGGCCGGTCATGCGAATAGAATGTTAGTCGGCAGTTGTGCTGATCATGGTCCCTATGTCTGGGGTGGTTTTGACGCCTTGAGGGTATTGGCACATAAACATAATGATGATCCGGAAAAAGCATCAAGACCCATGAGTGAAAGTGCCTCTGGATTTGTTCCCGGAAGTGGTGCAGCGGCATTAGTTATGGAAACTTTAGAAAGTGCCTTGGAAAGAAAAGCCGCTATTTATGCAGAAGTATTAGGTGGAGCTTTAAACTCCGGTGGTCAAAGAAATGGAGGGTCAATGACGGCGCCAAACCCCCAAGCTGTTCAAAGATGTATACAGATGGCCATATTGAATTCAGGAATTGACTCAAATGATATTGATTGTATCAATGGTCATTTAACTGCTACAGCCAAAGATAGTCTGGAAATAGAAAACTGGTCAAATGCTTTAGGAAGAGGAGGAAAAGATTTTCCCTACATCAACTCCTTAAAATCACAAATAGGTCATTGTTTAGCCGCTTCAGGCTCTATTGAAAGTGTTGCTGCCGTGCTAGAATTATATCATAGTTTCGTGTTTCCTTCCATCAATTGTGAAGATGTCCATCCGGAAATTTTAGAACTTATCGACAGTGATAGAATTCCTAAAAAATTGATTAGTAAACCATTAAATATAATTGCTAAAGCAAGTTTTGGTTTTGGCGATGTAAATGCCTGCGTTATTTTAAAAAAATATTGATATGAACAAAAATGAATTTATCGAAAGGTTGAAAAAAATAGTCAAGCCTTATGTACAGAACGAAGAAGCTTTTGAGCAGCTAACCGAGGAAACAGATTTTATCGGTGATTTGAAAATCAATTCCGCAAATTTGGTCGATATTGTTCTGGATGTTGAAGATGAATTTGATATAGAAATTGACAACGATTCTATGGAGAAAATGCTTTCTGTCAAATCTGCTTTGGAGATCATTGAATTAAAATTGTCTGAAAAAAAATGATAGGAATTGATGTTATCGATCTTCGTCAGATCACTGAATTTGACTCAGAGAGGCGACAACGATTTTTAAAAAAGGTTTTTACGGCGGGAGAACGAGACTTTATTGATTCATCACCGAATGTTGATCTTGCCATTTGGAGATTATGGAGTATGAAAGAAAGTGCCTATAAGATTCTGAGCAGAACTTCAAATAAAAGGAGTTTTTATCCGATAAAATTAAACTGTGAGATTTTATCCGAATCGGTTGGCCAGGTTTGGAGCGATGATCATATACTTTTTACAAGAACGAGTACCTCAGATTATGCTATTTCCACGGTATCGACAAATTCTTTAGCAGATCATTTTGATGAATTTCTATTCAACATAAATTATAAGAATCATGCTGAGCAAAGTAGTATTGTTTATCAAAAATTGATCGAGAAGATTGCTGAGAAGTATCAAATTCAAAATAGGTTCTTATCGGTTAAAAAAAATGAAATCGGGGTTCCTTTTTTATTATATAAAACCTCCTTTTTTAAGGTTGATTTCTCTTTAAGTCACCATGGAAACTGCGGTTTTATAGCCATACAATCTTGATCCAAAAATAAAATTAAGACTTCAAATCACAACATATTCAAATTGATGCGTATATTTGCAAAGATTGAATTTCGTCGATATTTATCCTTGTAATTGTTCGTATTTCTAAAAGGCCACCTTTTTTTATACCATAATTCTTTTCTATCATACGTTAATTTTCTCAATTTACTTCTTTAAGTAACTTCAATTAATAATTTAAAAACCACGTTAATGGCAAAATCTCAACAAACATTTAATAAATCAGAAAAAGAAAAGAAAAGATTAAAAAAGAGAGAAGACAAAAGAAAAAAAATGGAAGCCCGTAAACTTGAGGCACAAGAAAGCGGAAAAAAGGGAATTCAATTTGCTTATGTAGATCACGACGGGAATCTGACAGATACACCCCCAGATCCTAGTATGAAAGTTGAGATTGATGTTGAAAGTATAGAAATTGCTATTCCTAAAAAAGAAGAGTTAGAAGAGCCGGATCCAATTAGAAATGGGAAAGTTTCCTATTTTGATACTTCAAAAGGATTTGGATTCATTATTGATCTTGAAAATAATGAAAAGTATTTCACCCATGTCAGTGGTCTTATCGATGAAATTGCCGAAAATGACAAAGTAACTTTCGAACTCGAAAGAGGAATGAAAGGTATGAATGCCGTTAAAGTAAAGAGAGTTTAAACCTTTTTATCTTTTTTACTCATATTTTATTCTGAGTTGTATATTAAAATCATAGATTTGAACACCGTTTTTAATTGACATTACATCTATTTTTATTGTTTATATTCAACTTAAAATAATTTGGCAAAACCTCAATATAAAGTATTAATCGTATTGGCTTTTTTTGCCATTTATGTGATTTGGGGTTCTACTTATCTTTTGAACAAAATCATAGTAGGGGAAGTTTCTCCCTTATATCTGGGATCGATCAGATTTATTTCGGCAGGTACGATCATTTTTATTATTTCAAAATTTTTAAACTACGATCTAAAAATTTCTAAAAGGCAATTTATCAATTCTGTTATTGCCGGATTTTTATTCCTAACTTATGGCAACGGGGTGTTTGTCTGGGCTCTCAAATATGTCGATAGTGGTTTTGCCGCTCTTTTAGCCTCTACACAGCCCATTTTTGTTTTACTGTTAATGCGCCTTATTTATAAAGAAAAGATACTTCCCAAAGCCATTATAGGTGTGGTTCTAGGAGTACTGGGGATGATCATATTGGTCAATCAGCAAGGATTGAATCTGCAAGGAAATAGTTTCATCGGAATTTTAATGATTTTGACTTGTATTATAAGTTGGAGTTATGCCAGTGTTTTTGTGGCAAAACACGAAATGCCTATCAACTATTTTGTTAGCACGGGATACCAAATGATAACTGGCGGAATTCTTTTATTTATTATCAGTTTTATTTTGGGTGAAAAATGGCTTTCGCCAATTCTTTGGAGCAACTCTTCGTTAATTTCAATGATTTTATTGATCGTTTTTGGCAGTATTGTCGCTTTTACCTCATTTAATTATTTATTAAAAGTTGTTTCAACCGAAAAAGTATCTACATCTGCCTATGTCAATCCTGTCATTGCTCTGATCCTGGGGTGGTATGTCCTGGATGAAAACCTATCTCTGCAATCTATTGTGGCAGCTTTCATCTTACTCACAGGAGTTTATTTCATCAATCGTAAAAAGAGACTTTTTAAATAGTTTGATAAAATACAAGATTCACTTAAATTGCGCATAAATAATTTGATCAAATGGATTACTTTCTAATCATTACTGTGCTTGTTTCAATTTCCGCCATTTTTGGATATATCAACGTCAGGTTTTTGAAATTACCCAATACGATCGGTTTAATGTTGATTACTATCCTTTTTACCTTAGGTGTTTTTGCGATTAGTGCATTTGATTCAACCCTGCTGAATGCAGAAAGATATATCATCACCCATATTGATTTTAAGGAGGTACTGCTGGATATCATGCTAAGTTTTTTATTATTTGCAGGAGCTTTGCATACCAATTTTGAACAACTAAAGATACAGCGCTGGCCGGTTCTGGCTTTTTCCACTTTGGGCGTTTTAATTTCGACCTTTTTGGTAGGTATAAGTATGTTTTATCTCTTACCGCTGTTTGGACTTGATATACAACTGATCTATTGTTTATTATTCGGTGCCCTTATATCGCCAACAGATCCTATAGCTGTTTTAAGTATTTTAAAACAAGCCGGTGCACCAAAAAGACTGGAGACAAAAATTGTAGGAGAATCTTTGTTTAATGATGGAGTAGGAGTAGTGGTCTTTTTGACAATTTTTAAAATTGCCAGATTAGGTGGAGCGGGGATAAATTTTACAGATGTGGCTAAATTATTTGCCCAGGAGGTGTTTGGAGGTCTATTTTTAGGTGCTGTACTAGGTTATATAACCTATAAATTAATGAAATCTATAGACGATTATGATGTGGAAGTTATCATCACTTTAGCTGCTGTGATGGGTGGAACAGTGATTGCTCAAGGCTTTCATGTTTCGGCACCACTTGCTATGGTCGTCGCAGGGTTGATTGTCGGCAATGATACTGTCAGAAATAGTGCGATGTCTAAGATTACTGAAAGTTATGTCGATAAATTTTGGGAACTTATCGACATTTTATTAAATACCATTCTATTTGTACTTATCGGGATGGAAATACTCGTTCTTTCTTTTGAACTCAATTATATAGAAGCCGGATTACTGGCTATTCCTGTTATTCTTTTATGCAGATATTTATCCTTGATCATTCCAGTTAAATTTTTTGAAAAAAAATTGGATTTTGTTCCAAGAACGAATTTAATCATGACCTGGGGCGGTCTTCGGGGTGGTATTTCAATTGCGCTTGCGCTTGGTTTACAGCAGGAAATGCATCGGGATCTTTTTCTCGTGATAACCTATATGGTGGTTGTTTTTTCTATATTAGTACAGGGTCTCACCGTCGGAATGCTCGTTAAAAGGGTTACGAAAGATTTGACTGAGGATTATTGATCTGCTATTTTAGAGGGTCAAATTCAATGGGTCAAAATAGTAATTTCCAGGTCTTTCATTTTGTTAAGATATTTTTGAGCACCTCTAATAATTACTAAATTAAATTTTACATTTGTCTCAGATTTTCCTGACTCAGCTATTTCTTTCAGCTTGATAGAAAGTTAGTTTGTTTGCTCGTAAAATTGAAAAAATATTTAAACCTTCAATTCTTTATATTTTTTGAAAAAAGATAAATCGAGTGCCAGAAAAATTTTGCTGGTCTCAAAATACGGGGAGACCTTAGACATTGCCAATGCCATGCTTAAAGAAGGCAATATTGTCAAAATGTACATCGAAGAGAAATTTTGTCGTGAAATTGGTACAGGTTTTTGTTTAAAAGTTGCTGATTGGAAAAAACATACAGACTGGGCCGACTTAATTATTTTTGATTATACCGGGTATGGTGAGGAATGCGAAAAACTGCGAAATTCCGGAAAATTGGTCGTGGGAGGTTCACGCTATACTGATCGTCTTGAATTAGATCGAAATTTTGGTCATGAACAATTAAAAAAGCATAAAATAAAGGTATTGCCATCGCATGAATTTTTCAATTTTCATGATGCGATTGAATTTATTGAAAAAAATCCGGACGCATATGTTATTAAGCCATCCGGAGAGACCCAAGAACTCAAACAGCTTTTATTTGTAGGAAATGATGATGAAGGTTCTGATGTCATGCGTATTTTAAGAGCCTATGAAAAGTCATGGGGTGATAAATTTGGTAATTTTCAAATTCAAAAAAAGGTAAAAGGAGTTGAAATATCCATCGCGGCTTTTTTTAATGGGACAGAGTTTATCCAACCGGTAAACATTACTTTTGAACATAAAAAATTGTTTCCGAAGGAATTGGGTGTTTCAACCGGCGAAATGGGGACTAGTATGTTCTGGACCAAAGATTCTCCAATTTTTGAGGCCACCCTTAAAAAATTTGAACCTACCCTGGCAAAATCGAATTTTATAGGACATCTGGACATTAATTGTATTGTCAATGGAAATGGAATTTTTCCGCTTGAATTTACGTCGAGATTTGGTTTTCCTCAGATCATGATCCAACGCGCGGGTATTTTAGAACCCATAGGTGATTTTTTCTTTAAATTGGCAAAAGGTCAAAAATTTAAAATAAATGTAAAAAAAGGATTCCAGGTTGGGGTGTATATTGTTGTGCCGCCATTTCCTTACGAAGACAAAAAGACCTTTGAACTTTTTTCTAAAGACGCTGTTGTCATCATAAAAAAAGAAATGAAAGAAGGATTGCATCCCATGCATCTAAAAAAAGTGAAAGATGAATGGCTTATAACAGGTGATACAGGAATTGCCTTATTAATTACGGGCACCGGTCTCACTATGCGAGATGCACAAAAAAACATGTATAACCGTGTTCAAAATGTTATCGTGAACAATAGTTATTACAGAACAGATATTGGGGATCGCTGGCATGAAGATTCAGATAAATTATGGTCCTGGGGCTTACTCTAATGCAATAAAATGCTTAAAAATATCAATCACTGCGCAAGTCGGTTTTTTGACATACTGCCTGATGCGTGGCAAGAATCTATCATCCCACATTGGGAGGCTCTAAAAAATAGTGCTCAAGTGTATGTCATTGAAAATGACCGAGAAATTTTGGTAGGAGGTATCGTATTTTCAAGTGTCATTCCGGAAATGAAGGCATATGCAAAAGAAGCACATCATTGGTTCTCCAATGATTATTTATACATAGGCTATCTTTGGGTGCCTGAAAAGGAACGAGGTAAAAATCTCGGTTCGATCTGGCTTAAAGAATTGCGAGAATTGGATAAGCATCAAAAATACTGGCTAACCATAGAAGAAGAAGGGTTAAGTAAATTTTATTTAAAGAACAATTTTAAGCATATCAAAACACTGGCAGTAAAAGATTCAAAAGAAGAATTGTTTGCTGACTAGCAATAGGAGAATTGTTGCTCATACATTCGTTAAACAACAATTTATCATGTTAATTTTTTAAAATGACATCATACCAGGCACTTAAATATATGATCATCAGTACTTTTGCTTTTGCTTGTATGAATGTCACGGTAAAATATCTCGATGGTTTTAGTGCGGCTCAGATTGTTTTTTTAAGATCTATAGGGTCATTATTCTTTACTTTCGGATTGCTTATTAAAAACAGAATTGCTCCTCTGGGCAATAATAAAAAGATATTGATTTTGAGAGGTTTAGTAGGGGTGACCTCAATGACATTCTTCTTTATGTCTATCAAATATTTACCGGTAGGGACCGCTGTTTCCTTGAGGTATTTGGCTCCCATTTTCGCCGCAATCTTCGCCGTTTTTTTATTAAAGGAAAGAATAGAACCTTTGAGATGGCTATTTTTTATTCTTGCTTTTTCCGGAGTTCTAGTCCTTAAAGGATTGGATGAACAAGTTGATACTTACGGGTTGATTCTTGTTTTAATTGCCTCTGTATTTAGTGGAATGGTTTATATCATCCTCGGAAAGATCGGGAATAGTGAGCATCCGGTTGTGGTGGTCAATTATTTTATGGTAACTGCAACCATTGTTGGAGGTATTTTAACCATTGGTAAATGGGTTCAACCTGTTGGTTTAGAATGGGTTTTTCTTCTTAGTTTGGGTGTTTTTGGATATTTCGGACAACTGTACATGACAAAGGCATTTCAGACAGCGAGTGCATCCCAAATCGCGCCATTAAAATATATTGAAGTAGTTTTTACTTTGTTACTGGGTGTAGCACTATTTAATGAAGTTTATACTTTTTGGAGTTTACTTGGCATGACCATGATCATTACGGCCCTTATTTTGAATACCAGATATAAAAGAATTAGTTAAACCCTTGAACTAATTTGTATAGGTCATGGTGTGAACAAGGTTTCCCTTTTTGTCATAGTAGTTCCATAAACCAATTGGTTTTTTCCAATGGAGATATTGTCCCTCAGATTTGATACTGCCATCTTCATAAAAGAATTTAACGGGTCCTTCAACTCGGTTATCTCGATAGGTTCCTTCACATTCTTTTATTCCTTCCGGATTAAAATCAATCCACTTACCATTACCAATCCCATCTACATATTCTTGCATGGTTTGGTAATTTCCATTATCATACTTTCCGTAAAGTACACCGGTGAATGGAATTTTGGTTCCTGTTTGATAATAGACAGATCCCAATTTATATGCCTTTTGATACGTATCAGACATGGGAACTACATCCCGACCCTCTACATCAATTTGAGAAAAACAAATACTTGAAGTGAACAGAAGAACTAGGAACAATCTTTTCATTTTTAAAGAAATTAATAGGTCGTTAAAGTAAAATTACGAATTCATTCATTTTGCCAAATTTAAGCCAAAATTCAATTAATTTATATTTTTGGTCTGTATATCAAATAAATATCACCACCTTTGCACTTTATAAATTAAATATATTACAATGAGTAAAGGAACAGTAAAGTTCTTCAATGATGCCAAAGGTTTTGGATTTATCACTGAAGACGGAAACCAAAAAGAACATTTTGTTCACATTTCAGGATTAGTTGATGAGATTCGTGAAGGCGATGAAGTTGAATTTGATCTTAAAGAGGGGAACAAAGGATTAAACGCAGTGAACGTAAAAGTTATCTAATACATATACTTTCAAGTTTATTAGAAGCCCGTCGATTATGACGGGCTTTTTTTATGGTCCATTTTGTCGATTCTTTATATTTGACAGGTTCTGAATTTCAATTTTAACTTTGAATATTTCTCAAGAAAACTACACAATACGTTTAAAACTAATTATTTACTGGTGGGAGGGAAGCCCAGGTCCTTTATCTGGTTTTAAAGCAGTATTTTTAACTATTAAAAGTAAATCTTTATGGATGTAATAACTTTAACTGTAAATCCTGCTTTAGACAAGAGCGCTTTGGTTGATGGTCTTGTTCCGGAACAAAAGCTTTCCTGCTACTCAATAAGAACTCAACCGGGAGGGGGTGGCATCAATATTTCAAGGATATTGTCCAGACTTCAAACTGAATCTACCTGTTTTTTTACTTCAGGAGGAGATAATGGCAAATACTTAGAAAGTCTTTTGTCAAAAGAGGGTTTAAACTTTACCGGTATATCCGTAAAAGAACCTACCAGAGAAAATTTATCAGTTTCCGATACAAGAACAAATCTTCAATACAGATTTGGTATGCCCGGTAATTCTATTTCGAAATCAGAAATGGATCAAATCTTT
This sequence comes from uncultured Flavobacteriaceae bacterium, assembly GCA_963715015.1. Lineage (GTDB taxonomy): Bacteria > Bacteroidota > Bacteroidia > Flavobacteriales > Flavobacteriaceae > Namhaeicola. The sequence continues at coordinate 116,820 of CAVQQR010000011.1, forward strand.
GCTGCGATCTGTCAACAGGTGAAATTAAATGACATTTTAGTTTTAAGTGGAAGTCTAGCACAACATATGCCTGATGATTTTTACGCTCAAATGATAAAATATGTAGAAAACAAGAACCTAAAGATCATCGTAGATACTTCGGGTTCCGCCTTGTTAAAGACCATAGAGGCATTACTTCCGATATATTTGATAAAGCCAAATCAGAAAGAGTTAGCCCAACTGGCTGGAGAGACCTTTTTATCAAATAAAGAACAAGAGCATTTTGCTCTGCATCTTGTTAATGATAAACATATCAAATATGTTGTTGTTTCACTCGGACCAAAGGGGGCGTTTATAGCTTCAAAAACTGGAGTCATTTATCAAAGAGCACCTTCTATAAAGGTAAAAAGTACAATCGGTGCTGGTGACAGTTTAGTAGCAGGGCTTGTCTATGGCATAAAAAATAATTTTTCAGCTCAAGAAATGTTAAAATTTGGAGTGGCATGCGGGGCTGCGACTACCATGAGTGAAGGAACTGATCTGGCTTCTCAAGAGTCTATTAATTTTGTTCTTGATCTGTTGAACTAATTTATACCGCATCAGACGAATTTATTATTATGTGAAATTATTAGCCTTTTACAAATTTAATTGTTTACTTGTTTTGGAAGTTTTTCATATCATCTTTGGGGCTAAATCCAATTTTTTGATAAAAAGCAATTTACTCTTGGGTTAGTTTGTAAGTCTCTTTGAGGATTGCAGTTGTATCCTTGGAAAAAATGATAAAATTTACAGTTCAAAATTACAGTAGTACATGTCAAAATAGTTATCATTTTAAACCAAAACAATGCGGATTTAAACATTATTTCGTATAATTGATGCTAAATAGCGTTAACTTATACAACTTGAAACCAGAATTAGAGGAAATAGTATTAGAAAAGCTGCAGCAATCATTTCGGTTTTTTAAAATTGAAACCGAAGCCTTTTTACCTTATTGGCATTACCATCCAGAACTAGAGTTAACATTAATTACCAAAGGAAAGGGTACACGTTTTATAGGAGATTCTATATTGCCGTTCGCAGATTTTGATTTGGTTTTGGTAGGAGAGAACATACCACATCATTGGGTAAGTTTACAAGAAGCGGAAGAGTCTAATTGTGAAGCTTTTGTGTTTCAGTTTGATAAAGGTATTTTTAAGCATTTCCCAGAATGTAGGGTGTTCAACGGGTTATTTGCAGACGCAGAAAGCGGAATTCAGTTTATAAATCCTAGCCGGCATTTAATTGATTTAATTTGCAGTTTTCAAAGGAAATCTAAAATAGCTCAATTAGCAACACTTATGGAGATTATACAATGCTTAATTGAAGATCATAATCGTGTGGCTTTGGCTTCAAAAAGTTACCTCGATGCATATCGCAAATACGGAGTACAGGCCAAAATATCTAAAACCACAAATTTTATCTTAGCACATATAGACCAAAAATTAACCGTTAGTCAAATGTCTGAGTTAACTAATATGGTGCCACAATCATTTTGCAGATGGTTTAAAAGTCATGCAGGGCATTCTTTTGTTTCTTTTTTAAATCAAACAAGAATACAACGTGCATGTCATTTACTGTTAAGCACAAATATAGGTATACAACAAATTGCATTTTCATGTGGCTTTGAAAGTTTAAGTCATTTTAACCGAACTTTTAAAAAGCTCAAAGGGGAAAGTCCAAGAGAATTCAGGAAAAAATGACCTCCAAAAGTTTTATTCAAGCCATTCTTATTTTAGCGACAAATGACTTCCTTATAAATCTAAAATTCTTATTCCGCGAGAATCGCGTATTTAAAATTTTAATGGCTCAAATACTCAATATTGTAAAGAATGAATACAGCTTCTGGGATATTTTACATAATACTACATTATAGCTATCATTTTTTTTATAAATAGAATGGGCAGTACTAAACATCATAATTTCGCCAACGCGCCATCTGTGTTATAAATAGCTTTATCCACAGGATAAAGCTATTTATAAAATGTACTATAATTTATATTATGTTAAATAGGATATTTTAAAACCTTACGTCTAACAGAATCAAAAGAATCCCCTACTTTTGCTCGGTGAAAAAATCAAACCTCCAACAATTCGAATTTATTGCCCTAATGGCTTCATTAATGTCGGTTGTAGCTTTAGCGATCGACGCATTATTGCCGGCCTTGGATCTTATTGGCATTTCAATTGGAACTATTGACGCTAGCCAAAACCAACTTATCATTTCAATGATCTTTTTAGGTTTAGGAATTGGCCCATTGCTATTTGGTCCTCTTTCTGACAGTTTTGGCCGTAAACCCATTGTATACATCGGATTTACGCTTTTTATAATCGCCAGTTTTATTTGTTTACAAGCAGAAAATTTAGAAACCATGATCTTCGGAAGAATTTTACAAGGTATGGGATTATCAGCTGCCAGAACAATTAGTATTGCCATGATCAGAGATACCTATAGCGGCGATTTTATGGCGAGAATCATGAGTTTTGTAACCGTAGTTTTCTTACTTGTGCCTATTGTTGCGCCTGCAGCAGGCAAATTCATATTGGATCATTACAATTGGCACGCCATCTTTTACATCCAATTAATGATTACTTTAATGGTATCTTTTTGGTTCTGGAAACGCCAACCAGAGACTTTAGCTCTTGAGAATCGCACAAAATTTTCATGGCATTTATTCTTAGACGGGATCAAAGAATTGAGTAAATACCCCCGTACGATTGGATTTACTATTATATCCGGTTTTATTACAGGATCTTTTATTGTTTATTTAAGTTCTGCACAGCAAATATTTCACAATCAATACAATATGGCTAATGATTTTCCGATGATATTTGCGGGATTATCCATTACTATACTCCTGGCTACTTTTTTAAACGGTACTTTTGTGATCCGCTTTGGCATGGAAAAATTGGTTACGCTTGCCTTATTTGGATTTATCTTGAGCTCCTTACTATTTGTCTTATTATTTTCGGGTAAAAGCAATCCCCCGGCTTGGGTACTCATTGTCTTTTTTGCCGTACAATTTTTTACCATAGGCTTTTTATTTGGAAATCTTAGGGCATTAGCTATGCAGCCTATTGGTCATATTGCCGGTATAGGAGCCGCCATAACAGGGTTTATTTCAACCTCTATGGCCATACCCATCAGTACTTTTATCGGAAAAAATATCGAGACAACTGCTCTTCCCCTTTTCGTCGGTTTTTTTATTTGTGGCGTTTGTTCTCTTGCCATTCTCTATTATTTGAAATGGACAAAGCTCAAAAGACAAAAAGCTATTGATCCAGGGCTCTGATATTTAATTCGATCAATTCGTTTTCCTGAAACACAGGATTTATTTCTATAGGATTACAGCAAACTTCGCAATCTTCTACATAATGTTGATCAGCGATCGACGGATCCATCAACATGGATATTTCTTGCCAGCAATAAGGACATTGAAAAAAAATCTCTTCCATGGGTAAAACTATTTGAACAAAATAAAGATAGCACCCAAACCTGTGACAAACAAAATGAATTTTCGGTAAGCATCGTTATTGATTCGCTCAACGACCTTAATTCCTAAATAAAACCCGATAAAAACAAAAGGAGTTAAAAACAGATCTATTTTAAGCGACTCTGTGGTCACCGTTTTCCAAGAAAAAATATGAAACGGCAATTTAAATACGTTGATCATAAAGAAAAGCCAGGCCGCTGTGCCAATAAACTCGTTTTTAGGCAATCTCATGGCTAGAAAGTAAATATTCGCAAATGAACCCGCTAAATTTCCAATCATAGAAGTAAAACCGGACAATAAGCCCATACCCCCGGAAAAAAATACATTATTTGGAATATTTCTTTTTTTTGCCTGATCTAAACCAACCATGATCAATATTGTAAGTAAGATAAATGCGGCCATTAGCTGTTTAAATAAAGCCTCTGAAATACTTTGTCCAAACCAAACTCCGAACAAAACCCCTACGCACATAGCGGGAAGTAATTTGAATAAGTAATTCCATTGGGCATGTCTGTGATAATGGTTAACCGCCATGACATCCGCCAAAATCATTAAAGGAATCAATACACCTGTGGAGGGTTTGGACTCAAAAACAAAAGCCATGAGCAATACCACTAAAACACCTATTCCTTTGATTCCGGCTTTGCTCATGCCTAAAAAAATACACGCAATGCCTGCCCAAAGAAGGTCGAAGTCTGAAAAAATACTATTAATTATCTCTATCACTAAAAAGTCTCTAATCCATTAATTTCCCCAAAAAGACATTCACTTTTGGGTTAATAGGATTTCCGGAAGTCCTCCTTAAAGTAACTACCTGTCCGCAGTGCCAAATGGCATCTTCAATTGGTCCATTGATAAGGTTCCACAGAGGAAAAGTGGAAACTTGTCCATCACGGTCAAAAATAATTTTAACATCTTCTACATTTTCTGTTTTTTGAAGAATCTGCGAAGTTTTATGAAAATTGTTCAAAGTTGCAGATCTCAACTCCGTATAACTCAATTCTTCATTTTCTGATTTTTGATTAGGCAATTGCTCAAAGGCATTTAAAATGACCTTAGATAAACTGTGTAAATGCTCCAAAGTTTGTAAACTCGATCTGCTGTTTTCAGTTGCTTTGAACTCCAGGTCCTTTTCTTCCAGACCTTCTGTCGCCCAGTAATATCTAAAACCCAGTCCGTCAATGGTTCTCTTCAAAATTGCCGCTTCTGTCATTTTTTCGGGATATTCCGGAATCGTATGATAGGGTAATTTAGTTTCCTGAGCATTCATCAAGATAGAATTTAGGATTAAAATGAAAACAATTTGAACATAAAATATTTTCTTTTTCATGCAGTTAATGTTTTAAAGAATTTTCCTGTAAACCGTATTTATCAAATAAATAAACCAATGAAGTCATGGTAGCCGCACCTAATTCTAGTTCTCGCTTGTTTACCGCGTCAAAGGTATCAGTTGAGGCATGGTGATAATCGAAATATCTTTGAGAATCCGGTCTTAAACCCGCTAAAACCGTATTTTCATTTTTCAAAGGACCAATATCTGCCCCACTTCCCTCCTGCTTGAAATAATGAATTAAATAGGGCTCAAATAATGGTTTCCATGTGAGAACCTTATTAAAATACAACGCATTACAATCAAATGAAAATCCTCTGGGGGTAAATCCTCCACTATCACTTTCTAAAGCAAAAATGTGTCGTTCATTTTTAAGTTTTGTCTCCTCGGCATATTTCATCCCTCCTCTTAATCCATTTTCTTCATTCATAAAAAGTACTACCCTTATGGTTCTTTTAGGTTTGATCCCCGTTAATTTCAAGAGCCTTAAAACATCCATAGATTGCACCACACCGGCACCGTCGTCATGCGCACCGTCGCCGAGATCCCAGCTATCTAAATGGCCTCCCACCAGAATAATTTCATTGGGAAATTCGCTTCCCTTCATTTCGGCAATCACATTATAAGATTGTACATCGTCAAATTGCTTACAGGACGTTTTTAAATGAAAACGCAGCTCAGACTTTTCTTTCAATAGTTTAGACAGTTTTTCTGCATCTTTTGTGCTGATGGCAACAGATGGAATTCTTTTTCCTACTTCCATATCGGCATAGGTCATTGAACCTGTATGAGGGAAGTCGTCCAAACGAAGATTTAAAGACCTGACAACCACAGCTTTCGCACCTATTTTTGCGGCTTCAAGAGCACCTGAATATCTCTGGTTTACACAATTTCCATAAGCTTCAAAAGTATGTATTTGCGTAGGATCCATCGGTTCATTTAAAAAGACAATCTTGTCTTTCACGTCTTTTAGGGTCAACTTTTCCAAGTCCTTCATCCCATTCACTTCAATGACTTCTCCATCAATTCCACTGCTAGGAGTTCCGATAGATCCTCCCAAGGCACAGATACTTACATGTATTTTTTGATCATCAAAGGTGAAAAATGCTTCTTCCTGCGTGCCTCTCTCCCATTTTGGGACCATAACCGGTTGCAAATAAACATCTAAACCTAATTTTTCTAATTCTTGTTTTGTGTATTTCACAGCCAACTCAGCGTTTTCAGAACCAGATAAGCGTCCTCCTATGTCATTTGACAAATGATCTAACCAGGCATAACTTTTTCCTTGAAGTAAAGCGTTGTCGTAGAATGATTTGATCTGGACTTCATCATTTTGGCTATTTACTGTAAAAACAAATAAGAAAATGGTGAGGTTTAATAAAAAGAAGTTTTTAGATAAAGGCAATTTCTTCATGTAAAATAATTTTAAGAACGATAAATATAAATAGAAAAATCAGATAGATTCAAGATAATTTAAATAGTCTTCAGGACTGTCGATATCCAGTAAATTAGGCTTTTCTTCCAACAATTCGAGGTCTTGTAAATTTTCCATCATTAGTTTTTTAGCTCCCACATCTCCTTTTAGTTCTGTCAGGTCTTTAAAATACTTTTTTGCAAAAATAGCAGGAACACCCGGTTTGCTATTGTAATTTGAACTAACGATTCCTTTTTTCGATTTTAAATATATGTTTAATAGTGTATTATAATATTTTTCGTCAACCAAAGGTTGATCTGTCAAAACATAAAGAATTGCCCTAACTTCCTTTGTGCATTCCATAATATATTTTGTGCCATAGGCTATAGAACTACCCAAGCCATTTTGCCATGCTTTGTGGTAAATGATACGAATGGGCAAATGCGTTTATGCTGGGCTCAATGGTTTCGTAATGCGCCCCTAAGACAACAAAAACATTGGGAGATTTCAATTTCAAGACCTTCTCAATTGCTTCTTCTAAAATGGAATGTTTACTCCCAGGTAAAAGTTGTTTAATTTTACCCATTCTAGTTCCAGCTCCTGCAGCTAAAATGACAATAGCCATTTCTTTTTCCGTATGGGTTTTATCCAAATTTGACATATAGGCCTCCATTTAGTCCTTCTGATGATCAATATAGAAATAAAAAAAGGCCAGTAAACTGACCTTTTAACAAATTTATAAACTATTTTGATTATTCTGTTTGTGCTTTAGCATCCTGAATCATTTGCTCATTTGCAGCAATACCAATCTCAACACGTCTGTTTTTCGCTTGGTTTTCTTTGCTGTCATTAGGGAATCTAGGACTAGCTTCTCCATATCCTTTCACACTTGCAAATCTAGCAGCACCTACACCTTGAGATTTTAAGTAAGCTTCAACAGATTTGGCTCTCCTTTCAGATAATTTCAAGTTATAAGATTCCTCACCTGTGTCATCTGTATATCCCTCTATCATTAAATCTGTATCAGGAAATTCAATAAAAACTTCGGCAATTGCATTCAAGTTTTGTTTTGCCACATCAGTAAGATCTGCGCTATTCAATGCAAAATTCACTCCACTTTTATCGTCAAATACGACTTGAATTCCTTCTCCTACACGCTTAACTTCTGCACCCGGAACGGCTGCTTCGATTTTGTCGGCTTGCTTATCCATATGGTTTCCAATCAAACCTCCGGCAGCTCCACCAATTGCAGCACCTATCAATGCTCCTCCTATATTTCCGCCAATCAATCCGCCAACCAATGAACCGGCTGCAACTCCAAGACCTGCCCCTTTTTGTGTATTATTGGCATTTTGAAGCGCGGTACAACTACTCAATGTCAGTCCTAAAACTAAAATCATTGATAAAGATATACTTGTAATTCTTTTCATTTTAATATAAATTATAGGGTTATGTCTTCAGAAACTTTTGTGTAAGTAAGCAACACATCGAATGGGTTTCCTTCATAGGTAGAGGCCACTCTCATAATCATTGAATTTGGCGTTAGTTCGTCAATATTGCTTCGATAACCTGTATTCGCTGCATCAAGTGATTTTCCTTTTTCATCAACGTACTTAAACTGGAATTGATAAGTGGCATCTCCTGGCTCATAAAAAGACCAATGAATTCTATTTGTTACAGCTTCACAATTTGAACCGCCGGGCAAAGAAAATTTACCTGATCCGTTATTTGGTATAAATACCCATTGACTTCCTTTAAAACAAGGAGAATCAGCTAAGTCAAATAAGAATGCCTTATAAAGTCCTTTGTCACCAATAAACTTAATGTCTGTGATTTCCCAAGTACCTTTAAGCGTTTTTTTACTGAGTTTTTCTGCTTTTGGAGCGGACGAAGTAGTTGATGATGAAGAACTACACGATATGATGACCAAAGCAAAAATGAAATAAAGTATTTTTTTCATTTGAAAAGGGTTTAGTTATTAATTAGTCAAATTTAATTAAAATAAATTAATGTTAATCAAATAATTTATGTCCTTGGGAAAATAAGCGTTAAAAGGATAAAAGTTCTTTGATAGCCTGTTCAAACCGCTTTTGAGGCAGGTAATTGGCTTCTAAAATTTTTGAAAAAGGTATGGGTGTTTCCAAGCTGCCCACACGTTTTACAGGAGCATCTAAAAATTGGAAGCAGTTTTCTGTGATCAGGGCTGAAATTTCAGAAGCTAAGCCCCCAAATAAAGTATCTTCGTGGAGTATAATTGCCCTATTCGTTTTCTTCACAGATGTGAAAATAGTTTCCGTATCAAGAGGGATCAATGTTCTCAAATCGATCAGATCTGCACTAATATTTTCCTTTGACAGAATTTCCATGGCCCAATGAACTGCCGCACCATAGGCAATGATGGTAATGTCATGACCAGTAGTTAATTGATTGGCCTGGCCAAATGGAATGTGGTAGTAATCTACCGGTACTTCCTGTCGTACTGAACGGTACAACATTTTATGTTCAAAAAACATGACCGGGTTAGGATCTTCAATAGCAGTTGCCAACAACCCTTTAGCGTCTGCCGGAAATGCCGGATAAATTACTTTTAAGCCCGGGGTTTTAAAAAACCAAGCCTCATTGGTCTGGCTGTGAAATGGCCCCGCTCCTACTCCTGCACCACAGGGCATACGCAAAACTGTATCACTCTTTTGCCCCCAGCGATAGTGAGATTTAGCCAACAAATTGACCACCGGATTGAACCCGGAAGTAACAAAATCTGAAAATTGTAACTCGACCACCGATTTGATTCCTTTCACAGATAAGCCATAGGCAGCTTCTATGATCGATGATTCGCAAATAGGCGTATTTCTTACTCGCTCTTTACCGTATTTCTCTATAAAGCCTTCGGTAATTTTAAACACTCCTCCGTATTCGGCAATGTCTTGACCCATTAACACTAAATCCGGGAAACGCTGCATGGATTGATCCAATGCCTCAGAGATTGCATCGACCATTCTGAGTTCCTTTTTTTTATCAATAGGACTTATTATTTCAAAGTCCGAATCTGCATAAACATCGGAGAGTTCTTTTTCTTCATCGAACGACAATTCAGGAAAAGCCCTAGCGATATCCAATTCTTCATTGATCTCATGTGCAATAGCTTGTTTGAGCTCAATATCAGCTTCATCAGACAAAATTTGTTTCTCTTTTAAATAAGCCCTAAAATTTTCCAATGGATCTTTTGAAGCCCAAAAATCAAGTAATTCCTGAGGAACGTATTTAGTGCCACTCGCTTCTTCATGACCCCTAATTCTAAAAGTTTTGAATTCTATAAGAATGGGTCTTGGATTTTCTCGCACACTTTGGGCGATTTCATTTACTTTGGTATAGACTTCAACAATATTATTTCCATCAATGATATGGCTTTCCATGCCATACCCTATCCCTTTATCGGCCAGATCCGCACAATTAAACTGCTCTGAAACAGGTGTTGATAATCCGTACCCATTATTTTCTATACAGAACAAAACAGGTAATTTCCAAACAGATGCCACATTCAGAGCCTCGTGAAAATCACCTTCACTCGTGCCACCTTCACCTGTAAAAACTGCAGTTAGCTTATTTGTTTTTTTTAGTAATTCGCCGAGAGCAATGCCGTTGGCAATACCCATTTGCGGACCGAGGTGAGAAATCATTCCCACAATTTTATATTCATTAGTACCAAAATGAAAGGACCTTTCTCTACCTTTTGAGAAGCCTTCTAATTTTCCCTGCCATTGGGCAAACAATTTTCTAAGCGGGATATTTCTTGAGGTAAAGACCCCTAAATTTCTATGCATGGGTAAAATGTACTCGTCATTAGTAAGAGAAAGAGCTACTCCAATTGAAATAGCCTCCTGGCCAATACCTGAAAACCATTTTGAAATTTTTCCCTGCCTGAGTAATACAAGCATTTTTTCTTCAATCAGTCTCGGTTTTAGCATTGATTGATAAAGCTTGATCAAAATCTCGTTATTGAGAATAGAAGTGTCGAAGTTCATCGGAATATTCATAGAAATAAATTGCCTGCTAAATTAGAACTAAGAGTTGAAAAATCATATAATTATTTAGATCAAATTAGCACAAAAAAAAATCCCTATCAATAAGGGATTTTTTAAAGTTATGTTGATTTTGATTAAAATATTATCTCTTTAAATATTTTATGCATCAACCTTTTCTTATCATTTATCACTTCCTCTAAAGATATGGATGTTTCTGTTCTTTTAATTCCGGGTATTTTATCAAGGCTAAAGATGATATCCTTTGCATGTCGTGTATCTTTTGCCCTTAATTTACAAAAAATGGAAAATTTTCCAGTTGTTAAATGGGCCACAGTAATTTCAGGTATCTTTTCTATCTCTTTGACTACATCAAATGTAGTTGAAGAATTTTCCAGAAAAATTCCTACGTAGGCAATAAACGTATATCCCATTTTGTTGTAATCTACTGTAAGGGTAGAGCCTTTAATCACTCCTTCTTCCTCCATCTTCTTCACACGAACATGAATAGTTCCTGCCGAAACCAATAAATTCTTGGCAATATCCGTAAACGGAGTTCTGGCATTTTCTATCAAAGCTTCGAGGATTTGATGATCGAGCTCATCTAACTTAAATTTTGACATAGTTCATTTTTAAATCAATTGCAAATATCATAAAAAAAATTAAATAAAAAACTTAAAATCGCAATTTATTCATTGAATAGGTAAATTATCTATAATATACATCAAAACATTTTTCTCGGAATTAAATTTAAGTTTGGTTGTATCTGCCTTTTCAAGGGCTATATTTGAAGAATACTTACTAAGATCTCCTGTAATTACGATCGTCGGCTCGAATTTAATCGTTGTATTCTTTAGTTCCTCTTTCAGTTGAACACCAATATCTGTTATTTCTCCCTTAAATTGTACACCCCTAAGAACGATGTCGAATAAATTCTGTTCATTCTCGGGTATAGAAAAATAGTCATGATACGATAAATGCTTTACCCCGTTTGCAATGCTATTCAAGCCTTGAAGAATGCTGTAAAAAGTATATTTTCTGGAAATTTCACGATCATAATCATTAGGATAATGGCCAGATTCAATTAAAACTGTTGGATATCCTGCCTTTTGAAAATTATCTCCTGTGGCGGTTGGATAAAATTCATCGGTATACCTGCCTAACTGATCCGGAATAAAATGATCTAAAAGTGATTTGATACCCGAGATTACAGACATTGTTATTTTTCTGCTTTCTGTAATTTTTCTATCAACTTCTGTAGATGGAGCTAAAAAGGAAAGTGTGGCCGGTTTATTGTCGGGACCTACACTAAAAATAGTTCTTTGATCATGAAGGTTAAAGCAAAACCGGGGATTAACATGTTGTAACTCCTGATTTAAGATTTGACTTTCAGGAGCAAGCAAATCAACTGCATCTCTGTTCAGATCAATTTTTTGAGCACTTAATCTGGTGTAAAGTTCAGCACCATCAGGATTTAAAATAGGAATAAAATGAATCTGACAATTCTCCATTATTGAATCTCGCACATCTTTTAAATCACCTGGTTTCTCGATAAAATTGAGCAAATCAAACATTGCTTTGGTTCCTGTACTTTCATTTCCGTGCATTTGAGACCATATCAGAACCTTATGGGATCCTTGACCGAATTCTATTTTATGAATGGGTTTACCCAAATGAGAATAGCCGAGATGAACAACCTTAAAAGGTTGTCCAAAACGAGTGAGAATTGGATCGATATATTGTGCTGTAATATACCTACCCTTTATTGCTTTTTGAAAATTTCCAGCGTACCAATTATCCAGGAAACAAGGATCAATTTTTATCATATTACAAATGTAAACTTTTTATATTTCACAATTGTAAAACAACAATTGGACAAAATAATTTACATAAGTAAACTATTACTGATCATTTATTGGACTCATGGTCCTTATATTTATCTGCTAAGTATTAAATATGTTTTAATATATGTTTATCAGTGTTTTATGATTAATTATATAAACTGATAATTGATCATATTTACACTGTTATTAATCAATATTTCGAATCTTTTGCTCATCAAAGGAAATTGAGTTACATTTGTAAAATACAATTTTGTTTACAATGATAAACAGTGATCAATTTGCAGAAAGGTTAAGAGTTGTCATGGAATTTTATCAACTCACGGCCTCTCAATTTGCAGATAAAATAGATGTTCAAAAATCGAGTATTTCCCATCTTTTATCTGGTAGAAATAAACCGAGTCTGGAGTTTGTTATGAAGGTGATAAAAGCTTTTGATGAAGTAGAATTATATTGGCTATTGAACGGGAAAGGTATTTTTCCAAAACCTTCGAATAATGAAGAAGAGTCCTCCCCCATTTTAATTCAAAGATCAGCACAAAAAGAACTCCCTGATTTTTCAGAGAGTTCACAATCTATAGAAAGAATTGTTATTTTTTTTAAGGATGGTACCTTTAAAGAATACCAACCATGAGATTAATAATCTCCTAAAGTTTCAGGATTTTGCGCCAAGGCGACTTCAAGCTGTGCATCATTGGGAGCTTTTCCGTGCCATGCATGGGTATGCATCATAAAATCAACACCGTTCCCCATCACCGTATGTAATAAAATACATACGGGTTTACCTTTACCCGTTCTAGCTTTTGCTTCTGTCAAAGCATCTTGTATTGACTTAAGATCATTTCCTTTCTGAACCTCTAAAACATCCCATCCGAAGGCTTCGAATTTCGCTTTTAAATCCCCTAAAGGCATTACCTCATTTGTCGATCCGTCTATTTGCTGCCCGTTATAATCTACTGTAGCGATAATATTATCTACTTTTTTGCCTGCCGCATACATAATTGCTTCCCATATCTGGCCTTCCTGTAACTCACCATCACCATGTAAGGTATACACTAAGTGATTGTCTTTGTTTAATTTCTTTGCTTGTGCCGCACCTAAAGCGACTGACAAACCTTGCCCTAAAGAACCTGAGGCTATTCTAACGCCCGGCAAACCTTCATGGGTAGTTGGATGGCCCTGTAATCTTGTATTTAATTTTCTGAATGTACTTAACTCTTTAACAGGGAAAAAACCAGACCTCGCCAATACACTGTAATATACCGGCGAAATATGCCCATTAGAAAGGAAAAAAAGATCTTCCCCTTTACCATCCATATTAAAATTCTTGTTGTATTCTAATACATTGTTGTAAAGAACCGTCAGAAATTCTGTACAACCCAATGATCCACCCGGATGACCAGAGTTGACGGCATGTACCATTCTAACAATATCTCTTCTTACTTGAATGGTGAAATTTTCTAATTCTTGAATAGTGGGCATAATCTTGTATTTTGGATTGCAAAAATATCAAACTCTGTTTAAAATGAGCAAGAAATATTAAAAATGATTGATAAAGTTTTAACTAAACATATCCTCATTATCAATCATAATCGATTCAATAAATTGGTCACTTTTCATCATATCATCGTGTAGCACCTTATCATTAGCAATAAACGGGACTTCTGCTCGGTAAGCTTCGAGAAAATTTTCTAAAAAAGAAGATGTTTTTAAGGGTCTTCTAAAATACAAGGCTTGAGAAGCATTCATTAACTCAATGCCTAAAATAGTCTGCACATTATCCACAATTCTTTTTGCTTTGGTAGCTGCATTAGCACCCATACTTACGTGATCTTCTTGTCCGTTACTCGAAACAATTGAATCTGTAGATGCGGGTGTTGCATACTGTTTGTTCTGACTAATAATACTGGCAGCAGTATATTGAGGAATCATAAATCCACTGTTTAAGCCCGGGTTATCCACCAGAAATGGAGGCAATTCCCTTGCTCCTGAGATGAGCTGAAAAATTCTTCTTTCTGAAATACTACCAATCTCAGCGAATGTCATGCCCAAAAAATCAAGCGCAAAAGCCAGGGGTTGCCCGTGAAAATTCCCACCTGAGATGATCCGATCTTGATCGACAAAAATATTTGGATTGTCTGTTACAGAATTAATTTCTACCAACATGGTCTTTTCAACATAGCGCAATGCGTCTTTAACGGCTCCGTGAACCTGGGGTATACATCTAAAAGAATAGGGATCCTGCACATGCTTTTTTGACTGTTCCATCAATTCGCTTCCTTTTAAAAACCCTCGAATACGCTCTGCAGTTTTTAACTGACCCCTATGGGGGCGTATAAGATGAATCATCGATTCGAAAGAAGATAAGTTTCCGTTAAAGGCTTCTAATGACAATGAACCGATCAAATCGGCCAAATAAGACAGTTTAAATGCTTTTAGCAGAAGGTAAATACCATAGGCACTCATAAATTGAGTTCCGTTTAACAAGGCTAATCCCTCTTTAGACGACAACGCTATAGGCTCCCAACCAAATAGATCTAAAATATCTTTTGCCTTTCTTTTTTCACCCTCGTAATAAACCTCTCCTTGACCAATTAAAGGCAAACTTAAATGAGCTAAAGGAGCAAGATCTCCGGAAGCACCTAAAGAGCCTTGGGTATAAACTACCGGATAGATATTGTAGTTGAAAAAATCTAAAAGTCGATCAACGGTTTTTAGTTGTACACCTGAAAATCCATAACTCAAGGACTGGATCTTAAAAAGAAGCATCAATTTCACTATTTCTGAGGGCACCTCTTCACCTGTACCACAGGCATGGGACATCACTAAATTTTCCTGAAGTTTTTGAAGTTGATCTCTATTTATTTTTACATTGTAAAGTGAACCAAACCCTGTGTTAATTCCATAAATCGGATCGTCACTTTCTTTAAGTTTTGCATCCAAATAAACCCTGCATTGAACAATTTTCTCTATTGATTCTTCAGATAATTTAAGTTTAATATCATTTTGAAGTATATCTTGAATTTTATATAAATCCAATTGCTCTCTGCTGATATGGTGATAGTCGGCCATTCCTAAAAAATTTCATGCAAATTAATCATTTTTCAATCCAAAGAATCGAAATAAATATGGCAAACTTTTAAAAGTTTTGTTAAATCAATTTTCTTCGGGTTCAAATGTGTATTTAATATTATCTTTGGCAGTCGAAAAGCATGTTCATGAGATACTTATTATTTTTATTATCAATTACTTTATTGATTTCCTGCAATAAAGAGAAAGAACAGGGTAAGAACTTTGCCGTATTAGATGGAAAAGTGATCAACCATTCTGAAAACATCATCAAAATACGGGATATTGATAACAACACCGTTAAGGAGCTAAATATTTTAGAAGACGGACAATTCCGAGATACGCTTTATGATCTGAGCCCCGGATATTACAGAATTAGTTTAGACAAAGAAAGTTCAACTCTTTTCTTAAAACCCGGAACGGAAATTTCAGTCAATTTGGATTACAATTTATTTGATGAGACATTAAAATTTGAAGGCACCGGAAGTGCAGAAAACAATTATTTATCGGCTACTTATTTAAATAATGAAAAATTGGGTGATACCCTTACCTATAAATATTTTGGAAGTTTGGATGAAGAAAATTTCATCAAAAAAGTATCCGATTTAAAGGAAAATCAATTAACATTTTTGAGCAATCAGGAAGGACTGAGTGAAGAATTTAAGAAATTGGAAGAATCGAATATACTTTATACCTGGGCAAACAGAATGCAAAACTATGAGGCACAGAAAAAATATGTATCAGGAGATACTGATTTTAGGGTATCGGATAATTTCAAGTCTTTTAATGATCAATTATCCCTCAATAATAATGAGCTGGCAAATTTAACCAGCTATAGAGATTATTTGCATAATTATTATAGCGCTCAAATAGTTTCCGATGAAGATCTTGCCAAAGACTATTCTTTGAATTATATAAAATTGATTGCTGATGAAGTAAAAGGCGAATCATTAAAAAATAGCTTACTATATACAGATGCTAAATACGGTATTACTTATACTTCAGACGTTCAACCCTATTTCGATGTGTTCATGACTGCCTCCACAAATGAGGAGCACAAAAAAGATATTAAGGAAAAATATGACAAACTAATCAAAGTTAGCAAGGGACAACCTTCTCCTACATTCGAAAATTATGAGAATTATGACGGTTCAACTATTTCTTTAAATGACTTAAGAGGAAAGTATGTTTACGTTGATGTATGGGCAACTTGGTGCGGACCTTGTAAAAGAGAAATTCCTTATTTAAAGGAAATCACTGAACAGTTTAAAGATAAGGATATCACTTTTGTGAGTATGAGTATCGATAATCCAAAAGATCACGATAAGTGGCAGGAAATGGTGGCTCAAGAGAATTTGAAAGGCGTACAAATTTTTGCTCCCAATGCCTGGGAATCCGATTTTGTACAAGATTACAGCATCCTTGGAATTCCTAGATTTATTTTGATCGATAAAGATGGAATGATCGTAAATTCAAATGCACCTCGTCCTTCATCAGAAGAATTATCTGATTTATTAAAATCACTGAACATTTAAGCTAAAAGATAAATTAAAAAAACTAGAAAATAAAAAATGAAAAAAATGAATCTAATAAAAAAAGGTCTACTAATTGCTGCTTTTGGCGTTACGATTATGGGTTGTAAGGAAGAAGCACCAAAGGATTATGTCACTTTACAAGGCAAGATCGTTAACAAAAGAGGTGAAAAGCTGACCATAATGGGGAACAATAATTTCATGAAAGAAATAGTTGTAAACGAAGATGGAACTTATAGCGATACCTTAAAAGTGAACGATGGTTTTCACGGCATTTCAGATGGAACACAGCAGTCTGTTTTACATTTGCGAAATGGTTATGATATCACTTTTAATTTTGACGCTGAAAACTTTAAAGACTCAAGAGAAATTGAGGGTAAAGGCGCCGGTACCAACCAATATATGTTTGATAAAATGGCCTATATCGATGATCTTGATCTAATGAATAATATTGATGCGATCTTTTCTCTTGAAAGACCTGAGTTCGATGCAAAAATAGAAGAGATTTCAAAGCGAAATGAACAATTATTGAAAGAAGCGAAAGATCTTGATCCTGAAGTTTTAAAACTGGAGCAAGACTCTAATCTTAAAATGACTGTGTTTTTTAACGATAATTATGAAGCGGAGCACAATAGGTTAATGGCATTTAAACCCGGCACTATCTCGCCAAAGTTCAATTATCCTGATGTGAATGGAAATTTAGTTTCCTTAGATGATTTAAAAGGTAAATATGTCTATGTTGATGTATGGGCCACCTGGTGCGCCCCCTGTAAAAGGGAAATTCCGTATTTGAAGGAACTAAATATGCAGTATAAAGGCAAGGACCTAGAAATTGTAAGTTTATCGATCGACAAATTGGACGACAAAGAAAAATGGTTGGCCATGGTAAAAGATGAAAATTTACAAGGTATTCAATTACTTGCAAACCAAGAATGGAATTCTGATTTCGTAAGGGATTACAATATTCAGGGGATACCGAGATTTATTTTGATAGATAAGGAAGGAAAAATTGTCGATGCAGATGCACCCAGACCCTCCGATCCGAGATTAATAGAACTTTTGAATAAGTTAGAGATTTAAAAAGAGAGGCAATGCCTCTCTTTTTTTATTTAAATTTAACTGGAACGGGGGTGGAATTTACCAGATCCAAAACATAATTGTATTCATATTGTCTGGATAAATCTTTATCCTGACAAATAAGGACAGATTCATGGCTTTTATCGGCAGACCATTTATCCAGATTAAAACTTCCCACAGAAACAATAAAGCGGTCTATCATAAAGGATTTGGAGTGCATATATTGAAAATAGAACCACACATCAAAATTATCTTTTTCCTGAACTGAACGCAAGAAGGGATAATTTCTATGAGCCGCCTTTCTGTCTAATTTTTTTGCAATAAAAGGATAAGCTTTCCCAAATAACCATTTTTTATTTTTGACAAAAGATTGTCTTTTCATATGGTTGCTCAGCTCACCGTAACCACCATCAATACCATTAGAAATTAGATTGATGTCTTTTCCTTCCTCAGCCAAATCGAATAATTTATTCCATAGTTGTTGCTCCCATCCTTCAAAATATGAATATTCATCCCTGTTATTGATATTGAAATTTACTTTCCCCGTATTTAAATCAATTTTATATTTCACCTGATTTAAATATTGTAGATAAACCTTCGAGATCAAATTTTTATCATTTTGAGGACCTTGAATAATATACCTGCAAACTCCTGCCATTCTCGTTGAAGGGTTTTCCAATTTTTCCTGATAGATCTCAGACCCTCGCTGTTTTTCCTCATATTCATGACTGAGCCTGTTCTGCATATTTTTTTGAAACTGTTCAATATATCGGATTTGTTCCTCAGAACATTTTAACTGATAATTATATCTCTCGAAAATCTCTATGATACTCTGAGAAATATCGGTCACTGCCGGACCTTCAACCAATAAATCCGAATCTCTACTCTGGTGATTGAAACCTGTTGAAATATTATCGCTATTCAAAATATTTTGACCTCCGACAATTGCAATTTCTTCGTCAAAAATCCAGATTTTATTATGAAATAAGGCTCTGTCCTGTCTGTCATATTTCAAAAAATCGTCAGCATAAATCACTGTAATATTGTTTTTTGGAAAATCTCTAAGACCTTTTTTCATCATTAATTTTGTCCATACTTTTTCAACAAGAAGAACGACATGGACCCCTTCTTTTGATTTTTTGATCAATTCTTTAGCCATTACCATAGCACTTGAATCTTTATAATAGGACATGACAGCAATAAAAATGCTTTTTTTTGCATTTTTCACCAGCTCAAGTTTTTTGTCGAAAGCATGGCCATTTTCCAACAGTTTCAATTTGTTTCCAAAGGTGAGATGCGTACCAGAAAGTCGATCTACGATATGGTGAAAATTTTCAGAGAAATATTCAGACTGTATGGTATCATAATCAATTGCACTTCTCTTATTGTCATAAAATTTTAAATCCTTCTTCAATTCTTTTACCGGAGGATGATTGAGGCTCTTCCAATCATAAAACTGATAATAATCCTTACTGTATCTGTATGTTTTTAATGAAAAATACTGCTTTTCAAATGCCTTTTTTTTCGCATCTAAAAAGTCTGTCCCATCAAAGGTATTGATGTATATTATTTCATCTAAGGTGTAAAGGTTTTGAATAGATTCAGGAGCTAAAAAACGTTCTGAAACGATGGTTGAATCTGAATTATTTATCACAAATTTCAACTCAGATGGTTCAATCATTACCCTTTCATAATTTAAATTAAAGAATTCCAACTCACTGGAAGGTGTCTGGTGTAAAAAGGGAATGTTTTCCGATTCAAAATAAAGATTGATATTTTCTATATCTGTGGTAAAGGAGCTAACCGCAGGAGAACCGAACAGGGATGATGATGTTATTGGTTTTTCTTTCTCAGAGACACCAGACTTATACGTATATAAATCCTTTTGGCTATACATATGACTTGTGCATGTCCAGATTAAAATAAAAACTAAAAATCTCTTAAAAATATTTAGCATGAAATGAATAAAACATCGAATCCAATATTTATAAATGTAAAAAAAATACGCCGGATAAGTTTATAATGAATAATAAATTATAAATTTAAACCAATAACAACCAAATTCAAATTGATTTATGAAATTATTAAACCAAACGATTAAAATTTACTTGGCGCTATTTGCTATTGGCGTTCTGGTAATATCCTGTGCTAGGATTGAATATCCAAGTATATCTGCCACGCCAACAAACACTTACCAATACGGTCAGTTTATATGGCACGATTTAATTACACCTAATCCTAAAAAAGCGATGGAATTTTATTCCTCTTTGTTTGGATGGACTTATGAAACGCTTGGAAAAGAAGGCCAACAATACCATGTTATCTATCATAATGGTAAGCCAATAGGAGGAATTATTGAATTAAATGCAGCCGAGCACCCTGCTGGAGAATGGCTTAGTTCCATTTCAGTTCCTGATGTAGAGAAGGCTGTGGCCTATAACACGCAAAAAGGCGGTAAAACACTATTTAAAATTGCTCATTTTACGGGTAGAGGAAAATCTGCTTTGGTTCAAGATCCGCAAGGGGCCTATATTTCATTTGTACATTCCGATACAGGAGACCCAGTGTTTATGTCGGAAAACAATAATTGGCTTTGGAATGAACTATGGACAAGTAATATGGATGCTTCCCTCTTGTATTACCAAGGGTTAGTACCTTATAAATCAGAAAAAGTAGACGATCAGGTTGTACCTTACTTTTTGTTTGAAAATAATGGTAATAAACTTTCTGGTGTCATGCAAAATCCTGTTGAAAATATGCGTTCTGCCTGGGTTCCTTATATCAAAGTAGAAGATGTTGATGCACTTGCCGAAAAAGCCGAATCTCTTGGTGCTGTAATTATGCTTAAACCTGATCAGAGTATTAGAAATAATTCAGTTTCAATTATTCAAGACCCTAATGGAGCTCCTTTTGCAGTTCAAATTTGGAATAACTAATAAAATCTTTTCGTCATGAAACTTAAAAAAATAATATCTATCATACTGTTACTTTTCACTCTTTTTGTTGTTCAATCTTGCGGTAATATGCATACAAGTGTTGGACTAAACATGTCTTTTGGACCAAATGGTCCCTATGTTTCTCCTAGTGTAGGTGTAAATATGTACGGTGGCGGTAGATGGTAAAACTAAAAAAGACCCAAATGGGTCTTTTTTTATGGTTTAAGTAATTGAGTTATCTCTTCTGTTATTCGTTTTGGTCTATGACTTTTGGCATCAATTAAACACCAGGTTGATTTAACCTGCACCAGTATAGTATCTCCAAATTTGATTTCAACAAATCGATCCGACAAAGCTCCCTTAGAGGCTCCAACCCATGTAGAAATTGTGAGTTCTTCATTCAAAAGTGCCGGTTTAAAGTATTCAATTACATGCTTTCTCACCACCCAGTAATAGTCCTGCACATGCTCTTTTGCGAGCTGTTCCCAATGTAACTTTGCGATTTCATTGACCCATTCCAAATAAACCACATTATTTACGTGATTTAAGGTATCAATATCTTTTGATCCTACTTTTTTCGAAATGGTATATTTGGTCGACTCAGTCATCATTTAAGCCTTATGTCTTTCTTTTAGAATAGCTATAACATCCTCTAATCTGTAACCTTTAGCCTGCAATAGAATTAGATAATGGAAAAGTAAATCGGCCGATTCATTTAAAAATAATTCGTCATTGTTATCTTTTGCCTCAATCACAATTTCAACCGCTTCCTCTCCTACTTTTTGCGCAATTTTATTGATTCCTTTGTCGAAAAGGGATTTGACATATGAAGATTTATTTTCAACATCCGACCTCCTGTTTTCAATCACGTTTTCAAGTGTTGATATAAACCCAAAATTTGATGAATTCTGTTCACCCCAGCAATTGTCTGTTCCTTTATGACAGGTCGGTCCGTTAGGATTTACCTGAACTAACAATGTGTCCTGATCGCAATCATTCTTCATACTAACAAAGTGCAGAAAATTACCGCTTTCCTCACCTTTTGTCCATAATCTGTTTTTACTTCTGCTGAAAAAAGTAACTTTCTTTAATTCATATGTTTTTTCGATGGCTTCCTCATTCATATAACCAAGCATCAAGACTGTTTTGGTCTCCGCATCTTGAATAATGGCGGGAATCAAACCATTGTCAAACTTTGAAAAATCTATATTTAATTCATTCATAATCTCATGGCAATTCCTTGCCCTTTTAAGTATTTTTTTAAAGAATTAATTTCCATTTCTTTATAGTGAAATACACTCGCTGCCAGGGCAGCATCTGCCAGGCCTAATTTGAAGGCATCAGCAAAATCTTCCTTTTTTCCGGCTCCCCCTGAGGCAATCACAGGAATATTGATTAGTTCTGTTATTCTTTTTAATGCCTGATTCGCAAATCCATTTTTTGTACCATCATGATCCATTGATGTAAATAAAATCTCACCGGCTCCTCTTTGTTCTACCTCAGAAACCCAATCGAACAGATCGATTTCTGTAGGAACCTTACCTCCTACCAAATGAACTTTCCAATTTCCATTGATTTGTTTTGCATCAACAGCAACAACGATACATTGCGAACCAAATTTACTCGATAATTCATTGATGAGATCTGGATTTTTAACTGCCGAAGAATTGATGGATACTTTGTCGGCACCTGCATGTAAAAGCTCGTAAACATCACTAACAGATGAGATGCCACCACCTACCGTAAAAGGTATATTGATCTGCATTGCCACTTTAGTCACTAAATCTACCAAGGTTTTTCTTCTTTCTTCTGTCGCAGAAATATCTAAAAAAACCAATTCATCCGCCCCTGTTTCGCTATAATATTTAGCGAGTTCCACAGGATCGCCGGCATCCTGAAGATCGAGGAAATTTATCCCTTTCACCGTTCTTCCATTTTTAATATCCAAACAAGGAATAATCCTTTTTGTGATCATCTCAGTTAGTTTAAAATAAATTTACTCAAATCTACCAGTGAAATTCTATTTTCATAAATAGCTTTACCAATAATAGCTCCCTCACAACCAAGTGCTTTGAGGTCTTCAACATCTTTCATCGTTGTTATTCCACCACTTGCAATAAGGTTGATATCGGGCAATTTGGTCAACAATTCGCTGTACAAGTCCAATGATGGGCCTTGCAGCATGCCATCTTTTGCAATATCCGTGCTAATTACATAGGTAACTCCCTGTTTTTGGTAGGCTTCTACAAAAGGAATTATATCCATTTCCGATGCCTCCAGCCAACCATTTGTCGCAATTTTTCCTTTGTCTGCGTCGGCTCCCAAAATAATTTTTTCACTTCCATAGCATTGAAGCCATTGTTGAAATAATTCAGGATTTTTAACTGCAATACTTCCTCCTGTTACTTGTTTTGCCCCTGACTCGAATGCAATTCTAATATCTTCATCAGATTTGATCCCTCCTCCAAAATCAATTTGCAAGGTTGTTTTAGAGGCTATTTTTTCAAGTATTTTATAGTTGTGAATTTTACTCGATTTTGCTCCATCTAAATCCACGAGATGCAAATACTTTATCCCATTTGCCTCAAACTCTTTGGCTACTTCAAGGGGGTCTTCATTGTAAATAATTTGTGTGCTATAATCGCCCTTAGTAAGTCGAACACATTTACCACTTATGATATCTATTGCCGGAATTATCCTCATTCAATTATAATTTTAAAAAATTGTCCAACACTTTTTCACCGGCTAAACTGCTTTTCTCAGGATGAAATTGCACCCCGTAAAAATTATCTTTTCGAATAGCGGTGCAATAGTCAAAGCCATAGAAAGTATTGGCAATAGAATAATTGTTTCTAGGAACATAGAAACTGTGCACCAAGTACATATATTCATACTCTGCTATTTCTTCGAACAAGGGCGACTTTAACTGACTGATCTGATTCCACCCTATTTGAGGCACCTTAACGGAATTAGGAAATTTCAATACCGGAACATCAAAAATCCCTAAGCCTTGTGTATTTCCTTCTTCATTTGCTCCACACAGCAGTTGCATTCCCAAGCAAATTCCCAATACCGGCTGGGTCAAATCCAAAATTACCTTGTCTAATTTTTTCTCTTTTAAAATTTCCATGGTACTGCTGGCCTCTCCTACTCCAGGAAAAATCACCTTATCGGCCTTTTTAATTATATCAGCCTCTTCAGATAGTTTAGCCTCATATCCAAGTCTGTTCAATGCAAATTTTACAGATTGCACGTTTCCTGCGCCATAATCGATTAAAACAATATTTTGTTTTGGTTTTTCCATTACAATAATCCTTTTGTACTGGGTAAAATCAATTTATCCGGATCTCTTTTTACCGCTACTTTGATGGCTTTTGCAAATGCTTTAAAGATAGCTTCTATCTTATGGTGTTCATTATTTCCTTCAGCTTTAATATTGAGGTTAGCTTTTGCCCCATCTGCAAATGATTTAAAAAAGTGAAAGAACATTTCAGTAGGCAATTCTCCTATTTTCTCTCTTTTAAAATCGGCATCCCATACCAACCAACTTCTTCCTCCAAAATCAATAGCTACCTGTGCTAAACAATCATCCATAGGCAAGGTAAAGCCATATCTTTCTATGCCGAGTTTGTTTCCAAGTGACACATAGAAAACCTCTCCTAAAGCAATCGCGGTATCCTCGATGGTATGGTGTTCATCGACTTCCAGGTCGCCTTTTACGGTGATATCAAGATCCATACCGCCATGCCGGGCCAACTGATCCAACATATGATCAAAAAATGGCAAACCTGTCTCAATTTTCGATTTACCCGTTCCATCCAGATTCAATTCGATCTTAATATCTGTTTCGTTCGTCTTTCTTTCGAGAACTGCTTTTCTTTTATTTAATTTTAGAAAAGCATAAATCTCATCCCAAGACTCTGTTTCAAGGCAAATCCAATGATCTAACTGATTTCTTTCTACACTTAATTCTTCCTTGCCTAAATGACTTTGGTTATTGATAAAAATTGCCTTGGCATTGAGGTTTTTAGCCAATTCAACATCCGTAATTCTATCACCTATCACATAGGAGTTTTGAAGATCATATTCCTCAGCAAAGTATTTGGTAAGCATACCTGTTCTGGGCTTTCTGTTTGGTGAATTATCTTCAGGAAAACTCGGGTCAATTAATTGTTCATTAAAAATAACACCCTCATTTTCAAAAGTTTTAATGATCAAGTTATGAGTGGGCCAAAAAGTATTTTCAGGAAAAGAATCTGTACCTAAACCATCTTGATTAGTAATCATGACCAATTCAAAATCAAACTCTTTGGCAATTTTTGATAAATTCGAAATAGCCCCAGGATAGAAAACAAGTTTTTCAAAACTGTCTACCTGCAAATCTTCCGGTTCTTTAATCAAGGTTCCATCCCTATCGATAAACAATACTTTTTTCATATTAATCCAAATTGCTGAAAATATCCATTAGTTTTTCTATTTCTTCTCTTGTTCCAATTGTAAATCTCAAACAATTTTCACATAGCGGTTCATTTGTTCTATTTCTAACCACAACCCCTTTATCCACCAGCTGTTGGTATCGCAAATTCGCATTATCAACCTGGGCAAGAACAAAATTAGCATCGGAAGGAAATGCTTTTTTTACTTTTTTATTATTATTTAAGTAATTTAAAAACAATTCTTTAGATTCTTTTATTTCATTTATTTCTCGATAACTTAAACGAATATCTCGGAGTCTATCTAATGCTGCTTTTTGGGTTAGATTATTGATATTATAAGGAGGCTTAATCTTATTCAAAACCGCTGTAATTTCTTTTGAAGCGTAACAAACTCCCAACCTTATTGCTGCTGATCCAAGGGCTTTTGAAAAAGTTTGAGTGACAATCAAATTAGGATAATGATCAAGCTTTTCAATCCAGCTTTCATTTTTACTAAAATCGATATAGGCCTCGTCAATAACAACAATGCCATTAAAATTTTCGAGAATTTTTTCTATGTATTCAGCATTTATGCTATTCCCAGTCGGGTTATTTGGAGAGCATATAAAGATTAATTTAGTAAACTGATCAATAGATTCAAGGATGAGTGAAGTATTCGGTTGGAAAGTTGCCTCTAGTAAAACTTCCCGAATTTCTATGTCGTTCAGATTTGCCAATACTTTATACATCCCATAAGTTGGAGGTAAGATGATCACATTGTCTCGGCCCGGGTTACAAAAAGCCCTGAAAATTAAATCCAGTACTTCATCGCTGCCATTGCCCAGTAAAATGTTCTCAATGGAAACGCCCTTTATTTCTGCCAATTTTGCCTTAACATTCCTCTGTTGCGGATCCGGATAACGATTTAGTCCGTTTTCGTAGGGATTCTCATTCGCATCAATAAAAACTTTTTCTGCACCTAATTCTTTAAATTCATCGCGGGCAGAAGAATAGGCCTTCATTTTTAAAACATTGGGCCTAATGAGTTTTTGTAAGTTAAATTTTGCACTCATTTCAAATCATTTAATCTTACGGAAACCGCATTTTTATGCGCATCCAGTCCCTCGGCGGCTGCCATCATTTCTATGGCCGGACCAATTTCCGCGATTCCGGTTCTTGAAATTTCTTGAAAGGTGATCGATTTCATGAATGAATCTAAATTTACCCCACTGTATGCCTTTGCAAAGCCGTTTGTCGGCAAGGTATGATTTGTCCCCGATGCATAATCTCCGGCACTTTCAGGGGTATAATTCCCAATAAAAACAGAACCTGCATTTTTTAAATTAGAGATAAAAAAATCGTTCTTCTCGGTACAAATCATAAAGTGTTCGGGTGCATAAAAATTGATCAGGTCAATACTATCATTATCGCTTTTCGAAATAATGATCTTAGAATTTTCTATGGCTTTTTGAGCAATATCTTTTCTTGGTAATTTTTGAATCTGATCATTAACTTCCTTTTCTACTTTTTCAGCAAAATCTGTATCGCCGGTTACCAATATCACTTGACTATCTGTTCCATGCTCAGCTTGTGAGAGGAGATCTGCCGCAATATAAACCGGATTAGCGGACTTATCTGCCAATACCAATAATTCGCTCGGACCGGCAGGCATATCAATGGCTATTCCATGTTGTGTTGAAATTTGCTTGGCCACTGTAACAAACTGATTTCCGGGACCGAAAATCTTATCTACTTTTAGTACTGATTCTGTTCCAAATGTAAGCGCCCCTATTGCTTGGATACCCCCAATTTTAAAAATTTTTGTCACGCCGCAAAGTTTTGCAGTGTACAAAATAGCCGGATGAATTTCACCTTTATCGTTTGGTGGAGTACATAAAATAATTTCGTCGCAACCGGCTAGTTGGGCCGGTATAGCTAACATCAAAATCGTAGAAAATAAAGGGGCAGTTCCCCCAGGAATATAAAGACCCACTTTTTCAATAGGTCTTTTTTCCTGCCAACAAATAACCCCGGGTGAGGTTTCTATCTTTGTCACTTCTTTACGTTGCGACCTATGAAAGGTCTCAATGTTTCTTTTAGCTAATTGGATGGCTTCTTTTAGTTCTTTTGAAATTACTTTCTCCGCTTCCTCTATTTCGTTCGAACTTACTTCAAAATTACTTAAATCTACTTTGTCAAATTTTAAAGTATATTTTCTGATTGCCTTATCACCATTTTTTTGAATCTCACTGAAAATTTCTTGAACCAGGGGAACAATATTGTCAAATGTAGCTGTAGGTCTTTTGAGAATTTTCGTCCAATTTTCTCTTTTAGGATATAGAATTTTATTCATCACGCATCGCTTTAAAGTACCATTTTTTCAATAGGTATTACTAAAATCCCTTCTGCTCCCACACTTTTCAGTTCGTCTATCAATTCCCAAAATTTTTGTTTTTCAATAACTGTATGGATCGAGCTCCAACCGGCAGCTGCCAATGGCAGGACCGTCGGACTTCTCATCCCGGGTAAAATTTTGACGATGTCATCTATTTTATCATTTGGCGCATTCAGCAGAACATAATTTGAAGTTCTGGCTTTTAAAACAGATTTGATCCTGAATTGGAGCTTATCCAAAATTCCTTGCTTTTCCTTCGTTATCACCGGTGAAACAGCAATTACGGCTTCCGATCGAAACAAAACTTCAACTTCTTTTAAGTTATTTTGAAACAATGTACTCCCACTGCTGACAATATCACAAATCGCATCTGCAAGTCCTATATTTGGTGCGATTTCAACTGATCCTGAAATTTCGTGTAATTCGGCCGATATGCCAAATTGATCCAAATATTTATTTAGGGTGTTCGGATAAGAAGTAGCTATCTTCTTGCCTTCCAAATCTTTTATCGAATTATACTCAAAAGATTTAGGAACGGCTAAAGAAACCTTGCATTTGGAAAAATCCAATTTTTCCAGAACTGCAATGTCCCCCCCTTTTTCTACTAAAAGATTTTCTCCAATAATGGCAATATCTACTACTCCGTCAATTAAATATTGAGGGATATCACTATTTCTTAAAAATAAAATTTCCAATGGGAAATTTGAGGCAGTAGACTTAAGCTGGTTTAGTCCATTGCTCACAGAAATACCTGCTTCTTTCAAAATATTCAGTGAATCTTCATTTAGTCTGCCTGACTTTTGAATGGCAATTTTTAATTGTGTCATTTTGTTTTTATTATATTTCTAAGCACCTCAATGGGAAAGAAAAAACCCGTTTGATGTGCTCAAACGGGTTAATATTTTATGAATATATCACAACATATTTAGCTCGCTTGAAAGCAAGTTAACATATGATGGTGATGTAAATTGATCAATTTCATTTCTTTATTTTCACAGAGCAAATATAAAAATAAAATATTTAGTCGTAAAAATGTTTTTGTCATTTTTTTAAGAAATTGTTCATTTTACTCATTTTTATTTGATGTGGAGCTACCTTTTCTAGATAAAATGTACCAAATAATGAAGAATAGGATAGATTATGTTAATTAGTTTTATTTAAGTAAATGATTTATTTTTGGCTTCTTTAAATAAAAAATGACCAAATCTATTCTTTTACTTGTTTCCGTTTTATCCTTAAATCTTTCCATTTTTGCTCAAGATAAAATTGAATTTGAGGACTTTGATATTCCCTCGAGCATAAGAGCCATTGAAGTATTAAATGATTCAACCTTGTTCTTTGCCGGATCGAATGGGATCTTCGGAAAGCTGGTAAATGACAAGATAACTTTAGATTCGATCATCAATAATGATGGAAGTAAGCCTGAATTTAGAGCTATTGCTTTTAATCAAAAGAACATTTTCATCCTTTCTGTCGGCAATCCTGCGATGCTCTTTAAGATAGAACCCTTTCAAGCTAAAATGATTCCTAAATTAGTTTATTTGGAAGAACACCCAAATGTATTTTATGACGCCATGACCTTTGCCAACGAGAAAATAGGCTATGCCATGGGTGACCCTACTGAAGAGTGTTTCTCCTTTATTAAAACCGTTGATGGTGGTGATACATGGGCAAAAGCAGATTGTAATTCATTACCCAAAATAATTGTCGGTGAGGCTGCTTTTGCAGCGAGCAATTCAACTATTAAAGCACTGGAGAATTTTGTCTGGATGGTTTCCGGAGGTAAAGCCTCTCGTGTATTTATTAGCAATGATCAAGGCGAGAATTGGAAAGTAGTGCAGACACCCATGGTGCAAGGAAAAGAAATGACGGGTATTTATACTTGTGATTTTTTCGATGAAAACAACGGAATAATCATGGGCGGTAATTGGGATGATAAGCCTGAAAAAATTGGAAACAAAGCTATCACCAAAGACTCTGGAAATACCTGGACTTTAATAGCGGATAATGAATTGCCACCCTACATCAGTTGTGTCAGATATGTGCCAAACACAAATGGAAAGGAAATCGTAGGAGTTTCTACCCAAGGGATTTTTACATCCTCAGATAGCGGAGAACATTGGAAAATGATTTCAGATCGATCTTTTTATACCATTCGCTTTACTCAAAAAAACAGTGCCTGGTTGGCAGGGCATAAAAAAATATCAAAAATTACATTTCATGAATAGGTTTATTTTTTTATTACTTTTCTCTTTATTTTTTTCTATCATTTCATGCAAAAAAGATGAAATTGGCACTCAGTTGGGCTGTGTTTCAAGCCAATCATTTTCAAATACAAAGGTTTACAAAGACGCCTTAAAAAAGTTTACATTAGAGTTGCCTAAACATTGGAAAACACAACTTTATGTAGATGAATATAAATCAGAGATTTATACCGCAGATACGACGATAGAATTGACGAGTTCTTTCATTCTCGATGTGGCCTGGCATCAAGGTTCTGTTGAGTTTGACGATGATTTTAAAAAGAAATTTATCGACATTCAAGTAAAAAATGAATTTCTACTTATTGAGCAGGGTGAAATGACTGTTCAAGGATTTCCGTCTTTTTATGATCATTCCAAAGGGCATCAAAATGGATTTGATTTTAATTTTGTACAAATTTATATCAAGACAAAACCGGATGAATACTATACACTAACTTCAAAAATATATGGTATTGAGAATATTGATGAACGGTTGTGTTCTTCTCTTGCCATACTGGACGGAATTCAAATATTAGAGTAAAAAAGGCCCTATTTTATGAAATATACATTCTCTTTTAGCGTTATAAATAAAAAATGCTATGAGAATAAAAACACTTTTATTCCTCGCTTTGCTATGGATCAATTATTCCTGTAATCAAAGTGAAGAAGAAATATACCTTGAGGGTATTGATCAATCGGGCACAAAATTAGAATCCTCTGCCGCGGTGCCGAATAAGGGAAATCAAGATACTGTCATTGAAAATTCTGAGAACAAGCAATGTGGTGATGCCATAGAATATGAATTAATAGCGGGACAAAATACCGATGTTGGTGGAATTACAGTTACTAATGACCAAAATAAGATCTATGTAACCTATGAAACTGCAGGTAACTGGTGGTTAACAGAAACGCATTTATTTGTCGGTGAAGCATCTGATTTACCTCTTACTTCAAGTGGAAATCCGAAAATAGGCCATTACCCCTATCACGGTGAACACGATCATGTCCAATCGGTGCAATTTGAGATCGATATCGATAGCGATTGGCCAGCGGATGAAAATGGGGAATACTGTATAATTATTTCTATGCACGCTTCTGTTGTATTGAAAAATAGTGAAGGAAATATACAACGATCTGAAACTGCATTTGGGAAAGGCGATCAACCTATCGAGTTTGAAGGTAGCCGATGGGGTTGGTATCACAACCTATGTTTAGATAATTGTGAAAATACAACTGAAGATAATTCTTCCTCTACTGGTGAAAATGAAAACAATAATTCGGGCAATAATGACACACAGGATCATAACCAGATGGTTCATTTTGGATTTATAAAAAACGTGGATAAAGATTGCTATTCGTTTCAAGAGCTAAATAAAATAAACTGGGGTTGGGCTAATGAATTTGATTTTAAATCAATGCAAGATCCCTTATCACAGGAGTTTCCTATTTATATAAAAATTGAAGATAATTGTTCCGAAGCAAATATTATTGAAGTGGGTAAAGTGAGCATGACCATTTTTGGTTCAAATACAGAATATCCTGAATTAGTGATGACCTATACATTAACTGATAATTATCGGATGAAAGAATTAGACATTTATGTTGGATGGATAAACCCAACTTTAAATGGGGAGCTTGTCGATTCAATTACTTTGGAGCAAATAAATTTAGATAATACTGCTTATACCTATAGAAAAGGGATTATTGACTGGCCCGGAGTGAAGGCGGATTTCGAATTGCCTAAGTTCTATGTGATTTCTAAAATAAACATTTAAGAATCGAGACCAATAGATAAAAAGGTTGTTTTTAAAAAAACAACCTTTTTTTTATGGCCTGAGCTCAAGAATTGATATTTTTGGTAAAATTTTAGACATGGAAAATATTTTAGAGCGTTTTTTGCGTTATGTGAAAATTGACACACAGTCAGATCCTGAAAGTAACACATGTCCGAGTACTAAGAAGCAATGGGATTTGGCAAATTCATTGGCAAAAGAACTCGTTGAAATTGGTTTGGAAGAGGTTAGTATTGATGGGAATGCCTATGTGATGGCTACTTTACCTTCAAACATTACTCATAAAGTTCCTACCATTGGTTTTATTTCGCATTTTGATACTAGTCCTGATTTTTCCGGAACCAATGTAAATCCTCAAATTCATCAAAATTACAACGGGGAAGATATTGTTTTAAATAAAGAGGAAAATATAGTTTTATCTCCCTCCTATTTTGAAGATCTTCTGCTTTATAAAGGACAGACCCTCATCACCACAGATGGCAAAACATTGCTAGGAGCAGACGATAAAGCGGGAATTACAGAAATTGTAAGTGCTATGGAATACCTCGTAAAGCATCCGGAAATAAAACACGGTAAAATTAGAATAGGCTTTACTCCAGATGAAGAAATAGGTAGAGGGGCTCATTTGTTTGATGTAGAAAAGTTTGGCGCTGATTGGGCATATACCATGGATGGTTCCCAAATTGGCGAATTGGAATTTGAAAATTTTAACGCGGCTTCAGGAAAAGTAAGGATTACAGGAAAAATAGTTCATCCGGGTTATGCAAAGGGAAAGATGATCAATTCGATGTCAATCGCTTCGGAATTTATTCAGGCTTTGCCAAAAAATGAAGTCCCTGAAATGACAGAAGGTTATGAAGGATTTTTTCATTTGACCAGTGTTAAAGGTGATGTAGAGAATACTGAGCTTCAATATATCATTCGAGATCATGACAAAGTACTGTTTGAAAAAAGAAAAAAAACATTCTCTGATGTTGCTATTAAAATAAATAAGAGACTAAACCAGGATCTTATTCAAATTGACATCAAAGACCAATATTTCAACATGCGAGAAAAGGTTGAGCCTGTAATGCATATTGTAGATATTGCAGAAGAAGCGATGAAATTAGTTGGTGTAAAACCTTTGATTAAAGCTATTCGCGGAGGAACAGATGGTTCTCAACTTTCTTATAAAGGTCTGCCCTGCCCAAATATCTTTGCCGGTGGACATAATTTTCACGGCAGATATGAATATGTTCCACTTGAATCAATGCAAAAGGCAACAGAAGTAATCCTTAAAATTGCTGAACTCACGGCAACAAAATATCAATCCTAGTTATTTAATGAAAAATAGTACTTTACTCTCACTGGTCCAGAAATATGGTTGTCCGCTATATGTTTATGATGCCGAAAAAATAATTTCTCAATATCAAAGGTTGACAAAAGCATTTGAAGGAAATGCACCTTTAAAGATCAATTATGCTACAAAAGCCCTATCCAATATCAGCGTTTTAAAGTTATTAAAGACTTTGGGAGCAAATCTTGACTGTGTTTCAATTGGTGAGGTTTTATTGGGTTTGGAAGCCGGCTTTGAAGCAAATCGTATCTCTTTCACACCCAATGGCGTTTCAATTGAAGAACTTGAAGAAGTAAAAAATATTGGTGCAAAGATAACCATTGATAATTTACATACTTTAGGGTTGTTTGCTAAAAAATATCCTCAGTATCCCATAAGCATTCGAATTAATCCAAATATTATGGCTGGAGGTAATGATAAAATATCTGTCGGTCATGTTAATTCAAAATTTGGTATTGCCATTGATCATATAAACGAAGTACACAGAATTATTGACGAGACCGGCCTAAAGATTAATGGAGTTCATATGCACACCGGTTCAGATATTTTAGATGTGGATATTTTTCTCCAGGGTGCAGAAGTTTTGCTAAACGTTGCAAAACAGTTTAAAAATCTAGAATTTATTGATTTTGGTGGAGGATTTAAAGTTCCTTATAAAGAAGGAGATCCTTCAACGAATATAGAATCATTTGCTGAAAAATTCAAAATACGTTTTGATGATTTTTGTAAAGTCTATGGTAAAAATTTACACATGGTTTTTGAGCCCGGAAAATTTTTGGTGAGTGAATGTGGGTACTTTTTAGCCAAGGTGAATGCGGTAAAGCCCTCTTCCAATATGGTTTTTGCAGCACTGGATACTGGATTCAATCATTTAATTAGACCCATGTATTACAATGCATATCATCACATTACAAATATTTCAAATCCAAGGGGTGAAAAGAAGAAGTACCAAGTAGTTGGATATATATGTGAGACGGACACATTTGCTTCTGACAGAGAAATTTCGGCTTTATCTGCAGGTGATATTATCTGTTTTCAAAATGCCGGTGCTTATTGTTTTAGTATGGCTTCAAATTACAATTCAAGATATTTACCGGCTGAAGTTTTGGTTTATAAAGGACAGGATTACTTGATTAGGAAAGCAGAAACTTTTAAAGATATACTTCGAAATCAAACCCAAATTGAAATAATCCTTTAAATATTATTCAGGGTATTCAATCCGGAGATGATATATATTGTGCAGTTTTTTCTTAATGACCTTTTTGATGGTTTGTATCTCTTTAAAAGTAATGTCTGCATTCATAAACTGACCATTACTCATCTGGGCATTGATCACCTTTTCCACCAATTCATCAATTAAGAGGGCTGTTGGGGCCTTTAAACTTTTTGAGGCCGCTTCGCAACTATCGCACATCATCAAAATAGCTGTTTCTTTGGAAAATGGAATAGGACCTGGATATTTAAAGTCATCTATATTTACTCTATCCGGAGTAAGATCGGTTTGCATTTTATAAAAATAATAAATGGTATTAGTACCGTGATGTGTTCTAATAAAATCTATCAATCGATCCGGTAAGCCATTCTTTTTTGCCATTTCAATACCCTTGATTACATGATCTCTTATGATCTTTGCTGAATCAGTTGGAGATAAATCATGATGCGGACTTACACTTGTTGTCTGATTTTCGATAAAATACATTGGATTTAACATTTTACCAATATCGTGATATAAGGCCCCGGCCCTAACTAACATGGCATTTGCGCCAATTTCATTGGCTGAAGCTTCAGCAAGATTTGCCACTTGCATAGAGTGCTGAAATGTTCCGGGAGCTTTCTCGTTCAATTCTCTAAGCAATGTTGAATTTGTATCTGACAATTCCAATAATGAAACGTCCGAGACCAGTCCAAAAGTCTTTTCATAGATTAAAATGAGAAACAAGGATAAAAAAGATAAGACGCCATTTAAAGCGAACATACCAAAATAGACCCATTGAATTTTTTGTTCCGACCCATTTTGAATAATTGAAAAAGCGAGATAAGCAACCGTATAAATAAGTGTAATTTTAAGAATAGACACAAATAAATTTGCTCTTCTGTGCAATTCTGAAACAGTTAAAATAGTTACCATCCCGGCGATAATTTGTAAAAATACAAACTCAAAACTATTGGGTACTATAAAACCTAAAAGCAATACCGTTAGCACATGTGTAAATAACCCAAGTCTGGCATCAAAAAATGCTTTGAGCACAATGGGTAAAATAATTATGGGAACAACATATAGGTAACTTACAAAGTATTTTTGAACAATCGTAACGAGAAAAACGAACAAAACAATATTGAACAAAATAAAGGTAAGCTTTGTATTATTGTGAAAAATTTCCAGTCTGTATTTTTTAAGGAACAAAAACAACATCACCAAAACCAATGCTACCAAAATGGTATAGCCCACAACGATCCAGTTATAGCTAGATTTACTCCAAAGCTGCGTGTCGTATTCCTTTTTTAGAGAATCTAGAATTTCATACTTTGTTGCATCAACCATATCTCCTTTAGAGATAATCCTTTCGTTTTCTGCCACAAAACCTTTTGTAAAAGATCTGTTCTTTAACTCTTCTTCAAGCGCACGATTTGTTAATTCTTCATCGTAAAAAACATTGGGTTCTAGAATTTCAAAAAAAAGTGAAGTGAAATTGTTTTCCAGCGCCTCATAGTTACTTTTGGAAAAATATTGTTGAATGGAAGATACCAAGTCATCCGTTGTAAATAAATTGTCTGATAAAATATCGGATGCCTCATTGCCTAAACGAAGCGTAATTAATTGGTTTGATTGAATTCTGCTATTATCTGCTTTATTCAGAAACCCTACTTTATAGACATTATTAATAAATTTTTCGCCGAAACTCTTTAACCTGGCCTTGTTGATTTTCGATGCCAAAGAATCCTGTAAAATAAGATCAATCTTCTTGTTGTAGACCTTAAGCACTTCTTCTTTCACCCCTTCTTTTACCAGAAAAAATAATTGCTTGCTTTGCTCAATTTCTTCTTCTTCTGCAGTTAGTTCCTCTTGAGATTTTTGAATGGAAAAATCGAAAGGAGCATAAAGATTTTCGTATTGCCAGGGCTTTCCTTTTTGCAGATTGTACTTAAATTTCCCTCCCTTTGGGAAAAAGTATACGATTACTGCTGTAGTGATCAAAAACAAAAAAACCTTATAAATCAGCGAATGATTTTGATAAAATTTATTAATTAGTTCCTTCATACCTAACTTTGTTCCAAAAGTAATGAATTACTTATGTAAAATGCTCTTATAGTTCATTTTTTGAGTATTTTTAAACCCATTTCGCTTCAACCAACGAACAATCGTTTCAATATAATTAAGTAATTTTACACAAATTTTTTATCTATGTCAAAAGAAGTCGTTATTGTCTCAGCTGTTCGCACGCCCATTGGTAGTTTCTTAGGAAGTTTATCTGAAATCTCTGCTCCAAAATTAGGAGCTATTGCTATAAAGTCGGCCATTGAAAAAATAAATTTGGATCCAAAACTCATCGATGAAGTATTTATGGGTCAGGTTGTACAGGCGGGAGTTGGTCAAGCACCAGCCAGACAAGCAGCGCTATTTGCCGGGTTACCAAACCATGTTCCTTGCACTACTGTGAATAAAGTTTGTGCTTCGGGAATGAAATCAATTGCATTGGCTGCTCAGGCCATTAAAAGTGGTGATATCGAAATTGCTATTGCAGGTGGAATGGAAAATATGAGTCAGATTCCTTTTTATTTAGACGGAAGAAATGGAAAGAAGTTCGGAAATATTGTCATGGAAGATGGCCTTTTGAAAGATGGACTAACCAATGTTTATGATGGCAATCACATGGGGCTTTGCGGTGATCTGTGCGCCACGGAATATGATTTTTCAAGAGAAGACCAAGACGAGTTTGCCATTAATTCATATAAGAGATCAAAAGATGCCTGGGATAAGGGTTATTTTAAAGATGAAGTAATTCCAGTTGAAATACCACAAAGAAAAGGAGATCCAACAATTGTGAATGAGGATGAAGAATATAAAAATGTAAATCTCGATAAAATTCCCACTTTAAGGCCGGTATTTTCAAAAGAAGGTACTGTTACAGCTGCAAATGCGTCAACATTGAACGATGGGGCAGCTGCTTTGGTGCTCATGAGTTTAGATAAAGCAAAAGAATTAGGCTTAAAACCCATCGCAAAAATCAGTGGATATGCAGACGCCGGACAAGCGCCTGAAAAATTTACCACGACTCCTGCCCTAGCTATCCCTAAAGCCTTAAAACACGCTTCAATTAAACCTGAAAATGTCGATTTTTACGAGTTAAATGAGGCGTTCTCGGTTGTGGGCCTGGCTAATATTAAAATTTTAGGTTTAGATCCTGAAAAGGTAAATGTGCATGGCGGAGCAGTTTCTTTGGGTCACCCTTTGGGATGTTCCGGTGCCAGAATAATAGTTACGCTTATCAATGTTTTAAAACAGCACAAGGGTAAAATTGGAGCGGCCGGTATTTGTAATGGCGGTGGGGGTGCAAGTGCCATGGTAATCGAGCTGATTTAATTTTGATTTACATTAAATGAATCACGGTATTTGCTTCTTAAATGCTATTCCGCTCAGAATGGGACCGGACCACAAAAGCACCATGATTTCTCAGGTATTGTTCGGTGAGACTTTAACAATTGTTCAAAATACTGGTGAATGGGTTAAAGTGATTCTTGACGAAGATAACTATGAAGGTTGGATCTCGAGAAATCAAATTACATTCATTTCCGAGGAGGAGCATGCAACTGTTTCAAGTCAATCAAGAAAATATTGTCATGAGTTAGTGAGTCATGTGCAAATAAATGAGGATTTTATTCCAATTTCTTTAGGAGCAAAAATATTGACAGCTGATCATTCTAATAAATTATTAGGAAATACATTTCACAGTGAATGTGATACGGTTGAAGGTTGTAAGAACAAGCAGGAAATTGTTAAGACCGCATACTATTACTTAAATTCTCCTCATTTATGGGGCGGAAAAACGCCCTTTGGTATAGACGCTTCAGGATTCACGCAAATGGTTTACCGTATAAATGGATATTCTCTTTTGAGAGAAGCATATCAACAGGCTAGCCAGGGAGAAGTTTTAAGTTTTATTGAAGAGAGTGAACCGGGCGATCTTGCTTTCTTTGACGATGATGAAGGAAATATTATTCACTCAGGAATTATATTAAGAAATCACAACATTATTCACTGTTGGGGTGAGGTAAGAATTGACCGGATTGACCACAGCGGGATATTTAACACCAAACTTAATAGGCACACCCATAATTTAAGGGTAATCAAGCAGATATTTAAATAATTCTAACTGATTTTAAGGGATTTAACTTTAACCTTGTGTTTATCTAAGGATTCGAATTGCGAGTTGTTTGAAACAAAATTAGGTACCAATTCTTTAAGAACAGAAACTATCTCAAAGGTTTCCAACAATTCAACTTTCATCAACTTATCAATAGCTTTGCTCGCTTTTTCAAAATCTACTTTTTGTGTTTTAGCGATCAATATTTTTTCATGATAGGTTGGAATCGTATTTTCTTCATTTGTGAGTAATTCCTCATATAACTTTTCCCCCGGTCTTAAGCCAGTAAAAGAAATATCTATATCTTCAGGATAACGCAAACCACTTAGATTGATCATTTTCTTGGCTAAGTCAACAATTTTGACGGATTCACCCATATCAAAAACATAAATCTCTCCACCATTACCCATAGCCCCTGCCTCCAAGACCAACTGACATGCCTCAGGGATGGTCATAAAGAACCTCGTAATTTCAGGATGTGTTACCGTTAATGGACCGCCCATATCGAGCTGTTTTTTAAAAAGTGGAATCACCGATCCATTTGACCCTAATACATTCCCAAAACGAGTCGTCACAAATTTAGTTTTACCTAAACCATTTAAATAATTAGCGTGTATCTCTGCAACCCTTTTTGTGGCTCCCATCACATTGGTAGGATTAACCGCCTTATCAGTAGAGATCATCACAAATTTATCCACATTCAATTTGGTAGCCAGTTTCATCAATATACTCGTACCAAAAACATTGACCTTTACCGCCTCATAAGGATTGTCCTCCATTAGCGGAACATGTTTGTAGGCTGCAGCATGAAAAATGATATCAATTTTAACCCTATTGAACAAGTCTGTCATTCGATGTTCATTGCGAATATCGGCTAATTCAACAGCAAAATTTTTAATTCCAGCTCTGTTAAAATCTTGTTGAAGGTCATACAAGGCGGATTCAGATTGATCTAATAGGATCAAATGCTTATAACCGTACTTGGAGACCTGCCATGCAATTTCACTGCCAATAGAACCTGCTGCACCGGTAATTAAAACTACTTTGTTTTGAAGATCTTTTTGAACAATTGGATTATTAATTTTGATCGGGGATCTTTCCAGTAAATCTTCAATCTTCACATCGGTAATCTGAGATAAATTAAGATTTCCATCTATCCATTGCTGGACAGGTGGCACTATCTTAACTTTTACCGGCAACTGTGCCATTTTATCTACTTTATCAAAAAGAACAAAAGGTTTAATATTTTGAATAGAAAAAATGATTTCTTCAATATTATATTTCTTGATGAATTCAGGGGTAATTTTTTCAGGATCGTAAATTTTAATTCTGTTGAATTGCTTACCCACTTTTGCCTTGCTATCATCTAAAAAACCAACGATCCTATAGTTATTTTGATTCGCATTTTGCATGGTTGTATAGGTCAGCAGCCCAGAATCACCGGCACCATAAATCAAAATATTTTTGGGAGGTTTATAACTCGATATGACTCGATTAAACAAGTACTTGAAAATAAATCGACTTGAAATTAATAAAACGATATTTAATAGATAATGAATGAAGATAATCCCGAGAGGAACTCCATATTCTTGGTAAGATTCAAAATATCTTACGGACAATGTAGACAGCAGAATTAAGCCCATTAATAAGGTGGAAGACCAAAAAACTGAAATAGCATCTTTAATACCGGTGTGCCTTACTATTCCTTTGTAAGATCCTACCAAGACAAAACTGATCAACGCAAGTGTAAAAATGAACGGCAATTGAGGTATAATATCCTGACTTTCAAAGTTGAGTTTGAAATTAAAGCGTATCAGATAGGCCAGAAAAAAAGCCTGCATTGTGATGGAAAGGTCTATGAGCAATACGACCCATCTGCTCGTGTACTTGTTTCTTCTACCTTTAAATATCTTGGTCATGGGTTAGGTTTGTTCGTAAAAAATGCTTTGCAAAAATACTAATAGATTTTTTGAAATCTTATCTTTTTGGCAAAGAAATCATCATTTGTCTAATTATTTCCTAGTATAATGGGCAATCCACTGTCTCCTCCTCCAATAACAATTACTTTTGAATTTGGAGATTGCGCCATCTGCAAAGTAGCCTCGATCCCTTTGTCCTGTAATATTTTATCCGTTAAGGACGCACTTAAAATGCTATTCGCATCTGCCTTACCTTGAGCTTCAATTCTTTGTTTTTCAGCTTCTTTTTTAGCTTTTGCCAATCTAAATTCATACT
The DNA here is from genome assembly GCA_963715015.1 of uncultured Flavobacteriaceae bacterium. Lineage (GTDB taxonomy): Bacteria > Bacteroidota > Bacteroidia > Flavobacteriales > Flavobacteriaceae > Namhaeicola. The sequence continues at coordinate 157,327 of CAVQQR010000011.1, forward strand.
CTAAAGATTCCTGTTCCTGACCAAGTTTTCTCTCAATGGCATCTTTGATTGCTGCCGGTAGTGTTACATCTCGCACCAAAACTTCATTCAACTGAACGTATTGATCTTCAATAATTTTCTTTGTTTCATCAAAGATCTCATTCTGGATCACATCCCTTTTACTGGAATAGATTTGTTCTGGTGTATATCTACCAACCACACTTCTTGTGGCAGACCGAATTGCCGGCTTAATCACTCTTTCAAGATAGTTTTCACCTTTTGTTTGGTGCAAAGTACCGAGGTTATCAATTTGAGGCTGGTACCAGGCAGTTGCTTCCAATTGTATATCTAATCCGTTTGAAGACAGTATTTTCATCTTTTCTGTAAGCTCTTGCTGACGGACTTCATAGATAATTACCTTATTCCACGGCGCTACAAAATGGAAACCCTCCCCTAAGGCGGGTTCATCCGTAACTACTCCACCTGAAAATCTTTTCCAAAGAACTCCTGCTTCACCAGCTTCAATCGTCACAGTAGATTTGGATAAAAAAATGAGTGCCAAAACACCAATAAAAATAATCGGGAAAATGTTTTTAGGAAATTCGAGTCGCTGTTGAGACATATATATTTAATTTAAGTTTTAATAAAATCCTTGGCTTTTTCTAAAAAACCAATCTAAGGTCAAAGATACAGTAATTAAGGCTAAAATCCATTTTATATCAACAAATGATCGTTCTGTGATCTCTTCTTTTATAATTGGTGTAAAGCTTCGTGAATTGTACAATCTTGATTTTAAAGAATCCATTTCATGCGGCAGAAATATTTTACCATTGCTTTGAATAGCTATCTGCTTTAAATCCTGATAATTGGAAGCAATAATTCTATCTTCCGCTGAATAATCTAAGACTTGAAAACGACCCGTCAATTTTTTGCCCGAAATCCGATCTATATTGAAATTATAATTTCCTGGTGGCAAAGAAAGACTTGTTGTATATTCATTCTTTATAAAAACCATCGGGAAACTCTTTTTGAATTCCCCATTTTCAGAACTTAGATCAATAACCATTTCTTCCAATTTGTTGGAATTATAATTCGCATCGTAAATCTTCAAAGCAATATCTAGCTGTTCATCTTTGAATATTATTTTTTGATAATCCAGGGTTACTTGATCTTTATATTGAAATTGCAAAAATTGAATAATTCCATCAAAATAATCTTCAAATTGCGCCATACCCTCAGCCTGTATTCCATTAAAAAATTGCCATTGAAAAAGGTTTTCTGCAAATAGATAGACAGAACGATAGGTACTGCCATTCTCAAATGCCATAACAGGTTTTTTTAATTCATCTTCCCATAAAACATCATGTGGATTTCCCATTTTTAATTCCTTTATTCTTGAGCTTAAAGGAGGATATTTATCTAAAAAAAGTGGAGTAAGTTCAATTTCTGAAAAATTTTTATTTCCAAATACTTTTACAGGAGTACTATTGGCTTGCTCCTCAAATGAGAGCGATTTATTTTGAGCCCTAAGCTCATCAAAATTTGTTGTTGAAGTAGTTTCAATTAAATGATTGATATTTCCATTTCTTATCGCTTTAAAAATCATGCTAAAACTACTATCAAATCCCACTAGAATCACAGATTTATACGTACTCAAATCTTTGTTGAAACCAACTATGGACGACACCTCAACTTCCCTCTGCTCATTGATTTCAATCATTCTTTTCCAAAAACCTACATCGGGATGCAAATACTTGTATAGAATTAAGACCTTTGCTTTCTCATCGATTACGGTAATCGAAAAAGGAGAAGAATTATTTATTAAGTCAGTTTCTCCCTTGATCTCATCTATTTTCACCGAATAAAAATGATTTCCAACTTTTTCTGATTCCAGCTCAAACTGGATAATTGAAGATCTTTTTTCAGAACTCAAATTAACCTCCTTCTTTGCCAACAAAATTCCGTCTTTAAAAATTTTCAACTCAGGTTTGATCGGTCGTTTACCATCATATTGTACAAAAACTTCCAATGGAAATTTCTGTCCGATAAAACTGTATTTATTTACATTTATTTTATGAATTGATAAATCAAACTGTGTTGTTGTATCTCCTAATACAACTGGAAAAACAGGTATTTTATTGGGTGCGTATGTGTAGTTAATTCCTTTATTTTGATTGCCGTCTGTTAATAAAACGATTGCATTTCTCTCTTTCCGAAACAATTCGTTCATGCTGGAAAGCGCCTGATAAATGTTGGTTTCGCTCGGAACGACTGTATCTACTTCAGAAACTCCAATATTTTTCGCAAATGAATAATATAGGGTGTTAAAATTATTATTTAAGTCTTTATCATTTTTAATAAACTCCTTTATCGACTTAGAAACTGAGTCTTTATCGTGTTTTGATACAGAAGAAGATTGATCGATCAGCACTAACAAATTAGATTTTTCGACCAATTGGGAAGGCACTTCAATTTTTGGATCAAAAATTAATAATAAGATCAGAAAGAGAGCAAACCCGCGAAGAAAAGAGCTTATCAAAGCATTTCTTGATGATTGTTTTTTCGGTCTCCAATAAAAGAAATATACGATAGTAGAAGAGATCAGTATGGCAGCAAGAACAGCAATAATCATATATTTCTACCTGTTTTTAAAAATAATCTCAATCAAGCAAATCGAATCGATTTGATTATCTCCTTATTAAGTTCTTTATTGAGCATCGAAATAATTTTATCTTTTCCATAACTCAATTCTTCTCGAAGAGAAGTAGAACTCAGTTTCACAATTAACTGGCTCCCTTTGAGCTGTACATCTTCTGTATAGCTTATAACTCCATTTCCCATTATGGTGCCCCATGCCTCTTTTACATTTACCAAGGTCAAACCTTTTTTGAGCGATTTATCTCCGATCACTTCTTCGAGAATTACATTAATTCTCATGATGTCATTTTCCCTTTTCATAGCTTATCCAAGTTCAAACATTTTATATCTCTGATTTACTTTTTTTACAATTTCTTCCGTGCGAGAAGCATGTGTGTCTGTGATAAAAATTTGTCCAAAATTATGATCGTTCACTAATTCTATCAACTGAGACACTCTATTATCGTCTAACTTGTCAAAGATATCATCTAAAAGCATTATGGGTGTAATTTTCGTTTTTTCTTTTAAAAAATCGAATTGTGCTAATTTCAGAGCAATTAATAATGATTTTTGCTGACCTTGTGAACCAAATTTTTTGATCGGGAATCCGGCTAAATGAAAACATAGATCATCTCTGTGCACGCCGGAACTCGTGTATTGTAACAACTTATCCTTTGATTCATTCTCCATTAAAATAGCAATCAATTCTTTATCATGTAAAGGAGAATCGTAAATTAAATCAATCTCTTCGGATTTATTTTCCTTTGACAAGCCTAAGATTTGCACATATCTTTTTTGAAAAACTTCAACAAATTGCTCAACAAAGCTTTTACGCTTGAGATAAATTTTTGTCCCAAAATCCGCTAATTGTTGGTTGTAAATTTCCAAGTTTGTTTTGTCAAAAGTTCTATTCGCCGCAAAAAATTTTAACAATGCATTTCTTTGCGACAAAGTTTGGTTATAGCTAAGGAGATCATTTAAAAAATTTGAATCGTTCATGGCAATGACACCGTCAATAAATTTTCTCCGCAATTCACTGCCTTCTCTTATTAGATCAGTATCAGCCGGCGAAATAATCACTGCTGGCAGATAACCAAAATGATCTCCAAGTTTTTCATACTCCTTACCGTTCTTCTTAACTATTTTTTTATGTCCTTTTTTAAGGCCAACGCTTACCACAACCGATTTTTCTTTTCTTTCATAATTCCCTTCAATGAGAAAAAAGTCTTTGTTGTGCTGAATGCATTGAGTGGCAACAGAATTGAAATAGCCCTTCGTATAAGAAAGGTGGTAAATGGCGTCCAAAACATTGGTTTTACCTATGCCATTTTGACCCACCAAACAATTGATCTTCGGTTCAAATTCAAAAAACCGTGCATCAAAATTTTTAAAATGTAATAAGGATAATGAATTTAAAACCATTTAAAAGAAAACTATAATAGAGAGATAAAATCAATTGAAACCTAAAAATCTTTCACAGACAAGGCATCTTCAACGATTAAAAAACATAAATAATTGATTTTGTTTATTTTACAAATAAATTAACCAATTAAGAATGTTTACAAAAAAACAAAAATTAATTCAAAAACTGCTTACCAATTGAAATAATATTTTAATTTTGCGCGAAAATTTTAATAGATGGCGACATATAAGAAAAAAGGAGGAAAAGTAAAAAAAACACAATTATCCAGTATTGAAGATCACAGTACAACGGCAGAAGTTTTTAATACTTTAGATGAAACTGCATCGAAATCTGAACAATGGGTTGAAAAACATCAGAGAAAAATTTTAATTGGTCTATCTATCCTGGCTTTGATCATTTTAGGTTCTATTGCTTACAATAACTATGTGGTTGAACCAAGAGAAAAAGAAGCTGCAGATGAACTGGCATTTCCGAAACAAAGTTTTGAGCAGGCTCAATCTGCTACGGTTTCAGCCGATTCTTTATTTACAATAGCACTTAATGGAGCTGACGGGAAATATGGTTTGCTGGATATTATTGATAATTACGGAAAAACAAAGGCTGGAAATTTAGCTAAATATATGAGCGGTATTTCTTATCTGAAATTGAGTGATTATGAAAATGCTATCAAATACTTAAATGATTTTTCATCTGAAGACGAAATCTTGGGTACTTTAGCGAAAGGAAATATAGGAGATGCCTTTATGGAAATTGACCAGCCAGAGGAAGCCTTAGATTACTACAAACAAGCTGCTAATTTTAAGGACAACGAATTTACCACACCCCTTTACCTTTTCAAAGCTGGAAATACAGCCTTGGATTTAGGAAAAAATAGCGATGCCTTGGTTCTGTTTGAGCGTATCAAAAATGATTACAACCAATCTGAAGAAGCGAAACAAATTGATGTTTACATTGAAAGAGCGAAATTAGCCAATAAATAAATTTTTATGGCAACGAGCAATTTATCATTATATGATAATTCAACTGTCCCAAATGCGAATTCATTTCGATTTGGGATTGTTGTTTCAGAATGGAATGTCGATATCACAAAAAATCTTTGCGACGGGGCAGTGCAGACTCTTCTTAAGCACGGAGCAAAAGAAGAGAACATTGAGGTCGTTCAAGTCCCAGGTAGCTTTGAACTAATTTTCGGGGCAAAAAAAATGCTGAAAGAAAATCGTTTCGATGCGATTATCGCCATAGGAAATGTAATCCAAGGAGAAACAAAACATTTCGATTATGTATGTGAAGCAGTTGCACAGGGAATAAAAGATTTGAACGTTTTGTTCGATACTCCTACTATCTTTTGTGTCTTAACGGATAACAACAAGCAGCAATCCATTGACCGCTCTGGCGGTAAACATGGAAACAAAGGAGTAGAATGTGCCATTGCTGCTATTAAAATGGCCAATTTATAAGTCTACAAAATTTTTCAAAACGTTAAGCATTTCTGAAAAAAGTATCTGCTCTTGTAATAACCTGCATGATTCCTTATATTTGTACATTACCACAAGAAAAAGGTTATGTTAGGTAGTCCATTTAAAACTCGCTCTTATTATGTTTTCGATTATAAGCCCAGGTATTATGATCCCAGAAAAGAGCGTTTGGAGCAAATGAAAAAATTAGCCGCTGAAGAAAATTCATCCGCGGAGCTTCCAACTCTTTCGCTCACAAAAGATAAGTTAAAAAAAGATTGGGCACGTCATAAAAAAAGTACAAGCGATAGGAACACAAATCTGCGTTTAGCCATCATTATTGCCATCTTAGTTGGCCTGGTCGCTTATATTTTTGAAATTCATAAATTGTTTTAATGTCAGATATCATACAACTTTTACCCGACCACGTTGCCAATCAAATAGCTGCGGGTGAAGTGGTACAAAGACCAGCTTCAGTTGTAAAAGAGCTTTTAGAAAATGCGGTTGATGCAAAAGCAAGTGAAATTTCATTGATCATCAAAGAAGCGGGAAGAGTTTTAATTCAGGTAATAGATAATGGCTCCGGTATGAGTCCTACCGATTGCAGAATGGCTTTTGAACGACATGCCACTTCTAAAATACGAACCGCAGATGATTTATTTAACTTACATTCAAATGGGTTTAGAGGAGAAGCTTTGGCTTCTATCGCGGCTGTTGCCCACGTTTCTATAAAAACAAAAAAGGAAGATCAGGAAATTGGTTCTCAATTAGTCATTCACGGAGGCCACGTGCAATCACAGGAACCGACTTATACACAAAAAGGAACAAATGTAGAAGTGAAAAATTTGTTCTACAATATACCTGCCAGGAGAAATTTTTTAAAATCAAATACCATTGAAACACGTCATATCATAGATGTTTTTCAAAGGATTGCGCTTACCTATCCCAAAATATCATTTTCTCTTATCCATAATGATCAAGAGATTTACAATTTAAAATCTGCCAATTTAAAGAAGAGACTGGTTCATGTATTTGGAAAACAGATCGATGAAAAATTGATTCCTATTGATGAATCCACAGAAATTTTGAAGATACATGGTTTTGTTACTAAGCCAAGTTATGCAAAAAAGAAAAGAGGTGAACAGTTTTTCTTTGTCAATGATAGGTACATTAAGAGTCAGTATTTAGATCACGCCGTACATTTGGCTTTCGATAATCTTATTCCAAGTGGGGAGCATCCCTCCTATTTTTTGTATTTGGACGTCCCTCCGCAGAGTATAGATATCAATATTCATCCTACAAAAACCGAGATTAAATTCGATAATGAAAAGGATCTTTATGCCATTTTAAGAGCCACGATCAAACACAGCTTAGGGCAATACAACGCAACTCCCCTGTTAGATTTTAATAGAGACGGAAATCTTGATACGCCTTATAATTTTCAAAAGAAAACTGTAAAAGCACCCTCTATTCAAGTAGATCGAAACTTTAATCCTTTCACTAATAATTCTGGCGGACCTGTTTCAAAAAAAATAAATTCAGACTGGGAATCGCTATATGTTGATACAAAGCGTGAAAAGGAACTAGAAAAAATAAAACATATTGAGTTTGAATATGAAAATGTAACACAACATTTATTCGATAAAAAGGAGCAAGTTTATTTTCGGACTTATCAATTACACGAAAAATATATTGTCAGCGCGATACAATCCGGTTTAGTTTTGATAGATCAAAATGCGGCGCACCAAAGAATCTTATACGAAGATTTTTTAGCTAAAATCACCATAGATGGTGTGGGTAGTCAATCACTACTCTTTCCCAAACTCATCCAAATCACACCTGCAGATAGTTTATTACTGCATGATATTCAATCTGATTTAGAAAGTTCCGGCTTCCATTTTACACTTAAAAAAGATGGTAAGCTTTTCGCAGATTCAATTCCGGCGCATGTAAAAGTGGAACAATTAGGAGATTTTATCGAGCAATTGATCAATGATCTTAAAAGTGATCATCCGGATAGTCATCTGAGCCAAATCGATACCATTGCAAAAAGTATGGCTAAATCTTGTGCCATTAAAAAAGGTGTAAAACTTAGCAATAAAGAACAAGAAGATATTCTAAATAAGCTATTTTTGTGCAAAGAACCAAATTATTCTCCCTTTGGCAAGAAAACTTATATCACAATTTCTACTGCCTTCGTAGAGGAAGAATTCGAACGTTAAAGAACATTTATGGGAAGAATTACTGATGCAGTTAAGCATCTCATTATTATAAACGTTATATTTTTTGCTGCCGGTCCCTTGTTAGGTACCAATTTATCAGAATGGCTCGCTTTATATTTTCCGAAAAATGATCATTTTAGATTTTGGCAATTTGTAAGCCACATGTTTATGCATGGAAGTTTTATGCATATTTTGTTTAATATGTATGCACTTTGGGCTTTCGGAACACCGTTAGAGCAAATGTGGGGGAGAAACAAGTTCTTATTCTTTTATTTCTCTGCAGGTATAGGTGCAGGTATTATCTATACGTTGGTTAATTATTATCAATTTAATGGAGTATACCAAGATTTATTGCAAATCGGATTAAGTGAAGGAGAAATTCAGCAAATGTTATCAACCGGCCAATACAACTCAAATATATTAACCCAGATTACAGAAAAGCAAATTTCAAATTTTTATCAGATATATCATACACCTGCTGTGGGAGCTTCCGGTGCAATTTATGGTGTTTTAGTCGCTTTTGGGATGTCGTTCCCCAATGCTAAATTGGCACTTATATTTTTCCCAGTTCCTATTGCAGCTAAATATTTTATTCCTGTTCTGATCGCTTTGGATCTTTTTTCCGGTGTAACTGGTTTCTCGCTTTTTGGTGGTGGGATTGCTCATTTTGCCCATGTTGGAGGCGCCCTCATAGGTTTTGCGATGATGCAATACTGGAAGAAAAATCAATTTAATCGCTGGAATTAAAAACTGTTATCATATGCAGTTGATAGATACTATTACAGAAAAATTCTCCTCGGCTAATATTGTCATGAAAGTGATTTATATAACCGTGTTTGTTTTTTTGATAAGCCTTTTGCTCAATACGATTTCATTCTTTTTTAACAGCCATGGCAACTTCTTGATTAAATGGTTCGCTCTATCTCCAAATTTCGACTCATTCATATCTAAACCATGGACCCTATTCAGTTATGGCTTTTTGCACGACGGCTTTTTTCATATCATTTTTAACTTGTTGATTCTTTATTATTTTGGCATGTTATTCTTGGAATATTTCAGTCCAAAAATGTTTTTGAATTATTATTTTTTAGGAATTTTAGTGGGTGGAATTATTTTTCTACTCAGTTATAATTTTCTTCCTGCCCTAAAAAGCAGAAATGCGCTTTTAGTCGGAGCTTCTGCAGGAGTGATGAGTATTTTGATCGGACTGGCAACTTTAGTTCCAAACTACGCTATACGCTTTCAATGGATCGGTTTTATTAAACTAAAACATATTGCTCTTTTTATTGTTATTTTAGATATATTACAGATTCCCATGGGTAATGCCGGAGGCCATCTGGCACATCTTGGCGGAGCACTCACCGGATTTATTCTGACGCAATATTTCCCGACGAAAAAATCTACAAGCTCAAAGAGCCATTTCTTTTCTAAAAACAAAAAATCGAGTAATCTAAAAACTGTTTATAAAAGTAAAAAGCCAGTCGCATCTGCCATCAATAAAAGTGAGGAACAACAAAAGATCGACAGTATTTTAGATAAAATAAGTAAATCTGGTTATGAGGCACTTTCCAAGGAAGAAAAACAGTTTCTTTTTGATTTTGGGAAAAAATAAATAGCTTAACATGGGTAATTTATCTTTTTTCAACAAAATTATTTATTTAGTGAATACCTTGGTCGCTGCTTTGTTTATCGCTTCTTTTGTATTGCCGTACCTACCACCCAAAACCTTCCCTATTGCCGCCGTGTTGAGTTTAGCTGTACCTCTATTTTTAGTTCTTCATCTTATTTTTGTTATCTATTGGATTTTGTTGGGTTTTAAAAAGCCTGTTTATATTTCACTATTTTGTCTAGTTCTTGCCTTTTTATTCTCTTCTTTTCCCTATAAATTCAAAAATGAAACTGATTCGTCGGAAGGTGATCTATCCATTATGACTTACAATGTGAGGTTATTTAACACCTATAAATGGATAAAATCTGATGATATTCCTCAAAAAATTGCAGATTTTGTAAAAGAAGAAAATCCTGACATTTTGTTATTGCAAGAGTTTAACCCCAATAATCAGCCAAAATTTTCTTATCCTTATAAACACATTGTTTTGAAGGGAGAAAAAAAGGGATTTGGGCAGGCCATTTTTTCGAAATATAAAATTGTAGATCAAGGCGATCTGAATTTTGATAATAGCGATAACAATGCCATTTATATAGATATACTAGTTAAATCCGATACTTTAAGAATCTATAATCTACATTTAGAATCACTTAGGCTAGGTGCAAATCAAAAATTGCTCACTGATGGAGATTCTGAAAGGTTGTTAAAAACCATGACAAAAGCTTTTGTAAAGCAACAAAATCAAATTGAACAGTTCAAGACATTTGCTGTCAATGGGCCCAAAAGAAAAATTATCGCCGGAGATTTGAATAATACCGCTTATTCATGGGTTTACCACCAGATTAGTCAGAATATGGTTGATACTTTTAACGAAGCAGGAAGTAAATTTGGTCGAACATTTGATTTAAAAAAATACCCTTTAAGAATCGATTTTATATTAGTGGATGAAAAATTTAGCGTCACAGGGCATCATAACTATGGTGTAGAATTCTCAGATCATTATCCTGTCATGGCAAAAGTTAAGTTTTAGCGGGTTTTATAATTCCCTTCCAACTTTTTAAATTAGATAAATATTGTACTTTTGCAACTCGAAAAGAACAAGTATGACAACAGGTAAAAAGGTGGCTTTCTACACATTAGGTTGCAAATTAAATTTTTCTGAAACTTCAACCATCGCTAGGGATTTTCAAAATAAGGGTTTCGAAAGAGTAGATTTTGAAGAAGTGGCAGATATTTATGTCATCAACACCTGTTCTGTAACGGATAATGCAGACAAACGTTTTAAGTCTATCGTTCGTGCTGCTCTGAAAAAAAATGAAAAAGCTTTTTTAATCGCTGTTGGTTGCTATGCCCAGTTAAAACCTGAAGAATTGGCAAATATCGACGGTGTAGATCTCGTTTTGGGAGCCACGGAGAAATTCAAAGTAACGGATTATTTGAACGATTTGAGTAAAAATGATCTCGGTGAAGTGCATTCATGTGAAATAGAGGATGCCAATTTCTATGTGGGTTCCTACTCCATCGGAGATCGAACAAGGGCATTTTTAAAAGTGCAAGACGGTTGTGATTACAAATGTACCTACTGTACCATACCACTGGCAAGGGGTATTTCGAGGTCAGATACTTTAGATAATGTGATCAACAATGCCACAGAGATTTCCAAAAAAGGTATTAAAGAGATTGTACTTACCGGCGTGAATATCGGAGATTACGGCAAAGGTGAATTTGGGAACAAGAAACATGATCACACCTTTTTAGACTTGATTAGGGCATTAGATCATGTAGATGGAATTGAGCGATTGAGAATTTCTTCTATCGAGCCAAATTTATTGAACAAGGATATCATTTCTTTTGTAGCTTCCTCCAGAATATTTGTTCCACATTTTCATATTCCTTTGCAAAGTGGTTCTGACGAATTGCTGAGATCTATGAAAAGAAGATATCCCTTAAATCTTTATACAGACCGTGTTCAACAAATTAAAAAATCAATGCCCAACGCATGCATTGGTGTTGATGTCATCGTAGGTTATCCCGGAGAGACTGATGAATTGTTTTTAGAAACTTATAAATATTTAAGCGATTTAGATATTTCCTATTTGCACGTATTTACATATTCTGAAAGACCCAATACAGAAGCGATTGACCTACCTGGTGCAGTCCCATTAAAAGTTAGAGCTAAAAGAAGTAAAATGTTGAGAGGTTTATCTGTTAAAAAAAGAAGGGCCTTTTATGAAAGTCAGATAGGTAAAAAAGCGACTGTTTTATTTGAAAGTGAAAATAAAGAAGGTTTCATCAACGGGTTTACTGAGAACTACGTCAAAGTAAAAACTCCTTTTGATAAAGAATTAATCAATACTACCCATCAGATTTTGTTAGAAAAAATTGCCGATGACGGCTCCGTTTTATTTTCATGGATTAATGAACCTATTCCAGTTTAACCAATTAGATAAGCCATATTTATGCACCTAAATGATTCGCATAAAAAACAGGTTTATTTGATTCCAGGTCTGGGAGCTAGCAGCAGAATTTTTGAATATCTTAAATTTACTGGAAATTCTGACATTCATTTTTTAGAATGGATTAGCCCTTTACACGCTAAAGAAGATATAGCCTCTTATGCTCAGAGAATGGCCAAATTCATTTCCGGTGAAAATATTATTTTGATCGGAGTTTCATTTGGCGGGGTTATTGCACAAGAAATAGCGAGGTTCCGGGATGTGGATAAAATAATTCTCATTTCGAGTATAAAATCGAGTAAGGAGTTACCGCGGAGATTAAAATATATCAAATATTCAAAACTATATTATTTAGCTCCGCTGTTAGCATATATCAAATTTGATTCGGGACGATTAAGAGTACCGGGTAAATTGTTGAAAAGAAAAGTATATCTCTATGCCAGATATATGCACACCAAAGACAAAATGTATTTACTTTGGGCCACAAGGCAAATGTTGTATTGGAAAGAGCAAGAATCAGAAATTCCATTAATCCATATTCATGGGTCTAAAGATCAAATATTTCCTGTGCAGCATTTATCAGATTTTATCGAAATAAAAGATGGAAGTCATGCCATGATACTGACCCAAGCGAGAAAAATAAGTAAGATTATCAATAAAATACTATGCGAAAATGACCATTAAGACAACGGATTTAGAAGATGTGCTCTTGATTACTCCGAAAGTTTTCTACGACGAAAGAGGTTATTTTATGGAAACTTTTAACCAGAAAAATTTTGAAAGATTCAGTGATATAAAGTTTGTTCAGGATAACGAATCTCTTTCTCAAAAAAATGTTTTAAGAGGTTTACATTTTCAAAAACCTCCTTTTGCTCAGGCCAAATTAGTTAGAGTCATTCAGGGAAGCATTTATGATGTTGCAGTGGATTTGCGAAAAGATTCGCAAAATTACGGCAAGTATTTCGGTCATATTTTAAGCTCCGAAAATAAGCATCAATTGTTTATACCCATTGGTTTTGCGCATGGTTTTCTGAGTTTAGAAGACAATACCATCATTAACTATAAATGCTCAAATTTTTACGAAAAAGAGGCTGAAGATGCTATCTTCTGGAATGACGAAGATCTTGGTATACCCTGGGGTATTTCTCATCCTATCATTGCAGAGAAGGATTTAGTTGCCCAAAAATTTAGTAAATTTGATAGTCCCTTTTAATTTGAAATCCCCTATTATGAAAAATATTTATAAACTATTCGCACTTACAGGAATTGTACTAATCGCATTCCTTTTCATCAACGCAGATGTTTCTGAGTTATCTTCCGACCCTGAGAAAAGCACGAGTACGCTTTATGAAATTAAAGCCTTAAAAGTCCCTACAAATCTGACCTTTGCCGGTGAAAAGGTGCCAATTCATGACGATGATGTGATGGAAAGAATCGATAGAGAGCTTTTGGTCAATACCTATTGGCAATCAAATGGTTTATTGAATTTTAAAAGAGCCCACAAGTATTTTCCGGTGATAGAACCTATCCTGAAAAAGTATAATATCCCTGATGATTTTAAATACTTGGCCATCATCGAAAGTGGTTTGCAGAATGTAACTTCACCTGCGGGTGCAAAGGGTTATTGGCAATTAATGCCAAAAACAGCCAGAGAATATGGACTTGAAGTAAACGACAATGTGGATGAAAGATATAATCTCGAAAAATCGACTGAGGCTGCTTGCCAGTATTTACTAGAGGCTTACAAAATTTATGGAAATTGGACTTTAACTGCTGCTGCTTATAACGCAGGAATGGCAGGAATTTCTCGAGTGATGGAGTATCAAAAAGTAGATTCGTATTACGATTTGTATTTAAACGCCGAAACATCCAGATACATTCCGAGAATTGTTGTGACAAAGGAGATTATGTCGAACCCAAAAAAATACGGGTTTGTTTTTGAAGAAAGTGATCTATATAAATTATCTCCAACTAAAACTATTGAAATCACTGAGGAAATTGCTGATTTAAATGAGTTTGCCAAATCCAATGGCATGACTTATAAAGAGTTGAAACTAAACAACCCCTGGTTGTTAGAACAGAATCTAAATAATAAATCCGGTAAAAAATATTTTATTGAAGTTCCTAAATAAATTATTGAATTGTTAAGGTTTCTACGATTTCCCAGTTAGAATTGGCTGTTAACACATTTTTGAAGTAAACAACCAATTCCGGTTGAATCTTTTTTAGATAATTTCCAGCGTCCCATTTTCCATTTTTATTGGCGTCATAGATCAACCTAACTTTAAATTTACCCGGTTGAATATTTTCAAACCGAACTTCTTCCTTTCGCGTGAGATAGCTGGTAGCTACACCCATCCCTTTTTGGTCTACCAGCTCTACGATAACCGGATATTCTTTTATATTATTGATGGTTAAATAGATCGAAGAATAATTGGAAGGTCTTTTTGTCGAAAAATTCTTTTTGATGGAATCATGACTTGTCCCAAAAATGTCTGTTAATGCACCCTCATATAGATTTAACTTATATTTTGAATCAAATTCTTTTTCAAAAAACAGATACATTGATGTCTTATACTTGTCTTGGATTAAAGTATACTTTACATCAATTGAATCACTCTTAAAAAGTTTTATTTTTGACGTATCCAACTCAAATACAGGGTTATTAGTTTCTATTTTTAAAGTATCTCTTAAATCGAGACTACCACTAGTGATCGATTCAAATTTTAAACTGTCAATTTTATCTTCCCTCAATTTCAGGGTAATGGTATCCGTAAAACTTCTGTTCCTGATAAAAATATCAAGGCTATCCTTTTCATAATTGGTAAACCAATATTTAATCGTATCCGTCTTAACGGAAGGCGCCCAATGTTCCTTAAAATTTACAGGTGTTTCTGTTATTGCTCTGACCTCGAGGCTATCTATATTTCCTTCATAACCTATAAAAAACAGGCCTTTAGTTATCTCGCTCGGCTTAGAGGGAAGTCTGAAATCCTTATCCTCTGTAAACAATACAAGTGGGTAATCTGACGTCGAAGGCACCTCAATTATTTGATTGTAAAAAGCAATCTTGTCCTCTTTTTTATTGTACTTAAAATTTCGATTTTTATCTTTTAAAGCCAGTAATGCATATTTTCCTTCTTTGATATTATTGACTTCGAAGTTAAGGCTATCTGTCATGGCTCCAACGTAAGTCGGTCTTTCAGAAAAAACAATGGAGTCGTTAAAATTATCTATATATGGATATAGCATCACAATGGCACCCTCTGCAGGTTCCAACTCAAAAGCGTCTCTAATCGTTCCTTTGATATTCAAGGAATCAATATAATCACCGGTAGATAGAACAAATCTAAAGTTATCGAGAACATTACCCTCTGTATTATCAACTACACTTTGTCCAAAATTAAAGGTATACGTGGTATTTTCTAACAAAGTATCTATGATCTTGATATTAATAAACTTGGACGCTGTACCTTGAGGAACTATAACCAAAGGATATTTTAAGGGAGGTGATACAATGAGCTGCTGAGAAATATCTTTTAGTTTGATAAACTCATCAAAATAAATTTTAATTTCTTCTTCCTTAAAATTTACAGTCCCAAAATCAGGTTCACTTCTTACCATAATCGGTTTATCTTCGTCGATTGGCCCTCCTTCCGGTCTACCTCTTCTCGCACAAGAAAAGAGAGAAATTATAACTAATAAAACGAAAAACTGGTAAAAGCGCATATGTTTTTTTTGCAAATTAACGACATATTTTTTATTCCGACCACAGTTGTTGATTGAGAAAGCACTTACTCCGTAAAGGCCAGAGCCGCAATACTTACTTTTACATTATCCCCTTTAAACAAGGCATTGCAACAAGATTCAAGTGTTGCGCCGGTCGTAATTACATCATCAATGATCAGAATATGCTTATTTTTTATGCTTTCTAAATCATGAACCGCAAAGATATCTTCATTTAAAATCCTGTGCGCCCTATCTTTTTTGGTTTGTGTTTCTAAATAGACTTTTCTTAAGAGTAAATCTTCGTCATATGGTTTTTGAAGTTGTTGGGAGATCTGACCACCAAATTTTGTCAATTGGTTATACCCTCTTTTTTTTAACTTTTTAAGATGTAAAGGAACAGGAAGAATCAAATCAATTTGCTCAAAATTCTTATTATTTTTTAATTGTTCACCTAGCCACTTTCCAAAGAACGAGCCAATAGCCTCGTCATTTTTATATTTTAATTGCTGAATCAACATTTGTACCGGACTACCTTTGGCGTAAAACAGCAAGGCTGTTCCCATTTCCACCGGTATACGTCCGGCAAAACTCTTTTCTAAGGGGTTATTTCTTTCATTTGTGAAGTTTGTGACAGGCAATTCAGATAAACAAGAGAGGCATAAGATGTCCTCACCAATCGTTAATGTCTTTTTGCAAACTCTGCAACGATCAGGAAAAAAAATTTCAAAAACGTCCTTAAAAACTGTCAAATTTTATAATCCATGTTAAAATGTTGGAATTAAATAAAAAAAATTAATTTTGCATACAATTTTTTCAAATTTCTGCGTTATATCAGTTACGATTATTTAAAAATGAATTCATTATGGAACAAAATGCTTCGAGCAAAAACAACAAAATTCTATTAATAGCACTTACAGTCTTGTTATTTCTATTGATAGGCTACACTTTTTTTCTAAGTAGAGACCACAAAGAGGCTTTACAATTCTTACAAGACGAAAAAGAACAAATTATTGGTAATTTAACAGCGATGGAAGAAAAATATGATATCGCTATTTCAAAAAACACTTCATTAACTGATTCTCTTACCCACGAAAAGGCCAGAATCATTGCACTTCGCGACTCTGTTGTCAATTTAAAAACAGCAAACGCATCTGTACTCAGAAGATACAGAAGTCAAATTGCCGATTTACAAGCGGTTAACAGCAGATTATTAGACGAAGTCGATTCGTTAAAAATGGTGTCTAATGTATTAATTGATGAAAAAGATAGTTTATCTAATCAATTGCAGGTTCAAACCAATTACAATGACACGCTTAAGGCTGTCAACGAGGTTTTAGCCAAAAAAGTTGAAATAGGTAGTGCTTTGAATATCAAGGACGCACAGGTAACTGCTTTAAAAATGAGATCGAACGGTAAATACACCGAAACCAATAAGGCTCAAAAAACGGATGCCATAAAGGTTGAGTTTCGTTTGATTGAAAATGAAATTGCTGAACCAGGAGACAAAGAGGCATACATTGTGGTTCAAAGACCCAATGGTTCTGTGATTAATGCCAAAGGAACAGTAATGCTTAAAGATGGTACAGAAGTGAAATACACTGAAGAGACTACCATCAACTATGAAAATGCTGAGCTAGATGTGGTTCTTTTCATCGAAGACAAAGGCGAAAAATACGAAAAAGGCACTTATCCTATCAGGGTATATGTTGAAGGTCGTTTAGTGGGTGTCACAAAACTTGAGTTGAGCGATTCTTTCTTAGGTCTTTAATAAATATATTCGAGATATAAAAAAGACTGCTTCGGCAGTCTTTTTTTATTTCTCACAGTCGAGAATTTAACTATTTTTGCCACATGAAAAATAATGAGGACAAATTCAAAAAGGTAATCTCCCATGCCAAAGAATATGGGTATATCTTTCAATCAAGTGAAATTTATGACGGACTTAGCGCTGTTTATGATTACGGACAAAACGGTGTTGAGTTAAAAAATAATATACGAAACTATTGGTGGAAGGCTATGGTTCAAATGAACGATAATATTGTTGGATTGGACGCCGCCATTTTCATGCATCCTACAACCTGGAAAGCATCCGGACATGTGGATGCCTTTAACGATCCTCTAATAGACAACAAAGATTCTAAAAAAAGATACAGAGCTGATGTGCTTATTGAAGATTATGCCGAAAAGCTAAATCAGAAGGCACAAAAAGAAATCGAGAAAGCAGCTAAGCGTTTTGGCGATGCATTCGATGAGGAGCAATACAAAACGACCAACCCTCGAGTGATGGGTTATTTATCCCAAAAAGATGAAATCCTGCAGAGGATGGCGAGGTCTCTTGAGAAAGAAGATCTGGCAGACGTAAAAGCCTTGATAGAAGAATTAGAAATTGCCTGCCCCCTATCCGGTTCAAAAAACTGGACTGACGTGAAGCAATTCAATTTGATGTTCGGCACAAAACTAGGTGCTTCTGCAGACAGTGCCATGGATCTTTATTTAAGACCCGAAACTGCTCAGGGTATTTTTGTGAATTTTCTCAACGTGCAAAAATCCGGAAGAATGAAAATTCCTTTTGGTATTGCACAAACTGGAAAGGCTTTTAGAAACGAAATTGTTGCAAGGCAATTCATTTTCAGAATGAGAGAATTTGAGCAAATGGAAATGCAATTCTTTGTGAGACCGGGTGAAGAATTAAAATGGTATGAACAATGGAAAGAGACGCGCATCAAATGGCACTATTCTCTTGGATTTGATCATAAAAAATATCGTTTTCACGACCACGAAAAGTTGGCACATTATGCAAATGCAGCTGCCGATATCGAATTTGAATTCCCTTTTGGATTTAAGGAATTGGAGGGTATTCATTCTAGAACAGATTTCGATTTAAAGGCCCATGAAAAATTTTCAGGTAAAAAGCTTCAGTTTTTTGATCCTGAATTAAATGAGAGCTATGTACCCTACGTCATTGAAACTTCTATTGGTCTAGATAGAATGTTTTTAGCTATTTTTTCTGAGTCCCTGCAAGATGAAATATTAGCCGATGGTTCTGAACGTACCGTTTTAAAGATACCGGCCGTTTTGGCCCCTGTCAAAGCAGCTGTGCTGCCATTGGTTAAGAAAGATGGATTGCCCGAATTATCACAAAAAATTGTGGATCAACTCAAATTTGATTTCAATGTAGATTACGATGAAAAAGATGCTATTGGAAGAAGGTACAGAAGGCAAGATGCTGCCGGAACGCCTTTTTGCATTACGGTTGACCATGAAAGTTTGAATGATAGTACTGTGACAATAAGGTACAGGGACAGCATGGAACAGAAACGTGTAAAAATTGATACTTTAATTGAAGTCATTGACAAAGAAGTTTCTATGGCCAATTGGTTGAAAAGAATGTGATGCAATATCATAAATAAACAAAAAGGTGGGTCTATACTCACCTTTTTTTATAAAATATTTTTTTAGGAGAATTATTCTCTTCAAATTTGACATATGTTAATTTCAAATTTTTATGAAAAAAATCCTAGTCTATTGCTTACCTTTCTTCTTCCTTCAATTCTCTTTTGCTCAAAATCACGATAGTCATTTTATACATGATCTTTTACTTGTGAATCAAGATTCATTAGGGAAAAAAATCATTGAAAATCCAGAAAAATATAGGCTTCAGATCATTTATACCCGGATAGACAGGGATAAGGATAATCATCCGAGTTTTCAAACTTATCATTATAGAACTGAATTGGATGAATACTTCTATCCTGCAAGCACTGTAAAATTGTTTACTTCTGCCCTGGCTCTGGAAAAAATAAATCAACTTAAGATAAAAGAGTTAGATAAATTTGATATCATGCTCACTGATAGCGTGTATATAGGTCAGACCTCGGTAAAAGTAGATACAACTTCAGAAAATGGCTTGCCCTCCATCGCTCATTATATTAAAAAAATACTTGTGACCAGCGATAACGATGCTTTTAATCGACTGTATGAATTCATCGGGCAGGAACCTTTGAACGAAAAATTGAAAGCTAAGGGTTTTGACGACCTTAGACTTACCCATCGGTTGTCAATTTCATTGCCACAAGATGAAAATAAACACACCAATCAAATCAGGTTATTAGACAGTCATTCGGGGAAATTATTGTTTACACAGGAAGGACAATTCAGTACAAAAGATTATACCAATCAAAGCGATCTATTTTTAGGAAAGGCCTATGTTAAAGGAGATCAGCTCATAGAAAGCCCTATGAATTTTAAAGAGAAAAATGCTGTCTCCTTAGCAAACCTTCATCAACTGTTGTTAAGGCTCATTTTTCCTGATAAATTTAGTGCATCTGAACAATTTGATCTTTCTGAAACTGATTATCAGTTTTTATACCAATATATGTCTCAACTTCCCAGAGAAACTGTTTATCCTGATTACAGCGAATTACCTGATAATTTTTGTAAATTTTTTATGTTTGGTGATAAAAATGGGATTCGAATACCAGATCACTTAAGAATCTTCAATAAAATTGGCGATGCTTATGGTTTTAGCATTGATAACGCATATATCGTTGATTTTAAAAATAATATTGAATTTGCCCTATCAGCTGTGATCTACACGAACAAAAATGAAACATTAAATGATGGAGCTTATGAATACGAGGAAACCGCATGGCCTTTTTTGGGTGTTCTCGGAAGAGTATTTTACCGTTATGAGCTAGACCGAAAAAGAGAAAACTCCCCTGACCTTACCAAATTCAAATTCACTTATGACAAATAAAAAAGGCCCGAAACGGGCCTTTTTATTAATTATCCGGGTCTAAATAATCCGGTATTCCATCACCGTCCTTATCATCATCATCCCAATTAAAGTTAAAATTATTATCCTCCTTACTGGTTTTTCTACCGTCATTATCATCGTCTTCATCTAAATAATTCGGGATACCATCTTTATCGGTATCGTCATTACCTGGGTTTCCATCTCCATCAATATCTTCAAGAATAGTTCGTATTCCATCTCCATCATCATCAAAATCTAAATAATTAGGAACTAAATCACCATCTGTATCATCATTAGTGACATCGCCATTTCTATCGACATCCTCATCATTATTGATCACACCATCATTATCGGCATCCGCCCTAATTACATTCCCCAAATCAATAAAAAAGTAGATGGGTGCATTAGAAGGAATATTTGCGGATCCGTTCTCCCCGTATGCAAGGCCAGACGGCATAAAAATAATTCCGGAACCTGTGTTTTCATAACCAAAGGATTCATCAGGATAGATCACTTTTGTTCCTGATTTATATTTAGGAATTCCATATCGCCAACCCGGAATTAAATTTGGTAAATGAAACCATGATTTATAGCTGGGAAAGCTTAGATTCTGGTCAAATTTAACACTATCTAAAGTAAAGCCCTGGTACAAAATTTGAATCGAATCGTTCATGGTAGGATTTATACCAACTCCTTGTTTATGAATATAATAATACAGCTTATAATTTATCTCATTATAGACCAAGTTTTCAGTATCTACCAGAGAAAATAAAGGCGTTTCACCATTTCGGATACTATCTATTTTATAATCATCTGTTAAATAATGTGACTGCAAAAAATCGACCAACAATTCATCGTCAATCAGTGCTTGTGCCACAGGATCGTGCTTTTCCTCATCATCGTCATTATTACAGGAAATCACGACCAGTCCAAATAAAAATAAAAACAATAATTTCAATTTCATATCAAAATAAATTTTTCACAATTTACAATTTATAACGGTCTTGATACTTTCAAATCAGCGAATTAACAAAACCTTAAAAGATTAGACGAAATTAATTTTTCGCATTCTCAAACTTACGGGTGTTACTTCTAAATATTCATCTTCACGAATATATTCTAGACATTCTTCTAAAGAAAACTCAACTTTTGGAGCAATTTTCAAACCCTCATCAGAACCAGATGCTCTTACATTGGTCAGTTTTTTTCCTTTAATGAGATTTACGCCCATATCATCCTGACGATTATTCTCTCCTACAACCTGACCTTTGTATATTTCCTGATTCGGATCTATGAAAAATTTTCCCCGATCTTGTAAACGATCTATCGCATAGCCCGTTGCTTTTCCTGTCTCTGAAGAAACGATCGCACCGTTGCTCACCTCACTAAATTCACCTTTCGTTGCATCGTAACCTCTCAATCGGTGGTTGACGATGGCCTCGCCCTGGGTAGCGGTTAAAATCTTATTTCTCAACCCGATCAATCCTCGTGAAGGAATATCAAATTCTAAATGTTGCATATCCCCTTTAGGTTCCATCACCAAAAGATCACCTTTTCTCAAGGTTACTAAATTGATCGCCTTGCTCGCAAATTCTTCAGGAACATTGATGACCAATGTCTCATAAGGTTCAGATCTAACACCGTCAATTTCTTTCATAATCACCTGAGGACGACCAACTTGAAGTTCATAGCCTTCTCTTCTCATCGTTTCGATCAACACAGACAAATGAAGAATACCTCTTCCATAGACATCAAACTTATCTTCACTTCCTGTTTCTTTTACTCTAAGTGCAAGGTTCTTTTCCGTTTCCTTGAACAACCTGTCCCTTAAATGACGAGAAGTAACAAATTTTCCCTCTCTTCCAAAAAACGGAGAATTATTGATGGTAAACAACATACTCATGGTAGGCTGATCAACTTCAATTCTCGGCAGTGCTTCAGGATTTTCCAGATCCGCCAATGTATCTCCAATTTCAAAATCGTCTAACCCTGTTATCGCACAAATATCACCACTGCGGACCTGAGACACTTTTGCTCTACCTAAACCTTCAAAAGTATGTAATTCTTTAATTCTTACTTTTTTCTTCGCTCCATTAGATTTACACAAAATATAATCTTTGTTTTCTTCCAAATCACCTCTAAAGACTCGGCCAATAGCAATTCTACCCGTAAAAGACGAAAAATCCAACGAAGTGATCTGCATTTGTGGCGTACCCTGACGGTATGGTGCTTCAGGTATATTCTCAATGATCGCATCGAGCAAAGGAATGATATTATCAGTTGGTTTTTGGTAGTCTGTGCTCATCCAGCCATTTTTCGCCGAACCATAAATGGTGGCAAATTCCAACTGTTCTTCTGTGGCATCTAATGCAAACATCAAATCAAAAACCTTTTCGTGAACTAAATCCGGTGTGCAATTTTCTTTATCAACTTTGTTCACCACAACAATGGGTGTCAAGCCCAATTCTAAAGCCTTTCCAAGCACAAAACGAGTCTGTGGCATTGGCCCTTCAAATGCATCTACCAATAACAACACTCCATCTGCCATTTTCAGCACTCTTTCTACTTCACCACCAAAATCGGCGTGACCAGGAGTATCGATCACATTAATTTTCACTCCGTTGTAAACAATAGATACATTTTTGGATAAAATGGTTATTCCTCTTTCTCTTTCCAGATCATTGCTGTCCAATAACAAATCTGTTCTTTCTTTTCTATCGTCTAAAATTTTAGCTTGGTCGATGATCTTATCAACTAAGGTCGTTTTTCCGTGGTCTACGTGAGCGATAATCGCTATATTTCTGATTGATTGCATCTGATTTTTTTTGATGTGCAAAAGTAATTGATTTTAAATGATTTCCGCGCTGTTATAGATAGTTTTATTCGGATTAGATATAATTATTAACATATTGAAAAACAATTATTTATAAAAAAAGATAAAACAAAGTTAAGTTTCTATTTCTTTTGAAGTTTTAAAAGAGATAACATTGATGTGCCTAAATCTTGAAATTAGATGTATTATTTGGGAGTTTTAAGCGATAGAAGATTGTAAATCAATTACCGTAATTTCCGGCATAATTCCCACTCGTCCGGGAAAACCGATATAGCCAAATCCTCTATTCACATAAAGAAATTGATTCTTTTTTTCGTACAAGCCGGCCCATTCCGGATATAAATATTTCACCGGGCTCCATTTAAATCCTGGAATTTCCACACCAAATTGCATGCCATGCGTATGCCCGGATAAAGTGAGATCAAAATGCATGAAATGATCAATCACCTTTTTATTCCAATGGGTTGGGTCATGTGACATGAGCACTTTAAAAGGAATGTCTTCTACCCCTTGAATAGCCATATCCAAATCACCATTCTGTGGAAATGGCGGTTTCCCCCAGTTTTCTACCCCAACAATACTAATCTTTTCTTCACCCTGACTAAGAACAACCGCCTCATTATTCAAGAGGTTAAAATTCATTTCTTTGTGAAATCTTTTCAAAAGTTCGTTGTTCTCCTTTTTCTCCTCTTCCGTATTCCAACTTTTATAATCTCCGTAATCGTGATTTCCTAAGACTGAATAGGTTCCAACCTTTGGCTTTAACCTTTTAAATTCATCTAAAAACGGCTCGATTTCTCTTGCGTCATAATTCACCAGGTCTCCTGTAAATAAGACTACATCAGGACTTTGACTATTTATTAAATCTATCGCTTCGCGAATCGCACCAATGTCATCAAAACTACCCGAATGAATATCCGAGATTTGAACTATTTTAAAACCATTAAACGACTTTGGTAAATTGTCAAAAGTCATACTCAGATTTCTTACTTTGAAATTGTACTTCCCTTTAGAGACACCGTAGATCATTGATGTGAAAGGTATTGCCGCCGCTGTTAAGCCAATTTGCCTGACAAATTTTCTTCTGCTGTGAAGCTTAATCTTTTTTGGAGATTGTCGAATCGCCTTAACAGATTGCCGAAAAAACAAGATAGCTGTCCTAATTGTATCTTCAAGAATAAAAAACAAAACAAGAATGATCTTGAACACCAAAAAAGCAAAGAAAAATCCAATAAAAAAATTTTTAAAAAAGGTCGATTCCAGCGGATGAACAGTGAAATTCTGAACCAGAAAATAAAAACCCACATAGCCAAAAATCATTCCAATCATATAAACAGCAATGATCAAGTTTTTTCGTGGCAAATGTTTCATGCCATGGCTCAAAGCATAAAAAACATAGGCATCAACGGCCAATAAAATGGTTGTTAATAATGGTATGTTGGGATCAATATTTCTGGTCGACATTCAATTTTACAATTTTCTCCTTTTCTTTTCACGGGAAATTAGATCTAACTCTCTACTGGTCTGTCCGGAAACTGATGTGTTTTCCTCGGCTCTTCTAATTAGGTAGGGCATGACATCTTTTACAGGACCAAAAGGCAAGTATTTTGCCACATTATAACCTTCCTGAGCAAGATTGTAACTAATATGATCACTCATGCCATAAAGTTGGCCAAACCAAAGTCGCTGATCATTTTTTTCAAGACCCGACTTATTGATCAAGTCCATAAATAAATAGGAGCTCTCTTCATTATGTGTTCCACAGAAAATTGCCATTTTATCTATATTCTCAAACATGAATTTTAAAACGTCGTCAAAATTTTTATCTGTTGCCGCTTTGTCTTTACAGATCGGATTAGTGTAGCCCTTTTCTTCTGCACGTTCTCTTTCCTTCTCCATATAAGCTCCTCTAACAAGTTTCATACCAATCTTGAAATTATGTTTTTTGGCACGCTCATTAAGACCCTTCAAATATTCCATTCTATCCCATCTGTACAACTGTAAGGTACTGAAAACGATTGCTTTTTCTTTGTTGTATTTCATCATCAGCTCTTCCGTTAAATCATCTACTGCATCTTGCATCCAGCTTTCTTCCGCATCAATTAATAAAGGAACGTCATAATCAAAGGCCAATTTTGCCACCTTTTCATAGCGCTGACGCACACGCTCCCATTCCAGTTTTTCTTCCTCAGTTAAACTTTTATTTTCTGTGATTTTTTGATAAATTTTAAAACGACCAAAACCTGTAGGTTTAAACACAGCAAAAGGAATGGCATCTTTTTCTTTTACAAATTTTAAAATGTGTAGAATCTTCTCCATGGCAAAATCGAATTGATTCTCAACTTCCTTCCCTTCTACAGAATAATCTAAAACAGAGTGAACATTTTTAGTGTACATTTTATCAATGATCGGCATGCAATCTTCCTCGCTGACCCCCCCACAAAAATGATCAAAAACTGTTGAACGAATTAAACCTTCTACGGGCAAATTAGATTTTAGAGCAAATTTGGTAACTGCACTTCCTATTCTAACTAAAGGTTCACTTTTTATCATTTTAAATAAAAAATATGCTTTTTCCAAGTCAGAATCCGATTTTATCGCAAATGCAGTTTCTGTGTTGTCGAATATATTATTCATGTGTTCATTTTTTTAACAAAGATAGATAGTCGCATTTATTTTTTGATAAAATTCTCCGTTATTTGCATCACAAAAAACAAAAAAATATAATGTCAGTTATACAATCTACCGGTTACCCAATTTATTTTCAAAATCTTGGTTATGAAGCACTAAATGACCATTTCCGAAACAACCGTTTTTCAAAAATTGTTGTATTGGTTGATGCCAATACAAAAAGAGATTGTTTGCCTCGTTTTGTTAAGAAAATAGGTGCCGAATTTTCTTTTGAAACAATTGTTTTACCTCCGGGGGAAGAATTTAAAAATATTACAACATGTGTTGAAATATGGGAAGAATTAAGCAGAATAAATGCCGACAGAAAGAGTTTAGTCATTAACTTGGGTGGTGGTGTCATCACCGATATGGGAGGTTTTATAGCCTCTTGTTTTAAAAGGGGTATTCAATTTGTCAATATTCCTACCTCCTTATTGAGTATGGTAGATGCCTCTGTAGGTGGAAAAACGGGAATAGATCTTGGGGCTCTTAAGAACCAAATTGGCTTGTTCAGCAACCCTGACATGGTTTTGATCGATTACGATTATTTGTTGACTGTTCCGGAAAGAGAATTAAGATCAGGCCTCGCCGAAATTATAAAATACGGTTTCACTTTCGACCAAACCTTATGGGAAAAAATAAAGGAATTTGAAAAAATTGATTTAACCGAAGTAAATGATTTGATCTACAAATCAATTTATATCAAAAATGAAGTGGTAAAAACTGATATGAAAGAAATTGGATTGAGAAAGACATTGAATTTCGGACATACAATAGGTCATGCCATTGAATCTTATTTTTTGGAAAGTACAGACAAGCAAAACCTTACGCATGGCGAGGCTATTGCTATCGGGATGATTATTGAGGCGTATTACTCGCATAAACTGAACGGATTTTCACTTCAACATTGTGATGAACTGAAGACATTTGTCAAACATTTTTACGGTAATATTGAGATGTCTAAAGAGGATATCGAATCTATAATACCCCTGATGATCTATGATAAAAAAAATGTGGCTGGTCAGGTAAACTTCGTTTTATTAAAGGATATGGAAAGCTGTGTGTGGGACATGAAAGTGAATGTAGATTTACTTTTGGAAGGATTTGATTACTACAGAGCTTAATTTACCCTTTCTAACCAATCCTTTAGACAAATTTTACTACTTTTGCCCCGCATTTAAAAACAATAGATAGCAAAGGCTTTACGATGGAAGAAAAAAAATTTGACCTCAATTCCGCCATAGGATTTGTTTTATTAGGAGCGATCATGTTGTGGTATCTATACTCAAACCAACCCACACCAGAAGAACTGCAGGAGCAAGAAGCAAAACAGGAACAAGTTGTAGAAGAAACTAAACCAACTGCGGCCCCAAATATTTCGGAACCCGTAATTAATGATTTTGGAACAGATTCATTGGCTTTGTCCAATGCACAAAGTGTATTGGGTGTTTTTGGTTATGGTGCAACTTTACCTAGTGCAAAAGAAGGTACAACAATACTTGAAAATGACCTTGTAAGAATTAAAGTAGCTAATCTGGGCGGACAAATAACAGAAGTTGAGCTTAAGAACTTTAAAACATTTGACCAAAAACCATTATACATCATTAAAGACGGCAATGCCAATTTAAATATCCAATTTAGCACAACCGATAATCGGAACTTAGAAACGAAAAATCTTTTTTTTGAGCCCAGTTTAACTCAAAGTGGCGACAATCAAATGCTTTCTATGAAATTGAAAGTTGCTGCCAATAAATACCTGGAATACCGATATACTTTGAAACCCAATGACTATATGTTGGACTTCAGTATTCAGTCTTCGGGTATGGACGGAGCCATCGACGCCGGAAAATCCATTGATCTATATTGGGAAACAACAAGTTTCAGAACAGAAAAAAGTGTAAAATACGAAAATCAATACACAGATCTGCGTTATTTATTTAACGACGATGAATTTGAATTTATGAGTCCGGCTTCCGATTTCAATGAAGAAGAAGCAGTAAATGTGAACTGGATTTCCTTTAAACAACAATTCTTTACGTCTATTTTACTTGCAGACAAACCCTTTGAAAGAGCTACGTTAAGCTCAAAAAATCTAGTAAAAGATGAAGAGATCGATACAGTTTTCACTAAGGATTTTGCAGCGGCCATTCCATTAAAAATGGAGAATGGAGATTTGGATTATGATATGAATCTATTTTATGGTCCAGTTGATTATAAAGTCTTAAAAAAGTATGAAGGAAAAGACCTTGACAGAATTGTAAGTCTGGGTTGGGGAATTTTTAGATGGATCAATAAATTCTTATTCCTTCCTGTATTTTATTTTTTGAGCTCGATATTTACGAGTTATGGTATTGTAATTATTTTAATGACCATTGTCGTGCGCATTTTGATGTCGCCAATGGTTTACAAATCATATCTGTCCAGTGCAAAAATGAAGGTTTTGAAACCCGAAATGGAAGAGATCAATGACAAATTTAAAGGGAAAGACAATGCTATGAAAAGACAACAGGAGGTGATGGCTTTGCAGAGAAAAGCTGGCGTAAGTCCTTTGGCCGGCTGTGTTCCCGCTTTACTTCAAATGCCCGTCTTCTTTGCTTTGTTCAGATTTTTCCCTTCAAATATAGATATTAGACAAAAAGGGTTTTTATGGGCAGACGATTTATCTGCTTATGATGAGGTACTTAAGCTTCCATTTAATATTCCATTTTATGGAGATCACGTTAGTTTATTCCCAATCTTGGCCTCTGTTGCCATCTTTATTTATATGCAAATGACTCAGAGTCAGCAAATGAATATGCAGCAACCGCAGCAGGAAGGGATGCCAGACATGCAAAAAATGATGAAAATTATGCTTTGGATGTCACCCATCATGATGCTTGTTTTCTTCAACAGTTATGCCAGTAGTTTGAGTTTGTACTACTTTATTTCAAACTTATTGACAATCGGAATAATGTTGGTCATCAAGAATTTCATAATTGATGAAGATAAAATTCATGCACAAATTCAAGAAAACAAAAAGAAGCCGGAGAAAAAGAAAAGTGCTTTTAGACAGAAATTAGATGATGCCATGAAACAAGCGCAAGCACAGCAAGAATTACAGAAGAAAACGAAAAAATAAAAATTAAAAAAAAGCGGCTTATAGCCGCTTTTTTTTAATATCCTATCGCTGTGTCATCTCCCCTGGGATCCGCTCCTCCTTCCAGCATTCCGTTCTCGAGCACTAAAATGGCATCCACTTTTCCAATAATTTTTGCGTTACTGTGATCAATTCGGTAACCCTTTTCTCTTAAACGCGCAAAACTTAACGTATCAAATTTGCTTTCAAACTTAATTTCATCGGGTAACCATTGGTGGTGAAATCGCGCTTTTGAAACCGATTCTTGCATTCCCATATTAAATACACCAACATTCAAAATATTTTGAACTACTGAAGTAATTATGGTCGATCCTCCCGGCGAGCCTAAAACCATTTTCAATTTTCCATTTTCCTCTACAATTGTAGGTGTCATCGAGCTCAGCATACGTTTTTCCGGTTCTATGGCATTGGCTTCTGCACCTACAAGACCAAACATATTGGGCACACCTGGTTTTATGCTCAAATCGTCCATTTCGTTATTTAAAAAGAAGCCGGCTTCATCCACATAAACTTTAGATCCAAATCCTCCGTTCAAGGTAGTCGTTACAGAAACGGCATTTCCAAAAGGATCTACAATAGAATAATGCGTTGTTTGATCACTTTCAACCACTTCTATGAGTCCTTGTGCTACAGCAGATGAAGGGGTCGCATAAGCCCAATTAAAAGTGCTCATTCGATCATTGTTATAATCTGCCGATATCAATTCATCCTGTGGAATATTTACAAAATCGGGGTCTCCCAAATAAAATGCTCTATCGGCATAGCTCCTTCTCTCTGCCTCCACCAATAGCTGAATATATTCCTGAGAGTTATGTGCTAATTTTTCGATTTGATAAGGTTCAATACTCTTCATGATCTGTGCTAAGCAAACTCCTCCACTTGATGGCGGAGCCATTGATGTGATCTCAAAATCGCGAAACTTAAAAATGAGTGGATCTCGCATTTTTACCTCATAAACCTGTAAATCTTGCTCTGATAATATTCCACCCAATTCCTTCACTTTATCAAGCATCATTTTAGCAGTGATCCCTTTATAAAATTCTTCTGCACCATTATCTCTAATTCTTTCCAGGGTTTTTGCTAATTCCGGGTATTTAATGGTATCTCCTTGTTTCCAATCCTTATTCAAAAAAATATCCCCCTTATTGGCTTCTATCAAAAGTGGAGCGTAATATTTTAAGCCATTTTCATCACCTGCAGTAACCACTACTCCTTTGTTCGCTAAGTCTATAGCAGGTTGAATAAGTTCATGAAAAGGCAATGTGCAATGATCTTTGTAAATTTCGAAAATCCCAGCGATACTGCCTGGAACACCTATTGCCAAAGCTCCCAAAGTACTTAAACCTTCTATTACTTCACCATTTTCATCTAAATACATATCTCTATGCGCCGCTAATGGTGCTTTTTCGCGAAAATCATAGGTACCTTTTTCTCCGTTGGAAAGTCTGTACACTGCAAAACCACCACCACCAATATTTCCGGCAACAGGATATGCCACGGCCAATGCCAAATGTGTCGCTACCATTGCATCAAAGGCGTTTCCTCCTTTTTTCATTATCTCAGTACCAATTTCAGAGGCCTCTTTTCTGGCACTAACAACCATAGCTTTACTAGCCAACACACCTTTTGGAGCTTCTTCTTTTTTTACCCCAGATACAGGGTTTCCAGTACATTGTATCAAAGCTAGAACGAACAATAGCGAAAAAAGCTTTCTTAATCTATTCATATGTTTTATAATGTTTTTAACTTTTCTTGTGATGATTTGATTAAGTCAGGGAAAAATATCCTAAAATCGGACTCGAAAACTTCATAATGTGAATAAAGGTCAGTCATTGCCATATCCATTTTAGATCTATTTTGAGTTCTTCTATTCATGCCTTTTAAAACAGCTTCGATCCCATCAAAATTCGCATAACTTTCCAACCAGTTTTGATCGATTAAATAGGGAACCATTCCCTTGGTTTTTTCAGGAAGCAGATCAAAATTACGTTCTAAATTCCTGTAAAACTGTTCTGTAAAATTAACAAGGCTTTTGTCTGAATATTCTATCCAATTCTTTGCCAGAAAATGATCAAAAAAAATATCAATTATTATTCCTTTATATAATCCGTATTTCGGATCCAGTCTTCTTTTACTCTTTCTAACCTGTTCATGATCATCTGTATAACTATCAATAAATCTATGCAATAGAATTCCTTTTTGAATTTCTAAAGGATAATGTAGATAGCTCTTCCCCTTTACTGAATCTGCAAAAAAATTGCCTAATTGAATATTTTCATTCTCATCAGACAGATAAATATGGGCAAGGTAGTTCATCAGGTGAAAATAGAAAAAATTGCCCATTTTAAACTTGGAAAAACCTATTTTTGTACAAAACATTTATTATTATGTTAAAACAAATGATTTCTTCTGATGAAGCTATCTTGCTGGAAGATAAATATGGAGCACATAACTATCATCCATTACCTGTTGTCTTACATAAAGGCGAAGGGGTTTATGTCTGGGATGTTGAGGGAAAACGTTATTATGATTTTTTATCTGCTTATTCTGCTGTCAATCAAGGGCATTGTCATCCGAAAATTGTAAATGCATTATTGGAACAAGCTAAAACATTAACCTTAACCTCAAGGGCATTTCACAATGACGTCTTAGGTCTTTATGAAAAATTTGTTTGTGAATATTTTGGTTTCGATAAAGTTTTACCGATGAACACCGGTGCTGAAGCTGTTGAAACAGCGATTAAAATCGCCAGAAAATACGGTTATGAAAAAAGAGGAATCACTCCTGATAAAGCTAAAATAGTAGTTTGTCATAATAATTTTCATGGCAGAACTACGACCATCATATCATTTTCAAATGATGAAACAGCCAGGAAAAATTTTGGACCATACACGGAAGGTTTCATTTCTATACCCTATAATTCTCCTCAAGCTCTGAAGGAGGTATTGGAAAAAGATGCCAATGTTATTGGGTTTTTGGTGGAACCAATTCAAGGAGAGGCCGGAGTTTATGTGCCAAATGATGGGTTTTTATCAGAAACTAAGAGGATCTGTGAAGAGCATCAAATTCTTTTTATTGCTGATGAAGTACAAACAGGAATTGGCAGAACGGGTAAATTATTGGCCGTAGATCATGAAAATGTCAAACCTGATATTTTAATTTTAGGTAAAGCCATATCGGGAGGTGTATATCCCGTTTCAGCGGTTTTTGCTCAAAACGAGGTCATGGAAGTCATTAAGCCAGGACAGCACGGTTCAACTTTTGGAGGAAATCCTCTTGCCTGTGCTGTGGCGATCGCAGCCTTAAAAGTAATAGAAGAGGAAGATCTTGCTCAGAACGCTCAATCTTTAGGAGAGATTTTTAGAGCTGAATTATCAGAGTTCGCAAAAAATCATTCTTTAATCAAATTAGTAAGAGGAAAAGGTTTGCTGAATGCTATTGTTATTGATAATAGCGAAGAAAGCAACTTAGCTTGGGAGATATGCTTACAATTGAAAGAGAACGGACTACTGGCTAAGCCAACACATGGTAATATTATTCGATTAGCACCTCCTTTGGTAATGAACAAAGAAGAGTTGTTCGAATGCATTTCAATTATAAAAGAAACAATTGTACAAATAGAAAAAAGAGTGGTTTAACCACTCTTTTTTTAATATCCTTCTGTTAGGTGTTGTAATTTTTGGGCGTCCAGAATTTTTATCCTTTTACCGGAAAGCTGTATATAACCCTCCTTCTTAAACTCAGATAACAATCGGATCGTAGATTCTGTGGCCGTTCCTATGGCATTTGCAATTTCTTCTCTGGTTAAATTTACGTTGATAAACCCTTCGCTGTCCTTGCCAAAAATTCGCTCAAAAAATAAAATAATTTCAGCCAATCTTTCTTTTACATTTTTTTGGGCAATATTGGCAATAGAATTATTGGCTTCATCTAAATTATCACACAAAGATTTGGTAAGATCAAGAGAAAACTCATAATTCTTTTTAAAAAGTTCTAACACCTCTCCTTTTGGAATAAAACACACATCCATATCTTCAAGTGCCGTAATGGTTAAATGAGCTACACTTTCACTTAAAATTGTTCTATGTCCTATTAACTCACCTTTCTTAATAAATCTGACAATTTGCTCACGACCATTTGGAGCAAGTTTTGTGAGTTTACATTTTCCACTTTTAAGACAATAGACGCCTTTTAGCGTGCTTCCTTCTTCAAATAGAATCTCGCCTTTTTTAATATGAATTGATTTTTTATTCTTATTTACTTTTGATAATTCCTCTACCGGAACCTTGCTAAAGGAATTCAGTTCACGTATCGCGCACTTCTCACAATTTTCTGACATAAGTTCATTAGAATTTCGGTAAAAATAAAGAAATTATGACATTTATCATTTTTTTATCTCACAAATTTCGAAGAAATTTGTCGCTAATTTCTGATTAAATGTCTGGAACACCATGTTATCATTGTGGAACTGAATGCGAATCTGAGGAGATAAAAATTGATGACAAATTTTTCTGTTGTAACGGTTGTAAAACTGTGTACGAGATATTAAATCAACATGATCTTTGCGATTATTATGACCTCGAATCCAATCCTGGAACAATACCCTCTGACATTCAAGGTAAATATGATTATCTCGACAATGAGTCTATTGCAGATAAACTTTTAGACTTTAATGATGGTGATACCGCGGTGATAAATCTATTTATTCCAACCATTCACTGCAGTTCATGCATTTGGGTTTTAGAAAATTTAGACAAACTAAAAAAGGGAGTCAAAACAACTTTGGTCAACTTTCCCAAAAAAGAAGTAAGGGTCACTTTTAAAATCAAAGAAGTTTCACTCAGGGAAATTGTCGAATTGTTAACATCTATAGGATACGAACCCTATATCAGTCTGGAAGATTCTTCAAAATCATCTAAAGATCAAAATAGAACTTTAATTTACCAAGTAGCTCTTGCGGGATTTGCTTTTGGCAATATCATGTTACTTTCTTTTCCGGAGTATTTTGAGATGGACGAATTTTGGTTGAATAAATTCAAGCCTTTTTTCCGAATTCTGATGTTCGCGTTCGCTGTTCCGGTAGTCATTTATTCTGCAAAAGATTACCTCATTTCGGCTTATCTCGGATTGCGAAAAGGTATTTTAAATATAGATGTTCCTATAGCTTTGGGTATTCTGGTCCTTTTTTTCAGAAGCTCTTACGAAATCTTCAGCCATACAGGGCAGGGTTATTTTGATAGTTTATCAGGATTGGTTTTTTTCTTGTTGTTGGGGAAATTTTTCCAGAGTAAAACATATGATTTTCTGTCTTTTGAAAGAGATTATAAATCTTATTTTCCTATAGCCATTACCAAGATCAATAGAGATCAAAGTCATCAATCAATCGTAGTAAATGAAATAGAAAAAGGCGACAGGTTATTAATCAGAAATGAAGAGATTATTCCTGTTGATGCTATTCTGATAAATGGAAACGGACATATCGATTACAGCTTTGTTACTGGAGAATCTGATCCAGTTCAAAAAATATCAGGAGATAAATTATTTGCTGGCGGAAAACAAACCAATGGAGCCATAGAGGTTGAGGCACTTGAAACCGTAGTTCAGTCTTATTTAACTCAATTGTGGAGCAATGATATTTTTCAGGATCAGCATACAAAAAGCATTAAAAATATTACAGATTCCATCAGCAAATATTTTACTGCCGTTATATTACTCATCGCTCTCTTTGCTGGAATTTATTGGTATAACATTGATCCAAGTACGGCTTTTCAAGTTGTTTCTGCCATTTTAATCATTGCCTGTCCATGTGCTTTAGCATTATCAGCACCATTTGCACTCGGTAATATGCTGCGCATTTTTGGAAAGAATAAGTTCTATTTAAAAAATGCCCAGGTAATAGAAAATATAGCCAAAATAGATACGCTTGTTTTTGATAAAACCGGAACCCTAACCAGCAATAAGACCTCTGAAATTTCCTATTCAGGAAATGAATTATCAACAGATGAAATGGCAAAAATTAAAAGTATTCTAAAGTCGTCGAACCATCCCTTGAGCCGAAGACTTTACGAATACTTACCAAAATCTGAAGAGCAACCCATAAAGAATTTTCTCGAGATTCCAGGGAAAGGCTTGGAAGGAACTGTTTCTGAATCTATTGTAAAGATTGGTTCCGCTAATTTTTTACAAATAAATGAGACTTCCGGCTTGTTGACCGAAATATTTATCCGAATTGACCACGAACTCAAAGGAAAATTCGTCTTTAAAAATGCTTATCGACAATCCATCAAAGAAACCTTCGAATCTATCTCTGAATCGTATCATATCAATATTTTGTCCGGAGACAATGAAGGAGAAAAACTTTTTTTATCATCTCTGTTACCTGAAGAATCAGCATTACTTTTCAACCAGAAACCGGAAGATAAACTAACCTATATCAACGACTTACAAAAGGAAGCCAAAAACATTATGATGTTAGGCGATGGACTCAATGATGCAGGAGCTTTAGCACAAAGCAATGTAGGTATTGCCATTTCTGAAAATATTAATGTCTTCTCCCCTGCCTGTGACGGTATTCTAGATGCGTCAAAATTTGAGCAGCTTCCTGTATTTTTAAAACTATCTAAATTGACCATGCGCATTATCGTCATTAGTTTTATTATTTCATTTTTATATAATCTTATCGGAATGTATTTTGCTGTCTCAGGGTCTTTATCTCCTGTAGTAGCGGCTATTTTAATGCCATTGAGTTCTATAACAGTTGTAACTTTTGTCACCTTGGCAACTAATTTTATTTCAAAAAAATTGTTATTTTAGATTTCGTTAAACTTTTGTTAATGATTTTGATCAAAAAATGATATAAATCATGGTTTGAATTTTTTAATAATAGTTTCTTTGCATTAACTAAAAAAATCGTTCGTTAAATGAATATCATTTTCATGCTTATCATTGCAAGCTTGATCATTGCTGTTGTGTTTTTTATCTTGTTTGTCAAGTCTGTAAAAAGCGGTCAGTATGATGATGTTTATACGCCTTCTGTTAGGATGTTATTTGATGATGAAGTGGTATCAGAAAAATCAAAACAAGAATCTAATTCAAATTAATCAATCTAATATTTTCAATTTATGGAAAAAGAACAATTTTACTATGACAACAAGATTGTAAAAATGTTTCTTATCGCCACAGTTTTGTGGGGTATTGTGGGTATGCTCGTTGGATTGCTGGTAGCTTTTCTGTTTATATTTCCAAATTATATGGAAGGCATATCTTGGCTTGGCTTTGGAAGACTAAGACCTTTACACACGAACGCGGTAATTTTTGCTTTCGTTGGGAACAGTATTTTTATGGGTGTTTATTACTCATTGCAACGCTTGTTAAAAACAAGAATGTTTAGTGATGTTTTGAGTAAAATTCATTTTTGGGGCTGGCAATTAATTATTGTTGCCGCGGCAATTACTTTGCCTCTGGGTATAACATCTTCGAAGGAATATGCAGAACTCGAATGGCCAATTGATATTGCTATTACCTTAATATGGGTAGTTTTTGCTATTAACACGATTGGGACTATATTGATCAGAAGACAAAGACATATTTATGTGGCCATTTGGTTTTATATAGCGACTATAGTCACAATTGCTGTTCTACATATTTTTAACAATTTAGAATTACCTGTTTCAAGTTTTAAAAGCTATTCTATATATGCAGGTGTGCAGGATGCTTTAGTACAATGGTGGTATGGGCATAATGCCGTGGCATTTTTCCTCACTACACCTGTTCTCGGTCTGATGTATTATTTTGTTCCGAAAGTAGCGAACAGACCTGTTTATTCTTATAGACTGTCGATCATACATTTCTGGTCCCTAATTTTCATTTATATATGGGCCGGACCTCACCACTTATTATATACTGCCTTACCAGAATGGGCTCAAAATTTAGGAACTGTCTTTTCTGTCATGTTAATTTTCCCATCATGGGGAGGTATGATCAACGGACTCTTGACTCTTAGAGGTGTTTGGGATAAAGTAAGAGAGAATCCTATACTAAAATTCTTTGTCGTGGCAATTACCGGTTATGGTATGTCAACCTTCGAAGGACCTATGCTATCTTTCAAAAATTTAAACGCAATTGGTCACTATACGGATTGGATCATTGCGCACGTACATATTGGTGCTCTGGCCTGGAATGGGTTTATGGCTGCGGGTATCACTTATTGGTTAGCCGGTAAATTATGGAGAACTGAGTTGTACTCTAAAAAATTGGCCAATGTGCATTTCTGGATTGGCACCATGGGTATCTTGTTCTATGCCTTGCCACTCTATGTGGCAGGATTTACCCAAGCTTCTATGTGGAAGCAATTTAACCCTGATGGAACATTAGTTTACGGAAATTTCCTTGAAACCGTAACTCAGTTAATGCCAATGTATGCCCTTAGAGCTTTTGGTGGTACACTATACCTCACAGGATTTATTTTATTGGGTTATAATGTGGTGAAAACAGCGATCAAAGGTCAAGCGGTAGAAGATGAATTGGCAGAAGCAATGCCACTTAAAGAAGTACCATCCAGAAGAATGAGCGGAGAGACAGTACATAGCTGGTTAGAAAGAAGGACTGTTCTATTTACTATTTTGACGACTGTCGCTATCATTATTGGTGGTGTTATTGAAATTATTCCGATGATCGTAGTAAAATCAAATATTCCTACTATCACTTCTGTAAAACCCTATACGCCGTTAGAATTGGAAGGTAGAGATATTTATATCAGGGAGGGTTGCAATAACTGTCACTCCCAAATGATCAGACCTTTCCGTTCTGAAGTTGAACGATATGGGGAGTACTCAAAAGCCGGAGAATTTGTATATGATCATCCATTTTTATGGGGGTCAAGAAGAACTGGACCGGATTTACACAGAGTTGGTGGAAAATATAATGACAACTGGCATTTTAACCATATGTTAGACCCTCAGTTAACTTCGCCAGGTTCGATCATGCCAAAATATCCTTGGTTGATCAAAGATGATCTTGATATTTCTCAAACGAATAACAAAGTGAATGCCATGGTTATTTTAGGCGTTCCTTATACACAGGGCGAATTAGATAAAGCAGTTTATTTATTGCAAAGTCAGGCTGCAGAAGTTGAGAAGAACTTGAGACAAGACCCAGAATTCGTAAAGAATTATGGTGATGCCAATATCCAAGATAAAGAAATCGTAGCGCTAATCGCTTATTTACAGAGATTAGGTACTGATATCAAAGCAGAACAAACTGCACAAAACTAAGATTATGCTTAAGTTTATCAAACATCATGTCGATTCAATTGTAGGTATAGAGATTTATCCTATTATATCCCTTTTGTTATTCTTTTTGGTTTTTACAGTCATGTTAATTTATGCCTTTAGAATTCCAAAAGAGAGCATCGAAGAAAAAAGTAGTTTACCCCTTGATAATGATTAATTAAAAAAAGATGAGTAAAAACGATCAAATTTCAGGTTGGAAAAAATTCATTCAATCTGTAACAAGAGCTAAAGATATTGAAAACGAAGAAGAAATCATGACCGATCATGATTACGACGGCATCAAAGAATTGGATAATGTTTTGCCACCTTGGTGGACAGCCGGGTTCATCATTACCATTTTAGTAGGTGCTTTCTATTATATCAATGTATTTTTTAACAGCGAAAAATACAATCAATACGAAGAGTTAGAAACCGAGATCGCTGACGCAAAGGCAGAGGTCGAAGCTTATAAAGAAGCTAATCCTGACTTGTTCAAAGTTGATGTATCTCTTTTAACAGATGCTGCGAGCCTTGAAGCCGGAAAGAAAACTTTTGGCACCTATTGTATTGCCTGCCATATGGCAGATGGTGGCGGCGGTATCGGACCAAATTTAACGGATGATCACTGGATTCTTGGTGGTGGTATGGAAAAGGTTTATAATACAATTAGTGAAGGAGGAAGATCCGGAAAAGGGATGGTTTCATGGAAAGCATCTTTAAGTGCACAAGAAATGCAGCAGGTCGCCAGTTATGTGATCTCTTTACAGGGTACAACCCCTGCAAACCCAAAAGCCGCCGAGGGAGAAATTATATGGACTAAACAGTAATTGCAATTCACCAATCTTCTCGAAAAGCAGTACTGTTGTTTTGATTTTTTTAGTTAGTAGATTGAAGGCTGTTCTGTTTATCCATAGAACAGCCTTTTTAAGTAGATTCTTATGGAAGAGAAAAAAGAAAACTTTAGGGACTCAATCAGTACGATTAGCAAAGAGGGTAAACGCAATTTTATTTATCCAAAAAAGCCCAAAGGGAAATACACGAATTACAGAACAGTTATCAGCTGGTTTTTATTGGCATTTTTTCTTCTATCTCCTTTTATAAAAATTAATGGTAACCAATTTTTATTATTCAATGTATTAGAGCGCAAGTTCAATATATTCGGGCAACCCTTCTGGCCTCAAGATTTTTATCTGTTGGTATTTTCCATGCTACTCGGTGTTGTCTTTGTAATTTTATTTACGGTTATTTTCGGCAGAATATTTTGTGGATGGATTTGCCCACAAACGATTTTTATGGAAATGGTTTTCAGAAAAGTTGAATACTTAATTGATGGTGACAGAAACAAGCAAATAAAACTGGCCAAGCAAGAATGGAATGCTGAAAAAATTTGGAAAAGAACGCTTAAATGGGTTATATTTTTCCTGATCTCCTTTATCATCGCCAACGTATTTCTCGCTTATCTCATCGGTAGCGATGTGCTCATTCAACATATTGTGGATGGGCCCTTTAATCATATCGCCACACTGAGTAAATTAATTGTATTCACCTTTGTTTTTCTATGGGTTTTTGGATGGTTTAGAGAACAAGTTTGTATCATTGCCTGTCCGTACGGAAGGCTTCAGGGTGTTATGCTCGATAATAATTCTATCGTTGTTGCCTATGACTACAGAAGAGGTGAGAATGAAAATGGCCGGAGTAAAATTAGAAAAGGTGAAAATCGCGAAGATCAAGGTTTTGGTGATTGTATAGATTGCAAGCAATGTGTCCTTGTTTGTCCAACCGGTATCGATATTAGAAATGGAACACAACTGGAGTGTATTAATTGCACTGCTTGTATTGATGCCTGCGATGAAATGATGGAAAAGGTAGATTTTGAACCGGGTTTAATCAAATATGCATCTGAAAGTAATATTGCCAAAGAAGAAAAGTTTAGATTTTCACCTCGCATTATAAGTTACATAGCCGTACTTTCAATTTTACTGATAGGATTGGTATCTTTGATTTTCGCAAGAAATGATGTTGAAGCAACGGTTTTACGTCTGCCAGGACAAATGTATTCTACTCAAGGAGATACAATTCAAAATGTTTATACCGTGAAAATTGTGAATAAAACCAATAATCCCTTTGAAAATCTTCATTTGGGCTTAATTGATCAAAAAGGAAGTATTCAAGTGATTGGTGGAGATCTGAATATTCCTAAAAACGGTTTGATAGAAAGAACTTTATTTATTAAAAAGGCTAAAGCTGATATTGAAAATCAAAATTTAAAAATTGGAGTCTATTCCAATGGTGTTTTGATAGAAGACACAACAACCAGCTTTCCATCCCCTCTAATTAACTAATAAATGAGCTAACTATGAAAAAAATTAAATGGAATTGGGGTACCGGTGTCGTAGTGGCCATGGTACTTTTTATGATTTTTATTTTGCAATTTGTTTACCGCGCTTCAGTGGTTGATAAATACAACCATCATTTGGTTACCGAAGATTACTATGGAGAAGAAATTCATTATCAACAAGAAATCGATAAAGAGAATAAAGGCAAAAGTCTTGCTCAAAATATTCAAATCATCCATAATGGAGATGGATTAACAGTACTGTTTCCTGAGAATATTCCTGAAAATGATATTTCTGGAACCATTAGTTTTAAACGCTTATCTAATGAAAATTTAGATTTTATTCTACCGATTTCTGAGTTAAAAGATCACAAAATCATAATTGGTGATGATAAATTGGTGCAAGGTAAATGGCAAATCAAAATTGACTGGAGCGATGGAAAAGAATCCTATTTGTATAAAGAATCACTTTTTTACTAATTTTTGATCTATACTGCTTTCATATTAGGCCTGTTGGGCAGCTTTCATTGTTTGGGTATGTGCGGACCTATTGCTTTTGCATTGCCGCTATCGCGTGACCATAAACTTAAAATGGCGGGGCAATTATCTCTTTATCATATTGGGAGAATATTTACCTATAGCCTCATTGGTGTTCTATTTGGTTTATTCGGAAAGGGTTTGTACCTAGCTGGATTTCAGCAAAGATTATCTATACTCATTGGAATCATCATGATCCTTGCCATTCTTTTCCCTACCCTTTTAAACTTTACCAAAAAGCCAAATCATACCATGTATAAATTGGTTAGTCTGCTCAAACAGAAAATGGCCTATTATTTACCCAAAAAGAATTTCTCATCTTTTTTTCTAATGGGATTCTTTAATGGTTTCTTACCTTGCGGACTAGTTTATATGGCTGTTTTCGGAGCAATTGCCTCCGGGAATATTATTGATGGTGCACTTTACATGGCCATGTTTGGATTTGGTACCGTGACCCTCATGTCAGTTGCAGCCTTAGTTGGAAATTTTGTAAATATTTCCTTCAGAAATAAAATTCAAAAAGCAATTCCTATATTTGTCGTAATCATTGGCATGCTATTTATTCTTAGAGGCCTCGGATTAGGGATTCCATATATTTCTCCTTCTGATGTTAAGTTGAACGTAGGGAATAACGCAACAGAATGTGTTACAGATAATTAGAATTAAACCATGCGCAAAACTCGCAAACTCGATAAGGAAGACTTCGAAAAAGCTAAATCAAAAAAGGACCTACTTAAAATTGTAGCAGAGAAAGATGTTAACATCAGCAACGTGTTGGATACGGTTAATTATGAGACAGAAAAAAGATTGCTACAAGCCGAATTGGTGAAGTTACAGAAATGGGTTAAAGAAAATAATAAAAAAGTTGCGATCATTTTTGAGGGTCGAGATGCCGCAGGAAAAGGTGGTAATATTAGAAGGTTCATGGAACACCTGAACCCTCGTTTAACCAGGCTGGTAGCGCTTTCAAAACCAACCACAGTTGAACAAGGGCAGTGGTATTTTAGAAGGTATATCCAACATTTGCCCAATCCAGGTGAAATTGTTTTCTTCGATAGAAGCTGGTACAACCGAGCTGTAGTAGAACCTGTTATGGGCTTTTGTAACCATCAGCAATATGAGCAGTTTATGGCTCAATTGCCTGAATTCGAGCACATGTTATATGAAGATGGCAGTATTATTATCAAATTTTGGTTATCCATTTCTAAAGATGAACAATTCCGAAGATTCGAAGCAAGGCGCCATAATCCTCTTAAAAGATGGAAATTTAGCGAGGTGGATAAAAAAGGTCAGGATTATTGGGATAAATACACCAAATACAAAGAATTGATGTTTAGTAAAACACATACTTCATTCAGTCCATGGGTTATCGTGAAAACCAATGATAAACATACGGCTCGTTTGGAATCTATGCGTTATGTGCTTTCACAGTTCGAATATGGCGGTAAAGATGAAAGTACGATTTCACTTCATCCGGATCCTAATGTAATTAACCGTTATTTCCGTTCAACCTCTAAATACGATTAAAATGAGTAAAATTGAATTAACCGAACAGGAAGTTAAAATATTGAACGGTAAAAAGGCGATGACTTCACTATTAATGAATAAG
Source organism: uncultured Flavobacteriaceae bacterium (assembly GCA_963715015.1). GTDB lineage: Bacteria > Bacteroidota > Bacteroidia > Flavobacteriales > Flavobacteriaceae > Namhaeicola. The sequence continues at coordinate 199,981 of CAVQQR010000011.1, forward strand.
GATCCTTTGAACTACCGCAAAGCTATTCGATATAGAAAATACAGTAATAAATTAAAGAAATTACAGGTCGAGCTCATCAAATTACATGAGCATATCATTGCTCAAAAATTAAGGGTTGTGGTCATATTTGAAGGACGCGATGCGGCCGGAAAAGGTGGTGCCATCAGGCGAATCACAGAACGAATAAATCCGCGTTTTTTTCGAATTGTGGCCTTGCCAAAACCCACAGAAGAAGAACAAACACAATGGTATTTTAGACGTTATGTGAATAAATTCCCCAGTGCCGGACAAATTGTATTTTTTGACAGAAGTTGGTACAATAGAGCAATAGTTGAACCTGTCAATGGTTTTTGCAGTGAAAAAGATTACGAGATTTTTATGAATCAAGTCAATGAGTTCGAAAGAATGATTACGGAATCTGGTATTATTTTGGTCAAAATTTACATGTCCATTTCTAAAAATGAGCAGGCACGAAGGTTTGACGATATCAAAACCAATCCTTTAAAGCAATGGAAATACAGTGATGTAGATGCAAAAGCCCAAGAGCTATGGGATCAATATACAGAGTACAAAAATAAAATGTTTGAAAATACTAAATCAGGTATTCCTTTCAAAGTGATACGAGGTAACCGTAAAGAGAATGCCCGGATTAAAGTAATAGAATATCTTCTAAAAACTATTCCCTACGATAAAGATCGCGTAGTTTAGACCTTTTTTTTAGGTTTAAATAAAAACATAAAGTAAAAACCAGAAAGAATTAAGGGGATGCTCAATAATTGACCTGTATTGAGCTCCCATCCTGCTCTTTCTCCAACTTGTGCTTCTTTAAAGAATTCAGCAATAAACCTCACTGACCACAATAAGACCATAAATAAACCAAAAATATAGCCCAATTTATCCTTCTTATCTGTTTTCCAGTATACAAACCATAAGATTAGAAAAGTAACTAAATAGCCGAAAGCCTCATATAATTGAGTTGGATGTCTTGGAAAATCCTCACCGAGTTGTTTAAAAATAAACCCAAAATCAGAATTAGTGGGTTTGCCTATAATTTCTGAATTGATCAAATTTCCCAGTCTCACGAAAATACCACCAAACGCAACAGGGATAACAACTCTATCTAAAATCCATAAAACCGGTTTGTGTAAAACTCTTTTGCTGTACAAGAACATAGCAATGATAATTCCTATGGCAGCTCCATGACTTGCAAGTCCTTGATATCCGGTAAATTCAAATGGATTTAAACGAAAAGGAAGCAGCACTTCCAAAGGGTGCTTGATTAAAAAATCAAAATCATAAAACAAGAAATGACCTAAACGAGCCCCAATAAGTGTAGCAATAACAGTATAGACAAATAGTGGATCTAATTTTTCGAGGCTTACATTCTCGTTTTTGTAAATTTTCTTCATTATTTGAAGTCCTACCACGAAAGCAATAACAAACATCAAACTGTAATAACGAACAGAAAAACTACCTATTCTGAAAATTTCGATATTGGGATCCCAAATAATACTTAAAAAATGCATAGAAAAGTTTAAGGATGTAAATATAAGTTTAGATCGTTACAATGAAAAATAATTGAGTTAATTTTAAAATTTGTTCGAATTCCAAATAAGCTTCCATAAAATTGGCGCTTTACACAAATCATTTCAATAGTTTAAAACTGCATAGGGACTTCAATAAACAATATCTCAGACGTTTTCTTCGCTTCAATGACAAAGGCCGAGGTATTTGTAATTCCGGCTGCATCCCTTCTGCTCAAAAGCGCATTTTCCAATTTTAAAGATCCATCGATCAACATAAGATACACACCATGATCTTCAGAAATGGGCGAGTAGGAAAATTTGTTTCCTTCTTCTAAATCAATTCTCGAAATGATGGCATCCTGATGAATTTTCAATATACTTTGATCCTCTTTAAACTCCTTATTTTCGTGAGAAACAACCAATTTTTGCAATTTGTTTTTTCGATCACTCTCTTTAAATTCAATTTGTCCATAACCCGGTTCAACATTTTCTTTGTTCGGTATAATCCAAATTTGAAAAAGGCTTAAGAAGTTTTCAGAACTACCATTTTTCTCAGAATGAACAACTCCGGTTCCCGCGCTCATAACTTGAACTTCTCCTGGTTTTAATTCAATCCATTGATCAGACATATTATCTTTATGTTTTAAGGAACCTTCCAAGGGAATTGTAATGATTTCCATATTATTATGGGGGTGCATTCCAAATCCAGCTCCTCCCTGAATAATATCATCATTTAATACGCGTAATGCGCCGAAATTTATTTTATTCGGATTGTAGTAATTGGCAAAACTAAATGAATAATTTGCCTGTAGCCAGTCGAAATTAGCGTAGCCCCTTTCTGCGGCTGGATATATTTTTACCTTCATCATTTTATTTTGTTAATTTAATCAGTAATTCATTTAATACTTTTAACTCATTCTCATTCAGTGTATTCATTACCTGAACATAATCTTCTATAGATATTTGATCTAACAGCTGCAGACCCTTTTGCGTTATTTTTACAAAAACAACCCTTCGGTCATTTTCACTCCTTTCTCTTTCTATCAAATTCTTTTCACAGAGCTTATCCATCAACCTAGTGGAATTTGGCGAATTTTCTATCATACGTTCCCTCACCTCATTCATCTTGATCGCCTTTTTCGAACCTCTTAAAATTCTCAGAATATTGTATTGTTGAATAGAGATGTCAAAAGGTTTCAGCAATTCATTTCCCAACTTTTCTAACCAATTGGCTGTATATTTTAAATTGAGAAGCGCCCTTGTACTTTCATTAGGAAAATTAGAGCTATTTTCAAAAATACTTGTTGCCATTAAAACTTTGAATTAAAATTGTTGAGCAAAGCAATAACTTCTGATTTCAGCTCTGTATTTACAATTTCACCATTTCTGAAATTCTCATTATAGCTAGGAAAAGGCATTGAGCCAACTATATTGCCACCATTTCTTGGGAATCTGCTCCTGGCAATTTCTAAAACCGATTGTCCTCCCCTTACACCGGTTGATGTACTTAAAAGTAACATAGGTTTTTGCTTCCAAACCTCATTATCAATTCTTGATAACCAATCGAACATATTTTTAAAAACAGCCGAGTATGCACCATTGTGTTCTGCCAGAACAATGATGAGACCATCGGTTTGGGTCAATTTATCGTTTAATTTTAAAGCATTATCAGGAAATCCAAATTCTTTTTCTCTATCAACAGAAAATAAGGGTAATTCATAATCATTTAAATCGATATTTTCTAGGTGGTACCCTTTCATCATTTTACCTAAATGAATGGCCAAACTTCTGCTGATTGAATTCTTACTATTGCTCCCTCCAAAGGTTAAAATGTTTTTCATTGAATCATATTTTAATAATTACAGTACAAATCTACGCAAAATATTAATATTTACCATGGAATATATTACCATGTATTATTTGATGATGTTTTTCAAATGATTTTGTACTTTTACCAGCCAATACAGCACGCAAAAATGAACCCAAAAGAAAAGAAAAATCACTTATCGAATCTCAAAAAAGTGACTGAACTTCAGCAAAAGTTTGAGGAAGTGTCTCAAGGCGGCGGATTAAAAAAACAGGCCAAACTTCGAGAAAAAGGTAAAATGCCAGCGCGTGAGCGTATTGAGTACTTGTTAGACAAAAATTCCACAAGTATTGAAATAGGTGCTTTCGCTGGAGACGGCATGTACGCTGAATATGGCGGTTGCCCCAGTGGTGGTGTGATCGTAAAAATGGGATACATTTCCGGAAGACTTTGTGTTGTTGTGGCCAACGATCCAACAGTAAAGGCCGGAGCCTGGTTTCCTATCACAGGAAAAAAGAATTTGCGAGCACAAGAAATTGCCTTAGAAAACCATTTACCTATCATTTATTTGGTCGATAGCGCTGGTGTATTTCTGCCTATGCAGGATGAAATCTTTCCGGATAAAGAGAATTTTGGCAGAATATTTAGAAACAATGCCATTATGAGTAGCGAAGGAATTACTCAAATAGCTGCTGTTATGGGTAGTTGTGTTGCCGGGGGGGCCTATTTACCTATTATGAGCGATGAATCAATTATAGTCGATAAAACAGGTAGTATCTTTTTAGCAGGTAGTTATTTAGTAAAAGCGGCAATTGGAGAAGTGGTTGATAATGAAACGCTTGGAGGTGCTACAACACATACGGAAATTTCCGGGGTATGTGATTACAAGGCAAAAGATGATAAAGATGCGCTCGATAAAATCAGAAAAATTGTCGGTAAGATTGGCGATAAACCCAAAGCAGGATTTAATCGTATTGAACCCAAAGAGACGATAAATAAATCAGAAGATCTTTATAAACTCGTTCCTGAGGTAAGAACAGACCAGTACGATATGATGAAAGTTATCGAAACCCTGGTGGATAAGGATTCAATAGAAGAGTATAAAGCCGAGTATGGCAGAACCATTATATGTACTTACGCCAGAATTGATGGTTGGGCTGTTGGTATCGTGGCGAATCAAAGAAAAATGGTGAAAAATGGTAAAAAAGAAATGCAATTTGGGGGTGTAATTTATTCTGACTCTGCCGATAAGGCCACCCGATTCATTGCCAATTGCAACCAAAAAAATATTCCTTTGGTCTTTCTGCAAGATGTTACCGGATTTATGGTTGGAAGTAAATCTGAACAAGGCGGTATTATAAAAGATGGTGCTAAAATGGTAAATGCGGTTAGCAATTCAGTGGTGCCAAAATTTACTGTGATTGTTGGAAATTCTTATGGTGCCGGGAATTATGCCATGTGTGGAAAAGCATATGACCCTCGCTTGATCGTCGCTTGGCCTTCAGCTGAATTAGCGGTCATGGGCGGATCTCAGGCGGCTAAAGTCTTACTTCAAATAGAAACTTCTACTTTAAAGGCTAAAGGAGAAGATATTTCAGGGGAAAAGGAAAAAGAAATATTAGATTCCATCACCAACCGATATAATAGACAAACATCACCCTATTATGCCGCGGCAAGATTATGGACAGACGGGATCATAGATCCGATAGATACGCGGAAATGGATATCCTTGGGCATTGAAGCGGCCAATCACAAACCAATAGACAAAAAATTTAATTTAGGAGTTATACAAGTTTAAATACTTATTCAAGCAATGGGAAGAGCATTCGAATTTAGAAAAGCACGAAAAATGAAACGTTGGTCAGCAATGGCCAAAACTTTTACCAGAATCGGCAAAGATATTGCCATGGCCGTTAAAGAGGGAGGTCCAAATCCTGACACTAACGCCAGACTTAGGGCAGTTATTCAAAACGCCAAGGCAGCTAATATGCCAAAAGAAAATGTTGAAAGAGCTATTAAAAAAGCCTCTGAAAAAGATTCTGCACATTATAAAGAAGTGCTTTTTGAAGGTTATGCCGCACATGGAATTGCTGTTTTAGTGGAAACTGCTACTGACAATAACAATAGAACGGTAGCAAATGTAAGAGCCGCATTTAATAAATTCAATGGCGCTTTGGGCACTTCGGGTTCTGTGGTATTTATGTTTGATCATATTTGTAATTTCCGTGTTAAAAAGGAAGACATTAACATGGATCTGGAAGAATTTGAATTGGAATTGATCGATTTTGAAGTAGAAGAAATGTTTGAGGATGAGGATGGTATTTTGATTTATGCTCCTTTTGAGATGTATGGTTCTATTCAAAAGTATTTAGAAGACAATCAAATAGAAATCCTGTCCTCCGGATTTGAAAGAATTCCCCAAACGAATAAAAAATTGAGCGAAGAAGAGCAAGAAGAAGTAGACAAGTTACTTGAAAGACTTGAGGATGATGATGATGTTCAAAATGTTTATCACAACATGGAATAGTTTTATTGACCATGAAAATGAACTATCAATTGGCTGACATTGGCGACGTGGCCAAAGAAATCATAAATCGTGCGAAGAATAAGGTTTTGCTCTTTTCAGGAGAAATGGGCGCCGGAAAAACAACCCTTATTAAAGAATTGGCTGAACATTTATCTGTAAAAGACGTCATCTCCTCTCCTACTTTCTCTATTGTTAATGAATACCTTACAAGTTCTGGTGAAAGTATTTATCACTTTGATTTTTACAGAATAAACGATGAAAATGAAGTCTACGAATTTGGTGCAGAGGAATATTTTGATAGTGGAAACTGGTGTTTTGTAGAATGGCCTGAAAAAGTAGAAAATTTATTACCTTTAGATGCGCACGTCATTAAAATATCGATCAATAATGATGGTACGCGTTCACTTGAAATGAAATAGATGGCCTCCCAACTTTCCCCTTTTAGTAAAGAAGAATTAATGCCCCAACCGGAGATGTTGGAGGTAAGGAAAAATAAAAATCAGCTGTATATTGGTTTACCCAAAGAAACTCATTACGACGAAAAGAGAATTTGTTTAACGCCTACTGCCGTAGCTTCTTTAACAGCCAACGGGCATAGGATAATGATCGAATCGGGTGCGGGTGCCGGTACCAATTTTACGGACGATCAATACGCCGAAGCAGGTGCAAAGATCTCCTACAACGCTAACGATGTTTTTGCTTGTAATATTATCTTAAAGATCGAACCTCCATCATTCGAAGAAATAAAAATGATCAATCCGCAGAGTATTCTATTCTCTGCTATGCAAATCAAAACACAGAAGAAAGAATATTACGAGGCTTTAGCTTTAAAAAGGGTTACAGCCGTAGCTTTTGAATATATTCAAGATAATCACGGTTTTTATCCCATCGTAAAATCGCTAAGCGAAATTGCGGGTACGGCTTCAATCCTGATTGCCTCAGAATTGATGAATAATCTGAATGAGGGCAACGGGTTGCTGCTCGGCAATATATCCGGTGTTCCTCCGAGTAATGTTGTGATTATCGGCGCTGGAACTGTTGGTGAATTTGCTGCAAGATCTGCAAAGGGTTTGGGAGCTCGTGTCGAAGTTTTCGATAATTCACTGACCAAATTGAGGAACCTACAACACAAACTCGGGTATCCGATTGCCACATCTACCATTCAGCCACAGGTTTTATCTGACTCTCTCAATCGCTGTGATGTTGCTATCGGCGCTTTGCGAGGAAAAACCAGAACACCTGTAGTTGTTACTGAAAACATGGTTAAAAATATGAAAGATGGCGCCGTAATTATTGATGTAAGTATTGATAGTGGTGGCGTTTTCGAAACATCAGAAATTACAACTCATAGTAAACCAACTATAACTAAGTATGGCGTCATTCATTATTGTGTTCCGAACATTCCATCCAGATACTCCAGAACTGCCTCAGAATCGATCAGTAACATTTTCACACCTTATCTATTAGATATTGGGGAAAGTGGAGGTTTCGAGCAAGCCCTGAGATTTGATAAAGGTTTGCAAAAAGGAATGTATTTATACCATGGAGTATTGACGAACAGAAGTATTTCTGACTGGTTCAGTCTACCTTTTACGGATATCAACCTTCTAATTTTTTAGTTTTGATAGAAAATATGAAGTACAGATTTACCCTGTACGGCTTTGGATTTGCCATTGGATTAGTTTTAGTTTTTTTCTTTTTAGGCGGTAAAAAAGCATCTTGTAACTGGCTTCCAAACGATAGAATCTTAGGCATTATCCGATCGAAAAAACTCGTTTATTCTGATAAAATCAAAAATGATTTAGAACTCAAACTAATTGATACGCTCATGATTCAGCAAATTTTGTTGAAAGGCGATATTGATTTTTCAAAAAGTAATGTCAAAAATAATCCTTGCCGTCAGTATCATATAGAAGGAAATCACGATTTGAAAGAAGTCGTTCTACAGGTTCAATTATGTGATTCGGTGGCTACTATTTTATCTGTTGAAAAACGAACGAAATGAAAAAGGTTGTTGTATTGACCGGGGCGGGTATCAGTGCAGAGAGCGGCTTAAAAACTTTCCGAGATGCGGATGGCTTATGGGAAGGTCATGATGTTTTGGAAGTAGCTTCGATAGAGGGTTGGTACAAGAATAAAGCATTGGTACTAGATTTTTACAACCAACGAAGAAGACAATTATTTCGGGTTGAACCGAATGCCGCACATTATTTCCTCAAAGAACTGGAAAAGCAATACGAAGTAGTGATTATCACGCAAAACGTGGATGATCTTCATGAAAGAGCAGGTTCTTCTCAGGTCTTACATCTTCACGGAGAGTTGCTCAAAGCGAGAAGCACTTCACATCCAAAACTTGTTTACACTTGGAAAAAAGACATCTTGTCGGGGGATTTATGTGAGGAAGGCAGCCAGTTAAGACCCCATATTGTATGGTTTGGTGAAGAAGTCCCAATGATGGAAATCGCTTGTAAATATTGTATGAGTGCAGATATATTGATCGTAATAGGCACGTCAATGCAGGTATATCCGGCGGCTAGTTTGATACAGTTTGTACAAAGCGGTACCCAGGTATATTTTGTCGATCCTAAACCAAATATTTCTATGGGATCCACAGATCTAAAAATAATCCCAAAAAAGGCAACTGAAGGAGTTGAAGATTTGAGAAAATTATTGTTATAACAACTTTTCTATTGCGTTAAAAAGTTCTCCTTTAGAGATCACACTTCCTTTTTGAATAAGGTCAAATAGTTCTAAATTTCGCTCAGAAGAATAGACCTTTTGTCCTCTGAAGTAAGAAATGCTAGGATCTTTGGATTGATCCAGAAACCAATTAAAATCGTCTTTGATCTAAAAAATCAAAATCGAATTTATCAACCTGAACAACAATGCGTTGTATTTGATCATCTAAACATTTAAATAAATTTAATGATTTTTGGGAAAAGTGTTCCAAATAGTAAACATTATCCAGAACCTTATGCCAAACCACATCGCTAAAAAGATTCAATTCATCCTCGGCAACTTCCGGTTTATTCGTTTTAATATCTTCCCATTCTTCTTTTGTAATTTGTTGGGAGGCTAAAAAAACCGCAAACTCCTCATGAAATTCTTCGAGCTGTTCCTTTGTAAGTTGTTGATATTTCATAGAAAAATTTAAAATGAAAAAATCGTCTAAAAAATAAACTTTCTAGACGATTCTATATGATTACTAACCAAAAGTTACTGACTATTTTTCGCCAACTACTTCAAAAGGTAAGTCAACAATGACATCTCTGTGTAATCTAACTTTGGCATTGTATTTACCGGCTCTTTTTACCAGACCTCCAGCGACTACAATGAATTTTTTGTCAATGCTCATGTCCAGCAGCTTCGAGCGCCTCAGCCACATTCGCATTACTTACAGATCCAAAAAGTTTATCACCTTCTCCGGCTTTTGCACTAATTTTTAGTTCCAATGCTTTTAAAGCTTCACTTGCCTTTTCGGCTTCTTTTACAATGTTTGCTTCTTTATAAGCTCTTTGCTTCAAAGTTTCAGCTAATACTTTCTTAGCAGATGGTGTAGCTAAAATCGCTTTTCCCTGAGGAATTAAGAAATTTCTTCCGTAACCATTTTTTACGTTCACAATATCATCAGCAAAGCCTAAATTAGCAACGTCTTGTTTTAATATAAGTTCCATAATAAAATCTCTTTTTAAATTATTTCAACAAATCACCAACATAAGGCATCAAAGCCAAATGACGTGCTCTTTTAATTGCTTGTGCTACTTTACGTTGATATTTCAATGAAGTACCTGTAAGTCTTCTAGGTAAGATTTTACCTTGCTCATTTACCAAATACATCAAGAAATCTGCATCCTTATAATCGATATATTTAATGCCATTTTTCTTAAAACGACAATATTTTACCTTTACTTTTGTGTCAATTTCTAAAGGGGTCAAATATCTAACAGCTCCTTTATTTCCTCCTTGTGCTTGTTGTTCTATTGTAGCCATGAATTACTTTTTAGATGATTTAACTCTTTCTCTTCTTTTATCAGCCCAGGCACCTGCATGCTTGTCTAATTTAACGGTCAAATAACGCATAACGCTATCATCTCTTCTAAATTCCAACTCATAGGTTGAGATAACCTCTCCCGGAGCTTTAAACTCAAACAAATGATAAAAGCCGGTTTTTTTCTTTTGAATTGGATAGGCTAATTTCTTTAGCCCCCAATCTTCTTTCCAAATCATCTCGGCTCCTTTAGAAACTAAGTAATCTTCAAACTTTTTTACTGTTTCCTTTACCTGAGATTCAGATAAAACGGGATTCAAAATGAAAACAGATTCGTAATGATTCATATTTATAAAATTTATTATTTTCGGGGTGCAAATATACAATATTATTTTACAAATACATATCTTGCACGAACTTATGTTTTCCTGAGGGAAATTAAACTTTTTTATCAGTGTCTATGCAGGTTCCTGAAATACCCAATTTAATCTATTACGCCATCCCTTTTTTTATATTATTTATCCTTATTGAAATTGTTTTAACTGCGAAGAAAAATATAGAAACCTATGAAATAAAGGATGCTACTTCATCCATTGCAATGGGATTGGGAAATGTTTTTGTTGGGTTAATCAGTAAACTTTTAGTTCTTGGAGCGCTGATGTATGTTTATGAAAATTTCAGGCTATTTACTATTCCTTTTACATGGTGGGCATGGGTCTTGGTTTTTTTTGCAGATGATTTTTCCTATTACTGGATGCATCGAATTAGCCATGAGAACAGATTCTTTTGGGCCTCTCATGTTGTACACCATTCATCACAAAAATACAATCTGGCCACGGCGCTCAGACAAACCTGGACAGGCTCTTTTACTTCATTTATTTTTTGGTTGTGGATGGCTTTATTGGGTTTTCACCCTTTGATGATTCTCACTCAAATGTCAATTAGCCTGCTTTACCAGTTCTGGATCCATACAGAAACAATTCAAAAATTACCCAAGTGGTTTGAAGCTGTTTTTAATACCCCATCTCATCACCGGGTTCATCATGCCACCAACCCACAATACCTGGATAGAAATCATGCCGGAATATTGATCATTTGGGATAAGCTTTTTGGAAGTTTTGAACCAGAGGTTGAGAAACCTGTTTACGGACTTACTACTAATATAAATACCTATAATCCTATAAAGATTGCTTTCCATGAATGGATCGATCTTTTGAAAGATGTACTCATGAGCGATGTAAGTTTTGCCAATCGATTTAAATATTTTTTTAAACCACCCGGATGGAAGCACGATGGTTCAGGAAAAGTTGCCGGCGATCTGCGCAAGGAATGGGAAGAATCGCATCAATAAGGATCGACATCAATATTGATGCGAACCGATCGGAACTCGGCAATCGATTCAAAGCTCAATTTTATTTTAAGAATTAATTCCTTTGATTCTTTCAGCGCTATCTTGTTTTCTATTTTGACCAATACATTTTTAATGTATAAATTTCTGATTTTTGCAATTGACGGGCTTGCCGGACCTAATACTGCAGTTCCAAATTGATTGGTTAACGATTTTCCAAACCAATCTGAGGCTTTCTCCAATAAAAAGAGGTTTTTGTGCTTTAAAGTTATCTTGACCAACCTTACAATCGGTGGATATTTGAACTGTTGCCTTTCATATAGCTGATCTCTGTACATCGCATCGTAATTATTTGTGCTTACCTGCTGTAATATTTGGTGGTAAGGATTATACGTCTGAATGATGACCTCGCCCCTATTTTCTGTTCGGCCGGCCCTACCGGCCACTTGTGTCATCAACTGAAAACTGCGTTCATGTGCCCTAAAATCAGGGAAATTAAGCATGTTATCGGCGTTCAATATACCGACCAATGAAACATGTCTAAAATCCAGACCTTTACTCAGCATCTGAGTTCCTACCAAAATATCGATATCCCTATTTTCGAAAGCCTCAATCATATTTTGATAGCCATATTTTGTACGAGTAGTATCGTAATCCATTCTTGCTATTTTCGTGTTCGGAAACAAGGCCTTTAACTCGATCTCTATCTGCTCTGTTCCAAAACCTTTCGTGCTTAAATGAGCATTTCCACAGGCGGGGCATGCAACAGGTAAAACATCTCTATGTCCACAATAATGACAACGCAATTCATTATTTGATTTGTGATAGGTCAGTGTGACATCACAATGTATGCAGTGCGGTGAATAACCGCAAGTTTCACATTCCACAACAGGAGCAAATCCTCTTCTGTTTTGAAATAGAATTACCTGCTCTTTCTTATCCAAAGATTCCTGAATGCCTTCTATTAATCGATCAGAAAAATGGCCGGTCATTCGTTTTCTTTTGTGCTTATCTTTAATATCTGTCAACTCAATATGCGGCAATAAGACATCTCCAAATCGGGAATTTAGTTCAACCAAAGCATATTTCCCCAATTTAGTATTGTGGTAACTTTCTACGGAAGGGGTCGCACTACCCAAAAGTATATTTGACTTATGCATCCCTCCTAAAACCACAGCAGAGTCACGAGCGTGATATCGCGGTGCCGGATCTATTTGTTTATAGGAATGTTCATGCTCTTCATCTATGATAATTAAACCGATGTTATTTAGAGGCAGTAATAAAGAGGATCGGGCGCCCAAAACAACCTGGCCTTCTCCCTTATGATTTAAAATCTTGTACCAAGCTTCTACCCTCTCCTGATTGCTGTATTTTGAATGAAACACAACCATTTTTTCTGAAAAATATTTTTGCAACCGACTAATGATCTGCGTAGTTAGCGCAATTTCAGGCAGCAAATACAAAACCTGCTTTCCCTGATTTATTTGCTCCTCTATCAATTTACTGTAGATCTCTGTTTTCCCACTGGAAGTGATTCCATGTAATAAGACTATTTTGTCCTTTTCAAAATTTTCGGTTATTTGATCTAAGGCTACTTGTTGAGCCTGGGTCAAGGAATTTAGATCTTCCTGAGAGTTTTCGAGTTGAACTCTTTCAATCTGCTCTGAATAAATTTCAAAAACGCCTTTATCCACTAAAGATCTGATGGCGGAAACGGAAAGATTTCCTTCTTTTTCAAATTCTGTTTTTTTCACCCGATCCACAAGCTTCGATTTGTGAAAATAAAATAACAAAGCTTCTCGTTGCTTTTTAGCCCTTGATAAATCTTTCAGCAATTCCTCCAATTTATCAGCGCATTTATACTTATCAGAAATTCTTAGATAATTTTCTAATTTGGGCTTGTATTGTTCAAAAATTTCTTCCTTGATCCTGATTTGTCCTTTTTCAAGCATTTTCAAAATCAAGGACATCGCATTTTTTCTTTCAATTAAACTCGAAATCTCATTTACTTTTAAATCAGGTTGATGATCAAGTGCCCTCAAAACCATCTCCTCTTCTTCTGAACTTGAATCAATTTCTGTTTCTCCCTTAAAAATCATCGTTTCACTTTCCAATAAGAATAAATTGGGTAAAGAAGCTTTCATAACCTCTCCTAATGAGCACATATAATAACTGGCCATCCACTCCCAAAGGCTCAACTGACTTGAAGTAATGACCGGTATTTCATCTAAAATTTGATGAATTTCTTTTGCTTTATAAGCCGAAGGAGCTTTTTGGTGCTGTTTGTAAACCAGACCAGTTACAATTTTACTTTTCCCAAAAGGTACTGCCACACGGATACCAACCTTTAAAAAGTTTGCTTCTGCCTTTGTGATTTGATAGGTAAACAGCTTTGGCAGAGGGATGGGCAATATGACATCGATAAAGTAAATGAAATTCGAATTTATCTCTCTAATTTATCTTTGAAGACAAACATCAAGACAATTGGGATCGCCAATATAATTACCATCCATTTGTGCTCTAAAAAAGCCATAGGATATAATAATAAGGTAAGTACATAGCCACCAATTGCCCCGCCTATATGCGCACTATGACCGATATTTCCCCAACTGTTTTTCATGCCGAACATGGAATATAACAAATACCCTACTCCAAATACATAAGCAGGTATTGGAATTGGTATAAAGAATAAATACAAATTCATTGAAGGATTGAGTAAAATAGAGGAATAGACTATACCCATAACGGCTCCAGAGGCGCCAACAGCAGAATAATAAGGTTCATTTTTATGGAAATTTAGTGCAAACAAACTTCCTGCCAATAAACTACCAAAATAGATGGCTAAAAATTTCGGATTACCTAAATGATCGATGACAGCATTGGCAAAAAAATAGAGGGTTAACATGTTGAAAAGTAAATGACTTACATCAACATGTAAAAACCCGGACGTCAGCATTCTTAATTTTTCACCCTGATTTATGGGCCCGACCTGAAATTTGTATTGTTCAAAAAATACTTTATCGTTAAAACCCTTCATTGATACAACAACGTTTGCAATAATGAGAATGAGAACAATGACCTCCATAAATTTATTTTTTCTCAAAGATAAAATTATATGCGATATTTGCGGTCAATATGCTTCAATTCCTTACCTACATAATTGTTTATCCTATTGCGAAATTAATTTCTTTATTACCATTTCCTATACTCTATTTTATTTCCGATCTGTTCTATTATCTTATTTTTTATGTCATCGGATATAGAAAAAAGTTGGTATTAGAGAATATGCAAAAAGTTTTTCCTGAAAAAAGTTTAGAAGAATTAAAAAAACTCAGGCAGGAGTTTTACCATCATTTTGTAGATATTTTTATGGAAATGATCAAGACTTCTTCGATGAGTTTGAAGGAGATGCATGAAAGAATGTACCTAACTAACCCTGACCTGTTTTCAGGATTGAGCAGAGAACATCCTGGTGTTGTGGTAATGACTTCACATCACGCAAATTATGAATGGCTAATAGGTTTAAATGTTTTATTAGACAATGATGCGTACGGCGTTTATAAAATGATCAAAAATAAATATCTGAATAATTTTATTGTCAAAAGTAGAGCCAGATTTAACTGTATATTAATCACTACCAAAGAAACGCGTCAAATTATACATCAAAATTATAAACGGGGGAAGCATGGAACTTATGCTTTGATTAGTGACCAATCTCCCAAAAAAAGAAGTATCAGATATTATACACATTTTTTTGGCCATGAAATACCGGTTTATACCAGCGCAGAACAAATTGCGAAAGAATACAATTATCCAATCACCTTTTTCGATACAAAAAAAATAGGTCGGGGTAAATATCAAACTACTTATGAAGTATTGACTTACTCACCAAGAGATTTTCAGGATTATGAAATAACGGATCTATTTATCAAAAAGGTAGAAAAACAAATTAGAGAGCAACCCGCCTATTATTTTTGGACGCATGATAGATTTAAACACCAAAAAACCTCCGAATCAACAATTAGCTAATTTTTGAACTGTATTAAAGTTCCGTGCCGTACAAGTTACTTTCAAATTTCTTTCAATGGAGGAACCATTCATTTTAGACTTTCCATATCCGTTTTCATAATAACCATATAAAACTCCATTCCTGACTATAAATTTTTCACCCGAAAAGGTTTTATTCAAAAATTCATCCAATAAATTTTTATCCGGTATTGTCTTTAAAAAAGAGAAGTAAATCTTTTTAATATCAAATGAACTGCCAATAAACGGTTGAGATTTAAAAATTTCTTGAAAAACATGATCAGAATAGGTAAGCACAGAAATTTCTATATCGAACTTATCTTTGATTAAGGCCTGAATTTCTTGATTGACAGCATGAATACTTCTCTGATCTTCTAAGATCAAATTACCTGATTGCAAATAGGTTTGTGGATTTTGAAATCCTGCTTCTATCAATTCCTTTTTCAAATCACTCATGGCCAAAAGATTGTTACCACCCACATTTACAGCTCTTAATAGAGAAATATATTTTTTTAACATTCAAGAAAACCATTTTGTAACCAGCTCATGCTCAGCAGAATGAAATGTTTTATGAACAAATTCATTCGTGGTTGAGTTATAATTATAATCTTTTTGCCAATCTTCAAAGTTTTGGGCCAATTTTTCAATACTATCGCATAAAAACTCCACTTCCTCATCTGTTGTTGTAGGATGAACAGACATTCTAATCCATCCTGGTTTATCCAACAAACAACCTTGCTCGAGTTGTTCCACCAAATCAGCAGATCTTTGCTGATCAACATGTAATAAGAAATGACCATAAGTACCTGCGCAAGAGCAGCCGCCGCGTGTTTGGATACCAAATTTATCATTTAACAATTTCACGCCAAGATTAAAATGCAAACTATTGATATAGAATGATATCACCCCTAAGCGATCAGAATGTTGCGGTGCTAATAAGACAAGATTTTCGACAGAAGAAAGCCGATCAAAAATGCGTTCAACAATTTCATGTTCTCTTGAAATAATGTTCTCAACACCCATTTCTTCCTTTAATTTTATGGCCAATGCAATACGGATGGTTTGTAGAAATCCGGGTGTGCCCCCATCCTCTCTAGATTCAATATCATCAATATACACGTGGTCTCCCCAAGGGTTCGTCCATAGTACAGTTCCTCCCCCAGGATTATCGGGGACTAAATTCTTGTACAATTTTTTATTAAATATCAACACTCCGGAAGTACCTGGTCCACCCAAAAATTTATGCGGTGAAAAAAATATTGCATCTAAATAGGCTTGTTCATCTTCCGGATGCATATTCATATTGACATAGGGTGCAGAACAGGCAAAATCCACAAAACAAAATCCGTCATTTTGATGCATAATTTTAGCAATTCTATGATAATCGGTCCTAATGCCGGTCACATTAGAACAAGCGGTTATAGAGGCTATTTTAATAGATCTATCCTTGTATTTAACCAATAATTCATTCAGCTTTTCGCAATCAATCAGGCCGTCTTCATCAAACGGAATAATTTCCACATTGGCTATTGTTTCTAACCAAGATGTTTGGTTAGAATGATGCTCCATGTGTGAAATAAAAACGATCGGTTTAAATTCTTCCGGTATTTGTGTAAAGCTTTTAAAATGCTCCGGGAATCGCAAACCCAAAATTCTTTGAAATTTGTTAACCACTCCTGTCATTCCGGTGCCATAGGTGATTAAAACATCCTCCTGATTTGCGTTTACATGTTTTTTAATGATAGATCTTGCCTTGTGGTATGCCATAGTCATGGCGGAACCTGTAATAGAGGTTTCTGTATGCGTATTTGCAACATAGGGTCCAAAATCATTGAGCATCTTTTCTTCGATCGGGGCATACAGTCTTCCACTGGCAGTCCAATCAGCGTATAAAATCTTCTTTTCCCCATATGGAGAAATAAAGGTTTGATCAATACCTACAATGTTCTCTCTGAATTTCGTAAAATACTCTTCCAATTGCATCACATCCATCATCTAATAAATTGAATTTAAATTACTTAATACTAGATATTTCTTGTATTTCTTTAATTATTTTCATAGCTAAATCATCTGCTTTTTGTTGAGTTACACTCTCAGTATAAATCCTAATGATGGGCTCCGTATTTGATTTTCTAAGGTGTACCCATTCATTTTCGAAATCAACCTTTACACCATCAATTATACTTATTTGCTCCTTTTTGTACTTTTCGGCCATCAGTTGTAATATATTATCGACGTTCAGATCCGGTGTCAGGACGATCTTATTTTTACTCATAAAATAAGCTGGATATTGGGCCCTCAACTGGCTACATTTCATATTAGATTTAGCTAAATGTGATAAAAATAGTGCAACACCTACCAAGGCATCTCTGCCATAATGACTTTCAGGATAAATGATCCCTCCATTTCCTTCACCACCAATAACCGCTTGGTTCTTCTTCATCAAAGTAACGACATTTACCTCTCCAACGGCACTTGCTTCGTATTTACCTCCATTTTTTACGGTAACATCTCTCAAAGCCCTGCTGGAAGATAAATTAGAAACCGTATTTCCGGGTGTGTGTTGTAAAACATAATCGCAACAAGCTACTAAAGTATACTCTTCGCCAAACATAGTACCGTCTTCATTCACGATGGCCAAACGATCTACGTCAGGATCTACAACTAAACCGAGATCAGCTCCTTCCTCTACTACTCTTTTTGAAATTTCTCCCAAATGTTCGGGCAAAGGTTCAGGATTATGGGGAAATTCCCCAGTAGGGTCACAATAAAGTTTGATACACTCCACTCCCAATCTATCTAATAGGTTTGGAATAGCAATACCTCCAGTTGAATTAACAGCATCGACTACAACTTTAAAATTCGCCTTACCTATCGCTTCTGCATCGACTAAGGGCAATTTTAGTACTTCGTCAATATGAGTTTCCAGGTAATCTTTAACCTTCGAATAAGTACCGAGATCATCCACTAATGAAAATCTATAACTTTCGTCTTCAGCAATTTGCAAAATTCTTTTTCCATCTTTATCATCGATAAACTCGCCTTTTTCATTTAAAAGTTTAAGCGCATTCCATTGCTTAGGATTGTGACTTGCCGTTACAATGATCCCTCCATCTGCCTTCTCCAATCCAACGGCAATTTCTACTGTTGGTGTGGTTGAGAGCCCAAGATCAATTACATCAATTCCCATTCCAACCAGCGTGTTAGATACCAGGCTGCTGATCATTTTACCCGAAATTCTGGCATCTCTGCCAATAATGACCTTCAGATCTTGTTTACTGTTCTTTTCTTGCAGCCAGGTGGCGTATGCGGCCGTGAATTTAACCGCATCGATTGGCGTAAGGTTTTCGCCACTTCCCCCTCCAATCGTTCCTCTGATGCCCGAAATCGATTTAATTAATGTCATATTGATTGTTTTTACAAATATACCTTTTCGCTTAAAATAGGCCATAAAAAAACCGTTCAATTCGATTGTCTCGAAAAGAACGGTTCTTACAAATTCTAAAAATGGATTATTTCTTACCTTTTTCCATTTTTTTCTTTAAATCTGCCAGTTCAGAAATATCACCTAAAGTGGTTTTTTCTGCACTTTCCATTTTCTTCATGGTAGATTTTACAGCCCTTTGTTCTTCAGCTTTAAAAGTTGAAGTGTGAGAAGCTACAATTCTTCTGTATTCTTTATTGAATTCTAAGATTTTGAAATCAGTTTCAGCACCTTTAGTCAATTTAGAACTGTCTTCTTTTTCCATATGACGTGATGGTACAAAAGCATCAACACCTTCTTCAAAAGAAACAATACTACCTTTATCGGTCACTTCTTTGATCGTTCCTTTATGAACAGAGTCAATACTATATTTCTCTTCGTATTGATCCCAAGGATTTTCTGTTGTCTGTTTGTGTCCTAAATTTAATTTACGACCTTCTACATCCAACTCTAAAACTTCTACGGCTAGTTTATCACCGATGTTCACAAATTCAGATGGATGCTTGATTTTCTTAGTCCAAGAAAGATCAGAAATATAAACCAATCCGTCAATTCCTTCCTCTAATTCAACAAACACTCCGAAGTTCGTGTAATTTCTTACCGTACCTGTATGCTTAGAGCCAACTGGATATTTTTTATCGATATTCGTCCAAGGATCCGGGTGAAGTTGCTTCATGCCCAAAGACATTTTTCTTTCTTCACGATCTAAGGTCAAAATCACAGCTTCTACTTCATCACCAACATTCACGAAATCTTGTGCAGATCTCAAATGAGTCGACCAAGACATTTCAGAAACATGGATCAAACCTTCAACACCTGGACTCACTTCAATAAATGCTCCGTAATCAGCGATAATGGTTACTTTCCCTTTTACTTTATCACCAACCTTTAGGTTTTCATCTAAGGCATCCCAAGGATGTTTGTGCAATTGTTTTAAACCTAATTGGATTCTAGATTTATCATCATCAAAATCAAGAATAACAACATTTAATTTTTGGTCTAATTCCACAACCTCATTCGGATGGTTAATTCTGCTCCAAGAAAGGTCAGTAATGTGAACCAATCCATCAACACCACCTAAATCAACGAACACACCGTATGAAGTAATGTTTTTAACAACACCTTCTAGTACTTGTCCTTTTTCTAATTGACCGATGATTTCTTTTTTCTGTTCCGCTAAATCTGATTCGATTAGGGCTTTGTGAGAAACCACAACGTTTTTAAATTCGTGATTTATTTTAACCACTTTGAATTCCATGTTTTTCTCAACGTACTGGTCGTAATCCCTGATCGGTTTCACATCAATTTGAGAACCTGGTAAGAACGCCTCAATGCCAAATACATCAACGATCATACCTCCTTTAGTTCTACATTTCACAAAACCTGTTACAATTTCTTGAGTCTCATGAGCTTTGATCACTCTTTCCCAAGCCTTAATTACCCTGGCTTTTCTGTGAGATAAAACCAATTGACCAGTGCTATCTTCTAGCTTGTCAACTTTCACTTCTACTTTATCACCTACCTTAAGATCAGGGTTATAACGGAACTCGTTTAAAGAAATGACGCCTTCAGATTTTGAATTGATATCAATAATCGCTTCTCTATCTGTCATACGTACAACAACTCCTTCTATTACCTGACGCTCTTCAACAAAACCTACAGTTCCATCTAAAGCATCCTCAAAAGCTTTGTATTTTTCTTCATCGATCGTTTCAATACCTTGTTGGTATTTATTCCAATCAAAATTCTCTAAAAATTCTTGTGGGTCTTGAATTGTTGTTTCCTCACCATCTTCCAGGATCTTTTTTAAGCTAACATCTTCACCATCGTCTTCGGTCTCTTCGTCCTCATCAACTTTGTAAAAATCTTCTAATCCCATTTCAATGATCAACAAATAATAAAATATCGAACGATATTTTGTTTTATTATCAGTACCCATTTGCTCACAAACCTTAGTAATGGCAGCATCTAACTCTTCGCCATCTTCTAAACCTAACTTCTTTATTAAGAAATTTTGTTTTACAGTTAACAATTCAGATTCTTGTGAGCAAGAAACTAATTCTGCATCTTCTTTGTAAATTGAAGGACCTAGTCCTCTAACTACTTGTTCAAATAATTTTGAATCAATCTCTAACCCTAACTTTTCAGCTTCCTGGGTGTAGAGTTCTAATTTTTCATCTAATTTAGACATGAAATAATCTTTGTATCTTGTTGTTTATCAGATTTTAATGCAACTCGTCAACAAGAGATATTAAACTTATAAATTTTTTCGGTCCTTTTAAAACCTGATGTTGCTCAAAAGGGCTGCAAATATACAAACATTTCTTGAATAATTCAACGCCCTTTTTAACCCCTTAAAATCAATTTGTTAAACAGCGTTCTAGAAGAGTGCCAGGATGAGCTCTTTTTCTTTAATCCCCTCAGCCTCTGCTTTGTAGTTTTTTACTATTCTATGGTGAAGAATTCCCGGAGCAACCGCCTGAACATCGGCAATATCCGGAGAGAATTTTCCTTGAATCGCAGCATAAGCTTTTGCGCCTAATACCAGATTTTGTGAAGCTCTTGGACCTGCCCCCCAATCAAGAAAATTTTTTACAATTTCGGGCGCGTGTGCAGAGGTAGGTCGAGTTTTAGAAACTAACTTGACCGCGTATTCCACCACATTGTCATTCATTGGTATTCTTCTGATCAAATGCTGGTAGGCCAAAATTTCTTCAGCATTAAAGACCGGATTAACAATTTGCTCCTTATCTGTTGTCGTCGTTTTTGCAATTTCGATCTCCTCTTCATAAGAGGGATAATCCAGATAGATAGAAAACATAAATCTATCTAACTGCGCTTCAGGTAAAGGATATGTTCCCTCTTGTTCAATTGGATTTTGAGTTGCGAGCACAAAGAAAGGCAAGTCGAGTTTGTATCTGTGACCGGCAACAGTTACCGCTCTTTCCTGCATCGCTTCTAACAGCGCTGCCTGGGTTTTCGGTGGCGTTCTATTGATCTCATCTGCCAATATGATATTAGAAAAAACAGGTCCTTTAATAAATTTAAAATGTCTGTCCTCATCTAAAATCTCACTTCCCAATATATCGGATGGCATCAGGTCGGGTGTAAATTGAATTCGTTTAAATTGCAGTCCCAATGCTGTTGATACCGTATTGACCAATAAGGTTTTGGCCAAACCGGGCACACCGATCAACAATGAATGTCCTCCACATAAAACAGAAAGTAAAACCTCATTTACAGCTTGCTTTTGCCCTACAATTATTTTGCCTATTTCTTTTACCAACAATTCGTGATTAATAACAAGCTTTTTTATTAAGGCTACATCAGACATAAGTTCGTTTTATAATTTTCTCCAATTACTTTCAAATTTACAGGACTCGTATTTATCATTAATTTTGATATACGTATCAACGATTTTTTCAGTTGCCCATTTATCTATAGCTTCGGCTTTTTTCTTTTGAAGCGCTAAATCTTTTATTTTCACATAATCCCTCGACAAATCTGCAATATGAGATTCTGTTTTACTTTTAAGCACCAAAAATTTATACATCTTTTGTTGCTGCTGGGTCTCATCATAAAAAACTTCTGAAAATTCACCAGGTTTTAAATTAGAAACGCGTGCGTATAATTCGGGATCCATCCTTGTCAATTCAAAATGGGTATCGCTAGACATCGGATTAATCAAAAAACCTTTATTCAGCCTTGTGTCTTTATCGTCAGTATATTTTAAAACCGCATCTTCAAAAGTTATTTTCTGTTTTAAAATGTCTTCTCTTATTTTTGACAGTGTATCTTTAGCTTGATCTAATTCTTTTTGATCAATTTCCGGCTGTAGTAAAAGGTGGCGAACGTCTCTTTCTTTCCCCTTTACTTTTTCAACGATCAAAATATGATAACCAAAATCAGACTTGAACGGTTCAGAAATTTCTCCCTCATCTAAACTAAAAGCTGTTTCCTTAAATTCTTTTACGAAAGGGCTCTGACGGGTGATGGTATACAATCCGCTATTTTGACTTACACCCGGATCGTCTGAATATAGGATCGCTTTCATGCTAAAACTTTCACCGTTTAGTACTTGCTCCCTAATTTCACCCAACCTGTCTAAAATGCGTTTTTCTTCCTCTGGAGAAGGGTTTACGTTAATCACAATCTGAGCTAATTCAATATCCGCTCCAAATTCAGGTAAATTCCCGGATTCTTCTAAACTTTTGTAATATCTTTTTACCTCTTCCGGAGTAATATCAATTTCTGAAGTCAATTTTTGCTGCATCTTGTTTATGTACATGGCTTCACGCTCAACATCTGCCAATTCTGCGTTCAGATCTTTCATGGTGTCAAAACCGTAGTATTCCAACATTTTTTCAGGCGAACCCAGTTGCTGACTAAAATAACTAACTTTTCTCTGCACATTAGCACTAATTTCGGCTTCTGAAACTACGATACTATCAATTACCGCATGATGTGCCAATAATTTTCTATTCATTATTTGCTCCAGCATTTCACAATCTGTTATATCGGATTTTCCATCACTTTGCTGTAAGAGTTCAAGTTTAAAAGCCTCTACCTCCGAATCAAGAACAATGTTCTTCCCAACAACTGTGGCTACACCATCTATTTTAACCTTCTCCTGTGCTGATAGTATACTGATCATGAAACTAAAAGTGATCAATAAAAATGTAAACTTCCTCCTCATTTTAATATGTTTCAAATTTTTTGCTTTTTACCGCTTCTGAAAGCAGTGATTTTTCAATATCTCTAAAAAGATCTAATTTTCTTTTATGTAAAATCATTTTTTTTACCGTGGGCTCAACATAACTCCTTGGTGCAGTTTCATTTATATATAGAATATCTTTTAAAGCCACCAAATATACTCCTAAAGAATCTTCTTTTTTTAGAAAAGTATCTTTTTTTAACTTATCAATCCCCTCTAAAAAAGGAAGCCTTTCTGAAACCAATTTATAACTCACCCAAATTGAATCATTCAGGTTAAAAGATTTTAATTCAAGTTTTCGATCATTTAATTCTGCCAAATCCTCCTTTGAATCACTTTTAAACAATTTTTCAAACTCGTCTGCATTTTTGAGATTTTTATCGAACATGATAAACTTTAGCCTCACCAAATCTTCACTTAATCTGTAAATATCTTTATTGGCCAAATAAAACGTGTCTAGATCGCTTTCTGTAACTACAGTGTCCAATAATTTATTGAGTAATGCCTCTTTATACCTTTCAATCAGAAGCTCTTTTCTGTAATTATCCACAAGTTTTTCAATTTCATTTTGTTCCTCTCCAACATTCAATTTTGCTTTGTCAAGCAATAATTCATTTGTTGCCCAATTATTAATGATACTTGACCTCAATTGAAGACTATCCTCTTTCGTATAGTTCGACGGAAGGGATGCTCTGAATTCTTCGATACTCATATACTTATTATTGATACGAGCAACCGCATTTTCAACGGCTATCTCCTTCTTACATCCAACAAGAAGTGCTAAAAATAATATTAAAAACACTACTCTCATCAGTCAATTTCTGTTTTTTTCTTCACCTGATTCATGGCTTTTTTATTCCATTTTATCTTATGTGCTTCTTTTAGGGAAGCAATCCATTCCTGCTCTAAATTATTCTGAAAATCATTGATTACCTGACCCCGACATTCTTCCAGTTTTTTTTGACGCGGGGGCTTTATCTCTAAAACATCCACCACAGTAAAATGATTTTCATCCTCAGAATAGATATCCGAAACACCTATTTTCAAATCGAATTCTTTTGGCAATTTGGTACTGGGAAGCTCAATTAAATTTTCACTGAAAAGCACGTGAATCGCGGCTCCCTCATTTACTTCTTTTTTTATTTCTTCTGTCGATTTTCTTTCCATCAACAAATTGCGAACCTTTTCTGCAAAAACTTTCTCATTACAGTTTGCAATAATACAATGTGTCGATTGTTTCCAAAAATAATTTTCGGCGTTTTTCTCAAAATAATTTTGCAATGCCAAAGAATCCAGTTCTGCCGCTTTCCAAATTTTATTTTCCAAAAGTTCGAATAAGAGCAAGCCATCTTTGTATTCGTTTAAGGTAATGGCTAATTCTTCATTATTATTTTCCAGGTTATCTCTGTAGTACTGAATTATCATTTCCGTTTTGAATTGATCAAATTGATCGTTCAACCGAATGTTGTGTAATTCCTTAGAAAAATCTTGAAATTCTTTATACTTATAACTCTTATTTTCAATATTTAAAACTATTTTATCTATATTATTACTAGAATTATTTGATATGCTAAATAATTCTTGAGTATTGATAGATTTTACAGTTAAATCTTTCGCTATTCTCGATGCAAAGTCCTTTTTCAAGATCTCTGTTCTATTTCCTCTCTGAAGTTGCATTACAATACCTTCTCTCGCCTCCTGTAAAGTCGGAACCGGATATTTCTCCAACAGTTTAAACAAATGCCATCCATAGGGAGTTTGAAAAGGTTCTGACACGTCCCCCACATTTTCTAAAGCAAATGCCCTGTCTTCCATGACCTTGATCATTCTTCCTGTACCAAAACGTGGCAATTTTCCTCCGTTTGAAGCACTCGTCTCATCATCAGAATATTTTTGTGCCAAAAAAGAAAAATCCTCTCCTTGTTGTATTTTCTGATAAATATCTTGAATTTGATGTTGAGCAAAAATAGAATCCCCTTCCTTATTCTTAACATAAATATGACCAACTTCAATTTCTCCTTTTGCAAGTCTTTTGTCGTTCACTTTTAAAATATGATACCCAAAACCAGTTCGGAATGGTTCACTTAATTCTCCTACTTCGGTATTGTATGCCTTTTCTTCAAAGGGATAAACCATATCAAAAACAGAGAAGTAAGAAAGGTTGCCACCATTTTGGACTGCAGAGGGATCTTCGGAAAAACGTTTGGCAACTTCTTCAAAAGGGTTGCCGTTTAAAACTTGCTCTCTAGCCTCAGCTATTTTTTTAAAAGCAATTAAAGTATCCTTTGGCTCTGCGTTCGGTTCGCATTTTATAAGCATATGACTGGCATTGACCTCATATTTCATTCGTTCATAAGTGGCTCGAATCAAATCTTCATCAATTTCCTGATCTTTTATATAAGAATCAAGGAGTTGCTCTCTGTATTTGCTGAAATCATTCTTGAAATTTTCGTTCTGATCCAGATTCGAATCATAGGCCGAAATCAGCTTTAATTTAAACTCAAGAAACAAATTGAGATATTGATCGATATCCTGATCTTCAGATTTAATGACAGCATCTTTGTTCTTGTTATAAACCCTATAGAATTCTTCGGTATAAATGGGCTTATCATCTATCCATAACAGAACTTCATTGTTTTTTTGAGCAAAAGTTTGAACCCAAAAAAAACAGAACACACCAAATAGAAAAGACCTGAAGTTCATTGAATTAATATATTTTCAAAAATAAGAAAGCTGAAATTTAGAGGCAAAAGTATTTGATTTTTTTCCAATGGCTGTTAAAAATATCACAAAGAAATAACCCCTTCAATCTTACCAACTTCCTTGTATTTTTCTATGATTATATCAGGATTATCCATCTTTACATAGATCGAGAGACTCGTATATTTTCCGTTTGAGGATGGTTTACTATTCATCACTGCACCCATATTGTTAAATATGTTCTCTATTTCTTTTAATTTTTCCTTAGAAGTTGGAATAATAAACTTGTACAAATATTGTGTAGGAAAGGTTGTAGTTTCCAATAAACTGTTCCTTAATTTGTCGTAGAATTCTGATTCTTTACTCATTCATAAAGGGTTTAAAAAAGATGAGACAAAATTACAATTATTATTTTTTACTTTTGAAGATGAATAATTGATGTAATCATTATGCCTCGAAAAATTGTTTTAACCGGTGGTCCGGGGACGGGAAAATCTACCATAATTGAGGAGTTGACCAGAAGAAATTTTACTTGTATGCCCGAAATTTCAAGACAGGTCACTCTCAAAGCCCAATCAAAAGGGATCAATCAATTATTTTTAGCTGATCCTATCTATTTTAGCGAGCTACTACTAAAAGGCAGATTAGAACAGTTTAAAATGGCTGAGGAATTATCAGATACTCCCATTTTTTTTGACAGAGGTCTTCCCGATATCAGCGCTTATTTGGATTTTTTAGGCATAGATTCCCCAAAGCCAATTGCGAACATGATAGAAGCAAATCCCTATGAAATGGTTTTCATTCTACCTCCATGGGAAGACATCTATACAGACGACAACGAACGCTATGAGAATTACAGTCAAGCTGAGAGGATACATCAATTTTTATTAAAAACTTACAATAAATTAGGTTATGATCTCCTGGAAGTCCCTAGGGATACTGTCGCCAGCAGAGTAGATTTTATCTTGAAATACATTTAATGCAACAGAGTCCGGAATTTGTTTTACAGACCATATGGAAGCACGATCGTTTCAGGTCTCCCCAAAAAGCGATCATTGAGTCCGTACTGGACAAAAATGATGTGATCGCACTATTGCCGACCGGTGCCGGAAAATCTATCTGCTATCAAATACCTGCCATCATTTCTGAAGGCATATGTCTCGTTATTTCACCTCTCATCGCCTTAATGAATGATCAACTTAATTCCCTTGAAAAGAAAGGCATAAAAGCTATGGTTTTGAGTTCTCAAATGTCTTTTCAAGACACCATTCGGGCCTTTGACAATTTAAAACATGGGAATTATAAATTGCTCTATCTATCGCCTGAAAAGCTGCAATCTGACATAATTCAAGAAAAAATAAAAGAACTACAATTATCTTTTATCGCGATAGATGAAGCGCATTGCATTTCTGAATGGGGTCATGATTTCAGACCATCCTATTTACGATTATCTCTGTTAAAAGAACTTTTTCCTTCTATACCAATCATAGCCTTAACTGCTACCGCAACCAAGGAGGTCGTGATCGATATTGAAAAACAATTAAAGCTGAAGAAGCCGGTCATCTTTAAAGAATCGCATTTTCGTGAGAATTTATCATTGAATGTAATTTACACAGAAGATATCAGGGCGGAACTATTAGATATTTTACATAGATTGAATGAGCCGGGAATTGTCTATGTGAATTCGAGGAAAAAAACAATCGATCTTTCAAATTTCTTAAATCGCAATCAGATCAGTGCATCCTATTTTCACGGAGGCTTGACCAATGAGGAAAAGAAATCTGCCTATCAGGCATGGATATCTGAAAGAACTAAAGTCATGGTGGCCACAAATGCATTTGGTATGGGAATAGACAAATCTAACGTGCGCGCAGTGGTCCATGTTGACATACCAATAAGTCTTGAGAATTACCTTCAAGAAAGTGGCAGAGCCGGCAGGGATCAAAAAAAAGCCTTTAGCTATTTATTATACAACAATTCCAGCATTCAAACATTTGATCAAATTCTTCAAAATGGTTTAATTTCAAAAAACAATTGCGAAGAAGTTTATAAAAGTCTGATGTCACATTTTCAAATTGCCAATGGAGAAATTCCAGACCAAATATTTGATTTTAATCTATCTGAATTTTGCAGTAAGTACAATTTACAGTTACAGAATACTTTTAATGTGCTCAACTTCTTTGAAAATACCGGAATCCTTGCGATTTACAATTCAGGAGAATACAGATCGAAAATTAAATTAACGACAAGTAGTGAAGGGCTATTTAGGCATTATGAACAAAATCCGTCATCAAAAGAATTGATCCAAAATCTCTGTAGAAATTATGGAGGAATTTTTGATCTATATACCCCTGTTGACGAATACGAATTAGCCAAAAATCTAAAAGTCACCAAAGAGATAATAATCAGTTTGCTCAAACAGTTAGATCAACAAAACATATTGAGTTATTTTGAAAAAAAAAGATCCACAAAAATTAGATTTTTAACTCCTCGTGAGGATCGTTTTGTCATTAATTCCATACAACCCTATCTCAAGCAACTCGCAAATCAAAAAATAAAAAAAGCGAGCGCGATGATCAAATACATTGAACAAGATTCCCTATGCAGAAACTTGTTCTTGCAAGATTATCTGGGAGAATCTTCACTTAGACAGTATTGCGGAAACTGTGATATTTGCGAATTTAAATCAGAGTCAAAGGATATCAATATCGTTTTAGAAGTTGAAAATTTACTATCTGAAAATTCTGATTTGACGAGTGCCGAGATTATTAAAAGAATTGACTCGCCTAGGGAAAACATCATAAAAACACTTCGGTTTTTACTCGAAAACGGTCGAATAGAGCTAAATTCGCAGAAAAGATTAATGTTAGTAAAATGAGCGATTTAAGAATTGTTTTTATGGGTACGCCTTCTTTTGCTGTTGCGAGTTTAGAGGCATTGTTAAGAGCCAAATACAATGTCGTCAGCGTCATTACCGCTCCTGATAAACCTGCCGGACGAGGTAGAGGTGTAAAACAATCGGCAGTAAAAGAATTTGCCTTAACACATGGTTTGACCATTTTACAACCTGCAAATTTGAAATCTGAAAGTTTTATTCAAACGCTAAATGAATTAAAAGTTGATCTTCAGATCGTTGTTGCCTTTAGAATGTTGCCGAAAGTAGTTTGGTCTATGCCTAGATATGGTACATTTAATCTTCACGCTTCTCTGCTCCCGCAATACAGAGGAGCAGCCCCTATTAATTGGGCCATTATAAATGGAGAACAAAAAACGGGCGTAACAACCTTTTTTCTAAATGAAAATATTGATGAAGGGGCAATTATTCTGCAACAAGAAGTTTCAATAGGTCAGCGAGAAACTGCCGGAGAATTACACGATAAGTTGATGGAAATCGGGAGTAAACTAGTTATCAAAACTGTAGAACTAATTTCATCACACAAAGTTGTTCCAAAAAGCCAATCACAAAACAATTTTAAACCAGCTCCCAAATTAACAACGGAGAACTGTAAAATTAATTGGTCTGACAATGTCCATACCGTTTTTAATCATATCAGAGGGCTCTCTCCTTACCCGTTGGCACATACGATGCTCAATAATGGAAATGAACAAATAAAAGTACTTATACATTCCGGCACCCCTGTATTGTTTGAACATGATAAAAAACCAGGAAGTATATTCATTGAAAAAAGAGAAATACATGTTTTTTGCTCGGATGGATATTTAAATATTGAATCAATGAAAATGGCTGGAAAACGACTTATGGATGTCAAAAGTTTGTTAAATGGATATACATTTTTAAGTGAGGCTCATTTTGAATAAATATTCCTTTTCAGCCCTTTATTTACAGAGGTTCACTACAAAAATAGCCGGGTTATTAACATTTTCACTTTTTTTATCAACAATCTGATCGATTTTCAATTCAAAACTTGTGTAAACCCTTATAAAATCTATATTTGTTATGCTTTTGTAAAGCAAAATATAGAATATTGTAACCAATTTTAAAATTTTAAACTATGAACAAATCAGATTTAATTGAGGCAATGGCCGCTGATTCAGGAATTTCTAAAGCAGCTGCAGGGAAAGCATTAGACTCAATGATGAGCAATGTAAAGAAAACTTTAAAGGAAGGAAATAAGCTTGTATTGGTAGGTTTTGGTTCTTTTGATGTAAAGGATAGACCAGCCAGAGATGGAAGAAACCCTCAAACAGGAGCTACAATTAGAATTCCTGCCAGAAAAGTAGTAAGTTTCAAACCAGGATCTGAATTGAAGAATTCTGTTAATTAATTCAAGGCGAATTTAACTTTTAAAAAGGCTATCAAAATTGATAGCCTTTTTTTATTTGATATTTTTTTTTACATTTAACGAAATAATTTCCCCCGAAATGTTAAAACTTAAAGCATCCAAAGGTAAATTGCTTGTAGCAGAACCTACTATTTTAACAGACCGATCGTTCAATCGTTCTGTTATATTAATTACTGAGCACGATGAAAACGGATCTGTAGGGTTTATTTTTAATAAACCGACAGAATATACCTTAGGCGATCTATTCGCTGAGATAGAATCGACACTTCCTGTTTATTTTGGCGGTCCTGTCTCTGAAAATAACCTCTATTTTGTGCATAGTGTACCTGAATTAATCCCAGATAGTATCGAAATCAGTAATGGGGTATTTTGGGGTGGAGATTTTGATGCCGTAATGAAATTATTAAAAGAAGATGTATTATCAAAAAATGATATTCGTTTTTTCTTAGGTTATAGTGGTTGGTCCTCCAAGCAACTTGAAGAAGAACTCTCTGTTTATTCTTGGGTTGTTATAGAGAATAATTACCAAAATCTATTCAATATCAATCATAACAGTTTTTGGAAAGACGAAATAAAAAAATTTGGTGGTGTGTATAAAATTTGGGCAAATGCCCCATCCAATCCCAGTTTGAATTAAATTTTAATCTGATCTGCCAGTAAATTATTGAATACCTTTCTAATTTCTTCCGTTTTATCGGTAGCAAATGTCTTCTTTCTGTATTTCGTAACAGATTGTATATCCATTATTGAATTAGTAAGAAAAACTTCATTTGCTTTCATCAATTCAAATGGGGAGATGGAAATTTCTTGAATTTTCAAGTTATCCATTTTTTCTACGATTCGCAATATCTGCTTTCTAATGATTCCATTTAAACAGCCATCTTCTAATGGAGGTGTTATTACATTACTTCCTTTAACAAGGAAAACATTGGCATTCATGGCTTCTACTAAATTCTTTTTTTCGTTTATCAACACAGAATTTTGAAATCCATTTTCATCAGCGAAAATACCAGCCAAGACATTCAGTATTTTATTATTGGTTTTAATAGTTGATAAAAGACCGGAAGGAAGATAAAAATCTTTGAATAATTCTATTTCATAGTCTCCCTTTTCTCGATTTTTGATCGAAGAAGCTTCGATCAAAAAATCAATGTCATTTGTAAGTGGTGTATAGAACCCACCGGACCTTCTAAAAACAGATACCCTTACTCTTGCTAAAATTGAACAATGATTAGCCTCTAATGTTTTTTCGATTTGTTCTTTGTAGTACTGCAATGTAAAATCCATTGGAATTTCCATTCGCAACATACGCATAGAAGACATCAATCTAAAATAATGATCTTCCAAAAAAAATACATTTCCCCGAAAAGCCTTTAAGGTATCGAAGATCCCATCACCAAATTTAAACGCTCTATTATTTGTTAGCATTTCAGATTCATTGGAAACCAAGGATCCATTAATGTTGATCATCTCAATAAATTTTTTGTAAAAGTACCAAAAAAAACCTCGGAAGTCCGAGGTTATATCTGTTGGGCCTCATTACCCCCCTATAGCATGCTTTAGATCAGAAATTTTGTTTTCCCAAAACATTTTGAGTTCTTCTTCTTCATCGTCCTCTGCAAAATCAGTTATGATCAAGGATACATCTTTGGTCAATGCATCTACCTGAATTCTAAATTCAAAAAACGCATCCTCGTCATCCGCATCAATCCATTTGAATCTCACGAATTGATCTGTTCTTTGTGCGACTCTTTTCGCTGTTTCCTCAGAATCATCCCAAATAAAAGTGAAGTTTTGTCCTCGCGAATTTACATTATCAGCAAACCATTCTCCCAATGAATCAGGGGTAGAAACATATTGATAAATAAATGAAGGAGAGGCGTGTATAGGGAATTCGAGCTCAATCTTTTTCATGGATAGTTATTAAATTTTCGTGGAGGCAATATATATATATTCGGTTTTAAAAAAAAATAATTTACTTACAAAATTTGCGAAATATATGTTGTGTCAAGCAAAATTGTTGTTATATTTGCACCCGAAAAATGGCGAGGTAGCTCAGATGGTTAGAGCGTCGGATTCATAACCCGGAGGTCACGAGTTCAATTCTCGTTCTCGCTACAATTAAAAAACCGAAATCTTAGTTTTCGGTTTTTTTATGTCTTATTTTTGACTGCTGCTTTTAGGTAAATAATATCAAAATTTACTTGACAATTCTTCCTCTCAAAAACTCATATGTCATAAAGTGACAATTCTTTTAGGAATAGGAATCATTTTAAGGTTTTATAACTAAACATTTTCAAACTAGCGGGTGCGTCCAGTTTTAATTCGGTTTTAGTTTTTGTCATTAAACCCGTATTGCTATCTCTCTTAAATACGACCAGATTATTTGTAAATTGATTTGCAACAATGAGATATTGTCCATCAGGGGCAATTACAAAACTTCTTGGGTGTTCGCCATACGTAGAAGTTCTGCCAACTAAACTAAGTTTTCCGCCTTTTTGATTGATTGAGAAAATGACCATTGAATTTTCTTCTGACCCCCTATTTGAAACATACAAGAATTTTCCATCGGGGGAACAATGGACATCTGCAGATTGAAACACTTTTACACCTTCTCCATAACAAGAAATATTTTGTAAGAATAGCAATTCTCCATTTTGATAATGATAGCCGGTCACAGATCCGTTGAGCTCATTTACAGCAAAACCAAACTTTCCTGACGGATGAAATGCAAAATGCCTTGGGCCGCTGCCTAAAGAAGTTATGACACTTTCCAATTGGGTCAGAGTACTTGTTTCATTTCCACTTTGTTCCACCTTAAATCTATATATTTTATCAGTTCCTAGATCCATAGCAAACAAAAATTTACCATCCAAAGAAAAATTGGATGAATGCACATGAGCTTCGTTTTGTCTTGGTTTCAAAATACTGCTCCCTGAAAAAGTAAATAACTGGCTGTATGCATCTATTGTACCGTCCTCATTTATCGGAAACAAAGATATCCCTGCATCAGTATAATTGGAGTTTATCAAAAATTTTCCGGAGGGATGAATGTTAATATGAACCGGGTTTCTGCCTCCCGCCAATTGTTTATTCAAAAATGTTAGTTTTCCTAAAATAGGATCAATTTCAAAAGCAGAAACAGTACCTTCATTCTCTATCTGCGTATCTGTGGCAACATATAGTTGTTTTCCAGAAGGAGAAACCGCTAAAAAAGAGGAGTTGATCAATCCTGCTTCTGTATGAAGTAATGATAATGTTCCTTCTTTACTGTCAAAGGAATAAACATGAATCCCCTCGCCTTTCTCACCGTTCGTATATGAGCCAACAAACAATAAGGTCTTGTTAGGGTGCTGCGAATAAACTGGCAAGTATAAAAACAAACAAATCAAGACTATTTTAAAGATATCAGACGTTTCCCGCATGGTAAATAAATATTTTTTTCAGAAAATTTCAATTTTAACGACATAAAAATCACCTGTAAAGATAGTTGAATAATTCATTGTCATTAGGATATAACCAGAATTGTAGATTATCTCCAAAAAAGCATGGCCACTTAATTAATTTTAAACTTTTATAATACCTTAAGGTATAGTCAGCATTACTCAATCTTTTATTTTAGTAAATTTAGAAGCATCCATTTGTAGATTATTAGAGAACAAATCTTAAAAAACTATGATCAAACAATTGTCTTTGACAGATTTAAACGAAGTTGTTCAAACAGAGATATTTAGCTTGTTCAAACAACTTGCACCAGATATGGAGCCATTATCTCTTGAAGAGGTCTTGGATAAACAAAACAACTGTTATGTGCTTTGCTATATGGAAAATAGCGCCATAATTGGTTTAGCCGTGATGTGCACCTATAAAGTTATTTCAGGTTATAATGGCTGGATTGAAGATGTAATAGTAGATGAAAAATATAGAGGAAAAGGCATTGGTAAAAAATTAATTGGACAACTGATCAAAATAGGTCAGGATTTGAATTTAACTAATCTATTTTTGTTTACGGGTAAACACCGAACTGCCGCGAATAAACTATATACCCGTATTGGTTTTACAAAGAAGAACAGCAATCTCTATTCTTTAAAGATCTCGACCTATTAGGAAGGTTTTTTCAAAAGATAATTCATCCAATTTGAAGGATCCAACCAATACTGGTAAGCATGTTTTTCAAATCCTTTTGAACATCACAAAATGCCCGCCAATTTGAGGAATGTCAAATTCCTCTCCGATGGTCTCATAACCCAATTTCTTGTAAAACCCCAAGGCCACAACGCGCGCATTGCACCAAATTAAATCAATACCACGCTCTTTTAAAAGTTCTTCAGCTTTAAGCAAAACCGCCTTACCATAACCTTTTTTTTGGTGGATTTCATCTGTAGCCATTCCCCTGAGTCGGTATTGTTTCTCCTTAAACAAATCACTATTTGCGGGCATAAATGTGGCTATGCATGCTAATTGATCATCTTCAAACAAACCCAAATGAACAGTACTCTCATCAAAATCGCCGGGTATTTTTTCACTGAGCGTCATATTCTTTCTGAGCTCTTGTAATCTCAAGGCATAAGTCTCCGGAGCCGCAATCAATTTAATTTCTATCGACATGAGAATTTACATTTTGTTAAGTTTCTACAAAATTAAAATTTATAATGATTAGCTCCTATACTTCTCATTGAAAAGGAAAATTTTCCTTTTAGGAATAACAATTTTATAAGAAATTTCAGGAACAACGTTTAGCCAAATTTTGATCAATGATGCTAATTCTTACTGGCCTTTTTCGAGCCCTCATACATTTCATACTTCACAAACCTACATTCCAAGCTGCCATTAAATACTTTAATTTTTTTTGAAGCTCTTAACCCTACACTTTTAATGCCTTGTTCCAGATCAGAAGTGACAAACCACGCGTCAGTGCTGGGATAACCTTGCTTTAAGGTATTTCCAATTTCTTTGTAAAAAGTAGGTACATCAATTTTCAATCTTTCTCCATAGGGCGGATTAAAGCATAGAACCGTTTTTCCGTCAAAAGGTTTTTCTGTCGTAAAAAAATCTTTCTTTTCTACTTCGATAAAATCTGATAAGTTAGCATTTTCTATATTTTGTGTAGCCTTCATCACCGCACTAGGTGCCTTATCATAGCCCAAAATTTTTCTTGATGAACTGCGTATTTTTTTCAATAATGAACCTTTGATAAGTTCAAAAAGTTCAGCATCATAATTTTTCCATTTTTGAAAACCAAAGGTCTCTCTATTTATGTTGGCCGGAATATGATTGGCAATCATGGCAGCCTCTATCAACATGGTACCACTTCCGCACATCGGATCAATAAAGTGTTCAGCACCATCATAACCAGTCATCAATATCAATCCGGCAGCAAAAACCTCATTCATTGGCGCAATATTAGTAGCGGTTCTGTAACCTCTTTTATATAAAGCTTCACCCGAACAATCAAGAGAAATATCACATTGATCTCTATCAATATGCACATTGATAAGCAAATCCGGCTGCTCTATATCTACATCCGGCCGCTTTCCATATTTATCTCTAAAATAATCGGCTATAGCGTCCTTACTTTTTAGAGATATATAATGGGAATGCGTAAAATTCTCCGAGTGAGTAGTCGAGTTTAGCGCAAAGGTAGTTTCCAAATCCATATATTCCTCCCAAACAATAGTTTTCAATCCTTGATATAATTCTTCTTCATTAGAAATTTGAAAACTTTTAATCGGGACCAAAATTCTAATTGCCGTTCTTAAAGCTAGATTAGCTTTGTACATAAAACCTAAATCTCCTTCAAAACTAACGCTCCTAACTCCTTCTTTGATGTTTTTTGCACCAAGCTTTAGTAACTCTTTCGATAAAATAGACTCAAAACCAAAAAGTGTTTTGGCAATCATTGTGAAATTATCCTCCATGACACAAAACTAAGTTTATTTCGTGAATATTGTTTTAATTTGTAACCGTTAAAAGAAAAAGTCTTTATGATCAAAAAAGAGAAGGATTGGTTTCAAGAATGGTTTGATACCCCGTACTACCATCAATTGTACGATAACCGCAATGATACAGAAGCCGAAAAATTCATGCTTAACTTGATCAATTTTCTCCAACTAAAAAAAGGTGCCAAAATATTGGATCTTCCTTGCGGAAGGGGCAGACACGCCATTTTTTTAAATAAATGCGGGTATGATGTAGTCGGTGCAGATCTCTCAACAAATAATATCCAATTCGCAGATCAATTTGCCAATGAGAGCCTGAGATTCACAAAACACGATATGCGTGAAGACTTAAATTACACATACAATGCTATTTTTAATTTGTTTACCAGTTTTGGCTATTTCGATGACGATAAGACCAATATTTCGGTCTTAAAAAAGTTTAAGGAAGGATTGATGGAAGAAGGAGTCTTGGTGATTGACTTCCTCAATATCAATAAGATAAAAGAGAAACTTATTACAACTGAAAGTATTAAAAAAGATAATATTCTGTTTAATATATCGAGATCAATTCAAAAAAAACAGTTGGTGAAGACCATAGATTTTGAGGTGGAAGAGGAACAATTTCATTTTGAGGAAAAAGTCAGAAGCTTTTCATTTGAAGATTTTGAAATCATGTCGGGTCATGCAGGGTTGGAAATAATTAATGTGTTTGGAAATTATGAACTTGAACCTTTTGATCCTGCAAATTCAGATCGTTTAATTCTTTTATTAAAATGAGTTATTGGTTTTTATTACTCGCCGTTGCCTTAGGTGCTTTAATTGCATACTATTTAAATCCAAGTAAGAGAATTCTTCAATTATTACTTTCTTTTAGCGGAGCTTATTTGCTGTCTATGACAGTTTTGCATTTAATACCAGAAGTATATGACGGAAATCCTAAGAATGTAGGTGTATTTATTTTAATTGGAATCGTTGTACAAACCACACTCGAATTTTTTTCTAAGGGAGCGGAACACGGACATGTGCATATTCACCCAAACACGACTAAAATACCTTGGTTACTTTTTATCAGCTTAAACATTCACGCTTTTTTAGAAGGAATGCCTTTGGGAATTCAAAAAAATTCTGAATTACTGTGGGCTATCATCATACATAAAATTCCTGTAGCTGTTATCTTGGTGATTTTCCTGATCAAATCAGAATTAAAGAAAAATTATGTTATTGGTTTGATTTTGTTGTTTGCTCTGGCAAGTCCGCTAGGTAGTTTTTTTGCTGAAGAGATCAGTTTTTTACATAAATATAACCAGCAAATAACGGCCATTATCGTTGGGATATTCCTACATATTTCTACAGCTATTCTCTTTGAAAGTTCCGAAAATCACAAATTTAACTTACATAAATTTATAGCGATCATTATCGGTTTTTCTGTTGCTTTAATAGGGGCATTCTAAACCTAGTTCGCCACTTCACTGATAAATTTGATACGCATCAACCTTAATTCTTCTTCATCAAATTCCCCATTAAATTCATCCAGGGCATTTTTGATCTTATCATTTTTGGAATCCATGAAGTAATCAAATATTTCTTCTTGCTGATCTTCGTCTAAGATATCATCCAAATAATAACCTATATTCATTTTGGTGCCTGAATAAACAATCTGTTCCATTACTTTAATAAAGTCGTCCATTGTTAAACCTTTAGAACGGGCAATATCATCTAAAGGAATTTTTTTGTCCGTATTTTGAATGATATACAGCTTTAGCGCTGAATTAACTCCGGTACTTTTTACAACCAAATCATCCGGCCTGACAATCTCATTTTCCTCAACATATTTGGCAATCAAATCGACGAAGGGTTTACCATATTTTTTGGCTTTTCCTTCCCCAACTCCATGCACATTTGATAATTCTTCTAGATTTACCGGATATTTAAGCGTCATGTCTTCTAATGAAGGATCCTGAAAAACCGCATAAGGCGGAACACCTTTTTGCTTGCCAACTTTTTTTCTCAGGTCTCTGAGTATTTCCATCAAAACCTCATCTGTCGCCCCACCTCCCTTTTTTGTAGTCATGATATTATTATCTTCCCCTTCTTCATAAACATGATCTTCTGTCATCAAAAAAGATTCAGGGTGTTTAATAAAATTCAGACCTTTGTCCCTTATTTTTAAGACACCGTACTGTTCGATTTCTTTAAAGAGTAAATCTGCCACTAGCACTTGTCTAATAAGAGCCATCCAGTATTTATCCGATTTTTCTTTTCCAGCGCCAAAAAACTCTTGCTTGTGGGTATTATGAGAGGTTAAAAGTGCATTTTCTTTCCCTATTAAGGTATTCACTATCTCTTTTGACTTGTATTCCTGGTTGGTTTTTTCAACAACTTCCAACAATAACTTTACATCATCTTTCGCTTCAATTTTCTTTTTAGGGTTTCGAACATTGTCATCCATATCTGCTCCCTCACCATTCACTTCATCAAATTCTTCCCCAAAATAATGTAAAAGGAACTTTCTCCTCGACATACTCGTTTCTGCATATGCCACTACCTCTTGCAGCAATGCATTACCGATTTCCTGCTCGGCCACTGGTTTACCCGACAAAAACTTCTCGAGCTTTTCTATGTCTTTATAAGAGTAATAGGCCAGACAATATCCTTCGCCACCATCTCTACCTGCTCTGCCGGTTTCTTGATAATAACTTTCTAGGCTTTTGGGAATATCATGATGAATAACAAATCGAACATCTGGTTTATCTATACCCATCCCAAAGGCAATAGTAGCAACAACAACATCAACATCTTCCATTAAAAACATGTCTTGATGTTTGGCCCTGGTTTTAGCATCCAATCCGGCATGATAGGGTATCGATTTTATACCATTCACTTGCAAAACTTGTGCAATTTCCTCTACTTTTTTCCTGCTCAAACAATAAATTACACCCGACTTCCCTTTGTAATTTCTGACAAACCTTATGATATCTTTTTCAACATCATTATTTTTAGGTCTTACTTCATAAAATAAATTTGGGCGGTTGAAGGAGGCTTTGAAAGTATTGGCGTCAGAAATACCTAAATTCTTCAAAATATCTTCCTGAACTTTTTCAGTAGCAGTTGCGGTAAGTCCGATAATAGGCAAATCGCCAATCTGCTTAATGATTGTTCGCAAATTTCTGTATTCAGGTCTAAAATCATGGCCCCATTCAGAAATACAATGCGCCTCGTCTATAGCGATAAAGGATATTTTTTGCTTCTTTAGAAAATCGACATACTCTCCTTTGGTGAGTGACTCTGGCGCTACATACAATAATTTTGTTATGCCACTTTCAATATCACTTAATACCTTATTTACTTCTGTTTTATTTAAAGAAGAATTTAAAACATGCGCCACACCGTGTTCCGTAGATATTCCCCTCATGGCATCCACTTGGTTCTTCATAAGCGCAATCAAAGGAGATACAACAATGGCTGTACCTTCTTTCACGAGCGCCGGTAACTGGTAGATAAGAGACTTTCCTCCACCTGTTGGCATCACAACAAAAGTATTATGTCCTTCTATAATACTCTCTATCGCTTGTTTCTGTAATCCTTTAAAACTCGAAAATCCAAAGTACTCTTTAAGGCTTTCGTTCAAATCAATTTTTACCTCTTTCATTACTAGAATTAGCTATTTTTCAATACTTTTGCGACTAATAAAAATAGAAAATACAGGCCGGTTAAACAAATATCCTGCCAAATGAAATTTTATTTTTTTGTACTTAAAGATACAGTATTTTTTTTGATAACAAATTCCATTAAAGTTTGAAAAACGATAAAAAAATCATAAAATCTGCCCAAAACACTTTTCAAATTGAGGCTGACGCGATTCTAAAATTAAAAGATCTTCTCGATCAAGAGTTTACTGTGGCCGTAAAAACAATTTTGGAATCAAAAGGAAGAGTCATCATAACAGGAATCGGCAAAAGTGCTATCATTGGAAATAAAATAGTCGCTACACTTAACTCAACGGGTACGCCGTCAATATTTATGCACGCCGCTGATGCTATCCATGGCGATCTGGGAAATATCCAGGAAAACGATGTAGTCGTATTTATTTCCAAAAGTGGAAACACCCCTGAAGTAAAGGTTTTAATCCCCCTGATCAGGAAATCTTCAAACAAGATTATTGCCATCACTGGAAATTCTGATTCATACATTGGTCAAAATGCAGACATTGTTTTGAATACTTTTGTAGAAAAAGAAGCTTGCCCTAATAATTTAGCTCCAACAACAAGCACAACAGCACAATTGGTAATGGGAGATGCTTTAGCGATTGCTTTATTGGAACAAAGGGATTTTTCCAGTAAAGATTTTGCCAAATACCATCCTGGTGGTGTTTTGGGAAAACAGCTCTATCTCAGAGTAAAAGATCTCATGGTAAAAAATGCTAAACCCAATGTAAGTCCGAACTCTTCCATTAAAGATGTAATTTATGAAATTTCCGACAAAAGACTAGGAATGACCGTTGTGTCAGAGGATAATAAAGTAGTTGGAATAATTACCGATGGGGATTTGAGAAGAATGCTAGAAAAGAATGATGAAATTAGCCATTTAAGAGCTAAGGATATAATGAGTAAAAACCCAAAAATCATCGGACCGGATGAAATGGCAGTAGATGCGGTAAAAGTGATGAAAAAACACGATATTTCGTCGATTTTAGTTTTAGATCAGGGAATTTATCAAGGAATTATTCATTTTCAGGATTTATTAAAAGAAGGCTTGATTTAAATTGTAAAACACCTAATTTATGAGTGATTCTAAAAATGAAATGTCCTTTCTGGACCATTTAGAGGTTTTACGTTGGACATTGATTCGATCTTCCATTTCTATATTGGTCTTTAGCTCCATTGCTTTTGCATTTAAAGACTTTATTTTTGAGAGGATAATACTTAAACCTAAAGATCCTTCCTTTGCCACATATCAGTTCTTGTGTAATATCTCAAAGAAATTAGGCACGGAGGGCATGTGTATCGATGAAATTCCATTTGTGGTGCAAAGTAGAACCATGGCAGGACAGTTTTCGGCGCACATTTGGACAGCCATTGCCGTTGGGTTTATTCTCGCTTTTCCTTTTATTTTATATGAATTCTGGAAGTTTATCAAACCCGGATTATACGATAGTGAAAAGAAAAATGCGAGATTGTTTATTTTTGTCTCCTCCCTTCTGTTTTTCCTTGGCGTTCTGTTTGGTTATTATGTCATCACACCTCTTTCCGTCAACTTTTTGGGTTCTTACAGAGTAGCTGAAGAAGTAAAAAATAATATTGATCTTGCGAGCTATATAGGTTTACTCAAGGCATCATGCCTTTCTGCCGGATTGTTATTTGAATTACCTGTGATCATCTTCTTTTTAACAAAATTAGGCTTAGTTACGCCTGAGTTTTTAAAGAAATACAGGAAATATGCCATTGTTTTGGTACTTATTTTAGCCGCATTAATTACTCCGCCTGATGTGATCAGTCAAATTATAGTGACTATCCCAATGGTAATTCTTTATGAGCTAAGCATAAAAATTTCAAAATTTATTGTTAGAAAAGAAAAAAAAGCAGAGTTGAAGAAACGATAATTGACGCATGAGTAATAAAGCTGTAAAAATTGAATCTTATTTTAATAAGGCAAATTTCAAGGATAAATTGCTTCAGTTAAGGTCGATTTTTATTGAATTGGGTCTTACAGAAACTTTAAAATGGGGCTTGCCCACCTATACTTTTTTGGATAAAAATTTGGCTGGTTTGGCATCCTTCAAAAATCATTTTGGAATTTGGTTCTTCCAAGGAGCACTTCTATCTGACCCTTTGAATCTTTTGGTTGCCGGTCAAGAAAAAACGGTAGCAATGAGGCAGCTTAAATACAATGCAAAGGATCAAATTGATGAAACCATTGTAAAAAATTTTATTTTAGAAGCAATGGAAAATGCAAAAAATCAAAACGTAATTTCACCGAATAAATCGAAAGAATTGGTCATCCCTGAATTGTTGAAAGAGGAATTTGATTTAAATAAAGAAGTATTTGAAAAATTTAATAAATTCAGCCTAACTGATAAAAGAGATTTTACGGATTACATTCGAGGTGCTAAAAAAGAGGAAACTCAAAAAAGAAGATTTTTAAAAGTTCTTGCCTATATTGATGCCGGAACTGGACTTAATGACAAATACAAAAAAAGATGATTTTACGTGCTGAAAATATCATGAAAATGTACGGCAGCCGAAAGGTGGTTAAAGGGATATCTCTGCAAGTAGAACAGGGAGAAATCATTGGACTTTTAGGGCCAAATGGCGCAGGAAAAACAACATCTTTTTATATGATCGTTGGAATGATCCAACCTAACGAAGGGAAAATTTTTATCAACGATGAGGACATTACTGAGTATTCTATGTACAAAAGGGCACAAAAA
This sequence comes from uncultured Flavobacteriaceae bacterium, assembly GCA_963715015.1. Lineage (GTDB taxonomy): Bacteria > Bacteroidota > Bacteroidia > Flavobacteriales > Flavobacteriaceae > Namhaeicola. The sequence continues at coordinate 242,771 of CAVQQR010000011.1, forward strand.
GGGGTTGGCTATTTAGCCCAGGAAGCTTCGGTATTTAGAAAATTGTCTGTCGAAGATAATATCATGTCCATTCTCCAGTTTAGTGGTAAAAGCAAGCATGATCAAAAAGAAAAATTGGAGGCTTTGATCAAAGAATTCGGCTTAAATCATGTGAGAAAAAACAGAGGAGATCTACTCTCGGGTGGAGAAAGGCGCAGAACAGAAATAGCGAGAGCTCTCGCTTCTGATCCAAATTTTATTTTACTAGATGAGCCTTTTGCCGGTGTCGACCCAATTGCTGTGGAAGACATTCAAAATATTGTGGCTCATTTAAAAGATCGGAACATCGGTATTCTCATTACAGATCATGATGTTCAAGCTACTTTGGCCATTACGGACAAAACTTATTTGATGTTCGAAGGGGGTATCCTCAAAGAAGGAACTCCACAAGAACTGGCTGATGATGAAATGGTTAGAAAGGTTTATTTGGGAGAAAATTTTAAACTTTTAGAAAGAAGAAAAAAATTGAAGATCTAACTTTCTTCTCTTCCTATAATTTTACCTTTTTCATCGACCAACAAAGTGTGCTTTGATTTTCCTTTTTCAATTTCTAATCGATATACCTTCTTATTATTTTCCAGTTTATAGGCTGCTTTCGTAACTTTATAACCTTTAAATTGATTCACTTCTCTTTTGACTTCAGTAGGCACTTTTTGCAATTCAACTTTGTTTTGATACTCTTCCTCTTGACCATAAGTAGACATACTCAAGATCACTACCAAAAGCACGAATAAAATAATTTTAATATTTCTCATAATTCCCCATTTTTTTTATAGTTCTACCATCTGGTGTTACTGGAATGATCGAAATCAATTCCTAACGTTAATAAATGTGTCCCTGCATTATTTAACTCAACAGATTGATTTATATTGTATTGAAAGCCATAACCTATATAAAATTTCTGCTTCTTTAATCCCAGCATGGGTGAGACGTATGCCGGCTCAAAACTTTGATCGGTAAAAAATCGACCTCCTACTCCTGCCCATAAATAACCATCATCTGTATATTTTCTTGCTTTAAAATTTAAATCAGTCGCCGATCTGGCATCACTTTCAAAATATTTAAAATATATAGATGGTTCCAATTCATACTCACCATCCTCTAATTCAAAGGTATAGCCTGTAAAAATATAGTAATTGCGCAGTTTTTTTGGCTCAGATTCGTCAAAAACTTTCACATTCTTGTTTAAAATATTTGAAGCGTTGAAACTAAAAAAGAATTTCTCTAATCGGTATAAAAAAGCCGCCTCAAAATTTGAATTGATCGTTGAAATATTAGCACCCACATTAGGATCGCTGCCAGCATTTTCGAAATTTGAAACATCAATCCTAAATTGAACAAACTTATAACTCAATCCAAATGAAATATATTGATCATTTTCATCATTGATCGTCAAATGGTGAGCAAAACTCAACTGACCACCAATTTGCGATGTATTTCCATTTCTATCATTATAAAGTATACCACCCACACCAGATCTTTCCCATATTCTTGTATCGTAACTGATGGTTTGCGTGCTAGGTGCATCTTCTAACCCTACCCATTGAAAAACACCAGCAACGCGAAGTCGGTGAATATCATCATCAATTCCTGCATAGGCGGGAGAAATAGTAAAAGGATTCTCTACCAAATATTGTGTATAAGGCGCCATTTTAAACTCCTGACCAATCATTTTGGCTGCAGTTAACACAAATATTATTACAAATAACTTTTTCATTGTTATATTCTTATCTGATTAGTGTAAAATGACCTTTGTATTCTCTATTATCCGATGTTTCATTTAGTTTAATGATATACCAGTAATCTCCACTTGGCAAAGGTTTATTTTCATAATTACCATCCCAGCTATATTGATTTCCCTTAAAACTTTTTATCAATCTTTGGTATCGATCAAAAATTTTCACACTAATATTTGGGTAGATTTCGATATTGTAAGGATACCATTCGTCATTAATACCATCACCTTCAGGTGTAAAGAAATCCGGAATTTCTATATCTAAAAACTCTAAAAAGGCCGTTTTTTCTTCGATACAACCCTTTTCATCCCTTACATAAAAGGTGTACTCTTTTGACTTTCTAATTCGCAGTACATTGTCTGAGCTAAAATTATTGGGATTATCGAAACTATATTCATAGGCCGGTCTTCCTCCTGTTGCCATAACTGTATACTCGTTGATAAAAGTATTTTCAATGGTAAAATCAATTGGAACATATTCTTCAACAAAGACTTCGACCGGTATGCCATTACAACCATATTCGTTGTGCTTAACAGTTACTGTATGATTTCCTTTTGGAACATTTTCGAAGATTCCTGTACTTTGATTGACAGAACCGTCTAAAGTGTACGTCACCAGGCCTTCATAAATAGGATCTACCGAAGCTACGATCAAATTTCCTCCACTATCACATGAAAAATCAGTTGTTGCCTCAAGCTTAAGATCGATCAAAGTGTTTATGGTAAAACTTTGAACGGTCTCACATAAATTGAGGTCTTTTTCCTTTTTAACAATTACATCATATTGTCCTGCAGCAAGATTTCTGAATTCTGGTGAAGTCTGAAAATTATTCCCACCATCAATACTATAAGTCACTTGATATCCTTGATCATTTGTTAGATTGATGGATATTTTTCCGTCCTTATCTCCCGGACAAACAACATCTTCGCTCGCAATTTCGTAGATAATCTCAGGATCAAAACCAACATCAACTGAAGTGCTGGCAACACAACCATTAGCATCCTTTACCAAGACATTGTAGGTCTTTTCTGTAGGCACTGAAAAAAGATCTTCTATTTGATATGTATTACCCCCGTCAATACTAAATGAATACGGAGCTGTTCCACCTGTTCCTGAGACCTTAATTTTTCCATCCAGCACTGCCCCGTTACAAGTGGTGACATTATTAATTTTGACTGAAGCCGCTACAAGTAAAGTAGGCTCGGCAATGCTAAAAGGAGTGATTGTAAAGCACCCATCTGCCTTCTGAGATCTTACTTCATAATTTCCGATATCCAATCCCGTAAAAGTATGTGTATCTGAACTTATTCCAATTTTAGAATCGATTACAGATCCATTTCTGAACAATTCATAATTATAAGATGTGGAAGGTTCATTAATTTTTACCACAACCTTTCCATCCGCACTATCCTTACACAATGCATCAGATGGTGTTAAGGTAACATCAAGTCCGAATACAGTAACTGTTCTAATGGTTTCTGTACAACCTGTTCTCCTTTGAGTGCCTGTATAAATACCAGGACCATTTACAGTAATTTCTTTTGTATTTCCGATCACCTGACCTTGCTCATTGGTCCATATATAGGTATCATAACCATCATCTCCAGAAAAAGTTAATGTATCATTACATAAATACAACTGACTATCAAAAGAACAAGAGCTCGTGTCTACAAATAGATCCATAGAACCCACAGTTCCAAGTCCACATCCATTAACTGCATTAAAGCCCGGCGTTCCGGAGATATTTGTGCCTGATTGTTCTCCGTCATAATAAGATTCTATGCTATTCTCTAACAAATTTGTACAAGCATCTGAATAATCAAAGCAATCGTTTGAGGCTGTTACCTGATACCTTATTTGCTGAGGTTGAGACAAACCTTTTTTCTGTACTAAAGATTCATCTATATCAAATCTCAGCTGCCTTGTCTGTGCGTTATAATTTGACGTAACTCCCGTTGGAAGAACAAGACTATTGGGATCTAAAGTAACATTTGACGGAATATTATTTAGTATATAAGTATTGGTTGCATTATCAGTACCGACATTTTCAAAGGTAATTTCATACCAAACCGTGGCTCCCAAGGGCACCGGTGAACTATGCGTTATTTCATTACCATTTGTATCCTCTACTCTGGTTACTACTTTTAATACAGGCTCTATAATTTCAACCGCAAAGGTGTTCAGAAATGTCCAAATTTCATCCCCACTACTTTCAACCCTAACACTAACGCCAGTTTCATCATTACCTAAAATACTGTTTCCTGCATTCAGTGCGGTTAGATCAATGATTTTTTGATCCCAGCTCAAAGAATTCGAACTGTTTAAGTTTCGGTTGGTCACCATGGCACCATCAATGGTAATTTTACTATTGAAAAAGTTGTCCTGGCTATTCTCTGCATCGTATAAATATGAATAACCCGGCTTAGAATCAGCTCTAAATGCCATTCTGTCGCCAGTCAAACCCAAATCACCTTCCAGCGCAGCAACTCCAACTCTACCCTCAACAGGTGATGGAGCCGGAGGTGTTTTAAAACCGGTATAGTAAAATGATTCAGAATTGTTATTTCGATCAACATGGTTGAAACCATCAAAAGTTGAAACAAATTTTCTTGAATAGTTCGGCCCTTCAATAACCAGAACCAGGGTCCAACCTGCTGCCATATTCCTTCCTAAAGTAGATACAACATTAGCCACAAAATAAGAACCGCTTTTATTACTACTTCCTGTAACAATTGAGGTTACGTCTTTGTAATAGATAACATCATCTAAACTCACATCTGCCGTAATATTTTGATAATTTCCTCCCGGAGTTTTGAATTTTATCTGGTTTGCATTCGAAGTTGAAGGAGCTAAAACAGCTCCCCAGTACAATCCGGCATAAACAATTCTGTCGCAACTGGCCAAGTTAAAATCGGCACTACTCGAACTGAAAGTACTCGGATCGTTGTCGATATCGACATAAACCATATTAAAATCATTGTTAATGCCATTCCCGTTATACGGTACATCAGGACTATTATTTAGAATTGCATTCCCTATCATGGTGAGATCTCCATTGATCCCAACATTTTCATAGCGTTTGACAAATGGCACAATAGTTTGGGAGAATCCGTTGGAATAAAACAAAACACATGCAAAGATGAGCCCCCATTTTAAATTGAATAGTTTCATATTCCTTAGTAAATTGGCATATAGCCGTTAATTATTAATAATATTCAGGGGGAGTATTTATTAAAACGATAGTAATCGTCCATATTTAACTTAATTTTTTGATAAAAATTGTTTGATGTTTGAATTATTTTAATCTGTAGTTTGAGCATGTACTTTAAAAAGCTTAATTTTAGTACGTTATAATAAATACATATATCATGAATCAAATGACCAAACAATTACAAAAGACCTTATTCCTTATTATCTGTCTTGTAGTGCCTTTCGCAATGAGTGCTCAAGTTGGAGGATGGAAACCTGAATTGACGAAGGATGCACAAAATGCCATTTCTGAAATCAAAAAAGATTATCCCAGTTTAAACGATTACATGAGCAAAGCCTATGGTTATGCTATTTTCCCTAAAATAACTAAGGCCGGATTGGGCATTGGTGGCGCTGGCGGTAAAGGTGTGGTTTACCAGGGAGGACAGATCACAGGTGAAGCCACATTATCCCAAGCCTCAATTGGTTTGCAAGCAGGTGGACAACAGTATAGCGAAATGATCTTCTTTGAAACTAAAGAAGCATATGAGCATTTCACAAATGGAAAATTAAAATTTGATGGACAGGCATCTGCTGTAGCCCTTGAAAAAGGAGCATCTGTAGATATGGCATACAAAGATGGTGTCGCTGTTTACACAAAAGCTATTGGAGGATTAATGTTTGAAGCTTCTCTTGGAGGCCAACATTTTAAATTTAAACCTAAAAAGAAATAATTATTTCTTTAAACTACTCCGGTCTTGCGATCGGAGTTTTTTTTTGAACCGTTCTCAAGAAATGAAAACAATATATATATAGTTATAATCATTGGAATTGCAACAAACTGGAATAAGGCAACCAACATAACACTTGTGATTAAGAAAATAAATTTTACCTTGTTATTTTTCCAACTGTAGTCCTTAAATTTCAATGAAAACATTTTTAATTCTGAATTCATAAGTATCGCCCCTAATATAGTGACGGCAACTAGAGTAACAGGTGATTGAAAAAAATGAACAAAAGAAGTTTGCTTTGAGTATTGGTAGATTAAAGGGATGGAAGAGACCAACAAAGAAAGTGCCGGTGTAGCAAGTCCGATAAACGAATCCGTCTGACGCTGATCTATGTTAAACTTGGCCAATCGCATAGCTGATGCTAAAGGAATAATAAAAGCTATATAAGGTAAAAAGTAATATCTGTTCTCAGCAAACGATTGCCAATTGTCAGAAGAATTATTTAATTCTCCAAACCAAGATCCATTTTGAGCAAAAATGATCAGTTGAAACATCATAAATCCCGGAGCAATACCTGAGGTAACCACATCGGCCAGTGAGTCTAATTCCTTGCCAAAGTCACCTCCTACTTTCAACAATCGGGCAAAATAACCATCAAAAAAATCAAAGAAAATTCCCAGTAAAATAAAAAGAGATGCAGCTACCAGGTTATCTTTCAAACACATTAAAACCGACAAAATACCGCAAAGTAAATTCGCCAGCGTTATCATATTAGGAATGTTCTTTTTAATCATTTGCACACATAATATATTGTAAAAGTAGGAAAATCCCTTTTGATAGTACTGTTAATAAAAAAAATTGATTACTTTTTATTTTTTATAGGTTATTCTTACTTTAGCGCTCAGCAAATCCCATATTTTAATGGCAGATCAGACAACATATACCGAAGATAACATCCGTTCTCTCGATTGGAAAGAACATATCCGAATGAGGCCCGGAATGTACATCGGAAAATTGGGTGACGGCTCATCTCCTGATGACGGAATCTATATATTGATCAAAGAGGTCATCGATAATTCTATCGATGAGTTTGTGATGGGCAGTGGGAAGACCATCGAAGTGACGATCAAAAACAACAAAGTAAGTGTAAGAGATTACGGTCGTGGTATTCCATTAGGAAAAGTAGTTGACGTGGTTTCTAAAATGAATACCGGCGGGTAAATACGATTCTAAAGCGTTTAAAAAGTCAGTCGGATTAAATGGTGTTGGTACAAAAGCCGTAAATGCTTTGTCAAGTGAATTCAAGGTGCAATCTATTCGAGACGGAAAAATAAAAATTGCTGAGTTTTCTGCGGGGGAATTGATCAATGAAGAAGCTGAGCAAGCTTCCAGTTCCCGTAAAGGAACCAAAATATCCTTTGTGCCCGATAACTCTATTTTCCCTCATTATAAATACAGACCGGAGTACGTCGCAAAAATGATGAAGAATTATGTCTATCTGAATCGCGGTCTAGCCATTATTTATAACGACGAAAAGTTTGAGTCGCAGAATGGTCTAAAAGATCTTCTAGACGAGAATATCAATGAAGAAGATAAACTCATTCCAATCATTCATTTACTCGGTGAAGATATAGAAGTAGCCATTACCTATAGCAATAGTCAATACAGCGAAGAATACCATTCATTCGTAAATGGGCAACATACAACACAAGGAGGTACGCACCAAAATGCTTTTAGAGAAGCGCTAGTCAAAACCATCCGCGAGTTCTTCAACAAGAATTACGAAGCCTCTGATATCAGAAAATCGATCGTTTCTGCTATTTCTATCAAGGTGATGGAACCAGTTTTCGAAAGTCAGACCAAAACTAAACTGGGTTCCACAGAAATGGGTGGAGATCTGCCTACAGTAAGAACGTTTATTACCGATTTTCTAAAACAAAACTTAGATAACTATTTGCACAGAAATCCTGAGGTTGCAGAAAAAATTCAACGAAAAATACTTCAGGCCGAAAAAGAACGAAGTGAATTATCGGGTATCAGAAAATTAGCCCGTGAAAGAGCAAAAAAGGCCAGTTTACACAATAAAAAACTTCGCGATTGCAGGGTACACCTTAACGATATGAAGGCCGATAAACGCCTGGAAACAACCCTCTTTATCACTGAAGGAGATTCTGCCAGCGGTTCCATTACAAAATCGCGAAGCGTTAACACACAAGCCGTTTTCAGCTTAAAAGGAAAGCCCCTTAATTCATATGGTTTAACTAAAAAAATTGTCTACGAAAACGAAGAGTTCAATCTTTTGCAAGCAGCCTTGAATATCGAAGATGGTATTGAAAATTTGAGATATAATAACATTGTCATTGCCACAGATGCCGATGTAGATGGTATGCACATCAGATTATTGCTCATCACTTTCTTTTTACAGTTTTTCCCTGAAATTATCAAGGAGGGACACTTGCATATTCTGGATACGCCACTTTTCAGGGTTCGGGATAAAAAAGAAACAATTTATTGCTATAGTGAATTTGAAAAGCAAGAAGCGATTAAAAAACTAAGGGGCAAGCCTGAAATTACTCGATTTAAAGGTTTAGGTGAGATCTCTCCGAATGAATTCAGTCATTTTATAGGCGATGATATTCGTTTGGACCCCGTGATGCTCGACAAGGAAACCTCCATAGAAAAATTGCTCAGTTTCTACATGGGTAAAAATACACCTCAAAGGCAAAAGTTTATCATCAATAATCTAAAGGTGGAGTTAGATCTTGTCGAGAAAGAAGAAAAAGAAAAGGAGATCATGGCTAAAAATGATCTGTTAACGACCAATATTTAATTGAGCTGCAAGGTATAAACATGGAAGAGAAAGATAATTTTGACGATCAAATTGACGACAGTTCTTTAGAAGAAGATTTAGATGACAAGGCCTACGATGATCAGGTTGTTGGAAGTGATGATCTGACAAAAGTTACTGGTATGTACCAGGATTGGTTTTTAGATTATGCCTCTTACGTAATATTAGAAAGAGCCGTTCCGGCCATCGATGACGGATTTAAACCCGTTCAGCGCAGAATTATGCATTCTATGAAAGACCTGGATGATGGACGTTATAATAAAGTAGCCAACATCGTAGGTCATACCATGCAATATCACCCTCATGGGGATGCAAGTATTGGTGATGCACTTGTGCAACTCGGACAAAAGGAATTGCTCATTGATATGCAGGGTAACTGGGGTAATATTCTCACCGGCGATGGGGCTGCCGCACCCAGATATATCGAGGCCCGACTATCCAAATTCGCATTGGAAGTTGTTTTTAACCCGAAAACTACGGAATGGCAGGCTTCCTATGATGGAAGAAAAAAAGAACCGGTTGATTTACCTGTAAAATTTCCTCTCTTGCTCGCTCAGGGCGGCGAAGGAATTGCTGTGGGTCTATCGACAAAAATCCTACCGCATAATTTCAATGAATTAATTGACGCTTCTATTAAAATTTTAAAAGGTCAGTCGGTAAAGATATATCCTGACTTTTTGACCGGTGGAATTATTGATGTAAGCAATTATAACGATGGTAAAAAAGGAGGGAAAATTAGGGTTAGAGCTAAAATTTCTCAATTCGACAAAAATACCCTGGCCATTACTGAGGTTCCATATGGTACTACCACCTCTAGTTTGATAGAATCAATTCTAAAAGCCAACGAAAAAGGGAAAATAAAAATTAAAAAAATTGAGGACAATACAGCGGAATTTGTAGAAATATTGGTGCACCTACCGGGAGGAGTTTCTCCTGATAAAACCATTGATGCGCTGTATGCTTTTACAAGCTGTGAAATGTCTATTTCGCCGCTTTGTTGTGTCATAGAAAACAATAAACCAATCTTTATTGGTGTCTCTCAGGCACTCAAATATTCAACAGACCATACTGTCCATTTACTTAAAAGTGAATTGGAAATTGAGTTGGGAGAACTTCAGGAGCAATGGCATTATTCATCTTTAGAGCGTATTTTTATTGAAAACAGAATTTACCGGGATATTGAAGAAGAAGAAACCTGGGAAGGAGTTATTTCTGCTATCGATAAAGGTCTTAAACCGTATACAAAAAATTTAAAACGAGCAGTTACCGAAGAGGATATTGTTAAATTAACCGAAATCAGAATCAAGCGTATTTCTAAGTTTGATCTTGATAAGGCCGGGCAACACATCGCTTCGCTCGAAGATCAAATTGCTCAGGTTAAACACAATTTGGATAATCTAATCGATTTTGCGATTAACTATTTCAAAAACTTAAAAATAAAATACGGCAAAGGAAGAGAAAGAAAATCTGAAATCCGGGTGTTTGATGATATTGTGGCTACCAAAGTAGTTTTGAGAAATGAGAAGTTATATGTAAACCGAGAAGAAGGATTTGTAGGAATTTCCTTGAAAAAAGATGAGTATATAGGTGATTGTTCAGATATTGATGATATCATTGTATTCAGACAAGACGGAAAAATGATGGTGACCAAAGTGGATGCGAAGACTTTTGTGGGTAAGAACATTATTCATGCTGCCGTATTCAGGAAAAACGATAAGCGGACCGTGTATAACCTCATTTACCGGGATGGAAAAAGTGGACCCTCCTATATCAAGCGATTTTCTGTCACCAGTATGACCAGAGATAAAGAATATGATCTAACGAACGGAAGTGATCAGTCTCAAATCCTTTACTTTTCTGCTAATCCAAATGGTGAAGCCGAAACTGTTACTATTCTATTAAGGGCTTTACAAAGAATCAAAAAAATCAAATGGGATATTGATTTTGCAGATATACTCATAAAAGGACGAAGCAGTAAAGGGAATCTGGTAACCAAATTCCCGATCAAAAAAATTGAATTAAAGGAGAAGGGAATTTCGACGCTTAAACCGAGAAAAATTTGGTTCGACAATACGGTTCAAAGATTGAATGTGGATGAGCGTGGAGATTTACTCGGCGAATTTACAGCTGAAGACAGGTTACTCATTATCAATCAATCGGGTCTTGCTAAGACAATTAGCCCGGAATTGACCACACATTTTGATGATGATATGATCGTACTTGAAAAATGGAATCCAAACAAACCGATATCCGTCATTTATTTCGAAGGAGAAAAAGAAAGGTATTATGTGAAGCGTTTTATGATAGAACATCCCAATAAAGAGGAAGTTTTTATCTCAGATCACCCCAAAACTCAATTACAAATAGTAGCTACCGATTTCAGACCCGTGGCCGAAGTTATTTTCTCTAAAAAATCATTGGATAACATCATCGTAAATTTTGAAGATTTCATTTCAATTAAAGGGATAAAATCACTTGGAAATCAATTAACTACAGATAAAATAAAAGATATCATTTTACTGGATCCTCTACCCTATGAAGAACCAGAATTGAATGAGGTGGAAGTGGTTGATGAAGAAATATTAGATAATCGATCTGAGTTAAAAAGTGACGAGCAAAAGCCTTTAGATGACGGATCGGATCTGGATTTAGAAGAAGACGGGCAAACCAAATTGTTCTAAATAATTATTCGAATTTTTCTTTTAAAAATTCTATCAATTTTTGGGTAGCCATACCTCTATGAGATATCTGCCCTTTTTCACTTAATTCCATTTGAGAAAATGTTTTTTGAAAACCGTTAGGTTGAAATATAGGATCATATCCGAAACCTTTTTCCCCACTTTTTTCCTTGCGGATAACTCCCTTGCAGACTCCATCAAACAAGAATTGCTCCTCCCCTATATTAAGGGTTATCACTGTTCTAAATGCTGCGGTCCGATTTTCAACATCTATCATTTCATGTAAAAGCTTCTGTACATTGTCTTCAAAACTGGCATTTTCGCCGGCATAGCGAGCAGAAAAAACACCGGGAGCACCATCTAAAGCTTCTACTTCTAAACCGGTATCATCAGCAAAACAATCATAACCATAATTGGTTCTAATATAGTCCGCTTTTAATTTTGAATTCCCCTCCAGCGTCAATTCAGTTTCCTCAATTTCTTCATTACAACCGATATCTTTAAGGCTGAGAATTTGTATAAATGGCATCAAATCCCTTATTTCCTTTAATTTATGCATATTATTAGAAGCGAATACTAATTTCATTTGATTATGCGTATTTTTATCAAAGTTAATTTTATATTTCAACTTTCTTAAATTCTCAAACTACAATTATTACCAAATGCATAAGCAAATCGATAAAATTATTCAGCAAATAAGAGTGTATTATCCGGATTTAAGCGATGAAAATGCATTAACTTTTCTAGAAAATGCTACTTACAAACAATTTAAAAACAAAGACGTTATACTCACTTCTGACATGTCAAGTACGCATTCTTTTCTAGTGCTTAAAGGATGCGCAAAAGGATCATATAAAGACAAAAATGACCAAGAAAAAATTGTGGTCTTGGTGGCCGAAGGGGATTTTGGTGGAGATTCAACTGCCCTTTTTAATAAACAACAAGCCAAATTAACTTTTGAATGTATTGGAAAAACAAACGTGGTCATCTTTAATTTTTATGAGTTAGAAGCTATTTCAAGTAAAAACGAAGAACTGAGTAAATTATATATTCAGAGCTTAAAAAGGACCATTGCCATTCTGACAGAAAGGATCGATACCATGATAAATATGACGCATGAAGAGCGATATATTGACCTTTTAGAAAAGAATCCTCTCTTTTTGAAGTCGGTTTTTGATAAACATATTGCCAATTATATCGGAATTACACCTGTTTCTCTCTCAAGAATTATCAAGCGTGTTGAAGAAAATACAAGTATTTGATCAATACACTTAAACAAACTATATTATTTTCATATTTATTTAATTTTTTGCCAAATACTTAACATATGTTAAGTATTTAGTACTTTTTATGTTGTACACTTGTACTATCAACTAAGCAAAACGATTGTTATTTCCCAATAACAAAACAAGAAATGGAAAGATTTTCCCCCGATCTTTTCATTTTTTTTTTGAACTTATCTCAAACTTCTCAATAAATCATTTTAAATTCCTAATTTGCATTACATATGTTAATGAAAATGGTTTGGCATTAAATAATGAGGAAATAGATAAACTGCTTGAAAAACATTGTCCAACTTTGGGCAAAACTGACCGTGAAGTTTTTATCAACAGCAGTGAATATGTCCATTTTGACAGCAAGGAAATTATCTTGGATAGCCTTAAAAAGGAAAAGCAGGCCTTTTTCATTCTTTCGGGTTCTGTGAGGGGTTATGTGATTGACGAAGATGGAGAAGAACGGAATTTGATCCTCAGATCTGAAGGTGTATTTACGGGTGATGCAAATTCATTGTTTGGAAACCAGCCCAAAACCCTCTGTTTTGAGGCCATTACACCAACAGATGCGCTAATCATCAATTTTGACATGTTTGAAAAGATGGTCTGGCAAAATTCAGGCTATCATGAAATTATACATTAATGCCCTGCAAGATGCTGTGATGGTATTGACCTATCGCGTACATACCATGGTTAGCTTGAATAATGAAGAAAGGTATATCGACCTGCTAAAGAAAAATCCTTCTTTTTTAAAAGATTCTTTTAACAAACATATAGCAAATTATCTGGGCATTACCCCTGTTTCATTATCTAGAATCATCGCAAGGGTAAAAAATAAAAAAGATTAATTTAACATCTGTATAAAAAATACAAACGGTTTGAATATTTTGTCTTGGGAAAAAATACTTTATACCATGAACTTTCCTCAAGAAATCGAAACAAATTTACTCAGTATTTTTCCTTACTTAAAAGGAGAAGATCTTCAGCAATTTTATCAGATTTCAGTCCTTAAATCTTATTCCGCTAAAGAATGTATACTAAAATCCGGTGTAACTTCCAGAAAGGCTTTCTACATTACCAAGGGAGTGGTTAGGGGGTATTTAATAGATCAAAGCGGGCACGAAAGAGACCTTATTTTGAGAGCGGAAGGGGTTTTTACAGGAGACCCGGATGCCCTACTAAGTTCTAAACCTCAGAAACTTACCTTTCAGGCACTTACCCAGGCAAACATACTCTTATTTAATTTTGAAGAATTTGAAGCCCTGGCTTACAAGAACAAAAATATTTTGACCATGTATTTGGATATACTCAAGGAAAACCTTATCATCTCGAGAAATCGCTTAAATGATATGATACTCTTGAGTAAAGAAGAATATTATACGAAATTACTTCAAAACAACCCGCTTTTCTTAGAAAAAGCGCAGAAAAAACATGTTGCCAATTACCTCGGAATTACGCCTGAATCATTATCCCGCCTAATCAAAAGAATAGAGACCAAAAAAAGTTGATCAACTGTATTCTGGGGCAACTGATTGATTTCCTTTAAATTGTTAAAAATTTTATCACAGATAGTGATGATCAACAATTTTTAACAATAGATCTACTTAACCAAAGTCAATTTTTATTTACGCCTAAGTTTGTATTTTTAGCAACAAAGATAACATGCGGTCTGTTATACTTCAATCTAATAATCTAAAATCGAACCCCCGTGAAAAAATTGATTTTTATTATCGTTCTTTCTATTCTTCTATGGAATTGTTCCAAAGAAAAAAAAGAAAGTAATGACATCAATCGTCCAGTAGAAAACGCAACCTCTCAAATTGCCGATGACATTCCATACAATCCCCTAAAAGAAGCTTATTTTGGAGAAACCCATTTACATACGGCTTATTCATTAGATGCCTACCTGGGTGGAACAAGGCTATTTCCTTCCGATGCGTATAGATTTGCCAAAGGAGAGGAAGTGGAAGTTAATGGTCAAAAAATTACCATAAGTAAGCCTTTGGATTTCTGTGCGGTCACGGATCACGCAGAATATTTAGGAGAAATGTATGCCAACGCCACTCCCGGTTCTAAGGGCTATGACAATGAAAAACTGGTAGAATTGAGAAGCCTCGACGAATATGAAGTTCGGGAGCAGTGGTTCTTTAAATATGTGGTGAGCGTAAATCGAGGTGATATTCCTCAACACACTTCTTTTTATCCCGGAGAAGAAGCCGTAAAAAATGGTTGGAAAGTTATTATAAAAGCCGCCGAAGATCACTATATCCCCGGCAAATTTACGACGATTCCGGCTTTTGAATGGAGTGCCGCACCGGGTGGAGGTAACTTGCACAGAAATGTATTCTTTAGAGATACCAACTTACCCGAAATCGTTCCGGGCTATGCCGATATTAACCGGGAGGAAGAATTATGGGAATGGATGAAAGGATTAGAAGAAAAAGGTATGAAAGTGATTGCTGCACCTCATAATTCTAATGCGAGCAAAGGAATGATGTTTTCATCGAAAGACTCAAAAGGGGACCCAATTGATTTGGAATATGCTACCATGCGCAATCATTTTGAACCACTGATCGAAATGATGCAGATCAAGGGAAATTCGGAAGTGCATGCCCAATTTTGGTCAAATGATGAATTTGCTGATTTCGAAAATGCGAATTCGATACAGGATTACAGTGGAAGAACTTTTTCGAAGAAAGATTTTGTTCGTGACGGACTCATCAAAGGTTTGGAATACGAACAAAACTTAGGCATAAATCCTTATAAATTTGGCTTTATTGGAGGAACGGATAACCATAACGGCACACCTAGTAACCTCACCGAATCGAATTTCAAAATTGGGAGTCACGGTTCTGCAGATGGTTCAATCGAAAGAAGAAGAACTGGGGAAGTTGGAGGTTGGATCAAAGGAGTCGACTTAACCCCAGGAGCACTAACAGGTGTTTGGGCACAACGAAATACCAGGGAAGACATTTGGGATGCGATGAAAAACAAAGAAGTTTTCGCCACCAGTGGCACCCGCATCAAAGTAAGATTTTTTGGAGGCTTTAAATTGGATGAAAATCCAGAAAATTACGAAATGCTTGTCAAAATGGGTTACGATAAAGGAGTTCCGATGGGGCAATCCTTGGAATCAGCTCAAGGGTCTCCTACCTTCTATGTATGGGCCAGCAAAGATCCTGATCAGGCTAATTTAGACCGTATCCAGATCATCAAGGGATGGATCTCGCCCAAGGGAGAAATGAAGGAAATGATTTATGATGTTGTTTGGTCTGATGGTAGAAAAAAAGATGAGGCAGGAAAGTTAGCAAGCGTAGGAAGTACAGTAGACTTGAAGAGTGCAACCTATTCGAATACGATTGGAGCTGCCACTTTATTGGGTTCTTGGAAAGATCCGGATTTTGATCCTAACCTACACGCCACTTATTATGCTCGTGTCATTGAAATACCGACCCCTCGTTGGTCTACTTATGATGCCGCAAGAGCAGGCCTACCCTTATTGGAAGATGTAAAGAGCACTATTCAAGAACGTGCCTGGTCTAGCCCGATCTGGTATAGTCCTGAAAAAAAATAAATCAACAAAAATCAATTAACCAAATACTTAAAAATCATGAAAAAATTATCTCAATTTCTTTTCGTCATCTTTTTATTGCTAGCTGCGCAAAATTCTTATGCACAATTATCAAATGTAATTCCTAAAGCAGACATGTTAAATATCTTAGGAGATGTGGCCGATTTAGGCATTGGTAACGACAAAAATGACGTACTAAAAAAACAGAACGAAAATTTCGTCAACGATCTTTTTGATATCGTTGACGGTGATAAATCTGAAGATGATAAAAAGTTAGCCCTCAAAAATCTTAAAAAGGAAAATGAAAAAAGTCTAACCGATCTCTTAGGTATAGATAATTTCAATAGTTATAAGAAAAAAATGAAAAAAATGTTGCGCCCTTATAAGCAAAAAATGAAACTTTTAAGATTGTATTGTAGAAATCAACAATTTAAGATCTCTCCTGACTTTATGAAAAATAAAATTGTTTTTATTTTCTTTGTATTTTTTTCATCTGTATTAATTGCCCAAGAATCGGAAAAGTCTGAAGTAAACTACACCACAGACACGACTTTTGCAGAAAACGATCATAATTTGCGAGAAAGAAATACACTGACAGGTAATTGGGGAGGTTTGAGATCCAAATTAAAAGACAAGGGATTTATTTTTAAATCGAGTATCACCAATTTCTACCAGGGTATGGTCAGTGGTGAAGGCAATAATGATTTTGAATTTGGAAGTAAGTTTGGCTTGACCACCATTTTAAATGGCGAAAAACTAGGTCTATGGAAAGGCTTTTTTGCCATTGCCAGAATGGAGTACAATATGGGTCAAACTGTAAATGGCCGAGGGGGCACTTTGCTTCCCGTAAATACGGCACTAGCCTATCCCGGTATTGAAGGGGCTGACAGATGGGATATGAATATTTATTTCATTCAATTTTTATCTAAAACCGATAAAGTGGTTTTCGGAAAAATAAACAACATCGATTTGAGTAACTTTTCCACTTTTGGAGGTGGTCTAGGGCTGAAAGAATTTCTATCACAACGCCATGGTAAGTCCGCCAAATGCAATTACCGTTCCTACCGTTTTTGGTGCTTATTATATGTCGGGTAACGAAAAAAGAGACATTACATTGGCAGTTTATGATGCAAATAGCCGTGTAAATAAAATGGGCTTTAATGATTTATTTCAAGATGGCGTCACTTTTTTTGGATCCTTTGATCTGGTGACACATTTCTTTGGCAAAAAAGGGAAACAAGGAATTTTAGGAGCTTACAGCACCAAAGATGTGAGAAATACAGATGATATTGACGATTTCTTTCCTCCAACTGGAAATTATATCGGAGAAAAAAGCAACCGCTGGGTTGCGACCTATTTCTTTGAACAAACCCTCTACCAAAATTCGGATAATGCAAAACAAGCCTTTGGTCTTTTTGGTCAATTTGGTATAACCGATGGAAAAG
This sequence comes from uncultured Flavobacteriaceae bacterium, assembly GCA_963715015.1. Lineage (GTDB taxonomy): Bacteria > Bacteroidota > Bacteroidia > Flavobacteriales > Flavobacteriaceae > Namhaeicola. The sequence goes on from CAVQQR010000011.1 coordinate 260,282, forward strand.
GTTCTATTTCAGATCAGTATTTTTTGATAGGTCTTGGCGGAAACCCACCAATAAAGAGCAGACCTATTGATACCTGGGGAATTGGTTATTTTAATTATTCACTTTCTGATGGTGTGAGTAATCTTGATATCCCAACTGTTCCGGGAATTTATCCCGGTTTTGCTATGAATGATGCCGAATCCGGTTTTGAGGCTTTTTATGAAGCGAGATTGACAAATTGGTTCTCTCTAGGTATTGATTATCAATATGTTTCGCCCGGTATTGAAAAAGTGCAAAACATCAGCAATAGCGGCGTAAGCTTTTTAGGTTTTAGAAGTATGATTAGACTTTAATAATTTATACCTAATCAAATGATAATATCCTCAAATTATTTTTACAAAGAGCTAAGATGATAAAAACAATAAAAATCAACTATTCAAATGTTAGTAAAATGAATATTATAAAACTTTTTACAGGAATAATATGTCTAATGCTGTTTTTGAGCTGTGCAGAAGAAAAGCAAAAGGGGGTCAATGAAAAGATTTCAGCAATAGAAACTGAAAAAGCTCAGACGCGCACTGAGGGTTATAACCCGCTCAAAAATCCCTATTTCGGTCAAACACATCAACATACAGGTTGGTCGTTTGACGCCGCGATATTAGACGTTAAACTAGGTCCTGACAATGCTTACAGACACGCGAGAGGAGAAAAAGTCATGCATCCTGCGGGCTATGAGGTGCAATTAAAAGTGCCGCTTGATTTTTTATCCGTAACAGATCATGGTGAATATTTGGGGATCTTATTACAAATGTACGACCCAACTAATCCTCTTTCTAAAAACCCAATTGCTGGTCCTATTATTGCCTCCGGTACGGATGTAGATAAATCAATGTCAGCTTTTTATGGATTGGTATCTAAAACTATTCAATCTGATGGAACTTCCAAGGCAGATCCTGAATTAAGTACACCAGAATTGAAAAGATCTATGTGGGGTGAAATGGTCAAAATAACCGATCAATTTTACGAACCCGGTAAATTTACCACTCTGCTGGGATACGAATGGTCATCCCAACCCAATATGAGTAATATGCATCGCAATGTTATTTTTAGGGACACAAAAAATATTCCCGAATTTCCTTTTTCCTATTTTGACTCTGAAAAGCCTGAAGAATTATGGAAATGGATGGATCTTCAGAGGGCAAATGGGTCTAAGCTCTTAGCCATTCCTCACAATGGAAATTTAAGTAACGGTGTCATGTTTGCAACAACAGATTCAGAAGGTTCTCCTATCTCGAAGGCCTATGCAGAAACAAGGGCTCGCAATGAACCTTTGACAGAAATAATCCAAACAAAAGGTCAGTCAGAAACACACCCTCTAATGTCTCCCAATGATGAGTTTGCTGGATTTGAAATTTGGACAAAACCTGTGGCTGGACCTGGAGTTGTCAAAATAGTTGAGACAAATTATGTAAGAAACGCCTATGGCAACGGCCTTAAATTGGAACAGCAATTGGGTGTTAACCCATTTAAATATGGGGTTGTTGGTGGGGGTGATATCCACACTTCCATAGTTTCACACGAAGAATATGCGCATACTGGAGAGCATAACCTCAAATCTGGGACACCAAAACAAAGATTACTCGAAATTAGACCTGATGAACCGTCAAAAATTGAGCAGGGTTCAGCAGGTTTGTCATGTGTATGGGCAGAAGAAAATACCCGAGAAGCTATTTTTGATGCGATGGAGAGAAAAGAAACCTGGGCAACCAGTGGTTCTAGAATTACAGTCCGAGTTTTTGGTGGTTATGATTTTGACGATGCGATACCTGGGGATGAAAATTGGATAAAAAAAGGATATGAAAATGGTGCTCCTATGGGTGGTGATTTACCTGCTTCAAATGGTAGTGCTGCCAAATTTATGGTGTGGGCACTGAAAGGTCCGAATAGCGGAAATTTAGATAGAATCCAGATCGTAAAAGGTTGGATTGATGTTAATGGAAAGAATCAGGAAAAAATATACAATATTGCTTGGTCGGGAGACAGAAAATTAGATGCCGAAGGAAATCTGCCTGCAGTGGGAAATACAGTAGATATCCCAAATGCCTCCTATACAAATAGTATTGGGAATACAGAGTTAAAAACAGTTTGGACAGATCCTGATTTTGATGCTACTCAACCTGCTTTTTATTATGTAAGAGTCTTAGAAATACCAACCCCACGTTGGTCAACTTATGATGCAAAAGCCTTGGGTATTTCACCCCCAAAAGATTTTCCAGCGACCATTCAAGAACGCGCATGGACAAGTCCAATATGGTATAATCCGCAAGTGAGATAACCAATCCTTCATGAAAACTCTCAACTATATATATTTTTCTTTCTTTCTTCCATGCTCAAGAATCCGAAAAAACTGAAATTAACGATAGTATTGACACCTCCTTGGCCAATAGTAATAAAATCCTTCGCAAAAGAAATACACTCACCGGTAATTGGGGTGGCTCGCGTTCAAAATTGAAAGAAAATGGTATTATTTTCAAATCGGGCGGTTTGTCAGGAAACCTTGGAGTGATTTTACTATTAGGTTACCTATCAATATCATGTTTGCCAATCTGAAATAAATATATAAAAATAATTAATTGAGCTCAAATTTTTAATTAATTTTATATGAAGTCATGCCGCTTTAGCTCAGTTGGCAGAGCAACGCATTCGTAATGCGTAGGTCATGGGTTCAAGTCCCATATGCGGCTCGAACATATGTTTTGATCTTTTTGAGAAAAAGTTTAATAAAATAACTACTTTTATGGAAACAAGTCATTTCGAATGCATAACCGTTTTACCAAAACACATTCTTACCTATTATTATTTTGTTTCGGATTAGGTGTAAGTTTTATTAAGTTATCTGCTCAGGACCTCGATCCTCGTGCTTATTTTTGGGTTCCAAAAGATGCAACTGTTTTACTTACAGGCTATGGCTATTCAGGTGGTGACATTGTCACGGATGCCACAGTGCAGATTCAAGATGTTAAAGCAAACTTGCAGGTGGGTTCTTTAGGTGTGGCACATAGTTTTTCCTTTTTTGGAATGACTTCGCAGGTTTTAGTCGTTGCCCCCTATTCATGGGCTAAAGTATCAGGAGAAGTATTCGAAAAAAATGAATCTATTCAAAGAAATGGATTTATGGATGTAAGAATGAGATGGTCTGTGTTGTTTTATGGTGCTCCTGCTTTGAGTCTGCAGGATAGGATGAAAGAAAGGCAGAAAACTGTCTTAGGAGCGAGTATCAACGTGGTTGCTCCCACAGGACAATATTTTTCTGATAAACTCATTAATCTCGGTACGAATCGTTGGTCTGTAAGACCGGAATTAGCACTTTCTCAATCACTTGGAAAAGGATGGTATATTGACCTTTATTCAGGGGTCTGGTTTTTTAGTGATAACAAAGAATTTTATCCCGGTGAATCCTTAAGAACCCAAAATCCTTTGGGAACCTTTCAAGCACATTTGAGTTATAATATCAATGCTTTGCTATGGGTAGCGCTAGATGCAACCTATTATGTTGGAGGTACTTCTTATGTCAATGGCATCAATGATGACAATCGGCAATCCAATTCAAGAATTGGTTTAACTGCAGCGATTCCTACCTCTAAGTCAAGTACATTAAAAATTGCATTTAGTACGGGTGCAGTGGTCAGAATTGGTCAGGATTTTGATACATTCTCTATAGGATGGTCGAAAACATGGATTAAAGGAAATAAATAACGGGAATAATCATCCAATGATTATTTCCCAATGAAAGAAAGATTAATTATAAACGATTACCAGGAATGATAAGCTTGTTAAGTTGGCTGTTTGATCATAATTCTAGCCATAGGTTTGATCAATACTTTTTGGGGAAACGATCCAATTTTAGGTTTCACCATTTCCATACTATCCTGCTGTACTTTCCCTCCTATCATTTCCAGGCTGGACGAACTTAACGGGTGTCCACATTCCGCACTGGGCAAAAGTAATGTTGGGAATTATTACTCCTTTGGATTGCCCTTGGTGTAGGTGAATTATCTAAAAAGATCGGATATGATGATGATCGATATGCTTTAGTTTAGTGTAACAAATCTAATCAACCCTATTTGCTTCATGCAGTTTCTTAAAAAACCATAGACAAATCCTCTTTTTAACTATCTACAAAGTAATCGAACTGATAAAAAAATATCTTTGTATTACTAAAGTGAATTGTATGTATTATAACCAGGCAAACCTATAAAATGACAAAAAGTGAACAATTAGCAAACCGACTTCGAGAAGTAATCTTAAACGGAACTTGGATTGCAAATACCAATTTTAAAGACCAATTAGAAAATTTGGATTGGAAAATTGCTACAAAAAAAATTGAATCTCTCAACTCAATTGCCATTTTGGCTCAACATATCCATTACTACATCGCAGGAATGAAAAAGCATTCATTAATGGAAAACTTGACATTAGAGATAAATACAGTTTCGATTTCCCACCAATTGAATCGCAAACTGAATGGGAAATTTTCCAAAATAAATTTTGGAATGACATGAAGAACTGGCCGAATTCATAGAAAAAATGCCCATAGAGCAACTTTATAAAGATTTCATTGACGAAAAATACGGTACTTATTTGCGAAATATTGACGGAATGATTGAGCACAGTTATTATCATTTAGGACAAATTGTTTTGATAAAAAAAATGATGATCGAATAAAAATACTGCACAAAATAAAGCACGATCTACGTTGGGCTAAAAGTCAAAATTTTTGTAAATTGAATGTCTATATAAAATATTGATTTCTGATTTTTTGCATATGTTTACCCCTAATAATTGGATCATTTGGTTGATCCTAGCTGTTTCCCTTATTATCATCCTTTTTTACATTTATCAAAGTAGAATAGAGAATACTCGAAATAATTCCAATCGAAAAACAAGGAAAGAACCGAGCACTAAAAAAAATACACTATCAACAGACGATAAAAAGAAAAGTGTAGCATATCCGTCTTTTCGAAAACAAAAATCGGGGCTTACCTGGGGCGGTGGCAATGTTCATGGGGCAAATGCCAAAAGAGGTCAAAGGAAGAGCTTTCTTAAAAAGTGACCAGACCTTACTTCATCAAATTAATTTCAGCGATACTTTTTATTCTATTGCGTTCCAAAAAGTCATCAATGGTTTCAAAATGTTCCATAACACGTTGATCTTTAAATTCAAAAACCTTTTGCGAAAGTCCTTGCAAAAAATCTCTGTCGTGTGAGACCAAGATCATCGTACCATCAAATCCTGCCAAGGCCTCTTTTAACACATCTTTAGATTTTAGGTCTAAATGATTCGTAGGCTCATCCAGGATCAATAGATTCACCGGTTCCAACAGGAGTTTGACCATCGCTAAGCGCGTTTTTTCTCCACCGGATAAAAGATTTACTTTTTTATCCAGATCATCACCGCTGAACATAAAACCTCCTAAAATATTCTTGATCTGCGTACGAATTTCTCCTTCCGCCACTTCATCAACCGTTTGAAAAACGGTTAATTCAGGGTCTAGCAAAGATGCTTGGTTCTGGGCAAAATAGCCCACCTTTACATTGTGTCCGAGCTGGCAGGTTCCCTCTACTTCAATTTCATTGAGAATGGCTTTGATCATCGTTGATTTTCCTTCTCCATTTCTTCCTACAAATGATACTTTCTCCCCTCTTGCAATAGACAAATTGGCATTTTTAAAGACAACATTTTCACCATAAGATTTTGAAACATCTTTTACGGTTACCGGATAATCACCTGAACGAGGAGCAGGAGGAAAACGCAATTTCAGTGCAGAATTATCGATTTCATCTATTTCAATAATTTCCAGCTTTTCCAACATACGCTCCCGGGAAGAAACCTGATTTGTTTTGGAATAGGTTCCTTTAAAACGCTCAATAAAAGCCTTATTTTCAGCAATCAATTTTTGCTGCTCCTGATAGGCTTTAATTTGATGAGCTCTCCTGTCGGCACGTAATTGTAAATAATGGGAATAATTGGCTTTATAATCGTAAATCCTTCCCATCGTTACTTCAATGGTGCGGTTGGTAATGTTATCAATAAAAGCTCTGTCGTGAGAAATAACCATCACCGCATTGGCTTTGTTCACCAAAAAATTCTCCAACCAGATCACTGATTCTATATCGATATGATTGGTGGGCTCATCCAACAAAATCAGATCCGGTTTTTGCAATAAGATCTTTGCCAATTCAATACGCATTCTCCATCCACCACTAAACTCTTTGGTTTGCCTTTTGAAATCTTCCTGTTTAAAACCTAATCCTTTCAAGGCCTTTTCTACTTCAGCATCGTAATTTACCTCTTCGATAAGATAGAATTTTTCACCCAGGTCGGATACTTTTTCAATAATTGCCATATAGGCATCACTCTCATAATCAGTCCTTGTTTCCAATTCTTTATTGAGTGCTTCCATTTCAGCTTTCATGTCAAATACCTGCTTAAAGGCTTTAGCTGCTTCTTCAAAGACCGTGCAATGATCTTCAGTGAGTAAATGCTGAGGAAGGTAGGCAATGACGGCATCTTTCGGAGCTCGTACATTTCCTCGGGTGGCTTGTTTCTCACCGGCAATGATTTTCATCATTGTCGATTTTCCGGCTCCATTTTTACCCATCAGGGCAATCTTATCATTTGGGTTGATCACAAATGACACATTGCTAAATAAAGTTGTTCCACCAAATTCTACTGCCAAATTATCTACTGAAATCATCTTTTATTTTTAAAGCTGCAAAAATATTAAAAACTTTAGTGTGGAAGGAGTTTTGTATCAGTCTTTGTAAAAAAGATTTGTAGCTTCGTCTAAAACGAATAACAATTTGCTAAAAATGAAACTTAGTTCTGAAATTATTGCGTGCATCGATAAAAGCGTTTTATGCTGGTTGGCTACAGTATCAAAAGAACATGTACCAAATGTCTCGCCCAAAGAAGTTTTCTGCCAGTTTGATGAAACTAGAATTATAGTGGCCAATATAGCTTCGCAGCAAACAGTTCAGCACATCAAAAGCAACAGCAAGGTATGCTTAAGTTTCATCGATATTTTTATTCAAAAAGGTTATCAGATTAAAGGAGATGCTGTAATTATAGATAAGACATTCCCGGAGTTTGTAGAAATGCATAAAAAATTATCCATTATGACAAATATAAATTTCCAATTACAAAAGTCATTTCTATTTCTGTTCAAAGTGCCAAAAAAATATGGGCCCCCAGCTATCAATTCTTTCCGGATACAACAGAAGAGCAAATTGTGGCTGCTAAAAAAAAGTTATGGAATTTGAAATTTTGATTGACCATTTCATTGAATCATTTTATAAAAAATTAAATATCCAAATATTATAAAATACAAGCATTATGATAAATAAATTAATTCATGGAAATGCAAATATGTCATTGTTTGGAAGAAAGTAGAAGATAATTGGAAAATATATTTAGATATTTGGAATAGAATTGCAGAATAGTTAAATTGTTCATCCTTACCACACATAAAATGAAAAAATAATTACTACTCTTATTTAGTTTTTTAACGCTTATTTCTCAGGCTCAAAAGATTGATTCAATTGGTATT
>CAVQQR010000012.1:0-66102 GCA_963715015.1 uncultured Flavobacteriaceae bacterium
ACAACCGTTTACATTCAATTACATACGAAAGTAAATGTTTAGTAACCGAATCGAGCTTCTCTTCTGTTTCATCTTTGTCCCATCAAAACTTTTATAAACCAGTCTGTTCAATCAGGCGTAAAAATTTACAGTATGAATAATTTAAGAAACCGCGTACAGTTAATCGGACATTTAGGAAACAAACCTGAAATCAAAACTTTAGACTCTGGTAAAAAAATGGCAAAATTCTCTATCGCTACAAACGAAACCTACAAAAACAACAAAGGCGAAAAGGTAACAGATACCGAATGGCACAATGTGGTGGCCTGGAACAAAACAGCAGAGATTGCAGAAATGTATTTAGACAAAGGCAAAGAAATCGCTATTGAAGGAAAACTTTCTACCCGTTCTTATGAAGACCAACAAGGTGTAAAAAGATACGTTACTGAAATTGTTTGTCAGGAGTTGTTGCTCTTGGGAAGCAAGTAAAAAAGAGCCTTCGGGCTCTTTTTTATTTAATTTTTAAGGTGAGCTGGATTCTTTTTCTTGCCTTGTCTACTTCCAAAACTTTTACAACAACATGTTGGTGAAGATGCACAATTTCATTTGGGTCGCTTACAAATTTATCGGCCAAATGAGAAATGTGTACCAATCCGCTTTCTTTGATTCCAATATCTACAAAACAACCAAAATTGGTAATGTTATTTACAATGCCCGGCAATAGCTGGCCCTCTCTTAGGTCATCAATAGATTTTATTTGCTCGTTAAAAGTAAAAATCTTTGCTTTTTCACGCGGGTCTAAACCTGGCTTTTCCAGTTCTTTTATAATATCCTGTAAAGTGGGCAAACCAATGTCATTGCTTACATATTTTTGCAAATCGACGTTTTGCAGAACACTTGTATTTCCAATAAACTCCTTTACCTCAACCTTTACATCTTTGCTCATTCTTTTTACCAAAGCATAACTTTCTGGATGAACAGACGAATCATCAAGTGGGTTTTTACTGTTCTTTACCCTTAAAAAACCGGCACTTTGTTCAAATGCCTTATCGCCTAATCTGGGTACTTTTTTAAGCGCTTCTCTGTTGTCAAACGAACCATGTTCTGCACGGTAATCCACGATTTTCTCGGCCAATTTCGGACCTATCCCGGAGACATAGCCCAGCAAGGATTTACTGGCCGTATTTAAATTTACCCCTACTTTGTTTACGCAAAGCTCTACCACCTGGTCGAGTTTTTGCTTGAGTTTGGTTTGATCTACATCGTGCTGATATTGCCCAATGCCAATTGATTTCTGATCGATTTTCACCAATTCCGCCAAAGGATCTGCTAACCTGCGACCAATAGAAACGGCTCCGCGAACCGTTACATCATAATCGGGAAATTCTTCTCTCGCAATTTTGGAAGCAGAATAAACTGAAGCACCAGCTTCACTCACCACAAAAACTTCGATGTCTTTTTGAAATCGAATTTTTTTGATAAAAGCTTCAGTTTCTCTAGAGGCAGTTCCGTTGCCTATAGCGATGGCTTCAATTTTATAGGCGTTCACCAGAGAAAGAATCTTTTTAGAAGCCAAAGGTTTATCGTTTTGAGGAGGATGTGGGAAAATGGTTTCGTTGTGCAACAAGATCGCCTTGCTTGTTCAGACAAACCACTTTACAACCTGTTCTAAAGCCGGGATCAATAGCCAAAATATTTTTCTCGCCCAAAGGAGATTCTAATAATAATTGAACGAGGTTTTTAGCAAAAACTTCAATCGCGGCCTCATCTGCCTTTTCTTTGGCCTGCCCTAGTATTTCATTGGAAATGGAAGGAAACAATAGTCTTTTGTAGGCATCTTTTAGTGCCAATCGTATTTGTTCTGCACTCTCCGAATTTTGTCTGATCAATCTCCGTTCAAATTTCTCGAGAATGTATTCATTATCCAGATCGATTTTTACTTTGATAAAACCCTCTTTTTCTCCCCGTAACATGGCGAGCAAACGGTGCGAAGGACATTTTGAAATCGACTCAGAATTATCGAAATAATCTCTGTATTTCTGTGCCTGCTCATCCTCATTTTTTGCTTTGACCACTTTGGTCATAAAAACGCCATTTCGGCTGAGCTGATTTCTGAGTTCGTTTCTGAAATCCGTTCTTTCATTGATCCACTCGGCCATGATATGACGGGCACCGTCCAAAGCGTCTTCTACAGAACTCACTTCTTTATTCAAATATCTTTGGGCTATTCCCTCAAGATTTGTCGCATTTTGACTCATGATGATCTTTGCCAAAGGCTCTAAACCATTTTGTCTGGCAATCTCTGCCTTGCTGTTTTTTTTTCGTTTAAAGGGTAGATAAAGATCTTCCAGATCTGATAAATTGTCTGAGAGAAGTATGTTTTTTTTGAGCTCTTCGGTCAATAAATTTTGTTCTTCTATAGCCTTTAAAACGGCAATTTTGCGTTTTTCTAATTCTTCAAATTCTATTTTATATTTCTGAATAGTTGCAATCTGAACCTCGTCTAAGCTACCGGTTCTTTCTTTTCTATACCTCGAAATAAATGGAATCGTGCAATCTTCATTGAGCAATTGAACGGTTTGCTCAATACCCGCTTTTGGCAGCTGAGTGCGTTTTTGAATAAAAGGAATTAGTTCCATGAAATTGCCTGTTAACTGATGGATTCTCCGTTTTTTACATGATCCATTCCCGGTTCAATAAAAGTGAGTTTGCCTTCCGTATCTTCTGTCATCAAGATCATGCCATGGCTATCTACACCGCCGAAGATTTCTCGGAGCGAGATTGACAAGAACAGTCACTTTCTGACCAATGATTTCTTCCGGGTTAAAATATTCGGCTATTCCACTGACAATGGTTCGAACATCAATACCTACATCCACTTTCAACTTCATCAGCTTTTTGGTTTTGGGCATTTTTTCTGCATCCAGAATGGTTCCAACGCGGATGTCTAATTTGGTAAAATCATCAAATTGAATGGTATCTTTTTGAGGTTCTGTCGGCTCATTTTCCGCGGAATTACTTTTTTTGGTCGCTTCAAGTTTTGCCAGTTGTGCATCAATCTGTGCATCTTCAATTTTTTCAAAAAGCAACGTGCCTTTTTCAATTTTTGACCCTGATGCGAGTAATTCATCTTTTCTGAAACAAAATTCCAATCGGCATTTTGCAGTTGTAAAATACCCTTTAGTTTTTCTGAGGTAAAGGGCAAGAAAGGTTCTGATAAATAAGCCAATCCGGCAGCGATCTGAAGCGCGACATACATGATCGTCTGCACCCTGTCAGGATCTGCTTTGATCTGTTTCCAGGGTTCTTCGTCTGCCAGATATTTGTTGCCCAGCCTTGCCAAATTCATCAATTCTTGTGAAGCTTCTCTAAATCGGTATTTCTCGATGGAGCTGGCAATGATTTGCGGATATTTTTTAAGTTGATCCAGCACTTCCTCGATCAATTTGTGTAAATTGATTGGGTTTGAGGAATTACTCCCCTCGTAATATTTGTTGGTGAGTACCACCACCCGGTTGATAAAATTGCCAAAAATGGCCACTAATTCATTGTTATTTCTCGCCTGAAAATCTTTCCAGGTAAAGTCGTTGTCTTTGCTTTCAGGTGCATTGGCTGTTAAGGTATAACGCAAAACATCCTGCTGATTTGGAAATTCGAGCAAATATTCATGCAACCAGACCGCCCAGTTTTTAGAGGTAGAAATTTTATCGCCTTCTAAATTTAAAAATTCATTGGCAGGCACATTTTCCGGCAAGAATATAATCTCCATGTGCTTTGAGCATAGCCGGAAAAATGATGCAATGAAAAACAATGTTGTCTTTTCCTATAAAATGGACCATTTTAGTGTCTGTATCTTTCCAGAAAGGTTCCCAGTCTTTTCCGTTTTCGCGCCGCCCACTCTTTGGTTGAACTGATATAGCCGATAGGCGCATCAAACCAAACATACAATACCTTTACCTTCGCCACCTTTAACAGGTACCGGAATTCCCCAGTCCAGATCGCGGGTTACGGCACGGGGTTTTAGTCCGTCATCTAACCAGGATTTTACCTGACCCAGTACATTGGTCTTCCAGTCGTTTTTGTGATCTTCTAAGATCCATTGTTTTAACCAATTTTCATAGTCATTCAAAGGTAGGTACCAATGTTTTGTTTCTTTTAAGCGTTGGGGTATTTCCCGGTAATGCTCGATTTCGGATTGATCAGATCTGTGGCATTATGACTGGTTCCGCACTTTTCACATTGATCGCCATAACTTTCAGGGTTTCCGCATTTCGGACAGGTCCCCACTACAAATCGATCGGCCAAAAATTGATTGGCTTCTTCATCGTACAATTGTTGAGAGGTTTCTTCGATAAACTTATCTTGCTCGTATAAATGCTTAAAGAATTCAGAGGCCGTATCGTGATGAATTTTGGCTGAGGTACGAGAATAATTATCGAAACTGATACCAAATTCCTCAAAAGATTTTTTGATGATGGCATGGTATTTATCTACCACTTCCTGCGGGGTAATTCCTTCTTTTTTTGCTTTTAAGGGTAATGGGAACCCCATGTTCATCAGAACCACAAACAAAAGCGACCTCTTTGTTGTTCAGTCTTAAATATCGGGCATAAATATCTGCCGGAACATAAACACCTGCCAAATGTCCGATATGTACCGGACCATTTGTATAGGGTAAGGCTGCCGTGATGGTGTATCTTTTTGGATTGTGCATGTACTTAAATTAAAGACCACAAAAGTAATAAAAACCGCCAAACATATGTTCGCGCAGTAATTTTAAAAAATGTTTACTTTTACCCAAACTTAATCTATGATGATGCGATCTATTTATTAGATTTTTTATTTGCTGTTTATTGTTTTACCGAACTTGAGTATCTGCCCAGGATCAATCGGGTTATGCGACTTCAATTACCAGAGACTTTGTTAAACCGCCTTATTTAAAAAAGGGAGATACCATTATGATCTTGGCCCCTGCAGGAAGGATAAACGACAAGAGTTCTGTAGACCAGGGAATTGAATTGGCCAATCATTGGGGATTGGTCGTTTTTTTGGGGAATCACCTGTTCTCTCAGGACAATACTTTTGCAGGAACAGATAGTGAAAGACTGGAAGATCTGCAAAAAGCGCTGGATGACCCGAGTATCAAAGCCATTTGGTGCGCCAGAGGCGGATATGGCACCGTGAGAATTATTGATCAGTTGAATTTTACCAGGTTCATGCAAAGTCCGAAATGGATTGTGGGTTACAGCGATATAACCGTTTTGCACAATAAACTGAATAATCTGGGAGTAGAATCTATTCACGCACAAATGCCGCTTACACTCAAATTAAATGAACCCGTTCAAAAAGAATCCATTGTAGCCTTGAAAAAATCTCTGTTTGGGAAAAATTTGAGCTATACCTTTGACGGTTCATCAAAGAACAGAAACGGAGAAGCTTCGGGACAGTTAGTAGGCGGAAACTTATCCATAGTTTACAGCATGTTATCCTCTGATACAGATTTGAATATGGAGGGCAAGATCTTGTTTGTAGAAGATGTAGGAGAAGCCTTGTATCATGTAGACAGAATGCTGATCAGCTTGCAAAGAGCCGGATATTTTGAGAAATGTGCCGGTTTGATTGTTGGCGATTTTAAGTTAAAGAGCAATGAAGGGAATGAGTTTGGAGAAACCCTGGAAGACATCGTGAACAGAGTGACCGAGGGAACTGATTTCCCCATTTTATTCGATTTTCCTGCTGGACATCTGGACGATAACAGAGCCTTGATCTTTGGCGGTATGGTCGATATGAAAGTGACCGATAAAAAATCAAAACTCACATTTAAATAGAGAAAAAATTGGCTTCGCATAACGATCTTGGAAAAGAAGGCGAATTATTGGCCGTTGAATATTTGCTTAAAAACGGCTATGCGATCATAGAGCAGAACTACAGATTTAAAAAGGCAGAAATTGACATTATTGCTCAGAAAGCAGAGGTGCTTGCCGTTGTGGAGGTGAAAACACGATCGACTGATTTTTTCGGAGAACCCTATGAGTTCGTCAAGCCCAAACAGCAGAAGCTGATCTATAAGGCCATAGATGAATATGTGATACAGCATGATCTGGATGTACACGTAAGATTTGATATCATCAGTATCGTGATCACGCCGCAAAAAACAAGTATCGAGCACCTTAAAGATGCTTTTTTCCCCTTTTAATCGGCTCCAAAAAGTCGCATTAATTCTTCTACATCATCCGGTTTGGCGATGATCGTTTTGTCATTGTCCAGCACAAAAAAACTGGGAACTGCAGATATACCGTACGATTGTACAAGGCTGCTTTCCCATTTTTCAGTTTGTCTGATATTGATGAATTCAGGAAATTTTTCTGTCATTTCATCATAGGAAGCAAAAGAATTTTCATCCTCCAGACCGATGGCTACCACTTTTAGGTTATGGATGCCCAAAATATAATCGTGAAAAACGGGCATTTCTTCCTGGCAATGAGAACAGGTAGAACTGAAAAAAGCAATGACATAATAATCATAACCTGTCAATCCACTCAGCGATTTTTCAGTGTCATTTTCTTTCCAAATAATGTCAGGAGCCTGAGAACCAACCGCTGTTTTCAGGTCATTTTTTGTTTTGGAAAGGAAAGCGGAGTTTTGGTATGCAGCAGGTAATTGTTCATATTTTCCCAGGACGTTTTGTGCCATTAGGGCATTGTCTCTTGCCAGGTATTCGGTGATCAAATTTTGATAGAACCGCTGTTTTAAAGCATCATCAGTTTCAATTTTTTTGTCAATATCGCTGATAGCGGCTAATTGAAGGTCATTGGCAACCAAAGCATTTTCAGCCTGATTCAGATAAAACACGTAATCGATCATTCGATCTGATAAAAAAGTTGAATTTTTTAGGGTTTCGTCTTTAAAATCGAGGGCGTCAAAAAAATGCATTTTTGCTTCTGCGAGATAATCCTGTGGAATTTGGATGGGTTCGGGTGGATTATACTGTGCACTCGCTTTGATAAAATGATAGGCAAGTGTGTTCTTAGAAAGCTTTTCATAGGTAGTCTGCAGTTCTTGTAATTCGCCTAAGGTCTTTTTGTAATCTTTCTTTAAAGCCTCTCCTGTTTTTTTATCTTCAACACTAAAATAGGCGATTTGCAGCGTATCTATTTTTTTCTGTTTGGCAAAAATCTCCTTGTAATAATTTCTGTAGATCTCATTTTCCCTGGAAGAGGTATACTCAATGCTTTGCATCGGCGAATTAGGATCGAACTCAAAAGCTACATTTTCCTGATTGAATAAAAACTCTACAAATTGCCTTTGTTCAATATCATAGTAGGCCCTTAAGATTCCGGGCTTTTCTGTGTCGGCAATGTTAAAATTGAATTCACCGTTGTTCAGTTCAGCATTGTTGAGGTATACTTCCTCTCCATTTTCAATTTTGAACAACAAGATCCATGAAATATCTTCGGAAGGATCTACTTTTCCGGAAATGGAGTATTGTGCGAAACCTGTAAAGCAGGAAAGTAGAGACAACAATAAATAGCTTGTACATCGTGAAATTTTAGTTCAAAAATAAGCTATTTTGACAGGATGATCAGCAAATTTTTGAGCTAAGCACAAGACAACTTAAATTTTTTAGTCGTTCAAGAGTTCGGCAATATCATCTTCAGTCAGGTTTGTTTTTAAACCGAGTAACACAAAATCGTCATCAGATCTGACCTCAACAACAACTTCTTTTATTTTGTCTTTTTCTTCTAAAGTAAAAACATTCACCTTATCGTTGTCATCTTTTATTTTGACCATATCATCAAAAGAAGATTTAGAGATGAACTTATCGAATTTTTTACTCATGTCATCAGAGTTTTCTGAAAAGACCAAGATCCGAACATGTTTGGCCTTTTTTAATAAAGGTTTGATGTCTTCATATTCTTCATCAGACAAAAAAGAACTGATCAATGAACTGTTCAGTCCTAAACTGAAATCAGCTTCTTTCTGATTACTTTGGTAAAAATCGTTGAACGAGGTCTGGGTTGCGCAAGAGCTCAGTAAGATCAAAGCGAACAAAAGTGAAAAAGTTTTCATGTGGTTATTTTTTTAGAAGACGAACCACATGCTAAAATGTAACAAAAAAAGCCCGAAAGATTTCTCTGACGGGCAAGGGAATTATTGTTATTGAAATTTTATAGCAACTCATTGGCTAAATTGGCCAACTCTGATCTCTCTCCTTTTTCCAGTTTGATATGGGCAAATAATGGATTTCCTTTTAACCGGTCTATCAGATAGGTCAGACCGTTACTTTGTTCATCCATATACGGGGTGTCAATTTGATTGATGTCTCCGGTAAAGATCACTTTGGTTCCTTCTCCTGCTCTGGTAATAATGGTCTTTACCTCATGGGGCGTAAGGTTCTGGGCCTCATCTATGATAAAAATAGAATTGGTCAGACTTCTCCCTCTGATAAAAGCTAGTGCGGTAATGGTCAAAGCACCTGATTCTTCCAGTTCTTTGAGTGCTTTGCTCTTTTTTTCGTTTGTTTTGAACTGATTCTTGATAAAAGCTAAATTGTCCCAAAGCGGTTGCATATAGGGAGAAATTTTATCGTTTGCATCTCCCGGCAAATAACCAATTTCGCGATTGCTCAGCGGAATGATCGGTCTGGCCAATATAATCTGGTCGTATTTGTTCTTTTGCTCCAGGGCCGATGCTAAGGCGAGCAAGGTTTTGCCCGTTCCGGCTACACCCTGCAGGGCAACCAGTTTGATCTCGTCGTTCAAAAGTGCGTCTAAACCAAAGGTTTGTTCTGCATTTTTGGGCTTGATGCCGTAAACATATTGTTTCTCGACCTTCTGAATTTCATCCTGTTCCTTGTTGTAACGAGCCAGGACAGAATTGGTGCAATTATTCAGGATATAATAGCCATTGGCCAGCTTTTGCTCACCTAACAGTCCGTTTTCTTTGATGGCGTTTTTCTTGTAAATTTTCTTAATGACTTCGGCATCAAATCCATCGATGACAGGAGAACTTTTAGAAACGGTCTGCATATTTTTTACTTTACCCGTTTCATAATCTTCAGCGGTTAAACCGATCGCTTTGGCTTTGATCCTTAAATTGATGTCTTTGGTCACTAAAATAACCTGAGCTCCTTTTTCTGTGCTGATCAATCCGGTAGCCGAATTGAGAATTTTATGGTCGTTTTTCTTGCTCGAATAAACTTTTTCCGCATCAATTTTTTGCTCGATATTGTCGAGAACCACTTTCAGTTTTCCTTTATTTTCTCCAATGCTGATCCATTTATTCAATCCGTGATCTCTGGATAGTTTATCCAAAAAACGAATGACTTCTCTGGCTTCAAAATTTTTGGTGTCATTTCCAATCTTAAAATTGTCCAGCTCTTCCAAAACCGTGATCGGAAGGGCTATATCGTGTTCTTCAAAATTGGTGATGGCATTGTGATCGAATAATAAAACAGAAGTGTCAAGTACAAAAATCTTTCTTTTTGCAGTAGCTTTTTTCATACACTAAATTTTCCTCAAAAGTTAGCAAAAAAACAGTGCTGGGCACTTTGGCACATGTTAAAAGAAAGAAAACTTATCAACAAGTTGTTAAATGGTTTTTAACAGGTCCAGCGCTTTCTGAATGCTTGGAATATGTATGAAGGTGATTATCAGGCGCAAGCCTTGTTTTGTTTCTTTTTCCTTCATCACGCAAATCTTTGGGTTCTGCTGAAGAAAATTTAAAATGTCTGTAAACCTTTTTGTCTGGAAAAACGGACTTTGCTGGTCTGAAATAAAATAACCCAGCAGCCTTTTATTTTTGAGTACGATTTTTTCCATACCCAGTTCTTTGGCCAGCCATTTAATTCTGACACTGTCTAAAAGATCGACCACCTGTGGCGGCATTTCGCCAAACCGGTCGATCAAATTTTTCTGAAAGACCTGTAGTTCTTCTTCGTTTTTTAACTCGTTTAACTCTTTGTAGAGATTCAGACGTTCCGTGATCACGTTGACATAATCATCGGGGATCAAAATTTCGAAATCAGAATCGATCTGCACATCTTTCACATAATCTCTGGGCTTTTCGTCCTTGTAAAGTTCTTTGAATTCATTGTGCTTCAATTCTTCTATGGCTTCATTTAAGATCTTTTGATAGGTCTCAAAACCGATATCATTGATAAAACCACTTTGTTCTCCTCCCAAAAGATCACCCGCACCTCTAATTTCCAGATCCTTCATCGCAATTTGAAATCCGCTTCCCAGATCAGAATGCAGTTCCAGTGCCTGAATTCTCTTTTTCGCCTCATCAGTCATCATATGATACGGGGGCGTAATGAAATAGCAAAACGCTTTTTTATTCGACCGTCCGACCCTGCCTCTCATTTGGTGAAGATCACTCAACCCAAAGTTGTTGGCATTATTGATAAAAATAGTGTTGGCATTGGGTACATCCAAACCGCTTTCTATGATCGTGGTAGACACGAGCACATCAAATTCATTATTGATAAAAGACAGCATCAGCTGCTCCAGTTTTTTACCGTCCATCTGACCATGACCGATCCCAATTTTTACATCGGGCAATAAGCGTTGCAGCATGCCGGCCACTTCCTTGATGTTTTCAATTCGGTTGTGAATAAAGAAAACCTGACCTCCTCTTGAAACTTCATACTGAATGGCATCTCTGATGGTTTCTTCGCTAAAGCGAATGACATGTGTCTCTATGGGATGCCTGTTAGGCGGAGGTGTATTGATGACAGAAAGATCTCTTGCCGCCATTAAAGAGAATTGTAAGGTTCTTGGAATGGGTGTAGCCGTTAAGGTAAGCGTATCCACATTCTCTTTGATCGTTTTTAGTTTGTCTTTTACGGCAACCCCAAACTTTTGCTCTTCATCTATAATTAATAACCCAAGATCTTTAAACTGCACATTTTTATTCACCAATTGATGCGTTCCTATCACTAGATCCACACTGCCGTCCAGTAAACCTTTGAGGGTTTCGTTTCTTTGCTTTGTAGATCTGAATCTGTTTAGGTAATCCACTTTTACAGGGAAATCTTTAAGTCTTTCGCCAAAGGTTTTATAGTGTTGAAAAGCCAGAATGGTTGTTGGTACCAAAACGGCTACTTGCTTGCCATTGTCGATGGCTTTAAAAGCCGCACGAATAGCCACTTCCGTTTTGCCAAAACCCACATCTCCGCAAACCAGCCTGTCCATGGGCTGATCATTCTCCATATCCTGTTTTACATCTTGTGTGGCACTTAACTGATCAGGGGTATCTTCATAAATAAAGCTCGCTTCGAGTTCGTGCTGCAAATAACTATCGGGATGAAAGGCGTATCCTTTTTGAAGCTTTCTTTTAGCGTAGAGTTGAATGAGGTCGAATGCGATCTGTTTGACACGCGTCTTGGTCTTTTCTTTAAGGTTTTTCCAGGCATTTGAACCCAGTTTGTACACCCTCGGCACAGAACCGTCTTTGCCGTTGTATTTACTGATCTTATGTAAGGAATGAATGCTGATGTACAGCACATCTCTGTCGCCATAAATAAGTTTAATGGCTTCCTGCCTTTTTCCTTCTACCTCTATCTTCTGCAATCCGCCAAACTTGCCTATCCCGTGATCGATGTGAGTGACGTAGTCGCCAATATCCAGATTGGTCAGTTCTTTTAAACTGATGGACTGCTTTTTATTAAAGCCCGTTTTTAATCGGAATTTATGATAGCGCTCAAATATCTGATGATCGGTATAGCACGCAATTTTCAAGTCTTGATCTACAAATCCTTGATACAGAGGTAATACAATGGTTTCGTAGGTCAGATCGTGATCAACATCTTCAAAAATATCATGAAAGCGTTGTGCCTGTTTTTGGTTGTCACAAAACAGAAAGTTAGTCAATCCCGCTTCTGTATTTTCTCTTAAATTACGGATGAGCAGATCAAACTGCTTATTAAAAACCGGCTGCGCTTTTGTGTTAAATTCGAAGGTATGTGAATCTTTTAAAGTATAGGTAGTCTTGCCAAAAACAACAGTAGCAAACTGTTCAAGTTGCTTGAGAATCACCTTTCCTTCGCAAAAAAGATCAGCAGGAGAGCTCAGTTTGATCAGGCTGTTTTCGCTGTTAAAAGTTTCTTCCGCTTTGGTGTAAAGAATATCCAGATCCTTTTTTAATACATGAGGATCTTCAACAAAAACCACTGTTTTCTTTGCAATATATTTAATGAAACTCTCGCGCTTTTCTTCCAGCATTTTGTTTTCAACATTGGGCATAATGTTGATTTTCTTTTGCTTGTCAAGCGAAAGCTGTGTTTCAATATCAAAAGTGCGCAAACTGTCTACCTCATCACCAAAAAATTCAATTCGATAAGGGTGATCATTGGAAAAAGAGAAAACATCAATGATCCCTCCTCGAACGGCAAAATCGCCCGGCTCACTGACAAAATCTACTCGATTGAATTTGTACTCGAACAGCATTTCATTGACAAATTCCAGCGAAATTTTTTCACCTACATGAAGATTTAAAGAATTTCGGGTGAGCTCTGCCTTTGTGATGACCTGCTCAAAAAGAGCGTCCGGATAGCTGACGATGATCGCGGGTTTCTTTTGAGAATTGATCCTGTTTAAAACCTCTGCGCGCAATAAAATATTTGAATTGTCTGTTTCTTCAATCTGATAAGGTCTTCTGTAAGAACCCGGGTAGAACAAGATGTTTTCATCTCCCAATAATTGTTCCAGAGTCATTTAAATAATAGGCAGCTTCTTCCTTGTCATTGCAAATGATCAAAATGGGTTTGTCTATTTTTTTAAAAAGCACGGAGGTAAAAAAAGAAAAAGAAGAACCTATGAGCTGGGATAAAAAGATTTTTTCATGGTCTTTTTTGAGTAGTGTGGCAATCTGTTCTATATTTTCAGATTTTGCATAACGTTGAAGTAATGACTGTTTGCTCAAATTTTATTTTTTGGCAAATATAATTATATGTTGTTAAAGCGATTGAATAATGCAAATATAAAGGTGAATTTGCTGATAAATTTTGTAAATTTGAGAGAATACAATACTTTTTGTCATGAGTATTTCTGACTTGTTTTCGAATTATCACAAAAAGAAAAATATCGCACATTTTGCTAATATCGTACGGATTGCCAAATCTGATGAGAATATCAATCCGGAGGAATTACAATTATTGAAGAAAATTGCCAGGAAATATAACATTGAAGAGACGGAATATAAAGAAATTCTCAAAGCGCCGGATAATTATCAGACACTGGGCTCTTTAGAAGAGGAAGAGCGTATAGAGCGTTTATACGACCTCATTATGATGGTCGATGCAGACCATTATCAGTCTATTCAAGAAATCAGGATTTTAAAGAAAGTGGTAACAGGTCTCTCTTTTCCTTTGAAAAAGGTCGATGCGATTGTTGATCTAACCCTTAAAATAGACATTGAAAATTGCGATCTTGAAAAATTCAAGCAAAAAATCTTAAGTCTTACACACGCAAAATAGACAGGAGCTATCATCCTTTTGCAAATCATTTTTTCTATTTTTTAGGTATGTCTAAAAATATATTTAAATTTGTAAAAAAATATATTGTGTATTCAGCTGCCGAAGAGAATTATCTCAAAACAATTTACAGCCTTCAAAGAGATTATGGGAGTAAAATAAATACCAATTTAATCTCTTCAAAGATTCAGACGAAAGCCTCATCTGTTACGGATATGCTCAAAAAATTGTCGACTAAGAATTTAGTGGTCTATGAAAAATACCAAGGCGTATCTTTGACGGAGAAAGGTAAGAAGGCCGCTTTAAAAGTTGTTAGGAAACACAGACTATGGGAATATTTTTTAGTGGATAAGCTCAAGTACAATTGGGATGAAGTTCATTCTATTGCCGAACAGCTTGAACACATAGATTCTGATACCTTGGTCGATAATTTGGAAAAATTTTTAGGATTTCCAAAGTTCGACCCGCATGGAGATCCCATTCCCGATAAGAACGGCCATGTTATTGAACGAGCCTCGAATAATTTATTAGAACTGAATATTGGTGATATTGGAATTTTGGACCAGGTAAAGGATACATCGGAGATCGTTCTTACAATATTTAGACAGAATAAATTTGGCTTTAGGCGACAAGGTTGAAATCATCGACAAAGAACCGTTCGACAATTCGGTTCAAATTAAACTTGGAAATAAAGAACTGTCTGTTTCTGAGTCTGTTGCAGAAAATATTTACCTTAAAAAAACGCAATCATGACTTATGATCCCTTAATAGCGCTCCTTATTTTTTTCTTGGGCTTTGCATTACTTTTTTTGTTGTTTAAGCCGGGTACGGGTTGGTATTGGATAATTAACAAGAATACAGAACTGCAGGAAAAAACGGTAAAAGAAGATATCTTAAAACAACTCTATCATTTCGAAAACTCCGGTAAAAGAGTCAGTATCGCGAGTTTGTCCGGCGCTTTAAAATTGAAAGATAAAACCATAGTAGAGGCTGTAGAAGACATGACAGATAGTGGTTTATTAGAACAGGATGGAGAAATTTTAAAGCTGACCGAGGAGGGGAGAAGGTATTCCTTAAAAATTGTAAGGGTACACCGTTTGTACGAAAAGTATTTGGCAGAAAAAACGGGGTATGACAAGGAAGAATGGCACGACCGGGCAGAAACGATGGAGCATTTATTGAATGCAAAAGAAACGGACAGGTTATCTCTTGAGTTAGGCTATCCTTTATATGATCCACATGGCGATCCTATTCCTTCTGAAACAGGTAAGATCAGTCCTGTACAGGGGATAAATCTATCTAAATTACCCGTTAATTTTATTGGAAGGATCACACATATAGAAGATGAGCCTGAAGTGATATACAAACAGATTTTGGCAGAGAATATTCACCATGGTTCGCAGATCAGGGTATTGGAAACCAACCAGAAGAGAGTCGTTTTTTATGCGGAAGGTGAGGAGTACGTTTTGGCTCCGGTCGTGGCAGCAAACATTACGGTTGCTCCGATAGAATCTGAGTTGGAAATAGATCGGGACGCTTACAGACTGAATAATTTAAAAGAAAACGAAAAGGCAGAAATTTTGGGAATTTCAAAAGAGAGCAGAGGAGAGAGTAGGCGCAGGCTGCTGGATCTGGGTTTTGTAAAAGGGGCAACCATTGAAGTAGATCTGCCCGGGCCTCTTCAAAATCCCAGAGCTTATCTGATCAAAGGGACTTCAATCGCCCTGCGCGATGATCAGGCCTCAAAAATTTTGATCAAAAAAATCTGAAATGGAAAAAAAAGTATCATCGGCTTGTGAAACTTGCGGACATTTTAATCCGAAAGGATTAAAGAGAATGGGAGTGAACACTGAAGAAAGTGATTTTGTCATAGCCTTAGCTGGAAATCCGAATACAGGAAAAAGTACCGTGTTCAATGCCTTGACCGGATTGAGACAGCATACCGGTAATTGGCCGGGAAAAACGGTGATTCGGGCAGAGGGCGGTTTTATCTATGAGGAAAAGAAATTTAAACTGGTCGATCTTCCGGGAACTTATTCTTTATTGTCAACTTCTGAAGATGAGGAGGTTGCAAGAAATTTCATCCTTTTTGGAAAACCCAGTGTGACAGTGATCGTAGTGGATGCCAGCAGGTTAGAACGCAATCTGAATTTGGTTTTACAGATCCTGGAAATTACAGATAGGGCCGTGCTTTGTCTGAATTTGATTGATGAGGCCGAAAGAAATAAAATTGAAATAGATCAAAGATCTCTATCAAGGAGTTTGGGAATTCCTGTAGTCCCAACAAGTGCCAGATTTAATCTGGGAATTAATGACCTTATTCAGACCATCTATGAAGTGGCCATGGGAACCATTGTGTGCCGTCCGCACAGAATTGAAAATGTTCCTCCCAAAATTAAATCCGCCGTGGATCAATTAGCTGAAGAAATCGTAAAACAGTATCCCAATTTGCCTAATGCGCGGTGGTTGGCATTTAGATTGCTCGAAGGAGATCAACACATTATCAATGCTTTACAAACAGGTGAATTCGTTTAAAGAGAATTTTTATGCCAGAGAACCATACAGAACAAATTATTAATCTTGCAAAGGAATTGCGATGGAAGATCGGAGAAGATTTTCACGATGATCTGGCCGAAGGCATCTATGCCGATGCTTCAAAGATCGCCAGTACAGCTGTACATTATCCCAATGAACATAAAAACCTGACTTTTGATGCCAAGTTAGACAAGATCATTACCAGTAAAAGATGGGGCTTTCCGCTCATGTTTCTCATTCTGGCTGTTGTTCTATGGCTGACTATTGTAGGTGCCAATTACCCTTCGGCCATGCTTGCGGATTTATTCTTAGATAAAATTCACCCCTTTCTTAAAAATGGTGCGAACAATATAGGGATGCCCTGGTGGTTAAGTGGCTTTTTGATCGATGGCGTTTATTTGTCAGTGGCATGGGTCGTTTCGGTGATGCTGCCTCCCATGGCCATTTTCTTTCCGCTTTTTACGCTTCTCGAAGATTTTGGTTATTTACCAAGAGTCGCCTTTAACATGGATTATTTCTTTAAAAAATCGGGTGCACATGGCAAACAGGCCTTGACAATGAGTATGGGTTTTGGCTGTAATGCGGCCGGAGTTGTGGCTACAAGAATCATAGATAGTCCGCGTGAAAGACTGATTGCCATTATTACCAATAATTTTTCTTTGTGCAACGGAAGATGGCCAACCCAGATCTTGATCGCGACCATTTTTATTGGCGCCATTGTTCCCTCTTATTTATCCGGAGTTGCCTCTGTGGGGGCTGTGATCGGAATTGCCATTCTGGGTATTTTCTTTATGTTCTTTAGCTCCTGGTTATTGTCAAGAACCGTTTTAAAAGGAGAAGTATCTACTTTCAATTTAGAACTTCCCCCATACAGACCTCCGCGTTTTTGGAAGACCATTTACACCTCTTTGATCGATAGAACGATCATTGTGTTATGGCGCGCGATTGTTTTTGCCGCTCCTGCCGGAGCAGTGATTTGGTTAATTTCAAATATACCGGTTGGAGACCAAAGTTTAGCGGCATGGATCATCAATTCATTAGATGGATTTGGCTGGTTGATTGGCTTAAACGGAGTGATCTTGCTGGCTTATATCGTCGCAATTCCCGCCAATGAAATTGTGATTCCAACCATTTTAATGCTTACCGTTTTGGTGACCGGCGTAAATGCAGGGGAGGGAGCAGGGGTTATGTTCGAATTAGATTCGGCCAATGAAACCGGAAATTTGCTCAGAGCAGGTGGCTGGACCTTGTTAACGGCGGTTAATTTGATGTTATTCAGTTTGTTGCACAACCCGTGCAGCACCACTATTTATACTATATACAAAGAAACCAAGAGCTGGAAATGGACGCTCCTGGCTACTTTGTTACCCGTATTTTTAGGACTGATCGTTACTTTTTTGGTTGCCCAAATTTGGCGCTTGTTTTAATCTTTTACCTTTAAAACAATTCGATACCTCGCTTTTCCGGATTTCAGGTGTTCAAAGGCTTCATTGACCTTTGCGATGGGGTATTCTTCTGTAATAGGATAAATTTCATGCCTCATGCAAAATTCCAACATGGTTTTTGTCAGTGCCGGACTGCCAATAGGGCTTCCTCCAACAGTTTTTTGACCCATAAGTAAGGTAAAAGCAGGAATTTGTAAAGGTTCTAAAACGGCACCTACATTATGAAATCTTCCTTTTGGTCTTAGTACATTTAAATATTCAGACCAGTCTAAAGTTACATTTGTCGTATTTAAAATAAAATCCAGCGTTCCGGTTATTTTTTTCATTTCCTCGGTGTCACGAGAATTGATCACGTCATGTGCGCCCATTTTCAGGATTTCCTTCTTTTTGTCGGGATGAGAACTAAAGGCAATTACTTCACAACCCCATTTGTTCAAAAATTTAAGTGCCATATGCCCTAAACCGCCAATACCGATCACACCGACTCTGTCAGTTGGTTTAACATCAGCAATTAAAATAGGGTTAAATACGGTAATTCCGCCACATAACAGAGGTCCTGTTTTACTGAGGTCAATTCCCTTTGGTAACGGAATGGCCCATGACCAGTGGCATCGCACTTTTTCTGCAAATCCTCCATGTCTGCCCACAATTGTACCTTGCCCTGTGCCGCAGAGATGATTATCACCTGTCATGCATTCATCACAATGCATACAAGATTCAGCTAACCAGCCTAAGCCTACCAGATCTCCCACTTTCAGGTTCTTGGTATTCTTGCCTAAAGCAACGACTTTACCAACAATTTCATGTCCCGGGACAAAAGGATACTGGGTCATACCCCATTCATTGTTGAGCATACTGAGATCTGAATGGCAAATTCCACAATAGTGAACTTCTATTTCTACTTCTTCTTGTTTTAAATCCGGTAATTCATATTGAATAGGAGAGAGTTTTCCTCCGGCTTCTTGAGCCGCATAACCTTTGATAGTTGACATAAGTTTTGGGTTTAGTGTATTGAACTCTAAATTTACGGAAAATTTGGAACAATATCCGCAATTATTATGTTCAATTAGAAGGGATTTCGTGTGCGAATATAGCTTTGAACATAGGGAATGTCCTTGATTAGTCCATCGCTGACATACTGTCTAAATTGGTATTCAACAGAACAGGAACAATCGATGCGATGACTAATTTTGATTTTTCGTCCAGATCATTGTGCAGCCATACTTTCTGTTTGTTGAGCGGATAGTTTTGCAGGGAAGCGATAATTTTTCCATCTTGAAAGAATTCATATCCGTATAAAATTGGAAAAGAAAGCCCTAAAAGGCTGTATGTTTGATTGTCCTCGTTTTTGTCCACTTCTAAGATAGAGATCTCTTTATCGTCATATGTTATAAGTCCGCCGAAATAATAACCTTCCATACTCGCGTCCATAGGTGTAACTATGATACATTGCCATGTTTCATTGCCATTGATATGTTCAAAGTTCGCGACTGTCTGGTGCATATTTTTAACAATATCATAGGTAGGGTCTTCACCAATATGGATGTTAAAATTATCATTCACATGGATATCTACGTTAGTCACTAATCGATAAAAAAACGATTTTTTATCATCCAGTTCTAATTCGCCCTTTTCAATAACTTTAGCTGCAATCGTATTTCCACCTTCTTCGATGAGTGAGTAACTATAGTTGTTTTTCGAAGAAACTTTGACATCACTTTTAAACAAATGATCAGATGAAGAGGTTGAAATGCCCATTTTGACTTTATCTGTGCTATAAGGTCCAAATTTAACTTTTAGAATATTACTTAGGGCTTTTCGCTTAATGGGAAATACCTGACTGTTATTTTTTAAATCTTCATTTAACAACATCGTTTTTTGCCCATAAATTTTGGCAGTGATACAAAGGACTATGCAAAAAATAAATGTGAGAGGATACTTTTTAAACATGGTCTTCTATTTTTAGGATTGAGATCTAAAATCGCACATCATCAATGAGTTGTAAAAACTACGGGTACAACCGATATAATTGTAATCATCAATTTAAGAAAAAAAACAATACGATGAGTTAGAACGATTTTAGGCCCAAACCATATTCATGATTTGGTCTTAAAATACCTTTTTCAAGGATAAAAATATTTTTAACCGGATCGTTGATAAAGTCGAGATGACCGTCGAGGTCGGCATATTCAATATTGGGCCTGCTCAGCGCAAAATGCAAACCGGCAGAAATTCCCAAAGCACTTTCGTCCAGACAACCTACCATGACTTCTATTTTCCCGGATTTTGCCACAGAATTGATGTGTTTGGCTTCCTGAATACCACCCACTTTCATCAATTTGATATTGATCATGTTGATGATGCTGTTTTTGGCTAAATGAAAGGCGTCTGCTAATGATTTGATACTTTCATCGGCCATCACCGGAATATCCACTTGCCTGGTGATCTTTCCTAGTTTTTTTCGTTTGTGTGTTTTTGTGGGCTGTTCCAGAATTTCGATCCCCACATGAGTCGTTTCCTTAACAAACTTGATGGTTTCCTTTTTGTTAAAACCTTGATTTCCGTCAAAACGCAATATCAGTTTAGGGTATTTTTGATGAACCTGATTGACTCTTTCGATATCTTCGTCTACATTGAGTCCGCCTTTTATTTTGATGATATGAAATCCTTGGTTGACAAATTCTTTGACCTCATAAAGTGTTTCCTTCATGGGTAAAATCCCCACCGTAATACTCGTTGCAATTTCATGTCTGAACCCTCCCAAAAACTGATATAAGGGAACCTGTGCTTTTTTGGCAAAAATATCGAACAGAGCCATATCTACCATGGCCAGTACAGAGGGGCTTTTGGGAAGAAGAATTTTCAGTTCGGTGAGAATCTGAACATAATTCAATGGGTTTTTGCCCGTTAAAAATGGAATGATCAAGGTTTGAATTACCGTAGTTGTTTCCTCGGCACTTTCACCGGTAACTTCCTTATCCGGAGCGGCGCAACCGAGCCCTACAATTTTTCCGTCAGTTTCGATCTGTAAAAAGAAATTACTGGCACTCTTTATGGTTTCATAGGCAATGGTATAAGGATTTTTTAACTCTAAAGAATGATGTTCGAAGCTAACTTTGGTTATTTTCATAGATATGATTTAGTCCTTTTTAATTTTTGACTTGAGCAGGGTTACCAATTCTTTTGCCCCATAGGCTAAAACGTCAAAGCAAGGTAAACCGGTTTCCTCTGTCAATTTTTCGCAGGCCTCTTTGATTTCAGATTTTTCCATTCCTTCGTGATTTAAAGTGATGGCAATGACCTGCTTTCCGGAGATAACCTGAAGTGCGTGAATTTGTTCCTGAATATCGTGTAATTTATAACCCGGAAAACCGTCGTATTCAACTCGTTTTGGCGCGTGCTGTAAAATGATATAGTCCGGTCTGCCGGCAGCCAAAATTTCAAAACCTCCCGGATAGGCAGGATTCATCAAACTACCCTGTCCTTCAATAACGATCACATCTGGTTTGGCCTCTTTCCAGGCAGATACCACGGCATGTTCTATTTCTCCCGAGACAAAATCATTAATGCAACTGTCCATCACCATGGAGTATTTGGCACCCTGTAACCAGGCTGTTTGCCCGGTACCGATCATTTCGGCCTTTAACCCCAGATCTCTGAAACCGTGAACCAACAACCATGAGGTGGTTCTTTTGCCAATGGCAGAGTCTGTTCCTAAGACGGCCAGTTTTAAACATTTTACTTTTTCTATGTCTCCTGTAAAAAAATGCAATTCATCTCTATCCGGAGTTTTGCGAATATCGCGCACCCTGCAACCATTTTCTTCAGCTAATTTCATGATTTCTTCATCTTTGCTCAGAAAATCGTGTAACCCGGAGTCTACATTTAAACCTTTCTGCAAGGCCAGTTTAATTTCTGATTTGTAGGCCTTGGGCAATCTACCCCCATCAGGGGCGAGACCTACAACAAAATTCAAAGGCTTTTTACCTTTTTGTACCAGGTCTTCATAGGCAGAGGTGAAATCAGAATAAATAGGAATATTTTTCTTTTTTCCATCTAAAACTTCACCGGCATCTTTACCGGAGTATTTCGAATCGATGACGGCGATAACATCGTATCGCTCAGTAAATCGCACCAAACCATGTGCGGTTTTTCCTTCGGGGGTGTTAAAGGCATTCTGACAAAACACGATGGCTTGTCCGTCTATACTATCTTTTTTCATGGTATGTTGTGAAAATAAATTAATGTTTTGCGGTTAAAATGGCGACAATTTTTCCTGGATCTAAAGTCTCTTTTTCTTG
This sequence comes from uncultured Flavobacteriaceae bacterium, assembly GCA_963715015.1. Lineage (GTDB taxonomy): Bacteria > Bacteroidota > Bacteroidia > Flavobacteriales > Flavobacteriaceae > Namhaeicola. Next base: position 21,735 of record CAVQQR010000012.1, read on the forward strand.
CATTTTGAGCATCCCGATAAGTCCGGCAGTAGAAGCAGGTAATATTTTATACCCTTCCTTTTTTAAGAGAAAGGAACTCATTTCTTTCATGTTTTTATCTGAAATATTAAAGGCTCTTCCTTCAGATTCGCGAATGGCAAAAAGGGCCTCATCACCGTCAAAGCTGTGCCAATTAATTAAGGGTTCGTTGTATTTAGTTTCTTTGATCACTTTTGGATCCAGATCTATACAGGCAGTTAAACCTTGGTTAAAGGATTGAATGATCGGATTTTTTTGGGTCGAAGAAGCTGCGATCATTTTGGGTATAATAGAGGTTCTTCCTCTTTTGTACAAACTCACAAATCCTCTGTAAATTCCGGCGATCAGGGTTCCATTTGAAACCGGTACCGCACAATATTTTGGTGCATCCCCCAGATCTTCATACAGTTCATAGGCAATTTGTGAATAACTCTGGATCTGTAGTGGAGTATTACTTCCGCCGGGATTGGCATCATACCAATCTTTTTCATTGGCCACCAGACTGCTTTTTATGACAGCATCTTCATAACTGCCTTCACATCTCACTATTTCTGCATCCAGACTCGTCATTTCTTCAATTCGTTCGGTATGATAAGTTTCAGGAATATAAATGATACATTTTATTCCGGCCAGTTTGGCTGCAAGAGCCATAGCTACACCGTAATTTCCACAAGTGGCCAAGGTAACCGTATCAAAACCTCTTCTTAGTGCGTCATATACCTGAGCAAAAGCAATTCTGTCTTTCTGTGTTCCGGTAGGGTTATCACCCTCGTATTTGATATAAAATTGCCTGAAGCTAAACTCCCTTTCAATGGCTCTTGACCTATTGAGGCCGGTATCTCCTACTTCTAAATTGATAATATCCTCAAATGACTCTAATCTGTCCACCAAAGATTTGCTTGGATCTTTTACGAAGTCACTCAAGGCCAAAGCCTCTGCAGAAACTTTATTGCTCGATGATTTTACGGAATCCCGAATATTCACTTTGTTTAAATTTTAGGTTAAAAATGTGGAGCTACTCACGTATTTTTAAAAGGTCAGTTTTGTTCGTTTTAAGATGTAAGTCCATTTGCTGAAAAGGGATTTCTATCTTATGCTCTAAAAATTTCTTATTGATGATCTTTCTGATATCACTTTTGACTTTTTCTATTCTGAAAATATTTTCACTAAAGAAAAGCAATTGAAAATCTAAAGAAGAATTGCCGAAATTGACAAATCGAACATCGATCAATTCATTTTTTTTAACTTCCGGATGAGCCTCGGCACATTCTCTCAAAATTTGCATGACTAAATCAACATCACTTCCATAAGCAACACCAATATCAATCTTAAAGCGGGTCCTTTTGGTTTGATGACTCCAATTGATCACTTTACTTGTCGTAATTAATGAATTGGGTATAATGATCGAAATTTCATCTCTGTTCTGACCTTTAGATGTGCGAAAACCAATTTCTTCAATTTTTACAATATCGTTGTCAATTGATAATATGTCCCCCACTTTTATGGATCTTTCAGACAATAAAATGATACCTGAGATCATATCGTTAAAGGTCTGTTGTAATCCTAAACCCACTCCAACCAAAAGTGCGGCCGAACCGGCTAAAAGAACCGTAATTTTTAATCCGATCGTTTCGAACATAAAGGCGATCGAAATAACCCACACAACATATTTGATGATCTGATAAAGAGCATAAAGATTACCTTTTTCGTGGCTGTTTAATTTTTCTTTTCGGTATAGAGCCTTTTGTATGACCCATAAAATAAATTTCGTGATAAGAAAAATGAACAGAATGGAAACCAAAGCATAAACACGGATACTATACTCTCCTATATGAAGTAATTCAAATTCTAGAAACTGTCTGATAGCATTCACTTTATTGGAATTGAAAGAGTAAAATTAGATAATTTATTTTTCGCTGATGTCTTTAATTGTAATTATTCATCTAAATATTTAGGCTCATATCCATTTTTTCTTTCTGAAATAAATAATCATTGTAATGATCAGGGTGAGCATCACACCGATCAATACAAAATAGCCCCAACGCCATTGCAGTTCGGGCATATTGTCAAAATTCATACCGTATACACCCACTAAAAAGGACAAGGGAATAAATATGGAAGAGACCACGGTCAGAATTTTCATTACCTGATTCATCCGGTGGCTTTGAATAGAGAAAAATAAATTGGAGGCAGATTCTAATCTGGAAGTTAGACGGTCGCAAATGTCGATCAATGATATCGAAAAATCTTTTAATTCTATATAGTATTTCAGATGTTTGGGTTGAATCAGTTTGGGTTTTTCTCTTTCTATTTTTAAAAAAATCTCTCTCAAAGAGATCAAAGCGCGTTTAATTTGATCGACTTTTACTTTATGAGATTCTATTTCCCTCAATACGTTTGGAGATGGGTCCAGGTCCAAATCAAAAGAATTGATCTCAGACTCACTGATTTCTAATTTTTCTATGTTTTTTTGGTAATCATCTAAGATGGCTTCCAGCAGTAAACAAAGTAAATAATCACAACTCCTTTCCCGAATAATTCCTAATCCTTCGCGTATTCTTTCTCGGATATGGTTAAAATGATCGCCTACTTTTTCTTGGAAGGTCACTAAATAGTCTTCTCCTAACACAAAACTAATTTGCTCATACTCCAGTTCTAAGGTATTATTGGCCATAAGAGAGGAAATAGAAAAATAATAATTGTTCTCAAATTCCTGAAATTTTGATACATGAGCAAAATCTAAGATACTATCGATAATTAGGTTGTGCATGTTTAATTTGTCGCACACGGCTTTCACCAGATCAATTTCTTGAATTCCATTTAAATTTAACCAGTAGCGATATTCAGGTTCTAGAAAATTTTGGAGCTCATCAGGATGTTTCAGGCTGGTGATCTCTAAATAATCTTCTTTCCTGTATTTAAAAAGTTGAAGCTCTGGCACAACGCCAAAATTTCTGCCTACAAATTGCCTTTGACTAGGGTTTTTTCTTTTTCTGTTTCTTTTTCTCATATACTGTTTACTAACCTGCTTGTTCGTATGCTTTTTTTACCCAATCCAACATGTTATTTGTTACTTTTTCATCAGGTTCTAATGCTATTTGATGACTGCACATGGCATTTTTTTTGCTAATTTCTTTCAAAAGTTCATCAGATGCTACATTCTTTAAATTCAGGCCGATTTCAAAGCGTGTTTTTGTGGCAGGGATGAGCATAGCGAATTGCTTTTTGCGTCTCAGGCTAACATAACTATTTTTTGGTGCAATTTCTATGTCTCCACCAAATTTGCTGATGGAGCTAATCAATTCTTGGTATAAAGAAAAAAAATGTTCTTTGCCTTTGTATTGTTTGGTAATGAGATCAGCATCATCCTGGGATCCCGCATCGCTGCTTCGCGCTTTGTGTGCGACCAAATTTGCAAACCCATGGGTAAAACCGTGATCCTTTTTAAGAAAATTCATGATCTCTCCGTGTTTGGAAAATTTTTGTGCTTGCACAATTTTAACCCATTCTTCAAGGCTTTTTTCTGTGTTTTTTTGAAGATTGTCTATCATTGTTTGAGCTGCCTGATCCATTGTTGGAAAATTTTAAGAATGAAAGTTACACATTAAATTGAAGTGAATATATCACCGCAAAAAATTAAATTTACCTAATTTTATCTGCCAATCAAAATTTTGCCTGTGTATAGCCCTTCCTTTTTTAAAGTATACAATGCCTCTGCCGGAAGTGGAAAAACTTATACCCTCGTAAAAGAGTATTTAAGAATCTTGCTGTCTAACCCTAATCCGAGAACCTTTCAATCGATTTTATGCCTCACTTTTACCAATAAGGCGGCAGCCGAAATGAAAGAGCGGGTATTGGTAACCCTGCGCAACATGGCCTCGGAAAAAGAGTCGGCCATAGCCAATGATCTACAATGGGAACTGGAACTGCCCGGAGAGGAGTTGAACAAAAGAGCAAAGAATGTTTTAAGGGAGATCATTGAGAATTATTCGGCATTCAATATTGTGACCATCGATACTTTTACCTATCGACTCATTCGGTCTTTTGCCATAGAATTGGGTCTGACGACCAATTTTGAATTGGAACTGGATCAGAAAATCTGGCTGAGTGAAGCCGTAAATGATGTCATCTCAAAAGTTGGGGAGGATCGAGAAATTACAAATTTGATTTTAGAATATACCCTGAATCAGGTGGAGGATGATAAATCATGGAATATAGCGGCTAATTTAAATGACATAGGCAGAATAAGTCATAACGAAAATCACGAACCGTTTTTGGCTCATTTTGAAAGTAAATCAATAGAGGACTTTGTTGTTTTTAAAAAGAAAATCCTTCAAAATCAGAAAAAATTAAAAGAGGAGTTTAGATCAATTGGAGAGGAAGCTTTGCAAATCATCCGTCAAAACGGCCTTGAACAGGGTGTTTTTTATATGAATATTCTGCCTAAATTTTTCGAGCAGATAAGCGCAGATCCCCAAGGAATCAATGCCGGTAAATTTGCAACCGTATTCAACCGGGTGCTCAATCAAACAACAGTAAATAAAGGGGCTTATCAAAAAATGTCCGGAATCATAGAGGAGGTTTTGCCTGCTTTGGAAAGATTGTTCGGCAAAGCCAGCCTCCTGTATCAACAACAAAATTTGAATCAACTTTTGCTGAAAAGCATTACACCTCTTGCTGTCTTAAGTGAGATCAACAAGGCCTTGCAAGCTGTTAAGAAGGAGAATAATATTCAATTTTTATCAGAATTTAATCGGTTGATCAGCACACATTTAAAAGAGCAGCCGGCTGCGTTTATTTATGAAAAGATAGGTGAAAAGTTCAAATATTTTTTTATCGATGAGATGCAGGATACTTCAGGGATGCAATGGTCTAATTTAATTCCATTAATTGATAATGCGCTGTCATCCGGAAATTCAGGCCTGTTATTGGTGGGTGATGCCAAACAATCTATCTACCGCTGGAGAGGAGGACAGCCCGAGCAATTTATAGATCTTTCCGGCAGTACAAGTGAACTGCAAATCATTCATTCAAATCCTTTTGCGATCCAAAAATCACTTCATCAATTAGAGCGAAATTACAGAAGTTTTGATGAGGTCATTCAGTTTAATAACTCGTTTTTCACCTTTCTTTCGGCAAAGTTCAGTAATCACATACATCAGGATCTGTATGAAATCGGCAATAAGCAACTCGTCAATGCAGCTGAGGGTGGTTATGTTCGCATTGAATTTTTAGAAGAAATAGAGAATGTTCAAGCGCGAGATGGGACAGTTCCTGTTCAAATAGAAAAGATCATTCGAGAACTGGAGGGAGAAGTTGAGCTGAATGAGATCTGTATTTTAGTTTCCAAAAATAAGCAGGCAGTCAATATTTCTGACTACCTGAATAAAGCGGGAATTGCTGTCTCCAGCGCTGAAAGTTTGCTCTTGAAGAACAATAAGAAGATTGATTTTATCATTGAATTTTTGAAGTATTTGAGCAATGAAAAAGATCAGCACGCAAAATTCAATGCACTTTATTTTTTATTTGACCACTGGCAACTGAAAATAGATAAACATCATTTTATCAAGGAGTTAATTGCCATTGATGGTCCGGATTTTTATAAAAGGCTGGAAAATTACGGTCTGCTGAATAGTGATTTCGTCGGTTTAAATCTTTCCTTTTACGACAAAATTGAACAAATGATTCGCAGTTTTTCACTCACGAGAACTTCTGATGCTTATCTTCAGTTTTTTCTGGATCAGGTGTTGCAGTTCAGCCATAAAAAAGATCACTCGGTGATCAATTTTTTGGATTACTGGGAATTGAAAAAAGACGAATTATCCGTTGTGGCTCCTGAGAATAAGGATGCGGTAAATGTGATGACCATTCATAAATCTAAGGGCCTGGAATTCAGAATAGTCATCGTGCCCTATGATTTGCAAATGCGGGATCGGAATGATAAAAAGTCTACATGGCTCGAATTGGAAAATACCACTTATACAGAAGACTTTGACCATTTTTATGTTGGATATGGATCTGTCTTACAGCAAATTGGCAAAAAAGGAGAGGAACTGGAAAACATATTTCGCGAACAGGAACAATTAGACAATTTTAACCTCGCTTATGTAGCTTATACTCGCGCGGTTGAACAGTTGTACATTTTATGTGATAAACCAAAGAAGGAGGATATTGCCAGATCATCAGATTATTTAAAAGACTTTTTAAAAGAAAAGCATATTTGGGATGATGATAAAAATACCTACGAATTTGGTGATAAGGTACTTTCAAAGCATAGCACAAAAGAATGGCTTAGCGCAAACGTACTGCCGTCCTTTATAAGTACTCCTTGGCAGTCACATGACATTACGATAGCTCCATCTCCTAGCTTGTTCGAAGATCAAAAAAGTGAAGCTCAACTCTACGGTGACCTTTTTCATGAAATTATGTCGAAAATATTTTCAGCAGATGATGTTGGGCCGGTATTGCAGAATTATTTAGAATTTGGACTAATTACCATGGAGGAAGAAGGAAATTTGAGAAAAGTAATTTTCCAAATTATAGAGAATGAGCAATTAAAAAGTTATTTTGCAACAGGAAAAAAAGTATTCACGGAGCGAGAGTTATTGACAAGTGAAAAAGAAATTTTAATTCCTGACCGATTATTTTTTAACGGTAACGGAGTTACGATCATTGATTATAAGACCGGGAAAAAAGACAAAAAGCATGAGGTACAAATTCAGAAATATGCCGATTGTTTACACAAAATAGGATATGAAGTCCAAGATCAAATCCTGGTTTACGTGCAAAATGAATTAGAGATTATCCAAATTTAATTAACAGTATATGAATTTAATTGATTTAGTTTTAGCGGCTTTGTTGATTTTTGGCCTCATAAGGGGCTATTTTAAAGGTTTTATAGTTGAGGTTACTTCATTAGCCTCTTTGGTAGTCGGTATTTTTGTTGCCATTCATTTTTCACATTTCCTGGCAAACATCTTAAAGGGTTTTGCAGACTGGACACCTTCAGTAATTCAGGTCGTGTCATTTGCAGGAACTTTTTTTATTGTGGTAATTTTAATCGAAATGGCGGGAAAATTGTTCACCAAACTGGCCAATTCTATTTTTTTAGGAGGGGTGAATAAAATACTCGGCGCAGTTTTTGGCTTGTTAAAAGTTGCTTTGATAGCCAGTGTGGTCTTAATTATTTTTGACGGTGTAAATCGAACCTTACCTTTTGTTGAAAAAGAAAAGATCGAATCTTCTTTGTTGTATAATCCGGTTAAGAATTTTGGGACATTCCTTTTTCCTAAAATCATCGCAGCTAAAGAAAATATAGAAAATAAATAATCCCTAATTTTGCAAAAATTTTAGCACAACATGCCAAAACAAAAAAAAGAATACAAAAGGATAACAACGAGATCACTGTTCGAAATGAAGGCCAACGGTGAAAAAATTGCCATGCTTACGGCCTATGATTACACAATGGCGAAAATTGTGGATCATGCAGGGATTGATATTATTTTAGTTGGAGATTCTGCTTCCAATGTGATGGCAGGACATGAAACTACCTTGCCTATTACATTGGATCAAATGATTTATCACGCATCTTCAGTGGTACGAGCCATTGAAAGATGTTTAGTTTTGGTGGATTTACCCTTTGGATCATATCAGGGAAACTCCAGAAATGCACTGGAATCTGCCATTAGATTGATGAAAGAATCGGGTTGTCATGCCATAAAATTAGAGGGAGGAAAAGAAATTGCCGAATCGATCACAAGAATTCTCTCTGCCGGAATTCCTGTGATGGGTCATTTAGGATTAACTCCACAATCGATCTATAAATTTGGTTCCTATAGTGTTCGTGCCAAAGAAGAAGAAGAGGCATTGAAATTAAAGGAGGATGCGAAGTTATTGGAAGAGTTGGGCTGTTTCGGAATTGTTTTAGAAAAAGTTCCGGCTAAACTGGCCGCTGAGGTCGCAAAAAGTGTATCCATTCCTGTTATTGGGATAGGCGCGGGAGGTGAAGTTGACGGTCAGGTATTGGTTACGCATGATATGCTGGGCATGACCCATGAATTTAGTCCGCGTTTCTTAAGGAGATACCTCGATCTTTACGACCAAATGACAAATGCTTTCGAAAATTATATCAAGGATGTAAAATCGAGAGATTTTCCCAACGAACAAGAACAATATTAACCTTATTTTTTCAGATTGGGTTTCACTGAAAATACCTTAAAGTCCATCTATTTTTCTCATCATTTATCTTTTTTATAGCATTTCCTTTTAATCTTTGCAGAATTGCTTTGATTACTTGGTTTTTCGCTAATATTTAACCAAAATTTAACAACAAAACTATGATCGAACCCTTAGATTTGTTGCCCTTAGTAAGTAAAATAGATTCGAAAAAAGAATTATAAAATATATTTCATGGAAATGCAAAATACGAGTGTAGACATTAGAGCCATCAATGAGAAAATTGAAAGAGAAAGTGCTTTTGTAGATCTTCTTCACCTGGAAATGAACAAAGTAATTGTTGGACAAAAACATATGCTCGAACGATTGCTCATCGGTCTTTTAGGAAATGGTCATATCCTGTTAGAAGGAGTACCGGGATTAGCGAAAACTTTGGCTATTAACACTTTATCCAGAGCTGTAAAAGGCTCGTTTAGCAGAATACAATTTACACCGGATTTATTACCTGCAGATGTGATCGGAACGATGATCTACAACATGAAAGTAAATGATTTTTCTATTAAAAAAGGACCCATTTTTGCCAATTTCGTCTTAGCAGATGAGATCAACAGAGCACCGGCCAAAGTGCAATCAGCCCTATTGGAGGCCATGCAGGAACACCAGGTCACCATTGGAGATGAAACTTTCAAATTACCCGAGCCATTTTTAGTCATGGCAACACAAAACCCTATTGAACAAGAAGGAACCTACCCCTTACCCGAAGCTCAGGTAGACCGTTTCATGTTGAAAACAGTTATTGATTATCCAAAGTTAGCCGATGAGCAAATCATTATGCGCAAAAATTTAATGGGCTCATTTGAAAAGATCAATCCCGTGGTTTCCTTAGAGCAAATTTTATCTGCACGCAGTTCGGTAAAAGAAGTGTATATGGACGAAAAGATCGAGAAATATATCCTTGATTTGATCTTTGCCACCCGTTTCCCGGACGAATATCGTTTAGGAGAGTTAGCGCCGCTTATCAGTTACGGTGCCTCACCGAGGGGAAGTATCAATTTGGCAATGGCTGCTAAATGTTATGCATTTATCAAACGAAGAGGTTATGTTATTCCCGAAGATGTCCGTGCTGTTGTGCACGATGTGCTAAGACACAGAATTGGAGTGACCTATGAGGCAGAAGCCGAGAATATCACTTCCGTTGACCTGATCAACAAGATCATTAACCAGGTTGAAGTGCCTTAAACTAAGAAGTAGATCAGACTCAAAGCATTGATTCATCGAAATTAGATAAGTGGAAACCAAAGAAATTCTCAAAAAAGTTAGAAAAATAGAGATCAAGACAAGAAGATTGTCTGATCATATTTTTTCAGGCGAATACCACAGTTCGTTTAAAGGACGAGGTATGACTTTTTCTGAGGTACGCCAATACCAGTTTGGCGATGATATTCGCTCCATCGATTGGAATGTAACTGCGCGTTACAACGAACCTTTTGTCAAAGTTTTTGAGGAAGAACGAGAGCTTACCATGATGTTGCTGGTAGACGTAAGTGCCTCAGAATACTTCGGTACGACAGATCAGTTTAAAAGAGACATCATCACCGAGATCAGCGCTACTTTGGCTTTTTCGGCTATTCAGAACAATGATAAGGTTGGCTTAATGCTCTTTTCCGATGAGGTAGAATTGTTTATTCCGCCAAAAAAAGGGAAGAGTCATGTGTTGAGGATCATTCGGGAGCTGATCGAATTTAAACCGAAGAGCAAAAAAACCGATATAGCTCATGCCTTGCGTTATTTGTCGCAAGTGATGAAAAAGAAAGCAATCGTTTTTCTTCTTTCAGATTTTATGGACAAGGGCTATGAAAATCCGCTTAAAATTGCTGCAAAAAAACACGACATCACAGGAATCAGGGTTTTTGATCAATACGAAACAGAATTACCAAAATTAGGCATGGTTCCCATGTTGGATGTAGAATCTGACGAAGTAGTTCTGGTAAACACGAATTTGAAGTCGGTTAGAAAAAGTTATAGAGCCAATTACCTCGAGCAAGTAAATTATTTTGAAAATACCTTTAGCAAAAGTGGCGCAGGGACGATAAGTTCAAGAGTGGATGAGAGTTATGTAAAAAAATTATTGGGTTATTTCAAACGAAGAAATTAAATAGCTCAAAAATTGATATGAAAAACAAAGAATCAAATAGCAAATACGATTGTTTTTTGACCTTGCCAAAAAGAGAAATTTTTTGTGCAATGGCTTTCGTATTTAGCTTTATTTATATTGGGCAGGCACAAGTAACAATTTCTGTAGACACCACAAAGATTAGAATTGGCGAGCAGATAGAATACAAAATATTTGTTGATAAAGACACGCTGAAAGATGTTGCTTTTCCCGTTTTAAATCTGGACAGTCTCAAAAAACTCGAAGTAGTTGAATCTTTCAATATCGATTCTGTCAACAACCAAATTTTCAGAAAATATACCCTTACTTCTTTTGACAGCGGCAGATATATGTTGCCCAGACAAGGTGTAATGGTCAATAATGTAGAAGTGTATACCGATTCGCTGTTTATAGATGTAACCACGGTTGAAGTAGATACGCTCAAGCAAAAACTCTTTCCTATCAAATCAATTGAAGAGGAACCTTATGTTTTTGACGACTTTAAAGAGTATTTGTGGTGGATATTAGGTTTATTGCTGCTTGCAGGATTGATTTGGTACTTATTGAAACGCAGGAAAAAGATCGTAGAAGAAAAGAAGATTGTAATTCCTCCTTTTGAAGAGGCAAAACAAAGACTAAAAGAACTCGACAGCAAAAATTTAGTGCAGCAGAACAGGGTTAAATTGTATTATGTTGAGTTAACCGATATTGTGAGGACATTTATCGAGAGAGAATTAAATATACCGGCCCTAGAATCTACTACCGATGAATTATTGGATATCATTACTGATTTTAATGCATCGAGTAAGTTGGGTATACCAAATGAAACCATTTTCAAATTGAAAAAATTGCTGCAAGAAGCCGATCTGGTGAAATTTGCCAAATCTCACCCTTTGGCGAATGAGATCGATTTGCATAGAAGAGATGCTGAAAACATCATAGAGATCATGCACCCAAAAGTAGAAGAAACAGAAAGAAAGGAGGAACATGGATCCTAATCTCGAGTTTTTGAATCCGGAATTTCTCTGGTTGCTTTTATTGATTCCGTTATTGGCTGTCTGGTTCTTTTTCACCAGAAAAAAAGCTAATGCCGAATTAAAGATCTCGGGCACAAAAGGATTTGCACAGAAGCACTGGTCTACAAAATTAAAACCGCTTTTGAATGTTTTGCGCTTGGTAGCCTTGTCTTCTTTGATCGTTGCTTTGGCGAGACCACGAGATGTGGAAGTGAGCAACAAGACTAAAACAACCCGCGGAATAGATATTGTTATGGCGATAGATGTTTCGGCGAGTATGTTGGCGAAAGATTTAAGACCAAACCGTTTGGAAGCACTTAAGGCAGTAGCTTCCAGATTTGTTACGCAAAGGCCAAATGACAGAATAGGAATTGTGGTTTATGCCGGAGAAAGTTTTACAAAAACACCAATTACCAGTGACAAAAGGATTGTATTAAATACCATCAGAGAAATTCAATGGGGAGAGATCGAAGACGGCACAGCTATTGGAATGGGATTGGGTTCGGGAGTAAACAGATTAAAAGATTCCGAAGCCAAAAGTAAAGTGATCATTTTATTGACAGACGGGGTTAACAATTCTGGATTTGTCGACCCCAAAACAGCCACAGAACTCGCCAAGGAATTAGGCATTAAAGTGTATACGATTGGCATCGGAACGAACGGAACAGCTTTATTTCCTGTGGCCAAAGATGCAAGCGGAAAATTGATCTTTAGAAATGCGCCTGTTGAAATTGATGAAGATCTCTTGAAATATATAGCAAAAGAAACGGATGGCCAGTATTTCAGAGCCACAGATAATGAAAAGTTGGGTCAGATTTACGACGAGATCAATAAGCTCGAAAAAACGAAAATAGAAGAAATTAAATATTACAATTTTAATGAGAATTACAGGCCATTTGTGCTTTTGGCAGGGCTTTTGGTTTTTCTCGAAATGTTATTGCGGTACACCGTGTTTAGAAGTTTTATTTAGGAATTATGTATCAGATAGAAGATCCTAATTATATCGTTTATTTATTTGGCATCATTATTTTGGTGATGGTCTACCTTGTCTATATTTTTTGGAGAAGAAAAATACAACGGAACTTCTTTAACAAGAAATTGCTCAATAAATTGAGTCCGGACCGATCAGGATTTAAATCTTTTTTGAAATTATTGGTCGTGTGCATGGCTCTGTTTTTTTTGGTGATCGCACTGATGAATCCAAAAGTTGGAACCCAGTTAAAAACGGTAAAACGGCAGGGTGTTGATATTGTCTTCGCATTGGATGTATCTAAAAGTATGCTCGCAGAAGACATCGCTCCTAATCGATTGGAAAAAGCGAAGCAGGTCATTGCCAAAGTGATCGATAAGTTAGGTGGAGATAGGGTAGGAATCATTATTTACGCAGGAAGTGCCTATCCTTTATTGCCGATAACTACAGACCACGCCGCCGCAAAAATGTTCCTGCAGAATGCTGATCCGGATATGGTTTCTTCCCAGGGAACGGCCATCACAGAAGCCCTGGAACTGGCCAAGACTTTTTTTGATGATGAATCTCAAACCAATCGCTTTTTGTTTATCGTATCTGACGGGGAAGATCACGAAGAAAATGCAGATAAACTGGCAAAAGAAGTGCTCGATGCCGGAATCAAAACTTTTACAATAGGGGTAGGTACAACCAAAGGAGGCCCAATTCCTATCAAAAATAAGGGTAAGTTTCTGGGTTATAAAAAAGATAATCAGGATGAGGTGGTCATCACCCAAATGCATCCCGAAACTTTGGAAGAAATTGCGGCAAACGGAGATGGCACTTATCAAAACGGAAACAACACAAGCGCAACCATTGAGTATGTTGAGGATCTCTTGTTAAAAGCAGAAAAGAAGGAATTTGAGACGAAACAATTTTCAGATTATAAAGATCAATTTCAATGGTTCGTCGGTTTAGGATTACTGTTGCTGGTGTTTGACAGTTTCTTGCTCAACAGAAAAACGGCCTGGATACAAAAACTGAATTTATTTAACGAAAAAAACAAAAATGAATAGGCTGATCTATCTTGCTTTTATACTGCCGATGCTCATTTTTGCGCAGGAAGAACCACAAAAAAAAGAGCAAAAAGAATTGATTGCTGCACCCACGACCAAGGAGGAACGAGCCTTGGTGCGCAAGGGAAATGATTTATTTGCAAAGAAGAACTTTGTAGATGCAGAGGTTCAATACAAAAAAGCACTATCAACTAACCCAAATTATCCTCGAGCAAATTACAATTTGGGTAATGCCATTTTTGAACAAAACAGATTTAAAGAAGCCATTCCGACTTATGAATTGGCTGTTAAAGTGAGCAAAGATAAAAACGAGAGATCCTTGGCTTTTCACAACATGGGGAACGCCTTTTTTGCTGAAAAGAATTACGGAGGTGCCGTGGAAGCATATAAAAATGCTTTACGCATGAATCCGAAGGATGAGGAAACCAGATACAACTTAGCTTTAGCTCAAAAAATGCTGGAACAACAGCAAAACCAGGACGATCAGAATAAAGATAAAGACCAGGAAAAAGATCAGGATAATAAGCAGGATCAAAAAGAAGAACAGGACAAAGACAAGCAAAATCAAGAGAATCAAGACGAAAATCAGGATCAGAATGATCAGAACCAGGATCAGGAAAACAAAGACCAACAGAATGATTCTAAGAACGATAAAGATCAGGAACAACCTCCGCAACAACCTAAACCCGACCAATTGTCTAAACAGCAAATGGAACAGTTGTTAGAGGCCATGAGCAACGAAGAAAATAAAACCCAACAAAAAGTAAATGCCAAAGAGGCGCGTGGACAAAAAGTGAAGAAAGAAAAAGATTGGTAAAGTATGAGATTTAAAATTGTATACTTTTTTATTTTTTTGGTACAGATAAGTTTTGCACAGGTTACCTTCAAAACAAATGTATCTAAAACCTCATTGGGCTTAAATGAAAGGTTGCGTGTAGATTTTACCATAGACAAACAAGGAGCTGATGATTTTACACCTCCTAATTTTGAAAATTTTACTGTTTTAGCCGGTCCGAGTCAGTCTACAAGTTTTTCATCGATCAACGGGAAAACATCATTCAAGCAGACCTACACCTATATTATTCAGCCCAGGGCGCAAGGAAGTTATCTGATCAGTTCTGCATCGATTACTTATAAAGATGAGGTGATCAAATCAAATGCTGTCCGGATTCAAGTTACAGATGCGATAGATATTCCTGAAGACCCCAACGATCCGAGATTTTTGGCTTCTCAAAATATCCATTTAGTGGCGGAGATTTCCAATGATAACCCTTATGTAGGTGAGAGCATTTCTATTATTTATAAATTGTATGTCAACTTGAACAAGGTCAATGTTCAAAATACACGAGAATTATCTGCACCAAGTTTTAATGGTTTTTGGAAACAGAATATGGAGGTGAGCGCCTGGCAGGCAACTGATGGCACGTATAAGGGAGAACCCTATAAGTATGTAGTGGTAAAAAAGGCATTACTTATTCCGCATAAAGCCGGACAACTTGAAATAGATCCTTTGGAAATGGAAGTCATGGCAGGTGTGCCCATGGGGCGAAGAGATTTTTTTGGGAATATGATGTTTAACGACATCAATTTTGCGGCTTCGAGTGGAAGAAGAACGATTACCGTAAAAGATCTGCCAGAAGCCGGTAAACCCTTAAATTTTGCAGGCGCCGTTGGAAGTTTCCGATTTGATGTGAAAGCCAACGAAACTACTTTAAAAGCCAATGAATCTACTTCTATTAAAGTGGAATTGGCAGGAAAGGGAAACCTGAAATTGATAGAATTACCCAAATTTAATGCGCCGGCAGGATTGGAAATTTATGAGCCTGAGCACGAGGAAAAAATAAATACCTCTATGAGCGGTATGGAAGGAACCATTTATGATCAGTACGCCATCGTACCTCAATTCAAGGGAAAATTCAAAATTCCGGAAGTGTCCTTTTCTTACTTTGATCCTCAACAGGAAAAGTATTTTACCTTGAATTCAGATGCTTTAATTATCAATGTGCCGGAAGGACAAAGCATGGACGGGCAGGAGCAAGTAGTCGCCAAACAGAATGTAGTAGGTAATGAGAGCAATATTCGTTTTATCAAGACAAAGGCCACCTTAAAACCGGCTCAAGATAAAACAGATTTTTATGGCTCACCTTTGTATTACGTACTTTTATTAACCCCATTATTAGCCATTCCAGCAGGAATTTTCTTAGGGAAAAAGAAAGAAGAAAGAGATTCAGATGTAGTGGGCAATAAACGCAGAAAAGCCGACCGTTTGGCGAGGAAATATTTATCTGAGGCCAAGAAGAATATGGGCAAGAAAGAGGTCTTTTACGAATCTCTGGAAAGGGCTTTACACAATTATTTAAAAGCGAAATTGCAAGTAGAAACAGCCGATATCAGTTCTGAAAAAGTAGCTGAATTGTTGAGTGAAAGGAAAGTGGAGCAAGAAATTATTGATGATTTTAAAGCGGTTTTAGACGATTGTAATTACGCGCGTTATACCCCTAGTTCTGATGTACAGATCAAACAGGAATTTGAAAAAGCCAAGTCGGTTTTGGCAAAACTAGATCGGTCTTTATAAAATGGAAGCTAAGATGAATTTCTTTAAAACATACAAACAAAATTTACCGTTCATTCTTTTGGTTCTTTCTTTGTGTACTTCTATGGCTCAGACGGTAGACAGTTTGTTCGTACAGGCAAATAAATTGTATCAGCAGGAAAAATACACCGAAGCTCTTGGCATGTATAAACAAATTGAAGAGCAGGGCATTGTCTCTTCGGAATTGTACTATAACCTTGGCAATGTGTATTATAAAAGCAATCAGGTAGCTCCTTCCATATATTATTATGAAAAAGCATTGAAGCTCAATCCTAATGATAGCGATGCCCTTTTTAATTTAGAGTTTGCCAATAGAATGACGCTGGATAATATTGAGCCTTTGCCTAAATCACTGGGAGATAAATACCGGGAGAATATTGTTTTAGGAACATCGTATAATACCTGGGCAACTTTGGCAGTAGTTTTTGCCATCCTTTTTGCTATCTTGTTTTTGCTTTATCACTTTTCAAGATATACCCAAAAAAAGCGCTTCTTTTTTGTGAGTAGCAGTATTTGCGCCATTTTAGTTTTTTTTGCTGTCGCCCTGGCCTATCAGAATAAAACGCTGATCGATAAAATGCAGTACGCCATTGTTTTTGCAGCGAATGTCAACGTTAAAAATGCTCCTACGCAAAACAGCGATATCAATTTTCAGCTTCACGAAGGTACCAAAGTACAGATATTGGAAACCTTAGACAATTGGAAAAAAATCAAAATTGCCGATGGCAAAATTGGCTGGATGAATGAATCTGATTTAAAGGAATTGTAAGCGCGTTCGTTATTTAGAAATTACTTTTTTGAGAGAATTCATTTTCTTATATTTACCTCCTATCCACTAAATTTAAGGAGATGCCATTCAAATATTTCACTTCTGTTTTTTTTATCGCATTTTTTGTCTGCTTAGGCTTTTCTCAAAAAACCAGTCCTTTAGAAGGAAGATGGGACATGGTCATCGAAAAAGATGGGAAACAATTGCCTTCGTGGTTAGAAATTCGTCATTCTGGCCACAAAACTTTTGTAGGGAGGTATGTGTATGCTTTCGGTAGTGCAAGACCTGTTGCCGAGGTCAAAATAGCAGATAACCGTTTTAGTTTTAGCATTCCACCTCAATGGGAAGAAGGAGACCGAAGTATGGATTTTGAAGGAGAATTGGTTGGAGATCAACTAAAGGGTACGATGGTTTATACCGATGGAAAATCATATCCATTTACAGGTAAAAAGCAAACTGCTTTTCCAACGCCTGAAAAAATGGTTTGGTCTGAGCAAAAATCATTGTTTAACGGGAAGAATACGGATGGCTGGCATTTGGACGGCGATAAAAACAAATGGACCGTCACCGATGGAATTTTGAGCAATGCAGGAGGAGGTTCCAATTTAATTACAAATGAAAAGTTTGGCAATTTTAAGTTGAAGGCTGAATTCAGATATCCGAAAGGAAGTAATAGTGGGATTTATTTGCGCGGGAGATATGAAGTACAAATTACAGATAACAAGGGCATGGAACCGTCTGATATTTATTTTGGAGGAGTTTATGGCTTTTTGGAACCCAACCAGATGGCTGCCAAAAATGCAGGCGAATGGCAGACCTACGAAATTACTTTAATCGGTAATCGGGTTACAATTATTGCCAATGGGAATTCGGTCATTACAGATCAAACCATTCCCGGTATAACCGGAGGAGCCATTGATAGCGAAGAGGATCAACCGGGGCCAATTATGTTACAAGGAGACCACGGTGCGGTAGAGTTTAGAAGCTTAGAAATTATCCCAATTCAATAAATATTCTTTACCATTGAAGCGGATGAGTATCCTTTCTTTTTCGATGCAGCATAGCATAGCTAAAAAATCAAGCTTTCAAACAAACCGGTAAAATTTCACCTTTGGCAAGTCGGTAGGTATCGATTTCTTTTTCGCTGAGTTGTGAAGAATAATCTATTTCTTTTACAGTAAAACCCGCTTTTCTCAATCGGTCAAAATAGTCGCGCCCATATACCCGAACATGGTCGTATTGGCCAAAATGTTTGGCGCGTTCTTCGGGAGAAGTAATGTTAAAATCTTCAAAAGTTTTCTCTCTTTCTATTTCCTGAGGGATTTGAAAAATACCCATTCCGCCGGGTTTTATCACCCGGTATAATTCGCTCATCGCTTTGGCATCATCTTCAATGTGTTCCAGAACATGGTTGCAAAAAATGAGGTCAAAAGTATTGTCTTCAAAAGGCAGATCCAAAATATCTGCTTTTACATCTACTTTTGGTGCGTATAGATCCGCAGTGGTATAATCGAGGTTTTTCATTTTTTTGAACAAAGGCAAAAAGCATTGTTCAGGAGCCATATGCAGCACTTTCTTTTGGGAAGTGAAAAAGTCTGTTTCGTTTTTGAGATATAACCAAAGCAATCTGTGCCTTTCTAAAGACAAGGTGCTTGGCGACAATACATTGGGCCGTTGTGTGCCATAGCCATAAGGTAAAAATGTGCGGAAGGATTTCCCATCGATGGGATCTGTATAGGTATCACCTGATAACCAAAAAGACAAAGCAGGTCGGATAAGGTAACTCACCTTGATCAAATAAGGTCTTGGGATGGTGTTTAAGATTTGAGAAAATAATTTCATGTAAGGCAGAAACGAACTATACCAATGCAGGGTTTTGTCTAAACTCCAACTCTTCGTCACTTTCTATGCCCAGGGCTTCGTGCACATATTTAAAGGTAGAAAGCAACTCCGGTTTTCCGTCTACAATGGCCACATCGTGCTCAAAATGGGCACTTGCTTTTCCATCTGCTGTTAAAATGGTCCAACCATCATTGAGTTGGTTAATTTTATGGGTTCCCAAATTGATCATCGGTTCTATGGCAACCACCATTCCTTCTACGAATTTCTTTCCTCTGCCTCGTCTTCCATAATTAGGCATTTCCGGATCTTCGTGCATTTTTTTACCTAAACCATGACCTACCAATTCTCTCACTACGCCATATCCGTGTTGTTCCACATAATTTTGAATGGCAAAACCAACATCGCCAACGCGATTTCCACTTCTGAATTCTCTGATGCCTACGTACAAGCTCTCTTTTGTAATTTGCAATAATTTCTTTATTTCAGGAGCTACTTCGCCAACCTCAAAAGTATAGGCGTGGTCACCGTAAAAATTATTTTTTAATGCCCCGCAATCAATAGAAATAATATCACCTTCCCGCAGAGGAACATCGTTGGGAATTCCATGCACGATTTGAGCATTCGGGCTCATACAAAGTGTATTTGGGAAATTGTACAATCCCAAAAATCCCGGTATTGCCCCGTGATCGCGAATAAATTCTTCTGCTAATTTGTCTAAGTGCAAGGTGCTTACACCCGGTTTTACTTCTGAAGCCAACATGCCAAGGGTCTTTGATACGACCAAAGCACTTTCGCGCATCAGCTCAATTTCTTCTCTTGTCTTAATTTTTATCATACCGCAGTGTAATTTGCCTGCAAAGATAAATCAAATAAAATAGATTTAAAATCGGGTAAAGAAGGAGCTTCTGAAACTCAAAAGTAAAACAGAGAAATATGTCTGATTTAAGACTTCAGCCAGCCAAATAAACCCTTTTTTACTTTTCTTTCGGGTGGTTTTTCTGTTTTGAGCAGTGTCTGGTATATTTCTCCCCAGCCGGGTAATCCACCAACAGCGCGATCATCTATAAAGACATCGGCATTGATCTTTCTGCTTACTTTACTGTGAAATTTTTCTTCAGGAAAACTATTGTTTACGGCATAAAAATCCAATCCGTTCTTTTTGCAAAAATCAACGGCTTCCTGCAGTTTTTCCCCGTGACGGTAAGTCCATAAAATTAATCTATGTCCTTTTTTTTGTAGCTCTAACAGCGTTTCAAAGGCAAAAATTCTGGCAGGCCCAATCCCAGGATATTGATCTTCAACGATAGTACCGTCAAAATCAACTGCAATGATCAAGGTGTTGCGAGGAATTGTTTTTAATTTGGGTTCAGACATGCAGCAAATCTAAGAATTTTTGAACTATCAATTTATACTAATAAGGATTTCTGGGTCATCTGCACGGGTTGCTCAATTTTTAACAAATCCAAAATGGTCGGAGCTATGTCTCCCAGCACGCCATCTTTGATACCACCTTTATAGGTTTTGTCGACTAAAATTAATGGAACCGGGTTGGTTGTATGAGCAGTATTAGGCGAGCCATCCGGGTTGATCATGGTTTCGCTATTCCCGTGATCGGCGATAATGATGCTTGTATAATCGTTTTCCAATGCGGTTGTCACTACTTCTTTTAAGCAGGCATCAACCGTTTCAGCGGCTTTTATTGCGGCTTTCATCACCCCTGTGTGGCCAACCATGTCTGTATTGGCAAAATTGAGACAAATAAAATCAGCTTCTCCCTTTTTTAACTCAGGTAAGATAGCCTCTTTGATATCACTTGCACTCATTTCCGGCTGCAAATCGTAGGTAGCCACTTTTGGAGATGGACATAACAGTCTTTTTTCTCCTGTAAATTCTTTTTCCCTACCTCCTGAAAAGAAGAAGGTTACGTGAGGATATTTTTCGGTCTCGGCAATACGTATTTGTTTTTTATGATTGGCTTCCAAAACCTCACCTAAAGTTTTTTCTAAGTTATCTTTTGGATAAATGACTTCAACATTTTTAAATGTTTTGTCATAATTGGTCATCGTTACATAATACAGAGGCATTTTGTGCATGCCAAATTCTTGAAAATTTTCTTGTGACAGAACTCTGGTCAATTGTCTTCCGCGGTCTGTTCTAAAATTGAAGAACAGAATTACATCATCTTCCGCTATTTTGGCCACCGGTTGATCTTTCTCATCAACCATAATAATAGGCTTGATAAATTCGTCAGTTACCCCTTCATCATAACTTTTTTGAATGCTTTCAGTTGCATTTTTAGAATGCTCTCCAATTCCATTGACAACGGCATCATAGGCCAATTTTACTCTCGCCCAGCGCTGATCTCTGTCCATGGCGTAATATCTGCCAACAATTGTCGCCAGTTTACCTGTGGTCTGTCCCATAAAGTTTTCCATGTCCTGAATAAATCCTTTCCCCGATTTTGGGTCACAATCTCGACCATCAGTAAAGGCGTGTAGGTAAACATCATTTACACCTGCTTCTTTAGCAGCTTTTAAAAGCCCTTTGGCATGATTCATATGCGAGTGAATTCCTCCATCTGAGATCAAACCGAGCAGGTGAACGTTTTTACCATTCTTTTTGGCGTAATCAAAAGCATCTACCAATACTTTTTCTTTGGCAATAGACCCTGTTTCAACCGCTTTATTGATTTTTACAAAATCTTGAAAAACGATACGACCGGCACCCAGGTTCATATGTCCGACTTCAGAATTTCCCATTTGTCCTTCCGGTAAACCCACGTTTAAACCATCTGTTCTGAGATTGGCATGCGGATATTTTTCTATCAAACCATCAAAAAATGGGGTGTTGGCCTGATAAATTGCAGATACTTTTGGGTCTTGGGTATTTCCCCAACCGTCAAGTATAATAAGGATAACTTTTTTAGACATAATGAAGCTGTTTATTCGGCTGCAAAGATACGCAAGAATAGCTAATTGACCACCATATTTCGAGGAAAGAAGTACTTAAACGTTATCAAAAACAACTTAAAAGGGAGATGAAAAAAATCATTCCAGAATTGGCTAGACCCATTAAAAGTGATAAGATAGATTTGCGCCAAAATAATAGTTCACAGGATCTCCGGGATAATAGTATCTGGGTGAGCTATTGCCAAAAGCTGTCGCATTGATTTGCAACATGGAAGCATATTTTTCATCAAAAAGGTTATTGATCCCGAAGAAAATATCAAATCGGAAATTTTCGAATAAAACACTTCGATACCCGAGTTTTGCATTTAACAATTGGTAAGAATCGGCAAAAACAGAATTGGCATCGTTCACGGGAATTTTATCGATGAACTGGTATTGCAAAGTGCTGTAAAATCCCAATCCTGTCTGCACGTCTAAAATAGAATTAAATACGACAGGAGGAACTCCGGTCACCTGATTACCCGAATAATCATTTCCCAGATCTTCAAATTCTTGAAAATAATAATGATTATAACTAAATGAATTTCTGTGCTTAATTTGCCAAAATTCAGATTCGATCAGGCTGTAGTTGAGGTCTATTTCTAAGCCGAGGAAATCAGTTTCACCGGCATTGATCCCAACAAACTCGTCATCGCCGGTTCTTCTTGCCACTAGCTGGTCTTTTACTTTCATTTGGTAAAGCGCTAAACTGTAATCTAATTTCAGATTTGAAAATGTACCTCTGGTTCCCAATTCAAAATTCCAGCCCTTCTCGGGCTTGATATTTTGATTGATCTGACCGCCGGGCAAAAGGGTTTCTTCTAAAGTTGGCGGAGAAAATCCATGAGCAATCGTGGCGTAACCAACATGATCTGGAAGATATTCATAAGTCAGGCCGAGTTTAGGGGAGAGGATATGACCAAAATTATAATCACCTGACGCGTTATCTGTTTCAGCATTGAAACTATCGTCAAGTGTATAAGAAGTGTAATTCCAATTTATACCCAAATGGACTTGCATTTTTGCAGTGAATAAAAATTTTGAATCGAAGAACACATTAAAAAACTGTCTGTTTTCGAGCAGGTCTGAGAGTTGTTCGCCTTTTACACTTCCGGTTTCCGGAGGAAAATCACGGTACAAATTTTCAAAGGTTTGGTAATCTTTTTTATCTCGAAATAACTCAAAACCTAAGGTCCAGTCTAGATTTTTATCAAAAAGGGTATGACTGGAAAGGTATTTACTTCGCAAGCCAACTGAAAAAGTTTTTTCTTCTAAAATATTAAATGGGCGGTCTTCGTCACTTTCTAAATAGGTTGAATATATACTGGTTTTAAGTGCAGTGTGATGATTGAGATCATAATTCCAAGAAAGACCGAAAAGACCTTTTTGGTAGTCCTCATTACCTTTAGCCGCTCCCCAGGTAAAAGCCGCAGAACTCGGATCGTTTTTATAGGTATCAAAATCTAAAGAACTAGGGATGTATGATTTTAAGTCGATATAATTCCCGATAAAACTGAGGGTGTGTTTTTCACTTAAAAAATGATTTGAGCTGAGGTTAATAATTTGCTTGTCGAATTCATTATTATCCCGATAACCTTCACTTTGGGTATTTGAATATAGAAGATTCATGGCACCATTTTTTAAAGGGAGATCAGATTGAAGACTATATTTTTTTAAACCAAAGGAACCCAGGGTAAACCGCAATTGCGGATTAAAATGATTGATGTTCCCCTTGTTTGGAACCCAGTGGATGGTTCCGCCTAAACCTGCTCCATATGTGCTGGAAGAAGGGCCTTTGGTAATTTCTATCCTCGCAATCGCATCTAATTCAAGGTCATCCATATTCGATTCTCCGGAGCCATTTGTCAGCGGAATATCCTGATAATAGGCTCGGATTTTACTCGTGCCAAAAAGGGTTCTTGATCCAATACCCCGAATGGTAATTCGGTTGGTGCTCAATGTCCCGTTCTGCATAAAAACACCGGAAACCGAGTTGAGAACAGGAGCAATGTTGATGTTGTTTTGAAGATTGATTTCATTTTGTTTTAAAACAGTTGCCCCGCCGGCGTAATTCTTTAATGCTGTAGTAAAATTATTGGAAGTTAAGACTATTTCATCTAGATCTTCGGATAAAGGAAATAAGTAGAATACCTCAAAAGATTTTGAAATAATGATGGTATCTGTCCTAAAACCTTCTTTGACTAGGGTATATTTTCCTTTTTCCAAAAGGTTAAATTCTCCCTGAAGATCGGTTTGAACGACTTCATTTTTCTCAAAAGGAACAACTTTTATTTGGGCTAAGGGAACCAGACTTTCACCGTGAACAACTTTTCCGGAATATTGAGAATAACCCGAAAAGCCACATGCAATTAATAAGAGTGTGAAAAAATGATATTGAAATTTACTACGGATTAACCACACCATTTTTGATTCCGTTTACTCCTTTTTCCAGATCAAATACAAATCCGTTCACGATAGCATATTTGACAACATTGTTCTGCATTAAAACAAAAGAAGGATTTTTTCCAATTTTTAAAGGAGATTCGGGCTGTTTTGAATTTTTGAGGATCGCTACCTTATTAACATCGACAATATTTACAGGGTAAAAAGTGTATTTATCGTCTTTCGGAATCTCACTCATCGCGATATTTGTATACCCTTTTTTCAAAAGCTCTTCAAAATTAAGCTTATCCAATTCGGCAGCTGTATTTAATATTTGCGGATAGGTTTCTCCTAATTTAAATTCCAGATTTTCTGCATCTATGGTTTGATAACCATAATAAGTAGACAGATCGCCCACTTCGGCAATTGCTCCTGAATAATAGAATTCGGTTTCTTCTTTGTTAGCCCGCTCATTGTGAACAAATCCTAGATCAACGGTATACTTATCCCCCAACAAAGGAAAATTCACCTTTTCGATTTTTAAATCAAAAAGCTTTCTGTCGTTTTCCGGAATTTTCCCATACTCTTTTAAATCTGCTTTTTGATAAGAACCATTGGCAATGCTCTCCAAAGCGCTTAAAATAGATACGAAATTTAGTTTTCTGATAAATTGTTTTTCCGGGTCATTTTCAAAACCTCCGGATTCTATCAAAATGGCACTGGTACCCCATTTCTGAATATTGTCTCCAAAGGCACGAGGTTCAAAAGAATCATCATATCTGCCTACTTGTCCCGGGGCATATTTTTGAATCACTTTATTCATATCTACGATGACTTTCATGGCATTTCCGCGGACATCATTAATTGTTTTTTCATAATTATAGGCTGGTGCCAAAAAAGAAATCG
Source organism: uncultured Flavobacteriaceae bacterium (assembly GCA_963715015.1). Classification (GTDB taxonomy): domain Bacteria; phylum Bacteroidota; class Bacteroidia; order Flavobacteriales; family Flavobacteriaceae; genus Namhaeicola. The sequence goes on from CAVQQR010000012.1 coordinate 46,558, forward strand.
TAGCTGCTTTTTCTGTTCTTTCGGCATTGTAATACTTACTCTGATCGTGCAGGTTAAATCCAAAAACCGCATTCAAACTGTCTCTGGCTCCTTTTAAAACACGTGATTCAGGAGATTGTAACCTCAGAGCATCCCGGTTAATATCTACATCTAACGCATTTCTTCTGGTAAATTTTTCTGCACCGTCAGGATTCAACATCGGTATAAAATGCAAATTGAGTTTAGACAAAAGTTCCTTATTCGTTTTCAAATAATTAAAAATATCAAACAGAGCCATGGTGGCTGTTGATTCATCGCCATGCATTTGAGACCATAATAAAACAGTGGTTTTTCCTGTACCAACACTTATCATGGAAATACTGCGACCCTCAATAGATTCACCTAATTTTTTTACTGTAAAACCATTTTCCTTCTCAAGAGATGAGAGTAAAGGTTGAATATCACTGTGTTTAAATCTTCTTTCTTTAAGCGTTTTCTCTTGATACTGATCGTAATTTTTGAAAAAAATGTCACTATTATTTTGGGCAAAAGCGAGGTTTGTAAGTAAAAGGGTCATTATACTCAATAAGTATTTCATGTTTTTCAGTTTTTGGATGGGATGGGTTGCCAGTTGTATTTTTTGGTTGCTTCTCGGATGCTGGTGATGAAATCTTCACCAGGGTCAGTTTTTTCAGTTCTATAACCGGCATCTTTTTCCAACCAAAGCGGGTGATTTTCAAAGAGAGTATACTCGTAATGTCCGATAACATATTCTATGGCAGGATACTTTTCTTTTAAATAAGTGATCAGTTGAATATTAGACTTCAATTGGGCTTTAGTTAAGGGTTTACCTTCAGTACCACCGACGTTTTCTATACCGATGGCACAATGATTAAGACCAATGACATGACGAGCCATGTAATCTTCGGGCATTAGGCGATAAACAGTTCCATCTTGATCGACCAGAAACTGAGAAGATACGTTGAGTGCCCCTGCACCTGCGATCTCAGGCCTCCAATTTGGCAATTTACTTTCTTCAAAAGCGGCAAAAGACTCATCCAGTGTTGGGATAGCCGTCCAGTGTACAACTACCATTTTGGGCTTGATGAGCGGACTTAGTTGTTTCAGATCGTAATGCTCGTCCAGGTATTGAAGGGTGAGGTCAATTCTCTCTTGGTCAAATCTAATGGGTTTATCAGTGATTTCGATTGATTTACAAGAAAAGAATAACAAAGCAACAAATGCAGATAATAGTATGCGCATATATTTTTTTAGGCAATATTAAAGATTTTAAGGCATCTTTCTATAGGTTAGTCCAAATTATTGCGGACCCACATAGCCATTTGCTTCAATTGCTTCTTTTATTTCTTCTTTTCTATGAGGAGAACTCGGGTGTGTACTTGAAAATTCAGGCACCTGTTGTCCGCCTGAAGCTTCTTCCAAAATGGTCATCACATTAATGAATTCATAAGGGTTATAACCAGCATCGATCATAAATTTGACACCCAGACGATCGCTTTCCAGCTCATCTTCTCTGCCGTATTTCATATTAATTACATTCCCTATCATAGCGGCCATTTGCGCTCCACCCGCATCTGTTCCTGCCATGACCCCTGTAATCAAACCTTGAGTGAGATCTTGTTTTGCGATTCGCTCAGCAGAATGTCTTCCAACCACATGACCAATTTCATGGCCGATGACACCTGCCAGTTGATCTTCGTTTTCCAATCTGCCAAATAAACCCGCGGTAATAAAAACCTGTCCTCCAGGTAAGGCGAAGGCATTTACGGTATTGGGATCTCTCAACAAATGAAATTCATATCTGTAAGGTGTTTCTCTAGCTACTGAATTTTCAACAAGTCGATTCCCAACTCTGTCTACCATGGCTTGAGCATCCTGATCGGGATGCAATCCTCCGTATTCTTGCGCCATTTGCGGGGCACTTTGCAATCCGATGGCAATCTCTTCCTCTGTACTCAGAGAGATGTGTTGTGTTTTTCCGGTATAGGGATTATCCTCTGTTCTGGAGCAATATTTTAAATATGAAAATAAAATAATGGCAAGTCCAATGAACAATCGGATTTTAAAATTATTGGAGGTTCTCATGATGTGTTATTGATTTGGGGGTTGTATTGCGCTAAAGATAAGAAATATTTAAGTTTTTTTTAGAAGCATTAGGATTTTCATAAATACTATAGTTTTCCAAAAAGACGTAAATTTACTAAGCTATATACATTATTATGGAAAGTAAAATATTGTCCAAATTACCCAATCATTTAAGAACCTTTATTGTTGACCAGCAATATCAAAATTACACAGCTCAAAATCATGCGGTTTGGCGCTATGTAATGAGAAATAACGTGGCATACCTGGATAAGGTGGCGCATAAATCTTATCTCGAAGGTCTTGAAAAAACGGGGATATCAATAGATAAAATACCTAAACTGGAGGATATGAACGCCATACTTTCCAAAATAGGTTGGGCCGCAGTTACGGTTGATGGGTTTATTCCTCCCAATTCTTTTATGGAATTTCAGGCCTACCATACACTTGTTATTGCTGCCGACATCAGAACGATCGAACATATTACTTATACACCTGCGCCGGATATTATTCATGAGGCTGCAGGTCACGCACCGATCATTGCCAACCCCGAATATGCCGAATATTTAAGGCGTTTTGGTGAAATTGGAGCCAAAGCAATTTCTTCTGCAAAGGATGATGAATTATTTGAAGCCATCAGACATTTATCTATCATCAAAGAAGACCCTAATACACCCCAAAAGGAAATTTTAGAAGCAGAAAAAAGCATTGAAGAGATCTCAAAAACGATGGGTACCCCAAGTGAAATGGCTAAAATTAGAAATTTGCATTGGTGGACAGTAGAATATGGTTTGATTGGCACTTTAGAACAACCCAAACTTTATGGCGCAGGTCTGCTTTCATCTATTGGAGAAAGTAAGTGGTGTATGAGTGATCAGGTTAAAAAATTGCCTTACACGATTAAAACAGCTGATGTTGAGTTTGACATAACAAAGCCGCAACCTCAATTATTTGTCACTCCTGATTTTGCACATTTGAGTTTTGTTTTAGAAGAATATGCTAATACAATGGCTTTGCGAAAAGGGGGATTGGAAGGCATTCAAAAGTTAATTGACTCAAAAAATTTTGGGACGATTGAATTAAACACCGGACTGCAAATTAGTGGTACTTTTTCAGAGGTAATAGAAAATGACGGAAAGCCGATTTATTTTAAAACTTCCGGCCCAACGGCTCTCGCATTTAAGAACAAAGAAATTATCGGTCACGATAAGGAGTACCATGCAGATGGTTTTGGTTCTCCGATTGGCAAACTGAAAGGTATCAATTTGGCTATTGAGGATATGTCGCCAACTGATTTAGAAGCATATGGCATTTATGAAGGAAGAAATGTTGCTTTAGAATTTAAAGGAGGAATTACGGTCGAAGGACAGATCATCACAGGGAAAAGAAATCTTCAAGGAAAGATCATCTTGATCTCCTTTAAAAATTGTTGGGTGAAACAAGGTGAAAATATACTTTTTCATCCTGATTGGGGAATTTACGATATGGCGGTAGGGGCAAAAGTGATTTCCGCCTTTGCCGGTGTAGCCGATCCTGGAAGTTTTGGATTAGTTTTTGAATCACCTAAAGAAAAGACGCATAAAATTCAATACCCGAAAAAAGAACAAAAATTACACCGTCTTTATCAAGAAGTAAGAGCTATAAGAGAGCTAAACAAGATAGATAAGCAATCAATGCTAGCGCTTGAAAATATTTTCGCAACCTTGAAGGACGAATATCCAAACGATTGGTTATTACCACTTGAAATCTTTGAATTATTGTTTAGTCAGGAAGAATCCTTAAAAAAACGGGTTTTAGCGCATTTGGAAAATCTAACGCTAAAACCCGAATTTAAAAGTTTAATCGAAAGCGGACTTTCGTTGCTTAATTAAATTTGTGTAACCCTTAAGGTATTTACCATTCCTCTTGCTGAAACAGGCATAGAACTTAGGTTGATGACAAAATCATCTTTTTCTGCATAACCTTTTTCTAAAGAGATTTTATTTATTTCTTCCACTGTATCATCTGTGCTGATCAAACGGTCATAATGATAGGCTTTAACTCCCCAAAGCAAATTCAGCATTGCTAAAATTCGCTTGTTATCAGAAAAGGCCAGTATATTCGACTTAGGTCTCCAGGCCGAAATTTGAAAAGCAGTGTATCCACTATGTGTTAGGGTAGTGATGGCAGCAGCTTCGATCTTATCTGCCAGATAAGCGGCCTGTTGACAAACGGCTTTTGTTATAAATCGTTCGTTCATACATTCTACGGTCGAAACTGGATTTACGATCAGTTCTGAATGCTCCACACTTTGAATAATTCTTCGCATGACATTGATTACTTCTAAAGGGTATTTCCCAACAGAAGTTTCACCTGATAGCATTACGGCATCAGCTCCATCCATAATGGAGTTAGCCACGTCATTCACTTCGGCTCTTGTAGGCACCGGACTTTCTATCATCGATTCCATCATCTGGGTAGCAATAATGACAGGAATTCTATTTTCCTTTGCTTTTTTCACCAGCTTTTTTTGAACGATAGGCACTTTATCCATTGGAATTTCAACACCCAGATCACCTCTGGCAACCATCAACCCGTCGCATTTTTTTACAATGGCATTGATATTGGCAACCGCTTCAGGTTTTTCTATTTTAGCGATCACCGGAATTCTATGTTCAGGAGATTCCTCCGCGATCAAATCGTGAATCAAATCCAGGTCAGATCCATTTCTGACAAATGATAAAGCAATCCAGTCAACTTCCAGTGAAATGGCAAAAGAAGCATCCTTTCTGTCTTTTTTTGTGAGGGCTGGAAGGGAAACCTTTGTATTAGGAAGATTTACACCTTTTTTAGATTTAAGCGTACCATTTCTTAAAACTTTGGTTTTTACCTCTTTTTTTCCATCAGTTTCCAATACCTCGAACAATAACTTACCATCATCGACCAAAATATGCTCTCCCGGCTTAACGTCTTTTGGAAACTTTTTGTAAGTCATAAAAGCTCTTTCTGAATTTCCTTCACACTTTTCCGTAGTAAAAGTAAAAATATCACCTTTTTTCAGATCAGAATTTGGAGCCATGACACCAACTCTTAACTTGGGACCCTGCAAGTCTGCAAGTACCGCTACATTAAATCCTCGTCTTTCGTTTATTTCTCGGATCGTTTTGACATGTTGTGTGATCACATCGTAATCAGCATGGGAAAAGTTTATTCGAAAAACATTCACCCCGGCCACCATCATGTCTTCCAACATTTGCTCCGAATTAACCGCCGGCCCCAGTGTGGCTACGATCTTTGTTTTTTTACGCATTCTCATATTCCTGTAGTTTGTTTTTGTTCTTATTGATAGATAAAATCGGGATTTGTCTCAAAAATTAAATTATCCCGGGACTTTAGATCATTAGGATCTATTGTATATAGTGTAACGATCTGATTAATAGATTTAATTTTATTAATTAGTTCTTTGGTTTCTTCGTAGGCCAACTGACTATCCATTTTCAGAAAAAAGTCAACTTGTTTTTTTTCGGGAATAAGATAGGATTGAATGGGCGGATCATCAAAGAGATTTCCACTATGGCTTACAAGGGTTTCAATTTTAATATTTTTATTGGTTATCAAAGACCAGGTCATCATTTTATTTGCATCATCAAAAATATAGATAGAGAAACTACTCTTTTCATTTTTCAAATAGAGATCGAGATCTTCTTTATATTTTCTCAACTTCAGCGCTAATTTATCGTTTAATAAAAAGGCCAGTCTAAAATCTTCTAAGGGAGTATGGATACCCAATAAGGTATAGTCGTGGTCATACTCAAAATCGATAGATAAAATTTTCGACATATAATTCCTTTAAAAGGGGAGATAAATTTCACAAAATTAACAATAGTTCAATACAAAACTTAATTTGAACCTATGTTAATTAAAAATTCGTCATTGCTCTATTAAATGTTGTAGCTTATAAAAGGCGCGCTTCGATGCTATTTCTTCGGCCTTTTTCTTTGATGTAGCTCTGCCTTTTGAGACCATTTCATTGTCTATAAACAGTTTGACACTAAAATGTTTGAGCACGTCATTTCCGGTATCTTCGTATACTTGGTACTTAATTTTCTTTTTATTTTTTTGGCACCATTCTATTAAAAGGCTTTTATAACTGGTAATTTTTCCTTCTAACTTTTCAATATCGACATAGGGTTCTATGACGTTTCTGTAAATAAATTTTTCACAAAAGCTGTATCCTTTATCTAGGTGTATGGCTCCGATGAATGCCTCGAATAAATTACCATATATATTGTCGCCAAAATTTTGATTAGGAATAGTTGAATCTACAAACTTCTTCAATTCCAGATCTTTACCCAACTCGTTTAAATGTTCTCTGCTCACGATTTTAGAGCGCATTTGGGTGAGTGTTCCCTCATCGGCATTAGGCATTTTTTTAAAAAGATAATTCGCGATCACAGACCCTAATACCGCATCTCCTAAAAATTCCAGTCTTTCATAATTGATCGCATGACCATTTTTATTGATTTTTTTTAAGGAACTATGCGTGAAAGCTTCCTTATAAAATTCGAGTTTTTTAGGGCGATAACCTAAAATATTCTTCATCAAAATAAAAAACTCTTCATCCTGTTCAGAATGAGAATTAGTTATTTTTTTGATGAAATTCATAGCCTTGAATTAGTCACTCAATTTTTTAAATAAGATACAGGCATTATGGCCCCCAAAACCGAAAGTATTACTCATGGCCATTTTAACATCGCGTTTTTGTGCTTTGTTAAAGGTGAGGTTAAATTTAGGATCTATTTCGTCATCATCTGTAAAATGATTGATCGTTGGTGGAACAATTCCGTTCTTTATCGCTAAAATAGAAGCGATTGCCTCTATTGCTCCTGCTGCGCCGAGTAAATGACCAGTCATTGATTTTGTGGAATTGATATTGAGTTTATAGGCAGATTCGCCAAAAACATATTTGATTGCCTTTAATTCGGCAACATCACCAAGAGAAGTTGAGGTGCCGTGCATATTTACAGCATCTACTTCTTCCGGTTTTACACCTGCGTCCCTTAAACAATTTTCCATCACACTTTTTGCACCAAGTCCTTCAGGATGGGGTGCGGTGATATGGTGTGCATCAGCTGAAAGTCCACCACCTATAATTTCAGCATAAATTTTAGCTCCTCTGGCCTTTGCGTGTTCGTATTCTTCTAATACCAAAGCTCCGGCTCCTTCACCCAGAACAAAACCGTCACGGTCTTTATCGAAGGGTCTAGAGGCAGTCTTAGGGTCATCATTTCTGGTTGACAGCGCGTGTAAAGCATTAAAACCTCCGATTCCTGCCATGGTTACCGCCGCTTCAGATCCCCCAGTAATAAATGCGTCACAATAACCCAAACGGATATAGTTCAACGCATCTATAATGGCGTTTGCCGAAGAAGCGCAAGCACTTACCGTAGCAAAATTCGGTCCTCTTAAACCATATTTAATAGAGATTTGCCCTGGAGCAATATCTGCGATCATTTTAGGAATAAAGAAAGGATTGAATCTGGGAGTTCCATCACCTTTTCCGAAATCAAGAACTTCATTCTGAAAAGTTTCTAATCCACCAATACCTGCTCCCCAGATCACACCAACTCTGCCTGTATCCATTTTGGTAAAATCCAAACCAGAATCTGCAATAGCTTCATCAGAAGCTACCATGGCATATTGGGTGAATCTATCCATTTTACGAGCTTCTTTTCTGTCGATAAATTCTTCGACATTAAAGTTTTTTAATTCGCAGGCAAATTGTGTTTTAAAAAGTGTCGCGTCAAAGTATGTAATTGGTGCAGCGCCACTATGGCCATTGACAAGGCCATTCCAATAATCGTTTAGATTATTACCGATCGGGGTTAATGCACCCATTCCAGTTACAACTACTCTTTTTAACTCCATGAAGAATTAGAATTTTGGTTATAAAATTAGAAAACTACGGAATTTGACTTAAAAAGCCAAAAATCCGTAGTTATTTTTATTTGTGGAAATTCTTATTTTTTAGCTCCCTCAATATAGCTTACAGCTTGACCTACAGTACTGATGTTCTCAGCTTGATCATCGGGAATCTGAATGTCAAATTCTTTTTCAAACTCCATAATTAACTCTACAGTATCCAATGAATCTGCTCCTAAATCATTTGTAAAGTTAGCCTCATTAGTAACCTCATTTTCGTCAACGCCTAATTTATCAACGATAATGGCTTTAACTCTTGATGCAATATCCGACATAATTGAAAGTTTTTAAATTAATATGACTGCAAAAATAATAACTTTCAAATTAATTACGCTCTTCATGCGCAAAAATTTGATAGTACAAGATAATTAAAAAGATTTAATTTTACACCTTAAATGAATTAAGGAACAATTTTCTCCTTGTCATAAGCTGATTTTAGAATGAAAAAAATAATCATATTCGCTTCCGGATCGGGCACGAACGCAGAAAACATCATGAATTACTTCAATTATTCTGATGAAGTTGAGGTAACTTATGTGGTCACAAATAATGCCGAAGCATATGTCATTGAAAGAGCAAAAAAGTTTGATATACCGGTAAAAATATTAGAGAAAGGAGAGTTGAGATCGGAAGAATTTCGAATATTTTTAAATAAAAATGCTGATTTTATAGTTTTAGCCGGATTTTTGATGAAGGTTCCCGATCAAATTGTAGCCGATTTTCCCTCTAAAATCGTAAATATACATCCCGCTTTGCTGCCAAAATATGGAGGAAAAGGAATGTATGGGATGCATGTACATAAAGCAGTGGTAGAAAATAAAGAAAAATTCTCTGGGATTACCATACATTATGTAAATGAACATTATGATGAAGGAGCGATTATTTTTCAACAAAGTGTAGAAGTTAGTCCTCAAGATAAACCGGAAGATGTGGCAAATAAAATACATGATCTCGAGCAGGCTTATTTTCCCGGTATCATTGATGAATTGATCCAAAACATATAGCATGGTTCATTTATACACAGATGGAGCATGCAGCGGTAATCCGGGTAAAGGAGGTTATGGATTGATTCTGGAATGGGTAGGAAAACCATACCGTAAAGAATTCTCTGAGGGCTACAGGCTTACAACCAATAATCGCATGGAGTTATTGGCCGTAATTATTGGTCTCGAAAAGTTGATCAACCCGGGAACGGAAATCACCATTTTTTCTGATTCGAAATACGTGGTTGATGCTGTTCAAAAGAACTGGTTATTTGCTTGGGAAAAAAAATCTTTCAAGGATAAGAAGAATGAAGATCTTTGGAGAAGATTTTTAAAAAGTTACCGAAAGCACAAAGTCTCATTTGTTTGGGTGAAAGGACATAACAACCACCCTCAAAATGAAAGGTGCGATGAGTTGGCCGTAGAGGCCGCTCAAAAAAACGATCTAAAAGTTGATAAGGAATTTGAGAAAACTTATTCTTTGTGATAGGCTTTCAAGAAATTCAATTTACCTCTCATTGAGCACACAAGTCATCAATACAGTATTGTTACTGTCGAAAAAAGATAATTTTTCGTTTTCAATTTTATAATATGAGATCTCGTTCAAACTGCTTGTAAACGCGTTTTCTACGGTCATATCGGGACACATTTTTCTGGTCATACCTATACGCGACATGCCAATTTGGGCAAAATCAAAAGTACCCGTTCCAGGTTCAAATGTGCCAAAAAAATTATTACAACCCGCAAAGCCAGAAACTTTACCTTCTTCATTATTAATGTTTAGGGTAGGGTTTTGCTGAAATGAAACAACACCTTTTAGATAAATTACTTTCCAATCATTATACAAGGTCAATTCAGCTTCACTTTTCCTTTTTCTCAAAACTTCGACTAAAGTATATTTCAATGATGAACCATCAGCAGGAGGATTTTTTATTTTTGTTTCCTTTACTTTTATCAAATATTCGTAACCTTCTTCGTAGTCAAAGCCCTCAATACTTCCGTAAAAATTAGACCAGGGATCTGTTTGTTTTTCTCGAATCAGCATACATTTTTGCGGAGCAACACCAACGCAATCCACCAAGTGATCTGCTACATAAAAAGTTTTTGTCTTTGCAGAGCTTTGGATGACGAAGGTCAAAGCGAATAAAACAACTAGAGTTTTCATGAGGATGATTTAAATTAAGACAACATAATTTTCGCCTTTTTAACGGCTTCTACAAAGATATCAATTTCTTCTTTTGTGTTGTAAAAAGCAAAAGAGGCTCTTATGGTTCCTGGAATCTTGTAAAAATCCATAATCGGTTGGGCGCAATGATGACCCGTTCTCACTGCAATCCCAAGCTTGTCAATAATACTGCCCATATCATAGGGATGTATATTTTCTATATTAAAGGAAATCACACTGGCTTTATGTTGCTCGGGTCCGTATATTTTCAGTCCTTCAATTTCTTTTAGCTTTTTCGTTCCGTACTCGAGCAATTCATTTTCATAAGCTGCAATATTTTCCAGTCCGATAGAATTTAAATAATCTATCGCCGCACCAAAGCCGATACCACCTGCGATATTTGGTGTTCCAGCTTCAAATTTGTGAGGTAAATCGGCATAGGTTGTTTTTTCAAAAGTCACTTCACTGATCATTTCACCTCCGCCCTGATAAGGTGGAAGTTTATTTAACCAGGCTTCTTTGCCATACAAAATACCAATTCCGGTTGGCCCACATAATTTATGCCCGGAACAAACATAGAAATCGCAATCCAAGGCTTGAACATCTGGTCTTAAATGTGGTGTCGCTTGTGCGCCATCAATCAGAACTGCTGCACCTGCCTCATGAGATAATTCTATGATCTCTTTGATCGGATTAATTGTGCCCAGTGCATTTGATACATGATTAACAAAAACCAGTTTTGTTCTGTCAGAAAGCATCGATCTGAAAACATTCATTTCCAGTTCACCTTGTACATTCATCGGAATTACTTTTAGCTGAGCGCCTGTTCGTTCACAAAGCATTTGCCAGGGAACGATGTTGCTATGGTGTTCTAGCGCAGAAACAATAATTTCGTCATGAATGCCTAATAGATCTGCAAATCCATTAGAGACCAGATTTATTCCATGCGTTGTGCCCGAAGTGAAAATGATCTCATAGGGTTTATTTGCATTGAAATGTTTTTGTAATTTTATTCGGGAATTTTCAAAAAGATCAGTCGCTTCTTGACTTAAAGTATGCACTCCGCGATGAATATTCGCATTGTGATTACTGTAATAATCAACTAAACAGTCAATGACTTGTTGAGGTTTTTGAGAAGTGGCGGCATTGTCAAAATAGACGAGCGGTTTACCGTTAATTTTTCTTTTCAAAATAGGAAAATCTTCTCTGATCTTTTCTATATCTAGCATATTTTCTTTAGAATGAATCTAAATGCAAAGATAAGAAAGATGATTCATCTCTATTTAAATTGACAAGAATTATTCCGATTTTTGCAAAGTAGAGATTTTATTGCCATGAAACGAACCACAAAAAATATGATCCTTTTAGTTCTGTTGCTATTGGGTTTTGTAATCATCTCCTATTATCCAAGGCTAACCATTGTAACCGGATTTAGCGCAAAAAGTGTGGCCAGCGGAATGTTCTTTGCCAATCGAACGCAAGAATCGATTGAAGAGGGTGACAATGATTTTTCACTTTTACCACTTTCTGAGAATGAAGTAAACACAAAAGATAGAACGGTGAGTTCTTCCATTGTTGGTTTAAAAGACAGAAAAGCGATATTTACGGATGGCCTGGGAGCAACGCTCTTACCGGAAAATCCAACTCGTGCAGGAAACAAACTAATCCCAAATAGAAAGTTCATTAAACTGGATCTTCCTTTTCCTTATGGAGACCTTCCTCAAAAGGACACGGTTTTTGCGGAAGTTGATCAAGTAAAACTAAAAGCGGCCATAGACAATGCTTTCGATAAAGATGAAGAAAGAATTAAAGGCACACGTTCTGTTATCCTTGTATATAAGGATCAAATCATTGGTGAAAAATATGCAGACGGTTTTGATGAGAATACGCCCATTTTAGGTTGGTCGATGACAAAAAGTATTACAGCCACGATTTACGGTATTCTTCAGAAAAATGGTCAGGTCAATATTTATGATAAAACAGGGATTAAAGCATGGCAAAATGATTCGCGTTCTGAAATAACCTATAATGATCTGTTGCAAATGAACAGCGGTTTAGAATGGGATGAAGACTATGGCGATATTTCAGATGTGACCAGTATGCTTTATAAAGCTGAGGAAATGGGTAGAATTCAATTAGAAAAACCACAGATTGGTAAGATCAACGAATCTTGGAACTACTCATCCGGCACTTCCAACTTATTGGCAGGTTATTTGTTGAAAGAAATTTTCAAAGATCATCAAACTTATCTCGATTTCTGGTATGCCGAATTAATAGATAAGATTGGAATGCATTCGGCTTTGATTGAAACAGATTTTCTAGGCAATTTTGTAGGATCATCCTATGCCTGGGCTACGACCAGAGATTGGGCTAAATTTGGCTTACTGTATTTACACAAGGGAAACTGGAATGGGGAACAAATTTTTGATCCTGAATGGTCAAAATATGTAGCAACGCCTACCAATGGTTCAAACGGAAGATACGGGGCTCATTTTTGGCTCAACGCAGGCGGACATTTTCCCGATGTGCCCAAGGACATGTATTCCGCAAATGGGTTTCAGGGCCAGACAGTTGCGATCATTCCATCAAAGGATCTGGTTATTGTAAGGATGGGTTTGGTAGAAGATCCTGATTTTGATTTTAATAAGTTCCTTTCGGAAGTCATAAATTCTATTCATTAATTTATTCACCAATGAGTTTAAATTTAACACCTGTAGATCGGGTAAAAACCATATCAAAAAAAGATTTCTTGGCGAACTATGTGCGCCCCCAAAAACCTTTAGTGATTGAAAATCTCATCGAAGAATGGCCTGCTTTCACCAAATGGAATTTGACCTATTTTAAAGAACAAATGGGAGATAAAACGGTGCCGTTGTATGATGACCGTCCGGTTGATTATAATGACGGTTTTAATGAACCTCACGCTAAAATGTTGATGAGGGATTATATAGATCTATTGGAAAATGAACCAACTCGATACAGAATATTTCTGTATAATATACTCAAGGAAGTTCCTGATTTACAAAAGGATTTCAATTTTCCGGAAATGGGTTTGCCCATTTTGAAATCCTTGCCCATGCTTTTTTTTGGAGGGAAGGATTCATTCACTTTTATGCATTACGACATAGATCTGGCCAATATTTTACATTTTCATTTCCATGGGAAAAAGGAATGTATCCTATTTCCTTATGAGGAAAAAAAATATTTATATAAAGTGCCAAATTCATTAATTACCCATGAATCTATTGATTTTTCCAATCCTGATTTTGAGAAATGGCCGGCATTAAAACGAGCCCAAGGTTTCATAGCTCAGCTGGAGCATGGTAATACTTTGTATATGCCGGAAGGTTATTGGCATTATATGAAATATATTACCCCTGGTTTTTCAATGAGTATGCGCTCCTTAGCCAGGAATCCGAAAAATCTGGGCCGTGCTTTGTACAATGTTTTGGTCATGCGCAATTACGATAATATCATGCGCAGATATAAAGGTCAGCAATGGATAGATTCCAAAAATCAAAAAGCCATTGAATCGACTAACCAACTTTTAAGTAAATAGTTGTTTAACTATATCTGAAGGTCCAGGTTTACTTTTAATTTTGCAGCAATTAATTTGGAAATCCTACTTTTTAGTGCCGGAATTTTAATTTTAGTTACAACATCGTTTCCAAAGGCAAAGAGCAACATCGCTTTAGCTTCTTTTCTAGGAATTCCTCTGCTTTGTAAATAAAACAAAGCTTTTTCATCCAGTTGCCCAATGGTACAACCATGTGAACATTTCACGTCATCAGCAAAAATTTCCAGCTGTGGCTTGGCATTAATAGTTGCTTTGTCACCAATAAGGACATTATCATTTTGCTGGTAAGCATTGGTTTTTTGTGCCAGTCTGTCTACGTACACTTTTCCATTAAAAACACCGGTAGACTGATCATCATAAATGCCCTTATACATTTCATGGCTTTCGCAATTTTCAAATTTGTGATGTACCAGGGTATGATTATCAACGTGTTGCTTACCTTCAATTATGGTAATTCCATTTAAGTTTGACGTAATCCTTTCGCCGTTATGCGTAAATTCTAAATTGTTTCTCGTCAACTTTCCACCAAAGGAAAAAGTATTTACGGAGGCTATACTGCTTTCTTTTTGTTGAACATAAGTATTGTCTATCAAAGAAGCGTTAAGATTGTCATTTTGAAGTTTGTAATAATCTACAATAGCACGCTTATTGGCAAAAATCTCCGTCACGGAATTAGTTAGTACCACATTATCAGAAAGGCTTTGGTGGCGCTCGATAATTTGCACATGCGCATTTTCTCCAACAACGACCAGATTTCGAGGTTGAAGCATCAATTCTTTTTCATTTCCGGTAGAGAAATAAATGATTTGAATTGGCTTTTCAACAACTGTATTTTTAGGAATATTGATAAAAGCGCCTTCTTTTGAAAAAGCCGTATTTAAACAAGCTAAACTTTGGTCTTTAGCAGCCGCCTTTCCAAAATAATGATCGATGACCATTTTGTATTTAGGCTGTTTCAAAGCTGATGAGATAAGGCAAATGTCACCTTCCTCATGTGTGGTATGTGATAAGAATGAGCTGTAAACACCGTCGATAAAAACTATTCGATACGTATCAATTTCATGAAGAAAATATTGCTTGACGTCTTTGAATTCGATGACATTATCTTGGTCAGGGAAGACACTGAAATTGTATTTTAGAAGATTGTTCAATGACGTGTATTTCCATTCCTCGTCCTTTTTGGTTGGAAAGCCGAGTTTTTCAAATTGAGCCATAGCCTCTGTGCGCAATTCGTGAACAGTAGAATCCAGATCGATATTTCCTCGATTTTCGAAAGCCATAAATGAGGCGACAAGTTTATCTTTTAATTCCATTTTTCAATACTTAATGTTTGACCAAAAAAGTCTTCAATTTATTTTACCCAGTCGTATCCTTTGGCCTCCAGTTCGTTTGCCAATTCTTTTTCACCTGACTTTACAATTTTTCCATCGTAAAGCACATGGACAAAATCCGGGATGATATAATCCAGTAAACGTTGGTAATGCGTTATGACGATGGTCGCATTATTTGGAGTTTTCAATTTATTTACTCCGTTTGCAACAATTTTAAGCGCATCGATATCCAAACCAGAATCTGTTTCGTCTAAAATGGCCAATTTGGGTTCTAACATGGCCATTTGAAAAATTTCATTTCTCTTTTTCTCCCCACCTGAAAATCCTTCATTAAGAGATCTCGATAGAAACTTTCTATCCATTTCCAATAATTCCGCCTTTTCTCGGATCAATTTAAGCATATCTGTAGCCGGTAATTCATCTAAGCCATTGGCTTTTCTGTTGGCATTGATCGCTGTTTTGATGAAGTTTGTTGTGGTCACACCGGGGATCTCAACAGGATATTGAAATGACAAGAACACACCTTTATGTGCTCTTTCATCAGGAGATAGTTCTAAAATACTTTCCCCGTTAAATAAAATATCTCCCTCAAAAACTTCAAAACTTTCATTTCCTGCAATCACCGCAGAAAGTGTGCTTTTTCCCGAACCATTAGGGCCCATAATGGCATGAACTTCGCCTGCATTGATCGTTAAATCTATTCCTTTTAAAATTTCTTTATCACCGATTCCGGCATGTAAATTCTTTATTTCTAACATGTTATTTGATTTCAATATTATTTATCCGACTGAACCTTCTAGAGATATTTCTAATAATTTTTGCGCTTCTACGGCAAATTCCATGGGAAGTTTGTTGAGTACCTCCTTGCTAAATCCATTTACAATTAAAGCAATGGCTTTTTCGGTATCGATACCTCGCTGATTGCAATAAAAAAGTTGATCTTCACCAATCTTACTCGTAGTGGCTTCGTGTTCTATATGGGCCGTCTTATTTTTTGCCTCGATATAAGGAAAAGTATGTGCACCACAATTATTTCCCATTAAAAGTGAATCGCATTGCGAGAAATTTCTGGCATTTTCTGCTCTTGAATTAATCTGTACTAATCCGCGATAAGAATTTTGCGATTTTCCGGCCGAAATACCTTTGGAGATAATGGTGCTTTTGGTGTTTTTACCCAAATGGATCATTTTGGTCCCGGTATCGGCTTGTTGAAAATGGTTGGTTACTGCAATGGAATAGAATTCACCTACCGAGTTATCTCCTTTTAATATACAACTTGGATATTTCCAGGTAATTGCGCTTCCGGTTTCTACTTGTGTCCATGAAATTTTAGCACGGTCATGACAAATTCCTCGTTTGGTCACAAAATTATAGACGCCACCTTTTCCTTCATGATCTCCGGGAAACCAGTTCTGTACGGTAGAGTATTTGATTTCCGCATCATCTAGGGCGATCAACTCAACAACTGCAGCGTGCAATTGATTTTCATCTCTTGAAGGAGCAGTGCAACCTTCTAAATAACTTACATAGCTACCTTCGTCGGCAACGACCAGGGTTCTTTCGAACTGCCCGGTTCCCCCTTCATTTATTCTAAAATAGGTAGAAAGTTCCATTGGGCATTTTACGCCTTTCGGGATATAGCAAAAAGAACCATCAGTAAATACGGCAGAATTTAAGGCAGCATAGAAATTATCTGTTTTCGGCACAACGGTTCCCATATATTTTTTGACCAAATCGGGATGTTTTTGAATTGCCTCTGAAATCGAGCAAAAAATAATTCCTTTCTCAGCCAAAGTTTCTTTGAACGTTGTGGCAACCGAGACAGAATCAACAACAATATCCATAGCAACACCCGTGAGTTTTTTTTGCTCATCGATAGAGATCCCAAGCTTTTTGAATGTTTTGAGCAGTTCTGGGTCAACCTCATCTAAACTGTTCAATGTCTTTTTCGGTTTTGGTGCCGAAAAATAGCTAATCGCTTGAAAATCGGGTTTCTTGTACTTAATGTTCGCCCATTCCGGCTCTTCCATGGTTTGCCAGAAACGAAACGCTTCCAAACGCCAGTCGGTCATCCAGGCCGGTTCGTTCTTTTTGGCAGAAATAGCTCTGATGACATCTTCATTAAGCCCTTTCGCAAAAGTTTCAGACTCAACCGCAGTATAGAAACCGTATTCGTAATCTTTGGTTTCGAGTTCTTTTTTTAAATCGTCTTCGGTGTATTTATTCATATCTTAATTGCTAAGATTTATATTTTTTTGGTTTTAAAGAGAAAAACTCTCTCCGCAACCACAAGTTCTTTGAGCATTCGGATTTTTAAATACAAATCCTGTTCCGTTTAAACCACCAGAGTAGTCCAGTGTTGTACCTACCAAGTAGAGAAAGCTTTTTTTGTCAACAATAATCTTCACTCCGTTATCTTCAAACACTTTATCCCCATCATGGGTCTGGTTGTCGAACTTTAGTTCGTAAGATAATCCTGAGCAACCACCACTTTTTACACCCACGCGCACAAAATCCTTTTTGGCGTCAAAACCATCTTCTTGCATCAGATCGATCACTTTTTTCTTTGCAATTTCTGTCACTTGTACCATAGTAAGTAGAATTATTCTAAATAAGTGCAAATATAAGGCAAAATCTACAATTGAGATAAATTTTAAAAAAAGTATGGCTTTAACACAATAAAAAATATTTGTTGGTAACAGAAGAACGATGCAATAAAGTAAAAATACACTCGTTTCGGTTATTAACAATTTTACAGGATTGTTAACAACTTTTTAAGAAGGCAGTAAAGTTCAACAAAATCAATTCATTAAAACTTCTTCAATACGTATTTAACTTCCTGAATAACAATAACATAAAACAAATGAAAACCGTAAACCCTCAATCGGTTAGTAGAATGAGAACAAGAATACCTGTTACAACGATTTGGTTGTACCGGGATATTTTGGTTTATGGAAGCAATAACAATTAACCAAAATTGTATGAACAATTTGACCCCCAAAAGTATTTTAAATAAAACCTTTATGAAAAGGAGAAGAACGAATTTGAACCACAGATCAAAACAATTGTACTTGTTTTTGATCCTAGTTTTTGGTTTTATCACTTTTACATTTGCCCAGGTTACCGGAGATTATCGATCTGCGGGAACAGGCAATTGGTCAAACCTTTCGACATGGCAGCGCTTTAATGGTACAACCTGGGCAACACCCACAGGCGGACAAGGATATCCTGGTCAGAATACAGGCACTAAAAATGTCTTGATCAGAAATGGTCATACTGTTACATTGAACACGAACGTAAACAATAGTTTTACTTCTTTGACCATAGGTGATGAGACCGGGGCTACAGATGTTTTGGCTATACCTGCCGACAGGTTTTTAAATACACCCTTGGTTACCATCAAGAGTGATGGATTTCTTCAATGGCTTCCAAACCAAAATCATATTTTCTCACTACCAGCAGGAGCTGAAATTGTTATTCGGACAGGCGGACAATTAGATATAAGTGGTAATTGTAGTGCAAATAGAAGAATTAGAATCGGATCAGATGATATTGCAATATGTAATCCTAATGCGAATAATGCGCCAAATGACTTTCAGGAAGTTATGGATGCCGGAGGTACTGCTAATCTGGTGGACACAGATGGAGACGGGGTTAAAAATTATATCGATGTCGATGATGACAATGATGGAATCTATGATACAGTCGAATTGGCGAATTGCAGTCCCTCGAGTCCATTTATTACAAGGGAAATATTTTATGAAAATTTTGGTGTGGCGGAAGGATCGAGTTATTCTAGTTCCTTTATCAACTATACCTATCAGCCCATCTCTGGTGGTTATACGAGCGGTCAAGATGTTGGGGATGGAGAGTATACGATTTACAACAACATTCAGGCCACAGCCAGCTGGGCTCCACAATATTGGCAGTCGGTCGGTGATCATACAACCGGTACTGGTAACATGGGAATTTTTAATGCGAGTAACCCGGGGGGAGAATTCTACAGAAGAACACTTTCGGTTGTAGATGTTTCAGTTCCAATTGATGTTTCATTTTGGGCTCTCAATTTAGACAAGACTCAAGCTCCCAATGCTGGTTCTCGACTTTTACCGAATATCACGGTAAATTTTGTGCAAAACAACATTATTGTCCAAACATTTAATACTGGAAATATACCACAATATCCAGATGGAAGTACTTCTGCATGGAGAAATTATCAATTTTCATTTACACCAACAGCTTCTGATCCTGTTACACTTGTACTAGTGAACAATATAAGTCCGGGTTTAGGCAATGATCTAGCCTTGGATGATATTTTAGTTACTCAATCTTTCTGTGATCAAGATGGAGATGGCATCATAAATTCTCTGGAGATTGATAGTGACGGTGATGGGTGTACTGATGCTAATGAAGCTTACGGAGATCCAAATGCAGATGGTGAAGCAA
>CAVQQR010000013.1:0-29514 GCA_963715015.1 uncultured Flavobacteriaceae bacterium
TACCGTCGAAAACAAGTTAGGGCTGGAGCTAGGATTGATCTTCTGGCACTTTGTGGATTTATTATGGATTTATCTGGTCATGTTTTTTATATATATCAACTGATTCATCAATAAAACCCGAATCTATAAAAAAGAAAGAGCAAATTGATTTATTTTTTTATTTTTGCTGTTTACTAAAATGGACAACATTTAACAAATACCTAAAACTAATTAATTTATATGGAGGCAACAGTTGCTGATGTACCAAAAGGAAAAACCTGGAGTGGAGGTGGTGCAGAACCCTTTGGCGCCAGTTATGGTAAAATGATGATGTGGTTTTTTATCATGTCTGATGCACTTACTTTCTCAGGTTTTATTGGAGCTTATGGTTTGATGAGATTTAAATTCTTAGAAACATGGCCAATTGCCGATGAGGTATTTACCCACGTTCCATTTATCCATGGTCATTACCCAATGTATTATGTGGCATTCATGACCTTTGTCTTGATTTTTTCTTCTGTGACAATGGTATTAGCTGTTGATGCAGGGAAACATATGAATCAGGCCAAAGTAGGTTTATATATGTTTTTAACGATCATTGGAGGTTTGATCTTCTTGGGTTCTCAGGCATGGGAGTGGAAAAATTTTATTGCAGGAACTTACGGCGCGGTTATATTGAACGACGGAAAGGTAGTTCAGTTTGTCGATGAAACCGGACATCAGGTCACGCTAGAAAGTTTTGCCGCCAATGTACCCACAGAGCGTGTGCAGCACACGAGAAGTAACGGTTTATGGTTTGTGAGCGAACCAGCCTTGGCTCCGGTTTCTATGGATCAGGTAAAAAAAGGATTCGCCGCCAATCCAAATATTAATTTGCGTATCGAGAAAATCGATCCGGCTACAAAGAAAAAAATCATCGTTTCCAAAGAACAGGCAAATGCCTATTTAGCAAACGCCAAAGAAGTGGTAAAAGGGGCAAACCTCAGAGTAAATGAATATGGAAAAACACTTTTTGCAGACTTCTTCTTCTTTATTACAGGCTTCCACGGTTTCCACGTTTTCTCAGGGATCCTTATTAATATTATCATCTTTTTTAATGTAATTCTGGGAACTTACCAGCACAGAGGTCACTATGAAATGGTTGAAAAAGTAGGTCTTTACTGGCACTTTGTAGACCTCGTTTGGGTATTCGTATTTACATTCTTCTATTTAATTTAATTAATGTATCATAAAATGTCACACTCTGAATCACATTCACATACTGCGCTCATTTGGAAAGTATTCGCGTTTTTATCTTTAATTACTATCGTTGAAGTTATTTTAGGTATCCTGAAGCCCGCAGGTTTATATTTGACACATTTCTTGGGCACAAGCCCGTTAAACTGGATCTTTATCATTTTAACACTTGTAAAAGCCTACGGAATTGCCTGGTATTTCATGCACTTAAACGATGAAAAGACATGGTTTAGACGTTCTATTGTCTGGCCAGTTGTTTTCTTGATTCTCTATCTTTCCTTCTTTTTACTGTACGAAGGAGGTGCACTGCAAGATATCTTGCATTCAATCACAAAGTGGCAATAAAATAAAAAACACAAAAGAACAAAGCGTTTTGATTAATCGAAACGCTTTTTTTATTTTTGCAAACTAGATTCCCTATCCCAGATGAGCCAAAAGAAAGTCAATAAAAAGAGTAAAATTATACTGAGCATACTATTTTTTGGCCCTTTGTTATTTTACCTTTCCTTGCTTACCGGAACACATTCATATACAAAATTACCGGTATTGACAGAGAACATCGAATCCTTAAAAAAGTTTGAAGATGTCCAAAATCGAGAATTTGTTGGTCATGTTACAGTTTTGGCATTTTTAGGTGAAGATTTGTTGAACTATAAAACCAATGCACTTAACCTCAACGAAAAAATTTATAAGAATTTTTACGGCTATCCCGATTTTCAAATGATTGTGCTTATGCCTGTCGGTACCGAGGCAAAGGTATCGCAGCTCAGAAAGGAACTGGGCGCCACTTCAGATATAGAAAAATGGTATTTCGTGTTCAAGGAAAAATCGGAAATAGACCATATTTTTAAAAGTCTTGATACACCCTTCACTTTAGACGATGCAAGGTATACGCCATATGCGTTTATTATCGATAGAAATGCCGACCTAAGGGGCAGAAATGATGATGAAGATGAAGCTGAAGGCTTGCTCTACGGTTACAACGCTGAAACAGTTGCGCTCATCCATCAAAAAATGGTCGACGATATGAAAGTGCTTATGGCAGAATACAGGTTGGCACTAAAATCTAATAAAAGGGAAATTTAATTTTTCTCGCAAAAATGAATTGATGAAAAAAAACGCTTATATCATCGTATCCCTTATTATTCTGGTTTTTGGAATTTACGCACTTCCCAAAATAATGAACAAATTCAGCAATGAAGAATTGATGAAATTTGAACAAGTTCCCTCTTTTTCATTTACAGACCAAAATGGAGAAACCATAAGCAATCAGGATTTCGATGGAAAAGTGTATGTAGTAGAATTTTTCTTTACCTCCTGTCCTACTATTTGTCCGAAAATGAATGCGAGTTTACTGAAAATACAAAAAGAATTTTACGGCAATCCTGAATTTGGCATCGCATCTTTCTCTATTGATCCTAAAAGAGACACTCCTGAGGTTCTTAAAAAATATGCCGAAGACCATGGTGCCAGCCTTAAAAATTGGCATTTTTTAACAGGAGAACAAGAAGATATTTACACCTTTTCTAACCAGGGGTTTAAATTATACGCAGGGGAAAATAAGGCTGCCGAAGGAGGATTTGAACATTCAGGCTTGTTTGCCCTAATAGATCAGAACGGTTTTATTAGATCGAGGGTAGTCGAAATGGGAGACAGTAAAAATCCGATCAAATTTTATGACGGACTGGATGAAACACAAGTGCAATGGCTTAAGGAAGATATCACTAAACTTTTAAAAGAATAAAGATGGTTAATTCTAACTCTGCTCAAAAAAATTACCGCGCTTTAATTATTGCGCTTTCGTTCATCATTCCATTGGCAGTGGCGGCGTTGTTCAAAGTAAAAATTGATGCAGAACTACCCGTTTTTTTACCGCCAATTTATGCTACAATTAATGGAATTACAGCTATCATACTCGTTACCGCAGTCTGGGCTATCAAAAACGGTAAACGAAGTTTACATGAAAAATTAATGAAAAGTGCTTTGGTACTTTCTGCACTTTTTTTGATTCTCTATGTTTTATACCATATGACCTCAGAATCGACTAGTTATGGAGGGGAAGGCCTGATAAAATACCTTTATTATTTTATTCTTATTAGCCACATTTTATTATCTGTTGCCGTCGTA
Organism: uncultured Flavobacteriaceae bacterium; assembly: GCA_963715015.1. Lineage (GTDB taxonomy): Bacteria > Bacteroidota > Bacteroidia > Flavobacteriales > Flavobacteriaceae > Namhaeicola. The sequence continues at coordinate 3,343 of CAVQQR010000013.1, forward strand.
CCCTTTGTGTTATTTACTTTTTTACACGGTATCAACCAGGATTTCAATAAACACAAAAGATTGGCCAGAATTGCTTTTCCATTGTGGCTCTATGTGGCAGTAACAGGTGTTATTGTTTATATCATGATCTCACCCTATTATGTATAATTGAAATGTTCAAACAACCGAAAATTCTATTTTTTTTGTTTTTATGGCTGTCCATTTACAATCCTATACAGGCACAATGCGCCATGTGTAAAGCTGTAGTAGAATCTGGGGGTGGAGATACGGCAGAAGGCATCAATAATGGGATTGTTTATTTAATGGCATTCCCATATCTTATAGTTGCCATTAGTATTTTCTTGTTTGTTAGAAATTATCGAAAGAGCAGAGCCAAATAATTTATAAAAACTGTAACATTTTTTTGATTTGCTCGTCAAATAGCAAAATTAATTATACATGAAGACCCGTTTATCGCTCCTTATTCTTATTCTATTTGCTTCACTTTCTTTTGCTCAAGAAACCACTTCAAAAAAATGGACTTTACAAGAATGTGTAGATTATGCCCTAGAAAATAATATACAGGTCAAACAAAACGAATTATCCATAGACTTGGCCGAGGTCAATAAAAAAGATGCCATAGGCAATTTTATTCCCAGTTTGAATTTGAGTGGGAATCATGCCTGGAACTCTGGTCTTACAACAGATGTCACAACAGGTGTTTTACGAAACCAGACTACGCAAACTACATTTGGAGGAATTGATTCTAGAATTACACTATTTAACGGTTTGCAGAATATCAATCAATTGAGAAGAGCTGAAATGGAAATTTTGGCCAATCGTTATCAGGTCGATAAGATTAAAGATGATATTGCCCTTTTTGTTATCAATGCCTATTTAGATGTATTATTTAACAAAGAAGCGAGAAATGTAGCCTTACCCCAATTAGAAGTGTCCAGAGAACAACTCAACAGAACAAATAAATTGGTAGAAGCTGGTACACTTCCAAAAGGAGATTTATACGACATACAGGCAACCATCGCCAATGACGAACAAAACCTCGTTACTACTGAAAATAATGTAAAAATATCTCTCATTAGTCTTGCACAACTTTTACAGTTGAGAACTTATGACGACTTTGATATTGCAGATAATGAAATTTCTACCTTACCGATGGTAAATTTAAGTGATTATACCGTTGAAGAGATTTACGAAAAGGCACTGCAGAACAGAAATGAAATTAAAGTGGCACAAGCCAATATTGACATTGCAGAAAAAGACATCGAAATAGCCAAAGGAGCTAGATATCCTACATTAGGAGGTTTTTACAGCTGGAATTCCAGATATTCTAATTTGGATCGAATTGTAGGAACCGAAATTGACCCGGACAACCCTACAGTAGTCACTGGTCAGGTTGAGGGTACCGGACAAAATGTTATTTCGCCAAACTTTAGAGCTGTAACCGGTTCTGCAAACTCATTCTCTGATCAATTTGACAGAAACAAAGGGTACAGTTTAGGCCTTACCTTGCAAATTCCTATTTTAAATGGGTTCAGAGTATCAAATAACATCAAAAGGGCCGAAATAAACAAGGAGCAACAAGAAGCACAATTAACTCAAGTGGAGTTAGATTTAGACAGAACAATTAACACGGTATATACAGATGCTCGAGGAGCGCTGAAACTTTATGAAGCTGCCCAAAAATCTGTTACTGCCCAAGAAGAGTCTTTCAGATATGCCCAAGAAAAATATAATGTAGGCATTATCAATTCTTTTGAATACAGTCAAATCAAGAATAGATTAATTCAAGCGCAATCTGACTTTTTGAGAGCCAAATACGAATATATTTTTAGAGTTAAGTTATTAGAATTCTACTACGGCGTGCCTATTACTTTGGATTAATAAGACCTAAAACCTTGGCCTTAGCTTCGAGCTCTTCTTGAAGATCCTCAAAAATAGGTCTTACTGTACTTTCCGGCAGATCTGAAATTCGGATATACATCAAGCCGTCTACGGAATTATTAAATGCCGGATCTACATTAAAAGCTATTAACTTTGCGTTTTGTTTGACGTATTTTTTCAGCAATACCGGTAACCTTAAATGTCCCGGCTCCAGTTCGTCAATGATCTTATCAAACTTATTCATATCGGCCTGAGCTGCATCGAATACAAAATGTTTATCAGCGTCCTTTAACTTTACCTTGTACTCCTTTTTTGGGTGTACATATTGCGCCAAATAAGGGTCGTAATAATTAGATTTCATAAACTCAACCATCAGGGATTTCGAAAAATTTGAAAACTGATTACTGATACTTACACCACCTAACAAAAATTTATATTCGGGGTTTTTTATTGTAATATGCACAATCCCTTTCCATAATAAAAATAAAGGCATAGGTCTTTGTTGATAGGATTTGATTACGAAAGCGCGACCCATTTCAATACTCGCTTTCATCATACCGCTCATTTCAGATTCTAAGCCAAACAATTCACTGATATAAAACCCGTCCAAGCCATACTTTTCATAAATATCCGCACCCATTCCCATACGATAAGCTCCTACTATCTTTTGAGCAGTTTCATCATACAAGAAAAGGTGCTTGTAGTATTTATCGTATTTATCAAGATCTATGGACTTGTTCGTTCCTTCACCAACATCTCGAAAGGTAATCTCGCGTAACCGACCAATCTCTCGCAAAATATGATCAATTTCTTCCCCACCTGCAAAATAAATGGCATAAGGATTTGTTCTAAAAACAAGGTTTCCCTTTTCTTCAAGCCCCTTAATTTCATTGATAATCAAATCTTGGTCTATCTCATCAATAATTCTTTTTGGTGCTTTAGGAATTTTAAAATTTGCCGGATTGACTAAAAGGTGATCCTTCTCAAAAGGTTTAGCCAACATATAGGTCTTATATCTTAAAAATTGGTGATAATCTTCTAATCCATGAAGGTTTTCCTGCTCTGTTACACTAATTGGTTTTCCAATGCGCACTTTAATCACCCTGTCTTTTTGAGTTAACAATTCTGAAGGTAATTTGGCCGTTCTTAAAGTGTCACTTAGTTTAGACAAACCATAGAACAAAGGACTGTTCTTGGCATGAAAATAAATGGGGATTACCGGAACTTTTGCTTTTTGAATCAGTTTTATCGCTCCTACTTCCCAAGGTTTATCTACCACCAATTTTCCGTCCCTAAAAGTAGAAACCTCCCCTGCCGGAAAAATACCCAGTCCCTTGCCGTCTTTTAAATGTTGTAAGGCATTTTTAATTCCTGTCACACTGGAACTGGCATCTTTTCTGTTTTCAAATGGATTTACCGGCATGATATAAGGCTGCAGCGGTTCAATTCTATTCAGCAGGAAATTGGCGATGATTTTAAAATCAGGCCTTACTTCAAGAAGTAATTTTAGTAAAAGAATTCCATCAATACCTCCCAGTGGATGGTTTGATATGGTAATAAATGCACCATCTTTTGGAATTCTTTTTAAATCTTCTTCCGGAACTTCGAATTTGATCTGAACCTCATCCAGTATTCCGTTTAAAAAATTGAGGTCGCTTTTGTCTTTGTGTTTATTATAGATCTCATTGAGCTTAGAAATCCTAAGAACTTTCATCATGGCATAACCCAAAAAAGTACCGAAAATGCCATACTTGTCAGTATGAATTACTTTGGCAATTTCTTTTGCTGTGACTAAGCTCATTTTGCTATTTAGTTAAAATTTGAATGGTTTCTCTACTTATTTGTTTGAGAAAAACTTCCTTATCTTTTAAGAGATCATTTACTACTTTCTCGTTAAAATGTCTGACGGTATAAAGGGTTAGATTCTTATTATACAACACTTTATATTCTTTTCGCAGATCTTCGATCAAGATCGGAAAGGTATTAAAAATATCTACAAAACAAACCGAAAAACTGATCGCAGAAAGTTGTACTAAATTGATGCTGATTTTATTTCGATGAAAGAGATCGTAGATTTCACTCAGATCTTCCTCTGCTATAAAGTCGAATTCTTTGTCGGAAATTGATAATAAAATCTGATTTTCCTTTCTGATAAAAATAGGTGTTATGGGCTCCAACATCAAAGATCTGCTGATACGTGTTCCTGGCAAATGCGGATCTATAAAGGATTTGACAATGAGTGGTATGTTCTTTTTTTGAAGTGGTTGGATCGTTTTTGGATGAATGACCGTGGCGCCGTAAAAAGACATTTCAATCGCTTCTGTAAAAGATAGTTCATTGAGCAAAACCGGGTGCTCGAAAAATCTGGGATCGGCATTCATGACCCCGGGAACATCTTTAAAGACATTTACCTCGGCTGCATCTAAACAATATCCAAGAATAGCAGCAGTATAATCAGATCCTTCTCGACCTAAAGTTGTAGTAAAATTATTCGTATCGCTACCGATAAAACCTTGGGTAAGTGTGAAACCGGAAATTCCAATTTTTTCTTCAACAGCCGCTTGGGTTAAGGCCCAATTTACCTTTGCTTTTCTATGATTTCCATCTGTTTTGATCACCTCTCTCGCATCCAACCACAGATGTTCAATACCTAAATGATTTAGCCAAAAACTGCAAATTTTTGTTGAAAGTATTTCAGCTTGTGATACTATTTCATCATATACTTTATCAAAAGGATTCCCTTTAGATAACTCTATCTTCTTCCGTAATTCTTTATAAAAGGAAATAATTTCTTCCTGGTACAAACTTTGATTTCCAAACAGATCTTTCAAAATGTCTTGATGAAATACTTTAGTAAAATGAACCTTTTCTTCAACTAATTCGGGTTGGTGATAGAGGGCCTGTACAATTTCTTCAAAGGCATTGGTCATTTTTCCCATGGCAGAGATCACAATTACTCCATTTGTAAAACCAACTTTTTGGATTACTTCTGCAAAATTTCTTACTCCTTCCGCATTTTTTACAGAAGCTCCACCAAATTTTAAGATTTTCATATTGTTTTCAAATATTTATCTAAACCTGCTTTATCCATCTGAACTACACGCCAGCTATCTAAAATTTTTGCCCCGGTCGATTCGTAAAAATCAATGGCCACCTTATTCCAATCCAAGACATTCCATTCTACTCTCTTATAGCCACGGGACTGAGCTGTTTTTAATACGTCGTTGTACAATTGTGTTCCCAAACCTTGATTTCTATGCGAATCTTTGACAATAAGATCTTCCAAATGAATGGTCTTTCCTTTCCAGGTGGAGTAGCGCTCATAGTATAAAGCCATTCCCACAACAGAACCGTCTACCTCCGCCAATAGGGCTTCAAATGCGGGATGGTCACCAAAACCATCTTTAATTAATTGATTTTCTGTCACTTCAACCATATCCGGTTCCTTTTCAAAAATAGCCAAATCATTGATCAAGGATAACACAGCTTTCATATCCGATTTATTAGCTTTCCTTATAATTACTTGCATCTTTTGATTTTTTTTTGTGTAAAAATAGCCATATTTGTAGCTCAATTAACTCCTAATTTTAATTTAAAATATTTCTATGCAAAATCACGAAACCCTGGGAGAATATATCATCAATAATCAAAAGGATTTCCCCTATTCTTCCGGCGAACTTTCTAGATTGCTCAGCTCTATCAAATTAGCCGCCAAAATTGTAAACCACGAAGTGAATAAAGCCGGTTTAGTCGATATTGTGGGCGCGGTTGGCAGTAAAAATATTCAAGGTGAAAATCAGCAAAAACTCGATGTTTATGCTAATGAAATCTTTATGCGGACCTTAGTAAACAGAGAAATTGTCTGTGGAATTGCCAGTGAGGAAGAAGATGAAATGGTCATAATTGAAGGAAAGGAAAGAGCACACGATAATAAATATATCGTTTTGATCGATCCCCTTGACGGGTCATCCAATATTGATGTAAACGTTTCTGTTGGAACTATTTTTTCTGTTTACAGAAGGGTTTCACCCATAGGCACACCTGTTACTTTAGATGACTTTTTACAACCGGGAAACCTTCAAGTAGCTGCAGGCTACGTGGTTTATGGCACCTCTACCATGTTGGTTTACACTACCGGCCATGGTGTACAAGGCTTTACATTAAACCCTGCTTTAGGTACATTTTATTTATCCCATCCCAATATGAGATTTCCTGAAAATGGAAATATATACTCTATCAATGAAGGTTATTACGTTCACTTTCCACAGGGAGTGAAAGATTTTATCAAATATTGCCAGGAAGAAAAAGATGACAGGCCATATTCTGCGCGGTACATTGGGTCATTAGTTTCTGATTTTCACAGAAATATGATCAAAGGCGGAATTTACATCTACCCAACGAGCTCAAAAGCACCTCAAGGAAAATTGAGATTGTTGTACGAGTGTAACCCTATGGCTTTTTTGGCGGAACAGGCAGGAGGAGAAGCAATTGATGGTTATAGAAGAATTATGGAAATTAAACCTACAGAATTGCACCAGAGGGCTCCCATTTTTGTAGGTAGTAAAAATATGGTTAAAAAAGCCCAAGAATTTATGGCAAAATATCCCCAAGACGCCGATTATTAGAACAATCTAAACCTATATAAATTGGGAATTATTCGATTAAAAAATATCAAAGTTTATGCCTACCATGGCTGCCTGATAGAAGAAGGAAAAATAGGATCTGATTACAGAGTTGACCTGAAAGTATACGCCAATCTCAAGAGCTCCGCCCTCACAGACGATCTTCACGACACAGTTGATTACGTCCATTTAAATAAAATTGTAAAAGAAGAAATGGCCATTCGCGCCAAATTACTCGAAACTGTAGCCAACAGAATCCTCGACAGAATTCTGTTTGAAATTGATCTCGTCGTAAAAGCTAATATAAAATTGTCTAAATTAAACCCTCCTATAGGTGGTAATGTAGAAATGGTTACCATTGAAATGGAACGCAGTCGATAAAAATCCCAGACCCAGTGAAAAAAAGTTTTACCATTATCGTTCCTGTGTACAATGAAGAAGACAACTTATCTCGTGTAGGTGAAGTCTTGACCCAATACATCAATAGCGCAGAGCTCGAAACTAATGTATTATTTGTAAATGATGGCTCTTCAGACAAAAGCCAGGAGGTCATTGAAGCCATTTGCAAAAATGATCCTCATTTCAATTATATAGAATTCAAAGAAAATAGAGGCTTAAGCGCCGCGATCAAAGCAGGAATAGAATATGCCAAAAGCGATTACGTGGGTTATATTGACTCTGATCTTCAAACTACACCTGAAGATTTTGACCTGTTATTGGAGCATATAGAAGCATACGACCTGGTTACGGGCGTACGTTCTAACCGACAAGATTCTGTGGTAAAAAATATGTCGTCTACCATCGCCAACGGAATTCGCAGGGCTTTTACTAATGATGGGATGGATGATACCGGTTGTCCATTAAAAGTAATGAAAACCGAATCGGCAAAAAAAATACCCATGTTCAAAGGTCTGCACCGTTTTTTGCCCGCTATGATTCTCCTGCAAAACGGTAAAATAAAACAAGTGCCTGTTCGACATTTTCCGCGTATCGCTGGTGAAGCCAAATACCATTTATGGAACAGATTATTTGGGCCATTGGTCGATTGTTTTGCTTATTTGTGGATGAAAAAGAAGTACATCAATTACGATGTAAAAACAAAGTCGGACTCTTTAAAGTAGGCTATGGACGACTGGATTATTTATAGCATCGGATTTTTAGCACAAATACTTTTTTCTTCAAGACTGCTTATTCAATGGTTGCAAAGTGAAAAAGTAAAAAAAGTTGTCACTCCTTTGCTTTTTTGGCAACTGAGCCTGCTCGCTTCATTTTTACTTTTTATATATGGTTGGTTCAGAGATGATTTTGCCATTATGCTGGGTCAGGTACTCACCTATTTTATATATGTCCGAAACCTGCAGATCCAAGGGTTTTGGAAAAAAATGCCTCAATTTTTTCGAATATTCCTCTTTGTTTTTCCGGTGATCATTGTTATTTATTCCTATAATAATAATCAATTTGATTTGGCAAGGGTGCTCAAAAACGAAAATATTCCCACCTGGTTGATTATTTTAGGTGTGGTTGCTCAGCTCGTATTTACACTGAGGTTTATTTACCAATGGGTTTATGCCGAAAAACACAAGACATCAGATCTGCCAAAGGGTTTTTGGTTGCTCAGTCTGGCGGGTTCCTGTTTGATTTTGATTTATGCTATTTTGAGAAAAGACCCTGTTTTGTTAACAGGGCATCTGTTTGGTACTTTTGTCTATGTCCGCAATTTGTCGATCATCAAAAAAGGTAAACATGAAGGAGAATAAAAAGTATTTGCTCTATCTGATATTGGTTTGCGGGGCGGTTTTCCTTAGTCATTTAGACGTAATCTACGTCAATATCATGGAAGCGAGAAACTTTATCACAGCTAGAGAAATGCTTCAAAACGGTAACTGGATTCACACGACAATGAATCTGGAACCGAGATATGAAAAACCACCTCTTCCAACCTGGCTAACGGCCATTTCGGCTTCGGTTTTTGGACTGGATAGTTTATTTGGCTTGCGCTTGCCGGCAGTTTTATCAGTTATTTGTATCATTCTGACCAGTTTCTTTCTGGGTCTCAAATTTTTTAAAACGTCAAAACAAGGTTTTTTTAGTGCGCTTATTTTAGCCACCTCTTTTTACATCATTTTTTCGGGCAGGAACGGACAATGGGATATTTTTGCACATGCCTTTATGCTTTTGGCGATTTATCAATTGGTCCTGGTTTTTCAATCTGAAGCCAACCTTTGGCAAAATTGGATTTGGGCGGGTGTTTTTCTCGGACTCTCTTTTATGAGTAAAGGACCTGTTTCTCATTTCGCTTTGCTTTTGCCTTTCTTAATTGCTTATGGAATTGTTTATCGCTATCATGGTTTTGCAGGTAAATGGAAAGGAATTTTCCCGCTTTTCATCCTTTTTATAACCGTTGGGTTGAGTTGGGGGTTTTATATTTACCTTACAGATGGATCTTCGGCAGACGCTATTGCCGATAAAGAAACGGCAGCTTGGGCCGACAGAAACGTAAGGCCTTTTTATTATTATTGGAGCTTCTTTACGCAATCTGGTATCTGGACCTTTTTTGCTTTCATAGCCCTACTCTATCCTTACATGCGCAGCCGAGTTTCGGATATACGCGCCTATACTTTTTTCTTCTTATGGACAGCAATTGACGTTCTATTGCTTTCTTTAATTCCGGAAAAAAAATCCCGTTATCTGCTACCTGTCTTAATTCCTCTGGCTTTTACCACAAGTTTTTACATTGAATTTCTTGTTGTTAAAGGAAAAAGAATCATCAAGTTAGACAAATGGGTGGCCAATTTCGGTTTCGGATTGATCGGTATCATTGGGGTATCTTTCCCTGTGGCAGGATACCTGTTTTTTAAAGATCAATTAGCCGGTTTTATCCTTCCTTTCGTTTTGGTCTCAATTGCTCTGTTTGGCTTAGGTATTTATATTTTCAAAATACTTGTCGAGCAGAATTATGAAAGTGCGTTTTATAGTGTGGTTCTATTTTTGTGCGCCATCATGCTATTTGGCTTTCCCATGGCTCAACTTTTTTATGACAATGACCAGTTCAAGAATATCAGTGAAGTTCGAAACGATCCAACCAATGATCATTTACCTCTTTTCTATATAGGAGAAATTGCTCCAGAATTGATCTGGGAATTGGGGGAACCGGCAAAAAGAATAGAATCTTTAGATCAAATGCCTCGGCAAATCACTTTTGGCCTATTTGCGAACGACAGTATCGCCACTGAGATCTCGAAAAAATATGTGGTTAAATCAAACACCAAATATGATATCAACTATGTGAATAGGAATAAAAAAGGCTATAAGGAACGTCTAACCACCAACTTTTTAGTCCTTGAACACAATTAGCAACTTAAATCATTGTGGAAAGTAAATTTTTGATTAAATTTGCATCCGATTTTGGCGTCGTGGCCGAGTGGCTAGGCTGGGCTCTGCAAAAGCTCCTACAGCGGTTCGAATCCGCTCGTCGCCTCATCCACAACCTCATTTCTAATCCTTTTAGAATGAGGTTTTTTTGTTTTTTTTAACACTGATTATTCTATTATTTTGCATCTTTGTAACCGTTTAACTTCACAGATGCAGATTTACCCTATTCAAACAGGTTTTTTCAAATTAGATGGTGGTGCCATGTTTGGTGTTGTGCCTAAAGTGATCTGGCAAAAAACCAATCCGGCGGATGCCAACAATTTAATTGATATGAGCCTTCGGTGCATGCTGATTGAAGATGGCAATAGATTGATTTTGATCGACAATGGTACCGGTGATAAACAATCTGAAAAATTTTTCAGCTATTATTACCCTTATGGAGATGAAACTTTAGATAACCAATTGGCTAAACATGGATTTCATCGCGATGATATTACCGATGTTTTTCTGACTCATTTGCATTTTGACCATTGTGGTGGCAGTATTCAATTTAATAAAGAGAGAACTGCTTACCAACCGGCCTTTAAAAATGCAAAATTTTGGAGTAATAAAGATCATTGGCAATGGGCCACAAAACCGAACCCGAGAGAAAAAGCATCTTTTTTGCCTGAAAACATCAAACCTATTGAAGAGAGCGGTCAACTTAATTTTGTAGATATACCTAAAGATGGAATTCTAAAAAATTCCCCTCTGGGATTTGATATTTTATTTGTAGATGGCCACACAGACAAACAAATGATACCCATTATTAATTATCAGGGAAAGAAATTGGTTTTTATGGCAGACCTTCTGCCAACCGTAGGTCACATTCCACTGCCTTATGTAATGGGTTATGACACAAGGCCGCTGCTGACAATGGCTGAGAAAGAAAAATTTCTTCAAACTGCATTGCAAAATGAATATTTTCTATTTTTAGAGCACGATGCTGTACATGAAATTTGTACACTTCAAGAAACAGAAAAAGGAATAAGATTAAAAGAAACACACAGGTTTAATGATATTTTCACCATAACCTAACTAAATAAAAATAATTTAAATCATATGAGAATAAACCATTTTATTGCCGGACTAGGATTGACTATTTTTCTCGCCGGATGTAGTTCTACAAAGGTTATTACAAATAATAACTTATCTAAAATACCGGTTCCTGCAGGAGACGATGTTGTAATCAATTTACCCGAGAAAAAGGGAACCATGTCTGAAGATGAAATTCACGCATGGCCTCATGCCGATTTGGCAACTGATACCATTCCGGGTATGAGCTTGGCAAAAGCCTATGATTTTGTGGCCGATAAAAAAGCCAATACAGTTATTGTTGGAATTATTGATTCGGGTATCGATATCAACCATGAAGACCTGAAAGATCAAATCTGGGTAAATGCAAAAGATATTCCTAACAACAACAAAGACGAGGATAAAAATGGCTATGTTGACGATGTGAACGGATGGAACTTTTTAGGAGGTGCCAAAGGTGCAGATACACCAGAGCAATTGGAAGTGACCCGTTTGTATAAAAAATACAGCGAAAAATTCGATGGTGTTGATCCTACCTCAGTAGCAGCGAAAGACAAAGAAGAATATGACTATTTTCTGAAAATCAAAAATGACTTCGAAAAAAGAATTGCCGAAGCCAATGAGAACTATGAGTATTACACAGGCTTAATGTCTATGATTAGTGAAGCAGATGCGGCAGCAAAAGCAAAATTTGGCGACGGTTATACCATAGAGAATTTGAATACTTTACCTGCCGATGAACAAAACCCTCTGTTAATGAAAGTTGTTTCGTCTGGGGCAAAAGTAGATGATGTCAAAGAACAAATCAATGGCGGTCTAGATTATTACGGTGCGCAAGTAAAAAACCAATACAATCTGGAATTTGACGGAAGAAGTGTAACAGGAGACAATCCTTATGATATCAAAGATGTGCCTTATGGCAACCCTTGGGTTATTGGATCAGTAGAAAAAGAAATGCACGGTACACACGTAGCAGGTATTGTTTTGGCAACCAGAAACAACAACAAAGGAATGAACGGTGTAACCAACCATGTAAAATTGATTACAGCAAGAGCAGTTCCTGATGGCGATGAGTACGATAAAGATATTGCTTTGGCCATTCGGTATATGGCAGATATGGGTGCTAAAGTGGTGAATATGAGCTTTGGCAAATATTATTCACCCGATGCGGAATGGGTGTATGAGGCTATCAAATATGCAGCCGCTAAAGACGTATTACTGGTACACGCTGCCGGGAATGACGGAAAAGATATAGACTTGAGCGATAATTTCCCTACTGATGCACCAAATAAAGTGGATGAAATAACAGACAATGTAATTACCATAGGCGCTAGCACAAGAAATTACAATGATAAACTGGTTGCGAGCTTTTCAAATTACGGTAAGAAAAATGTTGATCTTTTTGCTCCAGGTTTAGAGATCTACTCTACAGTTCCAAACAATGAATACCAGCAATTACAAGGTACTTCGATGGCGGCTCCTCAAGTAGCTGGTGTGGCAGCAATGATTAGGGCATATTACCCTCAATTATCTGCAAGTCAGGTAAAGCACATCTTGATGAACTCTGGAACTAAAATAGATCTTGAAGTACTTCTGCCAAAAGCAGAAGGTAAAAAGGTTCCTTTTGCAGATCTTTCTGCTTCAGGTAGAGTACTAAATGCCTATGGTGCCGTGAAAATGGCCGACCAAATGGTAAACGGTAAATAATACAATCATCTTATATATAGAGAAACTACAGATCTGTTAGGTCTTGTAGTTTCTCTTTTTTAGTTAAAATTCATATGAAAAATTTTTTATACTTTCTATTGCTTTGTCATGTCTCTTTTGCTCAACATAGCACCTATTGGCAACAGCACGTAGATTACACCATGGACATAGACATGGATGTAGAAAAATTTCAATTTAAAGGTTACCAAAAATTGTTGTACACCAACAATTCGCCGGACATTTTAAATGTTGTCTATTATCATCTGCAACTGAATGCTTTTCAGCCAGGAAGTGATATGGATATTCGACTGCAAAATATTCCGGATCCCGACAGAAGAATGGTAAACAACCTTGGCACAAAAGAAAACCCTGTTTATCAAAGTAGAATTGCTGAACTGAAGCCCAATGAAATAGGGTATCAAAAAGTAATTTCGCTCAGTCAAAATGGTAAAAAAGTAGACTATGAGGTCATTGGCACAATATTAAAAGTAGTGCTAAATGAACCGATCAAACCAGGTGACAAAGCCACATTTGAGATGGAGTTTGAAGCCCAAGTGCCTTTGCAGATCAGAAGAAACGGGAGAAATAACAGAGAAGGCGTTGCACTGTCTATGGCTCAATGGTATCCGAAACTTGCAGAGTATGACGATGAAGGTTGGCATATAAGCCAATACATCGCCAGAGAATTTTACGGGGTTTGGGGAAATTATGATGTTACCATTCATATAGATAAAAATTATGTGGTTGGTGGCACCGGCTATTTACAAAATCCGCAAGAAGTTGGCCATGGTTATGAAGATAAAAACATAGCACTCAAATTGCCAAATAGCCATAAATTGACCTGGCATTTTAAAGCACCAAATGTACATGACTTTTCATGGGCAGCTGATCCTGAATATTTACATGACATGATCCTAGGAGAAAATGGAGTAGAGTTACATTTTTTCTATAAAAATAATCCGGAAACAAACGAAAACTGGAAAAAACTACAGCCTAAAACCGCTGAACTTCTGGCCTATTACAATAAGTACCTTGGGCAATATCCTTACAAGCAATATTCTGTAATTCAGGCAGGAGATGGCGGAATGGAATATGCTATGTGTACCTTTATTACCGGTGGAAGAAATCTGGGAAGTTTAATTGGTGTGACTGCCCATGAATTCGCCCATACTTGGTTTCAGTTTTTATTGGCAACCAACGAGCTCAAACACGGATGGATGGATGAAGGTTTTACGAGTTATATTTCGAGCATGGCCGAAAATGAAATTTTAGATCAAAAACTGGAAAATCCGAATGAAGGGAGTTACAATGGATATTATAGATTAGTGGCTTCGGGTGTGGAGCAACCTCAATCCTTACATGCAGATATGTTTGATTATAATTTTGCCTATTCGAACGCGGCTTATTCAAAAGGAGCGGTGTTTTTGGCACAACTAGGCTATATCATAGGCGAAGAGAATTTATCTGAAACCCTTAAAACGTATTATGCCGATTATAAATTTAAGCACCCAAAACCCAATGATATTAAAAGAACTGCAGAAAAAGTATCCGGATTACAATTGGATTGGTATTTGAATTTGTGGACACAAACTACCAATACCATAGATTACGGAATAAAAGATATACAGGATAAAACCATTCGATTAGAAAAGGTCGGTACTATGCCTATGCCTTTAGATATTTTGGTGACGTATACCGATGGTAAAAAAGAATTGTTTAACATTCCACTGCAGGAAATGATGGGGCATAAACCGACAAAAGCCACTATTTTACCAAGTTGGCCTTGGGTAAATCCCTCCTATTCATTTCAGACCAAAAAACAAGTCAAATCAGTAGAGATTGACCCTGAAAACAGGATGGCCGACATAGATAAAACAAACAATAATAACTTTTAAGTTATCGTTTGAAGATCATTTATAAAATAGTCGTTTAAAGCTTAAATTTAATGCTTTCAAAAATTAGTGATTAATCAATGAGAGCGTTTATATTGGACTAATTAGATTTCAAAAAAACTTATTTTTGTCTCATCCCCCCTTTTAGAATAAAGAGGGCAATTGAATTTTACTTGAAAAATCAACAATTACTCCTTTAAAATATGACCAAAAAAATTGCAGAAGTAGAAAGACTGACAGAATCAAAGACCTACAGCAAATGGAAAAAATGGGGCCCTTATTTAGCCGAAAGGCAGTGGGGAACAGTTCGAGAAGATTATAGCATTCATGGAGGGGCTTGGGATTTTGTTACCCATGAAAATGCGCGTAGTAATGCATACCGCTGGGGAGAAGAAGGTATAGCAGGTTTTTGTGATTCGAGAGAAATCATGTGCTTGGCTCCGGCATTTTGGAATGGAAAGGATCCTATTTTAAAAGAACGATTATTTGGACTTACAAACAATCAAGGTAATCATGGTGAAGATGTAAAGGAGCTTTATTTTCATTTGGTTTCTTCACCGACTCATTCTTATTGTAAATACCTCTATAAGTATCCTCAGACCGAATTTCCCTATTCCGATCTAATCAATAACAACCGACGCAGCAGGGAAGAACATGAGTACGAATTATTAGATACGGATAAATTTAAACATAACGCCTATTTTGACTGTTTTATTGAATATGCAAAAGCCGATGTAGAAGACATTTTGATGAAAGTGACCATTGTGAACAGAGGGGCGAAATCTTCTGTCATTCATGTGCTTCCGCATTTATGGTTTCGAAATTTCTGGAAACACAACAAACGGTTTAATCGTCCTGGTATTAAATCCATCAAAGAGGATTGTGTGCAATCCAGAAGTATTAGAAACGGCAGGTACTATTTATACCATGAAAAAGCTAAGCAATTATTTTGTGAAAACGAGACCAATAATTTAAGGATCTATAATACCCCGAATGAAGACGACTATGTAAAAGACGGGATAAACGATCATGTGGTAAACAAAATGCCTACTATAAATCCTCAGAAGAAAGGATCAAAAGTGGCTATATGGCACAAGTTTAAACTCAAAGCCGGTGAGGAAAGGAGTATTAGGGTCCGCCTGAGTAAAAGACCCTTGAAAGATCCATGGACAGATTTTGAAAATTTATTTGATCAAAGAATCGAGGAGTGTGAAGATTTTTTCAGAGAAACCATCCATAAGAACATCCCGGAAGCACATAAAAATATTGCTAAAAGTGCTTTTTCCGGCTTACTGTGGACAAAGCAATTTTACTATTACGATGTTTTTAAATGGCTGTTTGGCGAGCCGGGAGGAATTGCCCCTTACCGGAATTACCTGAGAAATTTTAGCTGGCAGCACCTGACCAACCGACATGTTATTTCTATGCCTGACAAATGGGAATATCCATGGTATGCGGCGTGGGATTTAGCTTTTCATATGGTATCCTTTGTTGAAATTGATCCTCATTTCGCCAAAGAACAGTTGTTACTTGTCCTGCGTGAAAATTATATGCATCCCAATGGACAAATACCGGCCTACGAATGGAATTTTAGTGACGTAAATCCTCCGGTACATTCATGGGCAGTCTGGAGTGTCTACGAAAAGGATAAAAATTACAGCGGTAAAGACGATATCCAATTTTTGGAAAAAGCATTTCAAAAATTATTGCTCAATTTTACCTGGTGGGTAAACCAAAAAGACAAAAGCGGAACTGATCTTTTTGAAGGTGGGTTCTTAGGTCTAGATAATATTGGAGTTTTCGATCGCAATCATATGCCAGAGGGCATTACAAGAATGCAGCAAGCAGATGCCACTAGCTGGATGGCCCTATTCGCACTTAACATGTTGCGCATGTCTTTAGAGTTATCGAAGACCAATAAAATTTACGAGGAGGCCGCCGCTAAATTTTTCAGACATTTCCTCAATATAGCCTGGGCGATGCACCATATCGGGAAAAAGGATATTTCACTTTGGGACGATGAAGATAATTTTTATTACGACGTGGTAGAAATGTCGAGTGGTAACACAGACCGTTTGAAAGTTCGCTCTTTGGTTGGCGTAATTCCGATGTTTGCCGTTGAAATTATGCATAAAGATCTGTTCGCCGAATTGAGAGAATTTAAAATTAGAGCAAACGATATTATAAGAACACGTCCGGATCTTGCTTCCTTAATTTCAAATTTGGATGAGACAAATGAAGATGGCAATTATCTTTTTTCAATTATGCGCGGTTTTAGACTTGAGCATTTGCTCAAGCGTTTGTTAGACGAAAATGAGTTTCTCTCAGACTATGGCATTCGCTCCCTTTCAAAGTATCACGAAAAGCATCCCTTTATCTTTGAACACCAAGGGAACTATCAAATTCATTATGAACCCGGAGAAAGTCGTTCCAGTATGTTCGGAGGTAATTCTAACTGGCGGGGACCTATATGGTTGCCTTTAAATTATATGATTATTCAGTCGTTGAGAAAGTATTACTCCTTTTATGGTGAAAAATATACCTATGAATTTCCAACTGGCTCGGGCAATAAAATGAATCTCAAGGAAATTGCGAATGAAATCACCAAAAGATTAATTAAACTGTTTGAACGTAATGCAGAAGGTAAATTTCATTACCATTCAGATACACCTGGCGAACATTTCTCAAAGGATGAACACTTTAAAGATTTACATCTGTTTTACGAGTTTTTTGATGGTGACAATGGTAAAGGTCTGGGCGCTTCCCATCAAACAGGTTGGACTGCTTTGATAGCCAATTTAATTATGGAAATGGATCTGGATGAATGGGAAAAAACTGCTGGTAATCATCTTTAAAATCATATCGCTCATTTCTCGATAAAACAAATGTTGAAGGATTTAAAATTCCTAAAGAGTGATTTAAAAACCTTGTGGCTGTCTTCTCAAATTGATTTTAATAAACCTTTAAGGTACCATTAAAAAAAGTCTGCACTCAAAAATTTGAGGAATGATAACTGTATTTATTTATGCTTATTTGGTTATATGCTTGATTTGGCATTATTCTTCTTTAGAAAAATTTAAAATTCAACACCTCAATATATTTGGTTGGATTTAACCAAGGAAATGATTAAATTTATGGTTCTTCAAAAAACTAATTAAATAACCTAAATAAATTGAAAAAATAAAGATTATGGACAATTCTTCAAAAGGTAAATGCCCTGTGATGCACGGCGCAAATACAGAAACGAGTAAAGCAATAATGAACTGGTGGCCCAATGCACTTAATCTTGATATTTTACATCAGCACGACACGAAAACAAATCCTCTTGGAGAAAGTTTTAACTACGCAAAAGAATTTAAAAAACTTAACCTAAAGTCTTTAAAAAAAGACCTTAAAAATCTTATGACCGAAAGCCAGGACTGGTGGCCAGCAGATTGGGGTCATTATGGAGGTTTGATGATCAGAATGGCATGGCATGCCGCGGGGACATACCGTATTGCTGATGGTCGCGGGGGAAGTAATACCGGAAACCAACGATTCGCACCACTTAATAGCTGGCCAGACAACGTTAACCTCGACAAAGCTAGAAGACTTTTATGGCCGATTAAGAAAAAATATGGCAATAAAATTTCTTGGGCAGATTTATTCATCTTAGCAGGAAATATGGCTTATGAATCAATGGGATTTAAAACTTACGGATTTGCAGGAGGGCGTGAAGATATCTGGCATCCTGAAAAGGATATTTATTGGGGCTCAGAAAAAGATTGGTTGGCTCCAACAGGCAGTGAGGGAAGCAGATATTCAGGGGAAAGAGAACTTGAAAATCCGTTGGCTGCTGTAATGATGGGACTTATTTACGTGAACCCTGAAGGCGTTGACGGAAATCCAGACCCGATCAGAACAGCAAAAGACGTTCGCGAAACATTCAAAAGAATGGCCATGAACGATGAGGAAACAGTTGCTTTAACAGCAGGTGGTCACACGGTCGGTAAGGCTCATGGTAATGGAGATGCCTCTATTTTAGGTCCGAAACCGGAAGCTGCTGATCTAGAAACTCAAGGTTTTGGTTGGATGAATCCCAAAGGAAAAGGCAATGCCGAAGACACTGTTTCTAGTGGATTGGAGGGCGCCTGGACCACAACACCTGATAAATGGAACCATTCTTATTTTCATTTGTTATTGAATTATGACTGGGAATTGAAAAAAAGTCCGGCGGGTGCTTGGCAATGGGAACCGATAAACATCAAAGAACAAGACAAACCTTTTGATGCGCATATCAAAGGAGTTCGACGAAATCCAATTATGACGGATGCCGACATGGCAATGAAAATGGATCCTGTTTATAGAAAAATCTCTGAACAATTCTATAAAGATCCAAAACATTTTGCCAAAGTGTTTGCCAAAGCTTGGTTTAAACTGACTCATCGAGATCTAGGGCCAAAAAGTCGTTACCTGGGTGCCGATGTTCCCAAAGAAGATTTGATCTGGCAAGATCCAATACCCAAAGTCGATTACAAATTGAATAACGAAACCATAAAAAAATTAAAAAAAGAAATTCTAAGTTGTGGTCTTACAAGAACTGAATTGATCAATACGGCTTGGGACAGTGCCAGAACATTCCGTTGTTCAGATTTCCGCGGGGGTGCTAATGGTGCCAGAATTCGCCTGTCTCCCCAAAACGGTTGGGAGGGAAATGAGCCTAAACGACTGGAAAAAGTGCTTAAAAAACTGAGCGAAATTCAGGCAAGTCAAAAAAAGAAAGTGAGCCTTGCGGATTTAATTGTCTTGGGAGGAACTGCAGCGATTGAAGAGGCAGCACTTGAAGCTGGTGTAAAAATAAAAGTGCCTTTTAGCTATGGCCGTGGAGATGCAACCCAAGAAATGACAGATGTTGAGTCCTTTGCGGTGCTCGAACCTATTCATGATGGTTACAGAAACTGGCAGAAAAAAGACTATGCCGTAAAACCAGAAGAATTACTTCTTGACAGAACACAACTCATGGGCTTAACAGCTCCCGAAATGACCGCTTTGATAGGTGGTATGCGTGTTTTAGGAACAAACCATGGAGGAACAAAACACGGTGTTTTTACGGAAAAACAGGGCATACTCAGCAATGACTTCTTTGTTAATCTTACCGATATGAAATACAAATGGATTCCAGTGTCTGATAATTTATACAACATTGTTGACAGAAAAACAGGAGCAACAAAATGGACGGCCACAAGGGTAGATCTGGTCTTTGGATCAAACTCAATCCTTAGAGCCTACGCTGAGGTCTATGCGCAAGACGATAACAAAGAAAAATTTGTACATGATTTTGTCAAAGCCTGGGTTAAAGTGATGAATGCAGATCTTTTTTGACAAGAACGATTAATGACCTATAAAAATTCGAATAATTGAATCGAATGTTATTTACCAAGAACCGCCCCGAAAATGGGGCGGTTTTTTATGTTTTAAATTTGAATCTCCAATGATTGATCAATTTTTCGTGAGGAAGTTCCTGCCTGAATTTCATAAATTCCCTTTTCCAGTGCCCATCCTGAAGTTGTTTCGTCCCAATAACGCAGGTCAGAAACAGGAATTTGCAAAAACAATTCTACCATTTCACCGGGTACCAACTCTTGGGTTTTAGCAAAAGCTTTTAATTCCTTTAACGGGCGGTCGATCTTTGAATCGGGTTTTGAAACATAGATCTGCACCACTTCTTTCCCTTTCTTTTCGCCTAAATTTGTGACATTTACTTTTATATCGATGGTATCTCCTTCAACAGCTAAATCAACATTTGAAAGTTCAAAATTTGTATAAGAGAGCCCATAACCAAATGGGTAAGATACTGCTATATCCGCCTTATCAAAATGTCTGTACCCAATATAAATTCCCTCATCATAACGTGTAAAATCTTTATTGCGAACTTTCTTTTCATCAGGCAACTCCTTTTTAAAAAGCATCTTTGCGATCTTAAGTGGTTCACCATCTAAAGGAAAATTGGCATTTGAAGCGTGATCATTTAAATGAATTGGAAATGTCATTGGTAATTTCCCGCTGGGATTAACTTTTCCTTGTAAAATATCAGCCACAGAATTTCCGCCTTCCTGGCCTCCTTGCCATGCGAGCAAAATGGCGTCCGGATTGTTTTTCCATGATGCTGTTTCTATGACACCTCCTATATTTAATACCACAATTACTTTTTTACCAACCTGATGAAATGCTTCACAGGTATTGGTAATCATATCATTTTCTTCTTCAGACAGAAGGAAGTCATCCTTTTCAACCCTGTCTGCTCCCTCGCCGCTATTTCTGCCAATCGTAATAATTCCAATATCTGAAGAAGCTGCGATCTGTTTCAATTGTTCAGGGTTCAAAAGTAGTTCAGGCGGATCATACGGTTCTATCATGGCAGAAAAACCTTCTGGTTTGACAAACAATTTTTTATTCGCCGCTTTGTGTTCATCAAATGCGTTTTGTGCTAATTCGTTAATCTCGTATCCCGCATTTTTCAAACCTTCTCCCAAGGAAACTGTATAGGCCTCATTGACATCGCCAGATCCAGTTCCACCGGCAATAAAATCATAGGAAGTCACGCCGAGGAGAGCTATGTTTTTGACATTCTGAAAAGGAAGTGCATGTTCATTTTTGAGCAAGATCATACCTTCAGCAGCGGATTGCCTCGCGATCTCTGCATGAGCCTTTAAATCGGGTTTGTTACTAAACGGGTAAGACTTCATTTTCCTGCTCTCTAAGATCAATTTTAGTATACGTTTGACAGATATATCAACATCTTCAATGGCAAGATCACCCTTCTCGACGGCTTCCTTCAAAGCTTTCCATTGTATTTTTGTTCCAGGCTCCAGCAAATCGTTACCGGCGCTGATCTGTTTCGGAGCATTCTGACCTCCAAACCAATCTGTCATCACAAGGCCTTTAAATCCCCAATCGCCTCTTAATACATTTGTCAATAATTCTCTGCTTTGAGAAACATAAGTACCATTGACCAGGTTGTATGATGACATGACTGTCCAGGGCTGAGATTTCTTTACGATAATTTCGAAACCCTTGAGGTAAATTTCACGCAAAGCTCTTTCTGAAACGATTACATCGTTAAAATTTCGATTACTTTCCTGATTATTGGCTACAAAGTGCTTCACCGAAGTACCAACGCCATTCGATTCAATTCCATTCACCATAGCGGCGCCAATAATTCCTGTAAGAATCGGATCTTCTGAATAATATTCAAAATTTCGCCCGCAAAGAGGATGTCTCATCATATTGGCTCCCGGACCTAAAATAACGTCAATACCATATTCCAAAGCCTCATTCCCCATTGCCTTTCCGACGCTTTCATTCAGGTCTACATTCCAGGTCGAAGAAAGTAAGGTCGCAATTGGAAAAGCCGTACAATAGTAGGTTTGATCATCATCTTCACGTCTAGGCTCTATTCTTAGTCCTGCCGGACCATCTGATAAATAGATCGTTGGCAATCCTAGTCTGGGGGTTGGAACTATCGTACCAACTGCACCTGGAATTCCGCTGCCAGTTTCTACCATCCCCATACCCGATGCCATTCCTGATCCTTTTAACAAATGGATCTTCTCCTCTAAGGTCATTAGTGTAAGGAGGTCATTCACGCGTTCTTCAGTCGTTCTCCTTTTGTCTTCATATACATCCAAAAGACCATTATTATTGAGATCGTTAAAGGTAAACCCATCTATGGTAATTTCTTTAGTGCTTATTTTTTCGAGTATATTCCTCTTCAAAATCCAGGATATTTGATCTGAACCAAAACCACCCTGACAAACCTAAAATAATCACGAGCGTTACTATTGAAACAACAGTGATTAAAGCTATTTTCCGGTACTTCTTCATATTTTCATTATTTTTGTGACGAGTTGCCACAAATGTAATAATTATTATTTTGTGTCAGAATGTCACAATCATATTTTTTAATACTGATGGACTTAAAAAACTTCTTAGAAAATGGAAATGAATTTGTATTGCCAAATTTATCTATTGATATCGTCATCATTGGTTACAGTGCCGAAGAACTCAAATGCCTTTTACTTCAGATTGATGATAAATGGTTGCTCCCGGGTGGTTTTATACTAAAAGGTGAGTCGGTTGAGGATGCGGTAAAAAGAGTGTTAAAAGAAAGGACTTCCCTGCAAGATACCCACTTTAAATTTCTTGAAGTTTTTGGTGACAAAGACAGGAGATTTAAGGAAATGTGGAAAGAATTTTATCAAAAATCAGGTTTGAGCTGGACCGATGACTGCTGGCTCAATTCAAGATTTATCACGCTGGCCTATTACGCCTTAGTCAATATTGAGAAAACTTTCCCTGCTTTAAACAAAATAGATCAGTCATTTGCTTGGTTTAGTTTTGATAAGCTTCCAAATATGTGGATGGATCACAAATCCATCGCTTTAACTGCGAGAAATAG
The DNA here is from genome assembly GCA_963715015.1 of uncultured Flavobacteriaceae bacterium. Lineage (GTDB taxonomy): Bacteria > Bacteroidota > Bacteroidia > Flavobacteriales > Flavobacteriaceae > Namhaeicola. The sequence goes on from CAVQQR010000013.1 coordinate 26,328, forward strand.
GCTAAAAGAAGATATGAAGCAGGAACAAATTACCTTTAATCTCTTGCCTGCTGAATTTACAATGCCCCAACTTCATCAGCTTCACCAAACCATTTTAGGAGAGAAGCTGGACAGAAGTAGGTTTCAAAAAAAGATGCTTTCTACAAATTTGTTTGAAAGACTTCCTGAACAACACCAAGATTCTCCCGGGAGAAATCCTTATCACTACAGAATTAAAGCTAAAAACTATTAGTTTTAATCTTTTAGTAAATCCTTACCTGCCATTTAATATTGAGGAGTACTTTTTCTTGTTTTGACAATTAACCCACATGACTTCAAAACAATCCAATTGAATTTAATCAAGTAAGGTCCATAATTATATGATCTCATTAAATCATTAAACTTCCTTATATTTGAGAAGATTGTGAAAAAATACATCTTATTTCAGATCCATATAATTCCAATTCAACAAAATTATAAACTATGACTAAAAAGATACTCGCTCTCTTGTGTTTACTGAGCTTTTCGGGATTTGCACAAATGAAAGCCGACGATGTTAAGACCTTCACCCTTGCCAATGGAATGAAATTTCTGGTCGTTGAAGATTTTTCTATACCCAATGCCAATATGTATTTGTTTTACAAAGTGGGAAGCAGGAACGAGTATCAGGGTATAACCGGTTTGTCACATTTCTTTGAACACATGATGTTTAACGGGGCCAAAAAATTCGGTCCAAAAGAATTTGACAGAACCATGGAATTTAACGGAGGCGCCAATAATGCCTATACAACAAATGATGTAACAGTTTACACTGACTGGTTTCCGTCCTCGGCTGCCGAAATTATTTTTGATCTGGAGGCCGATCGAATTTCAAGTCTGAGTATAGATCCGGAAATAGTGGAAAGTGAAAGAGGTGTAGTTTTGAGCGAACGACGAACCGGGCTTGAGAATTCTCCTTGGCGCAATATCATCCAATCTGTAGATGCAACGGCTTTTCAGGAACACCCTTATCATTGGCCGGTTATTGGTTATGAAGACGACATGAAAAACTGGTCTCAACAAGACCTCGAACGATACTTCAAGACTTATTATGCCCCAAACAACTGTGTTGTGGTTGTTTCCGGAGCTTTAAAATTTGATCAAGTAAAGCAACTCGCTCAAAAGTATTTAGAAAAAATACCTGCTCAGCCAGCACCGCCCGAAGTAAAAATTAAAGAACCTCCGCAAACGGGAGAACGCCGAATAACTGTACAAAAAGATGTGTCAAATCCATATTTAACTATAGCTTATCATACCCCGGAGGCCAAAAATGAAGACTATTATGCCCTCAGTATTTTGAGTTCTATTCTGACCAATGGCAGATCATCCAGATTATATGCTTCTTTAGTTGATACCCAGCAACTAGCCACAGAAATCTATTCTAATTTCGGTGAAAGTTTTGATCCCTTTCTTTTTTATATCTATGCTGTCACAAATTCAGGCGTCAATGAAACAGATCTGGAAAAGGCCATTTTTGACCAATTGGAAAAAATAAAAACTGATGGTATTTCCGAAAAAGAACTCCAAAAGATCAAGAATCAAAAATTGATGGAGTTTTATGGTCAAGTAGAAACCATCAACGGAAAATCAAATAATATTGGTACCTATGAGGTCTTTTTTGGCGATTATAAAAAAATGTTCGATGCGCCTGTAAACTTCAATAAAGTTTCTGTTGCAGATGTGCAGAATGTAGCTAAAAAATATTTTACTAAAAGTAACCGAACAGTAGGGGTATTAAAGAAAAACGTAGATGAATAATTGTATGAAACAGATCAAACAACTCAGCATAATTTGCCTGTTTATGGCAATTCAAATGAACGTGTTTTCTCAGGGATATAAATTACCTGATTACAAAAGCTTCAAATTAGATAATGGTTTAACTATTTATTTGATGGAACTTCACGATGTACCTGTCATAAGTGTTTCTGCCATCTTACCTGCCGGTGCCATCTATGACGGAGACAAAGCCGGATTAGCCTCTTTTACTGCCACTGCACTTAAACATGGTACAAAAAGTTTTACAAAAGCACAGTTAGACGAGGAAATCGATTTTATTGGGGCCGGTGTTAGTACCTCCGCTTCTAAAGAATACGCCCGATTATCAGCCAAATTTGCATCGAAAGACAAAGACAAAATGCTCAATATCATCAAAGAAGTATTGTTGGATCCTTCCTTTAATGCCGAGGAATTTGAAAAAGAAAAGAACAGGATTTTGGTCCAATTGGAGCAACAAAAAGAAAGTCCGCGTTCTGTAATTCGCGCTTATTTTGATGATTTTTTGTTTGGCGATCATGTCTATGGCAATATCACTGGCGGTATTAAACTAACAGTGAACGATTTAACTGTGAATGACCTCAAAAATTTCTATAAAGCTAACTATGCCCCCAACGAAGCAGCCATCAGTATTGTTGGTGATTTTTCTTCTGCTGATATGCAGAAGCAGATTACCGCACTTTTTTCAGGTTGGCAAAAGAATTCAGGTACATCCTCGCAAAACCTCGCCTCAAAACCTATTGCTAAACCTGCAGAAAGCAGAGTTTTACTGGTAAATAAAGACGATGCTAAAGAAACTACCTTTTACATTGGCTCTCTAGGAATAAGTCGCAATAACCCTGATCTTGTTTCTATTGATGTTGTAAATACCCTATTTGGAGGTAGATTTACTTCAATGCTGAACGATGCTTTGAGAGTAAATAGCGGTCTGACTTACGGTGCGCGCAGCGGATTTAGCTCTTTAAAGAATGGAGGATCATTTGGCATAAGCACTTTTACAGCGCTTGAAACTTCTGAAGCAGCAATTGATATGGCATTGGATGTATTGAACAAATTACACACCAATGGATTGGATCAACAATCATTAACCTCAGCTAAGAATTATGTAAAAGGTCAATTTCCTCCGGATTATGAAACAACTGAGCAACTCGCCGGATTATTGACTGAAATGTTTTGGTACAATTTTGATGAAAGCTATATCAATAACTTTGAGAAAAATGTAGATGGACTTGATTTGGCAAAAGCCAATAAAATCATTGCCGATTATTTTCCAAAAGATAAGCTTCAATTTGTGATTGTAGGAAAATCATCTGAAATAAAAAAGATCGTTGAAAAATATGGTAAAGTGACAGAAGTTCAGATCAAAGATGATATAGATAGAAAAATTTGAGATGAT
>CAVQQR010000014.1:0-28547 GCA_963715015.1 uncultured Flavobacteriaceae bacterium
CATTCGATCGTTCAGTTCAGGTAAAGGGACTTTCAGAAAAAGAGGTAAAAGCAGATCTCGCGGTTTGGCCTATCAATATAACCCTTACAGGAAACGATTTACAATTGCTTAAAAATGAATTAGAAGTGCAAAATAAGGCGCTCAAAACTTTCTTCATGGCACAAGGATTTACAGCTGATGAAATTACTAGCGGAACGACTAATATCAGTGATTCCCGGGCCGTATTGTATGGAAACGAAAACAGAGATCGCGATTTTAGGTATATCGCTATTTCGGAGTTTACTATAAGAACAAAAGAAATAGAAAAACTGCAAAGGGCGCTTACTAGCTCATTAGAATTGATTTCGAGTGGAATCTTGATCAATTCCAAAAATAGCTGGCAACCCATTCAATACAGTTTTTCCGGTTTGAATCAAATTAAACCTTCCATGATAGAAGAAGCCACCAGAAATGCGCGTGAAGTAGCAGAAAAATTTGCCAAAGATTCCAATTCGAAAGTAGGCAAGATCAAGAATGCCCAGCAGGGTCAGTTTTCAATCACTGATCTCGATCAAAATACAGGACATATCAAAGTAGTAAGAGTGGTTTCTACCGTAGAATATTACCTGGAAGATTAGGTCGATTACCCTATTTGCTTAGATTTTGATCGAGTTGTTCAATCGCTTCCGTGATTAATTTTACCGCATCGATATAGAATTGCTGATCAATATTTTCAAAATCGTCTCTGGGAGTGTGGTAATCTGCATGGTCTTCTACGCCGAAATAAATAAAAGGGATGCCTTTGTTGTGAAAGACGCGGTGATCTGAAGATTCTGTCCAATCTTCTGCTTCATTTGCTGGATCGTCATGACCGAAAACGAAACTTATCGAAGAGTTGATATGTTCAATTGGCGCTTTTAAGTAAGGATAGTGATACGTACCGCAGGCGTACAATTCTTTTTTCTCGTTTCTTGAAACCATGTCTAAATTGACGTTGAGTTTAATTGTTCCTACTGTTTCAGGAAAATGCTTTAAAAAATATTTTGCACCATAAGAGCCCTTCTCCTCTGCATCAAATTCCGCAAAAATAAGCGTGTGCTGTGGTTTTTTGTCTTTGAAATAGTTAGCGATCACAGGTAGAGCAGAAGCTCCTGAGGCATCATCATCAGCGCCGTTGTATATTTCTCCATCCTGTATGCCAAGATGGTCGTGATGCGCAGAAATGACAATCACATCAGAACTCTTTCCTTGGATTTTAGCCAATACATTGCCGCCATAGACCAAGGTATCGGGAACATTGTTAAAATCTTCTGAAGGATTTTCAATGGGTAAAATCATCTGTCTCGCACGTCCCTGCAACAATTCTGGAAAAGATTGAATATAGCCACTTTCAAAAAGTGGCTCGATACCATAATTTTGAAAACGACTTGCCAAATATAACTGCCCCTTTTTATTTCCTTCCGAAGCAAAATTCCTTCCTTCTAAAGAATCATGAGACAAGATTCGAATTCCGTCGATCAATTGCTTTTCGTCTATATGGACAGCTTGCTTGTTTTTGTGTACAGAACAACTGTACAGCACTATGACAAAGGAAAATAAGAGTAAAAAATTGGTTTTCATCGCTTTGATTTATTATAGCAATGTTACATAAATAATTTTGACGACTAAAATTGTGATGCAGAATTGTAACGTCCAGAAAATTTTGACAACTAATTTTATAAAAACATGTAAATTTAACAGACAAAACAAAAAGACATGATCATTTCAACAACAAATAGTTTAGACAATCATCCGGTAAAAGAATATTTGGGTTTGGTGGCCGGAGAAACCATTATTGGTGCCAATATTTTTAGAGATATTTTTGCTTCTATCCGAGATGTAGTTGGCGGACGCTCCTCTTCCTATGAAGAAGTGCTTCGTCAGGCAAAAGATACCGCCATCAAAGAAATGAAACAACAAGCGGCAGAAAGAGGCGCTAATGCTGTCATAGGTATTGATCTCGATTATGAAACTGTTGGTCAGGGTATGTTAATGGTAGTCGCATCAGGGACCGCAGTCAAAATTTAGTTCCTATACACCTATGAAAACTATTTTTATTGAAGCCTCAAAGCGGGAAGATTTTGATCTGATTGAGCGTTTGGCTCATGAAATTTGGCATGAGCATTACCCTGATATTATAGGCTTGGCACAGGTTGAGTATATGCTCAGGAAATTTCAAACCTCAGCCTATATGCAGAATCAGGGAAAAGAAGCTTTCGTTTATTTTTTGATCTACAGAGATAGTACTCCTGCAGGTTATCTTTCCTATCAAGTTCAAAAAGACCAGCTGTTTTTGAGCAAGATTTATTTATTGAGCAAATTCAGGGGTCAAAAGATTGGGAAGGAGTCTCTCACTTTTGTAGAAGAAAATGCCAAAGCACATCAGGTCTCAAAAATTCGTTTGACGGTGAATAAGGAAAATCTCATCGCAGTTAAAGCATATGAAAGCACAGGTTTTCTAAATTATGGAGAAGCGATTACGGATATTGGAGAAGGATTTGTGATGGATGATTATTTAATGGAGAAAAAGCTGAAATAAGTATGATGGTTTGGGTCATAATTGGGCTAAGTGTCTTGTTCATGGGAATTGGTTTTTTGATAAACTCTAGCAATGCTAAGAATTTATTGGCAGGCTATAATACCATGACAGATGAGCAGAGAAAAAATGTAGATCTCGAGGGCTATCTGGGTTTGTTTAAAAAATTCCATCTTTTTTTGGGGATTTCTGTCTTGGTAATTGGGTTGGGACTATACGTTTTAGCAGATGAATCTGTCGTAATCCTATTTATAACGATTTACCCTATTTTGGCCTATTTGATCTTTGTCATCATCAGTTTTCGTTATGATCAAAATCCATCGGATCTTAAAAAATATGCAGGTGTACTCGTTTTGGTCATCAGTTTAATTTTAGTCATATACATGATGATGCAGGGGATGAAAGAAAACGAACTTATGATTACGGAAGATAAGATTTCCATGGAGGGCATGTACGGAGAACAAATTGCATTCAAAGAAATTGACGAGATAAAATTAGTGGATCGTTTACCTGAGATCACGAAAAAAACCAATGGTTTTGCCGTAGGTGCGGTCAGGAAGGGACATTTTAAAACTGAGGGAGGAGAGAAGGTGAAATTAATGCTGAACGGCGATCAAGTTCCGCTTATTTATATCCGGAAAAAGGATGCTACCGTGCTGTATTTTTCCTCAAACACTGCAGATAATCAAAAATTATTTCAAGTCCTGGAAAATGAATTAAACTCAAAAAGAGCAGATCAAAATAACTGATCTATTTTTATTTGATATATTCGTTCCGGGCAGATCAATAAAGATGTAGATATGAAAGAACTTATACGAAAGCAAAGAGATTTTTTTAACAGCAATCAGACCAAAGATATTGGTTTTAGGATTGCCCAATTGAAAAAGCTCAAAAAGGTAATCAAGGAAAATGAAAAGGCTTTTGACGATGCAATTTACAAGGATTTTAAAAAATCAGCATTCGATAATTTCACATGTGAGACGGCTTTGGTCTACCACGATCTGGATGAGGCTATCAAACATGTAAAATCTTGGTCAGCCAAAAAATCCGTCAAAACTAATTTGCTCAATCAGCCCGGAAAGAGCTATGTGCTTCCGGAGCCATTGGGCGTATCACTGGTGATCGGGGCCTGGAATTATCCCTATCAATTGTCTTTTGCACCGGTGATAGCGGCCATTGCAGCCGGCAATACGGTCGTGCTTAAACCCAGTGAGTTACCGCAACACACCAGCGGGATCATGGCAAAAGTGATCAACGAAAATTTTGACCCGGCCTTTTTTAAGGTGGTTGAAGGAGGAGTGGCAGAGACCACAGAATTACTCGAACAACATTTTGACAAGATCTTTTTTACAGGATCTGTTCCGGTAGGAAAAATTGTATATCAGGCAGCGGCTAAAAACCTGACCCCGGTAACCTTGGAACTGGGAGGTAAAAGTCCGGCTATTGTGGAAGCAGATTGCGATTTGCCCATTACGGTTAAACGGCTTGTTTGGGCCAAATTTTTAAATGCCGGACAAACCTGTATAGCACCCGATTACATATTGGTGCATGAATCGATCAAAAGTGCTTTTCTGCAAAAGATGGTAGATGAAATTAAAAAGGAAAAATTTGATGTGGAAAACGATAACTATGTACAAATCATCAATCAAAAAAACACGGAAAGACTTGCCAAAATGATCGACCCTGCTAAAGTTTTTTATGGAGGTAAAGTAGATGTGGAAAACAGGCATATTGAGCCCACTATTTTAAACGACATTTCCTGGGAGGATGAAGTGATGAAAGAAGAGATTTTCGGACCCATACTACCGGTACTTTCGTACAAAAATCTTTCAGAGGCCATAGAACAGATCAAATTACAGCCAAGACCTTTGGCGTGTTATGTTTTTACCAAAAATAACCAGATCAAAAATAAGGTATTGCGGGAAGTCTCTTTTGGTGGAGGAGCTGTTAATGAGGCCATTATGCATATCGCCAACAGCAGTTTACCTTTTGGAGGCGTCGGTAGTAGTGGCATTGGTGCTTACCATGGAGAAGCAGGTTTTCGCGCTTTTTCCCATTATAAAAGTATTTTGGAAAAACCTACCTGGCTGGAACCCAACTTAAAATATTTTCCACATACCAACAGGAAACTCAATTTGATCAAATGGATCATGGGACAGAAATAATTGAGTGATGTCCGCAAGCTCCTGAGTAATGGTATTGCCTCGTTTCGAGATTCCCCGCTCCCGCGCGAATCCTTTCGCGTGGTAAAGAACCACTGCTTTATCGTAATTAAATAACTTGTTGACTAAAATTATTTTTTAGCATAAAGAGTAATTTTAGAATAAATCAGTCTTTTAATTGATGAGTAGAAACTATAAATTTCACAATTCTGAAGGTTTATATTTTGTCAGCTTTGCTGTTGTTGATTGGCTTGATGTATTTACCAGAAATGAATATAAAGATATCGCATTAGAAAGCCTGTCCTATTGTCAAAAAAATAAAGGCATGGAAATATTTGCCTGGTGTATCATGACCAATCATCTGCATTTAGTTTTTAGAAGCATAAATGGTTTAGATCCTGCAACACTTTTAGGAGATTTTAAACGTTTTACAAGCAAGGCCATTGTCAAAGCGATTATCGAAAATTCAAAAGAAAGTAGAAAAGAATTTTTGCTTGAACAATTTAAAAAAGCAGCTCAAAAAACTTCAAATGTAAATAAGTATCAATTTTGGAGACATGACAATAAGCCAATTGAATTGTGGAGTAATGAAGTGATACAAGAAAAAATAAAGTATATTCATTATAATCCGGTTGAAGCAGGATTGGTTTATTTTCCTGAGGATTATGTTTATAGCAGTGCTTCAGATTATGCCGGTAGAAAAGGGTACTTGGATGATGTTGTGATTTTTGAGTATTTTGGTTAGAAAAGAAGAAAATTTAGCTAGATTTGAGTTGGCCACGCGATACAATCGCGCGGCAGCGGGGGTGAAAGCTAAAGATTTAAAATAAATGATCACACGATGTAATCCTGCGCGACAGGACCGGATCAAATAATTGAAACCCGAATTTGATATATAAAATTGGCAATTAGAATTTTGCTAATTAGGTTAGGCTGTATGATAGTGAGAGCTTAAATTTTTAATGTAATTTTGGAAAAAGATTCAGTGATATGGGTAGAAAAGAAAAACTAATTGAAGAGTTAAAAGCGGTTTTGTATGCTTGGATATATTTTCTTATTTGGTTTGCCGCACTGATGTTAATGAAAGTGCTTTTACTTGAAGAGTACAATATAAAGCCAACCGGAGTATCGATCGTACTTGTAGGATCCTTAGTAGCTGCGAAGGCAGTCATTATTTTGCAACATGTTCCTTTGGGTACAAAAGGAAAGCCTGTCATCGTCGATATTCTTTTGCGAACTATACTTTATTTAGCCGGTGTAGCCATTCTTATGTTATTGGAGCATGCCTTTGAAACACGAAAAGAATTTGGTGGTTTTTTGAATGCCTTAAAAAATTTGGGTAAGAGTGCGGACATTTACCATGTACTGGTAAATTTGATTTGCGTTTTTGGAGCCTTGTTTTTTTACAATTTTGGTTCGGCCTTAAGAGCTTATTTTGGTAAAGGAGCATTGGGTCAGGTACTTCGTTCTCCTATGCAGATATGATTTTTTTGCAGTTAGTTTTTAAGTAGATCACCACGTCTGATAGATAGGACCCCCGCTCCCGCGCGAATCCTTTCCCATGGAATTTGAACTCTGGTATTAAGGCTATTCAAGAAAAAAAATTAAGTTCATCATATTCCGGTTGAAGCAGGATTGGTTTATTTTCCTGAGGATTATGTTTATAGCAGTGCTTCAGATTATGCTGAGGGCCGAGCGTATAGAAAACAGCCGGTGGCTGTTTTTAGCGAAGGAGCCAGCCGGCGCTGGGGAGTCTAATTAAGCAACACCCCGCTCCCACGCGATACAATCGCGCGGGAGCGGGGGTATAGAAAAAGGTATGAACATGATATAAAAAAATATAAATTCTAATTATGAAGTTAAATAAGTTATTACTTTTCTTTTTGTTTGTAATTGCTTGTAAAATCGATAATGAAAATCATATCCAAAAAAATGAATTTTATCTTTCCATTGATAATTACATAAAACAAAATCCACCATTATATTTCAAAGGTTTAAGCACATCTTACCCTTCTTATGGTGTTTATTTTTATGAAAAAGAGGGTGACACTTTGATGAGTATTAGACAGAATCCTTACTTCATAGGTATGGAGAAAGAAATACAGAGAGATACGAATATTGTTGATTTCGAACCAATAAGACCAGATGGTATTATTCTTTATAAAAAGAAATTTCCATTAATTTTAACAAATTCCATAAATTATGTCGACCAAGATCTTATAAGTGAACTTCATAAACAAATTCCAGATAGCTTAGAGTATCACGATGAACCTTTTGTTTTAGAGAAGTTTGAGAATTGGATATATATATTAAAAAATGGAAGGTTTGAAAGGTTAGAAAATAAAGAAAAACAAAATAAATAATTATTGAATTCTAACAATAGTAAATAATATGATCTTAATTTCTATCGGAGGAATAATATTATCTCTTTGGGGGATTTATTATAGTAAATCTAATTTTAATGAAGATAAAATATATAATATTAGATTTTTAATTATGAGTCTCTTACTCTTAATAGGTTCGGTTTATTTCTTAATCAAGGAATTATTTCTTTAAAAATTTCACCGCACCTTGACATTTGTAATAACAAGGATAAACAAGTAGAATCTAAAAGTCTTTTATAATGGCAAGGACATAAAACTGCATGTTTGGTCATTTGAATTGGTAATAAATACAGAAACTATTATTTCTTAAAAAAGCAAAACAGCCATTTAAAATGGCTGTTTCTGTTATATTTTTTCTAAGTTTATTTTTAACAAAAGCCTGGCTACCTAGCTGCTGAGAATTTAACAAAGTCTAACGTTTGGCAAAAGAAATTTTATATTTACAAAATTGGAATAACAAAGGTTTAATTGCTTGCCATTGAAAATGTCAAGCTGCGATGGGAGCTTTTCCCCCCGCTCCCGCGCGAATCCTTTCGCGTGGAATTTGAACTCTGGTATTAAGGCTATTCAAGAAAAAAAATTAAGTTCATCATATTCCGGTTGAAGCGGGATTGGTTTTTTTTCCAGAAGATTATGTTTACAACAGTGCTCCAGATTATGCTGAGGGCCGAGCGTATAGAAAACAGCCGGTGGCTGTTTTTAGCGAAGGAGCCAGCCGGCGCTGGGGAGTCTAATTAAGCAACACCCCGCTCCCACGCGATACATTAGCTACGCTGAATCTTCGAATCGCGCGGCAGCGGGGGGGTTATTAATGATACTTTTATTTTAAACCATTATAATTATACAAAAGGCGCTGAAAAAGTTAGAATGTTGTCTTTCGACTATACATTTGAATCAAGTGTTTATTTAGAATAATAAACTACAAAAGAAAGTGATAAGCGGCAATACCCCCCTGTAACCTTCCCCAAAACTAAGACTGGTTATAAATAGACTAAATGTTTGTTTTTTAAATTTACCAGTATGAAAAAATTAAAGCACAGTGAGTCAAAAATCGTCAATGCCTTTAAAACCGTATTAGTAAATATCCTAAAATCTGTGCAGCAACTGGAAAGTTTAAAAATATTCACAAAGGGTTAATAGATAAAATGAACTATATTATTTTCAGAATATATAGACCGTAGTTTTTGGAGCTATTCCTCTATTTTTTCATGATATCTAACCCCTCTTCCTGAGCCAGTTGTAAGAATCAACCCTTCTCTTACCAAATACAGTAAATCCTTTTTTAACGTATTTCTAGAATATTGTGATAAGTCCTTTTCCAAATCTTTTATTTGTACAGTTTTATTTTGATCAATATATGCCAACACTGCTTTCTGCCTGTCGTTCGTGCTGACCTTTAAATTATTGTAGGTTTCATATTTAACTTGGAGCTTTTGAGTTAAATCAATCAAACAATTTAAAAAGAAAATCACCCATTTATCCAATATTTCCTTTTTTGTACCTCGGTATTTTTGTGTTTCCATGAGCACTTGGTAATACATATCTTTTCTGTTTTCGATAACGTGTTCAAAGGAAATAAATTCCACAAAATTATAATCTTGCTTAAGTAACAGAAATGTAGTTAGTAACCTCGATAACCTACCATTTCCATCCTGATATGGATGTATTGATAAAAATTCATAAACGAATACCGAAGTAATGAGTATTGGGTGCAGACGTTTTTCTTCAAGTTGAATGTTTGTCCAGGTTATAAGATCCAACATTTCGCTGGCTGTTAAATGAGGTTCTGTAGTTTTAAAAATTATCTTTTGCTGACCATTTTTATAATTGGCGACCACTTGGTTGGATAAACTTTTGTATTGCCCTTTATGGCGTTGGTCTTTAACACTATATTTTAAAAGAATTGAGTGTAATTGATGGATATACCTTTCTGTAAGTTCTATTTCTGTATAGCTTTGTAAAATGATTTCTAAAGCTTCATAGTAGCCTACCACTTCTTGTTCATCTCTTTTATCAAGTTGACTTATTCGAACTGATTTTAAAAGTTTTTTAACTTCATCATCTGAAAGTGTTGCTCCTTCAATCCTGGTAGAGGAACCAATGCTCTGAATTGTGGCTATATCACGCAGTTCTCTAAGATAACGTTTTTCTTTGTTCTCTATAAGTTTCCAACCCCCTTTAAACGTATCAATCTGACTTAACTTGTGAATGATTTCTTGAAAAATTGTAGGTTGAAATGCTATTTTTTTCAATAGATCCATTGTGTATCCAATTTTATCCGATTACAAATATATCAAAATAAATCATTAGACATATCCATTTTGTATCCAATTTTATCTGATTATTTAATAATCTAAAACTCCAATACTATCTCCACGAGTCAATTAGTAAAACTTGTCCCCTATAAGGGAATCTATAAAAAACAGGGGTTTATTCAATCCTGTTTTATCAGGTATTTATTTGTGGAGATCAACTCGAACAGATTTCTGTCTTTATGGAAGACGATTTTACAATTACTTTTTTGATGCTGGAAAATCCTTGTTTTTTATGCTCTTTAAAATGTGTTTTATATTGTTCAAAATCGAGAACATTTCCCTGACAAACTTCTTCAGGTGTAATATTCCTCCGCTCCCGCGCGAATCCTTTCGCGTGGAATTTGAACTCTGGTATTAAGGCTATTCAAGAAAAAATAATTAAGTTCATCATATTCCGGTTGAAGCAGGATTGGTTTATTTTCCTGAGGATTATGTTTATAGCAGTGCTTCAGATTATGCCGGTAGAAAAGGGTACTTGGATGATGTTTTGATTTTTGAGTATTTAAGATAGATATTTACTTACTTTTATTTGGGAAAACCACACGATGCATTAGCTACCCCCGCTCCCGCGCGAATCCTTTCGCGTGGAATTTGAATTCTGGTATTAAGGCTATTCAAGTAAAAAAATAAGTTCATCATATTCCGGATGAAGCAGGATTGTTTTTTTTTCCAGAAGATTATGTTTACAACAGTGCTCCAGGTTATGCGAGTAGAAGAGGGTACTTGGATGAAGTTGTGATTTTTGAGTTTTTAAGATAGATAATTTACTTACTTTTATTTGGAAAAACCACGCGATACATTATCTACGCTGAATCTTCGATTTGACTTCGTCGAATTTTATTTCGCGCGGGAGCGGGGATTTTTCAATCTACCGGACTGTTATTTAGTGTATTAAAAAAATTGTATCTTAGATTTTAAAGAAAAGGCTCAATTGGTAGACTATGATTAATATTTATCTCACGTTTAAAGGCAATTGCCTAAAGGCTTTTGAATTTTATAAGCAGGTTTTTGGAAAGGATTTTGCCATGCTCAGCACTTTTGCGGATATGCCGCCCCAGGAAGGGATGCCTCCTTTAACAAAAGAGGATCTGAAAAGGGTGATGCACGTCACGCTTCCCATAAGCGGAGAAACCGTTTTAATGGGAAGTGATGGTCCTTCATTTATGGATGATCAATTTGTTCAGGGAAATAACTTTTCTATTTCGATCAATACCAAAGACAAGGCAGAAGCAGAAGCGTTTTTTAAAGCCTTGGGCGTCAAGGGGAAAGTAACCATGCCTTTGGCTACCACTTTCTGGAATGCCTATTTTGGGATGCTTACAGACCAATTCGGTATCAATTGGATGGTAAATTGTGATCTTTAACTAAAAAAATCATGGAAAATAAATCAATTAAAATGCCCAGTTGGTATCTGATATTGTCCGTTCTGTTTTTATTGTGGAACTTGATGGGTGTGGCCTCCTTTTACCAACATATCACCATCTCGAATTCACCTGAAGCTTTAGCAGCTTTGCCGGCCAATGAAGCCGAATTGTACGGCAAATATCCCCTTTGGACACATGTCGCTTTTGCCCTATCTGTACTGGGGGGTGTGTTGGGTTGTATTGGGCTTTTGATGAAAAAAAAATGGGCCAAGCCTGTATTTATAGTATCCATGATCTCTATTATAGTTCAGATGTTTCACAGTTTGGTCATCGCAAAAGCTACCGATGTGTATGGTCCGGGTGCTGTGGTCATGCCGATCCTTATTATCCTTATCGGCATATTTCTAGTTTGGTTTTCAGATCATGGAATTAAAAAGAAATGGTTGACTTAAAACCCACGACAATAAGAACTTAAAAATTGCTAAATGATGTTTTCTAAATTATTATTGATTTTCAGTGCCTGCTTTCTGGGAGCTTTAGGTGTTGGACTTTCTTTTTTTCCGCAGGAAGTATTGGTCTTTTTTGATCAAGAACAACTCCCTTTTACGATCTTGGTAATTCAGTTGGCAGGTTCGCTGTATTTCGGACTGGCTATATTGAATTGGATGTCGAAGAATAGGGTGATCGGAGGTGTATATGCCCGCCCATTATTGATCATCAACCTTATTCATTTTATGGTGAGTAGCATTACCCTGGTCAAATTTTCTGTGGGTATGTTGAACACTTACTTATTGATCTTGGCAACTGTGTACATCCTTTTTACTTTTGCCTTTATTTATGCTTTTATGACCAATCCTTTGGCAGAATCAGAAGGGATAGAAGAAATTCATTGATCGATGATAACCTAATTTATAAAAAAAGGATACTTTTTTTTATCTTTAAATTTTTACTTTAGAGTCATTAACCTAAGACATTATTTATGAAAAAATTCGCTTTACTGGTCTTTTGGACATTTTTTATGGTTGGCTGTAAGCCGGATGATAAAAAAGAAGACGTTAATCCGGGGATCCATCAACTCAAGCAAACCATGTATTACGGTGGTGATATTCTGACCATGGAAGGAGATGAGCCTACCTATGCAGAAGCCCTTGTGCAAAGGGAAGGCAAGATTGTTTTTGTCGGCTCAAAAGCTGATGCACTCAAAAGATTTGAAGGAAAAGCTGAGAAGATCGATCTTCAGGGAAATACCCTTGTTCCGGGATTTTTTGATGCTCATGCCCATTTTTACGGTTTTGGTGCCCAGGCAGTTACGGCAAATTTACTGGCTAGCCCTGATGGGAAGTGCAACACTATTCCGGATATTATTGCAGAATTGAAAGATTGGTATGCCAAAAATGGAACGGATAAAGCCCAGGGATGGATCATTGGGATGGGGTTTGATGATGCGGTACTGGAAGAAAAAAGATTTCCGACCAAAGCTGATCTCGATGAGGTCTCAAAAGACATACCTGTCATGATCGTCCATATATCAGGACACTTTTGTGTGGTCAATTCAAAAGGTCTTGAAAAAATCGGTATCAACGCGAGTACCCCAAATCCTGAAGGCGGTGTTATCAGAAGAATGCCGGGGTCAAAAGAGCCCAATGGTGTGTTGGAAGAATTGGCTGCCATACCGATCATGATCAAAAACATAAGTCCGGTCGAACCGGAATTGGCCGATTACTATATGGATGAGGGGCAAAAAATGGCAGCTCGTTTTGGCTATACCACTGCGGTGGAAGGACGGGCCATGACAAATCACGAACAATTGGCCGACTATGCGAAACGAGGAAAACTATATATTGACGTAGCTTCTCTTATTGATTATGCTTTTGCCTCTTATATGGATACGGAATGGAGGAGTAGCCGTTATAAAGATAACTATCGCATTGCCGGCTTTAAACTCACACTTGATGGCTCGCCACAGGGTAGAACGGCCTGGAGAACCACGCCCTATTTACTTCCGCCTGACGGTCAGAAACAAGGTTATGCAGGCTATCCGGTGATCCCTGAAGATGAGGAAGTCCAAAAAATCGTGGATTCCGCCTTTGTCAATAACTGGCAGCTGAGTGTTCATTGCAATGGTGATGCTGCTGCCGATCAGCTCTTTCGAGCCTTGAACAAAGCTTCCATCAAATACGGAAATAAAGACAGACGCACTTCACTCATACACGGTCAGTTGATCAGGATGGATCAATTGGACAGCTTAAAAAAATATGAGGTGATCGGTTCATTTTTCCCCATGCATACCTTTTATTGGGGTGATTGGTACGATCAGATCATCGGTCCTGAAAAGGCACAGCAGATCAGTCCGATCAAATCGGCGTTGAACAAAGGATTACATGTGACCAGTCATACAGATGCACCCGTGGCTCTGCCCAATTTGATGATGATCTTATGGACCACTGCAAATCGGGTGAGCAGAAGCGGTAAAGTGATGGGTCCGGATGAAAGGTTATCAGTATATGAAGCCCTCAAGTCGATCACCATTTGGGGTGCTTACCAATTTTTTGAAGAAAATGAAAAAGGCTCTTTAAAAGAGGGTAAATTAGCGGATATGGTGATCTTGGATAAAAATCCTCTGAAGGTAGATCCGATGACACTTAAAGATATTCTGGTTCTAGAGACGATCAAAGAAGGAAAAACGGTCTTTAAGTACTAGATCATAAAAAAGGTAAGAGGTTCCGTACAGAACCTCTTTTTTTTACCTTTAAGTTTCTCGATTTTTGTCGATTTTAGGGTAAAAATTAGGCACTGCTGAACAGGTTACCTTGTTCTTTTGCGATTGAAAAGATACAGTTAATACGGAAGAATGCAAGTCTTTAAAAAAGGCATGTATTTCTATAAATCCGACAAAATTACTTAAATTTAAAGGTTCAAACCATCAACCAGATCTGACATGGATTTTTCCTTCAAAAAAACAGCTACCTTACTTGGAAAGATTTTGGTCGGACTCCTTCTTTTGGTTTTTCTCCTTATTGGCATCGCCCTGAATTTTGTTTTTACTCCGGAAAAAATTACGCCCAAAATAGTTGAAGCGATCAATCAAAATTTAAATGCCGAGATGAATGCAGAAAGTATTGAACTCAGCTTTTTTAAAACTTTTCCGAATTTTACGCTCGCGGTAGAGCAAGGCTCAATTGTTAATCATTTAAATGATACGGTTCAGGATAAAAGCTAATTTAAGAAGAGATACACTCGTCATTTTTAATCGTTGCCTCTTAAGTGTCAACCCCTGGGCTTTTTTGAGGAATAAAATTGTAGTCGATCGACTGATATTCGAAAAACCGCAAATCTATGCTTATATAAGCCCTGAAGGCAATGTAAATTGGGACATTTTAAAAAATACGGATTCCATTAAAACAGAGTCAAAAAAACCTCAGGAGAAAACTGATTTTGATGCGAACATAGATATTAGGGATGTACAGATCAAAGATGGATATTTGTTTTATGAAGATGGGTTAACGGATCTCTTTTCAAGTTTAGAGGGTCTTGAATTAGGGTTAAAGGCACAGTATAATCCTGAAAAGATTTTATTGGACCTGGATTGCAGATCGGAATCCTCAAATCTATTTAAAGAGGGAGATTCTATCTTGCAGGACTTGGCACTTGGTATTACCTCAAAACTCGAAGTAGATAGATCGAGTAAAGTCTTGCATTCAGAGAAAACAGAGCTGATTCTCAATGATGCAGCTTTTATCGTGAGTGGGAGTGTTTTACTGAATAAGGAAAAGAAGAGTTTTGCAGATGGATTTGGTCTTTGGTCTTGAGAATGCGAGTTTGGAAAATTTATTGGGTTTGATACCCGCCAGTATAATTGATAAGAAGGCTTTGCCCCAAACCAAGGGAGATATTGAATTAGATGGAAAAATTAAGGGTGATTACGGCAAAGAAATTTATCCTGCGTAGATGCAGCTTTAAGAATCAAAAATGGCGAAATTGCTTATCAAGGAATGGCGAATAAATTGGATAAAGTAGAGGCCGATTTAGACTGTTTTGGTCGATCCGTCGAATGTGGAAAAATCTTTTTTCAATCTGGACAATTGTGAAATTTCGAGTAAAAATACGTCGATAAAGATCAAGGTTCATACTTCGAACCTAATGGGTAATACCGCTTTGGACGCAAATTTGGACGGCAATATCGACTTGAGCGAGTTACAAAAAACCATACCCTTTAAAGAGGAAATCAAGCTAAAAGGTAATTTCGACAGTAAATTAGAAATTTCCTTTACAAAAGAAGATATCAAAAATTCGAATTTCGGAAATATTCAGGGTAAAGGATATTTCACATTGGATGATTTTTCGGCCGAGAACAGCTTAAAAAAGAATGTATTCAGTACCAGTTACGGTAAAGTTGAATTTATTCAAAAGGAAAATAGCAAATTTTTGAACGAGGAAGGTATTAAAGTAAGAGGAGGAAGAGTTGAATTCAATGACCTCCTACTCAAGCGAAACTCCCAGTTACAAGTGAGCGCACAAAAAATGTTCCTTGAATACGGAGCTATTCCTAAAAAAGACACGCTTGCCTTAAGAAGAGTGAAGTCTAATTTTGAGCTGAAAAAAGCCAGGTTCCAGTTGGGAGATAGTCTAAAAGCCGTGATCACTTCTGCGGGCGGCGATCTTTTTATCGGTCCTTCCAAAAGAAATTCGTCGATGCCTTCCTTTCAAACGAAGATGCAAATCGATTCTGCGGGTATTCAATCAAAAAGTAATTATTTCGGAATAAAAAAGGGAAGTTATCATTTGTCGACAGAAAAGAACGAAAAGAATTTGTGGCCACTTGATGGGGAACTTACTTTTGAGCGTTTAGTCCTCTTCGCCTCTTCCTTTCCTTTAGAAATAAAAATGCCCGAAACATAAAATCAAGCTGCAGGAAGGCGAAATTCGTTTGGAAAAAGCGCACCTCACAATTGGGCGATCTGATTTTACTGCTACTGGAAGCTTGTCCAATTTTGGCGGAAGATTTTTTAGAGATGAACTGATGAAAGGAGATTTATCTATTCGTTCAAAATTTACAGATGTCAATCAGATGATCAAGGCACTGAATGCCGGGGAGAAGAATGAAAAGGCCGAAGAAATTGACCCGAATGCTAAATTGGTCACCATATCTGATGTGGAAACGGCTGACAGTACTGCGGTTTTTGTCGTGCCAAAGGGAGTAGAGTTTATTTGGAATACGCAGCTCGATGAAGTTAAAATGGGCAAAATCACTTTGAAAAATTTAAAAGGACAGGTGGTTTTAAAAGACCAAAAAATAGCGATGAACAGTTTGAACATGATTACCAATGGAGCGAAAATGTTCACCTCTTCCACCTATGAAGCCAAAAGTAAACAGCAGGCAAATATGGCTATGGATTTTAAGTTGATGGATATTGATTTGGCTAACTTAATAGATATGTTCCCGGTACTAGATTCGATCATGCCGATGGCCGGCTCCTTTGATGGGCATGTAAATTTCAGGATGAAGGGCAGGGCACAAATAGATGCTAATTTGGCTATGGCGGCAAATAAACTGGAACTGATCGCCAGAATTTTGGGGAAGAATATGGTCATCATGGATAGTGAAACTTTCAGAAAAATGGCCAAAATGCTCTTTTTTAAAGACAAAGAAAAAAACGTCATCGATGAAATGTCGTTTGCCCTGCAGTATAATGATCAAGTGTTAGAGGTTTTTCCTTCTGAGTTTCAAGTAGACAGATATCGTGTGGCTGTTGGCGGAGTACAAAGGTTAAACGGAAATTATTCCTTCCATGTCTCCGTTTTAAAAACCCCTGTACCCCTGGTTAAAATGGGGATAGATGTCAAGGGTACAGCTCAGGGGAATGATTTTGACCTGACGAATGCCAAGTATAAATACTTTTTTGCCAAAAAAGACAAAAGAAGACAAAAGGCCGACCAAGACCTGATGGCCAGAAAGGAAGCCGTCATCAAACGTTTGCCATTTTGATTGATTTTTCATAAATAACCTAATAGAATACTGAATGATTAGACCCTATATTTTAGCCGAGACCAATTGGAAACATTTAAAAAATGAAAAAATAGAGTTAGCCGTTTTACCCTGGGGAGCTACTGAAGCACACAATTGGCATTTACCTTATGCTACTGATAATATTGAAGCCGATTCAATAGGAGCCGAAGCGACCAGAATTGCCTGGGAAAATGGGTCTAAAGTGATTCTTTTACCTACAATTCCCTTTGGAGTAAATACCGGTCAGAGTGATATTTATCTGGATATCAACTTAAACCCTTCTACCCAATTGGCTATTTTAAGAGATATCATCACTGTCTTAAACAGACAAGGGATTTTTAAATTATTGATTTTAAACAGTCATGGCGGTAACGATTTCAAAACGATGTTAAGAGAGTTGGGACTGGCCTTCCCAAAAATGTTTTTGGCTACAAGTAATTGGTTTCAGGCCATGAATCGTGCAGATTTTTTTGAGTTAAATGGAGATCATGCTGAAGAAATGGAAACCAGTTTGCTTTTGTATCTAAAACCTGATCTCGTTTTACCAAAAAGCGAATGGGGGGATGGCGCGGAGAAGAAGCATAAAATAACTGAATTCTCAGAGAGTTGGTTATGGACAGAGCGCAAATGGTCTAAAATCACTAGGGATACAGGTGTAGGTAATCCGAAAAAGGCCACCGTTAAAAAAGGAGAAATATTTTTTAAGGCAGTTACTCAAAAAATAGCCAAAGTCATGACCAACCTATGTGCCATAGATATAAATGACATGTATCAATAAAAAAACTACCTGCGTTTCAAAACGAGACTATCTGCGGGATAGTTTGACTTTAAAAAGGCCATTTGTGATTTTGCCCAATTCATGAGGGCTTCTTTTTGCTCCGCATTCAGATTGGCCTCTTTGTGCAGACCCAAATAGGTATAAGATTCCAAAGGCATTTCATTTTCTTCAATTACTTCAATCACTTCCTCAAATTTATGGTTTTGAACGGCGATAGGTAATTGTGTAAAATCGGAAAAATTCAGGTGTCTTTTGCCGTCTACCACATGGTCATTGAGCCACCATGCCACAGGTTGGATGTTTGCATACCAAGGATACTCGGTCTTATTTGAATGGCAATCGTTACAGGCGACTGTAAGGATCTTATTGACTTCTTCAGGTACCTCGTATTTTTTTGAAACATCATTGCTGAGATCATTGGTGTTGTTTTTTTCTGGTCTAAAAAACTGGATGATTATGAAGATCGCGAGCAAGGCGATCCCTATTTTTTTGATCATGGTATGTATTTTTATTCGAAGTTAGTAAAAATGGAAGTATATTTTACAGATTGAATAGAATTTGCTAATTTGGGCTAAAACTTTTTTAGGTTGTAAAAGAAAAATCCGATGCGAAAAAAAATTATTTATTTAGTCATGTTATTGCCTTGTTTCTTCGCCTGTTCTCAAGATCATGAGAAACTGAACGATGAAATCGTAAAATCTGATCCGAAGAATTATACTTATGAATTAGTGGCAAAAGGGGCGGATATTCCTTGGGGGATGACCTGGTTGCCGGACGGCAGCATGTTGGTCACAGAGATCAACGGGAATATATACAGATACAAAAATGGTGAACAGATCACGATAAAAAATGTTCCAAAAATATATAGAAACGGACAAGGGGGATTGCTGGACATCGAAGTGCATCCCAATTACAGTCAGACAGGCTGGATCTATTTTACCTATGGATCTTCTGAAGGTGGCGGAGAAGGAGGAAATACTACCCTTGCAAGGGCCAAGTTAGACAAAGACGCGCTGACCAATGTGGAGGTATTATACAAAGCCATGCCTAATACAAAGAAAGTTCAGCATTTTGGATCAAGGGTACGCTTTGACGATAAGGGATTTCTGTATTTCAGTATAGGTGATCGGGGAGAAAATGATATAAATCCTCAGGATCTGAGCCGCGATGGAGGAAAAGTGTACCGATTACATGACGATGGGTCCATTCCATCGGATAATCCTTTTGTGAATGAAGCCAACGCAAAAAAAGCGATTTATTCATACGGGCACAGAAATCCGCAGGGGATGATCTTTAACCCAATGACCAAGGAAATCTGGGTCAATGAGCACGGTCCGCAAGGGGGTGATGAGATCAATATCATCAAAAAAGGGGCAAATTTTGGATGGCCGGTCATTACCTATGGTATCAATTACAACAATACACCCATCACAGATAAAACGAGCATGCCTGGAATGGAACAGCCCCTGCACTATTGGGTACCCTCAATTGCTCCGAGCGGAATGGAAATCGTTACCAGTGATCTTTACCCCAATTGGAAAGGGAATTTACTGGTAGGCTCCCTAAAATTTAAATACCTTGAAATGTTGGTACTTAAGAATAAAAAAGTTACCGAGCGGATCAAACTATTGGAGGACATAGGTAGGGTGAGAAATGTGCGTCAAGGCCCTGACGGTTATTTGTATGTCGCCGTAGAACATGTGGGTATTCTTAAAATACTTCCGAAGAAGTAGCGCATGATGCCAAAAAAGCAGAAATTTTTACTGGGATGTAGTATTTTTCTTTTTTCAATATTTGGATTTGCACAACTCGGCAGTGATCAAATTGACGCACTTGTTGAAGAATCGATGTCACAGATGCAAGTGGCCGGAGTCGCTGTGCTGGTAGTGAAAGACGGGCAGGTTGTGCATCAAAAAGGTTATGGGGTAAAATCGATTGAGACTGAGGAGAAGGTTGATGAATACACCAATTTTGCCATCGCATCAAATTCAAAAGCATTTACCACCGCGGCATTGGCTATATTGGTGGATGAAAAGAAAATTCAATGGACAGATAAGGTCGTTAAATACATACCCGAATTTACTTTGTACAATGACTATGTCACTGAGAATTTCAATCTTCAGGATCTGATCACACACAGAAGTGGTTTGGGTTTAGGAGCCGGTGACCTGATGTTTTTTCCGGATGGTTCCGATTTTACCATGAAGGATATTTTAGGTGTTTTTCAATACTTTGAACCACAGTCTGCCTTTCGAACTCAATTTGATTATGATAATTTACTTTATTACGTGGCGGGAGAAGTTGTGGCCAGAGTAACCGGAGATACTTTTGAGTCTTTTATTGAAAAAAGAATATTTAAACCTTTGGGCATGAATCAAACCTATAGTTTCTGGCCTAGAATTAAAGATCGTGAAAGTTTGGCCGCACCACACAATGCAAATAAGGCGATCAGGGAAATACCCCATTTTACTAAAAATGTGAATGGAGCAGCCGGAGGAATTTACTCCAATATACACGACCTCACTCAATGGCTTTTTGTGCAACTCAATCAAGGGAAGTATGGAAAGGACCTCAGTCAAACTTTGTTTTCAGAAGAATCTCATCGAGAAATGTGGCGAATTCATACAGCTATGAAAACACCGTTAAAAGATCAATATCAGACGCATTTTTATGGGTATGGCCTGGGTTGGTTTTTGAAAGACGTAAAAGGGAATCTCCATGTCTCACACACGGGCGGTTTGCCCGGCATGTTGTCTAAAACAGTTTTGATTCCGGATCTGAATTTAGGAGTTATCGTTTTAACAAATACAGAACCGGGAGGTGGAGCTCTTTTTACGGCGGTCAGCAATAGCATTGTCGACGCCTATTTACCTGTCGAAAAGACAGATTGGCTCAATTTTTATGCAGAGAGATTAGAACAAAACAATAAATCGGGAGACCTTATTACAGAGGAGGTATGGCGAGTGGTTCAAGCGAACCAGGTAAATAAGACAGATGTTCAAAAGTATATAGGACTATATGAAGACCCCTGGTTTGGTAAAGTGGAGGTTTTTATGAAAGGGAATGAAATGCATATAAGATCTTATCGTTCGCCAAAATTAAATGGTGAATTGAAATTCTATAAAGACCATACTTTTGCCGTAAAATGGGAATACCAAGATATGAATGCCGATGCCTTTGTTATTTTTCAAACGGGTAATGACCATCCAATAGACGGAATAAAAATGACGGGAATTTCCCCCTATATTGATTTTAGTTTTGATTTTCAAGACCTTGACTTTAAAAGGATAGGCCCTTGACAACTTTAAAAAGAGAGTTTGGTAAATGGGATTTGGTATTTTTAATTATCAATGGCATTATAGGTGCGGGAATTTTTGGCTTACCTTCTAAAATTTATGCGCTTTCCGGTTTTTGGAGTTTGGTTGCCATGATTTTTTGTGCCATAATCATTTTTTGCGTGGTCCTGGTTTTTGCCGAAGTTTCGAGTCAGTTTAAAAATACAGGTGGACCCTATTTATATGTTCACCAGACCCTAGGTCCGCTATGGGGTTTTTTTGTTGGCTGGCTGTTATTCATTTCCAGAATTGCAACTTACGCGGCCCTCGTGAATTTATTGGTTACTTATTTATCTTTTTTTTCACCTGTTTTTGAAGAGGATGCGATTAGATTTCTAACGATTACAGTTGTGACGGTTTGCTTATTTTTTTTGAATTACAGGGGAGTTAGAGAGGCAAAATTGGCCAGTAATTTTCTGACCATTACAAAGCTCACAGCTTTATTTTTATTTATTGCTGTCGGTTGGTTTTTTATAGATACTGACCTTTTGTTCAGTCATACAGAAGCTCCTTCCCCATCTGATTTATCGGCCTCTATTTTGGTATTGGTCTTTGCTTTTACCGGGTTTGAAGCAATTTTAGTCAATACAGGAGAAGTTAAAAATCCGAAAAAAACCATCCCTTTTGCTTTGATTGTCAGTATGTTGATCGTCGCTACATTTTATTTGCTCATACAGCTGGTCTGCATGGGAACCTTGCCTGATTTAGCTCATAGTGATAAACCCTTGGCTGAGGCGGCCTTTCAATTTTCAGGTACCTGGGGAGGCGGCCTCATAAGTTTGGGTGCGTTTTTTTCTATACTAGGCACCCTGCATTCGATTGTTCTGATCGGTTCCAGAATTCCTTTTGCCATGAGTAAGAAAGGGCAGTTACCCAAAATATTTGGAAAACTTCATCACAAAACGGCTATCCCTAATTTATCTATTGTCCTATTTTCATTACTTGTTTTGATCGTTTCGGTTAGCAATACTTTTTACTATGCTTTGGGCTTAAGTGTCATTACGAAAGTGATGATTATTTTTATGACAGCCCTGACAATGGTGAAACTCAGAAAGTTAGGAATCAGTGACGAAACATCTCTTCATCTGAAGGGAGGATATAGTTTGGCCATTTTCGTGATGTTCATTTCTTTGTGGTTACTCTCCAATTCTAATCAAAGTGAATTAATGACTGTGATCATTGCTTTGGCAGTGGGGGGACTAATTTATTTTCTGAATAAAAGAACCTATAAAAAAGCTTAAATTGCGTACAAATATTTTGATTTGAAATTGCTCGTTAAGAATTTTGTTTTCGTCTTTTTTTTATCAACGCTTCTTTTATTTTCTAATGCTTGTAATCAAGTGAATGATGGAAATAAGAAGATTGCTATTGCAGCTGCCGCCAATTTACAATTTGTGATTCCCGAACTGACGGAGGCTTTTACAAATGAAACGGGTATTGGTTGTACGGTAAGTATTTCATCCTCAGGTAAGCTGACCGCTCAAATAACGGAAGGTGCTCCTTTCGACCTTTTTTTATCCGCAGATATGTATTACCCAAATTACTTATTTCAGCAAGGATTTGGTTCTAAAGAACCCGAGGTATATGCAAAGGGGATTTTGGTATTGTGGTCGATGAAAGAAATCAATCTGACTTTGGAGGGATTGACAGATCCTGAGATTAAACACATTGCTATTGCTAATCCGGAGTTGGCACCTTATGGGATTCCGGTCAAGGAATTATTAATAAAAAAAGGTATTTGGAAAGTGTTGCAGGATAAACTTGTTTTCGGGGAAAGCGTTTCTCAAACCAATCAGTTTATTTATACCGGTGTGGCCGAGGTCGGTTTTACATCAAAATCCTCTGTTTTAGATGAAAACCTAAAAAGCAAAGGAGTTTGGAAAGAAATTCCACCAGCTGAATACAAAGAGATATCACAGGGTATTTTGGTTTTGAAGAACAGTGAAAATCAGGTAGGAGCTGAAAAGTTTTACAATTTTATTTTTTCGGCCAAAGGAAGGGAAATACTCAAGAAATACGGATATGACATATGAATGAACTCAACGGACATATAAAAGAAATTAAGTACAGTAAGTCTATCTCCTTGGTAAAAGTCGAAGTAGATCAAGTGCTTTTTTCTGCCATTGTGATAGATACCCCTGAAACGGCGCACTATCTCAAGATTGGTCATCCGGTTAAAGTCGTTTTTAAAGAAACTGAAGTCGTCATTGCCTTAGAAAAGAACCTTCCTATCAGTTTGCAGAATAGAATGGTTGGCAAGATCAAGGCTTTAGACAAAGACGAATTATTGTGCCGATTGACAATTGAGACTAAATTGGGCTTGATTACTTCTATTATTACAGCGAATGCGGTAAAGCAACTCAATTTAAGTTTGGGACAGGAAATTTGTGCGATGGTTAAAACCAATGAAATAATGCTCTATCATGATTGATTGGTCTCCTTTATTGCTCACTTTTAAGCTGGCAGCGATGACAACTTTGTTGTTATTGTTCATCGCCATTCCATTGGCCTATTGGTTATCTGAAACCAAAACGAAATTGAAACCCGTTTTTGAAGCTTTGGTAAGCATGCCATTGGTTTTACCGCCTACTGTAATCGGTTTTTATATGTTGGTCGCATTTAGTCCGGCGAACGGGTTTGGTCATTTTTTGGATGAATATTTTGGGCTGCGTTTTGTCTTTTCTTTTGAAGGATTGGTGCTAGCCTCGGTTATTTACAGTTTACCTTTTATGGTACATCCTATCCAAGCAGGGTTTTTGAATATTCCTGAGGATTTAAAAGAGGCTTCTTATTTAATGGGGAAATCTAAGTTCATGACCTTGAGAAAAGTACTTTTGCCTAATATGAAGGCTTCGTTGCTGACGGGTATAGTTCTCGCTTTTGCCCATACCATAGGAGAGTTTGGCGTGGTGTTGATGATTGGGGGGAATATTCCCGAGAAAACGAAAGTGGCTTCTATTGCCATTTATGATAAAGTGGAAGCGCTAAATTATACAGAGGCAAATTCTTATTCATTTATTCTATTTGCACTTACCTTTTTCATCTTGTTGTTCGTTTATTTTGTGAACAGAAAATCCTCTAAAAGTATCTGGTAATGATTGATGTCTCTATAAAAAAACAACTGCATGCGGCCAATGGTCATTTCGACCTGGAGCTTGATCTTCAGATTGAAAAAGGAAGTTTCGTCAGCATATTTGGTAAATCTGGAGCGGGAAAGACTTCGCTGTTGAAACTTCTCGCAGGTTTGATGAAACCCGAATCAGGAGAGATCAAGGTAAAAAATCAAACTTGGTTCAATCAGCAAAAAAACATCCATTTGCCACCTCAAAGGAGAAATATAGGTTTTGTCTTTCAGGATTATGCGCTTTTCCCGAATATGACCGTAAAGGAGAATCTGATCTACGCTTCGAATCAAAAAAATCCAAAAATGATAGAAGAATTGATCGAAGTATCCGGATTAGGTGAATTGGTCCAAAGAAAACCGGAATTCCTTTCGGGCGGACAAAAACAGCGGGTGGCAGTAGCCAGGGCACTTGCGCAAAAACCGGAAATCTTGATCTTAGATGAGCCACTTTCAGCTTTAGACTCAGAAATGAGACATGAGTTGCAGGAATACATTTTGACTTTGCATAAGCAATTTGAGCTCACAACTATTTTGATCAGTCATGATATTGGTGAAATTGTCAAGATGTCTGATTTATTGATCATTTTAGAAAAAGGGAAAATAAAAGAACAAGGAAATCCCAAAACACTGCTATTTAAAAGCAATGTCAGCGGTAAATTTCAGCTGACCGGCGAGATATTAAATATTGAAAAACAGGATTTCCTAACGATCTTCACCGTTCTGTCCGGGCAAGAAATTGTGAAAGTGGTCGGTGAAGAAGGAGATAGCCATCGTTTTAAGATTGGCGACACAGTTCTGCTCGCGGCCATGGCATTTAGTCCGTTAATGTACAGTAGAAATCAATAATTACCATTTCATTAACATTTATTGTCACTCATTTATAAAAAAAAGTCTCAATCATTTTGTATTTTAGTAAATCATTAAAACTAAAGTTCAACATCATGATACAATATAGAGCAATACAAAAGCGGGTGTGTGTTAAAAGCGCGTCGTTTTTATTTTTTTTAAGTCTACTTTTTGCATTTCAGCCTCATATCTACGCTCAGGAAACTGAGGATTTTGTAGAATTTACAGGAACGATTGTTTCTGATAAGTCAGGAAAAACCCTAGAATATGCCAGTATTTCTGTTGTAGGTTCGAATATTTCTACCGTAAGCAACAGCGAAGGGGAGTTTTCTATAAAAGTTCCATCAGATTTAAGCAATAATGATTTGCTGATTGCTTATTTGGGTTTCAACAATAAAGTAGTTTCGTTGGGCAGTTTAAATTCTGAGAAGAATGTCATCAAATTAACCGAGTCCATTGAGCAACTTAAGGAGGTCAATATATCTACCAAAGATCCTGAAAAGATTGTGAGGGAGGCTGTAGAGAGAATCAAGAATAATTATACGGATGAACCCTTGATCATGACTGCTTTTTACCGAGAATCCATAAGTAAAGGAAAAAAATATGCCTCGCTGTCAGAAGCCGTTGTGGAGATTTACAAACAGCCCTATATGTCAAACGCAGAGGATTATGCTCGATTGTTCAAATCGAGAAAAAGCACAGATTATAAAAAGTTGGATACTTTGGTGTTGAAATTACAAGGAGGTCCTTACAATACCATGAGGTTTGATATTGCCAAAAACAGAAACTTGATCTTGGATGAGGAAAGTTTGAGAAATTATTCGTTCAGTTATACGAACATTACCAATTTAAACAATCGGCCGACCCACATTATCAGTTTTAGACAATTGCCGAGTATAGAAGAGCCCATGTTTTATGGTAAGCTATACATAGATGCGCAAAGTTATGCGATTACAAAGGTAGATATCAGTCTCAATTTAGAGAATAAAGCCTTGGCGAGTAGATTTTTTGTTAAAAGAAAGCCCAATAACGCCGATGTAACCCCTATCACTGCCAACTATCAAATAGATTACAAAGAAAGTAACGGAAAATGGTTTCAAAGTTACAGTCGATTAGAGCTGGGGTTTAAGGTCAATTGGAAAAAGAAATTATTCAATTCTAATTATGGGGTAGTCATTGAGATGGCGATCACAGATTGGAAGAATAATACGGAAAATGTCGGTTTAAAAAATACTGAAAAATTGAGATCGAATGTGATCTTGGTGGATAAGACCTCTGGTTTTACCGATCCCGATTTTTGGGGAGAGTACAACATTATTGAACCCGAAAAATCGATTGAAAATGCGATTGACAAAATACAGAGAAAGTTAAATTAATCTAATAATTTTTGTTAAAAAAGGAAGAACTCAAAAGGTTCTTCTTTTTTTTGGGCTTACATTTGCCGGGATTTTGATTTTGTTTATGAGGTTTTTAAAATACTTTCTTCTTGTCGTTCTGGCGGCTTTTTTGTTGATGACTCTTTTCTTCGCAGGTGTATATTTGGGCGTTTTTGGTCATTTATACAATAAGGAGGAATTGAGAGAATTCAAAAATGAAACAGCTTCACTAGTCTTTGCTGAGGAAGGAGAACTATTGGGCAAATACTTTGTTGAAAACAGGACGAACGTTGAATTTGAACAGATACCCGAGGATCTGATCAATGCCTTATTGGCTACCGAAGATGTGCGTTTTTATGAACATAAGGGAATAGATGCGCGCAGTTTAATGAGGGTGCTGGTTAAAAGCATAATTTTTCAGCAAGAAAGTGCCGGAGGAGGTAGCACACTTACACAGCAATTGGCAAAAAACATGTATGGCAGAAAAAGGTTTGGACCACTCACTACTGCTGTAAATAAATCGAAAGAAATTATTCTCGCAAACCGGCTTGAGCATATATACAGCAAACAGGATATTTTAAAACTCTATCTCAATACGGTGCCTTTTGGAGAGGATATTTATGGCATAGAAAGTGCTTCTCGTCGTTATTTCAATAAGCAGGTTCAGGATTTAAACCTTGAAGAGAGTGCGGTCCTGGTGGGTATGTTAAAGGCGAATACTTATTATAACCCGAGATTATATCCTGAACACGCTTTGGAGAGAAGGAATACCGTACTCGAGCAAATGTCCAAATATGATTTTCTCGATGAGAACGAAAAAGATTCACTGCAAGAATTACCCCTCAGTCTCGATTATGCAAATTTAAAAAGTCATGGTAAGGCCAATTATTTTTTGCAGCAGGTAAAGCGAGAATTGGAAAAAATCATCGATAGTATCAACCAAAAGGAGGGTACTACCTACAATATCTATACAGACGGATTGGAGATACACACCAGTTTAAATCTGGAAATGCAGACCTACGCCCTTTCGGCTTTTCAGAAACATTTGTCAAAAATGCAACCTCTTCTAGACAGACAGTTCAGCAATGGATCGGGAAAAAAAGTACTGACATCTTTGTCTGAAAAGGTTTTGAACGAGGGTAACTTTAAAAATGTTGAAGAAAAAAGGAAGCGTGAAATATTTTCATGGGAAGGGTTTACCTCAGATTCGATTTCAGTTCTTGATA
Organism: uncultured Flavobacteriaceae bacterium; assembly: GCA_963715015.1. Taxonomy (GTDB): domain Bacteria; phylum Bacteroidota; class Bacteroidia; order Flavobacteriales; family Flavobacteriaceae; genus Namhaeicola. The sequence goes on from CAVQQR010000014.1 coordinate 27,472, forward strand.
GTATCAAGCGAGATCTGAGCTTGTTACATGCAGGTATGTTGGGATTGGATCCAAATTCAGGAGGTATCAAAGTATGGGTAGGAGGGATAGATTTCAGGAGATATCCCTATGAACAAATTTATGCACAAAGACAGGTAGCCTCCACCTTTAAGCCTATTCTTTATGCAGCTGCTTTGGAGAATGGAATTAAGCCATGCAATTATATCAGCAATGATTCTTTGGTTCTGAGCGATTTTGACAACTGGACACCCAGAAATTATGATAATTCATTTGGTGGCAAGTACTCTGTTGCTGCTGCCCTGGCAAAATCGATGAACGTACCCACGGTAAGGTTGTTTTTGTCATTGCCATTTGAAGCGCTGCATTCTATGTGGTCGAAGCTGGGCTTTAGTCAGCAGCTGGAAACCAACCCCTCGGTTGCCTTAGGAACTTCGAGTGCAAGTATTTATGAATTGGCCTCGGCCTATGCCGCATTTGCGAATGGAGGAAAAAAAATTCATCCGTATAGTGTTATGAGTATCAAAACTGCGGATGGGACAAAGATTTATGAGCATAAAAGTGCACAAAAAAGAGAAGCAGTGATGAGCGAATATACCAGTACTTTGATGGGAGCCATGCTGAGGAAGGCAGTAAGAGAAGGAACAGGGACGGCAATTTCTACTCAATTTGGCGTATCCAAAGAGATCGCCGGTAAAACAGGTACTTCTCAGGATTACGCCGATGCATGGTTTGCAGGATTTACTCCTAATTTAGTATTGGTTTCACGCGTAGGTTGCAATTCTCCCAGGCTCCATTTTAATTCGGGCGCCTTGGGCTCAGGAGGGAAATTGGCTTTGCCATTGGTTGGTTATACATTGAGAGAGATTCAACGAAATAGAACATTATCAAATAGATATTTGACAAATTTTGAACCTTTAACCGAGCAAGATCTGGAAAGTTTGGCCTGTGAGGATTATATAGAAGACAGTGATCTTGAAAAATTCTTCGATAAAATTTTTACTAAACCCAATATGACATCAGAAAAGGCAGCAAAAAAAGCCAAAAAGGAGGTCAAGAAAAAGGAATCGTTCTTTAAG
>CAVQQR010000015.1:0-13421 GCA_963715015.1 uncultured Flavobacteriaceae bacterium
TCTACATTGGCGCTTAAAATTGACAACTTGCCTCCTCATGAGATACCCGATCTGGATCAATTAAAAAGCGCTTATTTGTTCGTAAAGTGGATCAATCATCAACAGGGTTTTGCTTTGATAAAGGCCTATTCTGAAGAGAAAAAATGGCAACTGAATTTGTCGGAAATTGCCAGAATATGGACAAATGGTTGTATCATCAAATCGGCTTTGATGGAAAAATGCGTCGATCATTTTAAAAGTGCTGAAGATCTGTTTGAAATTGACGAAATAACCGATTTATTGAGATCCAAAGAATCGTCAGTAAGAGACATCTTATTTTTTGGCTTGGCAAAAAGAATTTCTTTGAATTCCATCAGTACTGCCTATGATTATTGGATTACCATGACAACGAAACAATCTACTGCGAATATGATTCAGGCTCAAAGAGATTTTTTTGGTGCACACACTTATCAAAGAATTGATAAGCCTGAGGGTCAATTTTTTCATTCAAATTGGAATTCAGATGATTGATTATCAGTTGCTCTTAGCCGTTTTTATCGGGGTAGCCGTCTTATTAGTTCTTATCCTATATGTGCGAATACAAGCATTTATTTCTTTATTGATCGCCAGTATTGTTGTCGGACTTATAGCCGGTATGGAGCCCATGCAAATCATTGAAACCATACAAACAGGCATGGGCAATACATTGGGTTTTGTGGCTGTGGTGGTCGGATTGGGCTCTATGTTTGGAGCAATTCTCGAACATTCCGGAGGAGCCGAGGCCTTGGGTAACTATATGCTCGAGAAGTTAGGGGAGAAGAATGCTTCCTGGGCATTAATGATCACCGGTTTTTTTGTTGCTATTCCAGTTTTTTTCGATGTGGCTTTTATCATTTTAATTCCAATTATCTATTCCCTACAGCGGAAGTCCGGTAAGTCATTGCTGTTGTACGCCATACCCCTTTTAGCAGGTTTAGCGATTACACACGCGTTTATTCCGCCTACACCCGGTCCCGTGGCAGTTGCCGATATTTTAAAGGCAGATCTCGGATGGGTCATTCTTTTTGGATTTATTGTGGGTATACCTACTGCTATTTTGAGCGGACCCCTATTTGGAAAATATATCGCGAAAAGGATTTTTGTAAGTGCTCCTGCCATGAATGAGAAGGAATATAAAGATCAGAATTTTCCGGGGGTAATCTTGGTCCTTTCCATTATAGCTATACCTATCAATTTAATTGTTCTCAACACGATCATATCGAGTCCGTTAGTGCCTGAAAGCTTACTGAGCGAAACAACCCGGAATTGGTTTAGAATGATTGGACACCCTTTTACGGCATTGATCATTGCCAATTTAATGGCATGGTACTTATTAGGGATAAAACGCGGATTCAGTAAAGAAAAATTGTTCGATATTACTTCAAAATCGATGGGACCAGCGGGAGTCATTATTTTATTGACCGGTGCAGGGGGCGTTTTTAAAGAAATGTTGGTCAACACAGGGACAGGTGAAATGATCGCAAACTATTTTTCTTCTGTTGGAATTAGTATTTTGCTTTTTGCATTTATTGCTGCGGCCTTGATCAGAATTCTTCAAGGTTCATCAACTGTGGCCATGATCACTTCTGCAGGAATTACCTCACCTTTATTAATGGGAAATATGAATGAAATAGATAAAGCACTTTTAGTGATTGTCATTGCCAGTGGCGCATCTATCTTATCTCATGTTAATGACAGTGGTTTTTGGCTGGTTAGCAAATATCTCGGATTGAACGAAAAACAAACTTTTAAAAGCTGGACTTTAATGACTACCATTTTAGCTACAGTTGGATTTTTGACAGCGTTTATATTATCTAAACTTTTAGGATAGAGCTAATATACATTATAGTCTTTTTTTACCTTGATGGACATTGATAAATTCTGTCCTGTACTCACTGGGCGTAATATTCTTGGTCTGTTTAAAAATTCGATTGAAGTTTGCAATATTGTTAAAACCGCATTTGAAACTTATTTCTCCAATGGTGTATTCAGATTCTAATAAATGTCGAGCTGCCATGCTAATTCTAATATCATTGACATAAGTAATGAAAGTTCTGCCTGTTCGTTTTTTAATGAACCTGTTAAAAGATACCGGGGTCATATTGACCAAATTTGATATTTCCTCTAAGGAGATCTTTTTTTGATAGTTCTCCTGAATGTATTGATGGACCTTCTTAATTCTTGAGCTGTTTTCAAAATCGTCACGATCGGGTAAGGAATTAGAAAGTATTTTTTGATTCCTTGAGACAGAAAGGTCATACAATATAGAGATAAGGGTCAGAAAATTATCGATACCGCTAATTTTTGATAAATTTAATATTCTGGGCATCATCATTTTTGCCGTTTCCTGAGAGAAAAGAATACCGTTTCTAGATCGTTGAAACATATCCTTAATGGGTTTAAAAACCTCTCGATTTAATAAATTATCATCTAACAGATCGCTTTGAATATGAATACACACTTCTCTTATCTCTGTGTTTTTACAATTGTGCAGTTCCCAACAATGTACCAAATTGCTTCCCATAAACACGAGTTCATAATCTTCAATTTCTGCCATGTGATCACCAACAATCCTTCTAACACCTTTACCTTTGTAAATAAAGTTCAATTCATAATCCGGATGAAAATGGATAGGAAAATCGAATTTATCCTTTACACGGTCAAAAATCAAGAAGCAATCTTCCGGGGTTAGTTGTGTAATTTCTCTGTGAAATTTATTATTCATGGGTTCAAAAAAGTATCAAAAAATGACAATATACTATTAACAATTATTTAACAAGGGGGATACTTTTGTAAAGATAGAAATTATAGTTTAACACATAGGACTAGATATTTCAAAAAATGTTAAAAAGAGAAATTTTCATTTCGCTTGTAATCCGATTAATTTTGTTCACCGCACCTGACGATTTTCGAATGACAGTGAAATAATTTTGTTTTTTTTTAGCTAACTCAATTAACTTTTAATTATGAATTATTTTATGAAAAACAATTATCTAATTAAGAAATTAATTTTTCTTGGGGCTTTTATGCTTTGTGGCTACATACAGGCGCAAAGTGTAACAGGAACAGTATCAGATGCGAATGGTCCCTTACCTGGAGCGAATGTAGTCGTGAAGGGAACGGCCAATGGAGTAGTAACTGATTTTGATGGAAACTACGTCTTAGAAGGAGTAGATTCAAATGCAGTGCTAGAATTTAGTTTTGTTGGTTACCAAACTTTAGACATCAATGTCAATGGTCAGTCCGTTGTCAATGCTTTAATGTCTGAAGATGCTAATCAATTAGAAGAAGTAGTAGTGGTAGGTTACACCAGCCAAACAAGAGGAGACATTACGGGTTCCGTCGCTTCGGTTGATTTGGATGAGGCTTTGAAAGTACCGGTTGCGAACGCAGCGGAGGCACTTCAAGGAAGGGTAACCGGTGTGAACGTAGTCACAAGTGGAGCGCCCGGTGCAGCACCTAAGATCACTATTCGTGGTTTTGGTACTTACAACAGTACTGACCCACTATACATTATTGACGGGGTTCAAACAACTGACCCGAATATCTTAAACAGTATCGATCCTGGAGATATTGCTCAAATGAACGTATTAAAAGATGGTGCAGCTTCTATATATGGTGCAAGAGCTGCAAACGGTGTAATCATCGTAACAACTAAAAGTGGTAGTTATGCTCAGCAAAAAGCTACACTTTCTTTGGATGTGTATTCAGGATTCTCTACACCTACCAACTTACCTGATTTGATGAACCACGAACAGCACAAAGACATGCTTTTGCAAACTTATATCAATGATGGTGCAAGATTATATAATCCTCAATATGTTGATCAACAACCTAATGATTATGTGTATACGCCTGCTGATTGGAGGTTGTCAGATAAAGTGTACAACACCAGAGGCGTGGACGCTGATGTGATCCCTGGCGGTACAAAATGGCCAAAAGAGCTCACCAGAAATGCGCCGACCACCAATGTAAACCTTTCTATGCAGGGAGGAAATGATGCAGGAAAGTATTTTATGTCTGTGGGTTATTTGAACAGAGATGGTATCTTAAAGTATACAGGTTTCGAAAGATACACTACTCGTTTAAACTCAGAATTCAAGATCAAAGATCGTTTAACAGTTGGAGAACATTTAAATGTTGCCTGGTCTGATGGAAATGCCGGAAACGCTGAAGCCTTTGAAAATGCTTTGAGAATGTCTCCCGTGGTCCCAGTTTTTGATAACGACGGAAATTTAGCGGGTACTTATGGTGGTGATGCTGACGGTTTGGGGAATACCAGAAGTGGTTATGCTCAATTATACAGAGGTAGAAATGATTTCAATAAATCATTGCGTATTTTTGGAGATGTTTATGCAGCCTATGAAATTATCGATGGCTTAACTGCCAAAACAAGTTTTGGGGTGTCAATGAACAATTTTGACGCCAGATTCTTTCAGGCTTTAGACCCTGAGCATTCTGAGCCACTCGCTACCAATACTTTAGGAGTAACAGATCAGTATAGTTTTGACTGGACATGGTCAAACACTTTGAATTATGCAAAAACATTCGGAAATCACAACGTAAATGCATTATTAGGGGTTGAAGCAGTTAAGAATAGCGGTTCTGGAAAACAAGTTACGAGAACAGGTTATTTATTTGAATCACCTGATTTTTACAACCTTTCAAACGGTTCAGGAGCACCTAACGTAGCTTATGCCTATGAATATGAAAGTTCATTGTTCTCTGTTTTTGGTTCTGTGAATTACAATTATGCCAATAAATATTTCTTAACGGCTACGTTAAGACAAGATACTTCGTCAAAATTCAAAGGAGACAACAAAACAGATTGGTTCCCAAGTTTTAGTGCGGGTTGGTTAGTTAGTGGAGAAGATTTTTGGCCTGCTGACTTCTTTATGAGCAGATTAAAATTAAAAGCTTCTTATGGTGAATTAGGTAACCAGGAAGTTGGTGGAAACCCAACGATCAATGAGTCTGTATTGTCTGAGCAGTTTGCCAATTATGCATTAAATGGATCAGCCATTGCCACAGGAGCCAAGATCAATTCTATTGGTAACCCGGATTTGAAATGGGAAACGTCTAAAACAACCAACATTGGTGCTGAAATGGGCTTTTTCCAAGATAAATTATATGCGTCTATAGAATGGTATACCATTGTTACTTCTGATCTGATTGCTCAGGATTTCACCATTATCCCTTCTACAGGTCCGGATGCCGGTGCACCTTTTGTGAATATTGGTGAATTTAAAAATACTGGTATAGATTTTGCATTAGGCTTTTCTGATGTGACTGATTCTGGATTCTCTTATGGCATAGATTTTAATTTATCTAAATACAAAAATGAGGTAGTTGACCTCGCTTCACCGTTCTATACAGGTGACGGAGGATTTAGAGGTGGTGCGATTACCAGAACTGAAGAAGGAAGATCTTTATCTGAATTTTATGGTAGAGTAGTGGAAGGTTTGGACGAAAACGGAAGATTTGAATACAGAGATATCAATGGCGACGGACAAATAACTGACGATGATCGTACATACATTGGAAGTCCACTTCCTGATTTTACTTATGGTATCAATGCCAGATTGGGTTATGCCGGATTTGATGTATCCGCATTCTTTACAGGATCTGAAGGAAATGAGATCTACAACTATAACAAGATCTATACAGATTTCCCAACATTTGTGAATGGTAACAGGTCAACCAGATTAGTAAATTCTTGGACACCAGATAATACCAATACAAATATTCCTGCACTTAGTGCTACAATTCAGAATGGAGAAACTAACCCTAACTCGTTCTTTGTGGAAGACGGTTCTTATTTCCGTTTAAAGAATTTACAAGTGGGTTATACTATTCCTGATGCGTCAGTTAAGAAAATGGGAATGGATTCATTTAGAGTGTATGTACAGGGTACCAACATTTTCACTATTACTGATTATGACGGAATCGACCCTGAAGTTGTGCGAGGTGGGAATTTGACATTAGGAGTGGATTGGCAAAACTATCCATTCTCACAAATTTATACGATAGGATTTAATATTAAATTTTAATTAGAAATGAAAAGTAAGATAGTATATTTAATGGCGTTGCTCGCTACCATATGGTCTTGCAGCGACGAATTTACGGAGCAAACAGCATTTGGTTCGTTAAGTGATGAATCCTTAAAGAACGCCCAGGGAATTGAATTATTACTCGTTGGTGCTTATTCAGGATTAGACGGAATGACCGATACAGGAGGTGCCGACTGGGAAAAAACAGGAGATAACTGGTGGTTCGATGTAATGGCTGATGACATGCACAAAGGATCTACCAATAGTGACCAGGCAGATTTGTTTCTATTAGAAACTTACGACTGGCAAACTGCCAATCCTTATATCGGGAATAAGTGGAGATCTTTATATGCGGCTACGAACAGAGCGAATGCTGTCATCAACCAAATTTCTTTGGTAACTGAAGGAGATTTTTCTGCGCAATTGGCTGAGGCCAGATTCTTGAGAGGTTTATTCAATTTTGAAATTCAAAAGATTTGGGGTAATGTACCTTATATTTCAGAAGAGAATTTTGCCGCATTTGAATTTAATCAACCAAATTCCGGACCAATTTGGGACCAGATAGAAGCTGACTTATCTTATGCAGCCTCTAACTTGCCAACGAGTCAAGGTTTGGTAGGAAAGCCAAGTCAGAAAACAGCAAAGGCCTTTTTAGCGAAAGCTCATTTATATCAGAGAGAATACCAAGCTGCTTATGATATTTTGGTTACTTTGATCGGGCAGTGGAGTTTAAATCCAGAGTTTGTAGACAGTTTTAGAGCTGCTGGAGAAAATAGTGCTGAATCAGTTTTTGCTATTCAATTTGTGGCTGATGCCGGTTTGTCTTTCAATGGCAACAGAGGTTCAACTTTGAATTTCCCTTCAGGAGGACCAATAGGTTCTTGTTGTGGATTTGGTCAGCCAACCCAAGATTTGGCAAACGCGTACAAAGTTGATGCAAATGGCTTACCATTATTAGATGATTTTAATAAAAGTGATATCAAGAATGACTACGGTATTACTTCTGCCCAAGCTTTTGCACCTGAAACCGGATTGTTAGATCCTCGTATCGACTATACCATCGGAAGAAGAGGTATTGATTTTAACGGCTGGGGAGTAATGCCAGGTAAAGATTGGATCCGTGCTGAGTTTGGTGATATTTCAGGACCCTACCTGACCAAAAAGAATTTTTATTGGGTCGGTGATGATGCTAACCGCGGAACAGGTGGTTGGGGTGAACAACGTTCAGGGATCAATTACCATTTCATGAGATATTCAGATGTCTTATTAATGGCGGCCGAAGCTGCCGCTGAAACCGGTAAATTGACTGAGGCATTGGATTGGGTAAACCTAGTGAGAAACAGAGCTAAGAACATGACTCCGGTTGGAGGAAAAGGCAGCCCTGCAGCGAACTACAAGGTAGAGCCTTATCCTTCATTCCCAAGTCAGGATTACGCTGTTAAAGCGGTTAGATTTGAGCGTCGTTTGGAATTAGCAACTGAAGGTCATAGATTATTCGATTTGAGAAGATGGGGTAATGCGGCCGAAGTTATGAATACTTATAAGGTAAACGAAAAGAGAGCTATAACTTCATTTTTAATGGCAGATTACCAGTCTAAACATGACTTGTGTCCGATTCCATTAAATGCAATTGATGGAAGTGTAGGTACACTTCAACAAAACCCAGGTTACTAGTTATAAATAATTTATATTAGTCTTAAAAACAGAGCAATTTTATTGCTCTGTTTTTGTATTTTAGCCCCTCATTCAAACATATTCATGCATGAAAAAGTTATTGTTTTTTCTGGCAACTATCCCTTTCCTTTTTTCCTGTCATCGATCAGAAAAAACACCAGAGAAGCAGTTTAGAAGATTAACCTCTGAAGCTTCAAAAATTCATTTTACCAATACCTTAACAGAGAATGATTCTCTGAACTATTTTTCCTATGGTTATATGTACATGGGAGGAGGACTTTCTGCCGGCGACATCAATAATGATGGTCTGATAGATCTTTATTTTACCGGGAACATGGTTCCGAACAAGCTATACCTCAACAAGGGAAATCTTGAGTTTGAAGATATTTCAGAGAGTGCCGGTGTAGCAGGAGATGGCAGATGGTTCACAGGAGTTACCATGGCAGATGTAAATGCGGACGGGTTATTGGATATCTATTGTTCCGTCTCAGGTAAATACGGAGATAAAAGCAACCTTCTGTATGTGAATAACGGAGACCTTACCTTTACAGAAAGTGCAAAAGAATATGGACTTGCCGATCGTGGAAATAGCATACAATCCACTTTTTTTGATTACGACCAGGATGGAGATTTGGATTTATATGTGGCAAACTACCCTCCAACTAATTTCGATACACCGAATGGATATTATGCTTTTAAAATGCAAAATGCTAAGGATGAAGAGACTGATCATCTTTATAGAAATGATGGAAATAGCTTTACAGATGTCACAGATGAAGCTAAACTCAGATCTTTCGGACTGACCAATAGCGTAACGATTGGGGATCTGAATTCTGATGGATATCCTGATATTTATGTGTCGAATGATTTTAGTGTTCCTGATTTTCTTTTTTTGAATAATCAGAACGGAACTTTTTCTGAAGTGGTACAAAAAGCAACTCAGCAAACTTCCCTATACGGTATGGGAGTTGATATTGCTGATTTTAATAACGATGCCATGTTGGATATTTTCCAAATGGACATGACACCTGAAGATAACCGAAGATCAAAAGCCAATATGGCCGGAATGAATCCTGATCTTTTTTGGGGAACGGTCAATGCCGGTTTCGGTTATCAGTACATGATCAATATGCTTCAGATCAACAATGGGAATATCAATGACACATTGCCAAGCTTTAGCAATGTTTCCAGAATAGCGGGCGTTTCTACGACGGATTGGAGTTGGGGCCCTTTGATCATGGATTTGGACAATGATGGATGGAAGGATATATTTGTTTCCAATGGAACTCGCAGAGAAATTAATAATAAAGATTATTTTCATGATCTTAAAAGTGAAAAATATTCCAAAGAAGATTTCCTTGAGAAAAGTTTAGCCATCCCCTCTGAAAAGATCGATAATTTCGTGTATCGCAATAATGGAGATCTCACCTTTCAAAAAATGAATGAGGATTGGGGGATGATTTATGAAGGTTGGTCTAATGGCTGTGCCTATGCCGATCTAGATAATGACGGAGATCTTGAGATCATCATCAATAACGTAGATGATGAGGCTGTCATTTTCGAAAATTTTAATATCGATAAGAACAACTATGTAGCGTTTAATTTTAAAGGCCCGGAAAAAAACAAATTGGGTATTGGGGTTAAAGTATATGTAAGATCTGATGGTCTGGAACAGTTTCAAGAATTAACATTGACAAGGGGATTTCAATCTTCTGTCGCACCGCGATTACACTTTGGCGTTGGAGGAGCTAAAGCTGTTTCAGAAATTAAAGTTATTTGGCCCGATCAAAAAGAAGAAATTTTACGCGATATCGCTTCAAATCAGTTGATCGAAATTGATTATAGAAATTCAACAGGACCTGTCAGTAAGCAACTTCTGACAGATCATAGCAAATTATTTTCGACAGAAAAAGACACCTCGATCGTTGGATTGCAGAAACACAGAGAAAATTTATTTGACGATTTTAAGGATCAGGTGCTCCTTCCTCATAGAACTTCTTCATTTGGCCCGGGTATTTCCGTGGCAGATCTCAATGGTGATGGCCTGGAAGATTTTGTCTTAGCGGGAGCGTCAAATTACGAGACAGAAATTTATTTTAAAACGGACAGAGGATTTGTCAAGCGAAACAGTCCCGATATGGTCAAAGATTTATTATATGAAGATTTGAGCAGTGTTATTTTTGATGCAGACGGAGATGGAGATAATGACATTTATATGGTTAGCGGTGGAAATGAATTTCCACAAGGATCTGACTATTATCAAGACAGGCTCTATATGAATGATGGAAAGGGCGTTTTTAAAAAATCCGATACAGCGCTTCCGGTTATGTTGACCAGTGGTGGCAGAGCGGCAAGCTTTGATTTTGATCAGGATGGCGATCTGGACCTTTTTGTAGGAGGAAGATTATTGCCAAAAAATTATCCATTGCCTCCTGATAGTTATTTGCTGGAAAATGTAAGTACAAAGGATCATCCAAAGTTCATAGATGTTTCGGCACAGAAAGCACCTATGCTCAAGGAATTGGGTATGATTACCGGTATTTCCTGGGCAGATATTGACAAGGATGGGTGGACAGATCTTGTTTTAACGGGTGAATGGATGCCTATTACCGTATTAAAGAACGACCAGGGAAGTTTTCGAAATATCACAAAAGAATTGGGTCTTCTCGATTCTACCGGATGGTGGTTCAGCATTAAGGCTGAAGACATAGATAAGGATGGTGACCTTGACTTTATTGCCGGAAACCTAGGTCTTAACTATAAATATCAGGCCAAAGAGGATGAAACCTTTGATATTTATGTAAATGATTTTGATAAAAATAACTCGAATGATATTGTTTTAAGTTATTACAATCACGGAGAGAAATTTCCGGTGAGAGGAAGGCAGTGCTCTTCTCAACAAATACCGACCATTCAGCAGAAATTCAAAAATTATGAAGAATTCTCTAAGGCTACTTTGGCAGATGTCTATACAGAAAAAAGCTTAAATGAGTCATTACATTATCAAGCCAAAACTTTTGCATCGGCTTATATTGAGAATAGAGATGGAGAATTTATTATTCATAAATTACCCAATGAAGCGCAGTTTTCCAGTGTAAATCAAGTCTTGATCCATGATTTTGACGGAGATGCTAATGTTGATGTGGTCATTGCCGGTAATTTATATGGATCTGAGGTAGAAACGCCCAGAAATGATGCGAGTATTGGTCTATTTTTAAAAGGGATAGGGGATGGTACTTTTGAAGCCATACCCGGTTATTTAAGTGGTTTATATTTGCCAGGAGATATCAAAGACATGTCCTTGATCAGTGTAAATGACGAATTATATATCGTCGCTGCGAAAAACGGCGACTATGTGCAGTGGGTAAGGGTACATTGATTTTTTCAACATAGAATTTAAAAATAAGGGATGTAATTTCATATCCCTTTTTTCTTTTCTTATGCCGAGAAATGGCCATTCTTTCGTAAATTGATCCTCCTTTATAATTTCATTTATCCCATCATGAAAAGCTTTTGCTCAGCCCTAATTTTATTCATTTTTGCCCTTCGAATTAACGCACAAATCAATGAGAATTTCCAATTCTTAGATCCAAATCTACCCATTAGTGAAAGAGTCGATGATTTAATTCATCGCCTGACAATTGAAGAAAAAATCGGGCAGCTGTCTTATAATTCTCCGGCAATCGAGCGCTTGGGTGTCCCCGAATATAACTGGTGGAACGAGAGTTTACACGGTGTTGCGAGGGCGGGAAGAGCCACGGTTTTTCCACAGGCCATCGGTTTGGCAGCTACTTTTGATACAGAATTAATTGAAGAAATTGGCAGTGTTATTGCTACAGAGGCACGCGCAAAGTTCAATGAGTTTTCAAAAAAGGGAATGCGGGGTCAATACCAAGGCCTTACATTTTGGAGTCCGAATGTGAATATTTTCAGGGATCCACGTTGGGGAAGAGGTCAGGAGACTTATGGTGAAGATCCATTTTTGACGTCTAAAATAGGTGTGGCCTATGTGAAAGGTTTACAGGGAAATCATCCAAAATACCTCAAAGCGGCCGGTATGGCAAAACATTATGCGGTTCATAATGGCCCAGAAGGTTTGAGACATGAGTTTGATGCGAAAGTAAGTCAGAAGGATCTTTGGGAAACCTATTTACCTGCCTTTGAAGCCATGGTAAAAGAAGGTAAGGTAGAGGGAATAATGGGAGCTTATAACAGAGTGAACGGATACCCTTGCAGCGCACATCCTTATTTAATGGGGGAAGTTCTTCGCAAGCAATGGGGTTTTAAAGGTTATTTTGTTTCTGATTGCTGGGCGATTGTGGATTTTTATCAAGGGCATAAAGTGGTTGAAACTGCTGCTGAAGCGGCCGCGATGGCGCTTAATGCCGGTTGCAATTTGAATTGCGGATCAACCTATCCGGAACTTATAAAATCACTCGATCAGGGTTTGACAACAGAAAAGGAAATCGACAGAAATTTAAGAGAATTATTGCCTACGCGCTTTAAATTGGGTTTGTTCGATCCGGCAGGATCGAATCCTTTTGATACAATTAGCAGTTTGGCTATCCGCCATCCAAATCATGTGGCTTTGGCCAGAGCAGCAGCAGCAAAAAGTATTGTACTGTTAAAAAATCAAATGAATACCTTGCCTATTTCAAAAGAGGTGAATGCGGTGTATGTGGTGGGACCAACTGCTACGCATGCTCAGGCACTTTTAGCCAATTATTACGGAGTAAGTGAAGATTTAAAAACGATATTGGAAGGTGTTGTAGGTAAGGTAAGCGCAGGGACTTCTGTAACCTACAGTCAAGGCGCTTTATTAGATGAGGAAAATCGAAATCCCATGGATTGGTTCTCAGGTGAAGCCAATGGTACAGATGTAACGATTGCCTGTGTGGGTATTTCTCAACTGATAGAGGGAGAGGAAGGCGAGTCCATTGCTTCAAAACACAAAGGGGACAGAGAGGAAATCGGTTTACCGGAGAATCAAATAGAATTTTTAAGAAAAATGCGTAAAACTTCGAAGAAATTGGTCGTAGTTGTTACAGGAGGTAGTGCCATTGCGATGCCGGAGGTATATGACTTAGCCGATGCATTGGTCTTTGTTTGGTATCCGGGAGAACAGGGAGGAAATGCCGTGGCAGATGTACTTTTTGGTGATGTCGTTCCTTCCGGAAGATTACCGGTTACTGTTCCTTATCGAACGGAAGATCTTCCTTCTTATGAAGATTATCGTCTGACAAACAGGACTTATCGCTATATGACAAAAGAACCTTTGTTCCCATTTGGGTTCGGTTTGAGCTATGTGCCCTTTCTGTATGAAAATTTACAATTAGATAAAAAAGCAATTAGGAAAAATGAAAATATTAAAGCTACTTTTACCGTCCAAAACAAAGGTGATCAGGATGCGGAGGAGGTAGTGCAGCTGTATATAAAAGATGTTGAAGCCTCTGTGGTCGTACCTCATCTCAGTTTAAAAGATTTTCAAAGAGTTCATTTGAAGGCAGGTGAGAAGAAAGAAGTATCCTTTATGATCACTCCCGAAATGTTGAAATTGGTCAGTGAGAAGGGCGAAAAAGTTTTGGAAAAAGGTATATTTAAATTGTTTGTAGGAGGTAATCAACCCGACGAGCGAAGTGCCCTATTAGGAGCCGCAAAAGTTTTAGAAGCGGAAGTAAT
>CAVQQR010000016.1:0-133360 GCA_963715015.1 uncultured Flavobacteriaceae bacterium
GGTGAGGTAACTAAAATTTTTCAAACCAGAAAGCACAAATTTCCAATGTATTCTTTAGACAATTCCTATTCTAAGGAAGATATTATCGATTGGGAAAAGAGAAATCATAAAATATTAGGTGAGCATAAAATAAGTTATACCTGTGAATTAAAGTATGACGGTGCGTCCATAAATCTATATTATGTCAATGGTAAATTAGAATCCGCCACCACAAGGGGAGATGGAATTGAGGGAGATGAAGTTACCGCAAATATTAAAACGATCAAATCGATTCCATTAGTCATAGATTCCAAAGATCTGACCGAATTCGAAATTAGAGGAGAAGTCATTCTTCCGCTTGCGGGTTTTGAAAAAATGAACGTGGAAAGAATTGGCGCCGGGGAAGATCCTTATAGAAATCCGCGCAACACGGCGAGTGGCAGCCTTAAATTACAGGACAGCTCGGAGGTCGCTTCCAGACCCTTAGATTGCCTTCTCTATCAGCTTGTGGCAGAAAGAATGCCTTTTAAAACACATGAGGAGGCACTACAATTCGCGTCTGAGCTTGGCTTTAAAATTCCAAAAACAATAAAAGTTTGCAGTAATGTTGATGAAATCATAGAATTTATCAACTATTGGGATAAAAATCGCCATGATCTGCCCTATGAAACGGATGGAATAGTCATTAAGGTGAATGATTTGCAATTTCAGGATGAATTGGGATTCACTTCAAAATCGCCACGCTGGGCTTTGGCATATAAATTTAAAGCAGAACAGGCGATGACCATTCTGAACAAAATTTCATATCAAGTTGGCAGGACAGGAGCCATTACACCGGTGGCTAATTTGGAACCGGTAGAGTTGGCCGGAACTATTGTAAAAAGAGCTTCTTTGCATAATGCAGATCAGATAGAAAAATTAGATGTGCGAGTTGGTGATACTGTTTATGTGGAAAAAGGAGGTGAAATTATCCCAAAAATTGTTGGAGTAGAACTCTCATTAAGACCTGAGAATTCAGTACCGACTGAATACATTAGCCATTGTCCGGATTGCAACAGTTTACTCATAAGAAATGAAGGTGATGCCAAACACTATTGCCCAAATGAATTTGGTTGTCCTACTCAGATCACGGGTAAGATCATTCACTTTATCAGCAGGAAAGCGATGAATATTGACGGATTGGGTGTTGAAACGGTCGAGCTTTTGTATAAGGAAGGTTTAATTGAAAATTATGCTGATTTGTATGATTTAAAAATAGATCAAATTATTCCACTCGAAAGAATGGCACAAAAGTCGGCTGAAAATTTGATCATGGGTATTGAAGCCTCAAAGAGCATTCCTTTTGAAAAAGTGCTGTTTGCGCTGGGCATCAGATTTGTGGGTGAAACCGTGGCTAAAAAAATTGCGCAATATTTTAAAAATATTGATAGGATCATGATGGCGAGCTATGAGGAATTGATTTCGGTAGATGAGATTGGAGAAAGAATTGCCGCCAGTATTATTGATTTTTTTAACAATGAGTATAATCGTTCTATCATTGCTCGTTTAAAAGATCACCGACTTCAATTTGAAATAGAAGAGGAGGAGAAAATATCAGAAATGTTAAAAGGTAAAGTTTTTGTGGTCTCCGGTGTATTCGATATTTTTTCAAGAGAGGAATTGAAACAATCTATAGAGGCGAACGCAGGTAAAGTTGGCAGCTCTATTTCTAAAAAAACTGATTATGTCATTGCCGGTGCCAATATGGGTCCTGCTAAATTAGAAAAAGCAAAATCACTGGAGATACCGATTATTTCCGAACAGGATTATTTAAAAATGATCCAAAGCAATTAAGATTCTTCCAGGATGCGAATTTTATTCCTGGTTGAATAAATTTTCCCCTCATCATGTAGTTGTTTTACAATTCTTGTTACAACTACTCTTGAGGTATTCAAATCATTGGCCAGTTGCTGATGGGTAATTTCGAGCTCCTCATTTCGTTTCACTTTAGATAAATCATAAAGGTATTTATGTATTCTTTCGGTCATGTTCAAAAAGGCCAACCCGTCAATAGATTCCACCAATTCCAAAAGCCTGAAATGGTAACTATCGATGATATAATTCCGCCAAGATTTATAACTCGCTAACCAATCATCTATTTTATCAACCGGTAAGAAAATGGCTTCAGTATCCATTTCTACCTCACCTCTAAAAATACTCTCTTTTCTAATGATACAATTGATAAAAGAAATAGCACAGGTATCTCCTTTTTCTAACTCCTTTAAAGTTGTATGAAATATAAACTTGTTTTTTGGGAAGTATTAATTACTCGTTTAAAACGAGTAATTAATTTGGATGCTGATATTGTTGGAAAATAGTTTTAGAAAATTCAACTTAATTCTTCTTGTTTCGTTGTTTAATCGCTAGAGTTTTTATTATTTTCGCCTTGATCTAAAACGAGGAATGTCACATCTGGAACCACTTTTAAAAAATTTTCGCAGTGCGATTGATCTTACAGCGGATGAAATCGCATTGATAGAACGACGTACCTCAATTAGAAAATATTTAAAAGGTCAGTATATTGTTCAGCAGGGGGATTTTTGTAATACAACAAATTTTATCCTATCCGGTTGTACCAAAACTTTTGTTATTGATGAAGAGGGGCAGGAACATATCATTATGTTTTCTATTGAAAACTGGTGGACATCGGACCTAGGAAGTTTTGTGTCGAGAAATCCTGCCGATTATCATATACAATGTATGGAACCAACAGAAGTGGTTCAGTTTACCTATGAAAATCTACAACTTCTATATCAGGAAGTACCCAAACTCAACGTTTTCTTCAGAGTTCTTTTAGAAAAAGCCTTGGTGGCCGCACAAAAAAGAATCATTCGAAATTTCAGTCTGACCGCAAAAGACAGATATTTGGCTTTTAAAGCCTTATATCCAGAAATTGACAGCAGAATTCCTCAATACATGATCGCTTCTTATCTTGGGATTACCAAAGAGTTTCTCAGTAAAATCAAGAGCCAACTAATTTTAGAGCAATAATATTAAACTAGATTAATATTATTTTATAAACTACTTCATTTGATGAATGTCTCTACTGTTGCATCTTTGTCCTATTAGAAATGAAAAAAATGTATTCGACTCTCATAGAAAAATTAAGTGACTTGAATGACATGATTATTCAGGGCAGAGTTTTGGAGGCTTTTGACATCTACTACCACGATGAGGTTTGTATTCAATTGAATGCAAATGAGATGATCGAGGGTAAGAATAAAAACAGAACTTATAAGGAGCAATTCTTAAGCGGTATTTTGGAATGGCATTCGGCTAGTCCGATGAAAGTTTCTATTGGTGAAGGTATAACCATGGTAGAATGGTTATATGATTTTAACCATAAAATAGAAGGGGATAAAAGGCAGATGCATGTAGCTGTTCAAGAGTGGAAAGACGGAAAAATTATCAAAGAAAAATTATATTATAACCCTTAAACAATGATTACAATGAGAAAATTAGTTTTAAATTCAATGATAGCCTTTTTGGCGATTGGTATGCTCTCTTTTACCGGCATAAGAAATGAGGTAAAAACAGTCAAAACAGATAAAAGTAAAATTACCTGGAAAGGTTATAAAATGACAGGTTCTCACTATGGATCTGTAGATATTAATTCTGGGAAGTTAATTTTTGAAAATGACGCTCTTGTGGGAGGTGAATTTGTAGCAGATTTAACTTCAATCACAAGTGAAGATTTACAAGGAGAGTATAAAGGTAAACTCGAAGGACATTTAAAATCGGATGATTTTTTTGGAGTTGAACAATTTCCAACTGCACAATTGATATTTACAAATGTAAAAGCAGTAGGCAAGAACTCTTACGAAGTAACTGGAGATCTTACAGTAAAAGGTATTACAAAATCAGTAACATTTGACATGGCTATTTATGGAAGCAAAGCTAATGCTACTGTAAAGATTGATAGATCTGCCTACAACGTAAAATATGGTTCTGCAAGTTTCTTTGATGACTTGAAAGACAAGGTAATTTATGACGAATTCGACCTAGTTGTAGATTTGGAGTTCTAAAACACTTTAATTTTTCATAAATATTTCATATTAGATTGGAAAGTCACGTAAATTTTACGTGGCTTTTTTATTTACTCCCTAACCAAGATTTTCTTCGTTTTAAAATGTTATCATCTGTTGTATTCATTAATTGAGTGGAATAACTGGGATCATAAGTCAGTAAAACCCCGGTTTCATTTCTTTTTCCAAATCGTTCAAAAACAATAGTTAGGTTTTCATCGGGTTTAAACTTGTATCTCTCAAAAAAATCTTTAAACATGTTCACTTTATTAATAGAGATTAAAGTATCTCCTTTGGTCAACCCGGCATTATAGAAAGGGCTGTTTTTTAAGGGATAGGATGAAATGATGAGCTTACCATTTTCCCAACTCAGGTCGGCTCCAAAAAAGGGGTTCTCCGTATTTTGAGACAATTCAACCCCAACAGATTGAAACAACTTTTTATAATCAGGCATTTGACTATGATAAATAAAATCTTGAAAGAAGGATTTTCCAAAATCTTTATTAGTGTATTCGCATAAGGTCTCTTCTAAATCGGCTATTTTATATGGTATTTCTTTTTTGCCGTATTTCCGGTAGATAAGTGCCATAAAATCATCTAAATTCTTTTCTTTAAATGCTTCTCTTAGAGAGAGATCCAAGGCTAAACCTAAGACACTTCCATAAGAATAATAAGAAATAAAAGTATTGTCTTTGCTCGTTGGGTCTAAAAAAGTGGCGGCGTCAACAAAAGGAGCCTGGTAACTCATTTCTATGGGATTAAAGACATTTTTTCCCGGGGAGTTCCAAACGTAATTAAACGTTCTAGACAAATCTTCAACATATTCTTTTTCAGAAATAATTCCGGCTCTACATAAAATTAAATTGGTATAATAAGTTGTAAACCCTTCGGCAAACCATAGTTCACCACTCATATTGGCGTCTTTGTAGTTAAAGGGTTCAAGGGATTTTGGCCTGATTCTCTCCACGTTCCATGCGTGAAACAACTCATGAGCCACTGTACCGATATTATTTTTCATACCTCCTTCACTTAGACCTTCTTTGTCGGTCAGAATAGTTGAGTTTCTGTGTTCCATTCCATCACCAGAAACGTGTGGTAAATAGCATGCTAGGAAATAATATTCTCCAAAATCAAAGTCGGGTAATTCACCAAAAATAAGTTTTTCCTGGTCCACAATTTTTCTGACCTGTTCAACATATTGATCAGTATCTTTTTCTGTACCGTTGTGATGTAAAATGAAATTAATGGTATACTCCTTCCCATTTGAAACAGTCTGAAAACTTCTTTTGGTAAAATCACTGATCTCAGTCGGACTATCCATAAAATAATCCACATTTGGTGAAAAATATACATTTTTGGAAATGGGCTTTAGCTGCGTTGCAATTTTCCAGTCGAGATCTTCTCGAGGGATAAATTCAACTTGTATAGGAGTAGACATTCTCGAAGGTGCGAACATGAATGTGGCCGGAATGTTTAAATGTGCATGACTTTCATCTATCTGGCTAAAAGTCCCGTCAGCTCGATCACCAAAAAGGGTGTATTGAACCTTAATTTTTTGGCTTGGATTTACAATATTCCACTGATGAGGATTTGGTCTTTCTATTGCCAGTTTTTTACCATTTTGATCTAAGGCCACCACATTGTATACATTTTTTGCAAATTCATGGATGGCATATCTCCCAGGGGAAGTTCTACTCATTCTCAATTCAAAAACAGAATCACTAATTTGATCAAATTCAATTTCAATATGAGCCTCGTGATGGACGGCATTTTCAAATGAAATTTTATACTTTGAAGTAGTTTGATTTTGACTAAAACATATAAACTGGAGGAAGAATACAAACAGAAAAGCTGATATTTTCATATTTAGGTTTTAAGTATCCAAATGTAGAAAAATATCAGCAGTATAATTTTTTATTTCGATTTGATCTAACAACAGATCACCTTAAGGAATATGGTTTTTCTGGGGAACATGTTTAGTTTTCTTGTTTGTAGAGGTCTATATTCAATAAGGAGTTTATTTCCTTTTTCTTATAACCCAATTTCAAAAGACCGACAGAAATCTTTTTAAAGGTAAATAGTTCAAAAGTTTTTTTATAAATAGTATGAAATAGGCAGTTTGATATGGTTGATTTCGAATTCTTTAAACGGTAAAAATTTTTGAAATCTAATCTATTTAGAATGACCGACCTAGATTTCGATGACCGGAAAATCTTCAATTGAAAATAATGTAATCTTATCTATATTTGTTTCTGTATATGAACTAAATAAAGAGGATGGTCTGCCTGAAGATGCATGGATTCCATTTTTAAAAGATTCTTCTGCCAAAATACTTTCTACGCGAACTGATTTTAAACCTTTCTCTGTTGAAGAACAAAAGATCATTCTGACTGTTGGCGCTTGCTTGCAATGTCACCAACCGCAAACAAAAGAAATAAAAGACCTTCTCCAAAATGGTATCAAAAAATCTTTGTCAAATTTAGATGAAAAATGTATTTTACCATTTAAATTATAAAAATGAAAAATAATCGCCCGGCAAAAGTTTTTTTAAGTTTATTCTTTCTGGTTTCTTTTTTAGATATTTTGGGTGTGATTTTGAACAATGCCCTTATGCAAGCAATTTTTAAACCGATGATCATTTTGAGCTTGATGGCAGCCTATTTTTTTGGGACTGAAAGGCCTAATAACTGGTATTTGCTGGCGCTGTCTTTTTCCTTTTTAGGGGATGTTTTTTTACTGGATAAAAACGATATGTTCTTGCAAGGTATTGGAGCATTTTTGGTTACACAAATACTGTTCGTGTATATTTTATCTAAAGAATTAACAAAAACATCATTAAAACAAAAGTTGGTGGCCGTATTGCCTTTTGTTATTTATTATTTTGCTTTGATCACGATCTTAAAACAAAATTTAGGAGAACTTCTAATTCCGGTTATGATTTATGGCTCTGTTATCTCCCTATTTGGCATAACCGCATTTCTCACTTATTTACAAAGAAGAGATAGATTAAGTCTGGTATTGTTTATTGGCGCTTTGCTGTTTATTTTATCGGATAGCTTGATTGCTTTGCAGAATTTTCATCAACCCAATGAATTTTTTCCCAGTATCATTATGATAACTTATATCCTGGCGCAATACTATATCTATTTATACATGAAAGACAAAGCAGAAGAACTGGTGTTTATTTAAACATGTCCAACCCCGGAATATTAGGCATTCCTTCTTTGGCCGCATTAGCCATTTCGACTTCATTGATACTGTTCGCTTTTTTGAGCGCTTCGTTGAATGCAAGAATCAAGTAGTCCTCTAAAACTTCTTTGTCTTCTAATATCTCATCAGCAATTTCTATGGTTTTCATCTCTCTATTTGCCGTCATTGTCAGTTTAACTGCTCCATTGCCACTTTGACTATTCACCAAAACGGTATCCAGTCTTTTTTTCGTTTCCTCAATTTTAATCTGAGCTTCTTTTAATTTAGCCATCATTCCTTGCAAATCTCCAAACATATCTTAACTATTTATACCTTTATGCAAATTTAAATAAAATCATGCCATCAAAATAAAACGAAATGAAAAGATCTATTGCTGTCACTTTATTTATTCCACTTATTTTTGCGACATCTTGTAAAAAGGAATCAATGGAAGAAAAAAATATGGTTCTGGCTCCTGTAGCTGAGAAAATTGAAAAGAAACTTGAAATTCACGGTCAAACACGGATAGATCCTTATTATTGGTTGAATGACAGAGATAATCCTAAAGTGATCGATTATTTAAATGCAGAGAATGAATACTACGACCTAATGACCGCTCATACCAAGCAATTTCAAGAGGAATTATTTGAAGAAATGAAAGGTAGAATTAAGGAAGATGACGAATCGGTTCCTTATAAGGACAACGGATATTTTTATATTACGAAATACAATATTGGTGCACAATACCCCATTTATTTAAGGAAAAAAGAAAGTCTTGAAGCCGCAGATGAAATTATTTTTGATGTAAATGAGTTGGCCAAAGATCATGACTATTATGCACTGGTAGGACTAAATGTAAGTGATGATAATCATATGGTGGCTTTTGGTGTAGATACCATAAGTAGAAGACAGTATAATCTTCATTTTAAGAATTTGACCACGGGTGACATTTTAAGTGAAAATATTCCAAATACAACAGGAGGTTCGGCTTGGGCAAATGATAATAAAACGATTTTTTACACTAAAAAGGATCCTGTAACACTTCGTAGCAATCAAATCTTTAAGCATGTGTTGGGAACAAATGTTTCTGATGATATCCTGGTTTACGAAGAGAAAGACGAAACTTTTGGAACTTCAGTGTACAAATCAAAGTCTAAAGAATATATCATCATTGCATGTTATAATACATTATCGACCGAGTACCGAGTTGTTTCTGCCAACAAACCAAATGAGGCGTTCAAAATTATTCAACCCAGAGAAAGGGAGCTAGAATATAACCTTTATCATTATGGAGATTATTTCTATATCCTGACCAATAAAGATGGAGCGAAGAATTTTAAATTAATGAAAACTCCGCTGAATAAAACCACTAAAGAAAATTGGGTGGACGTGATTCCGCACAGAAAAGAAACTTTGCTGGAAGACGTTTCGATTTTTAAAGATTACCTTGTCTTAGAAGAAAGAACCAACGGTTTATCGCAAATAAGAATTAAAAAATGGGATGATAGTGCAGACTATTATTTACCAATTGAAGAGGAAACGTACTCAGTGAATGTTTGGTCAAATCCCGAATTTAATACAGATATACTCAGATTTAGCTATAATTCGTTAACGACTCCAAACTCTGTCATCGATTTTAACATGTCAACCCAAGAAAAGGAAGTAAAAAAAGAACAAGAAGTTCTTGGAGGAAAATTTGACAAGAACAACTATAAAAGTGAACGAATTTGGGCCAAAGCCAGAGATGGTAAGATGGTACCCATTTCATTGGTCTATCATAAAACAACAAAACTTAGTGCAGACACTCCCTTATTGCTTTATGGTTATGGTTCGTATGGCAATACAATAGAGGATAGGTTTAGCACAACTAGATTGTCATTGTTAGATAGAGGATTTATATATGCTACAGCACATATCCGTGGGAGTGAGTACTTGGGAAGAGAATGGTATGAAGACGGAAAAATGTTCAATAAAAAAAATACATTTAATGATTTTGTTGATTGTGCCAAGCATTTAATCGAACAAAACTACACCTCTCCAGCGCATTTATACGCCGAAGGAGGTTCAGCAGGAGGATTATTGATGGGAGCTGTTATGAATCAAAGTCCGGAATTGTTCAATGGAATCATCGCTGCGGTTCCTTTTGTTGATGTGGTTACTACCATGCTGGATGATAGTATTCCGCTAACAACAGGAGAATATGACGAATGGGGAAATCCCAATAATAAGGATTCTTATGAGTATATGCTTTCTTATTCTCCTTATGACAATGTTGAAGCTAAACAATATCCGAATATATTTGTCACAACCGGATTACACGATTCTCAGGTGCAATATTTTGAACCTGCCAAGTGGGTGGCAAAATTGAGAGATTTGAAAACGGATAACAATTTATTACTAATGTATACCGATATGGATGCCGGACATGGAGGCGCTTCAGGTCGATTTGACGCTTTAAAAGATGTAGCCAAGGATTACGCTTTTTTACTTGATTTAGAAGGGGTTACAAATAATCATCCGCTAAAAGATTAACTTTTGTTAATAATAATTGTGTAAAAAGTGTTACTTTAATAAGTGAAATAGGCAAAAATAATTAACTTTGCCACGGAATTTTATAAAAGAGTTCTAGGTTTATGGAAAAGCATCAAAGGATAGTTAACAATGTGCTAGAGTTAATTGGAGATACACCGCTTATCAGATTAAACAAAATCACTCAACATTTATCAGGTCAATTTTTGGTAAAATATGAAGGCTATAATCCTGGTCATTCAATGAAGGATAGGATTGCGTTACATATTGTCGAAGAGGCTGAAAGACGCGGTGTTTTGAAAAAGGGAAGTACGGTGATCGAGACAACATCGGGAAATACAGGTTTTAGTGTTGCAATGGTTTGTTTGATTAAGGGTTATAATTGCATTTTAGCAGTTAACTCTAAAGCTTCTCCAGGAAAAATTGGAATGTTGAAGGCGATGGGTGCCAAAGTTTATGTTTGCCCTGCCCATGTTAGTGCTGATGACCCGAGGTCTTATTATGAGGTTGCCAAAAGACTTCATGAGGAAACAGCTGATTCCGTATATATCAATCAGTATTTTAATAGCTTAAATTCAGAATCACATTATTTATCAACCGGTCCGGAAATATGGGAACAAACAGAAGGTAAAGTGACCCATGTTATTGTGGCAAGCGGTACCGGCGGTACAATTTCTGGGGTTGGAAAATATTTAAAAGAGAAGAATCCTAATGTAAAAGTTTTGGGCGTAGATGCTTATGGATCTTTATTGAAGAAATTCCACGAAACAAAAGAGTTAGATACAAATGAAATCTATCCTTATAGAATTGAAGGTTTAGGTAAAAATTTGATTCCAAGCGCTACAAATTTTGATGTGATCGATTATTTTGAAAAAGTGAAGGATGAGGATGCTGCCCATAGAGCAAGAGAATTAGCCATAGCTGAAGGATTATTTACAGGGTATACCAGCGGTGCAGTTGTTCAGGCGACGATGCAATATGGAGAAAAGGGTTATTTTGATGAAAATAGTATGGTCGTATTGATTTTACCAGATCACGGATCCCGTTATATGGAAAAAATCTACAGTGATGATTGGAT
Source organism: uncultured Flavobacteriaceae bacterium (assembly GCA_963715015.1). Classification (GTDB taxonomy): domain Bacteria; phylum Bacteroidota; class Bacteroidia; order Flavobacteriales; family Flavobacteriaceae; genus Namhaeicola. The sequence continues at coordinate 10,840 of CAVQQR010000016.1, forward strand.
GAGTGAACAAGGCTTTTTTGATACACAAAAAGTTTCTTTAGGCGAGGTTGAATACCTATAATATTGACAATAAACTATATCAGAGGGCTGATTGTTAGTGCAATCGGCCCTTTTTTTTAAACGAAAAAAACCCCTACTAATTTAGAGTACAATCAGAATTTGAGTAATTTTGCGAAAATTTTAATTAATTTTAAACTAGATGAAAGATCTATTTGAGAGAATAAATAATGACAAAGGTCCTTTAGGAAAATGGGCGAAACAGGCAGAAGGGTACTATGTTTTTCCGAAGTTGGAAGGACCTATTGCTAACCGCATGAATTTTAACGGAAAAGAGGTAATAACCTGGAGTATAAATGATTATCTAGGTTTAGCAAATCACCCTGAAGTTAGGAAAGTTGATGCCGAGGCTGCACAAGAACATGGTATGGCTTACCCTATGGGTGCCAGGATGATGAGTGGACACACGGTTTTCCACGAACAATTGGAGAGAGAATGTGCCGAATTCGTCAATAAAGAAGCTGCATATTTGGTCAATTTTGGCTACCAAGGAATGGTGTCTGCCATTGATGCCTTAGTTACCAAGAATGATGTCATTGTATACGATGTGGATTCTCATGCCTGTATCATTGATGGAGTTCGCTTACATCAGGGTAAAAGATTTACTTACCGTCATAACGACATGGAGAGCTTTGAAAAAAACTTGGTCAGAGCAACTAAAATGGCAACAGAGTTAAATGGAGGTATTTTAGTGATTAGCGAGGGTGTTTTCGGGATGCGCGGTGAACAAGGTAAATTAAAAGAGATCGTAGAGCTCAAGAAAAAGTACAACTTCAGGTTGCTTGTAGATGATGCCCACGGATTTGGTACACTTGGTAAAACCGGTGCCGGAGCAGGAGAGGAACAAGGAGTTCAAGATGAAATAGACGTTTATTTTGCCACTTTTGCTAAGTCAATGGCTGGTTTTGGAGCCTTTTTCGCGGCAAATAAGGATATTATCCAGTATTTGCAGTACAACATGCGTTCTCAAATGTTTGCAAAATCACTTCCTATGGCCATGGTGAAAGGAGCACTTAAGCGTTTGGATATGATCAGAACCATGCCGGAGTTGCGAGAAAAACTATGGGAAAATGTAAAGGCTTTACAAGAAGGTCTTGTTGAAAAAGGTTTCAATATAGGGAATACAAATACTTGTGTAACGCCTGTGTTTTTAGAAGGTGAAATACCTGAAGCGATGGCTTTAGTGCAAGATTTAAGAGAGAATTATAAGATATTCTGTAGTATAGTAGTTTATCCTGTCATACCAAAAGGTATGATTTTGTTGAGATTAATTCCTACAGCAGCTCATACTTTGGATAATGTCCGAGAAACAATTGAAGCATTTTCTTCAATTCGAGAAAAGTTAGAGTCAGGTGTGTATAAGCAAATTGCTGCAGCCTTAACAGAATAAATAAAAAAACCGTCTTTAGACGGTTTTTTTATTCCTTTTCAACAGATAGCCTTGCTCTGGCTTTGATTTTTTGATCTGAAAAATTCTGATCCAAATATTTATAATATCCCACAATACCAATCATGGCAGCATTGTCTGTAGTGAATTCAAATTTTGGAATATAGGTAGTCCAGCCTAAATTAGTTTCAGCATCTTTTAGTGCTTGGCGAATACCTGAATTCGCAGATACACCTCCTGCGATGGCGATATGGTTTATTCCAGCTTGGAGAGAAGCACTCTTTAATTTGGCCATTAATATATCGATAATGGTTTTTTGAATGGATGCACAAATATCCTCTTTGTTCTCTGAAATAAAATTTTGATTTTCTTTTTGATTTTTTTGCAGGAAATAAAGGATTGAAGTTTTTAATCCACTAAAACTAAAATCAAGTTCATTTTGGGTTTTAGGATGAGGAAAGGTATATCGATCAGGATTTCCTGAAGCAGCTAATTTGTCGATAAATGGCCCGCCAGGATAGGGTAATCCCATAATTTTTGCCGCTTTGTCAAAGGTTTCACCAACTGCGTCATCAATCGTCTCTCCCAAAATTTCAAAATCAAAATAACTCTTTACTTTTAAAATTTGTGTATGTCCACCGCTTATCGTCAAACAGATAAACGGGAATGGTGGTTTTTTTTGCTGCTCATCCTCAATAAAATGAGCCAAAACATGACCTTGCATATGATTTACACCTATAAGGGGAATATCGAGTGCCAGAGAAAGAGATTTGGCAAATGAAGCACCGACTAAAAGTGAACCTAAAAGTCCAGGGCCTTTTGTAAAAGCAATTCCATTTAATTCACTCTTATCTATTCCCGATCTTTTTAAGGCAGTTTCAATGACAGGAACGATATTTTGCTGGTGCGCTCTTGAAGCGAGCTCTGGCACGACTCCTCCATATTCCGCATGAATCTTTTGATTTGCAATGACATTAGCCAATACTTTATTGTTTTGCAAAACTGCTGCAGAAGTGTCGTCACAGGATGATTCTATGGCCAGAATATTTATCGTATTTTTACTCATATCAATAAAATGTAATCACAAATATTGTACTTTTAGCATGTAAAAATAGGCATTAAATTATCGTTCGGTTAAAAAAAATATTCTTAAGACTTTTATTATTTGCAATGCTTTTTATCGCATTGTCAATCTTCCTATTGTCTCAATCTTCCGTGCAAACTTTTTTAGCCAAAAAAATTACTTCAAGTATTAATAGTAAATACGGTACTGAAATTCACGTAGGTAAAATTGATTTATCCTCATTAAAAGATGTGGAACTAAATGATGTCCTTATTCTGGATCATCATAAAGATTCTATGATTTATGTGAGTTCCTTGACCAGTTCTTTCAAGGACTTAAAAGCTGTCCTTCATTCAGAGTATAAATTACAAAAGACTTCACTCACAGACGGCTTTTTACGGATGGCCACCTATGAAGGTGATTCAACAAATAATTTAACATTATTTGTACGTGCTTTTGATTCTGGTAAAGAATCTGAAACTACTTTTAAATTGAGTGCACCCAAGCTGTTACTGGAGAATATTGATTTTACCCTTGTCGATGAGAATAAGGATATTGAACCTATAGTGTATTATTATGGAATTTCTGGCGAGTTAAATGAGTTTTCTTTAATAGGTTCTGAGGTAAAAGCTTTGATTCGAAAAGTAAAAATACCAAAGAATCATTTGGTTCCTGTGATTTTATTTAAAACAGATTTTTTGTATTCAGATAATAGAATGGAATGCTTAAACACTTCCTTATATACTGAAAATTCGAATATTGATGCGGATATTGTCTTTGAATACGGCGAAGGGGATATGTCGGATTTTAATAATAAAGTAACTATTGATGCAACTTTTAAGGAAGCTAATTTAGCTTTAGTTGATCTCAATCAATTATACAGTGAATTTGGAACAAAGGATATCATTCATTTTCAAACTCATGCGATTGGTACAATAAATGATTTTCAATTAAATAAGCTTGTTCTAACTACAGAGAGAAAATCCGAATTTGTTGGCGATTTGAGTATTCAGCATGTCATGGATCCGGAACTTTTTGCACTACAAGGAGATATAGATAAAATTGCGACAAATTATGATAACCTCAACCGACTGTTACCCCGCATTTTAGGTAAAAACTTACCAGAAAGTTTGAGGGATATGGGCACGATCAAGGCGGCTGGAAATATTGATCTTACAAGGGATGAAGTCAATGCAAATATTAGTTCTACTTCAAATTTTGGAGTTTTGAATACTGATATTTCATTGATAAATCTTTCTCGGAAGGATGGTATGAGGTATAGAGGAACCGTCGATCTCAGGGATTTTAGAATTGGAAAATTTGTAAAAGATCCTAAAATGGGTAATATCTCTTTAAAGGGAGAAGTAAATGGTCAAGGTTTTACGATCAACACAATCAATACAACTGTAATTGGCAATATTTCGAAGTACGAATATAACGACTATACCTACAAAAATATTGATGTAAATGGTGTTTTTGAAAATAGACTTTTTAATGGAGAATTGAATGTAAATGATCCTAATTTACAGATGAAATTCTCAGGGTTAGCTGATTTCGAAGGCGAGGTAAACAAATTTGATTTTAGTACGGATGTTATTTTTTCAGATTTTAAACAGCTGAATCTTTATAATAAATACGAAAAGTCAATTTTAAAAGGGAAAATAGATTTTGCTTTTACAGGTAATACTTTTGATAATTTGATCGGTGAAATAAAATTTCAAGATGCCACTTATACCAATGAAAATGATGAATATATTTTTACCAATTTCCAAATACTTGCCACAGAAAAGGATTCGATTAGGTATATTTCTATCGATTCTCCAGATATTGTCGAGGGGCATATTGAAGGACATTTTAATTATAAAGACCTCCTAAAGATTGCACAAAATTCTTTGGGAAGTATCTATGCAAATTATGAACGAATAGAAGTTGAGCCAAACCAAACGGTCGAATTTAATTTTAATATATACAACAAGATCATCGAAGTTTTCTATCCAAAGGTAAATTTAGCCCCGAATACTTTTGTTAAAGGCCAAATTGATTCTAATGAGGATAAAATAGATCTTCTTTTAAAATCACCTAAGATAAAAATTGCGAATAATAAATTTGACGAGGTAAAATTGCAGATCAATAGTAAAAGCCCATTGTACAATACCATCATAAGTATTGATAAAATAGATACTGGTATTTATGAAGCTTCAAACTTTAACTTGGTCAATGTAACATTGAACGACACATTATATATTCGGACGGATTTTATTGGGGGGCCCAATAAACTGGAAAATTACGACTTAAGTTTTTACCATACCATTGATGAAAGAGGTAATTCTGTAGTTGGCATTAAGAAATCCGAGATCAATTTTAAAAATAATCAATGGTTTATCAATGAAAACAATAATGATCTAAATAAACTGGTTTTTGATAAAAATTTTGAAACTTTCGTAATCGACAAAATTACGATGGCCTCGGGCTCACAAAACGTAGAGTTAGCCGGGGCATTTGGAGGAGATGGCTCAAGTATAGATATGAAACTGGAGTATGTAAATCTGGATGCTATAACGCCCGATATAGATAGCTTAAGTTTTGATGGTAAAGTAAACGGTCAAATAAGTTTACAGAAAAAAAATCAAAAATATGTTCCTCTTGCAGATCTTACCATTAATTACTTTAGCATCAATGATTTATATTATGGTGATTTATCACTTCTTGCAAGTGGTAATGACAATTTGTCTGAATATAATTTTGATGTTGAATTATTAAACAATGATTTAGTCTCATTTAATTCCAGAGGGAATATTGATTTCAATCAAAAACCTCCTGTTATTCTGGCTGAAGTTCTTCTCAATAAGATCAAACTGGAGGCTTTTAGTCCTTTAGGTAAAGATGTTTTATCTGATATTCGAGGATTAGCTACAGGGAATGTGACCATTACTGGAAATTTGAACAATCCGGATATGACGGGTGAAATTTTATTGTCGAACGCAGGAATGTCATTTCCATACCTAAACGTAGATTATAATTTTTCAGATCAATCTAAAGTACTTTTGAATAAGCAAACTTTCGATTTTCAGACCATAACCATTACTGATACTTACATGGGGACAACTGGTACTCTTTCAGGTAAAATAACACATGAGGGCTTTAAAAAATGGTTTCTGGATTTATTCATATCAAGTCAAAATTTATTGGCACTGAATACTGAAGATAAAGAAGGTGCGCTGTATTATGGCACGGCACTCATAGAAGGGGAAACAAGCATATATGGCCCTGTAGACGATCTGTTAATAGATGTGGAAGCAACGACAAACCCTGGAACGAAATTCGTTATTCCTTTAAGTGATGTAAGTACAGTGGGTGAATCAAAATTAATTCATTTCGTAAATCCGGTTGATGATGAAGATAATGAGGAAACGGTTCCTTTTCCCTTAGAAAAAATTAAAGGTCTTAACTTAAACTTTAATTTGAATGTGACGAGAGATGCAATTGCAGAAATAGTAATAGATAAAAAAACAGGAAGTTTACTCAAGGGGAGAGGTGATGGAAATCTTAGGCTGGGTATTGATATGAATGGCAGATTTGAGATGTATGGAGAACTTCTCATAGATAGTGGTGAGTATTTGTTTAAAAATGTCGTGAGTAAGAATTTTACCGTACAAAATGGAGGAACTGTTATTTGGAATGGTGATCCAATGGATGCAAATATCAACATTGAAGCTTTGTATAAAACTAAGGCAAACCCTTCAGTTTTGCTACAAGATGTAAGTAGTTCAAGAAAAATAGATGTCGATTTAATTACCACTTTAAGTGGTTCCTTATCACAGCCTCAATTCGATTTTAATATAGAAATTCCCACTGCAAGTTCTGACGTTACAACTGAGTTAAATTTTATTTTAGCGAATAAAGACGAAAAATTGACCCAGTTTTTTTCCTTACTGGCAACAGGTTCTTTTTTTAACACTGATCAAAGAAAGGGTGAATTCAATAGTAGTGCCGTTATTGCGGGTACTGTGGCAGAGCAGGCCTCTTCTATTTTATCTAATGTTTTAAGTTCTTCAAATGATAATTTCCAAATAGGTGTTGACTATGAAGTTGGCGCTCAAAATAGGGTTGAAAATGTTGTAACCGATGATCAATTGGGGATTCTGGTTTCAGGAAGGATCGGGAATAAGGTCATTGTCAATGGTAAGGTAGGGGTTCCGGTCGGTGCCAATACCCAATCCAGTGTGGTTGGAGAAGTAGAATTGCTTGTACCTCTGAATGAGTCAGAGACATTGATGGGTAAAGTGTATAATCGACAAAATGAGATTCAGTTTGACTTAGATAGTGAGGGATATACACAGGGGGCAGGAATATCATATCGTTTTGAATTTGATGATTCTACAGAATTTTTAGAAAAAGTTGGTTTAAAAAAGAGTGAAGCCGAGAAATTACTTACAAAAGAACAAAGAGATAGTCTTAAAGTGAATGAAAAGGAGATGAAAAAGAAGAAGAACGAACTGAAACAAGCTAAAAAAAAGAGTGAAATGTAAGAATATCATAAAATTTACTTTTTTTTGTATTTGATATGCCAAGTTTTGCTGTTTGCCGAAATTTTGAGAATAAAAATTAAAGCATAGCTACTTTTATGGAATTAAAATCGGTCAGTTAATTAATTAATACGAACAGCAACTTGTAAACTAATACATTTCAAAATGAATAAATCTTCGAACTTTTTTCCTCTGCTCATTGTAGGCGCCTTATTTTTTATTTTAGGTTTTATTACTTGGTTAAATGGACTTTTAATACCATATCTGAAAACAGCTTGTGAATTAACTAATTTTCAAGCTTTATTTGTAGCATTTGCCTTTTATATATCTTTTACCTTGATGGCACTGCCTTCTTCTTATATTTTAAAGAAGATAGGATTTAAAAGCGGGATGAGTTTAGGTTTGTTCATCATGTCATTGGGAGCTTTAGTTTTTATTCCTGCAGCTAATACCCGTGATTTTAAGTTTTTTCTTACGGGCTTATTTATTTTAGGGACAGGTATTGCCTTGCTACAGACAGCGGTAAACCCCTATGTCACTATTCTTGGACCGATAGATTCTGCGGCAAAAAGAATTAGTATCATGGGTATTTGCAATAAAGTTGCTGGAGCTATTGCACCGCTTATTTTGGCTTATTTTATTGTTCGTGAGGGTGATGATGAAATGATAAAATCATTAGAGACCATTGGTTTAGATGAAAAAATGCGATTACTGGATGAAATGGCACAGCGCGTTATTGTACCTTATATGGTCATGGCAGGTGTTTTATTTCTATTGGCATTGGCCATTCGATTCATTCATTTACCAGATCTAAAATCTGAGGATGATGACTCAGGTAAAGTAGAGTCTGGAGAAATTGAAAAAAGTAGTATTTTCCAATTTCCGTATCTTATTTTAGGTGTAGTTGCCTTGTTCTTTTACGTAGGGGTAGAAGTAATAGCCGGTGATACGATTATTCGATATGGTGAATCTTTGGGAATAGAGCTTAATGTAGCCAAGGTATTTACCACCTATACTTTAACAGCAATGCTTATCGGTTATATTTTAGGAATTATTCTTATTCCAAAATATGTTAGTCAGAGAAAAGCTCTGCAATTTTCTGCAATTTTAGGAATCGTTTTTTCACTTGGAGCCATTTTTACTGACGGATTTACCTCTGTTTTTTTTATAGCTATTTTAGGTCTGGCCAATGCGTTGGTTTGGCCTGCTGTTTGGCCTTTGGCTATTCATGGACTTGGGAAATTTATCAATACAGGATCTGCACTACTTATTATGGCAATTTCCGGAGGGGCAATTATTCCATTGCTGTGGGGAAAAATAGCAGATTTGTCCTCGCCAAGAGAGGCTTATTGGATTTTAATCCCTAGTTATTTAGTGATTTTGTTTTTCGCTGTTAAGGGTTATAAAATTAAAAAATGGTAACCATTGGTTTTACAGAAGAATATAGTTCTAATGAATTTTTTCATTAGATATTAGGATTTATGATTGATATGCTCAAAAAAGAAAGACAAAATTATATTTTAGAAAAACTACGAGAATTTAATAGGGTTAAGTCTAATGAATTGGCCCTTGAATTAAATGTTTCAGAGGATACGATTCGCAGGGATCTCAATCAATTGGCTCACAATGGTATGATTCTGAAAGTACATGGAGGGGCACTTTCAACCCATCAAAAATTGTATTCCTATAATGAAAGTACCGTTTTTAATAGAGAGAATAAAATTGAAATTGCCGAAAAGGCAATATCACTCATAAAGGATGGTCAAACCATCATTATTAGTGGAGGTACAACAAATCTTGAACTTGCGAGATTACTCCCACATGAATTAAAAATTACAGTTTATACTTATAGTTTGACTATCGCTATGCAATTGACGGAACATCCAAATGCAGAAGTAATCATTATAGGAGGTAAACTGAATAAGGATGCGCTGGTAACAGTTGGTGTCAATGTGGTCAAAGTTTTATCAAAAATCAAGGCAGATATTTGTTTTTTAGGCACCAGTGGTTTAGATATTGAAGAAGGAATTACCGAGGTTGGGTATGAAGTTTCTTTTATCAAAAGAGTAATGATCGCTTCTTCTGAAATGGTAGTTACCTTAGTAACCTCTGATAAATTGAATACTACCCAGCGCTATCCGGTATGTGATTTGAACGAAATACACAAAATAATTACAGAATTATCACCAGATGATCCCTTATTATACCCATTTCTGAGAAAAGGTATAGATGTAATCTGATAAATAGATGGTAACTTTTGAAGCTATCTATTATTTATTTGGATTTATGAAATGGATCATTAATTTGCCTTTACTCTGTTTTAACAATGCATAAAAGTGCAATATTTTATGCGCTAATTTGCGTCATCTGGGATTAGATATTATATTCGCCTGGAGAAATAGGATTTTACATTCTATTTTGATTAAGAAACAGTTAAAATTAATCCTTGAGTACACTTTTAATCTTTTTAATTATTGTTGCTTATTTTACTGTAATCATGGTCATTTCTTACCTGACTTCCAGGAAACAAAGCGATGATACTTTTTTTACGGGAGATAGGGAATCACCCTGGTTTTTGGTGGCTTTCGGTATGGTGGGTGCAGCGCTCTCGGGTGTGACCTTTGTTTCCGTGCCTGGTATGGTAGGGAATAACAGTTTCTTTTTCTTTCAATTTATTTTAGGAAATATAGTAGGCTATTTATTTATCACATTTGTCTTAATACCCTTGTATTACCGATTAAAACTGGTTTCTATTTATGGATATCTGAAGGAAAGATTCGGATATAAAACCTTTAAAACAGGCTCTTTATTTTTTCTGATCTCACAATCATTTGGTGCCTCATTAAGACTGCTTTTAGCTGCCAAGATATTGCAGTTTGCTTTTTTTGATGCACTCAATATTCCCTTCTTTCTCACAGTGATCATCATTCTTTTATTGGTTTGGTTATACACGAATAAATCTGGTATAAAAACCATTGTTTGGACAGATACCATGCAAACTATTTTTCTGATTCTTGCTGCAATAGTCACTATTTATGCGATAGTCACCTCATTAAACTTAAGTCTCATTGGCTCAGTGAAAGAAGTAGCAAAACACAAATATTTTGAAGTTTTTAATTGGGATCCAAAATCAGGAAATAACTTTTTTAAACAATTTATTTCAGGTGTTCTGATCGCTATTGCGATGATGGGATTAGATCAAAATATGATGCAGAAAACACTTACCTGCAAAAACCTGAAAGATGCGCAAAAGAATACATTAACTTTTAGTTTAATTCTAGCGTTCACTCAATTTTTATTTTTAGGTTTAGGTATTATGCTCTATTTGTATGCTGAAACAAATCATATATCCTTACCCCTTGCTGAAAATGGCAATTTTCTGGATACAGATACCCTTTTTCCGAATTTAGCGATCAATTATTTAGGTACAGTAGCTGGAATAAGCTTTTTATTAGGAATTATTGCCGCTTCTTTTTCAAGTGTAGACTCGGCACTGACAGCCCTGACAACTTCTTTTACTTATGATTTTATGGAAATGGAAAGTAAAAGTGGGTTAGAAAGGAAAAAATTGAAAAACCGCGTACTTTTTGGATTCTCATTCGTTGTATTTGTCATCATCATGGCATTTTCCGGAAGTAGAGGTGACGTGATAAGTACCATTTTTAAGGTTGCAGGATATACTTATGGACCATTGTTAGGTCTTTATTTATTTGGTATGTTCACAAATATTCAAATTAAAGATAAATTCGTTCCGATCATCTGTGTGCTTGCCCCAATAATTACCTACATATTAAATATTTGGACATCTTCTGCGTTCAATTTTGATTTTGGTTTTATCAATATTGCGGTAAATGCATTGCTCACGATTTTAGGATTATTAATGATAAAAAAGTAAAGATTTTACAATGCCGGTAAAAAAAATTACAGAGGAATCTTCAAATTATGATCACTTAGAGAAAATGAGTGTACGTGATTTATTGGTAAACATGAACCAAGAGGATAAGAAAGTACCTGATGCAGTTGAAGAGGCAATTCCCCAAATAGAGGCCTTAGTCGAACAGATTGTTGAAAAATTTGAAATGGGAGGAAGGTTATTCTATATTGGAGCTGGAACCAGCGGCAGACTTGGAGTTTTGGATGCTTCTGAATGTCCGCCTACTTTTGGAGTGCCACACGATTGGGTAATTGGTCTTATTGCCGGTGGAGATCAGGCATTTAGAAAAGCGATTGAGAATGCAGAGGATGACGTGGAGCAAGCATGGAAAGACCTGTTAAAGTTTAATATCAATCCAAATGATGTATTAGTGGGCATTGCTGCTTCAGGAACTACACCCTATGTCATCGGAGGATTGCAGAAGGCTAACGAAAATGGGATTATAACAGGCTGTGTAACCTGTAACCCGGGATCTGAAGTGGCAGCTAATGCTAAATATCCTATAGAAGTTATCGTTGGACCTGAATTTGTTACAGGGAGTACAAGAATGAAATCTGGGACGGCACAGAAGTTAGTGTTAAATATGATTACTACTTCTGTGATGATCAAATTAGGGAGAGTTAGAGGTAACAAAATGGTCGATATGCAACTCACCAATGAAAAATTGGTCAAACGAGGAACCATGATGATTAAAAACGAATTAAATATAGATGAAGAGCTGGCTTTTCAATTATTGATGAAGCATAAAAGTGTGAGAGAGGCAATTGATTTGAATAAAAAATAACTCGATCCAAAAATTTTCTTTAACCCACCGAATGAGCGTGGGTTTTTATTTCATACTATTTTAAGGGTATCGTTTTAAGTTATTATCTTTGAAGTGCAAAAAAGAAGAAAATGCAAGAATTACATATTTATAACTCACTTTCAAATAAAAAAGAACTGTTTACCCCCTTGCAAGAAGGATATGTAGGTATGTATGTTTGTGGTCCAACCGTTTACAGCAACGTTCATTTGGGTAATGTGAGAACATTTATGTCTTTTGACCTAGTATTTCGCTATTTGCAGTTTTTGGGTTATAAGGTAAGGTATGTTAGAAATATTACTGATGCCGGACATTTAACAGATGATCAATCTGAAGATAAAATTTCTACTAAAGCGCGATTAGAGAAAGTTGAACCTATGGAAATTGTGCAGAGATATACAGTAGATTTTCACGATACACTGGCAAAATTCAATCTTTTACCACCGAGCATAGAACCTACGGCTACAGGGCATATTGTAGAACAAATTGAGGCGATAAAAACTATTTTAGATCAAGGTTTGGCTTACGAGGTTAATGGTTCTGTATATTTTGATGTACTAAAATATAATGAAAAGGAGCATTACGGAATTCTTTCTAAAAGAAAATTGGAAGAGACCATAGAGAACACCAGAGATTTAGATGGGCAAACTGATAAAAAGAATCCACAGGATTTTGCGCTTTGGAAGAAAGCAGAACCCGAACACATTCAGCGCTGGCCTTCACCATGGGGAATTGGTTTCCCGGGATGGCATTTGGAATGCACGGTAATGAGTACAAAATATTTGGGAGAACAATTTGATATTCACGGTGGCGGAATGGATTTGAAGTTTCCTCACCACGAATGCGAAATTGCGCAGGCCCAGGCTTGTAATCACGTCGCTCCTGTCCGTTTTTGGATGCATGGCAATATGCTCACATTAAATGGCAAAAAAATGGCAAAGTCAACGGGAAATAATATACTTCCAAGTCAATTGTTAACTGGCGACAGTCAATTTTTAAGTAAATCTTATGAAGCAGATGTCGTTAGGTTTTTTATGCTGCAAGCTCATTACAGAAGTATTTTAGATTTTTCAGATGTCGCCATTTTATCAGCAGAAAAAGGATACCAGCGCCTGATGTCAGCCGCGGGGGAATTGGATAAATTAATTCCCGGAAAGTCTTCAGATTTTGATGTTAAAAAATGGAGAACTTCTTGCTATGAGGCTATGAACGACGATTTTAATAGCCCAATTTTAATTGCTCATTTATTTGATGCAGTGAGAGTGATAAATGGTATGAAAGACGGAAAATTATCTCTTACTTCTGATGATTTGGAAATTTTAAAAGAGACGATGAATAGCTTTATTACCCAAGTTCTCGGACTAAAAATCGAAGAGCAAAAAGGTGATTTTGCCGAAAAAATTAAGGCCACAGTTCAAATGTTGATTGAAATAAGAGATCAGGCAAGAGCAAACAAAGATTGGGCTCTTTCTGACAAAGTGAGAGATGATCTCGCTGCTGCAGGTATTCAGTTAAAAGATGGGAAAGAGGGCACAAGCTTTTCGTTGAACTAATATTTTGGGTGAAATTCGTAAAATAATAATTTTTCCTTTTGTCATGCTAATTAGGTTCTACCAAGCAGCAATTTCACCTTATTTTCCTTCAACATGTAGATTTTCTCCAACTTGTTCTCATTATGGCGTTGAAGCTCTAAAAAAGCACGGATTGTTCAAAGGAGGGTGGTTAACCATCAAAAGAATTGCCCGCTGTCATCCTTGGGGAGGAAAGGGATACGACCCGGTTCCTTAATGATCTGGTGTATTTAGAAATTGGGTAAAATTTCCTTCAATAAATCTTCTGGAGAAATGACCTTTACGCTCTATATTTTTTATTTTATCTTCCCATATAATTTTTAAACCTGCTTTTTCGGTTAATTCATAATTATCGTGTCTATATGGAATTCCACAATAGATATAATTCTGGTTTGGAAGTGATTGTAAAAAATGGATACATGGATTTATAATGTGGTAAAAATTTTCATTACAGTCTGCGGTAACATCAAAAGCCAAAAAAATAGGGGTTTTTTGTAGCTTGTAATTGGTAATATCCGAAAGTTCTAAATCGACGTCTTTTAGTTGGTTCGACCGCAATTTTAAATATGCTTCATTTGTAATGGGCAGTATAATACTGTGTGCAGCATAGTATCCAGAATCGTCATGTAAAATATGATTCATTTCAGGAACCATTTTTATTCCCTCCTCAATGACATTTTTTATATTTTTATTCAAATTTCTATGCATTCCCATATACTTTATCAAATAATCAAAATCTTTCTCAAAATCGATTTGCATTAATCTATCCGTTTTTTTATCCAACTGATCTCTAAACCAATCCGCATCAGGCATTTCTACCCCAATTTCGGTTAAAGCGTACTTGCGTAAATGTAAATCGTAATAAGTTGGTATCGGATCTGGCGAGTTTAAATTTCGAATTACCTGATAAGGAAAAAGCGTGACTTCTGCAATTTCAGGTTCTTTATTAGGTTTGATCAAGGTGTCATTTCTTTCCCATCTTTGTATGGTACGAGGATCAACCTGAAGTTGCGCGGCAAAATCAGCTTGCGATATTTGCATAAATGTTCTATAATCTATCAAAAGCTCACCGAACTGCTCGTACTTTTTCATTAGATCTTAATTTGGGGGTTATGTAAATATACTAAAATTAACAAATTAATGGCTCAGCAAGACATCTGCTGTCGTGTGATTAACTTTTGCTCTCTAGTACCTTTGTGCCCGAAAAAGAAACAGATATGATTATCGACATACTTTTGGGAATTGAAGAAAAGATAAAGTCTGAGGCAGTAATAAATGACTTAGAGCTTGATTCAATCAGAAGTTTGATAAGAATATTTAAAGAGATCGATTATAACTCAGAATTAGTAGTTGTGGATGATCTGAGCAGATTAAGTAAACTCGCAGAGAGTATAAAAGGGGAAATGCTCACAGAAAAGGAAAAAGAAATGCTTGCCAGGCATGTATTGGTTAGACACAATAAGGTAATGGAATAGCAAGCGCAAATTGTATACAAGAGATCTTAGATATTTTGTAAATCTAATAATCGGGGGAAAAATTAGGTTTTTGAAAGAAAATGAAGGGGAGTTTCTAAGATTTCTTGTGTCGGTTTGTATTTGATTAAAGAGAGTAAGTACTTATTTTAATGAACATTTTTTAAAGATTTAAGACATCTAATGTCATCAATATTAATCTATTACGATTGTAAATTTGCAAAGTAATATTTAAACAAGAATCATGATCATTTCCTGTTTTTGATTTGGGGGAAAGGTTGAAATAGGAGATCATGATTTAGTAGATTTGTTCTCAATAGAGAACGATTTAAAAAGAAATCTTAAACTTAATATGTGGTTAGAGTAATCATTCGGGGGAAAAGGTTATTTTAATTGATAAATGAAGCGGAAAGTTTAAGATTTCTTTTTTTTTCTAAAATAAAGCCTAATTATTTTGTTTTTAGTACTTTCAGTCGAAATAAAATTTCGAGATGAACTCTAATATCATTACCCCAACCCTTGTACTGGATGTTGACCGATGTAAGCAGAACATTCAAAAAATGGCCAAAAAGGCCAAAGATTCTAACGTTATATTTCGCCCTCATTTTAAGACACACCAGTCTCTAGAAATTGGAAGTTGGTTTAAAGATGTTAATGTTCAATGCATTACTGCGTCATCTCTGCGAATGGCAGAATATTTTTCGGCAGATTGGGATGATATCACGGTTGCATTCCCAGTCAATATCCTCGAGATTGGCCTCATTAATCAATTAGCAAAAAAGATCACCCTAAATTTATTGGTAGAATCCATTGAAACAGTTCAATTTCTCAATGATCATTTGTCCAACCACATTGGATGTTTTATAAAAATTGATACTGGGTATGGCAGAACGGGTGTACTCAGTTCAAAAGTTGATCTGGTAGATGAGTTAATACATAAAATAGAGTCTTCACCCAAAATCCAATTTAAAGGGTTTTTATCACATTCCGGACATACGTATTCATGCAGGACAAAGGAAGAAATTGAGTCGATTTATAAGGTTGCTGTAAGTGCCATGACTACCTTGAAAAACAGATATGTCAATAAATTTCCCAATTTGATTCTCTCATTTGGAGATACACCTAGTTGCAGTATAATCGATGATTTTTCTGATTTCGATGAGATAAGGCCCGGTAATTTTGTTTTTTATGATGTCACTCAATCTGTAATCGGGTCTTGTCAGACGAAGGACATTGCCGTGGCACTAGCTTGTCCTTTGGTCGCTATTCACAAAGATCGAAATGAACTGGTAATTTATGGCGGGGGGATTCATTTTTCAAAAGATAGGGTTGAGGATAATGGTAAAGTTATTTTTGGGCAAGTCGTTGAGAGCCTGGGAAGGACCTGGGGTACTCAAATTGATGGAATGTGGGTAAAAAGTTTATCTCAGGAGCACGGAATCATACATTGTTGCAAAAACAAAATAGATAATTTTAAAGTGGGTGATTTACTTTATATTTTACCTGTACATTCCTGTATGACAGCTGATTTGATGAAGGAATATTTAACTACTGACAATAATTGGATCAGTTGTTTGCAATTGCATCAGTGATTTGAAGCTATTGGTACATTTTATGGTTTTATAAATTGTTTTTTAGAAAAAAGAAATATTTGTCAGGTTTTGACGTAAAATTTATCTTTTTTGATAAAAATTTATAAAATCAATTGTTAAGTTTGCACCGCAAAAAAGAACTAGAAATTAAATGAGACCTTTTAATAAGTTTATTTGGGAAACACATGGAATCCATGCAGGGACAGAACAAGATCACGTAAAGCATGGAATTGATCGACTTGAAGATGTGGTCGATAAAGCGATTGAGCATAATCATCCAAGTATTACTTTTATCATTCACTCTCCAAGATTGACGAACTTCAGGTATACAGCTGAAAGAGAAACAGATATAAAATTCATTAGAGGAAATCGTTCGTATTTAAATTATCCCAAAAGAATCGCCAATTTGCGCGAAAAGTATGCCGGTAAGATCAATATTAAATATGGGGTAGAACTGGAATGGATGGGTTCCGGTTTGGGTTTGGAATGGAGTCGTTCCAAAATATTTCAGGCGGAGGATGCGGATTTTGTAATTGGCTCAGTCCATTTCGCACCTGAAGGTTTGCCTTATGATGGCACGGTAGAAGAGGCTCAGGAACTTTTAAAGTTAAGGGGGAGTTTAGAAGCTTATTGGGAAGGTTATTTTGATGAAATGATCGAAATGATCGAAGGATTTGGCGAAATGATCCAAATCATTGGCCATATAGATCTTCCGAAGTTGAATGTTGCAGTTCCTGAAGTTTTACAGAATTTTGAGACAAGTGATCATAGTTTAGCCAATAAATTTCGAACCCTATTAGAAATTATTGCCGACAGAAATTTGTCTTTAGATGTGAATATGGCCGGGAAGGTAAAGGGTTGTGGGGTATATCCAACTCAAGCTATCTTAAAGAGGGCTCATAAACTGCAAATACCCGTGTGCTTGGGAACAGATTTACATCATGTGAGGTATTACGGTGAAAATTTTGAAGAAAGTTTGGCATATATTCATGAAGCAGGGTATCAGCAATATGTGAGTTACTCGAAACTGATTCCCGAAAAAAGAACTGTTTTTGATGACCATGACTTAAAAGTGAAATACACTATACTGAACAAAGGAATTGAGCTGCTCAACCAGCGTTTAAAAAGCGTAAACAGAAATGTAATTCCCGAATTTTCTTTTGGTGGCAAGTTTTTGGACTTTTTAGAGATTTATCCTAATGCTACAGGAATGGGTAGTTATGATGCCATAAGAATCAGAAAGAATGAAAAATCGATTACGGTTAGCAATGAAATTCCAAAAATTGAAACTGAAAAAGTAAAAGGGCTTTTTTCTGAACATCTTGATCAACCCGGAGTCTTGTCTTCCATTTTTAATTCGCTTGCCTCAGAAGGGATTAACGTAGAAACAGCAAGGCTTAAATCAAATAATGACGGAACTGCTGTTGCTTTTTTGACAATTACGGGCGATAAGGAGAACATAGACAATGCAATGGATTTTATCAAAGGTACCGATCAGGATATTTTTTTAAATATTTCTTATCAGGAAAATGCCACTTTGCCAAATTATTACAGAGAAGGAGTATATTTATATGAGATGGATGGCGTTCAGCTCAATTTACCCTTGAGCAATAAAGTAATTCTTACAAAACATAATAACCAGCCTGGAGTTCTGCTTATTTTACTGTCTGCCCTGGCTTCAAAGAATATCAATATTATAGATCTGAGGTTGGGGAATTGGCATAAATTCGGCTATTCAGCTTTGGCCATAGAAGGCGATCCACGAGAAATAAAAGGTTTATTGAATCAGTTGGGGCCCCAATATTACGAAGCTACTTTAGTGCAATTTCACAGTATGTAGTATTATTTTCTGGGGTGATATTTTTCTACAACATCTTTAAGGAAAGTTTTATCTAAATGCATGTAAATTTCTGTAGTTGTGATACTTTCATGTCCTAACATTTGTTGAATAGCTCTTAGATCAGCGCCATTTTCTAATAAATGGGTGGCAAATGAATGTCTGAACGTATGAGGGCTGATATTCTTTTTTATACCCGCTTTTAGAGCCAGATCCTTAGTGATCATAAAGACCATATTCCGCGAAATACCTTTTCCACGACGATTTAGAAACAAGGTGTCTTCGAACCCTTTTTGGATCTTAAAGCTATTGCGGATATGATTCAGATAAAGGTTGATCAAACGAATGGCAGATTCACTTATAGGAACAAATCGTTGCTTGTTTCCTTTTCCAATTACACGAATAAATCCTTCTTCAAAAAAGAGATCAGAAATTTGCAATGTAATTAATTCGGAGACCCTTAGACCGCAGCTGTAGAGAATTTCGAGCATTACCTTATTGCGTTCTCCTTCAAGAGTGCTTAGATCTATTTGTGAGATAATCAGATCAATTTCGGCTAAGCTTAAAAAATCCGGTAGTTTTCGTCCGATTTTTGGAGATTCGAGTAGGTCTGTAGGATTATCCTTTCGTTGTTTATCAAAAATTAAGTATTCGAAAAAATTTCTTAAGCCTGAAATTAACCTGGCTTGTGTGCGAGGATTTACTGATTTTGAAGATTCATAGATAAATTGTTGTACGATTTCCTCAGATATATCAATCGGACTGACATCGATTTTGTTAGATGATAGAAAATGGATGAGATTTTTTAAATCGTGTAAATAACTCGAAATGGTATGGTCAGACATCGACCGTTCAAGTTTGAGGTAATCGGTATAGGTTTTTAAATATGTATCCCAATTCGTTGCCATCTGTGCGGACAAAGTTATCATAAAAATTTATTACATTTGATTCGCTTTACAAGGGGAAAATCCAATTATTTATGAAGATATTGATAATAAACGGTCCCAATTTAAATCTTTTGGGAAAGAGAGAGCCGTCTATCTATGGTAGTGAAACTTTTGAACAGTATTTTGAAAGATTGCAAAAGAAATATCATCAGCTGAATTTATTGTATTTTCAGTCAAATATAGAGGGTGAAATCATCGAGAAAATTCAGGAAGTTGGATTTGATTTTGACGGAATTGTCCTAAATGCCGCGGCATATACGCATACGTCAGTTGGGATCGGCGATGCAATAAAAGCTGTTCAAACGCCTGTTGTTGAAGTTCATATCTCAAATGTCTACGCAAGAGAAAGTTATAGGCATCAGTCTTTTATCGCTCCAAATGCCAGTGGAATTATTGCCGGTTTTGGATTGAAGAGTTATGATTTGGCCATTCAATCTTTTTTACTATAGGTATGATTTCAATTAAACGATTTCGTGATTTGTGCCTCGTTTCCTCAGATTAAGCCTTAATATTTTTTATTTTTATCCATAATTTTTTGAATTTATGTTATTAGTTGCAGATAGTGGATCGACCAAAACTAGTTGGATTTGTCTCGATAATAAAGGGAATCAAGTGTTTAAATCAGAAACAAAGGGATTAAACCCGGCAGTGTTTCCAAAACAAACATTACACGACCGTGTAATGAGCGATAAAGATATTTCGGAGAATAGGGATAAAATTACAAATGTCTTTTTTTACGGAGCCGGCTGCGGTACTAAGACTGCTGTTAAATATCTGGAAGATGTTTTTAAATTGATATTCACAAAGGCCAATATCGATATTAAAGAAGATACCTTAGCCGCTGTTAAAGCTTTACAATCGGAAGACCCTGCTATTGTATGTATTTTGGGAACCGGCTCTAACTGCAGTTATTTTGACGGTAGGGAAACGCATCAAAAAATCGTATCCTTGGGATATATAGTGATGGACGATGCAAGTGGCAACTATTACGGTAGGCAGCTGTTAAGAGATTATTATTTTCATAAAATGCCCAAAAAGCTTGCCGAAATGTTTGCAAGTGCCTATGAGTTAAGTCCTGATATCATAAAGGAACATCTCTATAAATACGAAAATCCAAATACTTACCTGGCCGATCTGGGAAGGTTTATCATAGAAAATAAGGAAAGTGAATACGCTCAAAAGGTAATTAAAACCGGATTGCGCATTTTTGTGGATAATCAGATTTTACAATTTGAGGAAAGTAAGGTTGTACCAGTGTCATTTGTTGGGTCCATAGCCCATTATTTAAAAGAAGAAGTAGAGGAGGTGCTAAAAGAATACAACTTGAAACTGGGTAAGATAGTTCGTCATCCTATTAATAGCGTCGCCGAGTATCATTTAAAAAATTTGTAAATGGAAATAGCCATTATTGCACATGATGGGAAAAAGGCAGAAATGGTTCAGTTTTTAATGGATCATAAAGCTATTTTGGAGTCTAAGAATATCAATATCATTGCAACAGGAACTACCGGATCGAAAGTATTAAAAGCGGGTCTTGAAGTGAAAAGATTGCTTTCCGGGCCTTTGGGCGGGGATGCGCAAATTGCTGCTCGAGTAGCTGAGGGAAAAACGAATATGGTATTCTTTTTTAGAGACCCATTAGATAAGCATCCACATGAGCCCGATATTTTAATGCTGATGCGTTTGTGTGATGTCTATAATGTTCCTTTAGCAACTAACCCTGCTACGGCAGATCTGCTCATCAATGGATTGTGAAAATTATTGTGATATAGTTTTAACAAACCGCTTCAATACAGTTTTGAGGCGGTTTTTTTCTTTTTTAATGCTGTATGAATAGAACTTTTCAATTTTTAGTTATCTAAAATTTATATATAAACTAATACTTTATATAGATTCGTTAATACATTGATAAACAATATTTAAAACATTATGTATAGATTTTTTCTATATTAAAAAATCATTCGAAATATTGCTGGAATTCACCTTGCATTTACAAAAGTGAGAATCAATCTGTCAATTTCTTTCGAGCCTCTGCTAAAAGTTGTATTTTAGAAAAAAAATCTCCAAAACTACTTTTATGATGAAGAATATTTACACGTTTTTCTTGAGTTTTACATTTGTTACTTTTGCCTTTTCACAACAGAGTCTGGTTCAAAATCCCTCGCTGAATTTCGATGGAACTAAAATAGCTTTCGGTTTATATGGTGATATTTGGGTGTCCGATGCTTCAGGAAAGAATGTAAAAAGATTGACCGTTCACGAAAGTTATGACGGAAATCCTTTATGGAGTAAGGACGGCAGGTTCATCGCTTTTCAGAGCGACAGGTATGACAACGATGATATCTTTATGATTCCTTCTGAGGGAGGTGTCCCTAAGCGACTTACTTTCCATTCGGCAAATGATGTGATTACTGATTTTGTTGGGAATACAGAGATTTTATTTAATACTTCCAGGAATAATGTTCAGGTAGAAAGAGAATCACAGATCCAAACTGTTCTTGTGGATGGCGGTACTCCGGTTGATAAAATAAACTCTTTAGGTTTTGAGGGGGTGCTTTCACCTGATCAAACGATGCTCGCATTTGTGAAAGGGCATTGCAGGATAGAGAGAGAGGCTTATAGAGGATCGGCAAATAGAGATATTTGGATCTACCATTTTAAGAATAAAACTTATACAAAAATTACTGATTTTCAAGGGAATGACTTTTATCCTCAATGGGGTGATAATGAAACAATTTATTATCAATCTTCTGAAAGCGGAAAGTACAATGTCAGAAAAATGAAAATTGATGCAGATGGAAAGAGGATAGGTGGTTCGGAGCCGGTGACAGATTTTACGGATATGGGTATTTGGTCATATGATCTGAGTGGAGACGGCAAGAAAATGATCCTGACTAAGGGTGATGAGATTTGGTTGGTGGATGCATTGTCAAAAAATAAAGAAAAATTGAATCTAAATATTCAAGCTGATTTCGCGACGTATCCTGTCGAAAGAAAGAATGTAACCGGAGATGTAGAAGAACTGGCTG
Source organism: uncultured Flavobacteriaceae bacterium (assembly GCA_963715015.1). Lineage (GTDB taxonomy): Bacteria > Bacteroidota > Bacteroidia > Flavobacteriales > Flavobacteriaceae > Namhaeicola. The sequence goes on from CAVQQR010000016.1 coordinate 33,057, forward strand.
TTTCGCCTAATGGAGATTATACGGCATTTGTACATCGCGGTGAGATTTTCATTACTGAAAATGACAAGGACAAATCCAGAGCTGTGAATGTAACCAGGTCTGCATTTAGAGATAGAATGTCTTCGTGGCTTAATGATGAGTTGCTTATCTATGTTTCAGATGAAACGGGAAACAATGAAATTTATGCATTGAGTTCTGCTGATTCCGGCGAAAAGGATCTGTTCAAAACATTAAAGAGACAAAAGAAACAATTGACAAATACACCCGAAGAAGAAAGCGATCCTGTCATCTCTCCGGATAAGAAAAAAATTGCCTTCATAAGAGGAAACGGCAAATTAGTGGTGGCAAGTATTTCTGCTTCAGGTCAGATTTCTAATGAAATAATTCTTTTGGATGGATGGTCAAAGCCCAGTGGAGTAAGTTGGTCACCTGATTCAAATTGGATAGCATATTCAGCTGATAATCTTGACTTTAATGAGGAAATATTTATTCAAAAAATCGTTTCAAACTCTGAGCCGATCAATGTTTCATATCATCCTAAAAATGATGTTCTTCCAGTGTGGAGTAAAGACGGTTCGAAGTTGGGATTTACCTCAAATCGAAATAACGGAGATTTTGATGTATGGTTTATTTGGCTAAAAAAAGAAGACTGGGAAAGAACAAAGGAAGATTGGGAAGAATTGGAAACTGCGGATGATAAGGATGAGGATGAGAAGGAGGATAAAAGTAAAACAGAAACAGTGCTTCCTCTAAAAATTGATTTGGAAAATATACATGAACGAAAATTTCAGGTTACAGGGTTTGCCGGTGGGGAGTTTTTAAGAGCCATCTCCAAGGATGGTAAAAAATTCTATTATAATTCAGAAAATGGAACGAGAGGTAACGTTAAGATCGAATCGGATCTATTCGAAATAAAATGGGACGGGAAGGATAAAAAGGAATTGACTTCGGGGGATAAAGAACCGAGAAATATTATAATGAACGACAAGTTTACTTATCTTTTTTTCACCTCAAAAGGAAAGTTGAATAATGTAAAGCTAAAAGATCAAAAATCTGAATCTTTGCCGGTTTCCGGAACTATGGATATCAATTATGTAGTTGAATCTGAGCAGATTTTTGAAGAGGCGTGGTCGGCCATAAATAACTCATTCTACGATCCTGACTTTCACGGGCAAGACTGGAATCTTCTCAAGGAAGTCTATAGACCTTTAGCGATGAAAGCTTCCACAAGAAGGGATTTTATGCAAGTTTTTAATAGAATGCTCGGTCAGATAAATGCTAGCCATATGGGCATGTATCGCGAAGAAGAAAGAGCCGACTTGCAGAAGGATGTTACCGGAAAACTAGGTGTAACAGTTAGTGCATTAGAAAATGGCTCGGTCAAAGTCGAAAAAGTCACCTCTGCGATGCCTGCTGATAAAACGACTAGTAAGCTTTATGTGGGAGATATAATCACCCACATTAATGGAGAGGAGTTGGTTAAAGGAAAGAATTTTTATGAGTTATTCAACCATTTAGGTTCTGAAAAATTATATCTAGATGTAGTAGGTAAAAATGGTAAAAGAGAGGTGGTGATTAGACCCTCATCGAGTGATCGAGATGAAAAATACCTCGATTGGGTTAAAGAGAGAAAACGATTAACTGAAAATTATTCAAAAGGAAAGCTGGGTTACATTCATATCCAAGGAATGAACTGGGAGAGTTTTGAAGTTTTTGAGCAGGAATTAGCAGTCGCAGGAGAAGGCAAGGAGGGAATTGTGATAGATGTTCGCTATAACGGTGGCGGTTGGACAACAGATTATTTGATGGCTGTATTGAACGTTAAACAGCACGCTTACACGATACCTCGGGGCGCTGCCCAAAATGTCAAGAAAGACCATCAAAAATTTCGAGACCATTATCCGTTTCACGAGCGGTTGCCTCTGAGCTCATGGACAAAACCCTCTGTAGCTATTTGTAATCAGGCAAGTTACTCGAACGCTGAAATCTTTTCTCATGCCTATAAATCACTGGATTTAGGAGATTTAGTAGGCGTACCTACTTTTGGAGCGGTAATCTCTACCGGAGGAAGAACATTGATTGATGGCTCCTATGTCAGGATTCCATTTAGAGGTTGGTTTGTGAAAGAAAGTGGAGGAAATATGGAAGATACACCAGCGGTTCCGGATATCATTGTTGAAGATTTTCCTGATAGCAAAGCAAAAGGTGAGGATCCTCAATTGAAAAAAGCAGTAGAATCTTTATTGATAAAAATTGGTAAACCTTAAAATTGAATACCCAATTCTCCCAGATCTTTAAAAAGTTTTTCCGGATTTATGAATTGAAGCGCATGAAATCCCATTTCTTGAGCACCAATCACATTGTCTAAATTGTCATCGATAAAAACAGATTGATGAGGTAAAACTGCATATCGATCCATTAAAATTTGGTAAATTTTTGGAAATGGTTTACGGGTGAATTCTCTTCCTGAAACAACAATTCCTTCAAAAAGGTTTAGAAAGTCAAAAAGTTCTAAGGCAACGGGAAAGGTTTCATTGCTCCAATTTGTTAAAGCATAAAGCCTGTAATTCTCTTGAGTTTTAAACTTTTGAAGTAAATTGACCGTTTCTTTTATCGGGCTGCCCAGCATTTCCTGCCATCGATCATAAAACAATTGAATGTATTTGGCTTGATCCGGGTATTTTTGGATTAACTCTAAGGTTGCTAATGCCAAGGGTTTTCCGGCATCCTGTTCTACATTCCATTCAGGAGTGCAAATATGGTCCAGAAACCATTTGGATCTTTCAATGTCACCATCAAAAACTTTGTCGTATAAATACCTTGGACTCCAATCTATCAAGACTCCGCCTAGATCAAAAACAATTGTATCGATGTTTGCTTTACCCACTCTCCAGTTTTTATAATTCGTCTTCTATAGGCTCATTACTCTGCATTAAAAATGCCTTTATAAAACCATCTATACCACCATCCATTACCGCATCTACATTGGCAGTTTCATAGGAGGTGCGCACATCTTTTACTAATTTGTAAGGATGCATCACATAGTTTCTTATTTGTGAACCAAAATCAATCTTCATTTTATTCGCCTCTATTGAATCTCTTTTCTCTCGTTGTTTTTGTAATTCAATTTCATAGAGTTGAGATTTAAGCATCTGCATGGCTTTTTCTCTATTTTCAAGTTGAGATCGCGTTTCTGAGTTGACAACCATGATCCCACTTGGTTTATGTCTCAAAATGGCCTTGGTTTCCACCTTGTTTACATTTTGTCCGCCTGCACCACTTGAACGTGCAAAATCCCAGGTAATATCACCCGGGTTGATCGTAATTTCTATAGAATCATCTGCAAGCGGATATACATAGACTGATGCAAAACTCGTATGGCGTTTGGCGTTGCTGTCAAAAGGAGAAATTCTTACCAATCGGTGAACCCCATTTTCACTTTTGAGATAACCGAAAGCGTATTCACCATCAATTTCTAAAGTGACGGTTTTAATACCAGCCACATCACCTTCTTGATAATTGAGTTCTTTAATTTTATACCCGTGCTTTTCTGCCCACATGATATACATTCTCATCAGCATCTGGGCCCAATCGCAACTCTCTGTACCGCCGGCACCAGAAGTGATTTGAATAACAGCACTTAGATTATCGCCCTCTTCAGACAGCATATTTCTAAACTCGAGGTCTTCCAGTAAATCAAAAGTTTTGTCGTATGCTTTTTGAATTTCCGCTTCTGAAGATTCACCATCTTTAAAGAAATCATAAAATATACTGAGTTCTTCCGATAGCGAAACCAATTCTTCATAATCTTCTACCCATTTCTTTTTTCCCCTCAATACGCGCATAAATGATTCTGCTTCTCTTGGATTATTCCAAAACTCAGGATCGGCTGCTTTTTCTTCGTCATTACTTACTTCAATCTTTTTTTGATCTATTTGTAAATAATTTTTCAGTTTATCGACCCTTTCGGCAATATCTCTTATGTTTTCTTGTGTAATCATAGGTGCACAAAATTAATCTAAAAAAAATGAATTCAAATTTAAATTCTTGGGCTTATTTGTTAGATTTATAGAAAATATAAGGTATGTATAACTTAAAGCTATTTTTTTACTTTCTACTGTCGCTAGGAATAGTCAAAGCTCAATCTTCAGGAGATGAAAAAATTCAGTTTGAAGGTCTTTTCAACTTTCAATACGAAAGTAAAGAAGATAAGATTTTATTGACCATCAGTAAAGATCAGTTCGAAAAGGAATTTTTATATGTCAATGCCTTGGCACAAGGTTTAGGATCTAATGATATAGGGTTAGATCGCGGACAGCTAGGAGGTGGAGTGTTGGTAAAATGGATTAGAAAAGGCAATAAAGTTTTGCTGTTGCAACCGAATTTGAATTACAGGGCTATTTCTCAAAATGAAGCTGAAAGGAATTCTGTAGAAGAGGCATTTGCCAAATCTGTTTTATTTGGCACTGAAATAAAAGAGGCGAAAAACGGTGAGGTCGTCATAGATTTGACAGAATTCATTATTCGAGATGCACATGGCGTGACAGACAGGTTAGAATCGAATAAACAAGGAACTTATAGCATAGACAAAAGCAGATCTGCGATCCATTTGGACCGAACAAAAGCATTTCCTAAGAATGTAGAATTTGAAGCCATGATCACACTCAAAGGAAAACCAAAATCTTATGAGATCCGCAGCGTTAGTCCTGATGCCGAATCAATTACTGTATTTCAGCACCATTCTTTTGTAGAATTACCGGATAACAATTATAAACCGAGAAAATACGATCCCAGATGCGGATCATGGGATGTTTCTTATTTTGATTATGCTACCCCTATCAACGAATCAATCAATCAAATGTTTATTACCAGGCACAGATTGGAAAAGAAAAATCCTAATTCCCCTCGGTCGGAGGCTGTTGAGCCAATTATTTATTATGTCGATAGAGGAGCTCCCGAGTTAATCAAAAACGCATTGATTGAGGGCGCAAGTTGGTGGAATCAAGCTTTTGAAGCGATTGGCTACCATAATGCCTTTCAGGTAAAGGTATTGCCCGAGGATGCAGATCCTCTAGACCTGAGGTATAATGTGATTCAATGGGTTCATCGGTCAACAAGGGGATGGAGTTATGGAAGTTCTATTGTTGATCCGCGAACCGGTGAAATAATTAAAGGACATGTAAGTTTGGGTTCTTTGCGAGTGCGTCAGGATTATTTGATTGCGCAGGGATTGAAGGCACCTTTCGGAATTGGAAATAATGATGATTTTGCCATGAAAATGGCATTGGCGAGAATCCGCCAATTATCTGCACATGAAGTAGGTCATACGCTTGGTTTTTCCCACAATTTTGCCGCAAGTACAAATGACAGATCTTCAGTTATGGATTATCCTCATCCATGGATAAAAGTAAAGAATGATGAACTCGATTTTTCTGAAGCCTATGATACGGGGATAGGTGAGTGGGATAAAGTTACCGTAGATTATGCTTACCAGACTTTTATGAATGATGAAGAGGTAGAGCTGCAAAAAATACTGGACAGTGCTTTTGAAAAGGGATTTAGATATATTTCAGACAGTGATGCTCGTCCAGAAGGTAGCGCTCATGGCTATGCGCACTTATGGGACAATGGTAATGATCCTGTAACTGAACTGAACAATGTTTTAGAGGTACGAAAAATGGCGATGACTCGGTTTTCTTTGGATAATATTAAAGACGGACAACCATACTCTGTTTTAGAAGATGTCTTTGTACCCGTTTATTTTTATCATCGCTATCAAACTGAGGCCGTTACTAAGATGGTAGGAGGGATGGATTATAGTTATGCGGTAAAAAACAATCATCAAGAAAATACAGCATTTCTGTCTTCAGAAGTTCAAAGGGCGGCCTTACAAGAACTTTTAAGAACAATTGATGTCAAAGAAATTGGCATTCCTGCAACTTTATTGGATTTATTTCCACCTCGTGCCATGGGTTTTGGTAGAAATAGAGAAACATTTAAAAGTAATCTAGGATTAGCTTTTGACCCATATGGAGCAGTAGCTACGGCCTCTCATTTTACCATTTCTTTATTATTGCATCCAGATCGTGTCAATCGAATGGTCGTGCAAAAAAGTCTTGATGAAGAACAGTTGGGTTTAAATGATGTGTTGGATCAGCTCATCAATAAAAGCTTTAGGAAAAATTACAATTCTGGTTATGAAGAAGAATTGCAAAGAGTGGTGAACACGGTTTTCTTGGAAGAATTATTCAGTCTTTCAACCAATGATGAATTATATGTGGGGGCACGCTCAATAGTGAATCAAAAGATTGGCGAAATTTCGGGAATTGTAGGTACCGCTAAAACAAAAGGAGACAAAGCAGAAGTTTTTAGGGAATTTCAACGGATGATCAGTCAATACCAAAAAGATCCATCAAAATATAAGAGGACTGAAGTGCCTAAGATACCGGATGGCTCACCTATAGGTTCATTTGAATAAGATATAGTCATGGAAATAAATTTAATTAGTGATACAGTAACAAAACCGACCAAAGAAATGCTTGCCGTCATGATGTCTGCAAAGGTCGGTGATGACGTGTTTAAAGCCGATCCGACTGTCATCGAATTACAGGAAAAACTGGCAAAGATGTTCGAAATGGAAGATGCACTCTTTTTTCCATCGGGAACAATGGCCAACCAAACAGCCATAAAAATTCACACAAAACCGGCAGATCAATTGATTTGCGATAAATGGGCTCATGTGTTCAATTACGAGGGTGGAGGTGCAGCATTTAATTCAGGCGTTTCATGTAGTTTGCTTGATGGAAATAGAGGGATGTTTAAGGCGGAACAGGTAAAATATGTAATTCATGACCCTGAAAATATCCATATTCCGGAAACCACTTTGGTGGCCGTTGAAAATACAACAAATAAGGGTGGAGGTGCGTGCTGGGATTTTAATGAATTGATAAAGATCAAAGAGGTTTGTAAAGAATTCAATATGGCCTATCATCTAGATGGGGCTCGGTTGTTTAATGCAATGGTCGAAAAAAATGAAACTCCTAAAGCTTATGGTGAACTGTTTGATACGATTTCAATTTGCCTTTCAAAAGGTTTGGGCGCGCCGGTGGGTTCAGTTCTTTTAGGATCGAAGGCGCAAATCAAAAAAGCACTCAGAATTAGAAAACTGTTTGGAGGTGCGATGAGACAATCCGGTTATTTGGCTGCTGCCGGAATTTATGCCTTAGATCACCATGTAAATAGATTAAAAGAAGACCATTTACGAGCTAAGAAAATTGGTCAGATCTTATCAGGGTTGACATATGTAACGAATATAGAGGAGATCGAAACCAATATTCTTATCTTTAATCTCGATAAATCAGTTGAAGAAAAGGAATTTATCGAATTCTTGAATCGTCATCAAATTTACCTTATCAGTATGGGCGAGGGTAAGCTAAGGATGGTAACACATCTCGATTTTACTGATGAAATGTTAGATAAATTAGAGCAAGTATTGAAAAAATTCAATAAATAAAAGAAATAAAATGACAAATAAACAAAACTTAAAGATCGTGTTCACATTTATACTCATTTTAGTTGGTATGGAATTAGAGGCACAAATAGATAGCCAGAAAATGAATGTCGATGAATATTTATATAAAATAGCAACCTCACCTTCTGCCGGTAATATAGAAAAAGACATCGTGAAGTTGGTCAATTTTGGCACGAGGCATACCCTATCAGATACCGTTTCTAATTCACGTGGTATCGGCGCAGCCAGAAGATCTATCAAAGCTAGTTTTGAGCAGATCTCAAAAGATTGCGGAAATTGTTTGGAAGTTTCTTTTCACCGAAGTTTAGCAAAAGCCGATAATAGAAGAATTACCAAAGATACCTGGATCGTAAATGTTTTAGCTGTGCAAAAAGGAACGCTTTACCCTAATCGGTATGTCCTAATGTCGGGCGATATTGATTCTAGAGTGAGTGATGAAAATAATTTTACAAGTGATGCCCCTGGTGCAAATGACAATGCTTCTGGTATGGCCGGTACCATTGAAGCAGCAAGGGTTTTATCTCAATATAAATTTCCCGTATCTATTATTTTTGTCGGATTATCAGGTGAGGAGCAAGGTCTTTACGGAGGAAAATTCCTTGCGGAAACTTTTAAGGAAAAAGGTTATGAGATTATTGGAGTTCTTAATAATGATATGATCGGCAATATTGAAGGCATTGACGGAGTCATTGAAAACAATAGCTTTAGGATTTTCTCTGAAGCTATTTCTATGAATTTGACAGAGCAGCAAAGAAATGCCATGCGCTTTTATGGAGGTGAAGTCGATGGGCCTTCCAGACAATTGGCGAGATATATTGCGGGTTTAACTCAAAAATACATGACAAATTTAGAACCAATCATGGTGTATAGATTAGATAGATTTGGCAGAGGAGGACATCATAGGCCATTTAATGATGCAGGTTTTCCAGGAGTTAGAATAATGGAGACTCATGAAAATTATAATCGCCAGCACCAAGATATTCGAGTTGAAAATGGCATTTCTTATGGTGATGTGATTGAAGGTGTAAATTTTGATTATGCTTCTAAATTAACGGGTGTCAATGCCATTACACTAGCTTCGTTGGCAAGCGCTGCAGAGCAGCCTAAAAATGTAAAGATAAAAGGAGCTGTTGAGTCATCGGCTAAACTTAGTTGGGACCTGAGTAGTGATAAGCATTTAAAGGGTTATAAGGTTTATTGGAGAAAAACGACGGATGCTACTTGGGAAAATAGTAAATATGTGGGTAAAATAACTTCCTACGAATTTAAAAATCTCGTTATTGATAACTATTTGTTCGGCGTGGCAAGTGTGGCAGAAAACGGCGCAGAAAGTGTTGTTGTTTTTCCGGGGAATTAATTTGTAATGTTTGAATTGGTTTACGACCAATGATGCAAACTGAATTTATATGAAAAAAATAATTTTTGTTTTTCTGTGTTTTGCTTTTTCATTTAATTTGACGGCACAGAAAACTAATATAAAAAATATGGATAAGAAAGAAATCGCAATTTTTGGAAATGGATGCTTTTGGTGTACAGAAGCTATTTTTATGCAATTAAAAGGTGTGGAATCTGTACTTCCCGGATATTCAGGAGGAAAGATAAAAAACCCAAGCTATAAGGAGGTATGCACAGGAAATACCGGTCATGCTGAGGTTATTCAAATTATATTTGATCCTAATATCATTAGTTATAGAGAATTGCTGGAAGTATTTTTCTACACACATGACCCTACAACGTTGAACCGACAGGGAAATGATGTGGGAACTCAATACAGATCTGCCATTTTTTATAATAGTAAAAATCAAAAGGACGATGCAGAGTTAATTATTCGTCAATTGGAAGCTGAGGGAGTTTATGATCGAAAGATCGTGACCGAGATCACTGCTTTTGACGTTTTTTATCCGGCTGAAGATTACCACCAGAATTATTACAATAACAATAAAGACCAGCCATACTGCCGTGCCGTAATCAATCCTAAATTGGATAAATTTGTCAAAAAATATCAGGCAAAATTAAAATAGAGAATGAGTTATTTTGATAAAGAATTTTCTAAGCGTCAACTCTTTATAATGAGTTTGTTTTTTGATTTAATTGGTATGATCTCTTATGTTTTTCCGCCAATAGATATTGTTTGGGCCCCGCTTTCGGCTTGGTTAATGACGAAGTTGCACAAAGGGAATTTGGGTAAAATAGGAGGTATTTTCTCGTTCATTGAAGAAATTTTACCCTTTGATTTTGTTCCTTCCTTTACAATTGTTTGGTTGTATAAGTACGTTGTAAAAAAAGAAAGTTAGGATCTATTAAAATTAAATCTGCTCCACATTTTTTTAGAAAAATTCCAGAAAAATTCTTTTTGGCCAAATAAAGTTCCTATGATAATCAGGGTAAACTGATAAACTAAAAAGACAATTAAAACCCTGAGCGGCCAGAATATGAGAGGATGAGTTGTTTCTTGATTTAATCCAATAAAATGTAAAAGTGGTTTTGCTACATAGACAGCCAAAGAACCGTTTAAGGAAAAAACTAATATAATAATGGCTAACTGAAAATCAGACTGAATATTCCAGCGTTCTTTAAATTTTCTCAAATCAAAATTTTTGACAAAAGTAAGAATGCTATCCCATTAAAAAAAATTGCCCTCAAAAAGTTTATGTCTTTATGAGGGCAATTCAAAGATTATTTTTTTTATTAAGATAATAGGTTATTTAATAGATTACCTATAATACCTTGACTACCTCCCTTTTGTTTAAATTTATTGGCGAGATCGTCAATAGTATCGTCATTATTATCAAAATCCTGAATTCTCGATGCGGTTTGAACATAATCGTCGTCGCCATCTAACAGACTTCCCAACATACCACTTAAACCATTTCCATCAGTAATGTTTTTAGACATGGCATTTTTTCCTAGATAACCCATTACGACAGGCGCCGCCATTTTCATAATCTGACTTGCCATGTCCGGGTCAATATTACTAGTTTTTCCTATTACTTGAGCGGCATTATTTGTTTGCCCGCCAAACACATGATTTAAAATATTACCACCATCTTGAAGAACATTATCATCTATGTTGCTACCTCCTAAAACACTAGAAAGATTGTCTAAAAGTCCCCCAGAACTATGGCTACTATTGGAAAGAGCTTTCAATAAGCCTCCTGCTCCCTCACTATTTGATGCATTATTTTTCATTGCCCCCATGATCATCGGAAGCGCAGCGCCAAAAGCGGCTGCAGTACTTGCTTTGTTTAGACCTAATTGTTTGCTAGAACCTTCTATTAGTTGTTTGCCAATCGGACCGTTTAATAATTCGTTTAATAAGCTCATAATTTTTAGTTTAAAGGTTAGTTCCATAAAAATACGACTTAATTTTGTTATTTTCGTCTCGTTCAATTTTTTGTGAATAAATTGTCGGGACTGTTAATTTTGATAATTTGTCATAAATTAAACTTTGGTTATGAAGAAAATGGCATTGCATTGGCAAATTTTATTAGGAATGGTTCTTGGCGTTTTAGTCGGTTTCATTTTTACTTATTTTGATGGTGGGAAGGAAATAGTTCAAAATTGGATCAAGCCATTCGGAACAATTTTTATTAATGCACTAAAATTGATTGCGGTTCCATTAATTCTCGGTTCTTTGATCAAGGGAGTCAGTGATTTACAGGATATTGCCAAATTATCTAAAATGGGAGGGAAGACAGTATTAATGTATTTATTTACAACTGTTATTGCCGTGAGTATTGGTTTGTTTTTAGTAAATATGATCAAACCCGGAAATTCGATTAGTGAAGAAACAAGAACTGAATTGGTTAGTAATTATGCCGATAGTACGCAGCAATACAAGGAAGAAGCGGCTAATCAGCAGGCTTCAGGACCCCTACAAGCGTTAATAGATCTTGTTCCTGAAAATATTTTTGACGCCGCCAGTGCCAATAAAAACATGTTGCAAGTAATCTTTTTTTCGGTTTTTTTTGGAGTCGGATTGATATTGATACCGGATGAAAAATCGAAACCCGTAAAGGATTTTTTCGACGGATTTAATGAGGTTATTTTGAAAATGGTCGATTTAATCATGTTGGCAGCACCATTCGGTGTTTTTGCATTACTTTGTGCCCTGGTGGCAGAAGCGCCAAGTGCAGATTTATTTAAAGCGCTAGGTATGTATTCGGTAACAGTTTTGGTAGGTCTAGTCATCATGATATTATTTTACATTTCACTTGTAAAATTATTTACCGGAAAATCGCCTGGTTTTTTTATTAATGGTATTTCCCCGGCACAACTTCTTGCATTTTCAACCAGTTCAAGTGCGGCAACTTTACCTGTTACGATGGAACGAGTTACAGAGCATTTGGGAGTTGAAAAAGAAGTTTCAAGTTTTGTATTGCCTATAGGTGCGACCATTAATATGGACGGAACAAGCTTATATCAAGCTGTAGCTGCAGTTTTTATAGCCCAAGCGTTTGGTATGGATTTATCTTTCGGTACACAATTGGGTATCGTGGTTACCGCAACTTTGGCAAGTATTGGCTCTGCGGCTGTTCCAGGGGCTGGCATGGTCATGTTGGTGATCGTGCTCGCTCAAGCAGGAATTCCAGAAGCAGGTCTTGCACTCATTTTTGCAGTAGATAGACCATTGGATATGTGCAGAACCGTTGTCAATGTGACAGGTGATGCCACGGTTTCTATGGTCATTGCAAAATCTGAGGACAAATTACATGATCCGCATGTGGTAAATTGGAACGATAGCTATAAAAAGGGTTGATCTACCATCTAATTATGGTACTTCCCCAGGTAAAACCACTTCCAAAAGCAGCTAGTACAATAATGTCGTTTTCTTTTACTAACCCTTTTTCCCAAGCTTCTGTAAGTGCTATAATAATGGAGGCCGCAGTGGTATTTCCATACTGCATGATGTTATTGTAAACCTGGTCATCAGTCAGTCTGAATTTTTGTTGAACAAACTGAGAAATTCTGAGATTAGCCTGATGCGGAATTAAAAGGTTGATATCGGTAGACTGTAGGTTATTCGCTTTTAATCCCTCGATAATTACTTCACTAAATCTTACAACAGCATTTTTAAAAACAAATGTTCCATTCATATAGGGGAAATAGCTAATATCTTCTCCTTTCGAATCAATAATTTCCGGGACCCAGTGTTTAATGCTGGGAGAAATTACAGTCAGTTCTTCCGCATGTTTACCCTCACTATGCAAGTGGGACGATAAAATACCTCTTCCTTTTTCTTCTGTTCTCGATAATACACAAGCTCCGGCACCGTCCCCAAATATAACAGAAACGCCTCTTCCCCGAGTTGTTTTGTCTAATCCATTTGAATGATACTCTGAACCTATTACAAGAATGTTTTTGTACATTCCTGTCTTGATAAATTGATCTGCCGTAGCTAAACTATAGATAAACCCGGAACATTGATTTCGAACGTCCAAAGCTCCAACCGTTGGCATGTCGAGCATGTCTTGAATTTGCACTCCACATCCTGGAAAATAATAATCAGGGCTAAGTGTGGCAAATACAATAAAATCGATATCATCTTTGGTTAAGCCTGCTCTTTCGATGGCAATTTTGGCAGCTTTTGCACCCATTGTTGCACTCGTTTCATTGCTGCCTTCAGCAATCCACCTTCTTTCTTTGATACCAGTTCTTTCTTGAATCCATTCATCACTTGTGTCCATGATTTGCGTTAAATCATGGTTAGTCACTACATTTTCGGGCACAAAAAAACCTAATCCTGTTATCTTCGAGTTGTACATACTTATTTGAGTTTAGCAAAATTGAATAACTTTAAAAAGTAAGTCATTCCATAATCAAAGATAACAAAATATTAAAAGAATCATAAGCTCTTAAGCCTATGGAAAATAAAAAAGGATTTTCATCTGAAAATCCTTTTTTATTTATTGTTTTGTTGAAATGATACTATTCTCTGAATTAAATTCATTTGAAGCCATACCATCAGCTTCGGGCTCATTGACCCAAATTTCTCCATTGATTAAATATCTGAACTGATATTCTTTTCCAGATTCTAGCTCAAGTGTTTGAGAGAAATCTCCGGATTTAAGTTTATTCATACCTTTGGTAGAGGTTTTCCATTTGTTAAAATCACCTAAGATTTGAACCTTATCAGCATTTTTAGCCTCTTCTGAAGATAATTTAAAAGAAACTTTACAAACTGGTTTCGATTTTAAAAATTGTTTTTTGATAGACATAATTTAAATTGTTTTGTGTTTGATATTCAGGGCAAAAATACAAACAAACCTTCATTTATGCACATTTTATAATCATTAAAATAAATTGGACATACATTTTTGTCAAAACGATTTTTTTATTAAAAAGAAATAGAGAAAATGTCAAAAATTGAATTGCTTTTTTTTCAAATTAAAAAGAAAATAGAATTTAAAATTTTAATTTTCTGACAACTTGACAGACCTTTCTTTTTGGTACTTCTTTTGCAATAGAGTGCACGAATCATTATAAAATTTAGATTATGTCAAAAGGAAAAATAAATGTTTCGGTGGAAAATATATTTCCACTTATAAAAAAATTCTTGTATTCGGACCATGAAATTTTTTTACGTGAATTAATTTCGAACGCTACGGATGCTACACTAAAACTAAATCATCTCGCCTCTGTCGGTGAATTTAAGGGAAATACCGATGATGTTAAAATAGAGGTAAAAATAGATAAAGAAGGGAAGAAGATTCACATTATCGATCAGGGAATTGGAATGAGTGAAGACGAAGTTAAAAAATACATTAACGATGTTGCTTTCTCAGGTGCCGAAGAATTTTTAGATAAATATAAGGATGAAAAAAATCAAACGGGTATCATAGGCCATTTTGGTTTAGGTTTTTATTCTGCTTTTATGGTGGCAAATAAGGTTGAACTTATCACCAAGTCATTTAGAGAAGAAGATCCTGCCGTAAAATGGACTTGTGACGGTTCTCCTGAATTCACACTTGAGCCCAATGATAAGAAAGAAAGAGGTACAGAAATTATTCTTCACATTGCAGATGACTCTCTTGAGTTTTTAGAAAAAAGTAGAATAGGAGATTTATTGCATAAATACAACAAGTTTATGCCTGTTCCTATTAAGTTCGGTACAAGAGAAGAAGAGCTTCCTTTGCCAGAGGGTGCAGATAAAGATGCGAAACCTGAAAAGATTACCGTTGATAATATCATTAATAATACGACTCCGGCTTGGACAAAACAACCAAGTGAGCTAAAAGAAGAGGATTATAAGAATTTTTACAGAGAATTGTACCCGATGCAATTCGAAGATCCTTTGTTCAATATTCATTTAAATGTAGATTACCCATTTAATTTAACCGGAATCCTTTTCTTTCCTAAATTATCTCAAAATATAGATATTCAGAAAGATAAAATTCAGTTGTATCAAAATCAGGTGTATGTAACTGATAATGTAGAAGGAATTGTACCTGACTTCTTGCAGATGTTAAGAGGGGTAATTGATTCACCAGATATTCCTTTAAATGTTTCGAGAAGTTATTTGCAAGCAGATGGAGCTGTAAAGAAGATTTCCTCTTATATCACCAAAAAAGTAGGAGAAAAATTAGCTTCATTGTTCAAAAACAACAGAGAAGATTTTGAAAAGAAATGGAATGACATTAAGATTGTCATTGAATACGGTATGCTTTCAGAAGAGAAATTCTTCGATAAAGCAAAATCATTTGCTTTATATCCTACCGTAAATAACAAGTATTTTACTTTTGAGGAACTTCAAGAAAAACTAAAGCCTGCCCAAACAGATAAAGACGGCAATTTAATTATTCTTTATACCAGTGATGCGGATGAGCAACACAGCTTTATTGAAGAGGCCGAGGCCAAGGGTTATGAAGTATTGTTAATGGACTCTCCCATTGTGGCTCACTTGATGCAAAAATTAGAAGGAGCCAATGAAAAAGTGAGATTTAGTCGTGTTGATGCAGATTCTATGGATAAATTAATCCAAAAAGAAGAAAATCAAATTTCTAAGTTATCTGATGATGAACAGAAAAAATTGAAGGAAATTATTGAAGAAATTGTGCCAAAAGAAAAGTATACGGTTCAATTAGAAGCATTAGATTCTAAGTCAAATCCTTTTATCATCACTCAACCAGAATTTATGAGAAGGATGAAAGACATGCAAAAAACCGGTGGTGGTGGATTCATGGGGATGAGTAATTTTCCGGAAATGTATAATTTGGTTGTAAATACCAATAACGATTTAATGAAGAAGATTTTAAGTGCAAAATCTAAGCGAAATGAGTATGTAAGTCAGGCCTTAGATTTGGCCAAACTTTCTCAAAACTTATTGCAGGGCAAAGATCTTACCCAATTTATAAAAAGAAGTTTTGAATTGATGAACTAAAGTAAAAAACCCGTGATTTCACGGGTTTTTTTATACTAAAAAAAGGGTCAAGTCAAACTTGCCCTTTTTACCCCCTCTAATAATATATGGTATATAATGAAAAATTGGTTTATTCAATTGGAAAATCAAAATAGGTTTCAGGAAATGGTTCGTCTTCCAAGGTAAAATGCCACCATTCATTGTCGTATCCTTTAAAGCCTTGCGCTTCCATTCTTCTTCTCAACAGAAGTCTTAATGCTCTTTGATTCTTAGTGATATACTGATAGTCTATATGAGATTTTTCGTCAAAAAGATCATATGAACTACCCATGTTTAATTCTTTACCTGTTGTTAATGAAATAATGGTACAATCTATGGTACTTCCTCTGCTATGACCCGATTTCGATGCAATGTATCCTTTAGGGATCAAATCACTTTTATCAACATTTGGATAATAAATAGACTTCATAACAGTATCAGATTCGTCATCAGCCCATTCTATTAATTGATCCACTGCTGATTGAGGACGATAGGCGTCATAAATTTTGAGGCCAAAACCCAACCGTTCAAAGCCTTCTTGAACCCTTTTTAAGGCATCTGCTGCCTCTTTTGATAAAATACACCTGGGTTGATTGTAGCCGGCAATTGGCTTTCCAACAAAATTGTTTGATCCGAAATAGCGCAAGTCAATTTTGATGTTTGGTATTAAATCTTCAACATAAACAAAATCTTTATGTATCGGAGGCGGATTGTAAATTGGATTTTCCGTTTTAGTCGTAAAACTCATAAAGAGAAGAACGATGACTAATTTATAAAACTTCCTAATTTTCATATAGCATTGTTAAAGTAAACTTAATAACGCAGTTTTTTATTAAATATTTTATGTTAATAATGTGTTTTATTTAAAAAATGAATAATTTTTGGACTAATCAATTCTTATGTCGAAAAATAAAACAGGTCCAGATAATTCTGACATTACTGTATTCTCCGATGAAATTGGGGATGAACAAAAAAAGATAGATTGTAAGCTATTTGTGCCTTAATGAAGCATATCATGCAGGCCAATGGCATAATATAGGGTGATAGCAATGTTGTTATTGGTCAATATACTTAACCGTAAATCTCATTTAGAATTTTTGCCAGACGAATGCCGGATAAATAAAGTTGATTCTGCACTTCTTTAAAATGGTCATAACTATAATTATAGCCAAGTTTATCTCCTATTTTAATATCGTCGTATAAAGTTGCTGTAAATTGATGTGTTTTATCGGCCCACTCAGTTACTGTACCCATTGTGTTGGCTTCACGATATATTTCTCCTTCTAAGATATTGGATGATAATTCTGTATAACTCATGTTGTAAGACTCTATCATGTCGCTATCCCAAACCCTATGTAAGTTCGTGCCACTATTGAACCAACGGACTTGAAAATCGTTCCCACCTTTGTCTTCTTCCAGACCTATATGAAGGGGTTGATGAAGATCCCCGACTAAATGGACAAGAAATTTAAGATACATGATCTGATCATTTTCACTGGTACTCGGATTTTTTAATTTCGAAATACAAGTTTCTACTGCCACAATAATGTCTCCATCACTGCTTTTTTTCGACTCGGCATAGTTTTGATCAAAAGGATAGTTTACATAATGCCAAGGTTTATAGGCATCGTATTTACGATCGGATTTTATTTCGTCCATGTAATTAGAAACATAGGCCAAACTATGGCCGCTAAGCAATTTTCTAACTTTTTTTTCCGCTTTTTTATTGAGGTGCTTTTGAGCAATTTCACCAATGACACGATGTCCTGTTGGACCCCATTCATCAGCGTTGGCGAAAAACGCACTAGGCATAAAAAAGAAACAGATTAAAAAAATAGAAATTGACTTGGACATTTTTGTAAATTTTGATCAAAAGTAATAAAAAAAGGGAGCCTTTCGACTCCCTCTTCACTCAAGTACTAAAAATTAATGCTCATTCATACGGAAATCAGGGTATGCACTCATTCCGTGTTCGTGTAAGTCCAGACCTTCTATTTCTTCTTTTTCAGAAACTCTGATGCCTATTGTTTTCTTGATGGTGAAAAGAATAATAAATGAGGTGATGAGACAAAAGGCTCCTACAGCTGCCACTCCGATCAATTGATCCATAAACTGACCAATTCCGGCTTTGTCGCCAAATAATCCTACTGCAAGAGTTCCCCAGATTCCACAGATCAAGTGAACAGCAATTGCTCCAACCGGATCATCGAGTTTAAGTTTATCCAATAAGATTACGCCTAACACAATAATGACTCCAGCAATAAGCCCAATGATTAAAGAATCGGTAACACTCATTAAATCCGCACCTGCTGTAATACCCACTAGTCCTGCCAAAATCCCGTTTAATACCATAGTGATATCATAAGATTTAAAGATGGCATATGATGTAAAGAATGCACCCACTGCACCAGCCGCAGCAGCAATACAAGTTGTAACCAATACCAGAGATACGAGTCCGGGGTCAGCACTAAGCACAGAACCACCGTTAAATCCGAACCACCCAAACCACAAAAGGAAAACACCAATTAGAACAAGCGGAATATTATGCCCTTCTATCGCTTTTGTAGCTCCATTGTATTTGCCAATTCTGGGCCCTAATAAGATAACAGCCACCAAAGCAGCCCATCCTCCAACGGAGTGAACCAATGTTGAACCTGCAAAGTCATAAAAACCGAGCTCGTTTAGGAATCCACCGCCCCATTTCCACATTCCAACAATTGGGTAAACCAAGCCTACATAAATCACGGAAAAGATTAAAAATGCATTTAGTTTAATACGTTCAGCAACTGCTCCCGAAACGATAGTTGCAGCTGTGGCGGCGAACATTGCTTGAAATAAGAAGTCGGTATAATAAGTATACCCCGGATTATAATCTGCTGTAAGGCCATTTTCCGGAAGGCTTAAGCCAAATCCGGCGAAACCGAAGAAACCTCCGGCAAAATCTTCACCCGGATACATGAGATTGAATCCAACAAATGTGTAGGTTAATAAGCCAATAGCCAATACCATTACATTTTTAAATAGGATATTAATCGTGTTTTTTGATCTAGTAAGGCCAGCTTCCAAGGTTGCGAAGCCTAAATGCATGGCGAAGACCAAAAAAATTGATACCATCATCCAAACATTATTAATTGTAAAAAGATTTTCCATTTGTTTTAATTATTTTAAAGTTGATCCCCCTTTTTCTCCTGTTCTTATTCTATATGTCTCTTTAATCTCTGAAACAAATATTTTTCCATCACCTACTTCTCCGGTATAGGCTACCTTTAAAATAGTATCAATGGTAATTTGTTCGAAATCGTCATTAACAACAATAGAGAGATATCTCCTTTGTATATCTGAGGTGCTGTAAGCTATACCGCGATATACATGTCCTTGTTTTTCATTGCCCACACCAGTGACATCCCAATAGGTAAAGAAGGTGACTCCTTTTGCGTGTAAAGCATTTTTTACCTCCGAATACTTCGATTTTCGGATAATTGCATCAATTTTTTTCATAAGAGTTGTTTATTAAAATTTATAAATAGCCGCTACTAAAAATGAGCTCAATGAGCTGGTTGGATCTAGATCTCTATCTAAGAAAGTGTCTTCACTTGTAGAGTCGAGTCTAAATTCTGGTTTGATGATTAGGTCTCCCACAGTATAACTTCCAGTAAGGGTAAAGGCGAATACAGAACCATCGCCATCTTCGTTATAACCACCAATGGCTCCAACACCTCCATCGGTTTCTGCAAAATATTCACCTCTTAAACCGATAGCAAAATTATCTGTTGCTTGAAGTTGCGGATAAAGTGCTACACCGTAAAAGCTTCCGAAATCATCGTCATAATAGGTGCTGTTCAGACCTAGAAAGAAAGTTTCTGAAAGATCGAAACCTGTGGTTAAGTCAATTTGAAACTGGGGGCCGAACAAGAAGTTTAAATAAGTTCCATCATACCCCAACTGGGCACCAAAAGTGTAATTGTTTGTCGGGTTGTACTCAGTCCAGTCATTATCGTTCATAAAAGCAACCATAGCAGACCATTTATCAGAAATGGCATAGTCTGCTTTTATACCCGTATGGGAAAAGGGACCGTAAGAGAACATGTAAGAAGTGCTGTAATTGAAATTGGGTACCGGTGAAATTACCTCATAACCCAGGAAAGTATTAAAATTACCAAAGGTTAAGGTTAATTTGTCAGAAACATTCCAGTATACATATAATTGGTTTACTATATTCGCACTAGGCTCTGATAAAAAAACCGCATCGGCTCCTCTGGGACCAAATACTAAATCGGCGACAGCTCCCACTTTTTCACCTTCATAGGAAATGATCGTATTTACCATACCTAAAGCGAACCCATTGAGATTGGCAAACGAGGTATTGGGTGCTTGAGAGTTTTCTCCTCCATTAGGGGCGTTGAGGTTTTGTCTGAAGTACGCATCGACACTTCCCGAAAAAGAAAAATTCTTTTTGATTTTTTCCATGGTACCTACCTCGGTTGAATCTGCTTCTTGCGCACTTAAAAAGGTAGTACTTAGTACGGTTAAAATGATTAATAATTTTTTCATAAAGATTAAAATAAAGTTAGTAATTGTTTAAAATGTCGTGGTAAAAGTAAAATAATTCACAATACCCCCAAAAAAAACAGGGGTATGAGTGTAATTATTATTATATTAAAAAAAAGAACCCTAATAAAATGAAGGGTAAGTAAAAATAAAGTGTAAATTATTTTAAATTACTAGATGTAATTTTGTACAATTAGCTTTTTTGATAGAAGTTTAAATTAGAAAATGATCCAAAATGGTCCTTTGTTAACCCTAAGAGATGATTTTGTGGAAAGAATTGAACTTATTACGTATTATTATATGTGCATTCGAAAGTATCATTATATTTGTTTTTAGCACATTTTTGAGCGAAATAAAAATTAAATTTTAGACTAAATGAAAGAATATAAATTGATTAAACAAATCGGAACGGCAGTTAAGTCGCAACAAGATTTTGAAGATCTCATTAATAGTTATGCAAAAATGAGGTGGGAAGTAGTTAATTGTTTTACGCATCGAGGAATTATTAAAGCACTGTTAGTGAGGGAAATAGAAGATAAGTAATATAAATAACCACAGAAATGTGGTTATTTTTTTGCTTTTAATTATTTAAAATGATATATTTATGATATCAAAATAGTATAAATCATTTAATTATGGAAGACGAAAAAATTATTAAAGTTCAAAATGGCTATATGTTTTTAGCTATTGTTTTAGTGGCCATCGCTTTTGGCGTTTTTGGTATAACGCGCGGGATGATGTTTTCCGCATTGCTATTTGTCGTTGGTTTTTTTATGTTGCCAGGATTTTTTCTTGTAAATCCCAATACATCTAAAGTATTGTTACTTTTTGGAAAATATATTGGTACGGTTAAAGAGAACGGTTTCTTTTGGGCTAATCCTTTTTACACCAAAAAAAATATTTCACTTCGTGCTAGTAACTTCGATAGTGAAAGAGTTAAGGTGAATGATAAATTGGGTAACCCAATTATGATCAGTACTATATTGGTTTGGCGAGTTCGAAATACATATAAGGCGGCATTCGAAGTTGACAATTATGAAAATTTTGTCAGAGTTCAGTCCGATGCGGCGGTAAGAAAGTTGGCGAGTTTATATCCTTATGACAATTTTGAAGATGATGGGGCAGAGGAGGAAATTACTTTGAGAGCAAGTGTAAACGAGGTGAGCGAAGCATTGGAAAAGGAATTATCGGAGCGTTTGGATATGGCAGGGATTGAAGTGCTGGAAGCTAGAATCGGTTATTTAGCCTATGCGCAAGAAATTGCCAATGCCATGCTCAAAAGGCAACAGGCAACCGCAATAATTGCGGCCCGTCATAAAATCGTAGAGGGTGCGGTAAGTATGGTTGAAATGGCCCTGGCAGAATTGAGTAAAAAACAAATTGTAGAATTGGATGAAGAGCGAAAAGCCGCGATGGTGAGCAATTTGATGGTGATTCTTTGTTCTGATAAAGATGCAACACCTGTAGTAAATGCCGGAACCCTTAATCACTAGAATAAGGATAAAACAAATGAAATGAAGAAAAAAGCTTTTGCTTTGCGGATTGATGAGGATGTTTTAAAAGCAATCGAAAAATGGGCTTCTGATGAGTTCAGATCTACCAATGGACAAATAGAGTGGATGCTTTCTAAAGTTTTAAAAGAAGCGAATCGTTTTCCCAATAAAAAAAAGGCGGATTAATTTCCGCCTTTTTTATTCTTTGGATGAACCAATTTCATTTCTTTGATTAAACGCTGATTACCTGCATATTTGTCTATTATAAATAATACATACCGCACATCCACCATAATATTTCTGCAAATGGAAGGATCATAAAAGTAGTCGCTCATCGTTCCTTCCCAAACACGGTCAAAGTTTAGGCCAATCAGATTTCCATATGCATCTATAGCCGGACTCCCCGAATTACCTCCCGTTGTATGATTGGTCCCTATGAAATTGATGGGTAGCTTTCCATTTTTACCGTAGGGTCCATAATTTTTAGCTTCATAAAGCGAAATTAGCTTTTCCGGAAGATCGAATTCATAATCGCCGGGAACATATTTTTCTAGAACTCCTTCTAAATAAGTAACGGGCTCGTAATAAACGGCATCTTTGGGTTGATAACCTTTCACCTGTCCGTATGTCACACGAAGCGTGCTGTTTGCATCAGGAAAAAACCGCTCTTTAGGGAAGGTCTCCATTAAACCTTTCATATAATCTTTTTGCAAGTCATTTATTTTAAGTTGAGTACCTTGATATTGAGGTTGAATGTTCTGATAGTATTCTACACAAAGTTTTTTTCCTAAAACATAGGCAATATCATTATTTAACTTTTCTAAAACTTCATCTGAACTACCCCTTAGTAATTCGGTTGCTTTCGTTTGATCTACTATACCGGATTCACTGTAGATTTTTGTTCCAAGGGCATCAATATTTTCATTTTTTAATTCATCGATTAAATATTTTTGAGGGTTTTTAGAAATATAGATTTCCATTAATTTTTTAAAAACCTCCTCATCTACCTGAGCGCTGTAATTTTTGTAAAAACCATTTAAACCATTGATCATTTTTTCTCTTTCAATTTCAAAAAGTTCAGGGTTCTTTTTAATTTTTTCCTCAAACTGATATAACCGCGTTGTTTGCCGAAGTAATTCTATATTTCTATTCACAACTTCGCCCCAATAAGCCTGGGCCAGTCCAATTTCCTCGATCTCTTTATAGTATTTTTCGAACGAAGGAATTAAATCTTTGTATTCACTGGTATTGATTACTTTTTGCTGAAATTTATTTTCCAGTTCTTTCTTTTTAGCAACGGCATTTGTTTTCGTTAAGCCCTGTGTTTCACCAATCCATTTTTTCCAATAGTTAGCAGTACTGGCATATTTGGCAGCGTATTGAATCTTGATTTTGTTATCAGCCCTCATATACTTATCGGTAATTTTAAGGGCATTATCTCTGATTTCAATTTTAGCTGGATTAATTGTTTTAACAAGCTGATCTATCGCAAATGAAGGTAAGTATTCATCAGTTGATCCGGGAAATCCAAAAACCAGGGTAAAATCTCCTTCCTCAATTCCGTCAAGTGACACAGGTAGAAAATGAGCCGGTGTGTAAGGCTGATTATCCTGGCTATATTCTGCGGGTCGATTATTTTTATCTGCATAAATCCGGAAAAGAGAAAAATCACCTGTATGTCTAGGCCACATCCAGTTATCTGTATCCGATCCAAATTTGCCAATTGAAGAGGGCGGTGCACCTACCATTCTGATGTCTCTGAATTTTTCAGTGATGAAAAGTATATATTGATTCCCTTTGTACATGGGTTTGATCATAGCTTCTTGCCAGTCTTCTTTCTCGACTGTATTCAAGATCTGGTCGATGTTCTGATCTATTTTTGATTGTTTTTCTGATGGACTAAGTTCTTTGTTTATTCCAGATAAAGCAGCATTTGTTACATCTTCAATTCTCTTGATAAAGGTGACGTACATACCGGGATTCGGCAATTCATCTGTCAGTTTTTCTGCCCAAAAACCCTCAGTTAGATAGTCTTTTTCTACAGATGAGTGAGATTGAATGGCGCCATAACCACAATGATGATTGGTGAGAATTAATCCCTGTGGAGAAATAATTTCACCGGTGCATCCTCCATTAAAGTGAATGACCGCATCTTTTAAACTTGCCTTATTTATATCATAAATGTCCTTGGCAGAAAGTTTTCCACCTAACTGATGCATTTCTTTTTCATTCATTCCTTCTAATAAAGAGGGAATCCACATACCTCCCTGCTGCGCAAAAAGCAAGGACGTGACAAACATAAACAGTAAACTAATTTTTTTCATATCTAAATAATCATATATTAAGGTGATGTATATTCTATTTTGTCAACAGCGTTCTTTAAAAAATTAGGTGCTTTAAAACGATACCCTATATACATTTGGACAAATGAACGAGACGTGTTGAATTCCACCAAAGGATTTTCGTCCCTATTCAAAAAATTCCCGTTAAAATTAAATCCTCCAAAAAAATCTTTAGAGTTATAACCCATTCCAAAATCAACGAGTAAAAGAGTGACCAAAGCCGAATTATCTCTGGTCTTTTTGACCATATCCGCTTCACTTTCTCTGCGGCTGTATTCGTAGCCTAATCCCGGAGCAAAACCGGCATTTACAAACCATCGTCTGTTAATAACAAAATTGTAATAATAGCCAGCAGTCACGGCTACATCAAAAATGTTAAAAGTTTCATTAATAGAAGAGTCAGAAATCTTGTTATACTTCAGAATAAAACTGGGCATGAATGTACCCGCACTTTTCCGTTGGATTTCTGTTTGGTTGATGAGTGATTTTAAGGAGTATTTCTCATTGAATTTATATCTCGTCATCGATCCAATTATCACAGATTTTAGGTTCGGTAAAACAATATAGTCTTCATAGCCAGGTAAAAACTCATTCCCAATTTTAATATCAGAAATGTAATAGCCCTGTATTTTACTGTATTCAAGTGTTTGCAGCCAATTATTTAAAAAAACATCGCCTCCCACTTTAAATATTTTTGTTTTTCCTTTTTTATCGCTGTCCGCATTAGCAAAAAATGTAGGAGTGTAGCCAATTTTAAATGATAGAAAACGATAATTTATGGCCAAACGCATCTTGTAATTTAGATTTGGCGAAACAGAATAACTGAGTTCGTCTTCCTTAAAATCAAAAGATTCTATATCGTTATCCAAACCAAATCTAACGTTTAAAGTATTGGTCATTTCTTCAATAAAATCTTTCGAAAACCTGCGATCGAAATTCTGCGATTGCAAGAAAAGCGGGATTAAAAGTAAAGAAAGAAAAAACTTCTGCATATCATAATTATGGAAATCAAAAATAGGTAAACGAAAGAATATTTATAAGGTTTAAAAGAATACTTTTCTAACTTTTATGAACGATGCCTTCTTAAATTTATATATTAGCCAAAATTTTTTTGATGGAGAAATTACCTTTATTTACAGATGATACCATTGTATTTGGAATAATAATGCTTTGCCTTGGCTTTGTCTTCTTTACCTCTTCGAAGAAAGAAGGATTTTGGCAAAAATTTTACAAAGTAGTTCCGGCCCTATTGATGGCTTATTTATTACCGGCAATTTTCAATTCTTTGGGGATTATTTCAGACGCACATTCAAACTTATATTTCGTAGCCAGTAGATATTTATTGCCTGCTGCTTTGGTTTTAATGACGCTAAGTATAGATTTAAAGGCTATTTTTAATCTAGGACCTAAAGCTTTGATCATGTTTTTTACCGGTACGATTGGTATCGTAATCGGTGGTCCAATTGCTATTTTGATAATTTCCATTTTTTCTCCCGAAACTGTTGGCGGAGCCGGTTTTGATGCTACTTGGCGAGGATTGGCAACTTTGGCTGGAAGCTGGATTGGCGGAGGTGCCAATCAGGCTGCTATGTTAGAAATTTATCAGTATAACCCTAAATTATATGGGGGTATGGTATTGGTAGATATAGTTGTGGCCAATATACTGATGGCCGCCCTATTAATGGGAATAGGCAAGTCTGATAAAATTGATAAATGGTTAAAAGCAGATAATTCTGCCATAGATGAATTAGTCAAAAAAGTATCTCATTTTTCTGAAAGTGTAAAAAGAATACCAACTTTAACAGATTATATGATGATAGGGGCAATGGCATTTGTTGCTGTTGGAATTTCTCACCTCGGTGCGAATTATATAGCTGATTTTCTGACGAATAATTTTGAAGCGGTTAAAGATACCCGATCTGCTTTTTCATCATTTGGTTCTCAATTTTTCTGGATGATTTCTATCGCTACTTTTTTGGGGATATTTTTATCTTACACAAAAGCAAAAAATTATGAAGGTGCAGGTGCCAGTAAAATCGGATCTGTATTTATCTATATTCTAGTTGCTACGATTGGTATGAAAATGGATTTGACAATGGTATTAGATAATCCCGGACTTATTCTTATAGGTGTGGTATGGATGCTCATTCATGTAATTTTACTCTTTTTTGTAGCCAAGATCATCAAAGCACCATATTTCTTTCTGGCAGTGGGAAGTCAGGCAAACGTAGGAGGTGCTGCCTCGGCGCCTGTAGTAGCAGCAGCATTCCATCCGTCTTTGGCCACAGTAGGGGTTCTTTTGGCAGTTTTTGGTTATGTGGTTGGAACATACGGGGCTATTCTATGCGCAGAATTAATGCGAATTGTTTCTATTCAGGGTTGATGTTTTTTAAAAATAATTTAGATATTTGCGCTCAAATTTACACAGGGATATGAAAAAGTTATTAGCGCTTGTTTTGTTGGGATTGATTGTTTTTGCTTGTGCAAAAGAGGAGGAAAATCTGATGATCGTAAAGGGGAATATTAGTGGCTTGAGAAAAGGTAAGTTTTACTTGCAAAAACAAATTGATTCTCTGGTGGTGAGCGTAGATTCTGTCGATGTGAATGGAAATAACGAGTTTATTATGACCGATGTTGTGAATAGTCCGGAAATGTATTATTTGGCAATGGATAAGACCGACAAAAAAATACCATTTTTCGGAGAAAAAGATACGGTGTATATCAAATCTAGTTTAGATAAGTTCAATTTTAAATATTTGATTGATGGATCTGAGAATCAAGATTTGTTAGATGATTATTACGATTTCATCCAGAAGTTTAACGGCCAGAATTTGGATCTTCAAAAGGCCTATTGGCAAGCCCAAATCAATCAAAATGCAGATTCTATCGCGTTAATAGAAAAGCAGCAAAAGGCTTTAGAAAAAAGAAAATATTTATATGCGATCAATTTTGCTATCAATCATAAAAACAAGGAAGTATCACCTTATATTGCTTTAACTGATCTTGTAAATGCCAATACCGTTTGGTTAGATAGCATATACAACTCTCTCAATCCTGAGATCAAAGCATCTAAATACGGAGAAGAGCTCAAAAACTACATTATTAAAATCAAAGTGGCTGAAGAATAAGAAGTTATTAACTTCTGAGTTTTATGCTCCAGGTATACGTAAAATAGGATACAACTTCTCGGTCTTCATTATATCCGGTTGCGGTAAGTAAAACTTTTTGGCCTTCTTTTGTCTTAATGGCTCTGGCTATGATCGAATTTATTTTGTCGCCGTCATCACAGATAAAAGTGATCCTTCCTGTTGCCTTTTTGTAAAATTCTCCCGTTTGAGCAGTTACTAGGGTAGATAATTTATGTTGAGAATTATCTACACCTTTCATCAGTAAGATTCCGGTTGCAAGCTCTGATGCCATTCCTTGTGTGGCCCAATACATAGACTTGAACGGATTCTGATTAATCCATTTATGCTTTACTGAGGCAATCGCTTTATCATCCGAAACCTCTGTCAAACGAACCCCCGAGATATATGCGGATGGTAGTTTAAACATTATAAATTTATTCACATTACTTACTGAAAACTCCATATACCTGGCTTCTTTAATGCAATAGTATGATTTTCTCTATTATATATGGAGTCTTAAAAATGTTAAAAAAATGTTAATTATAGTACTTTGTATTGCATAGTAGTGTAGATAAGATATATATTTGCATAGGATAGTAATATAGATCAGTAAAATGAAAAATACGAACGAAAAAAATAATTCACTATTGATGCATTTAAGCAGCCTTTGCGCATATATTTTTCCGTTAGGAGGGATTGTGGTGCCTTTGGTAGTTTGGGAAATGCAAAAAGATAAAAGTGAGTCAATCAAGAAGGAAGGGAAGCGTGTAGTAAACTTCAACTTGAGTTATGCCCTATATTTTGCCATTGCTATTTTGGTTGTAGTTGCCATTGCTATTTTTATGGCAGTCCATGAAGCCAATCATTTCTTGTTGTTTTCAATTATATGTATGGCTGTATTTATTGTGATCTTATCCATCACCAAATTTGTGTTAATCATCCTAGGTGTGATGAGCGCCAACAGAGGAGAAGAATTTCATTACCCAGGAACAATAAATTTTATCAACTAAAACCTTAAAAAAATGATTACCATTTTAATTGCAGTGATCATCGTTATCACTCAACAGATTCAATCAATGATGAGTTAAATCACATCTAAAAAAAGAAAAAATGAAGATAGAGAATACAAAAGCGCAAATGCGAAAAGGGGTTCTGGAGTACTGCATTTTATCCATCCTACAAGATGAAGATGCTTATACTTCTGAAATCCTGGATCAATTGAAAGAAGCCAAATTACTGGTGGTTGAAGGTACAGTGTACCCCCTTTTAACCAGGTTGAAAAACGCGGGCTTACTTAATTATAGATGGGAAGAATCTACCTCAGGACCGCCAAGAAAATATTATGGCTTAACCGAAAACGGAAAAATATTCCTAGAAGAATTGAACAATACATGGGCCGACTTAGTTGCGGCTGTAGACCTAGTAACGAAAAAGAATAAAAAAAATAAAACGACCAAAAAATGAACAAGACTATAAATATTAATTTAGGAGGAAGTTTTTTTCATATAGACGAGAGTGCTTACTTTAATTTGAAAAAATACTTAGAATCTGTAAAGGCTTCATTAAGCGACGATCCAAAAGGTCAGGATGAAATTTTGGCGGATATAGAAGCGCGCATTGGAGAATTACTGAGCGAAAAAATAAAGGATGTTAGGCAAGTTGTCAACGAAAACGATATTAACGAGATAATCGAAATCATGGGAAAACCAGAAGATTACTCTGTTGATGAAGAAGTTTTTATGGACTATAATACAACTTATCGAAATAAAAAAACTAAAAAACTTTATAGAGACGCCGATGATAAATTCCTGGGAGGAGTTTCATCAGGAATGGCACACTATTTTAATATTGATGTCATTTGGGTGCGGTTGGCTTGGTTGATTGCCGCCTTTGGATTTGGGTTTGGATTTATTGTTTACCCAATACTTTGGATCTTATTACCTCAGGCTAATACTACTGCAGAAAAGCTTGAAATGATGGGTGAGGCGGTTAATATTTCCAATATCGAAAAAAAAATTAAAGAAGAATTGAATGAAGCAGGGGAGCGCATCAAGGCCGGCCTTTCTGACGCAAGTGAGAAAGTGAAAAATGCAGATTATCAAAAATATGGTAATAAAGCTAAGTCTGGTGCCCAAGAGGTTGTTGATGTGATTGGAAACATTTTTGCCACCATATTTATGGTGATTGGCAAACTTATAGGTGTGTTGTTGATCATTGTTTCCGTTTCCTTGTTAATTGCGCTGGTTGTAGGTTTATTTACCTTAGGTTCAATAGATTTTGTGCATGATGGCTGGGTCTTTGATCATTCATTGTTCTTTAACAATTCGGGTTTGCCAATTTGGTTGATATCCATACTGTCGTTTCTTTTGCTGGGTATTCCTGTTTTCTGGTTGTTCCTATTAGGTTTGAGGATAATTTCAAGCAGAGCTAAGACTTTAGGTAAAACCGGAAATTTATCTCTTCTAGGGATATGGCTTGTGGCTTTGGTGACAAGTATATTTTTCGGTACAAAGCAGGTCATGCAAACAGCTTTTGACGGAGTTGTCAATGAAAATAAGGAATTGTATGTATCCACAGCTGATACCTTGACCATTAAATTCGTTGACCATGAAAAGCTTGGTAATAGTGAATTACGAAGGAGTTGGGGTTATGATGTAGTGACAGATTACAACAATGAAGACAGAGTTTATTCAACAAATATAAGGCTCGATATTCATCGGGCTGATGGAGAAACAGCCTATTTAAAAATCAGAAAAAAGTCTAAAGGGAATAGCCGCGAGGCTGCCAGAGAATTTGCAGAAATGATTGATTATGGATTGATGATAGACTCAACAAAAATTGAATTAAACGGATATTTCCTAACGGATTTGTCTAATAAATTTAAAGAGCAAAAGTTGTATGTCGATTTGTACTTGCCTGAAAATCAAGTAATATATTTAGATAAGTCAACAGAGTCTTACCTTTATGATGTGGATAATTTTTACGATATCTATGATAAAGATATGGCCAGACATTACTTTATTATGCACCAGGAAGGATTGAAATGTACAGATTGTGATTTGGAATGGAGTAGCGAAGGAAAAGGTGATTCCAATCATACCGTGCGTCCTGAATCATTTAATATGAAAATTGATGATGACGGCGTGCATATTGATATCGTGGATGATACAGAGGGCAAGGCTACAGTAAAAATTGATAAAAACGGAATCAAAATTGAAGGTGAAAAGGATTCTATTTGATCTAACAATTCAACCTTTAATTTTTACAATTCAGTCAAATATTTTATGTCGGCTTTAGCGCTTAGTTTAAATTTAATCAAACTTTTAAAATTAAACATCGAATGAAAACCTTAACAAAAATTATTATTCTGCTTATCGTAAGCCAACTTTCCGTATCGTGCTTTATAAATGGAGCTAAAGGGAACGGAGAGGTTGTGATGACCAAAAGAGATGTTCCAACCGATTTTATCAAAATCGATGCAAGTGCCGGTGTAAATGTGATACTCGACATTGCCGATCAAACAAGTGTTAGGGTGGAAACAGATGAGAACTTGCAAGAATTGATCACGACTAAAGTTAAAAATGGAGTTTTATATGTTGGCGCAAAAGGTTTTATAAGAAGGGCGACTGCCAAGAATGTTTATGTATCATTACCTGGGATAAATGGCTTAACTGTTCAGAGTGGTGCCTCCATTAAAGGAGAAGATAGAGTAAGTTCAAAGGGGCTTGAACTGAAAGCTTCAAGTGGCGGAAGTCTAAGTTTACTTATTTCGGCAGATGAAGTAAATACCAAAGCAAGTAGCGGAGGAAATATTCATTTAAGGGGAGAATGTGATCTGCTTGTAGCCGATGTCTCCAGCGGAGGAAATATAAAGGCAAATCAGCTTGAAGCTGAAAGATGTGATGCAAGCGCTTCCAGTGGAGGAAATATGAACGTAAATGTTAAAGAGGATCTGAATTCGAGCACGAGCAGTGGTGGTAGAATAAACAATAACCGAGCAGAACAAGATTGGGAAAATGCGGTAAGCACTAATTAGTTATTTTCAAAAAAAAAATGAAACAGTCAGCCTTTTACATAATAAGAGGCTGACTGTTTTTCGTTTACTTACAAAATCGCATTAATCATTCAAATCGAGCAAGATACTTTTTGCAGTTTCTGCATATTTCCGACCAATTGGGATTCTTTTTTTATTTATTTGAATAGAGTTTCCTTCAATAAATTCAACTTCATTTAAGGAGATTACAAAAGATCTATGGATCCTTAAAAACCTTTCTGCAGGGAGTTCATCTATAAGGCTGGTGAGTGATTTATGCACCAGATAATTACCCACTTTGGTAAAAATTTTCACATAATCTTTAAGGCTTTCTACGTAGAATATATCATCAAATTTGACCTTGATGTATTTTTTGTCAACTTTAATAAAAATAGACGTCTTTTCAACTCCGTTTTCTTGTGAAGAGTCAGGCCGAATTACACTTTTTATTTTTTGAGTGGCTTTTAAAAACCTGCTAAATGCAATAGGTTTTAATAAATAATCTATCACATTCAAGTCATAACTTTCTGCGGCAAATTCTCTGTAGGCCGTTGTAATCACAAATTGAGATTTAGAATTGAAATTTTTGATAAAATCAATACCGTTCATCTTTGGAAGATTTATATCAATAAAAATTACATCGATATCCTCTTTTTCAATGGTGGTAATTGCATCTAGGGGATTTCCAAAACTACCCATTAATTGGAAATCTGAAATTTCATTGATGTGAGATTCAAGCAGTTTAATAGCTAATGGTTCATCATCAATCAAAATACATTTTACGTTCATAATATAGGTAGTTCAAGATTTACGGTATACTTTTGATCTTCAATTTTTGCAGAAAGTCTGTAGTTTTTACCATAAATTAATTCTAGTCTTCTCTTGACATTTTCTAATCCAATTCCATGAGCAACCTTTTTGGCGGTTTCTTCTTCTATGGAATTACTGACACTAAAGTAAACCAAATCTTTTTTAGTTTCAAATCGGAGTTTTATTTTTATTTTTTCACTGTTTTTCGATCCGTGTTTAAAACAGTTCTCAACAAAAGGCAAATAAATTAAGGGAGGAACCTGAATCTCAGAAAGATCCCCTTTCAGTTTTATATCAGCCGTCACTCTTTCTCCAAATCTCAGTTGTTCAAGTTCTATATAACTTTGGATATAATTTATTTCTTTGAGGATGTCTATAAATGGTTCTTTTACTTCATAGAGAACATATTGCATCATATCAGAAAGTTTGATCACAACTTCAGGGGCATTATCTGATTTCAACATTGTCAAAGAATACAGATTATTTAATGTATTAAAGAAAAAATGGGGTTGTATTTGTGATTTTAAAAAATCTAATTCTGTTTTGGTTTGTAATTGTATTAATTCGTTGTTTCTTCTTTTTTCCTCTGCCCAATCGATAGTGAGCTTTATTGCAGATGCTAAAGCCACAACATAGATCTCTCCAATAACTACCGCGATCACATGATTCAAAGTGAAAGCTTCCTGAATTCCTTCAGCTTCAGGCCATAAATTTTTAGAAACAAAGAAATAACTTAAACCCGTGCGTATAAAATACAGACCTGTGAGAAGTAAACCGAAATAGATTAAAAATTGCACATATTTTTTGTTTGCTATAAACTTTGGAATGAGGAAGTAAACAGTGATATAGGTTATGATGATATGAAGAGGGAATTCAACTAAATTGGATTTGAATGAATACTGGTAGTCATTAAAATAAGATCCCCACCTGATTACATTAAAAAGGAAATAGATTGACCAAAATACGATATGATATAAAGGACGTATTTTATACTTTACTGACATAAAACTTTATTTTTCTTGAACTGCCCACAAATGTAAATGTATGATGTTTTAAAAAAAGAACAGAGCGATTTTTTTTTCGTTGCGTATCCTTCTGATTATTAAATTGGGATTACTGTCTTTAAATGTCTGGAGGAAAATATTTTTTGTCGATTTTCCAGTGCTCAACAAAAGATGATATATGATGTCATTAATTGTCCATTTTATGTTGTATGTCGATATTATTACCTGAGATCTGTTCTCCTTATTAATTTTACAAACATTAAAAAAAATGATTGGAAATTTTAAAAGTGATCAATAATAAAAATTCTTTTAAATTATAATTTTTAAAAAACATGGTAATTAATATTAATCACGAACAGGCCGGCAAATTTGAAGAAACTCGTTTTGAAAAAATTCATAACGTCATTTTCAAGGATTCTAATGAGGCCTCAATTATTGTAGCCCAAGAAATTGCAAAACTTATCAAGGAAAAGGAAAGTCGAGGCGAGAAATGCGTACTTGGGCTTGCCACAGGATCTTCTCCGATCAATGTATATGAAGAATTGGTGAGAATGCATAAGGAAGAAGGCCTCAGTTTTAAGAATGTCATAACGTTCAACTTAGATGAGTATTATCCAATGCATAAATCAAATACCCAAAGTTATTGGTATTTCATGCATGAGCATCTTTTTAATCACATCGATATTTTACCGGAAAACATTCATATTCCAAATGGTGAAATACCTAGCAGTGAAATTTATCAATTTTGTATAGATTATGAAATGAAGATCAAAGAGGTTGGCGGATTGGATTTTCAACTATTGGGTATTGGTAGAACCGGGCATATCGGTTTTAATGAACCCGGGTCACATTTTAATTCTGGTACTCGAAACATTACTTTAGATCATATCACTCGAATTGATGCCGCACCTTCATTTTTAGGGATAGAAAATGTGCCTAAGGTTGCCATAACCATGGGTATAAGTACTATTAGAAGGGCCAAAAGAATTGTCCTACTTGCCTGGGGTATCAATAAGGCTTCTGTGGTTCAAAAAGCGATAGAAGGAGAGGTTACCTCAGAAATTCCTTCTTCTTATTTGCAGAATCACGATAATGTGACTTTCGTTTTAGACGAAGGAGCATCTGAAGAGTTAACAAGAATTAAAACGCCATGGTTAGTTAAGTCTTGTGTCTGGACAAATGAATTATCTCTTAAGGCTGCTGTCTGGCTCAGTGGTTTAGTCAAAAAGTCGATTTTAAAATTGACAGACTCCGATTATAACAACAATGGAATGGCCAATTTATTGGTTGAACATGGTTCTGCTTATAATTTAAATATTTCCTTATTCAATCAGCTGCAACACACCATAACCGGTTGGCCAGGAGGTAAGCCAAATGCAGACGATACAAATCGACCAGAAAGAAAGGATCCTGCAAGAAAAAGAGTCATTATTTTTAGTCCACACCCTGATGATGACGTAATTTCCATGGGAGGTACCTTTGATCGTTTAGTGGAGCAAGGGCATGAAGTACATGTAGCCTACCAGACTTCCGGGAATATAGCAGTTTCTGATAAAGAAGCAATGAAGTTTGCTGAGGTTGGACTTGCGATGAATCCAAAAAGTGCCCATTTCAACAGAATTGTCAACAGCATTCAAAACAAAAAAGAATTTGATATCGACGAATTAGAAGTAAGAAAGCTAAAAGGCCTTATCAGACAGAAGGAATGTCTTGCTGCCACGAGATATTTATCATTGCCGGATGACCAAGTACATTTTTTAAACTTACCTTTTTATGAAACGGGAAGAATAAAAAAGAACAAGCTGAGTGAAGCAGATATTGATATCATGAAAAATCTGATCGAAGATGTAAAACCTCATCAAATTTACGCTGCAGGTGATCTTGCAGATCCGCACGGAACTCACAAAGTATGTCTTGATTCTCTTTTTGGTGCACTTCAGGAATTAAAAGGAAAACGTTATATGAAAGATTGCTGGGTTTGGTTATATCGTGGAGCATGGCACGAATGGGAAATTCATGAGATTGAAATGGCCGTACCAATGAGTCCGGATCAGGTTCTTAAAAAGCGGCAGGCAATATTCTACCATCAATCTCAAAAAGATGGGGTAATGTTCCAAGGCGATGATTCCCGAGAATTTTGGATGAGAGCAGAAGATAGAAATAAAGCTACTGCGCAGAAATATCACGCACTTGGCCTTGCAGATTATGAAGCCTTAGAAGCATTTAAAAGACATCATTTTTAATTAAACACACTTAAAAGTGGCTCAGTATTTATACTTTGCCACTTTTTTTTACTCTCTATGAAAAAGTCAATTTTCTATTTTTTTATTTTAACTGTTTTAATATCTAACAAGGGATTAAGTCAAACCTATCAACTAATGCCTTATCCTGATCAAATTTCTTCCGAGGGGGGTTATTTTCATATTGACGAGAACTTTACAATTCAGGTAAAGGGTAATCCGGATCAAAGAATTTATAGAAATGCGACTAATTTTCTAAGAATTGTCTCAAATAAAACAGGTGTTTTTATAAAACAAGGTTTCGTAGAGCTTACTGATAAAATTGAAGCTCCGAAACTTTTGATTACCGTTGAAAGGCCAGGGGTAAATAAGCTCAAAGAGGATGAATCCTATTTTATCCAGGTGAGTGAGAATCAAATCAGGTTAAATGCGAAAACAGATATAGGAGCTATTCACGGTCTTCAAACGCTTATTCAATTAGTCGAGGTTCAACAGGGAGCTTTTGTTATTCCTCTGGTCAAAATTAATGACAGTCCGAGATATGTTTGGAGAGGTTTGATGATTGATGTTTCAAGGCATTTCATGCCAGTGGATGTCATCAAAAGAAATTTGGATGCCATGTCTTTTGTTAAACTGAATGTATTTCATTGGCATTTATCTGATGATCAAGGTTTTAGAATAGAAGTAAAAAGTTTGCCCAAACTTCATGAAATGGGTTCAGATGGCGATTACTATACCCAAGAACAAATAAGGGATATCGTATCTTATGCAGCGGAAAGAGGTATCAGAGTTATTCCCGAAATTGATGTCCCACCACATGCCACCGCTATTTTAACAGCCTATCCGGAATTAGGGAGCAAGGATACTATCTATAAATTAGAGCGCAACGCAGGAATTTTTAATCCGACATTGGATCCAACAAATGAGGCGGTTTATGAATTTTTAGATCAATTATTCAAAGAAATCACGCCTTTATTTCCTGATGACTATGTGCATATAGGCGGTGATGAAAATGCCGGAGTTCATTGGAATGAAAATCCAAAAATTACTGAATTCAAGACTAAAAATGGCCTAAAAGACAATCATGAGCTTCAAACGTATTTCAATTTACGCCTTGAAAAAATATTATCGAAATACAATAAAAAATTAGTGGGCTGGGAAGAAATTATGACGCCTAATATGTCTAAAACTGCCGTTATACATGCCTGGCGTGGCGTAAATGAGGGTTTAAAGCCTAAGCAGTCTTTAGTAGATGCGGTCAAAAATGGACATGAAACAATTTTGTCTAATGGTTACTATATCGATTTAATGCTTTCTGTAGATAGTCATTACAGTGTAGATCCTATGCCTGATGAAAAATTGTCTGCCGAGGAAGAGAAAAGAATTTTAGGAGGAGAAGCTACCATGTGGTCTGAATTAATTACGCCGTTGACCATTGATTCCAGATTATGGCCGCGGACTGCCGCAATTGCTGAAAAATTATGGTCGCCAAAAGAGATAAATGACCTTGATTTCATGTTTGAGCGATACGGAAAGATAAGTGATGATTTGGAGCAAATTGGAATTCAGCATAAAAGAAATAGGGATGTGATCCTCAGAAATATTTCAAATTATCAGGATATAAAGGCGTTAGAAGTTTTGTCGAATATCAGCGAACCTTTTAAAATATATTCCAGAAATGCAGGAGGTACAGAATATAAAATGTTTTCACCATTGACCTTATTTGCAGATGCATGCACTGCTGATGCATTTTTGAAAAGAGAATTTGAAAAATGGGTAGAGGAGTATACGACCAAGCAAAGTGAAATGGCGAGAAAAAATTTGATCTCATCATTTGATCAATGGGAACAGCTGAATAATGAACTAAAGAATATGTCAGCCAAGGCTCCATTGATAGAGAGAATACTTCCCTATTCATATAGGATTGAGGAGATTTCAAAATTGATGAAAACTGCGCTCGAAAACAAAAAAATGTCTACCTCCCAATTCAATGAACTTCAATTATTGTTAGATCAGAAGGAAGACCCAAAACTAAACCTAGATGTTGAATTTGCGCTTACAAGTTCAATAGTTAAATTGGCCCAATATTTAAATAAATAGATCGATGAAATTTCCTCCACTCAAATATACGTTCTTCAGTTTTTTAATTATTGTCGGGATGACTCGTCTCGCGTCTCAAACCAAAGATTTTACAGAGCCAAACTTGTTTACTTCAGGAATTGAAGGGCCTGCAACTGACAGCCAAGGATATATTTACGCTGTCAATTTTGGTGAAGAGGGCACAATTGGAAAGGTTGATCAAAAGGGACGGGCAGAATTATTCATTAAACTGCCTGAAGGGAGTATTGGGAATGGAATTCGCTTTGATAGAAAGGGCGATATGTATATCGCGGATTACAATGGGCATAATATCCTGAAAGTTTCAAAAAACTTAAAAAAGATTGACGTTTTTGCTCACGAACAAAATGCAAATCAACCAAATGACTTAGCAATTGGTCCGAATGACCAAATTTTTGCCAGCGACCCAAATTGGCAAAATAATACGGGCAATCTGTGGCGGGTTGAAGAGGGACAATTTGTTTTGTTGGAAAAGAATATGGGAACCACAAACGGGATAGAAGTAAGCCCTGATGGAAATAGACTATATGTGAATGAATCTGTCCAAAGGAAAATCTGGGTTTATGATTTGAACGAAAAGGGAGAAATTTCCAACAAAAAGATGTTCTATACTTTTGACGATTTTGGATTAGATGGAATGAGGTGCGATGAAGAGGGTAATCTTTATGTATGCAGATACGGTGCCGGAAAGGTCATTATTTTATCTCCAAACGGCAAATTGCTTCAAACGATTATACTCAAGGGGAAAAATCCGACCAACATAACATTTGGAGGTGTTAAAAATCAACAATGTTTCGTTACATTGGCAGATAGGGGATGTATTGAGGAGTTTAAGGCCATATTTCCTGGCAGACAATAGTTTTGGCCCCTATTTTTGAAGGGGTAAGTAAAGTTATTTATCAATATTTTATTCTTAAACGATTTCGGTTAAAACTCATAGGTCGACTATTTTTTACACTTATTTTTTCTATTTTTGCTAGGCATTAAACGAAATATGAAAAAAAGAATCACTAGAGTAGCTGTAATGACCTCAGGAGGAGATTCTCCAGGGATGAATGCAGCCATTAGATCAGTTGTAAGATCTTGTGCATATTATAAAATAGACTGCGTAGGTATTTACCGTGGTTATCAAGGACTTATAGAAGCAGATTTTATAAGTATGAACGCTAGAAGTGTTCACAACATTATCAATAAAGGAGGGACCATTTTAAAATCTGCAAGATCAAAAGATTTTATGGAAAAAGAAGGTCGTGAAAAGGCCTACAACAATTTGGTCAATGCTGATATCCATGCCTTGGTTGTCATTGGTGGAGACGGATCTTTTACTGGAGGAATGATTTTTAATAAAGAATTTAACTTTCCGGTAATAGGTATTCCAGGAACTATTGACAATGATATTTTCGGAACAGATTTCACTATTGGTTACGACACTGCTCTTAATACAGTGGTAGAAGTGATTGATAAAATTAGAGATACGGCAAGTTCACACAACAGATTATTTTTTGTTGAAGTAATGGGTCGTGACTCAGGTTTTATTGCTCTTCATGCCGGTATCGGAGCGGGAGCGGAGGAAATTTTAATTCCTGAGGAGGATTTGGGATTAGATAGATTGTTAGATTCCCTTCAAAAGAGCAGAAGATCTGGCAAATCCTCTAGCATAGTCGTCGTTGCTGAAGGTGATAAAACCGGTAAAAATGTTTTTGAAATTGCACAGTTCATTGAAAAGAATCTTCCTGAATACGAGGTGAGAGTTTCAATTATGGGACATATGCAAAGAGGAGGTTCTCCGAGTTGTTTTGATCGCGTATTAGCAAGTAGAATGGGTGTTAAAGCCGTAGAGTTATTGTTGGACGGCAAAACCAATTTAATGGTAGGCTCAGTAAATAATGAAATGGTAGCCGTAGATTTGGAACTGGCAGTAAAAGAACATCACTCAATTAACAAAGAAATATTAAGAATCTCTGATATAATGTCAGTGTAATAACAACTAAAATAAAAACAAATGATTAAAGTAGGTATTAACGGATTTGGTAGAATAGGAAGATTAGCTTTTAGAATTGCTACGCAAAGAAAAGATATGCAGGTAGTTGCCATCAATGATTTATTGGATGTAGATTATTTGGCTTATATGTTGAAATATGATTCCGTTCACGGAACATTTGATGGAGACATCGAAGTAAAAGGAGGAAAATTGGTGGTAAACGGAGAAGTCATTAGAATTACTGCTGAAAGAAATCCTGCTGATTTAAAATGGAATGAAGTGGATGCAGAGTATGTAATCGAATCTACAGGATTATTTACGACTAAAGAAAAGGCTGATCTACACATTCAAGGAGGTGCTAAAAAAGTCGTGATCTCAGCTCCTTCAGCAGATGCTCCAATGTTTGTAATGGGTGTTAATCATAAAGAATTAAAAGCCTCAGACAAAATTTTCTCTAATGCTTCTTGTACAACCAATTGTTTGGCTCCTATCGCTAAAGTATTGAACGATGCATATGGCATTACTGACGGATTAATGACTACAATCCATGCGACTACAGCAACTCAAAAAACAGTAGACGGACCTTCTATGAAAGATTGGAGAGGTGGACGTGCAGCCTTGCATAATATCATCCCTTCGTCTACAGGAGCAGCAAAAGCTGTAGGAAAAGTAATTCCATCGTTAAACGGTAAATTAACGGGAATGTCGTTCAGAGTTCCGGTAATGGATGTGTCTGTAGTAGATTTAACGGTAAATCTATCTAAGAGTGCTTCATACGAAGACATTTGTAAAACGATGAAAGCGGCTTCTGAAGGTGAGCTAAAGGGAATTCTTGGTTATACTGAAGAGTCTGTAGTTTCTCAAGATTTTGTAGGTGAATCTTGTACCTCAGTATTTGATGCAGGTGCCGGTATTGCTTTGACAGATAAATTTGTAAAAGTTGTTTCTTGGTATGACAACGAGTACGGATATTCAACTAAAATTCTTGATTTAATTGCACACGCGGCAACTTTATAAGATTAATAAATTATAGTGAGGGAACCCGCAGCTTTTGTTGCGGGTTTTTTTATGGGAATAGTTCATTTTCTTCTTATTTTATAAAATTGAGGTAATGTGCAACATTTAGCTATTTTGTATCTTTACAAATCATGAAAAAAGTAAAGATCATAGAATGTCCCAGAGATGCCATGCAGGGAATAACAGAAAGGTTTATTCCAACTGAGCATAAAATCTCCTATATCAATGCTTTACTTAAAGTTGGTTTCGATACCATCGATTTTGGAAGCTTCGTTTCTCCAAAAGCCATTCCGCAAATGCGCGATACGGCCGAAGTTCTGGCCGAATTAGATTTGCAAAATTCTAACAGCAAATTATTGGCTATAGTGGCAAATTTAAGAGGTGCAGAGGAGGCCTGTAAATTTGATGCGATTGACTACATTGGTTATCCCTTTTCGATATCCGAGATATTCCAAATGAGGAATACCGGGAAAACAATAGAAGAATCAGTTCGCCTTTTATCTGATTTAATCTCTATTTGCTCTCAAAATAATAAAGAACTAGTAGCCTATTTATCAATGGGATTTGGAAACCCGTACGGAGATCCATGGACTGTTGCAATTGTATCTGACTGGGTAAAAAGGCTTTCAGATCTGGGTGTGAAAATTTTGTCATTGTCGGATACTGTGGGTATGGCAGATGACATAATTATTTCAGAACTTTTTTCAAATTTGATTCCATTATACCCGGAAATTGAATTTGGAGCACATTTACATACGCATCCAAGAAATTGGCATTCCAAGGTAGATGCCGCATTTACTGCAGGATGTCAGAGATTTGACGGTGCAATTATGGGTTTTGGAGGTTGTCCGATGGCAAAGGATGAATTAACTGGAAATATGCCAACAGAGAAGTTGATAACGTATTTTTCTGCAAAAAAAATAGACATTGGATTGAATCCATTGAGATTTGAATCGGCATATAATGAGGCTTTAAAAATCTTTCATGGAATTTAAAAGTATACAACTTGAAATAACCCGCGATTTTCTTTGTTATAATCAGAGATTCACTAATTTAGTTTATGTTAAGAATATCGTTGTTTAAAATTGTTTGATGGTTTTTTAAAAAAGATTAATATTGCACTTTTAATTATACCTGATTACCTATATCTAACCGTAAATGAAAAACACCTATTTTGATTTAATTGATCAAAGCTATTATTTTCCCCAAGAAGGATTTGATTTAAAAAATGGAAACCTAACTTTTCACGGTATTTCTTTGAAACACCTCATAGAAAAATATGGTACACCATTTAGATTTATTTATTTACCAAAGATTGGTGATCAAATTAAAAAGGCTAGAAACCTTTTTAATCGTGCGATTAAAAAAAATAATTACAAAGGAAAATACCATTATTGTTATTGTACGAAATGTAACCACTTTTCGCATGTTGTTTCGGAAGCATTAAAACACAATGTACATTTAGAAACCTCTTCATCTTTTGATATCGACTTAATTATCAATCTATTAAAAGAAAAAAAAATAGATAAAAAGCGAACGATTATTTGTAACGGGTACAAAACTGTCGATTATCTGAAGAAAATTGTCGCTTTACAGGAAATGGGTTTTACTAATATTGTTGTGGTACTTGACAGTAAAACTGAGCTAGATCGTTTGATGCATGCTGCCGGTAACAATAAGATTAAAATTGGAATGAGAATGGCAATAAATGAGGAGCCACAATCCTCTTATTACACTTCTCGCTTAGGAATAAGATCAAATGAGCTCATTGATTTTTTTAAAGAAAAGATCAAAGACAATCCAAGGGTCGAATTTAAAATGCTGCATTTTTTTGTGGATTCAGGTATTAAAGACAGTTTATATTACTGGGGAGAATTCAAAAAAGCTTTAAAAATTTATATCGATCTTAAAAAAGAATGTGAAACTTTAGATTCCTTTAATTTAGGTGGAGGTTTCCCAATTAGAAATAATTTAGGATTTGAGTATGATTATGAAGGTATCATAAACGAAATCATAAAAAACATAAAATCAGCCTGCGAAAATGACAATGTTCCTGAACCAGATATTTATACCGAGTTTGGAAAATATACCGTAGGTGAGAGTGGTGCAATTATTTTCAAGGTCTTAGAAAAGAAGGATCAGAACGATGCGGAAATTTGGTATTTGATCGATAACAGTTTGATGAATACTATTCCCGACTCATGGTCTATTCACGAAAAATTTATTCTATTACCTGTAAATAAATGGGATAACGAATATAAGCGCGTAAATATTGGAGGTATAAGTTGTGACCATTCTGATTATTATAATTCAGAAGATTTAAACCAGGAGGTTTTATTGCCAAATATGAATGATGACGAAGAAGAACCGCTTTATCTTGGATTTTTTCACACCGGAGCCTATCAAGACGCTATTTCAGGATATGGAGGTATCAAACATTGTTTAATCCCTTCTCCAAAACACGTAATCATTGATAGAGATGAAAAAGGAAATATCATAGATTACGTCTATAGAAACGAACAGTCGTTCGAAGAAATGTTCAAAATTCTTGGTTATAACAAGTAATTTTGTTTTTTCAGAAATGAAAAACTTAATTTTGATTTAAACTTTTAAATATGCAAAATAGAGGTCCTGTTAGTGAATATATTCTAAAGCATTACAAACATTTCAATGCTGCGGCCTTAGTAGATGCTGCCAAAGGTTATGAAAGGCATCTTGCCGAAAATAAAAAAATGTTGATCTCTTTGGCCGGAGCCATGAGTACGGCAGAGTTGGGAATTTCTTTGGCGGAAATTATCAGACGAGATAAAGTGCAAATTATATCTTGTACCGGTGCAAACCTCGAAGAGGATATTATGAATTTAGTATCTCATAGCCATTACAAAAGAGTGCCAAATTACAGAGATCTCACACCACAGGATGAATGGGATCTGCTCGAAAAAGGATTGAATCGCGTAACAGATACTTGCATTCCTGAAGAAGAGGCTTTTAGAAGATTACAAAAGCATATTTTTAAGATTTGGAAAGATGCTGAAGAAAGCGGACAGAGGTTTTTCCCACATGAATTCATGTATAAAATGCTTTTATCTGGGGTTTTGGAAGAGTATTATGAGATCGATCCAAAAAATAGTTGGATGCTCGCTGCAGCCAAGAAAAATTTACCGATGGTCGTTCCAGGTTGGGAAGATTCCAC
Organism: uncultured Flavobacteriaceae bacterium; assembly: GCA_963715015.1. Taxonomy (GTDB): domain Bacteria; phylum Bacteroidota; class Bacteroidia; order Flavobacteriales; family Flavobacteriaceae; genus Namhaeicola. Next base: position 76,893 of record CAVQQR010000016.1, read on the forward strand.
CATGGGTAATATTTTTGCCTCCTATTGTTTAAAAGGCGAGTTAAAACCAAGTACGATGAAATCCGGTATAGAATATATGACCTTTTTGGCTGATTGGTACACAGAACAAGCTGAAGATAAGGGAATTGGATTTTTCCAAATAGGGGGTGGAATTGCCGGTGATTTCCCTATTTGCGTTGTGCCTATGCTTTATCAGGATATGGAGAGAGAAGACACTCCTTTTTGGAGCTATTTCTGTCAAATCAGTGATTCTACAACCAGCTACGGATCCTATTCAGGAGCAGTGCCTAATGAAAAGATCACCTGGGGAAAACTAGATATTAACACACCAAAATATATAGTTGAATCTGATGCAACTATTGTTGCGCCATTAATTTTTGCATATTTGTTAAATTGGTAACTATGAGTTCACAAAAGCCTAGAGTATTCACGTCTTATGACAAATTGAGTAACGATATAAAGAATCTTTTAAAACTTCAATATCCTGAAGGTTTTAGTCATGAATTGATTAATTTCTATGACAAGGACGGGATAAATGTAAGCGCGCTTATTTTTGAAACTGACGAGAAGATCCTATTAATTAAAATGAGTCAAACTGCGGCAGAAAAGATCATCTATGACGATGATGATTATGATGATGATGGGGTTTTAAAAGACGATGTGAAAGAAAGTCTGGAAGAAGAATATTTAGATCCGGATACTGAGGATGACGACAGTGATGATGACGAATAAATATTGATCAATTTTTGGCTAATTTACTCGCCAAAGCTGCTCCGATGATTCCTGCTTCATTTTTATTTTCAGCCGGTATGATCGGGGCATTTATTTTTATTTTCCGTTTGTATTTATCAAAATATTTGCTCGCTCCACCGCCAATTATGATTAGATCAGGAGAAAGCAATAGCTCTACTCTTTGAAAATACTTGTTTAGTCTATTTCCCCATTTTTTATAACTCAAAGATTTCTTTTTCCTGATAGAATCGGCTGCGTATTTTTCAAAAGGTTTATTTTTATATAACAAATGACCCAATTCGGTATTGGGAATTAATTCCCCGTTAAAGAATAATCCCGATCCAATTCCTGTTCCTAAAGTTATCACAGCCACTAATCCTTTCTTGTCATTGCCAACACCAAAATTCATTTCGGCAAGACCAGCGGCATCAGCATCATTTATGACGTGAACATCAAGTCCCGTAGCCTTTTCAAAAAGTTTCTCTACGTGAACATTTGCCCAATCCGGATGTAAATTTCCACCTGACAAGCATCTTCCATGGTAAAATGGAGTAGGGAAGCCACAACCAACAGAACCTTTCCAATTAAAATGCTGGACCATTTCGACAATTTTTTCTGCTATTTTTTCGGGAGTTGCGGGTCTAGGTGTTTCAATTCTAAATCTCTCTGCTGTCAATTCACCTGTTGTTAAATCAACAGGGGCTCCTTTTATACCTGTTCCGCCAATATCTATTCCTAATGCAATCATTTATCTAATTTGAGGTTAAAGTTAAAGGATTTGAGCAAAAAAAAACCTGCAAATTGCAGGTTTTTTTTGTAAGAATTTGACTTAGAATTTAGAAATGTATACCCACACCTATTCCTCCGAAGGATGATGTGCCTCCTCCAAATTCACCAATGATTCCCCAGGTATCATTAAATTTATATTCTACACCAGCGTGTATATTTAGATTAAAGTCATCATAATCTTTGTTGTCATCTATAACAACAAATCCGGTGTCTACACCTGCCCAAATGTCCCAGGGCTCATTCAATTTTAATAAACTATCAAAATAATAATCAAGTCTGGCCCCCAACGCCATATAATCAAAATTAAAAGCAACTGTTGCACTAGGTGAGACCGTCAGATTATTTGCTATTGGAATCTCATAATGGCCGTTAATTGCTGCGTCACTTCCAAATCTAACAAATAAGTTTAACGCACTGTAGTCTTCTTGAGCATAGGCCTGGTTCGCAAAAGAAAAAATGATTAGAAAAAATGATAAAGTTAAAAATCTTTTCATGACTGTTTAATTTTAAGTTATACTCAAAGGTAAAGAATAATATGACCATACTATGCACATAGGGCATGTATTGTCATAAAAAATTACGAAAAAATTGGTTTTAGCACAAAAAAATGACCCATCATAAGGCCAAAACATGACAAATGTCATGTTATTTAAAATAATTCTAAATAAGCTTTTTTTTTTGATTTTCTTAACATATTTTTGTCACTCAAAACTTAGTAATTTATAATTAATCTTAATAAGAATAAAATGAGTAGAATTGTTTTAACTATTTTATTATCGGCGTTTTCATTTAGTCTTTATGCGCAGATAGAAAAAGCAAAAGACACTATTGGGGAAAATAAGGAACCAGAAATTTTGGATGAGATCATCTTGTCTAATAATATTTTGGGAAGTAAATTCGAAGTCAGAAATCGCACCGGTTCTGCCTATTTTTTATCACCACAAGATTTACAGCAATTTGGATATACAGATATGAACAAAGTGATCAGAGCGGTTCCTGGGGTATCCATTGTAGAGGAAGATGGATTTGGATTGAGACCCAATATTAGTATTCGTGGAACTTCTCCTGAAAGATCTTCTAAAATTACATTGATGGAAGATGGCGTATTAATTGCACCGGCTCCATACAGTGCTTCTTCAGCTTATTACTTTCCGACAATTGGAAGAATTGAGGATGTGGAAGTTCTGAAAGGGAGCAGCCAGATTCAATATGGTCCGTATACTACCGGTGGAGCTATAAATATGGTTTCGAAGCAAATTCCTAATGATTTCTCAGGGGATGTGCGGTTTACCTATGGGAACTACAATTCTAAAAGTACTGAAGCATCTTTAGGGCATTCTACTGAAAATTTCGGTTTTGTGACACAGTTTTTCAACTATAATTCTGACGGATTTAAAAGTTTAGATGGAGGAGGTAATACAGGTTTTGACAAGAATGATTACCTCGGTAAGGTTCGTTTAAATACAGATTATGATGCAAAAATATTTCAATCTTTAACCCTAAAAGTTGAATTCTCTGAAGAAGCTTCCAATGAGACTTATTTAGGTTTAACTCAGGATGATTTTGAGGCTAATCCGTACCGCAGATATTTATCTTCTGCCGAAGATAAAATGGATACGGAACATAAGCAGATTCAAATGGACTATTTTATTAAACCTTTAGAAAATTTGAAAATTCGGGCAACTGCTTATCAAAATAAATTTAGTAGAAATTGGTACAAATTAAACGATGTTACTGTTACCGAAAAGGTTAGTATCGGCGATGTTCTCGAAACTCCTGAAGATTTTCCGCTTGAATATGAGGCTATCGCAAGTATGAATGATACTGACAATGATGTTTTTGGGGTAAAGGCCAATAATAGAGATTATGAGTCGAAAGGGATTCAGGCTGTTGCTAATTTTACTTTTGGGGAGAATACTTTTAATGATTTGGAAGTAGGGCTGCGTTATCATGAAGATTATGAGGATCGTTTTCAGTGGGTAGATAAATATGCAATTCAAAATCAGGAAATGATTCGCACAACGGTGGCCAGAAAGGGAAGTGATTCGAACGTAATAAATAGTGCAGAAGCTATTGCAACATATGTCCTTTACAAGTTAACCTGGAATAAACTGACTATTACTCCGGGATTGAGATACGAGAATATGACACTTAAGAAAAAGGATTACGGAAAAAATGATTCAGATAGAACTGGTGTAGCTTTAAGTACGAGAGAAAATATGGTTGATGTAGTAATTCCTGGTATTGGTGCAAACTATAAATTCAGTAATGATCTTTCAATATTTGGTGGCGTTCACAGAGGGTTTTCACCTCCGGGAAACCAAGATGGTTCAGATCCTGAAAACAGTACGAATTATGAATTGGGAGGCCGTTTTAACTTCGCAGGAATTACAGGTGAATTAGTAGGTTATTACAATGATTACACCAATCTTTTAGGAAGTGATTTGGCAGCTACAGGAGGTACTGGTAGTTTGGATTTATTTAACGCCGGAGCAGCAACTGTAAAAGGGATTGAATTTATACTAAATTATGATTTTTTAAGAAATAGATCAGGTAATTTAAGGTTTCCAGTAACTTTTTCTTATACTTTGACCGATACAAGATTTGATTCTGATTTTGATAGTCAGGTCGAAATTTATGGAAAGGTATCAAAAGGAGATCAAATTCCTTATATACCTGAAAACCAATTTAATATTACAGCTTCTTTAGAAAGTGAAAGGTTTCAACTAAGTTTAAGTGGAAGATACACTGACGAATTCAGAACTCAAGCCGGTACAGGAACAATTCCTGAAAATTTCAAAATTGGAAGTAATTTTATTGTTGATGCAGCTGCGCGCTATTTTTATACGCCAAGAGTTACTTTTTTTACTAATCTGATGAATGTACTCGACAATGAATATGAAGTAGCAAGAACTCCAGCAGGGCTTCGACCCGGGGCTCCTTTTATGATTAATGCAGGAGTAGGCTATTCTTTTTAAAAGATGTTACATGTTATATAGCTCTTCGTATAAATCGAAGAGCTATTTTATTAGATCAGAAGCTATTTTTAACTATTATATTTTTATTTTTTCAAGTACTGCTATTATTTACTAGAATCCAATATATTATCGTAAATTTGCTCGCAATTAATTCTAATTGCATTATGTCTACTTCAAAAATTTTACTCGAAGGTCTTACTTATGATGACGTCTTATTGGTACCTGCTTTTTCGGAAGTTTTGCCAAGAGATGTTAGTACAAGATCAAATTTTACCAGAAATATTTCTTTAAACGTTCCTATCGTTTCTGCCGCGATGGATACCGTCACGGAATCTGATATGGCCATTGCCATGGCTAGAGAAGGCGGTATTGGTGTTTTGCATAAGAACATGACCATTGAACAGCAAGCATCAGAGGTAAAAAGAGTAAAAAGGTCTGAGTCCGGCATGATCATAGACCCAATAACCTTGACAAAGGACAGGACAGTAGCGCATGCTAAAGGTCTGATGAAAAAATATTCCATCGGGGGTATTCCTGTGATCAATGATGATGGCGAGTTAATAGGCATAATTACCAATCGAGACTTGCGTTTTGAAAAAGATGAAGACAGATTGGTTGCCGAAGTGATGACCTCTGAGAATTTAGTGACTGCGAAAGAAGGAACATCTCTTAAGGAGGCTGAGGCTATTTTACAGAACTATAAAATTGAGAAATTACCTGTTGTTAACTCCAATAATAAATTAGTTGGATTGATAACCTTTAGGGATATTATAAAAGTGAGTGAGAATCCATATGCCAATAAGGATAGTTATGGTCGTTTAAGGGTTGCAGCTGCTTTAGGTGTTACTCGAGACACGTTAGATCGTGCGAGAGCTTTGATCAAGCATGGTGTAGATGCATTGGTTGTAGATACGGCACATGGACATTCAAAAGGAGTTATCTCAGTATTAGAATCGATCAAGTCTGAATTTCCTCACACGGATATAGTCGTAGGAAATATTGCCACTGGTGAAGCGGCCAAGTATTTAGTTGATGCAGGAGCAGATGCGGTCAAAGTTGGAATTGGTCCAGGGTCGATTTGTACAACGAGAATTGTTGCCGGTGTGGGTTTTCCTCAACTCTCAGCTATTATTGAAGTAGCTAAGGCTATCCAAAATACAGGAGTGCCAATCATTGCAGATGGTGGAATTCGATATACGGGTGATATTCCCAAAGCTATTGCAGCCGGAGCCGATTCGGTAATGCTCGGATCCTTGCTTGCAGGAACTAAAGAATCTCCAGGAGAAACCATAATTTTTGAAGGAAGAAAATTTAAATCTTATCGAGGAATGGGTTCTGTTGAAGCCATGACTCAAGGTTCTAAAGATCGGTACTTTCAAGATGTAGAAGACGACATTAAAAAACTCGTACCGGAAGGAATAGTTGGTAGGGTTCCCTATAAAGGTGAAGTCTATGAAACCATGCATCAGTTTATTGGTGGATTAAGAGCTGGTATGGGATATTGTGGCAGTAAGGATATTGCTGCGCACAAACAAGCCAAATTTGTTAGAATCACAGCGGCTGGTATTACTGAAAGTCACCCGCATAACGTGACAATTACCAAAGAAGCGCCAAATTATTCAACTCGATAATTAATATAACGATCATAAAAAAAGCCTCTTTTGAGGCTTTTTTTATTCTTAAGGACAAGCGATACTGGTAAACACAGGATTACCACTATTGTCTACGGTCATTCTCCAGCAATTTCCATCTGGTGATTTCATAATCACACCGCTATTTACATTCTCGATATAAATATCTCCACCTGTTACTTGTAATTGAGATTTTGGATCTGTTGTACCAATACCAATTTTACCATCCGCTTTAAACCTCATTCTTTCAACACCGCCTACACCTATTTTAAAGTCAAAATTATTGAAATAAAATAGGAAAGCTTCATTTTCACCAAATACAGAATTCGAACCATTAATACCCATGACAAGGGCATTATTTTCATCATTGATCCATGTTAAACGTGTTTGGGTGGTTGTTGCCCGATTTGTCATAACCAAACTAGAAGCATTTGCATCTGCTTCATTGGTGTATATATATAATTTGTCATAATCAGCAATGTTATTGAGTCCTATGACTACATTACCCTGATTATATGAAATCCCCTTGTCACTAATGGTTGGATTCCAATAATCACCGCTGGAATTTTTTGCATATAAAGCATATGGCACGCTCATTAATTGATTACTTCCCATGACTACATAATTTGTTCCTCCAGACACATCAATTGATGTTTCCAAAAAATAGGGTCCGGATCCCCAATCAATAGTTTCAATTTGTCCAGAAAGGGGAGTTCCATTTCCAATTTGTAAATTGATTAAACCAAATTCATTTGTGGTTGGAGATTGAGTTTCACTATATGCTATAGGACCAGAAGCAGAAGATTGATGAATTGAAAATTTCACACCTACATTCTGACTGGTGATTACATTCCCTCCAGAATCTCGAATAACGGCTTGATAATTAAATCCTTCCGGACTTTGTGCAAATGACATTGCAATGAAAGAAAACGAACAAATAAGTGTAAAAATATTCTTCATGGCTAGTTTTTTAAGATTTTATATGTTTTAACGGGTTTTTCATTTTTGAATAAAGTGAGAAAATATATCCCTTTTTGGAGTTTTTCTGTATGAACTTCAGAATCATTTTTATTGAGGATTTGATCTAACATCAATTGACCATGTATGTTATAAACTTTAACTCGAGAATCAGAAAAATCCTCCATTTCTACATGAAATAAATCCGGACTGGGGTTGGGATATAAAGACACTTTTAACTGTGGATCGAGATCATCAACAGACAAGACAGAAAGATTGGTCTGATGAAATCCTTGGGTAATTATTCCCTCGCTTGATTGTTCAGTAGTGATGGCTAATTCACCCAAAGTAGCATTTAAACTTACACCACTTGATGTGTTACTTTGACCTAATGGAGAAATTATCTCTTGACCAAAGAGTGGTATTGTCATAAAAATTAAAGGGAGAAAAAAATAATAAATTTTCATATCAGGTGGCTTGAAACACTAAATTTAATAAAGTTTTTGATAAAAAATATAGATTTTTTACAAAAACGATAATAAAAATGCTAGCCACCGATATATTTGATTTTTATTAATATCGTTTGGTTTTTTTCTTTTTACCAGAACCTTTTTTAGAACCTGCCTGCTCTACGATAATATTTCTACCATTATAGTTCGTCCTTTTAAAGCCTTCAATTGTTTGATCAAGGTAATTTTTATCGATCTCAAAAAATGAAAAATTATTCAGAATTTCGATTTTACCGATCTCTACATTTCGAACTTTTAAATTTTCATTAATTAAGCCGATCAATTTAGTGGCGTTTATTTTGTCTTTTTTACCCAAATTGATGTAGAATCTTTCAAAATTAGCGTCAGGTTGACGACCTCTTGAATTCCCATCTTCATTGATGTCTTGGGTATTTTCGTAATAAGATAAAAACTGATTGAATTCAATAGAAACAAATCGCTGTATTAATTCCTCTCGTGTAAGTCCTTCTAATTTTTCATAAATATCCGGCAAATATTCTTTGATTTCCTTCTCGTTCACCTCAATATCGTGGACTTTGTCAATAAGACTATACAATTGACTTTTACACACTTCGCGCCCATTTGGCACTTGTTTTTGCTCAAATTTTTTGTTGATTATTTTTTCTATCGAAGAAAGTGTTCGCTTTTCTTTTGCGGTAATAATGGCAATGGATATACCAATTTTACCGGCTCTTCCCGTTCTACCACTCCGGTGCGTGTAAGATTCTATCTGATCCGGCAATTTGTAGTTGATTACATGGGTCAAATCAGTAACATCTAAACCTCTTGCCGCTACATCTGTTGCGACTAAAATCTGTAGATTTTTGTTCCTGAATTTTTGCATGACGATGTCACGCTGAGCTTGTGACAGATCCCCATGAAGTGCATCAGCATTATACCCATCAGCAATTAATTTATCGGCAACATCTTTAGTTTCTCTTCTTGTTCTACAAAAAACGATGCAATAAATATTTGGGTTTAAATCGGCAATACGTTTTAGAGCATTGTAACGGTTTCTGTCGGAAACCTGGTAATACTCATGACTAACACTATCTGCTCCTACATTTTTAGTTCCGGCAGAAATTTCCATGGCATTTTTCATATAATGCTTTGCGATGGCTTCTACTTCTTTTGGAAATGTAGCGGAGAACAACAAGGTTTGTTTGGTTTCAGGAGTAACGGCTAATATTTTGTCGAGCTCTTCTTTAAAACCCATGTTAAGCATTTCATCAGCTTCGTCTAAAACCAACCATTGTATACTATTTAGTTTTAAAACTTTTCTGTTGATCAAATCGACGGTTCTACCAGGAGTTCCCACGATAATTTGTGCTCCTTTTTTTATGGCTCTTATCTGGTCCTCAATACTTGCTCCACCATATACGGCAACAGTCTTTAATCCAGGAACATTCTTTGAGAATTCAGTAATATTTTTGGTAATTTGAATAGCTAATTCTCTCGTGGGAGAAAGAATAATTGCCTGTGATTCAGATGATTCATTGTCTATTAGCTCTAAAATAGGTAAGCTGAATGCAGCTGTTTTACCTGTTCCAGTTTGAGCGAAGGCCTTTAAATCATTTTCGTAATTAATGATCTGGGGTATTGCTATTTCTTGAATTGGAGTTGGTTGTTCGTAACCGAGTTCTAAAAGTGTTCCGAGTAGATTTTCACTTAATCCCAGATCTTTGAATGATGACATAAATTGTGTTTAAAAAATGAATATAAATAACTGATTTATAATAAAATAAGTTATTTGTTGTTTTGGGCTGCAAAAGTACTACTTATTTTCTGATATATAGGATATATCTTACTTTTTCAATAGAGCAAGGTTTTTTTCTAGGGTGTAAGAATCATTGAACAACAAATAATTGTTCATGATCAAGCCTTTATCTAAGATAAGAGTTCTGGCCATATCTCCTTCAAACAAAGGGTAAGAAGCGCAAGTTTTATCAATTCTGTATTGGAGGTGAGCAGGCAGTTTTCGAGACTTTACAAAATGAGCCCATTCATCATAGGATTTTTCTCTTTCTATGCCAATAAATATAATTTCGGGATACTTTTCGTGCATTTCATGCAAAGATTCTACTAATAATTCTTGGATACCTTCTTCTTTAGGCCAAAAATAAATGACCGCATTTTTATTTCTGATTAACTTTTTAATGTCTTGATGCTCTTTGTTAATATTGTATGTTCTCAAAAAGGGTAAAGAATCCCCATTTTTAAGTAAATTTCGTTGATTGATCACTTGTTTTGCTTCTGCGATATATTTTTCATCTGTACAATGAGCAAAAAAGAAATCTTCTACTTCTTTTGTTTGCTCCGGGTTCATATTAAAAGCAGATACTGAGGTCCAAAAGCCTGAAGCCAGCAACATATTTCTTATCTTTTCACTTTTGATATTTTCTTTTGCAGCCTCCATAAAATTCAAGGAAAAATTATTTTTGGTTGAATCCCGCATTTCTTTTTCAAAAGCCTGATTGTATAGGAAAGTCTTTATGTAGTAACTATAGGTAGCGTAATTGATCAGAGATTCATCATTCAAATCAACCTTTGATCGGTAACTGTAAAAATCATCACTTACTTCCGGATGATCGTAATTTTCATTTTGATCCCTGTGCTTCATCGGAAAATATTCCATTTTAGCATATCCTGGATAATAAATAGCAACTTCTGCTAATTTTTTAAAGAATTCCGAAGGCTCCTCATTTTCTGCCTCCACAAGTTTTTCGTATTCCATGACTAATGATGCCGTAATAGAATCTATTCTTGCTGCAAAGTCATATTGATCTAAATGAAAAGTGTCATGATTCAATTTTTCGATTTCTTCTTGTTTTAAAAATAGATTGATCAAAAAATTATTTTTTCTGGAACCTTTTCCGCTGAAATTAATGGTTTCATCAAAATTCCAGGTATTGAGATATAATAGTAAACTATCCTGAGGTTCTAAATAAAGGTATTGAAATTCAGGTCCATGCTTAAATGTATATAAACCATTCTCTAGGGACTTTAGTTCAAAAAGAAATCTGGAATTTTCAATCTTGGCAGAATCAATTACTTTTTCATCTTTAAAGAAATATACAAATTGTTCTCTAGGATTTTTAATTTTCCCCCCAAAATACGTTTTAGTGTCTTCGATCTTTTCATTATTACAAGAGGCTATAAATAGCCATAAAAATAAGAATGAATATTTCGCTAAGTCAAAGTAATTCTTTTTCAAATGCATTGAGGTTAACATAATGAGCAAATGTAAATATATACCATGTCGCCCCTTGTTAATGGCTTGTTAAAATACACTTTTACAAATCTATTTTAACGCAATATTTATCTGGAAATCGTTGTTTTACCAAGACTTTGTTAAAATTCAATTAAGTTTTAGATAACATTAAGAAATCCTTTATAATTCTTTACTTTTGCAAAAATTTTTAAAGCATGTTGGCAGTATCAAATTTATCCGTGCAATTCGGCAAGAGAATACTTTTTGATGAGGTAAATACGAAATTCACCAAAGGGAATTGTTACGGAATCATTGGCGCAAATGGAGCCGGTAAATCTACTTTTCTAAAAATAATTTCAGGTAAAATGGATCCCACTTCGGGACATGTGTCTTTGGAAAAGGGCAAAAGGATGTCTGTTTTGACGCAAGATCATTATGCCTATGATGACCACACTGTCTTGGAAACTGTTTTAATGGGTAATGCTCCTCTGTATAAACTAAAAAATGAGTTGGACGCCATTTATGCAAGACCCGATTTTAGCGAAGCTGATGGAGTGGAAGCGGGTGAATTAGGTGTAATATTTGAAGAGATGGGTGGCTGGACAGCAGAGAGTGAAGCCGCCAGTTTATTATCTTCTTTAGGGATTGAAGATGACCAGCATTACACAATGATGAAGGATCTGGATGGAAAAGCAAAAGTCCGTGTTTTATTAGCTCAGGCACTTTTTGGAAGTCCGGATGTTTTAATTATGGATGAGCCTACCAACGACTTAGATTTTGAAACGATTGGTTGGTTGGAGAATTTCTTGGCAAATTACGAGAATACGGTCATAGTTGTTTCTCACGACAGGCACTTTTTAGACGCAGTTTGTACGCATATTTCTGATATCGATTTTGGAAAGATCAATCAATATTCGGGAAATTATTCTTTTTGGTATGAATCCAGTCAATTAGCAGCTAAACAGAAAGCCCAACAAAATAAAAAAGCAGAAGAGAAGAAAAAAGAATTGGAAGAATTTATTCGTCGTTTTTCTGCGAATGTGGCCAAGTCAAAACAAGCTACGAGCAGAAAAAAAATGATTGAGAAGTTAAATATTTCCGATATCAAACCTTCTAGTAGAAGATATCCGGCCATTATTTTTGATCAAGAAAGGGAGGCAGGCGATCAGATTTTACATGTAGAAAATCTGGCATCCACATCAGAAGATGGGGAAATTCTTTTTAGCGATGTAAATATCAATTTGGCAAAGGGAGATAAAGTTGTATTGTTATCTAAAGATTCACGGGCGGTTACAGCATTTTATCAGATCATTTCGGATCAAATGAAAGCGGATAAAGGAAAATATAACTGGGGAGTTACTACTTCGTATGCTTATTTGCCATTAGATAATTCAGGTTTCTTTGAAAATGATCTGAGCCTTGTGGATTGGTTAAGGCAGTACGCAAAGACAGACGAAGAAAGAGAAGAAGTGTTTTTAAGAGGCTTTTTGGGGAAGATGCTCTTTAGCGGGGATGAAGCATTAAAGAAAAGTAATGTACTGTCTGGGGGAGAGAAAGTTCGTTGTATGTTATCTAGAATGATGATGACCAGAGCAAATGTGTTGCTGATCGATGAGCCCACAAATCACCTGGATTTAGAATCAATTCAGGCATTTAATAACTCTTTAACCAAATTTAAAGGAACTGTAATTTTTTCTACACATGACCATGAATTTGCAGAAACGGTAGCCAATAGAGTAATTGAACTTACCCCAAAAGGTGTTATAGATCGTTATATGACCTTTGACGAATATCTAGAGGATCCAAAGATCAAAGAACTAAGAAAGGAGATGTACTCCTAATTTATAAATAAAAAACTCGATTGTAAAATCGAGTTTTTTTTATTAATCCAAAAAATCAATTTAAAAATTAAACAAGGGGGAGAAATCGTCTAATCTTTTGATAATTCAAAAGTACTACTCAATCCCGTTAAATAAAATACTCAATTTGAGTGTTTTTCGTTTAATTCGTGACTTTTTAAAAGCTGAATTAATTCATCTGTAGACCTGAACGCAAGTTTTTTTAAAATATTCCTTCTATGTCCGTCTACGGTATGATGACTTAAGAAAAGTTCTTCCGCAATTTCTTTACTCTTTTTATCCTGAATTAATAGTTTTAAGATTTCAACTTGTCTTGAGCTTAATTTCGAGTAAAGAGATTCATGAAAATAATTTTTATAGAATAAGGTTTGGTACCTGTTCTTTTCATCTAGGATCTTGACAGCACAACTGGAAGATTGCCCTTCTGTTTCAACAATCGTATAATGAGCCAATCCTAAGATAGGTTTTCCTTTTTCATCGAAGTGGGTAGGTGAAAGAGAGGCCACTATTTGGACATAAGTTCCCTGGGTAGTTTTTACTCTGAAATTATAAGCATAGACTAACTTTTTTCTATCGGTCGGTTTGACTTTTGATAAGGTAAACTCCATCATATCCTGAGAACTTTTGAGCCAATTCTCGCAATCTTCAGGATGTATGCATGAAATCCAAAATTTCGCACCGTTGTTTAACATTTCTTCTCTGCTATAACCCAATGAGTATTCAAAGTTTTTGCTCACAAATTCATAAGAGGAATTTGCCGTATTTATTAAAATAAAGAATGATTGAGAAGGGGGTAGGTAGGAATCAATTTCTTCCAATTTTGCCAAATGATCTTTTATCGAAGCACTAGAAAAAGTAGTCTCTGAGTCAAATATTGCTTTATACTTTTCAAAAAAATCCATGGGTAAGATTGCGGATTTATTGTTTAAGGTTTTTTTATTTTTTGGAAGGCTTAGTGATACAAGTTAACCAAATATCTCGAATAATAACTTCCAGAATTAATAAGTTGCTAAATCATCTCATTTACAATTTTTATGATTTCACTTTCAATGTGTGTGGCTTCATCAAAAATATTTTTTGCTCTTTTGATGATTTCTTTAGCGAAGTTTTTATCATTTAAATCCTTAGCATTAATTCTCACATTTAAAAAAGCACCTGCGATGGCGGTCTTTGCGCATAAGGCACCAACTGCAGCATCGGACAAAGAATTTTGATTTCCAATTTCAACCATTTTTTTCATCACCGAAAGCGAATCCAGTGCTGTCTCCATGACTTTAAATGGGATCTCTGTGGCATATTTGGTAGCATTTTCTATTGCATTTTTTCGTTCTTCCTGCTCCTTTGAATTACTCTTTGGCAGCCTAACGGCCTCAATGATCTGATTAAATGCATTGGTATCTTCATCTACTAAAAATAGTAGCTCATCCTTAAGCTTTTGACCTTTAACAGCCCAATTTGAAAACTCTTCCCAACGACTGTCCCAACCAGGTTTATGAGCAGATAAATTGGCTACCATAGTACCTAAAGAAACGCCCAGTACGCCAACATAGGCTGAAATTGATCCACCACCTGGGGCAAAAGATTCACTTGCTGTTTCATCCGCAAAATCGCGAATACTCATGTCGATTAGTTTCTTTTGCGATTTATCTTTTAAAACGTATTCAATAATTTTTTCTTCGGGATGAAAAGGCTTCAGATCGTCCAGCCCTAAAGATTTTATGGCAATTTTTATTTTTTCCTTTTCCGAAATACCAAGTGAACGGTTCTGTTTTTCTAAAAAATAATCCGCTGCATCGAGCATGGCTTTAAGCGGTATCAATCCAACTAATTCAGAGCCCGTAACTCTTAATCCTCTCTCGGTTGCGGATTTACATGTTTCGTCAAAAGCTATATGAACAGGGGTAACGCTAATATTGGTAAGGTTATATGAGATCTGCGCAATGCCATATTCTTCAATAAACCAACCTATTCCTTTTACGGCTTTTAATTTTCCGGGAATTCGCTCAGGCTCCCCTTTTTTATCTAAAATAGTTTTACCAGTTGTTGGATCACCAAGTTTTTTTACTCTTCCTGCTTCGCGGATATCAAATGCGATGGCATTGGCCCTTCTTGCAGAAGTTGAATTGAGATTCACATTGTAAGCCACCAAAAAATCTCTTGCTGAAATAGCAATAGCCCCTGTTTTTCTGACAGATTCATTGAATTCTGCCGGTCCAAAATCAGGTTTCCACGCTTTATTGGTCAATTTTTCTTTAAGCCCCTCGTATTCCCCCGATCTGCAACTCGCTAAATTCTTTCTTTCAGGTGATGTGGCTGCATTTTCATAAAAATAACCGGGAATGCCCAATTGATCTCCGACCATTTTTCCAAGTTGATGGGCATATTTAGCCGTTTCTTCCATTGAAATGCCTGAAATAGGGATCAAAGGACAAACATCTGTTGCACCAAATCTTGGGTGTTCACCTTTATGCTTAGACATATCAATTAAATCGGCGGCTTTTTTTATTAATAAAAAAGCCGCTTCTATCACTTTCTCAGGTTCTCCAACAAACGTAATAACTGTCCTATTCGTTGCTTTTCCGGGATCTACTTCCAGTAACTTAACTCCTTCAATAGTTTCAACGACATTTGCTATTGCATTTATTTTTTGCCTATCGCGTCCTTCACTAATATTAGGTACACATTCAATAAGTCTTTTTTGCATGATTTTTATTTGTTTCCCAAAGTTAGCAATTGTGATCGAATCCCTTTCACCTTATGCAAATGATCTATTTGTCTAAAGGGTAAAATTTAAGCCAAGCACAAAATTTCGACCCGGATTTGGAATTTGATCAATTTTCAAGGCCGACAAATGCGAAATATATTCTTTATCCAGTAAATTATTGATGCTGAAATTGACAGAAATATCAACCTTATTCAATTCGATATTTCCACCCGATCTAAAATTTAATAAACTATATCCGTCCGTATTTGCCTCAAATTCGTTTGTTCTGTCTTGGTCTGCAAAAGAATCTAAGTTCAGTGCAACATACATATCCTTAAATAATTTATTTCCGGCAAATTCGCCTCTGATAGTGTTTGACCATTTATTGGCAGGAATCAAGGGTAAATAATCACCGTTTTTTTGTTTTCCAATAACCATTTCAAAATTACTTTCTAAATGTAGCCAATCCAGAGGGTGCGGGTGTAAATGAATTCCAAATTCACCACCATATAATTCTGCATCATTTTGAATGTATTCATAAACGGCATATTCCTCTTCAAATTCTCCGTTTGGTGCGGCATAAATGTAGTTGTTCAAACTATTGTAAAAACCATTGGCAAAAACTTCAAAATGCTGATTTCCGTATTCTAAAGAGAGATCCGTTTGAAAATTTCTTTCACTTTCTAAATCAGGATTACCTATTTCAAATCTGTTAGTACCATGGTGTACACCATAGGAAGTCAATTCTGCTAAATTAGGTGCTCTAAATCCACTTGCTAGATTCAATCGGGTGACAATCTTGTCAAAAAATTTGGTTTTGTAGCCTAAGGAAAAAGTAAAGTTTCCATAATTCTTATCTATCGCATCAATCATTTCAATTTCATCTGTTTCATGTGATTCGCCTTCTTCATGATCGTGATGATGAATTTCATAACTATCAGTGCTCAATTTTCGATGGTCATATCTCAATCCTGCTTGCAACAAAGTGATATCGCTCAAATTGTATATAGAAGTTGCCAAAAAACCAATGTCGTTGGTTCTTGCATCGGGGATTAAAATTTCTTCACCGTAGTTTTTGTTAGTTTGCAACATTCCCTGAACACCCATAATGGTCTCAAATTTTTCAAATTTTGGGAAATAGTACTTGGCGTCATAGGTAAAAGTGTTCAATTTCATATCAAGAGCAGCTTCCAAAGGTTCCTCTTCTTCGTGATCTTCATCTTCATGTTCTTCAAATTCTTTACGATTATTGACAACGTATCCTAGGTTTAAATCTATTTTAGCTTTGTTTAAAAAGAAATGATTGTGGATACTAATGATATGATTTTGGATATCTTGATAAGGCAGTTCTACCTTTTTTGTTGAAGATTGATCATCGATCCCTTCTGTTATACCAATTTCTGCATCATTGAAGTTGTAGCGTATTTCTGACACATAATTACTTAGATTCATTCCCAATCCAATTTTAAAATCTTTTTCGTTGAATCTTGTATTCGTTACTCTGTCACCGTTGGGGATTTCATAATCAGAATGAGTATTATAGGTTCCTCTGGCCAAAAATTTAAAAATATCTCTTGAAGTTTTAACTCCTGCGGAGGTTGAACTTCCAAGCGTATTTGAGAAAAAATCTTGACTGATATTCACTTCTGTATCATCTTGATAGGCAAACTTTTCAGGATTAAAATACAGCACTCCACCCAAAGCATCAGATCCATACAATAACGAGGCCGGGCCTTTTATGATCTCTACACTTTCTATTCCAGCATCATTTAACCCCAAGCCGTGTTCATCACCAAACTGCTGATTTTCAAGTCTAACTCCTTGAGTGTAAACCAATACTCTATTTCCGGTAAGTCCTCGGATTACTGGCTTACCAATTCCGGTTCCCGTTGAGAATTGTTCTACTCCAGGAATACTCGTCAAGCTTTCTATTAATGTCGGTGCGCCATTTTTTTGTAGAGATTCTATTGATTTTGACTCAATTTTCATTACATTCTCACTTTGCAGTCGATGAAACGGAGTTGATAAAATTACCTCGTCCATATGAAAGATCGTTGGTCGCAAAACAATACTTATTTCCACATCCTTTTCGGCAATGTCAATATTTATATTTTCGGTATCATAACCTAAAAAGTTAACCGTCAGTTTGTGATTTCCTCTTGGTATGTTCTTAAGTACAAATGAACCGTCTTCCAAAGAAGTTGACCCTATATGTAAAAGTTCAATATAAACTTCAGCATTTTCTATGGGTTCCTGATTTTCATTGAGCACGTAGCCCTTTAAAGATATTTGCCCTTGTATTGAAATAGCAAATACAAAAAAAATTAAAAATAAATTGATTTTCATTTTTTATATAAGTTAATGATTTTTAAAAGATTAATCTGATCGTTTTAAAAAACATTTACCGGCGGTCCTCGAAGCTTTTTGATATTACAATCTTGTAATACTAATTTTTGAGGAATTAAAAAATGAGCGGATTTAAAAAAGGAATTAAGAGGCACAATCTCTTCTGCACTCTCAAAACCCTGAATTGCATGTTGAATTTGATGAAAACTTGCGCAATTGTTCTTTGATTTGTGCAGATGAAGCTCATTTTTTGCAAAACAAGAACTGTGTTCATGATTTTGAAAAGTGTGAACAAGTCCCCCAATAGTTGGAGACAATAGTCCTGCAATAAACAGAAATGTAATGAGATGTTTTCTCTGTTTTAACACAAGACAAAAATAAGGAAAAAGTGAGGATGAATTTTCATCCTCACTACAAAAACTATTTTTCTTTACTTGATTCCCAATTTTATTAGGATTTTTTCCATCAAACACCAGTTTGTAAAACTGTATTGTAGCAGATTAACACCTACAAACATTGTAAACCAAATCCAATTGATATTTACAAAATAAGCCAGTAACACACTGATGATGATAAATGTTCCTGCAATTGCTCTGATATATTTTTCCATGATTATATAAATTTTTCTACATTCAATACGGCTAATCTGATGGGATTGCTGCTTTCAATAGTTAGATTAAATTTTTCCAACTCTTTGGTAAGCACATCGATTTTTTCTTCGTCTACAAAAGAGAAAACCATAATCGATCTGACATTATGACTTGCTCCGGAGAACCAATTAGATTCTAAATTATCTTCAGGATTGTTTTTAAACCCATCGATATTAAAAACGCTCCAAACCGGAATTGAGGACTTTCGGAAAAGCTCCACGGCTTTTTTTTCGAATTCTTTTACGGCGGTTAATGCAATTAGTTTGACCATGATTTTATGAATTATATTTTTTTCTTTCCATGAAATAATAAATGAGTGGCACCATCAATAGTGTCAAAACAGTTGAGAATATGGTTCCACCTAGCATTGAAATGGCTAGCCCTTGGAAAATTGGGTCGAATAACATGACAAAAGCACCTATAACCACAGTTCCGGCTGTTAAAAGAATTGGTGTTGTTCTTACCGCACCGGCTTCGATTACAGCTTGTTTGAGCGGAATACCTTCGTCTAATCTCAAATTGATAAAATCGACCAATAGTACAGAGTTTCTAACCATAATTCCTGCCAAAGCAATCAAACCGATCATTGAGGTTGCCGTAAAATAGGCATCAAAAACCCAATGACCCAAAATGATCCCAACCAATGATAGTGGCAGGGCGACAAGCATTACTATCGGCGATTTAAAACTTTGGAACCAGCCCACTAGTAACATATAAATAATGATGATTACTACGGCAAATGCTGCGCCTAAGTCTCTAAAAACTTCGAACGTAATTTGCCATTCTCCATCCCATTTCACCGTGTATTCATTTTCGTGCTCGGGCTGCTCATTCCACTCTTCTTGCAAAGAATAACCTTCCGGTATTTCTATTTTATTCAGGTTATCTGAAAAGTCGAGAAGGGCATACACAGGACTTTCTAACTTACCCGCCATCTCACCAGTTACATATACTACTCTTCGCTGGTTTTTGCGCATAATACTTTTCTCGATCGTATCTTTTCTCACATGAACCAAATCGCTTATCGGGACGGCCATTTTATTAGCTGACATTACTTTTAGAGCTAATAGATCATTGATACTGGTTTTCTCGTCTTCCTTCATTTGAAGCACAATTCCAATGTCTTTGCTGGCTTCTTCATTGTAAATTTTGCCAATTGGCTGATGACTTAAAGCCATTTGCATTGTGCTCACAATTTGTTGAGGAGCTACTCCGTTTAACATCGCTTTTTCTTTATCTATCTCAAAACGATATTCCGTTTGATCAGCTTCAATCATCCAATCAACATCAACTACTTCTTGATTTTCACGGAACAGATCTTTTAATTGTTCAGCAATTTTGATCTGTTCTTTGTAATCAGGACCATACACTTCTGCAACCAATGTAGATAAAACAGGAGGTCCTGGTGGGACTTCCACTACTTTCACATTTGCGTGATATCTTTTGGCAATTTCCTGAATTTCAGGGCGAAGTATTTTTGTAATATAGTGACTTTGCTCTTTCCTATCTCCTTTGTCGACCAGATTTACCTGAATATCAGATGTATTTGATCCTCTTCGCAAGTCATAGTGTCGAACCAGACCATTAAAAGTGATAGGAGAAGCAGTGCCAACATAAGTTTGGTAATCATTTACGTAGGTACTTTGTCTCAAATATTGAGCAATTTCTTTTGTTACTACCTGAGTCCTTTCTAAGGTCGAACCCTCTGGCATATCAATGATAATCTGAAATTCATTTTTGTTGTCAAATGGCAACATTTTAACGGCTACAGATTTAGTCAAAAACATTGACATTGTTCCTAATAACAGTATAATATTGATACCAAAAAATAAGAACCGATATAATTTGTTCTCCAATAAGGGATCGATAAACTTTTTGTAGTATATATAAATTTTAGACTGTGTAATATCATGTGCATGATCTTCTTTTTTTGCTCCTTTTTTATCTTTTTCCCGAAGAAAGATATAGCCTAAATATGGAGTTATCGTTAAAGCGACAAAAAGAGAAACGATCATGGCTATAGAAGCTCCAATAGGCATGGGACTCATATAAGGCCCCATTAAACCTGATACAAATGCCATTGGAAGAACCGCCGCGATAACCGTAAAAGTGGCTAAAATAGTGGGATTACCTACCTCATTAATGGCATAAATGGCTGCTTGTTTAAAAGGCAAACGTTTCATTTTAAAATGCCTGTGCATATTTTCAGCAATGATGATCGAATCATCTACAACGATACCCGTAACAAATACAAGTGCGAATAATGTAATTCGATTCAGCGTATAATCCATAAAATAATAGCTGAACAAAGTCAATGCAAAGGTTACTGGAACTGATAAGAAAACGACCAAACCACCTCGCCAGCCCATTGCCAACATTACCACTAATGAAACTGAAATAATGGCAATAATCAAATGGCTTAGCAGCTCAGAAACTTTATGCGATGCTGTTTCCCCATAATTTCTGCTGACAGAAACATGTACTTCATCGGGTATCAGGTCTTTTTTAAGGACTTCGATCTTATTTATAATGACCTCAGAAATTTTCATTGCGTCACCACCTTTTTGCTTTGCAACAGAAAGCGTTATGGCAGGATATTCAGATGGAAATGCTGTTTGGTTGTCTGCATTTGCCGATCCAAATCCATAATTAACATAGGTGACAGGAATTTCGGGACCATCTTTTACTTCAGCAACTTGTTTTAAATATACGGGGCTTTGTCCATTTACTCCAACAATTAAATTTTGAACATCAGATAGACTTTTTAAAAAATCACCTGTATGAACTAAGAATTCTTCATCTTTTTCATTAAAACTACCTGAGTTCGACTGAGCGTTATTAATTTGAATTTTTTGGGCGACAGATAAAAAATCAACATTCTTTTCAGCCATTTTATCTTTGTCGAGAACTACACTAATTTCTCTATTACGCCCACCTATACTTTTAGTGCTGGCAACACCATTGACTTTTTTGATCTCATTATTGACTTCTTCAACAATTTGCTTTAATTCGTAGTCGTCGTAAGTATCGCTCCAAAAGGTCAACCCTAATACAGGTACATCATCTATCGCTCTTGTTTTGACAAGTGGAAGAGAAACACCTTGTGGCATTTGATCCATATGTTTGATGATTTCATTGTACAACTGTACAAATGATCTTTCGATGTCGGAACCCACATAAAATTGGACGATAACCATGGCTTGCTCTTTCATGGAAGTTGAATAGGTATATTCTACTCCCGGAATATTGGCAATAACTTTTTCAAGTGGCTTAATAACCTTGGTTTCTATTTCTGAAGGGCTTGCTCCCGGATATTGTAAAAATATATCGGCAATAGGCACTTCAATTTGAGGTTCTTCTTCTCTGGGAATCAAAAACGAACTATAGATTCCAATGAGTAAGAACATGATCATCAATAAAATTGTCAGCTTCGATTCTAAAAAGAAGGCTGCTATTTTTCCTGCAAATCCTTTTTCCATCAGACTACTTTATTTGAATTTTAACTCCGTTGTATAATTTTCCGTCGGCTTCTGTTATATAGCTTTCGTCGGCAGAAAGACCAGATAAAACTTCAATCTGATCTCCGTATTCTTTGCCTAATCTCAACCAGCGCAAAACTGCCGTATTTGATTGACTTAATGTGTAGATTCCCGATAATTGACCTTTATAAATTAAAATAGATTTGGGAATAGTAATTCTTTCACCAGATATTCCTTCAAACTGAAATTCAGTAGT
The DNA here is from genome assembly GCA_963715015.1 of uncultured Flavobacteriaceae bacterium. Lineage (GTDB taxonomy): Bacteria > Bacteroidota > Bacteroidia > Flavobacteriales > Flavobacteriaceae > Namhaeicola. The sequence continues at coordinate 98,994 of CAVQQR010000016.1, forward strand.
TACATCCATTCCGGAGAAAATTCCTTCCTCCTTAGTTGGAATCTCAATTTTGGCTAAATACTGGCCACCACTATTTTGAGATGATCTGCTTATTTCTCTGACTGAACCATTTAAAAGTTTTTGATTACTTTTTATTCTCACTTTTACTTTATTTCCACGGTTCACATTGTTCAAATACATTTCCGGGATTACTGCCGTAGCAACCAGATTCGATGGGTTTTCTATACCTATCAAAGGATTTCCCGGTAAAGCCATATTACCTTCTTTTACATAAACATCGGTTACCACTCCCGTGAAAGGAGCTGTGATATTGCTGTAATTGAGCATGGCAGATACTTCATTTTCCATTTCTTTAACCGCAGTTACTTGGGCTTTTGCAATATCATAGGCTGCTTGTATGTCTTCAAATTCTTTGGTTGAAGCACTTTTTTGCTCATATAATTTTTTAAAACGATTATAATTGTTTTCAGCTATTTTATAATTCGCTTCAGCTTGTAATAACTTTGCTTTTACCTGAGAGCGTTGCGCTTCTAAATCGGTATTGTTAATTTTAAGCAATAATTGACCTTTATTCACTTTGTCGCCAATTTTCACATAAATTCTTTCTATGTATCCTGTCACTTTGGTGCTTAAATTCGAAAATTGATCTGCTTCGATTTGTCCGCTGGCAGTAAAAAACTGACCGGTCGCATTTGAGCTGGGCTTAGCGATACTGACATTCACGATGTTATTGTCCATAGCGACTTCTTGTTTACTGTCGCCGCAACTATAAGCACTAAAAGCGATAATGATTAATAAAATTATTTTTTTCATGATTCTTGTTATTTCGTTAAAAAGTTAAGGTATGATAGGGCATAGTTATAGTTGAACAATGCCTGTGAATAATTGAGCTCTTGTTTTTGTAGTTGGGTTTCAGCGTACAGCAAATCACTCGTTTTTTCTAATCCTTGAGAAAAACGATTGCTCACAATTCTGTAAGATTCTTTTGATTGTTCCACCGCTAATTTTGATATGTCTACAGCATCTCTTGCATCGTTCATTTGTCGATGCGCTTTATTCAATTCTAATTCGCTTTGAGCCAAATAGTTTTGTTTATAAATTTCATTTTTTTCGAGCATAGCTTTTTCTCTATGGACTTTCCCCAGAGTTTTTCCGCCGTCAAAAATATCCCAAGAGAGTTGTAAGCCAACCAAATAGTTACTGGCATCAAATCCCATAAAATTGTTATCGTTCCATTCGTAATGTGCCAATGCACTTGCTTTTGGTACAAATTGATATTGAGATGATTTGAGCATTTGTTCTTGCGCCTCTAAATTTTGTTCTATTGCTAAGAGATCTTTTCTGCTTGAGCTCATTTCTATCACACCTTGCTCATCATAGCTGCTCATGATAAGTTTCTCTGTGGGTATAAGAACATCTTTGGATTCTTTTCCAATTAAATAGTTCAAATAATCCGAAGAATTGAGCACATTGCTCTTTGCTATTAGTAGATTGTTTTTGACTTCATTATACCTCACTTCAACATTGATGACATCGGCATATTGAATCAAGCCCTGATCGAATTGATTTTTGGTTATTTTCAAATTTTCTTCCCCTGTTTCCAACGCTTTTTCAATAACTTCTTGTTGTTTGTAAGCCAATTGCAATTGCATATAGGCTTTTTCGATTTCCAACAGCAAATACTCCTTTGATCTTTCGTTTTCAAGTTCTACAGCTTCCATTTTACTTTTAGCGGCCTTTTTCATTTTCCATCCGTCTAGATGAAAAATGGGTTGCATCAATTCTATTTTCGTATTGAAGTTTTCCTGGTTTCCCGGATCATTTAATCTGTCCGGATTAAAATCTTCCTCGGAAACAGACTTTTGCAATAGCTTAAATCCGAAAGCTTGAAGGGGATTATTGGTTGAAACACTTGTGTTTGATAAAACTAATGAAGGAAGGAATGCAGCATTCGCCTGTTCTTGTTCAGCCTGAGCAACAGCATAACTCTGCTCGTTCATCTTTAACTCATAATTATTCTGAATCGCTAAAGTTTTTGCTTGCTCAAGGCTAATGGGCTCTGTATTTTGCGCGATTCCATTTTTTAAACTAAAAAGGATTAGGGTGATTGACAATCCTACTAAGAGCTTATCATAGTTAAATTTCATCTGATTTTTAAATTAAAATTCTCTGCAAAAGTATCTCGCTAGCTATGTAGCCTGCGTAACTTAGATTACAGAGTTCTAATTTAAAACCGCTATGATCGCTCAGCCTATATTTTTATTGCCTTTGCTTCTCATTTTCATGTTTAATATTTCCACACCTAGAGAAAATGTGATGGCGAAGTATAGGTAGCCTTTAGGTATCGCACCAACCTCTTGTCCGAAAACTACCGCATGAGAAATATGTGCACTTTCTGTCACCAGCATAAAACCGATTAAAATCAAAAATGAAAGCGCTAACATTTGAATACTAGGATGTTTATTCACGAACTGACCAATAGGCCTGGCAAAAATCATCATAATTAATATCGAAATAATAACTGCAACAATCATGATCACTAATGCGCCATGAATCCCATTGGTCATACCCACAGCAGTTAGCACAGAATCAAAACTAAAAACGATATCAATTAATACGATTTGAATAATTACTGAGAGCACGGAAGAAGTTCCTTTTTTCTTTGTCAGTTTTTGATCTGGACCATTCCCTTCTACTTTGGAATGAATTTCGTGCGTACTTTTGTACAATAAAAAGATGCCACCGGCAAAAAGGATCATACTCTGACCTGAAATATTCGCTTTTAACCAACTCCAATCTAGATGAAATAAAGCATCTTTCATCGCAATGAGATAGGTAACACCTATCAATAACAGGATTCGAAAGACCATTGCGAGCAAAAGACCAATGTTTGTAGCTTTTTTTATTTCATTTTCGGGTAATTTCCCAGCAGTAATAGAAATAAAAATAATATTATCTATACCTAAAATAATTTCTAAAATGGTTAGTGTAATGAGTGCGCCCCAGGTTTCGGGATGAGAGAATAGTTCCATGTTAAATGGGTTGAAAGATTATTCTTCTAATTTTATAGCAGTACCTTCTTGTTTAAAATTGGATCCTTTAAAATAAGCCTTAAAAGTATATTCTTTATTTTTTATCCCTGTAATTTTTACGTGAAAGGGAGTGCTGTCTAATAAACTTTTAGGATTCTTTTTGAGTAATATATATTCAAAATCATTTTTCCAATTTATGTAAAAAGTATCACGAATTCCCTCGGTCAATTCAATTTGCAATGAATCATTTCGCACCGCAATAGAACTAATATCACTGTCTTTAAGTACTGTCTTGTATTTTCCTGTTTTCAACGAATCTATATTTGTAGATTCAGATTTGCATCCAACTAATTGAACAAAAATAAATAAAAACAAGACAGTTGAGGTTCTCATGATTTAAAATGACAGTCCTGTATAATTACTCGGACTAATATTTTTTAGTTCTTTTTTTAATTCATCCGAAATAACAAGGCTATCAATAAAAGAAGCAATTGATTCTTTATTAATTTTTTGATTGGTTCTTGTCAGGCCTTTTAGTGCTTCGTAAGGGTTTGGATAACCCTCTCTTCGTAGAATGGTTTGAATTGCTTCAGCTACAACGGCCCAATTGGCCTCTAAATCATCTGCAAAAGCAGTTTCATTGAGCAGTAACTTACCCAACCCTTTTTTAGTGGATAAAAGCCCTATCAATGTATGGGCAAATGGAACGCCAATATTTCTTAAGACCGTTGAATCTGTCAGGTCTCTTTGTAATCGAGAAATAGGCAATTTAGCAGAAAGATGCTCGAAAATAGCATTGGCTATGCCTAAATTTCCTTCACTGTTTTCAAAATCTATGGGATTAACCTTGTGTGGCATTGCTGATGACCCTACTTCACCTGCCTTAATTTTTTGTTTGAAGTAATTCATAGAAATATATTGCCAAACATCCCGGTCTAAATCGATTAAAATAGAATTAATTCGTTTCAATCCGTCAAAAAAAGCAGCCATATGATCATAATGCTCAATTTGGGTAGTAGGGAATGAGTGATGCAGGCCTAATGCATTGACAACAAAATTTTGTCCGAAAACGCGCCAATTTATTTCCGGATAGGCGATTTGATGCGCGTTGTAATTCCCGGTTGCACCTCCAAATTTGGCAGCAAAAGGGACCTGTAAAACGAGTTTTCGTTGCTGCTTGATCCGCTCTACGAAAACGTAAATTTCTTTACCCAAAAGGGTAGGAGATGCAGGTTGTCCATGCGTTTTTGCCAACATCGGTATGGCCTTCCATTCCTGCGCAAGATCTGCCAGTTTCTGTTCTAAATTTTCTAATTCCGGAAGGTAAACTTCATAGAAGGCCTCCTTTAGTAAAAGAGGAATGGCTGTGTTGTTGATATCCTGAGAGGTCAGTCCGAAATGAATGAATTCTTTATATTCTTCTAAATGTAATGTATCGAATTTTTCTTTGATAAAATATTCAACCGCTTTTACATCATGGTTGGTTACCTTTTCTATTTCTTTGATTTTAAGTGCATCATCAAAACCAAATTGCAGGTAAATTTCACGAAGTTTTTGAAAGTTTTTGCGATCGAAGTCGATTAATTGCGGAAGTGGAATCTGACATAAGGTGATAAAATATTCGATCTCCACTTTTACCCTGTATTTTATCAAGGCTTCCTCAGAAAAATAAGGAGCTAAATTTTCTACTTTGTCACGATATCTTCCATCTATCGGAGAAATGGCATTTAGGCTGTTTAAAGTCATTTGTTTCTCTAAAAAATTAAACTACAAAATTAGCATTTTTAAATGACTTGAATTGATCTGTCAAGTCTTTATCTTACCCATTAAATTAGCTCTTTTTCCATTTTTTGAAGAATTTTTCTTGCATGACTGACATAGCCATGGGATTTTGATGAAATATCTTTTTGCAAAATATCTTTCAAATTCTCTTTGATCCAAGAGAATTCGTCGGAGCAGCTATAAAGTGAATCCATTGCAAATACTTGTGTAGCGGTTTTTGCGTCTGAAATTAACCAGTTGAAACTCGCTTCTACGATTTTTTCTTTTTGCTCTGTTGTCAAAAGAAATTTGGGTTGATTTTTTCTTTCTTTTGCCACAAGACCCCGACAAATTTTGGCAATTGGCCTTAAAGCACTTTCATTTTTTATTGAGTCGAGTTTACTGCACCAGGTTTTGAGATGAGGAGTAATTATAGCCGGTTTGGCCAAAAAAACAAGTTCTAAGGTCCATGCAGCTTTTACATGAAATTTGGAGGTTGAATCTAATACCAACTGAACTAATTCTTCAGTGAACTCCGAATTATTTAAAACTTCATTTGCAGCCCTATCTCTATAAATCCTTTTCGCATTTTTTATCTCGGATAATGTGGATTCAAGTCTGGTCATCATTATTTTTTTTATCACTTTTTCTAGGAGATAATTTATAGATCAAATAACCAAATCCAACCAAAAAATGAAGAATGACAATGACCATTACAGCGTAATACCAAAAATCTGAACTTCCCATAACTATCAATTCATATAGAGATTCTTATCAAAATTAGGAAAAAATGTTACTTTTAACAGCGGAATGAATGTAACAAAGCGCACTTTAGTTGTTAATATGAGTATTCGTTATGGAAAAAGGAATTAAAATTGTCTTTTCGTTATTTATTTTTTTGATGATTCATCCGGTTTTTTCTCAAGGAGAGGTGAATCAGTTGAACAAAAATGGTGAGCGTGAGGGTGTATGGGAAAAGTATTACGATAATAACCGGCTTAGATATCGAGGAACTTTTAAAAATGGAAAAGAAGTTGGCACATTTAAGTATTATTCTGCGGCTTCTTCAGATCATCCGGTAATTATCAAAGAATTTGAAGCGGATTCAGATATAGCCGAGGTTAAATTTTATACAGAGGCAGGAGTTCTGGAAAGTGAGGGTCAAATGAAAGGAAAAGATAGAGTCGGAAAATGGATTTTTTATCATACCGATGGAAAATCTATCATGAGTGAGGAAAACTATGTCAATGGAAAATTGGAAGGACCTTATAAAACTTATTTTCCAGATGGTACACCAACGGAAATTGCTTCTTATAAAAATGGTTTGCTGGATGGGAATTATAAAAAATATGCCATCAAAGGTCATTTAATTTACGATTTTAACTACAAAAATGGTAAACTCAATGGTTTAGCCACCTATTATTCAAGACGTACTGGAGATCTGATAAAAAAAGGTCCTTTTAAAGATGATGAGCGTGTGGGGACCTGGGAAAATTACGTGGATGGTGAATTAGTGAGTACGGAACAACCTGCTATTAAACCCAAAAAAGAAGATTGATGTATTAGCCAACTTTTTATAACGTGCGGATTGTTTTATCTTTGCACGCTCAAACATCAATGTTATGAAAAGAGTGATTGTTGGATTGTCTGGTGGAGTTGATTCAAGCGTTGCAGCCTATTTATTAAAACAGCAAGGTTATGAAGTCATTGGCCTTTTTATGAAGAATTGGCATGATGATTCTGTGACTATATCGAAAGAATGTCCTTGGTTAGAAGATAGTAATGATGCCATGCTTGTGGCAGATAAATTGGGAATTCCTTTTCAAGTTGTAGATCTCAGTGAGGAATATAAAGAGCGAATTGTAGACTACATGTTCAGAGAGTACGAACAAGGAAGAACCCCGAATCCGGACGTGCTATGCAATCGCGAGATAAAGTTTGATGTTTTTATGAAAATCGCACTCGATTTAGGTGCAGATTTTGTTGCTACCGGCCATTATTGCAGAAAAGATGTTTTTGAGAAGGACGGCAAGTATGTATATCGTTTGCTTTCGGGTGTGGATGATAATAAAGACCAGTCCTATTTTTTGTGTCAGCTTTCTCAGGAGCAGTTGGCCAAATCTTTATTTCCTATTGGTGAGTTAAAAAAAGATGAAGTTAGAAAGATCGCCGCTGAACAAGAGTTTATTACAGCAGATAAAAAAGACTCCCAAGGTTTGTGTTTTATTGGTAAAGTTCGGCTTCCTGAATTTTTGCAGCAAAAATTAAGCCCTAAAGAAGGAGTGATCGTTCAAATTCCGGACGAGGATAAATTTTACGTCACCGAATTACGGGTATTTGAAAATCAGGAAGAAAAATTATCTTTTTTAGCCTCAAAGCACAAATACACTCGACAAGATGGGAAAGTAGTTGGAAAACATCAGGGAGCACATTATTTTACCAAAGGTCAACGAAAAGGTTTAGCCGTGGGTGGAACCATAGAGCCACTTTTTGTCATTGATACTGATGTTGAAACGAATATTATCTATACTGGTGAGGGTAAAAATCATCGAGGCCTGTATAGAAACGTTCTGTTCGTTCAAAAGGATGATATTCATTGGGTGAGAGAAGACCTCAGATTAGAAGTTGGTGAATCACTTAAAGTTTTAGCACGAATTCGATACCGCCAAAAATTGCAAAAAGCAGAATTATATCAAACGGAAAAAGGGATGTATGTTTCCTTCATAAACCCTCAATCTGCCATTACCGAAGGGCAGTTCGTCGCTTGGTATTTAGAAGATGAATTAGTCGGTTCTGGCGTAATCAATTGAGCTATGTATAGTCGTATAACTTCTTTGTTTGAAATAAAGTATCCCCTTATTCAGGCAGGAATGGTCTGGGTAAGTGGTTATAAACTAGCTTCGGCTGTAAGTAATGCGGGCGGATTGGGCCTAATTGGTGCGGGTTCTATGTATCCGGATGTTTTGCAATATCACCTCCAACAATGTAAAAAAGCAACAAATAAACCATTTGGTGTAAATATTCCGCTGTTTTATCCTGATTTGGAAGAGATCATAGAAATAATCTTTAAAGAAAAGATCAAGATCGTATTTACTTCTGCAGGAAATCCAAAATTGTATACCCAAAGATTTAAAAATGAAGGAATTACCGTTGTACAAGTTGTGAGCAGTGTTAAGTTTGCCCAAAAATCTGAAGAGGCCGGTGTCGATGCCGTTGTAGCTGAAGGATTTGAGGCAGGAGGACACAATGGAAGAGAAGAGTCTACTACTTTTACCCTGATCCCTATGGTAAAAGAAAATATTAAAATTCCTTTAATCGCTGCTGGAGGAATTGCAACAGGGTCCGGAATGATGGCGGCAATGGCTTTAGGAGCCGAAGGTGTTCAAATTGGAAGCAGATTTGTTGCTTCAGTAGAATCTTCTGCACATCAGAATTTTAAAAATAGGGTAGTAGAAACAGCTGATGGAGGTACGGATTTGACGTTGAAGGAATTAACACCTGTAAGGTTAATCAAGAACGAATTTTATCAAAATGTTCAAAAGCTTTATCAATCTGGGGCTAGCATCGAGGAATTGAAAAATTTACTCGGAAGAGCAAGAGCCAAAAAAGGAATGTTTGAAGGCGATTTAGTGGAAGGTGAACTAGAAATTGGTCAAATTGCCGGACTTATTCATAACATCAAACCAGCCGGTGAAATAGTTAAAGAAATTATTGACGAATTTGACTTGATCAGAAAAAGAATTTCAACTTTACCTGATTTCCAAAATTAATTTTTTGTCGATCCTCCATTCTTTTGCTTTCTTCTATACTCATCCAGTAATTTTCTGTTAAATTCGTGCTCAGCGTGATGTAACTTTAAAATTTTCTTTGAAGAAATAATGGGTTTTAAATCTTCATAGAGTTTTATCTTTAAAGAAATCATATTTTCTTCATTATCCATTAAACTTTTTAAATAAACTTCGGCTTCTTTATCTGAAATTGAATCAAAGCCTCCCTTATTATAAATATCATTTTTTACAGTTTTATAACTTTGAACTTTCACTGAACGTACTTTTTCTTCATATGTATTGTATATCGGCCAAAACTTCTCGGCTTCACTTTTACTTAAAGCTAATTGCTCTGTTAAATAGGCCGTTTTAAAGGCTTTTAATTTTTCGTGTTTATTTTCCTGACTAAAAACAGCCAAGTGAAATAATAAAATGATAAAAATGGTTAGGGTTCTTATTTTCATGGTTCTTCTTGAATAATAATATCTTCTAAATCTTCTTGTGCTAAATAGTCTTCAATTTCACCGTTAAAGTTGAATGAGGTGAGATTGAGGGTTAAATCATCATAGGTATCTACAATTTCTGAGCTTGTCAATACTCCGGCATTGTCATCAAACCAATTTTCCAAATCTGCCATGCTAATTTCAACCTGTGCATCGCTGCTTTGGTCTAAACTCAATAAATTACCAAGTGCCAAGATGATCAAAAGAGAAGCGGCTATTGCTGCTAATTGAAACATTCTCGATCTCAGTAAGTTAGAATAGATTTTTGTTTTTGGTAACTGAACTTCAAAATTTTCAAAATAATTTTCAGGAGTTTTGAAACCATTTTTTTGTGCAGATTTTTGAAGTAAATCTAGTGTATGAAGTTCTGTCGATTCAAAATAATCTTCAGGAACTACAAATCCTGACTTTTTTGGTAATAAAAATTTTTCTTTACTGGTCTCCATAGAAGATTTAACCTCAAAATTCTCAAAATAATTTTCAGGAACTTTAAAACCATGCTTTTTTACTTTTAATGATCTCAATATGTCAGCTCCGGATTTACTCATTCTTCAAAGTATTTTTCTATTTTTTTTCGAGCTTGATGATATGAAGCTTTTAAAGCACCTACAGAGGTTTCTAATATTTCACTCATTTCTTCATATTTCACTTCGTCAAAATATCGCATATTAAAAACAATTTGTTGTTTTTGAGGCAAAAGCGCTATCGCTTTTTGCAACCTAATTTGTAACTCATCACCATCAAAATAGGGGTCATCTTCTAATTGTTCTACCCTTTTCATCTGCAGCATTTCCGGACTTGTATTGACCATTCTTGCTTTTGTATTTAAAAAGTTAATGGCCTCATTTGTTGCTATTCTATACATCCAAGAAAAAATTTTACTTTCTCCTTTAAAATTGGCAATACTTTTAAAAACCTTTAAAAATGTATTCTGCAATACATCATCTGCATCGTCATGATTAATCACAATTTTTCGGATATGCCAATACAAACGCTCTTTGTGCGTTTGTACCAGGTCTTTAAATGCCAGCTCTTGTGTACTGTTGTTTTTGAGCCGTTCTACCAATAAAGCTTCTTCCAAAACTACTGTTTCATATTATGACCCTAATTTGGTCAAAAGGTTTAAAACATCAAAGTTAAAAAATGAAATTTGATTAAAGAGACATACTCACTTTAACATTTAAAATGCGCGGACTTAGATAATTAGGAACTGCAAAAGACTGATTTGAAGACACGTCCGTGACCCAGGTATTGCTAATTGTATTTTGAGCATCAAACATGTTAAAGACTTCTATTCCTGCCGAAAGCGACTTAAAACTTTTTAACCAAGGTTCTCTGGAGGGTGTATTAATGTCTTTGAAAACATAGGATACACCTAAATCGGCTCTAAAATAATCTTTTAATCTATTTTGATAATCATATGGATCTGCATAACTCGGTGAGCCACCAGGGACACCTGTATTATAAACAGTGTTTAAATACATTTTAATATTGGGAATAGCCGGAATATAATCCTGAAAAAGTAAAGCAAATTTTAAACGCTGGTCTGTGGGCCGTGAAATATATCCTCTATTTTCTATGTTTTCTTCGGTTCGCAAATAGCCAAAACTAAACCAGGACTCAGTTCCTTCTACGAACTCTCCATTCAATCTCATTTCAAATCCGGTGGCATAAGCCGTGGCATTGTTTTCTGCTCTATAGCGTATCCTGACATTGTCTATAGTAAATGGATTTACATCGGTTAATTTTTTAAAAAATGCCTCAGTTGTTAGTTTAAAAGGCCGGTTCCACATGTCGAAACTGTAATCATTCCCTAAAACAATTTGAACAGATTTTTGTGCTTTGACCTCAGGATGTACCATGCCTATGGAATCTCTCATTTCTCTGTAAAAAGGAGGTTGCTGGTAAACGCCTCCTGAAATTCTAAACAACATATCTCTTTTCCAATTGGGTTTCCAGGCCAATTGAGCTCTAGGGCTAAAAACGCTTTGACTAACTTCTGAAAGATCCTCACCTGATACAATCCAATGTTGAGCTCGAACGCCTACATTATACCAAAACCTTTGATCTTGAATAAAAAATTGATCGCTAATTTGAGCAAAACCTAAAATCCTTTTGGTGTTCACATTATTATAAGCTCGAACATTTTGGAAGGGAATAATTGGCGTTGTATAGGGCGTATAGGGTTCATCATTTCCGGGATAACGATTGGGTGGTCTCACTGCAAAACCTGCAGAATCAATCATTTGCCATTCGATAACTCGATCTTTAAAATCTTCATTCTGATACTTCAATCCAAATTCCAAAAGCCGATTGTTCTTTTTGTAATTCAACTTTGCTTGAAAATTAGAAATTTTTGCTTCGAGTTCATTTCTGGCATGATCTTGCTGAATCCCAATTGATTGAATAAAATCAGTATTCCCAAAATCGTCTGAGCCCAGATCAGTGTTAACATTTCCAATACCATAAGCCGCAATTATGTCATAATATTCTTGCTCTCGCGTGTAATAAGTCGATGCAGTAAGCTCTAAAGAAAGTGTTTGATTGAATGCATATGTTCCCTTTAACGCACCTGATATTGTCTGGTAATGATCTTCCTCTTTTCCTTCATAGTCCACGATCACCGCTATTGGATTTAAGACCGTTCCGAAATTCGTTTTTCTTGTAAAAGGGGTGAAATTATAATCGTTCAAACTAGCGGTACCCAAAAATTCCATTGAAAACTTGTCAGAAAAACGGTAGGTTAAAAAAGATTGAATATCTGTAAAAGATGGATTAAAATTGGAGCGAGTGTCATTTTGATCTACGAATAAACTATTGTTTCTGTAACGGGCTCCAACCATTATTTGCATTTTATTATTGAGGGCCAGGCCTTCTACAGTTGCTCCGAAACCCAACAAACTGGCGTCAAATTGAAGTCCAAAGGTTTCAGGTTTTCGGTAGGTGATATCTAGAACGGATGACAACTTATCACCGTATTTTGCTTGGAAACCACCGGCGGAAAATTTTACATTTTGGGTCATTTGTGGATTGACTATACTCAGCCCTTCTTGTTGTCCAGATCGCACTAAAAAAGGTTTATATACCTCAATGCCATTAATGTATATAAGATTTTCATCAAAACTTCCTCCCCGCACATTGTACTGTGTACTCAATTCGTTGTTAAAATTTACACCGGGTAAAGTCTTTAAAATACTCTCAACACCTTGATTCGCTCCTGGGGTGTTTTTGATTGTCTGTGTTTTTACAGTCACATTTCCCTGAACTTCATTCCTCTGATCTTTAATGAGTACTTCCTTCATTTCTTCGGGTCTCGATTTTAGAACAGGTGAAAAATCGATCACTTCTCCGCTTCGCAGTCTAAACTCAAACTGGAACTTTTCATAAGCAACATGGCTAAAATTTAATTTTATTAAGCTATTCGAAGGAACTGTAATTTCGTAAAAACCATCATTATTGGTAACCACACCTTTAGACCGATAAAAAACAGACACATTTTCTATAGTCTCATTATTTTCATCTAAAACAAAACCTTTTATTATAGCCGTTTGGGCCCAGTTTTCAAAAAAGAATAAAGTAAAGATTGATATAAGCGCAATTTTCGTTTTCAAGTCTAATCCTTTTTTGTGAATGTGGCGTTAAAGGTAGCCGAATTATTCACATTGTCACTTACCTTAAGGACCAAATTATAATTTTCCTCATTCCAGGTTCTGTCGCTTAAATCATAAACAAGTCTTCCCGTTTTTGGGTCATATTCAAAGAGCACAAATTTCCCGTTTATTTCACCCCTGTAGGATTTTATCCCTGAGTCTTTGTCCGAAATTTTAAAAACAATTGAATTTTGTTTGTTCAGTACCTGTAGATCCTTGATGTTGACCGGGGTAATGACAGGTGGATCTTTGTCTTGCATCAACTTATAGTCACCTAATTCGTTATTTTTTGCAGTGATCCAATCACCTTTTCTATAAGATTTTTGGTAATAAAATTTGTTGTAATTCTTTCTTGCAATATACATCTGTTTAAGATCTTCTTCGTTGTATTTTTTAATGTTAAAAGACATGGTAAAATTACCGTGTATGGCAACCGAGGAATTGTGGAAACTGGCAACACCATCTTTATAGGAATAATCAAAAAAAAGATCTTTGTAAAAAATATCCTTAGGAAAATAGGCTTTCACTAAACTATCATTGATTTCATTTTGTTTAGCATATTGAAAGTAGTTTGGCGTAATCTTTTCTTTTTTAGTTTTTACGATGGAATCTTTCTTTCCGATGATTTTTAATAAAAGATCCGTTTGATTTCCTTTGTAATCAAAAGCGGATATTTTTACTTGATATTCCGTACTATCTTTAATATGAAGGTAGCCGTCGTTTACCAAATTTTTATAGACACTTAGCTTAGTATTAGGTTCTTTAAAGCATTTGATAATACGTTGCTTTTTTTGATCATATCTTTCAAAGTCAAAAAAGTTATTAATATATCTCGATTCGGCAAACGAAAATGAATTCACCGTATACTGAAATACTTTTTTATTATTCACTTCCAATTGAAGATCATAAATACCGTTGTTATTGATGGCCCCATCTTGCCTGTCAGTTACATTGACACCAAGACCAATCGTCCCATAGGCATAAATGGTATTTGCATCCAGATTGCCCAAATTATTGGATTTTAAAACAAGATCGATGTTATCGCTGATTTGATTTACATGGGATGTGTCATTTAACGCATAGGCTACTGCATTTTTAAAGATTGGCGATTTGTGATCAGGTATATCAATTCCGAAAAGCAAAGGATTGTGGGGATCTGCTTTTGAATTTCGAATTTCATAGTGCAAATGTGGTCCACCTGAGCTTCCACTATTGCCACTATAAGCTATAAATTCACCTTTACTTACTTTGAGTTCATTTGATTTTGGGTACAGCTGAATCTCATAGCTTTCTTTGGCGTATTGTTGTTGTTTTACATATTTTTGAATCTCGGGTGAAAACTCTTTTAAATGGCCGTAAACAGTGGTATATCCGTTGGGATGTGTTACATAAAGCGCCTTTCCATAACTCCAGTGCGCCACATTTATTCTCGAAACATAGCCATCAGCTGAGGCCACAACTTTTTGTCCTTCAACTTGCTGTGTTTTAATATCTAAACCGCCGTGAAAATGGTTTGATCTAAGTTCGCCAAATGTACCTGAAAGTACCAATGGTATCTCTAAAGGATTGATGAAATAGTCTTTTGGATAGCTTTGCTGACCAAAACTATGGAACCAGAAAAAGACGATAAATAAAACGGGGGAGAGTTGTTTAGCCATAATTCGCGCTAAATTAGTAATAAGCAAGTAAAAGAAAAAATATTTATTTATTACACTGATTTACAATTAATTAGTTCTATTTTTTTGTTAAATAGATAAAAGAGTTGTATTATTTAAAATGGTATATTAACTTTGTTGCATATGTTAGATTCTTTGGTTTGATGAATAATTTATCACAATCAGTTGATTTACTGGAAGTCAATCTTTCAAAATTACTGTCAAAGTACAGTGCTTTGCAACGATCTTTAGAAGATTTGTTGAAGGAGAAAGAAAGTTTACGGTTAAAAATTTCTGAACAGGAAAAGGAAATTTCTGATCTAGAAGAAAAATTAGAAACATCGAGAATTGCAAATGCAATTGTAGGCAGCAAAGAAGATAAGCATGTGACCAAACTGAAAATAAACACCTTGGTTAGAGAAATAGATAAATGTATTGCCCAATTAAGTGAATGAAGTTATTATGGACGATAAGCTTAAAATAAAGGTGACAATTGGAGATAGGGTTTATCCGTTGACGATAAAAAATGAGGATGAAGAAGAAGGGGTGCGAAAAGCTGTTAAAAAGATTAATGAACTCGTAAAGAAATTTGAGCAGAATTATGAAATAAGAGATAAACAAGATGTTCTGGCGATGTGTGCTCTTCAATTTGCAGCTATGAGTGAAGTGAAAAGTATACATAAGGGTCAGGATACCGTTTATGTCGAAAATAAATTAGATGAGCTAAATAAGGTTTTAGCTGATCATTTATAGTACGTTCTTAAAATACAACAATACTGCCTACATTAGTTATTTGTTTGGAAAACTCAACACGATCAATTTAAAAAGGGTGAGTCAAAAGTGCTAAAGCGCGCCATTTTATGGATACTTGAATACTTTGTTAACCCTAAACTTGTATTAATGGAGTTTTATAAACCCCAGGCTAATGTGGGCTTTTTTTATACTTAATAATCAAAAAATGGAAACAATTATAGTTGGTATTATCGCAATGGGTTTAGGCTTTTTGATAGCTAAACTCATCGAAAAAAATAGGGCATCCAATACTTTAAAAAATGTAAAAGAACAAGCAGCTACAATTCTCAAGGAAGCAAATATTGAAGCTGAGGGGATTAAGAAAGATAAGATCTTGCAGGCCAAAGAGAAGTTCATTGAATTAAAAGCAGAGCATGAAAAAGTGATCATTGCACGTGATAAGAAGATCAGCGATGCAGAAAAGAGAATTCGAGATAAAGAATCAATGGTTTCTCAGGAATTAGATAAAAGTAAGCGTTTTACCAGATCTTTAGAGGACAAAGAAAAATCGCTTGAACAAAGATTGGAATTTATTGAAAAGAGACAATCCGAAATAGAAAAATTGCATAAGAACCAAGTATTACAATTGGAAACCATTTCTGGATTATCTGCTGAAGAGGCCAAAAAGGAGTTGTTGGAAACATTGAAAGATGAGGCAAAATCAGATGCGATGTCTTATATTCAGGACACCTTAGAAGAGGCTAAATTGACTGCTCAGCAAGAATCTAAAAAAGTAATTCTCAATACAATTCAGCGCATTGGGGTAGAGCAGACCATAGATAATTGTGTGTCCGTTTTTAACTTAGACAGTGATGAGGTAAAGGGTAGAATCATTGGTAGAGAAGGCCGAAATATTAGAACCTTAGAATCCACTACCGGGGTTGAAATCATTGTAGATGATACGCCAGAAGCCATCATTTTGTCTTGCTTTGATCCTGTAAGGAGAGAGATCGCAAGATTGGCGCTTCATAAACTTGTGACCGATGGCCGTATACACCCGGCAAGAATTGAGGAGGTGGTAGCCAAAACAACCAAAGAAGTAGAGCAAGAAATCATCGAAATAGGAAAAAGAACTGTAATTGATCTTGGAATAAACGGATTACATCCTGAATTGATCAAGACAGTTGGTAGAATGAAATATCGCTCAAGTTATGGTCAGAACTTGTTGCAGCACTCAAGAGAGGTGGCAAATCTTTGTTCTGTGATGGCGGCTGAATTAGGATTAAATCCAAAAATTGCCAAAAGAGCCGGTCTTTTGCACGATATAGGAAAAGTGCCGGATACAGATACCGAACTTCCACACGCTATCCTTGGTATGGAATGGGCTGAAAAATATGGAGAAAAACCGGATGTATGCAATGCTATTGGTGCTCACCATGATGAAATTGAAATGAAATCGCTTTATGCGCCTATCGTTCAGATATGTGATGCCATTTCAGGTGCCAGACCGGGTGCACGAAGACAGGTTGTCGATTCTTATATTCAGCGCTTAAAAGAATTGGAAGACCTCGCTTTTAGTTTCCAAGGGGTTCAAAAAGCTTATGCCATTCAGGCAGGTCGTGAATTGAGGGTAATCGTTGAAAGTGAAAGAGTAGATGATGCGAAAGCAGCTGAATTGTCGTTTAGTATTTCTCAAAAAATTCAAAATGAAATGACCTACCCAGGTCAAGTTAAAATAACAGTTATAAGAGAAACAAGGGTTGTCAATGTGGCTAAATAGGTTTATTCCAACATCAATTCTATAAAGTCATAATAGACCTGTGTCCCTTGATACAGCGATTTAATGGAGATGTTCTCGTCTACATTATGAATGGTTTCAACTTCATCTCTTGAAAAGTATACGGGTATGGTAGCATAACAAGGAATTCCTTTTTCTCTAAAAACCCCGAGATCGTTTAGATTAGGCATAATTAGTGAAATGACTTCTGCCCCTGCATAATTCAATTTGATGGCTTTTTTGAGATTTTGGTAATAGATGTTCTGCTTACCTGAAGGAAAAGTCCTGGCCGTTTGTTCTGTGATATTCACTGAAATAGAATCGTTTTTTAATCTTTTCTTAATGTCTTTAATAAATTCAACTTCATCTGTTTCCGGCAGTAATCTGCAGTCTAGATAAGCTTCAATAGAATTTGGAATTTTGTTATATGTTTTATTGTCTGAGTATACATTTGTAAGAGTCAGGGTATTGGAATAAATGGCTGCTAATTCCGGATGTGCTCTTATCTGTTTGGATAAAAAAGGTTTAAAAAATTTTGGGTGAGATAACACCAGTTTTTCAATTCCTTTTTTATGTTCCCCAAGTGATTTCAAAAATTCTACATTGATATCGTTAAAAATGATTTTTTGTTTTTTGCTGATAAGATTGTCAAGGGCCTTCACCATGTCTTTATTGGCATAGTGATGAGGTGTTATACTGGCATGACCAGCTGTTTCTATGTTTAGTTTTAGATTTAACCATAGTGTTCTTTTATGGGCTAGTGAAATACCAAAAACATCGTGATTAAATTCACCTCCTAAGATTGAACTTAACTCCGAAGGGCCTTCTCCGATAACTACAACAGGGTTAAGCAAGTCCAAATAGTTTTGCACAACAAAATTAGCACCTCCCTTGCATTGATTTTCTTCGCAAGAAACACTTAGAAATGTTACATTGTAATTTGACTCTGCTTTATTCATTAATTTATGAGCCTGAAGTACGGCGCCTAATTGCATCACTGCAGCTCCCTTGTTATCTATAGCGCCTCTACCATAGACATGGCCATTTTCAATTTTTCCTGAATAAGGTCCATATTTGGAAGATTCACCTTCCATAACCACGTCTATGTGATTGAGAAAAACAATGTTAGGTTTTCCTAATTCAAGCGGTTGCAGAGAAGCAGCAAAATTATAGTTGCCATTTTCTGTACCAAAATCTGTGATTATAAGACCATTCTCTTTACAAACTGTTTTTAAAAATTCACCTGCCTCTTTTTCTTCACCACTAACAGAAGGAATTTGAATATATTTTTGCAGTAAAACTTCCAATGATGTTGTTTCACTATCTAATTCAAGATAACTATAGGTAGATTTTTGAGAAAAGCCTGAAGAAATTTGACATACAACGAAAAGAATGAGAAATCGAAATTTCATTTCCAAACTATTTTACGGCAAAGTTAATACAATTTATACGGATTCAATTTGAGACCAATTTATTTTGCTAAATTTAATTTAAATTTTTACTTCTTAGGTTTATGGAGCAACTCATTAGTGTAATTTTAGGTATATCATTGGCGTCAGCCGTTGGTTTTCGAGTTTTTATTCCCTTTTTAATCGTCAGTGTTGCTGCATATTTTGGCTATTTTGAATTAAATGAAAATTGGCAATGGATAGGCGGAATGCCTGCAATTCTTACATTTGCTATCGCAACCATTGTCGAAATATTCGCCTACTTTATTCCTTTTGTAGATAACTTATTGGATACCATTGCCGTTCCCATTGCCGGCATTGCTGGTTCTGCCATTATGCTTTCTACAATTGGTGAATTTGACCCTTTGATTACCTATTCTCTCGCTATTTTAGCTGGTGGTGGAACAGCTGCACTTGTCAAATCAGCTACTTCAACTTCCAGATTAGCTTCTTCAACATTCACGGCCGGATTAGCAAATCCAGTGGTTTCAGCAACAGAATCCGGTCTATCAAGTGTTTTATCATTGTCTGCCATTTTCGTGCCAATTCTTGCGATTATTCTTGTTATTTCAATCCTTTTTTTGATGTATAAACTCTATACCAAAACAAAGAAGGTAATTCGATAAATCATAAATTCTTCCCGTTTTCCAACTATTTTTTTGGATATTTGCAGCGTTTTCAAAAATGAAAAATAATTTTGATGAAACCCAATATACCCAAAGGAACTAGAGATTTTGGTCCGGAAGAACTGGCTAAAAGAAACTATTTATTTCAGACTATTTCAAGTGTGTTTTTAAAATTTGGATTTCAGCCAATAGAAACCCCTAGTTTTGAGAATTCGTCTACTTTGATGGGTAAATATGGTGAGGAAGGAGATCGACTCATTTTTAAAATTTTGAATTCGGGCGAATATCTTTCTAAAGTGGAAGAGCAAATACTTATTCAAAAGGATCATTCCAAACTAAGTCCAAAAATTTCCGAAAAAGCACTTCGGTATGATTTGACAGTTCCGTTTGCGCGTTATGTGGTACAACATCAAAACGAAATTACCTTTCCTTTTAAACGATATCAAATGCAACCTGTTTGGCGTGCAGATCGCCCTCAGAAAGGAAGATTCAGAGAGTTTTTTCAATGCGACGCAGATGTTGTCGGAAGTGATAGTTTATGGCAGGAAGTTGAATTTGTGCAGTTGTATGACGCTGTTTTTAAAGAACTTAAACTTCCCGTCGCGATCAAACTCAACAATAGAAAAATTTTAGCTGGTATCGCTGAATTAATTGGAGAATCAGACAAGTTAATTGATTTTACTGTCGCCCTAGATAAACTGGATAAGATAGGTGTTGAAAAAGTCATCGAAGAAATGTCAGGCAAGGGAATCTCAGATTTGGCTATTGAAAAAGTTAGGCCTTTGCTGACCCTTCAAGGTAATAATTTTGAAAAACTGGAGCAAATTGATGCTTTGCTGAAAGATTCAAGTATAGGGCAAAAAGGCGTTGAAGAGCTAAAATTTGTCTTGCAAAATATTGAGCAGCTGGGTTTAGAAAGTTCGGAACTAATGCTTGATATTACTTTGGCCAGGGGTTTGAATTATTATACCGGAGCAATTTTTGAAGTGCAGGCAAAAAATGTAGAAATGGGCTCTGTTGGTGGAGGAGGAAGGTATGATGACTTAACAGGAATTTTTGGAATGAAAGGAATTAGCGGTGTAGGGATCTCGTTTGGTTTGGATAGGATTTATTTGGTATTGGAGGAACTTGGCTTGTTCAAAAAAGTTTTGATGCATAAACCGAAGGTTTTGTTTGTGAATTTCGGAAATGACGAAGCTTTATACAGTTTAAAAGCGATAAAAAAATTACGTGCTCTGGGCATATCTGCCGAAATATTTCCCGAGGCTGATAAACTTAAAAAACAATTGAACTACGCCAACAAAAGACAAATAGAATACGTCGTTATGGCCGGTGTTGAAGAAATTGAAAAAGGAATATATACCCTTAAAAATATGATTCTAGGAGATCAAACGAATTGCACATTGGATGTTTTAGCTTTGACTCTAGGAAATAAATAAAATTTGCGCATTTAGTTGTATTTTTGCATCCTAAAGCAAAGATTTCCCAATCTAATAACATGATTAAAATGATAGACGAAATAGGAGATGATCACATTTCTACTTCCGCAAAAACTCCCCTAAGAGAGGATGCTTTTAAGCTGAGTAATGCTGAAAAAATAAAATCCATAGAAAAGAATGTCGCAGAGATTCTGCATACATTGGGGATGGATTTATCGGATGACAGTTTAAAGGGAACTCCATTACGTGTAGCGAAGATGTATGTAAAAGAAATTTTTTCAGGATTGAGCCCTGAAACGATGCCTAAACTATCCACTTTCGATAATAATTATAAATATGGGGAAATGTTGGTTGAAAAGAATATTACATTGTATTCAACGTGTGAACATCATTTGTTGCCCATTATTGGAAGAGCTCATATCGCCTATATTTCGAGTGGTAGGGTAATTGGTTTATCAAAAATGAATCGAGTGGTGGAATACTTTGCCAAGAGGCCCCAAGTTCAAGAAAGATTAAATATGCAGATCGTTCAGGCGCTAAAACAGGCTTTGGGAACTGAGGATGTGGCATGTGTAATTGACGCGAAGCATTTGTGCGTTAACTCAAGAGGGATTCAAGATATCGCGAGTAGCACGGTGACTGCAGAATATGGTGGACAATTCAAAGAAAATGATATTCTCCGACGGGAATTTTTAGATTATATCAACCTCGATACTACTTTCGAATAAAAACTTTCAAAACAATTTTCCGACAGTCTTTTGTTCAGACCAGCAGTTCTTTTTCCTTAGGGTCTGGATAAATAACCAATAGTGCCGCCATAATGATAATATTTTTTAAGATGTATTGGCCCAATAAGGTAAAAGCATAAGGTGGTTTTGTAAAAGAAAGATCGGAAAACACAAATAGGGGTGTAAATGTAAAAATCATATGGATTATCGCAAAGACAATCGTTTGTTTGATGTAAAAGTTGAAAATCAATAAAAATCCGATCAGAATTTCGCAAAAAGCAAGTATAAAGCAACCCCAATTTTTAGGTAAAATATGTAATGTGAGGCAGTCCACGGTTTCAGTGGCAATTGATTCTGCAGGACTAAGGTTTGGAAAAAACTTAAGTGCTCCAAACCACAGGTATATAATGCCTATGCTTATTCTGAGCAAATTTAACCTCTGGTTCTGGCTTATTTCGATCATTTTCATTTTTGTCTTATTAACATTTGTTACTGATGATAAAAGTATAAATATTTGCTAATTGACGAAATAATTATCCATAATTTTAACTTTACAGTTTGCTCAGAAAATCAAGTGTATCGATTCCGTCTGCATAATCATTTAAGGATGGGGTTTGCGTTTTGCCAAAAGGGATATCACCAATTTGGCCATTTCCCACTACACATTGTATATTTTCTCGTTCTGAGTTGAGCTTTATTTGCAGTTCTTCTTGGGTTTCATAATACTCATAAAACAAAGAGCCGATAGGAGAAGAATAGCCATAATCTTCTTTCAGAATTAGAAATCCATTTTCGAGTAATTGAAATTTACTCATTAAATAAACTGCTTTATTGTAGGTGTAATTATTTTCATATTTTTTGTACTCCATCAAATACGAAAAGTGATAAATCTGTTGAAAAAATGGATCGAAATTGTAATTTTTTGGTACAAACAGCTTAGAAACACTCCTGCATCCTAAGCCAAAATACCTAAAAATGTCCTCACCAAGATTCTTTAAATCTTCCTTAGTCTCCTCACCACTCAGCACTGCCACCGAATTTCGATTTTTTCTTATAATATTTGGGTACTGACCGAAATAATAATCAAAATATCGAGCTGTGTTATTGCTACCTGTGGCAATAACAGCATCAAATTGATCAATTCTATCTTTAGTAAAAGAAATTTTCCCTTTGTAATCCGGTTCTACAAATTCCAAATATTTTGCGAAGAGTGGTAATAAATTTGCATCGTTAGAAGATTGCTTTACAGTGATAGAATTTCCGGAAATAAGAACTGATAAAAAATCGTGAAAACCCACTAAGGGTATATTTCCGGCCGTTATAACTGCAATATTTTTGCCTTTACTTTTTTCAAGCGAATAAGCAGCTGTCCAATTTTCAAGATTTTCAGTTTTTAAAAGATCAGCCCAGTTTTTAAATGCAAAGAGCATGTTTTCTTCCGTAAACCAACCGTTGTGATGATGTGCATTTTTAGATTGTTCTAAAAAATCTTCAAAGAAAATATCATGACCTTTTACAGAATCATTTTTTTCAATCTTATTTTCTGAAAACTGCGCCAGAAATTTACCCAATTCGCTAAATGCCTGAATTCTCTTTTCTAGTCGCATGAAATATAATTTATGAATGTTATCTTTGTGCTGCAAAAATAATTAAAAAATAGATGGCAATAAAGATTACAGATGAGTGCATCAATTGCGGTGCTTGTGAACCGGAATGTCCGAATAATGCAATTTACGAAGCCTCGGATGATTGGAAATATAATCAAGGAACAAATATAAAAGGAATAGTTATCTTACCGGATGGAAAGGAAGTTGATGCAGATGCATCGCAAGAACCTGTAAGTGACGAGTATTATTTTATTGTAACAGACAAATGTACAGAGTGTAAGGGTTTCCATAATGAACCCCAATGTGCAGCTGTTTGTCCGGTAGACTGCTGTGTTCCTGATGATGATCATGTTGAAACCGAAGAGGAATTGCTTGCTAAAAAGAAGTTTTTACATCAGGAATAAAGTTTTGACCACAATAGCTAAACCCGATTTTAAAGTATATTTGATTAAAAATTAGAAAAATGAGTTTTAAAAAACAAGACATATTAAATGCGCTGAATACAATTAGTGCGCCAGGCGAAGGAAAAAGTTTAGTAGAAAGTGAAGCGATCAAAAATATTGTAATTTTCGATAAGGAAGTCATTGTTGATGTCGCTATATCGAACCCTTCTCTACAGGCTAAGAAAAAAACCGAGGTAGAAATCATGAAAGTAATTCATGATAAAGTGGATCAAAAAATTGATGTGAAGGTAAATGTCATTGTAGAGAATGTTAAAGTTGAACGCATAGTACCCGAGAAAAAAATTCCCGGAATCAAGAATATTATTGCGGTTGCATCTGGTAAAGGTGGAGTTGGAAAATCAACTGTAACAGCCAATTTAGCGGTGAGCTTGGCAAAAATGGGATTTTCAGTTGGGATTTTAGATGCGGATGTTTATGGACCATCTATGCCTATCATGTTTGATGTGATGAAGGAGCGCCCATTAGCTGTAAATATAAATGGTCAATCAAAAATGAAACCAATTGAAAATTATGGTGTGAAGATTTTAAGTTTGGGCTTTTTTACAGAGGCAAATCAAGCTGTAATTTGGCGCGGAGCTATGGCCTCAAAGGCTCTTAATCAAATGATATTTGATGCACATTGGGGTGAACTTGATTTTATGTTAATTGACCTTCCTCCAGGAACGGGTGATATTCATTTGTCGATTGTGCAGTCCGTCCCTGTTACGGGAGCTGTAATTGTGAGCACTCCGCAAGCGGTTGCTTTAGCAGATGCTAAAAAGGGAGTAGCCATGTTCAAGCAAGATAATATTAAGGTTCCTGTTTTGGGAATTGTGGAAAATATGAGTTATTTTACACCAGAGGAATTGCCTGAAAATAAGTACTATATTTTTGGTCAAAGTGGAGCTAAACATTTGGCAGAAGATTTAGACACAGCTTTTCTGGGCGAAATTCCATTGGTTCAGAGTATCAGAGAATCAGGAGATGTTGGACGTCCGGTGGCACTTCAGACAAATTCGAAATTAGAGGAAGCATTTGCTGAGGTCACCAAGAATATGTTAAGTGAATTGGTAAAAAGAAATGAATCTCTGCCACCAACCGAAGTGGTTAGAATTACAACTATGTCTGGTTGCAGCACTAAATAATAGAGCAATAGAAAAAGGAATATATGAAAGAAGAGTTAATGAAGAACATCGAAAAAGCATTAGATGAAATCAGGCCTTATCTGATTGCAGATGGTGGAAATATAACTTTGGTCGATGTTGTAGATGACGTGGTCAAGGTTCAGTTAGAAGGAGCTTGTTCTGGTTGTAATGTAAACCAGCTTACCTTAAAAAATGGGGTTGAAGCCACCATAAAAAAATATGTTCCTCAAATAAACAGAGTAGAAGAAATTAGATAATTCTCATTTTAACGAAGGGTTTGGTTTAGGAAGCTAAATGATTATTCGCTATATTTGTGAATACCGTAATTATGGCCAAAAGCATATTTTTTTAGTTTTAATTAAACCCTTCGTATTATGCCACGATATCATCGTTTAGGTAAAATTCCGTCCAAAAGGCACACACAATTCAAAAATCCTGATGGGGGTTTGTATCAAGAAGAACTTTTTGGTACTGCCGGTTTTATAGGTATGTCATCCTTGATCTACCATCTACATCCGCCAACTGTTGTTACGGAAGTCAAGCAGTTAAGAGACCTCACACCTTCTATCGCCATTGAAAAGAATATGAGAGCCCTTAGTTTTAAAGGGTTTTCTCTAAAATCCACAGGGGACTATATTGAAAGCAGGAAAGCAATGTTCGTAAATAATGACTTGCATATCGGTTTAGCTGCTCCTGAAACTTTTTCTAAAGATTACTTTTACCGAAATAGTGATGCAGATGAAATGCTTTTTATTCATCTGGGTTCCGGTGTATTGAAAACCATGTATGGAAAAATTAAATTCGGTTACGGAGATTATTTAATCATACCAAGAGGAACAACTTATCAAATTGATTTTGATACTCAAGATAATCGCTTGTTATTTATTGAATCATTTAGCCCAATAGTTACGCCAAAAAGATATCGAAACAATTTTGGCCAATTATTAGAGCATTCGCCATATTGCGAGCGAGATTTTAGGTTACCGGAAAATCTGGAAACCATTGATGAAAAAGGAAGTTTTAAAGTACTCGCCAAAAAGCAAGGAATTTTATGGGAATATACCCTTACTTATCATCCTTTCGACGTGGTGGGTTGGGATGGATTTAATTATCCCTATGCTTTTTCTATTCATGATTTTGAGCCTATTACTGGGAGGATTCATCAACCCCCTCCAGTGCACCAGCAATGGGAAGGAAATGGGTTTGTCGTATGTTCTTTCGTACCCAGATTATACGATTATCATCCTTTATCAATTCCTGCACCTTACCATCACAGCAATATAGATTCTGAAGAATTGTTGTACTATGTTGATGGAGATTTTATGAGTAGAAATAATATTGAAAAAGGACAGATTACTTTGCATCCGGGCGGTATTCCGCATGGTCCACATCCCGGTTCAATAGAGCGCAGTATAGGTAAAACTAAAACTGATGAGCTCGCCGTAATGATAGATCCTTTTCATCCTTTAAAAATTACTAAAGCAGCGATGGATATGGAAGTGGGGGATTATTACAAATCTTGGATTATTTAAAACTTAATAATTATGGAAAGTTTGAAGAATAAGCAAAATACAAATTTTGGTTTGACAAAAATATTTGAAGAAGCAGAAGATTTTTTGCCTCTACTTGGTACTGATTACGTAGAAATGTATGTGGGAAATGCCAAACAGGCCGCACATTTTTATAAAACGGCTCTCGGATTTCAATCTTTGGCCTATGCGGGGTTGGAAACGGGTTTGAAAGACAGAACTAGTTATGTGTTGGTACAAGATAAAATCAGATTGGTGCTAACCACACCGATGCCTGGTAAGAATAGAGAAATTTTTCAGCATTTAGAAAAACACGGAGATGGAGTAAAAGTAATTGCTCTTTGGGTTGATGATGCTACAAAAGCATGGGAAGAAACAACTAAAAGAGGAGCTAAGTCTTATTTTTCTCCTAGAACAGAAGAAGATGAAAATGGAAAAGTTGTCAGATCAGGAATTCACACCTACGGTGATACAGTACATATTTTTGTAGAAAGGAAGAATTTCAAAGGTCTTTTTTTACCTGGTTTTGTGGAATGGAAATCGGATTACAACCCGACTTCTTGTGGACTAAAATACATTGACCATATGGTTGGAAATGTGGGTTGGGGAGAAATGAATATTTGGGCAAAATTTTACAATGAGGTCATGGGTTTTGCTAATTTGATCACATTTGATGATAAAGATATTTCTACGGAATATACAGCTTTGATGAGTAAAGTAATGACGAATGGCAATGGTAGGATAAAATTTCCTATCAATGAGCCTGCAGCCGGCAAGAAAAAATCTCAGATCGAAGAATATATCGACTTTTACCAAGGAGCTGGTTGTCAGCATATAGCGGTTGCTACCGATGATATTGTGTTTACAGTAAGCCAAATGAAAAAACGCGGAGTGGAGTTCCTTTATGTGCCCGGAACTTATTATGATACGGTTGGTGAAAGGGTTGGAGAGATCGATGAAAAATTAGCTGTTTTGAAGGAACATGGAATTATGGTAGATCGCGATGACGAGGGTTATTTGCTACAGATATTCACGAAGCCTTTAACTGACAGACCAACTTTATTTTTCGAAATAATTCAAAGAAAGGGTGCACAATCTTTTGGTAAAGGTAATTTTAAAGCTTTATTCGAATCTATAGAAGCAGAACAGGCCAGAAGAGGTACTTTGTAAATTTTATTTTTTTCAAGTTAACTTTTTCCCTTTTCGTGCATTGAAATAATAAACAATGCTCGTAAAGGTTTTTGGCAGTGCCGTATTTGGTGTGGAGGCCACCACAATTACTATTGAAGTGAACGTTGATAAGGGTTACGCCTATCATTTGGTCGGGTTACCCGATAATGCCATTAAAGAAAGTAGCTATAGAATTTCTGCGGCACTTAAGAATAATGGATACCAATTACCCGGAAAAAAAATCACTATCAATATGGCTCCGGCTGACCTTCGGAAAGAAGGTTCTGCTTATGATCTTACCATAGCCATGGGAATTCTGGCCGCCTCTGCCCAAATACAAACAGAAATTCTTGAAGACTATTTGATCATGGGAGAACTTTCTTTGGATGGTGGATTACAGCCTATCAAAGGGGTATTGCCTATCGCCATAAAAGCAAGAGAGGAGGGTTTTAAAGGATTTATTTTACCTAAACAAAACGTAAACGAAGCAGCAATTGTCAATAATTTAGATGTTTACGGTGTTGAAAATATAAAAGAAGTAATTGAGTTTTTTGAAGGAAAAGGGGAGCTCATTCCAACAAAAATAGATACTAGAAAGGCTTTTTACGACAATATTCAAAATCCTGAGTTTGATTTTTCGGATGTCAAAGGCCAAGAAAGTATAAAACGATGTATGGAAATTGCTGCCGCAGGCGGACATAACCTAATTCTTATTGGTCCACCGGGTTCAGGAAAAACGATGTTGGCAAAAAGGTTGCCTTCCATTTTGCCACCTATGACCCTTCAGGAAGCGTTGGAAACTACCAAAATACATTCTGTGGTAGGCAGAATTTCGGGTGAGGTAGGATTAATGTATCAAAGACCGTTTAGATCGCCACACCATACTATTTCTGATGTCGCTTTGGTTGGCGGAGGATCATATCCTCAACCGGGAGAAATTTCTCTATCACATAATGGCGTCTTGTTTTTGGATGAACTCCCGGAATTTAAAAGAACAGTTTTAGAGGTGATGCGCCAACCACTCGAAGATAGGGAAGTAACGATCTCAAGAGCAAAATTTACGATAACCTATCCAAGCAGCTTTATGTTGGTGGCAAGTATGAACCCCAGTCCGAACGGATATTTTTTAGATCCTGACAAACCCGGTATGAACAGCCCTCTGGAAATGCAGAGGTATTTGAACAAAATTTCCGGTCCGTTATTGGATCGAATTGATATTCATATTGAAGTGCAGCCTGTTCCTTTCGAAAAACTGACAGATGAGCGAAAAGGGGAAAACAGTGCGATCATTCGAGAGCGTGTGATCAAAGCAAGAGAAATTCAGACAGAAAGGTTTAAACATAACGAAAAAGTACACTACAATGCCCAAATGAGTGCAAAAATGATCAGAGAGATCTGTGTATTAAATACTGATTCTAAAAAAATGTTGAAAGAAGCGATGGACAGGTTGAATCTGTCTGCCAGGGCCTATGACAGGATTTTGAAAGTGGCGCGTACAATTTCCGATCTGGAAGATTCAAATGAAATCAAGACCCATCATATTGGAGAAGCGATACAGTATAGAAGCTTGGATAGGGAGGGTTGGTTGGGGTGATTTTTCATTAATTTGATAGCACTTCAAGACAATTTTAAATTCAATTTAATAGCACATAATCAGCTATTTACAAATAGTAATAACAATAATTTTTACAAAATCAGAATGTTTAAAATGAAAATATATATAAACCCTCATTTACTTCTATCATTAAAAAGTAAATTTGAAAATTAATACGTCAAGATGCTAACAAGTCTTAAATACTTTTTGATTCTCTTTTTTATTCTTTTTTCTAGTTTAATATTCGCTCAAGAAAAGCTGTGGTCTTTTGTTCATGAAACTGGATTGATTGGTATTAGGAAGGTTGAAAGCCAATCAAATAAAAAATACAAAACGGTTCGGTTAAATGAGCTTGAATTCTTCAACCTCCTTCAAACTAGAGCCACTAGGCAATATGATCTGCAGAATACTGCATTTAGAATAGAATTTCCCGATACAAATGGGGAGCTAGAAACTTTTTCAGTAATAGAAACCTCTATATTACATCCTGTTTTGGCAAAGAAATTTCCGGGTATTAAATCCTATAAGGGAGTAGGAGCAGAAGATCAATCAAAAAAAATCAGTTTTGTAAAGAGTAAATTTGGTATTTCTGCAATGATTCATTCAAGGAGTGGTGAGATTCTTTACATCGATAAAATTCAGTTAGAAGGGTATTCAAGCTCAAATTTTTATAAAGTTTATCAACGCAAGGATTTAGATATTGATGAATACAAAATTCAATGTTTGACTGAGAATTCTGACCAAATAAATAAATTGAGTTTAAACAAGAATTTTGCAAGTGATCAAAAATTGAGAACCTATCGACTGGCTTTGCCTGCAACCGGAGAATATTCACAATACCATATTAATCTTGTGAATGGAAATTCGGCAAGCGATATAGAAAAAAAAGAAATTGTTTTAGCCGAAATGGTGAAAGCAATTTCGCAAATAAATGATGTATATGAAAATGATCTGGCAGTTACTTTTCAATTGGTTGAAAATAATGATGAATTAATTTATTTAGATCCTCAAAAAGACCCATATACTAATGATGATAGAGATAAACTATTAAATGAAAACCAAACAAATTGTAACAATGTTTTAGGCAGTCAAAATTATGATGTAGGTCATGTATTAAGTACAAATAGTGACGGCGGTGCTGCGCTTCGTGGTGTTATATGTTCTTCGAATAAGGCCAAAGGGGTTTCAGGCGGGTCATTGCCAAGTGGCGAATTTTATTATTTTGACATGATTGCACATGAATTAGGTCATCAGTTTGGGGCTAATCATACATTTAATGGTGAAGCAGGCTCATGTAGTGGTATTAAACAAAGAAATCCGGCAACAGCTGTAGAGCCGGGCAGTGGTTCTACTTTAATGGCTTATGCAGGCTTATGTTCACCGCAAAATGTGCAGTTACACAGCGATTTTTATTTTCATTCGGTCAGTATTGAAGAAATCCAAAATTTTATTCAAAACACAGGAGGTTCTTGCGCTTTGATAAGTGAACTAAAGGAAAATTTGTTCATTCCAGTGGTGAATGCCGGAGCTGATTTTAACATTCCAAAATCGACACCTTTCAAATTGATAGGACAAGCAACTGATGGAGATGGTGATGTGATAAGTTATTGTTGGGAGCAGATAGATAATGAATTGAATTCCGTTCCTCCTCAAAGTACTGATTTAATTGGAACTTTGTACAGATCTAGAATTCCTTCGGAAAATAATGTTCGATATTTTCCCGAATTAAAGGAAGTTACTAACTCAGGGATATATTCTAAATGGGAAATGACGCCGAGTGTTGCTAGAGAAATTAACTTCAAATTGACGGTGAGAGATAATAATTCTGAAGCCGGACAAACTGATTCAGATGAAATGAAGGTTCAGGTTATTGATAATGCAGGGCCTTTTGAAGTGACTTCCCAATCGCAAGAGGGTACCGAATGGATGAAGGGAATTTCAGAAACCATTACTTGGAATGTAGCAGGAACCACAAGTAATGGAATTAACGTTACCCATATTAATATCCGTTTATCAACTGATGGAGGACTCACTTTTGATAAAGTTTTACTTTCGAATACGGCAAATGATGGAAATGAATCAATTATTGTTCCGGATATCTCTGGTTCCCAATGCTATGTGATGGTTGAAGCAGTCAATAATATTTTTTATGCTGTAAATACCAAATCATTTTCAATTGGCAGCTTTACCGAAGTTTGTGAAGATTACTTAGCTGAGGATACACCTAAAAATATACCAGACAATAATAGAGAAGGAATAGTTTCTTTTATAATTATCGATGAAAATATACTTGCAGAAAAAGTTAGGGTTTCAATTAAGGTTAATCACACTTTTGTTTGGGATTTAAATATAGCTTTAGAGAGTCCATTGGGTACTAGGGTGGAATTAATGGGTAAATTAGGGGATCAGTGTAATGATTCATACCAAAATATTGATGCTATTTTTGATGATACGGGTGGAGAATTGATTTGTTCATTTACGATCCCTTCTATAACCGGTGTAGTTAAACCCTTAGGTTCTTTATCAGATTTTAAAAATGAAAATGTGGTAGGTAAATGGAAATTAATTGTCAGTGATAACTATGAATTGGATACCGGAAGCCTTGAAGCCTGGCAACTGAACCTTTGTTCTTCAGAAGAAGTTCTGGCAATTGAAAACAATGATTTAGAAAAATTGCTTATTTATCCAAATCCTTCTGATGGTGTATTAAATGTCAGCTTTAAGAAAAAAGAGGAAACTGTTGAACTCAAATTATTTGATTTATTGGGAAGAATAGTAGTAGAGAAATCTTTTAGCGATGGCGATATGAACTTTAATGAACGCATTGATTTTAGTGAGTTTTCAAAAGGTTTTTATTGGTTACAAATTAAAAATGGAAGGAGTTATTCCGTTAAAAAAATTGGCTTAAACTAATGTCATAAGCACTTGGAACTCCTTTAGAATTGCTTTACTTTTACTCTTTTGAAAATTATGAAACTAGATATATTGGCATTTGGAGCACATCCGGACGATGTGGAATTAGGCTGCGGAGCAACTTTGGCAAAAGAAATTTCTTTGGGGAAAAAGGTCGGAATTGTCGATTTGACAAGAGGAGAATTAGGAACGAGAGGTTCTGCAGAAATAAGAGATCAGGAGGCTAAAAATGCAGCTGAAATTTTAGGTGTTGAGGTACGTGAAAATTTAGGTTTTGCCGATGGTTTTTTTCAAAACGATAGAGCAAATCAGATTGAAATCATTAAAATGATCAGGAAATTTAAACCGGAAATCGTTTTATGTAATTCTATTGATGACCGACATATAGACCATCCAAAGGGAAGTAAGCTGGTTAGTGATGCTTGTTTTTTATCTGGTTTGAGAAAAATTGAAACAAAACTGGAGGAAAATATTCAAGACGCCTGGAGACCAAAATTGGTTTATCACTATATTCAATGGAAAAATATTGAACCTGATTTTGTGGTTGAGGTCAACGATTTTATTGAGAAAAAAGTAAAAGCTGTCATGGCTTATTCCAGCCAGTTTTATAATCCGGATAGCAAAGAACCTATTTCTCCAATAGCTACCAAAAACTTTGAAGAAAGCATTACCTACAGAGCGAGAGACCTAGGTAGATTGATCAATACAGAATATGCAGAAGGCTTTACGACAGAGCGATTTGTGGCTGTTACATCTTTAGATAAATTAATATAATTTTTTGTTTGTGTGAAATGAGAAATTAATTACATTTGCACTCACTTTGCAAAAAGCCAAGTATCAAAGACCATGGTGGTTGTAGCTCAGTTGGTTAGAGCGCTAGATTGTGGTTCTAGAGGTCGCCGGTTCGAGACCGGTCTTCCACCCAAATTAAAACGCCCAATTTTGCATTGGGCGTTTATTTTTTAACCATATAAAGTAAGAAAAAATGAAGAATATTTTAGGTGTAATTGCGATGTTATTTTTTGTCAATCTGTATGCGCAGAATAATGCAGAAGCTATTAAATTGGAGAAGCAAATCTTACAAAAAGCAAAAGATTACAGTGATCCAATTTCCATCAAAAACAGTATGTTAAAGTTGATCGTATTGGAAGGTGACCAAAGTAAATACAAGGATAGTTTGGCCTTGTTGTATTATGCAGAAAGAAAATATGGGTCTTGTTTTGTGATTACCCAGGAAATTTTAAAGAACAAGCCAAATGACGTGAAAACCTTGGAGCTTCAGTCTTTTTCTTTAGAAGCATTAGGGGCCTATGATAAGGCAGCTGAGTCATTTGCAAAACTATTTGCCCAATCAAATGATAATTACCATGGATTTAGCTTGGCTAATCTGCAGTATGTTTTAAAAAAGTATCCAGAATCTTTTGCAACTATTCAGAAAGTTGAAAAACTAAATGATTCAGGAAATTATACGGTGAGTTATGCTATCAACCAAAACCACAATCAGGAGATTGAATTAATTGCTGCTATTCAATATTTAAAAGGATTAAATGCAGCCGAACTAAATCAAAATCCTGTGGCTAAAGCAAGTTTTGAAAAAGCCATAACCATTCAACCTGATTTTGTATTGGCCAAAGAGGCTTTAACTAATTTGACCGCTGAAAAACAGTAATATAAAGTGCTAAAAGTGCATTTTTTTGCAACTAACTGGATGCCTTAATTTGAAGTTTGAGGAATTACAGAACGCTCAAATTCTTCGTAAATTTCTTTTAGTTTTTCTTGATTTTGATGTAATTCTTGTTGAATAGTATTTCTTGATTCTACAAAGTAATCGCTCATTTCTTCAAAAATACTTTTGTAATACGAAATACCTGTATTCAGATTTTCTGCAAATGCGCTAATTATTTTGGTTTGTTTGTCGTTTAAATCAATAATGGTCTCTTCAACCATATCTTTAAAGTATTTTACATATAAATTCAATTCTTTAATAAAGAAATGAGGTCTATTCTTGTTTTGAGTGATATTAGAATTGCCGTAAATATGATCTACCATTTCTTTTAAACTCAACTTTTTAGAAAAATAAGCCATATTTGGTCCTGGACAAATAGAGACTCCTTCACCTTCTGTTTTATGCTCAATACCATAGGCTAACAAGGAAGATGTTCCTAAACCTACACAAATACAAGATTTTTCGACAACACGTAATTTTTGTTTCGAAAATTCGTTCGCCGTTAAATTTTCTTTTTCTATTTCTTTGATCTTTAACCTTTGGTATTGTCTAGATGCGGTACAAATTGGATCGTTCGTCAATTCTTTGTTCAAGGCTACATATTGCTTTGGGCATGCACTTCCTGGTCTGTTCGCTTCAATTCTGAGTTGTTTTTCAGCATCTTTGGTATTACCTCTTAAGTTATTGAACGGTACGCCCAATGGAGAAATATTACTCAAATAAAGATCAGATTCTGTTGCTTCTTCCAATCTTTTGATGGTTTCTTCATCTACCGTCGTAGCTTCAGGAACCAAAAGAAATGGCGATCCCCAACCCACTGAATCAACTTCGAAATACTTGATCAAAAACTCTTGCTCTTCATGTGTGCCAACACCGCCTTGAGCAGATATTTTTAAGTCAAGATCAACATCCGGCACAAGTTTATTTTTAGAGTCCAGCGTTTGAAATAAAATTTCTTGTACAGATTTTGCTAACTCGGTTCTATGATCTTTAAATTCCTGAAGTATTGGTCCTAAAAGAAATCCTTGGGTGGCAAAAGCATGACCTCCACAATTTAGTCCGGATTCAATTCTGTATTCTGAAACCCATATTCCTTTTTTAGCCAAGAATTTGCCCTGGATT
>CAVQQR010000017.1:0-12607 GCA_963715015.1 uncultured Flavobacteriaceae bacterium
TGCCCCTTGTTTGCTTTGCAATGACAGTTACTTTTCAAAAAAGGTGATGCACTGGGACCCGGATCATATGTTCGTCAAGTAAAATCTAAAATCTGTTGTTGTAGTTGATGGCTTGTTCGA
Source organism: uncultured Flavobacteriaceae bacterium (assembly GCA_963715015.1). Taxonomy (GTDB): domain Bacteria; phylum Bacteroidota; class Bacteroidia; order Flavobacteriales; family Flavobacteriaceae; genus Namhaeicola. Next base: position 121 of record CAVQQR010000017.1, read on the forward strand.
TATGCGCCAGATGGTGGTTGCAATGCCAGGCATAGAGTCCGATCACTTCCTCTAAAGCAAAGATCTTTCTGTGTTCCGGATGCATAAAAGTCCGGTCGAGTTGGCTTGCGTTCAGACTTTTTAGTAAGACTGTCCAACGGGCATGAACACCATCAATAATTTTTAAAGATTCCTTGGGAGAAACATCCAGGTAATCCGCCTGTTGCGCCCAACGATCTTCTGCATAGGGTTTAATGATGGGCTGTTCTTCAGTGAGTGCCAGTTTAAATCGAATAAAACTGTTCATATGGCTGTCTGCGCAATGGTGAACTACCTGATTAATACTCCACCCGTTCGGGCGATAGGCCCATTTGAGTTGTTCCTCGGTAAGATCCTTTATGGCATCGGCTAACTTCTCAGGAAATTTTTCGATCACAGAAATCCAATTTTGGATCTGTTCATTAGAAATTTCTATCGTTGGATCGTATTGTCCGATGGGATACTTTAACTCTTCTAAAGGCTGACTCATAATTCAATTTTTACGTAGGTCAAGTTAAGTTTTTTTTACGGGCCGGATACAAACAGAAAATGAATTTAATCCTTTTGATTTTTTGAACATCTGTTCTTCAAAATTCATTTTCCCTGTATAAGGATATTGAGTGATGGGCTCAATACAAAGCATGTTGTTCACTTCCGTCCATAACATGAAATGGCCAAATCCTGTGGTCTTTATGCTGAGATCCAATCCGTTTTGTTTAAGTAAAATAATCTCCTCACAATCAAAAACCGGAAAAGCTTTGGAGCCACCTGCCATAATTTTGGAGAGGCTTATTTCCTGATCATTTCCTCTGACGATTTCTTTCCCGTTCCCGGACAAAAGAAAAGCTGGATGATAACCCAGCATAAAAGGCATATCCTCTTCTGATTCAACCAGAAATTCAATTAGTAATTCTTTCTCTTTGAGCAGAAACGACTTTTGAAATCGAAAATCATAGGGCCAGGAAACCTTTTCCAGACTTGATTTTTCGGGGTATTTACTATTCTTTACCTCAGTATTTGCCGAATAATTCTTTTCATATACAGCAGATGAATCATCAAATTTAATCAGGGTATAGGGCAATTCTCTTAAGAGTCCGTGTTGATCTTGAAAACTTACTCCTTTAGGTGAGGGAATCTCAAAATTGTTTTGCGCTGTGGGCCCGATGACCGGGAACATCTCTGTATCCGAATTTCGCCATCCCGGTGAGCCTTTTTGGTGGATGAATTCCTGGTTGTCCATAGCATAACTGACCAGTTCACCGGCTTCAATGGACACCTGGCACTGTTTATTCTTCAGTATTTTCAATTGTTTTGAGACTTGCATGATTCATTATTTTAAAAATCAGTTATTGCCTTTGGTCATCTCGATCAAGCGACCGGCTCTTTCACGATTGAATTCATAATTTTTCTTGATAAATTTTATCTGCCTGGATTTATATCCAATGGCATTTTTGATAAAGACATCTTCTCCGTATTCAAAAGGTTTTTTCGACGGTTTGTCATAAACCAGGTCAAATTGCATTAAATAGGGACCAATGGTATTTCTCGAATAAGTTTCAACACTCTCGTTGATCTGTGTTGTATAATTATTCAGATCGTTATAATACACAAAAAGGGAATCGACAAAAGTCTGGTTGGTAATCAAATCCAATTTGCCGGTCGAAATTAAATTTTGAAAAGTTGAACTTTGGGGTGTAAAACGGTAGGTCGAAAGCAATTTAAGAACCCAATCATTGTAAGTTAATTCATTATTGTCGCGATTTTCAATGAGCTCTTTCAGACTGTCGAGTTGCTGAATCGCCAGATTTATTTGACTAAGGCGGATGCTAATGTAGGTCGTGTCTTCCTCTATGTTCAATCTCAATTTGTTCAGGTAGAAGATCTCCTGTTTTTTATTTATCCTGGAGGTATTCCAGTTATTGATCTGAAGAGCTATCAAAATACCTATGACAACCAACAATATTTCTCCAAATGCATATTTGAGATAGTTGATTGATTTTCCTTGGCTGAGAAAATTTTTACGTATGTTTCTGAAAAGTTTTAACATATCAATGTTTGATTTCACTATCCAATAAGGTCAGGGTTTTTTCTATTTCCTTTCGAAGGAGCTCATAATTTTCAATATTATAGGCAAAAGCTCTGGATGCTCTGTGCAGTATATTTTCAAGTTGAGGATCATTTAAAAGTTGTTTGCTGTTTCGATCAAATCTGGAGTTTTTATTGTAATCTATATATTCCAAACGAATAGGATCTATATGAGTGTCTCCAAATTTGATCAACCTCAGTTCATCTTCTTTTACATCTTGTACCTCCCCAAACCATTTTGAAAGTGTGATTTTTAATGAATCATTTTTAATGAGTTCCAGTTGACCGGAACTGATCAGATTGGTCAGAGCTCCGTTGGAAGGGTCGTATGTTGAGTATCCGGTCACCCTAAGCGCAAGTTCTCGAAGTTCAGGCTCTTCTAATGGTATTTCCGGGTGATCAATAAAGAACAATAAACTGTCTATTTTTGATTTGGTCAATGTTGATTTGTCAATATTTCTTTGAAGTTCGAATGCATTATAGGTAAATTCGGATTGCAGAATTTTTAAAATTTTCAGTTCTTGTTTGTTCTCTTGTCTTTTTGTATTCCAATTATTGATCTGAAGGGCGATCAATATTCCAATAACGACCAAAACAATTTCTCCTATGGCATAGCGCCAATATTTGATAAAGCGATTTTCGTCTGCCATTTTTTTACGTATTTTTCTAAGAAAATTCATCCTGATCAGTCGATAATGCGAATAGAGTTGATCGCTATCGGTTTTAGTAACATTTGCTGTTCGTTTTCTCCTTTCTGAATTTGTTCAACGATCTCCATACCCTCTGTCACTTGGCCGAAAACCGCAAATCCATAACCATCAGGGTTTCGCTTTCCTCCAAAATCCAGCTCAGGTTCATCGGTTACACAAATAAAAAAACTGCTTCGGGCTGAATTGGGTTCGCCACGAGCCATCGAAACACTTCCTTTTAGATGTTTTAAACCTGTTATCTGTGTTGTTTCAATTGGGATGGGTAAGAACATTTTGTCTTCCGGAACATCACCACCCTGGATCACCTGAATTTGGATTTCTCTGTCGGCTTCATTCTCCGGGGTACAAACCCGGAAAAAAGAACTTCCGTCATAGCTTTTATTGCGCACATAATTCAAGAAATTAGCCACAGTTTTTGGCGCTTTTTCAGGATAGAGCACAAGTTTTATTTGACCAAGTTCCGTTTGTATCTCACAGTAAATTTCCTTTTGCGCCTGAGTTGAGATTGCAAAGGCAAGGAGAATTAGATGGAGCAAAATTATTTTTTTCATAAGAGTAAATTTGAATTGCGTCTATTTATTTTCTAAAGATTCATCAATAATATTCCTCCTTCAACAGTGCAATAAGCTCTTGTGCGTCTTTCATTATTTCGGGCATTTCCATAAAAGCCCGCACGCTATAACTGTCTTGGACTAAAATACAGGTATTTACCAATCGATTTAATTTTTCTATATCATAACTCCCCAAAGGAAGATCATGAGCAGTGGACTCTTTAAATACCTCAGCTTTCACTTTATCATTAAAGGGTATAGTATGACCTGATTCCCATTTTTTAATTTTGTTTAAATAGGGTGAATTAAAATTTATGATTTCTACTAAGGAAGCATCTACTTTTTCGGCATTTATTTTGTCAAATTCAAAATCTTCGTCCAAATGTTGTGTAAAAGCTTCGTAGGCGACCAGTTTATTCTTTAGACTATCATTGGCAATAAGTCTTAAACTCCCTGAACTTTTTAATTCATCAAATGTAGATCTGTTCCATGAGTAGGTTCGATAAATGATATCATGAGCAATGGTATAAATTAAAGTACTAGAAAAATTTTCTTTTTCTGTTTGAAGCACGTAATTTCGAAGACTGTCTATACGGAAATAAGTGTCCTCGGCCTGAAAGAGACTAACTTTTAACATATCGATATCCTGTTCAAGATCTTTTACCAATGATTTCGCGTATTTTTTAATGCGGTTATGCTCTATTCTGTTCTCGTTCCAATTATTTACTTGAAGGGCAATAAGAATCCCAATTACTACGAGAAAAATTTCTCCGAGGGCATAGCGCCAATATTTTATAAAACGGTTCTCATCTGCCAATTTTTTTCGCGTTTTTCTAAAAAAGTTAATCATTTTTACCTGTATAGTTTTTTAATGATGCCTGTAATTGATGGTTTGATTCTCTTCTTTCTTGAATATTGTAAAAAATGAAATTTGATTGGAAGAGTAAATCAACAAGTAACTTTTGTACTCCTGCACTTTTGATAAGTTTTTGGTAATCTGTTTTGTAGATCAGGTCACTGTTTAGGCGGTAATCGGGAATTTGATCATAATTATCTGCCATTCTCAGCTTATCAAGGGGTTGATAATCGGGGTATTCTGATAGATCAAAATTAGAAATGATTTCGGCATATATATCTGTCGACCAAGCTAAATAATTTGTTTCGTAGTATTTGATCAATTGATTCGTTAGGTCTTGATCCTTGATAGAATTAAATTGGTTATTGTTCATTAAACTCAAATAGGTACTATTGCTACTACTAAATTTTCGAAAACTAAATAGATCGTTCAAATTATTTCCCAGCTGATCATTTGATAGCACTTTATCGCTAAGGATCTCTTGAATTTTATCCGTGCGCAGCTTATAGAAATGGTATAGATAAGTCATTCTCCGATCATCATTTTCCAGATCGCTCTGGATACCCATGAAATATCCATTGATCTCAACCTCTGAATCCCTTTCGTTTTTATAATTATTGATGGCCAAAGCAATCAATATCCCGATAACTACAAGAATGATTTCACCTAAAGCGTATTGAAAATAGCGTTTTGTTTTATGATGCTCCATAAGATCGTATCGTATTTTTCGAAAAAATTTGATCACTATTTTTTAATATTTAATTCAAATACTATTTCTTCAATTTTTTTTAGGAGGCGTCTTGAATATATTTGAGAAGATTCAATGGTGCTTTTTCGGGTGTATAACAAACTGCCAAATAACTCATCATCGATTAAGTTTTCTAATTTTTTGGGGTCCATTCGATATTGGTCTGATTCGAATACTTTACCCAAATCCACTTTTTCGCTTAAAAAAGGGTTCATTCGATCCTGCACGAATAATCTTTCTTTTTCTTCGGGTGTTTTAATTCGCTCCTTATATTGCAAGTAATCCATGAGCAAAAGGCGTAATTTTTTTGATTTGATCAAATTAAACCTACCAGAAGATTGAAGATCATCTAAAACAGGATGGGAGGGAGTGTAGAATCGATACTGCATCAATTCATCTAAAAAATACTTTATCGAATCTCGTGGTATATTTGTTGGATTTTCATCTGTATGTCTGCTTAATGTTGACAAGACAACTAGATATGAATTATTTCGATCATTAATATCTGCTGAAATTTCTTTTATGGCTAATTCGAATTCGGCAATTAAACCTTCTTTAATGATGATTTCTTCATGGTCCTGTTTTCTCAATTCATTCCAATTATTTACTTGAAGGGCAATGAGAATTCCAATCACAACCAGAATGATTTCTCCAATCGCATAACGCAAGTATTTGATAAAACGATTCTCATCTGCCAATTTTTTCCGCGCTTTTCTAAAGAAGTTAATCATTTGATTTATTTTGCAATTGGTTTAACTCGCTTTGAATGGCATTTCTCAAACTTATATTGATTTCGTGAAACTGCAACAATTTGCTTAAAGTACCTCCATTGTTATCTTTAAATGCCACCAATTCTCTGTACAATTTCTGTTTAAATTCAGGATCATTCGCGTCGGAAATTGTCACTTTTTGGTTTAAACTTATAGAAGTGATAAATGGCAAAATACTTGTGGCGTCTGAAAATATTCTAATCATAGCCGTTTCAATATCGACAATGCTACTGTTCATTTTTTTTTGTTCATAGTCATAATAGCGCGATATTTTTGTGGTCAGGGCATTATTTGTCAGGCGCAATCCTTTTGACTTTAAAACCTCATAGGCATGGTTAATCGGGAAATATCGCTCAAAGGTCAGAAAGTTGACGAGGTCTCGTTCCAAGGTGTCTTTGTCTATGGTTTGATGGTTCAAATAGTTTTGCATGTTGGCAATGGCCAATTTTGTCTGTGTTCTATGGAGGATGATATCATCTAAAATGACGGCATCTTCATTCAGGTTATTCAAAATTTCCTGCAGCACATACAATTCAGTTGCCCGAGCTTTTTTATCCTCATTCCAGTTATTAATCTGTAGCGCGATGAGAATTCCAATGACCACCAAAACGATTTCTCCAATCGCATAACGCCAGTATTTGATAAAACGGTTCTCATCTGCCAATTTTTTCCGCGTTTTTCTATAGAAGTTAATCATTGTCTAGATGTATTTAATTCAATCTCTATTAGATCCAAAATAAGTTCATTTTGTTTCTTAACGATCAATAATTCATTTATCGCATCGCCGGTATGGCTTAACCTTTCTGTCAAAAAATCCTCATAAATAGGATCTTTCATAAGTGCCCTGTAGTTTGACTGGTGTTTGCTTTTCCCAATTTCTGGCCGGTAAAGGCTTAAGTAATCCGCTTTTCTAACAAATCTTTCTAAAATTGGGTCCGATGCCAATCGGTAATCTAAGGCGCGATCTTCATTTTCTTTGGCATCGGCTACCACATCTGGCCAGCTGAACAAAAGATTAACCAGAGAATCATTTTTGATCAGATGGATTTCACCTGAAGAAATGCCCGATCGCAATGCTCCGTTTCTCGCATCAAATGTCCACAACCAGGTCGTATTTCTGATAACTTCTATCAAGGTATCAACGGGTATTGTTGAGATCTGTTCTTCGGTCAGACCTAAAAGTCTTCCGCAACTTTTTAGTACGAGGTTATCGTAGTATATAACAGTATCTAGTTGCTCTAAGTTATCCTTAAATTCTACTTTCATCGCTTTGAGTAGGGCATTTTTTTTAGAAATATTTTTTCTATTTTCGTTCCAGGTATTTACTTGCAAAGCGATCAAAATACCAATCACAACCAGAATGATCTCTCCCAAGGCATATTTGAGGTATTTAATAGATTTTCCTGGCTGTGCGGAGGTTGGTTTTTCCATAAGTAGTGATTGACGGATATGTCTGAAAAATTTGATCATAGACCCCGGTAATGAAGAGATAAATTAGCCCATTTTTCCATCTCCATCAATGTCTTTTACCAAATGCTTCTCCAGCGCAATGAGTGTTTTTCTCAAAAGTTCTTTTGTCGTTTTTAACTCTTCTTCCAGATTTTCCACACGATCTTCTAAACTATTGGCTTTGTCTTTTTGCTTTTGGATTTCATCTTGTTGCATCAGATCCCAAAAAATTCCCATATACACTGTATTAAAGGTTAGTATAAATCAATAATATTTAAATATAATAAAAAATGACCGGCCATAATAAATCTTAATTCAGCAGATTTTTATATATAGATTTCTTCCGTTACTTTTCCTGTTTCAAAAGAGGTTTAGATTAATCTTATTTTTTTAATTCTATTTCGATATGCCCAATGGTATTTCTGCAGTTCAAGCATCGCTTCTGTGTAAAAACCTAATTCTGTCTGTCACGTTCGAATATTCAGGCCATTTTTCTTTCAAAATGTAAAAAATTCTTTTCATCAGATTTTCTTTTGAATGGACTCTTGAAGTTGCGCATTAGATTTCAAAACATTTTCAAAAGTGGTTCTTAACTCCCGAGCTTTTAAATTTGCTTCGAAAAGTACTTGGCCAAAGTCGTCTCGCTGGATTACATCATAAAAACGATCCATGATAAACAGCGCCTTTTCCTCATTGGCATTGTCAAATAAAAAGGCTTCATTAAGGGTGAGATTTTCCGCCAAATAGGGTCTGACAATTTCTTTTACCACTTTGTCGTATTGCAAATAGGAGTTGTCTAGACGTAAAAGCAAACGATAATGGTCCAATATTTCTTTCCTCAGTTCCTCGTCTTTTATAAGGGCTCCAAAATTAGGATGATTGGTCATTACAATTGAACTATAGCGGATAGAACCCCTTAACAATCGAGGATTTTCGAGGTCATTTGAACTAAGTGCACCCATTTTTACCCGATATAATTTATCGTGTACTTCGATTACATTTGATATTTCATCTGCGAAATTTTCAAATTCTACTGAATCAGCCTTTAAATCTTCGAGAAAACTGCTGAGTAAGTCTCTTTGTGCTTTTTGTGCTTTTCTGGTTTCATTCCAATTATTCACTTGCAGGGCCAGCAATATCCCGATCATTACCAGTGCTACCTCTCCGATGGCGTAGGTCAGGTATTGCGTTACTCTGTTCTGTGAAAGGAGTTTTTGGCGGATTTTTCTAAAAAAAGTGATCATGCTTCCTGCTTTTTAATGAGTACTCTCAACCCGGATATTTCTTCCAGGGCATTTTCCATTCGTCTGATAGCGCCGGCTCGATTGTCTTGAAATATCTTGAATAATACAATAGAAGATGGAGATTCAAAAAACGCTTTGGGATGGCGGGGAACAATTCTCTCGTTATACACAAAGTCAATAAATTCAGCCTTTGCCACCGGAACCCAGTCATTATTGAAGGAGCTTTCCACATCTTTATTTGACTGGTAAACTTTAAACAGGCTTTGATCGTAATACTCGATCAAGGCAAGTTGAAGTTCTTTATCTGAGATATTTTCTATGCCTTTTGATTTCAGTACCTCGAAGGCGGATGACTGAGATTTAAACCGCTGAAAATTGATGATCTTTCCCAACCAGACAAAGAGTTGCTCATCATAATTACCCAGAGCCACTTGATTCAGTAAAGAATCGGTGAGTTGATTTCCTTTTTTTGCATTGATCAGTTCTATAGAGATCAGCACTGAATCTTTCATCAGATTCTGATCGAGCAGACTTAGTATTTCGCGTTCGAAAGTCCTATTTTTCTTTTGTTCATTCCAGTTATTGACCTGCAAGGCCAATAAAATACCGATCATAACCAGCGCTATTTCTCCCAAAGCATATTTGATATACCTTAAAGACTTGCCCTCACTCAAGAGTGATTTTCGAAGTTTGCTAAAAATTCTAACCATACGTGATTTAGTATAGACCTACTTTTCCTTTCACAGATTCCATCAGTTTTTTCGGATCGTATCCAATTCCGTTTTTGAACACGATCTCCATATTCCTGATCTCTTGGATATCTTTTGTAAGGTCTCCGTCGATCAAAATGAGATCAGCTATCTTTCCCGCTTCAACTGTTCCTATGTCATTTTGCTGCCCGAGATAGGTCGCACCATTTAAACTGCAAATTTTTATAGCATCAATAAGCGTAAATCCTGCTTCGAAAAGTATTTCGACAGTGCGTTTGTTCGCAAATCCCGCCACAGTTCTTCCTGCCCCCGTTGGGTCTGTACCGGCCATCAGAAATCCTCCTTTATCATAAAAACGTTTTACCCACTTCAGATCTTTATTGAAAACTTTGATACTCGCAGAATCTCTATTTTGTACACGGTCGTAAGTCTTTTTTACATCCTCATAAATTTGGGGTGCCAGGGCAGATTCTCCTCCCCCGGGAATCAGTTCTCTGTTCGTAAAAGGCTCGAAAACAACAGGAGTGGCGGTAATAGCTGTCTTATTTTTGATCAGTACATCGATCAATTGATTTATTTTAAGACCATTCTCATCTTCTGCGATCAGGGCATTTCTCGCTTTTATAGGGTCGCAAAGATCTGCTTCCTTATCGTTTATAAAATCCGAGGCAACTACAAATCCGTGCTCCAAATTATCGATACCTAAGTTTGAGGCATCTTCGTAAGTAAGCGAGCACAAGTGCCCGGTCACTTTTAAGCCTCTTTTGTGGGCTTCTTCCACACAGATCTTAAGGTCCTCTTTGGTAATATGGTTGTATAACTTGAAAGAAGTCACTCCTTTGTGAGCCCAGTAGTTCACCAGTTTGCTCACTTCGGCCTGTTCGCCTAAAAAGCCCAATTCAGGGATATCATAGCCTTCTCTTTCTATAAAAGGACTTGTGACGTCCATTTTCGGACCGGCCATTTTTCCTTCTTCGATCCATTTTTTCACGTTGAGGTCTGTTTGAGGCTGAATGCTTCCTGCCGTGCGCATGGTCGTAACTCCTCCGCTGAGGTATAGCCTCGGGAAGGTAAATGTCATTTGTCCCACGCTAAACCAATTCTCAAAACGTTTAGTGTAGAATAAGTGTTCATGCATCATCACCAATCCGGGTATGACAGTTTTACCCTGGCCGTCCAAGACCAATGCCCCTTGGGGTATTTGGATGTCGCTGTTGTTACCTACAGAAATAATGCGCTCTTTTATCATCACAATGGTCTGATGAGTTCTTGCAGGATTACCGGTTCCGTCTATCAATGTCACGTCCTTAATGGCCACGGCATTGGTGTCTACAGTGATAAATTCTTTAACTTCCGCTGAAAACTGGGCCTGACTCCATTGGCTCAACAGCAGAAAGCATATGTTATATAGGGTATTTTTCAATTGTTGCATAGAATTATTCATTACTTGATTTGTATTTATCAAACCAGGCGAGTATAGCCGCTATTTTCGCAACTAAATTGCTGGGTCTGTTGGCGATGCCGTGTGAAGCACCCGGAATGCGCACCATTGCGGTTTCAACATTTTCCAGTTTTAAAGCGGCATACAATTGTTCAGATTCGGCAATAGGAGTTCTGTAATCTTCTTCCCCTGTTAAAAGCATGGTAGGTGTTTTGATATTGCCTACGTAAGAAAGGGGAGAGCGTTTTAGGTAAGAACTCGGATCTTCCCAGGGCTTATTGGGGAACCAGTATTTATAAAAGAAGGGCGTACCATCGGCATACAAGACAAAACTATACCAGTTGATCACCGGCTTGGCCACTACCGCAGCTCTGAATCGATCTGTCTTTCCAACGATCCATGCCGTGAGTACACCACCCCCGCTACCTCCGGTTACAAATAAATTTTCTTTATCTACATAGCCTTTTGAGATAACTGCATCAACACCTGACATCAGGTCATCATAATCATGGTTGGGATAATCGTGGTGGATGAGGTTACCAAATTCTTCACCATAACCCGTACTTCCCCTCGGATTGGAATAAAGGACCACATAACCTGCCGCAGCAAAGGCCTGAATTTCGGCCGAATAGACAGCTCCATAGCTGGCAAAAGGTCCTCCGTGGATTTCTAAGATAAAAGGATACTTTTTGTTCTTGTCAAAATTGGGCGGTTTTACGATCCAGCCCTGAATTTTTCTTTGGTCGAACGAGGAATTCCACCAAATTTCTTCTACTTCACCAATATGCTTAAAAGAGAAGAGATCCTCGTTTAGAGAGGTTAATCTTTTCGTTCCCTTACCATCAGTGAAGGCCAGATCTGCCGGATGTTCGGGTGTACCTAACGTATAGGCGAACTGATCCTTGTCTGAAACAGAGAATTGGGCTTCATTGTAAGGACGTCCTAAGGACAGGCCTCCGAGATTTTCAGCTTTGATACTTACTTTACCCGATAAACTGATATGCCCGAGTTTTGTTTTCCCTTGGTCATCAAACTGAAAATAAAGGCCTTTACCGTCTTTGCTCCACCGGATGTTTTGCACATCTCTGTCAAAATCTTTCGATAAATTTTTTACATCTGTTCCATCCGTATTCATCACATAGCAATCGGTAATTTGATAGCCTTGGTGTTTATCGTCAAAACCGACATAAGCAATTTTTTTACCATCCGGTGAGACAACGGGATTTCCATCAGGACCATATCTAGAGGTCAAAGGTTTTATAGCATTACTTTTCAGATCGATCTGAAAAATTTCGCTATTTAAAGGCTCAAACTCTTCATCTTTATGCATGTTTGCACTAAAAAATAAGGACTGACCGTCTTTTGACCAAACGGGTGCTCCATGATCAAAATCACTAAAGGTGAGCTGTCTGGGTGTCCCACCACTGATAGGCAGGGTAAAAAGCTGATTATTTCCCGATTTAAAATAACCGGCACCGTCTCCGCGGTAATTCATTTGATCGATAAAAGTAGGAGGGGTGTTCCAATTTGCACCCTCCGGTTTTGCCGGCATTTGAATGATGGAGTGATGTTCTTTTGGAACGAACATTTGAAAAGCGAGGAACTGATCATTATGAGACCATGAAACTTCACCAGGAGTTTGCTGCAGATTGGTAAGAGGAACAGTTTCTTTGGTGTCCATCCACATCATATGTAATTTCATTTTTTGGTCCTCTTTGTTTGATTTGTAGACAATTTTATCTCCCTGATGTGACCAGCGCGGAGCAAAGTCATTTTGATTTCCGGTGGTCAAAGGCCTGTTTTGACTTCCGTCGGAATTTATGATCCAGAGATTAGACAAGTTTTTGTCGGTCATAACATCTTTAAAGTTTCTCACGTAAACGATTTTTAATCCATCAGGTGAAA
>CAVQQR010000018.1:0-12523 GCA_963715015.1 uncultured Flavobacteriaceae bacterium
TATATTGAAAAAGATGATTTTTTGGAGAAAGCCGATAAGAATTTTTACAGACTTCAATTAGGTCATGAGGTTCGCTTAAAAAATGCATATATCATTAAAGCCAATGAGGTTGTAAAAGATAAAAATGGAGAAATTGTGGAAGTACATTGTACCTATGACGAAGATTCCAGAAGCGGAAGCGGGTCAGAGGCGAGTATGAGAAGAGTAAAAGCAACCATTCATTGGGTTTCAATAAAACATGCCCTTCCGGCTGAGGTGAGATTGTACGACAGACTTTTTACCCATGAAGCCCCGGATGCGAACAAAGAAATTGACTTCAAAACCTACCTCAACCCTGATTCTCTAAAAGTCCTTCATCATGCTTTTGTAGAACCTAGTTTGGCAGATGTTAAACCAGGCGACAAATTTCAGTTTCAAAGATTAGGCTATTTTAATGTGGATGACGAAAGTACGGCAAAATCTCTTATTTTTAATAGAACGGTTTCGCTAAAAGACAATTGGTCCAAAAAAGGGAAAAAGCAGTAGCTTTCTAAATATAGATCCTTGAAGACAGTAGAACTCATAAAAATTCCTATTCAAACTGAAATGGAAAACTTTGAACAAAAGTTCAAAGATTCTATGGCCTCTAATGTACCATTGATCAACCGAATCACCCATTATATCGTGCGCAGAAAAGGCAAACAAATGAGACCTATGTTTGTTTTTTTAGTTGCTAAAATGGTTTCAAATGGAAATTTTAAAGAAAGAACCTACAGGGGAGCGGCTATAATAGAATTGATCCATACCGCAACTTTGGTGCATGATGACATTGTTGATGACAGCAACCACAGAAGAGGATTCTTTAGTTTAAACGCTTTATGGAAAAATAAGATCGCTGTTCTTTTTGGCGATTTTTTATTGTCAAAAGGCCTGATTCTATCCATTGACAATAATGATTTTGATATCCTGAAACACATTTCAGTCGCTGTTAGAGAAATGAGCGAAGGCGAGCTATTGCAAATTGAAAAGGCCCGCCTATTAGATATCACCGAAGATGTTTACTTTGAGATCATCAGAAAAAAAACGGCCACACTCATTGCAGCATGCACCGCCATTGGCGCTACTTCAGTCGACGCCCCGGCAGATGAAATTGAGAACATGAGGCGATTTGGTGAATTGATCGGAATTGCCTTTCAGATCAAAGATGATTTATTTGATTACACCGATGAGAAAATTGGCAAACCCACAGGAATTGACATTAAAGAGCAGAAAATGACGCTCCCGCTGATTTACGCACTTAACAATTGCACAGAAAAGGATAGAAAATGGTTGATCAATTCAGTTAAGAACCATAACAAAAATAAAAAGCGCGTAAAAGAAGTGATCAATTTTGTAAAATCCAGCGGAGGTATTACTTACACCATATCAAAAATGGAAGAATTCCAGAAAGAGGCATTGTTTTTGTTAGATAGGTATCCGGATTCACCCTATAAATCTTCTCTTACTACGATGGTCAATTATGTAATTGAGAGAGAAAAATAATAGAGAAATTATCTAATGAAGCATGAAAAGAATTCTACTATTAATAATCATACTCTTCTTTACCAATTGTGACAGTTCATTTAGTGAACTCCAGAATCCAAATGTTGATGCAGACGGAGATCCAATTGTTGTAAATCCCGATCCGGAAAATGAAACACTTGGTGTTGAAGGTGGCTATTGTTATGGCTACTCTACACCCCCGCCTGATCAGAAAGTTGCCGTAATAGAAATTCCTGCTAATATGCCTTCCTCTGTTGATTTATCTCAGTATTTGCCTGAAGTGCGATCTCAAGGAATTCAGGGTTCATGTGTGGCCTGGGCAACAGGATATTACCTTAAAACATTTCAGGAGAACCTCGAAAACGACCGAAAAAACACAAGTTCAAACGATCTTAATTTGAGCCCGGCATTTATCTTTAACCAGATCAAGGTACAACCATGCGACGGTGCAGTTGTTTCCAAAGGACTTGAATTACTCGTCACTCAAGGAGTGAGCACATGGAGTGAGTTTCCTTATGACGATGACAACTGCTTTGTGATGCCTACCCCTCTATTGATCGAATTGGCCTCTCCTAACAAGATCAAAGAGTTTTATTACCTGAATGAAACTCAAGTTTTCGAACAGTCAAAAGCATTTTTAAATAATGATCAACCCATTGTGATTGCTATTTCGATAGATAGAAATTATTTTGGAGCCAGAGAAGGAAGTGATGCTGTGTATAGAAAATTTACAAAAGACGACGGAGGGCATGCCATGCTAGTTGTTGGCTATGACGATGCAAAACAAGCTTTTAAAGTGGTTAATTCTTGGGGTAAAAATTGGGGAAATAATGGTTTTGTCTGGATAGATTACAAAGCTTTTCAAGAAGCCAATGACCCAACTTCCGATTTTAAAATTCTCTGTGAAGCCTGGGTGAGCGAAGATCTTACGAATTTTGATAACGGGCTTCCAACGCCTTGAGCTCTTCCATAAATTGCCTGTCGTTACATAGTCGAGGAACTTTGTGTTGACCCCCCAATTTATTGTGTTCTTTAAGCCATTCGTAGAACAAGCCATTTTTTACAGATTGTATAATAGGCGGATTAAGCGTCATGTTCTTATACCTTTTTGCCTCATAATCAGAATTCAATAATTTTAAAGATTCATCAAGCGTATTTCTAAAAACGGTAAAATCTTTTGGGGATTTTTTAAATTCGATCATCCATTCATGACTACCTTGCTTTTTATCAGACATAAATACGGGTGCCACTGTATAATCAACTATTTCGGCTTCGGTTTTTAAACTCGCTTCTTTAAGAGCTTCCTCCGCATTTTCTACCATCAATTCTTCGCCAAAAACATTGATGAAATGTTTTGTTCTCCCCGTTATTTTTATTCTGTAAGGATCTAGTGAAGTAAATTTTACAGTGTCGCCGATCAAGTACCTCCACAATCCGGAATTTGTAGAAATGACCAGTGCATAGTTCTTGTTCAATTCTACTTTTTCCAAGGGAATGGCATGAGAATCTTCATCTCTGAATTCTTCCATGGGAATAAATTCGTAAAAAATTCCGTAATCGAGCATCAAAAGCAATTCACTGCTATTGTTCAAATCCTGTATAGCAAAAAAACCTTCTGAAGCATTGTAAGTTTCGTAATATTTGAAATCATCACTGGGAATGAGTTTTTTATATTGTTCACGATACGGATTAAAACTTACCCCTCCGTGAAAATAAACTTCCAGATTCGGCCAGACCTCAAGAATATTCGATTTTCCCGTTTTCTCTAAAACCCTGTTCAGAAGCACAAGCATCCAAGAAGGTACTCCGGCTAAACTCGTAATATCTTCGTCGATCGTTTCATTGATGATCGCTTCCATTTTTGCCTCCCATTCACCCATCAAAGCAGTTTTCTGGCTTGGTGTACTGCTAAAATCGGCCCAAAAAGGTAAATTTTCTATGATAATGGCTGACAAATCTCCAAAATAAGTATCACTGTTCTCGTATAATGCGCTACTCCCTCCTAATCTTAAACTCTTCCCGTTAAATAATTCAGTTTCCTCATTATTATTGATGTACATACAGAGCATGTCTTTTCCTGCTTTTAAATGGCAATCTTCTAAGGCTTCATTGCTCACAGGAATAAACTTGCTTTTCGCATTTGTTGTCCCGCTGGATTTGGCAAACCACTGAATTTTTGTAGGCCAAAAAATATTGTTCTCCCCTTTTCGCGCTCTATCGATCAAAGGTTCGATCGATTCATATTTTCTTATCGGTACCCTTTCAGAAAAAGATTCATAGCTTTTGATGGAATGGAAATCATAAGCCTTGCCCAACTCGGTGTTTTTGGCAGAAGAAAGCAAATTATATAAAACCTCACCTTGTGTGTCTATCGGGTACTTGATAAACATATCCATCTGGTATTTGCGTTTTTTCAAAATCCAAGATAGAACGGTATTAAATAATGGAATCTGCATGGGGAATAAACCTATTTTTTGTTTTATCTTAGCCCTAAAATAAGGCAAAATATTTGTCTTATTCAAATTTTTAATCAGCTCAAATTAATTTATTTTATGGCTAAGGTTGGAATTATCATGGGAAGTGATTCAGATCTTCCAATAATGCGCGAAGCGATCGAAATTTTAGAGGGTTTTGACATTGAAACTGAGGTAGATATCGTTTCTGCCCATAGAACTCCTGAAAAACTTTTTGATTATGCCAAGAACGCCCATAAAAGAGGAATTAATGTGATCATTGCAGGTGCCGGCGGAGCCGCACATTTACCCGGCATGGTGGCTTCTATGAGTCCCCTACCGGTTATCGGTGTACCCGTAAAATCTAGAAACTCTATTGACGGTTGGGATTCGGTTCTTTCTATCTTGCAAATGCCTGGAGGAGTTCCTGTCGCTACAGTGGCCCTGGATGGTGCAAAAAATGCCGGAATTCTAGCTGCTCAGATCATTGGTTCATCAGATAAATGCGTACTCGACAAAGTTATTTTTTATAAAGAAAGCTTAAAAAGTAAAGTGCTTGAAGCATCCGCCAAACTAAAAAAATAAAGCACCTTACTATTTTCTAATTGCTTAATTACCTCAAATATTCCTTGTTTTATGGATAATCCTTTATTATTGGAGTTCTCTGGTTTATTCGGAACAGCTCCGTTTTCAAAAATCAAAAATGAGCATTTTAAACCTGCCTTTGACAAGGCCATCGAAATGGCCAAAGCAGAAATTGATGCCATTGTGGAAAATACGGAAGAGCCCAATTTCAAAAACACGATAGAGGCACTTGATTTTTCAGGAGAAAAACTGGATCGGATTTCAAGTATTTTTTTCAATTTAAATTCGGCCGAAACCAACGATGAAATTCAAAAGATTGCCCAAGTGGTGTCTCCCCTGCTTTCCGATTTTTCTAATGATATCCGCCTAAACAAAGCCCTTTTTGCAAAAGTGAAAAGTGTATTTGAAAAGCAAGAGACCTATCCGTTGACAACTGAACAAAAAACTTTGCTCGAAAAAAAGTATAAAGGGTTTACCCGAAATGGTGCCAACTTAGCCGAAGCCGATCAAAAAAAATTAAGAGAAATCGATAAAAAATTAGCCCAACTCTCTTTAAAATTCGGTGAAAATGTATTGGCCGAAAACAATGCTTATACATTGCACATTAAAGATGAAAGAAAATTAAAAGGTCTGCCCGATGGGGCTGTGGAAGCGGCAAAACTTTTAGCCGAAGAACAAGACAAAGAAGGATGGATCTTTACTTTAGACATACCTAGTTATTTACCCTTTATGACCTATGCAGAGGATCGCTCTTTAAGAGAAATCTTAGCTAAAGAATACGGAAAAAGAGGCTTTCAGAATAATGAATTCGACAACCAAAAAGTTGTTTTAGATATCGTGAATTTAAGAAATGATCGTGCAAAATTATTGGGGTACCCTACCCATGCTCATTTTGTTCTCGAGGAAAGAATGGCCGAGAAACCTCAAAAAGTAATCGACTTTTTAGAAGACCTCTTAAAAAAAGCCAAACCAGCCGCAGAAAAAGAATTTGAACAGCTAAAAGAACTGGCCAAAAAAGATCAAATTGAAATTTTACAAAAATGGGACGGATCTTTCTACAGCGAAAAATTAAAGAAACAACTATTCGATTTAGATGAAGAACAACTTAAACCTTATTTTAAACTGGAAAATGTAATCCAAGGTGTTTTTGAAATATCAAATAATTTATACGACCTAAAGTTTGAAGAAGTTCAAGATATCGATAAATACCATGAGGATGTAAAAACCTATCTCGTTAAAAAAAATGGTGAGGTCGTTTCTGTTCTATACGCCGATTTTTTCCCTAGAAAAGGGAAAAGAAATGGTGCTTGGATGACTTCTTATAAAAGTCAGTGGAAAAAAGAAGGAGTCAATTCAAGACCGCATATTTCCATTGTATGCAACTTTACTAAACCGACAAAAACAAAGCCTTCTCTGCTTACCTTCAATGAAGTAACCACCCTTTTTCATGAATTTGGTCATGCCCTTCACGGCATGCTGGCCAATACAACTTACCCCAGTCTTTCAGGAACCAGTGTTTATTGGGATTTTGTAGAATTGCCTTCACAAGTTTTTGAAAATTGGTGCTATGAGGAAGATGCTCTCAAACTCTTTGCAAAACATTATGAAACATCATCTTTAATTCCTTTTGAACTCATAGAGAAAATTAAGAAATCTTCTAACTTTTTAGAAGGACTTGCTACAGTAAGACAAATAAGTTTCGGTCTTTTAGATATGGCTTGGCACGCTAAAGATCTGACTGGTATTAAAGATGTCAAATCTTATGAAGAATTGATCTTTGAACAGACCAAATTCTATCCTGATGTGCCCGAAAATTGCATGAGCACAGCTTTTTCACACATTTTTCAAGGCGGATACTCATCGGGCTATTACAGTTATAAATGGGCCGAGGTGTTAGATGCCGATGCTTTTGAAGCTTTTAAAGAGAAAGGAATCTTTGACAAAAAAACGGCTCAAAAGTTTGAAAATTTTGTGCTTAGTCAGGGCGGTACCGATAAACCTATGACTCTCTACAAAAAATTCAGAGGAAAAGAACCCGATGCCAAAGCATTGCTAAAAAGGGCCGGATTACTCCAGAACTAAGCCAAATTATTAGATTTAATAACTATTTTTGCAATCGACTAAAAAAAATCACAGATGAAATCATACGATGTTGTTGTTATAGGTTCAGGACCCGGGGGTTACGTTGCCGCTATTAGATGTGCTCAATTGGGTTTGAAAACTGCCATTATTGAAAAATATTCGACCATGGGTGGAACCTGCTTAAATGTAGGTTGTATTCCGTCAAAAGCTCTGTTAGACTCTTCTCATCACTATTACGATGCTGTACATCATTTCGAAAAACACGGTATTGAGGCCAAAGAGGTCAAAGTAAATTTCAAACAAATGATCGATCGCAAAAGTGAAGTTGTTGCCCAAACATCAGGAGGCATCAATTTTTTGATGGATAAAAACAAGATCGACACATTTCAAGGTCTAGGTTCTTTTAAAGATGCCAATCACATCAATATTAAAAAGGATAACAACGAGACGGAAACGATAGAAGCAAAACATACGATAATCGCTACCGGATCAAAACCCGGAAGTCTGCCCTTTATCAAAATCGATAAAAAAAGAATCATTACTTCAACAGAAGCTTTGAGTTTATCTGAAATTCCAAAACATCTGCTCGTGATTGGCGGCGGTGTGATTGGTCTGGAACTGGGACAAGTGTACAAACGATTAGGAGCAGAAGTTTCTGTCATAGAATACATGCCTTCCATCATCCCAACCATGGACAGTGCACTTTCTAAAGAATTGCAAAAATCTTTGAAAAAGCAGGGCATGAAGTTCTTTACAGACCATAAAGTATCTTCAGTAAAAGTTTCCGGCAAAGAAGTGATTGTGACTGCGGATGATAAAAAAGGGAATCCGGTAGAATTTAAAGGAGATTACTGTTTAGTGGCCGTTGGAAGAAAGGCCTATACGGAGGGTCTTGGATTAGAAAATGTGGGTATACAGGTAAATGAGCGTGGACAAATTGAGACGAATGGGCATCTTCAGACCAATACCCCAAATATCTATGCCATTGGCGATGTTGTAAAAGGAGCTATGCTGGCACACAAAGCAGAAGAGGAAGGCACCATGGCGGCAGAAATTATCGCCGGTCAAAAACCGCATATCAATTATAATCTGATCCCCGGAGTTGTGTACACCTGGCCAGAAGTTGCCGGAGTGGGTAAAACAGAGGAAGAATTGAAAGCTGAAGGCGTTCATTATAAGTCGGGTTCTTTTCCGATGCGCGCTTTAGGAAGAGCAAGAGCTAGTATGGATATCGACGGACTGGTAAAGGTCTTGGCTGATGCAAAAACAGATGAGATCCTAGGTGTTCATATGATCGGTGCCAGAGCGGCAGATATGATCGCTGAAGCGGTTGTGGCGATGGAATTTAGAGCTTCAAGCGAAGATGTAGCACGAATGTCACACGCTCATCCTACGTATACAGAAGCTATTAAAGAAGCGTGTATGGCTGTAGAGAACAGATCAATTCACAGTTAATAAACTAATACTTAACATAAAAATGGTTATTGAAAGAATTTAAGTATTTTTCGATAACCATTTATTTTTTTCAATACTTTGAGAATCAAGAAAGATTTCAACGCCAATTCTATTGCGGACCTTAAATTGAATTTACTCAATTGGGCCCAGAATGAGGAGGTGTTTCTTTGGTGTGATTCAAATACGCATTTGGGCAATCAGACTTATGAGACCTATGATGCAGTGTTGGCCCTAGGTGTCAAAAGTGAATTGAGGTCCTCTTATAAAAATGCTTTTGAAAAGCTCAAAAAATTCAGAAAAGAAACAAAAGATTATATTTTTGGTTATTTGAGTTATGACCTAAAGAATGATATTGAAGAGCTTTCATCTCAAAATTTTGATGGTTTAGGATTTGACGATCTATATTTTTTCCATCCTCAAAAAATAATATTTCTTCAGCAATCAAAATTGACCTTTTCCTATTTGGAAGAATTTGAAAACGAGATCGAAAAAGACTGGGTAGACATACTAAACAGCAGCCATAAAAGTATCTATCCTACTACAGAAATTGAAATAAAACAGCGAGTTTCCCGACAATTATACAATGAGAAATTAGAAAAAATACTCGCGCATATTCATCGGGGAGATATTTATGAAGTCAATTTTTGTCAGGAATTTTATGCCGACAAAAACGAGATCTACCCTTTAATGGTTTATCAAAAACTTAATTCAATATCCACACCACCCTTTGCTACTTTTTTGCGCATCAATGATAAATATTTACTCTCAGCCTCACCTGAGCGCTTTGTCAAAAAGGTCAATTCCAAAGTTATTTCACAACCCATCAAAGGTACTGCGAGAAGATCTGCGGATGAGGAAGAAGACAAAAGAATAAAGGAAGAACTGGCAAAGGACCCAAAAGAAAGATCGGAAAACATCATGATTGTTGACCTGGTTCGGAATGATCTATCAAAGACGGCGATAAAAGGCAGTGTTCAGGTCGAGGAACTTTGTGAAGTCTACACCTTTCAGCAAGTTCATCAATTAATTTCTACGGTCGTATCAGAAGTTGCTTCCGAAATGGATGTGATCGACATTATAATTTCTCTTTTCCCAATGGGAAGTATGACCGGAGCTCCTAAAATTTCTGCCATGGAAATCATTGAAGAACTCGAAGAAACCAAAAGAGGTTTATACTCAGGTGCTGTGGGCTATTTTAGTCCTGAAAATGATTTTGATTTTAATGTAGTCATCCGAAGTATCTTGTACAACGCAACCAAAAAATATGTGTCTTTTTCAGTTGGCGGAGCCATTACGTCTCAATCGCAAATAGAAAATGAGTACAAAGAATGTTTGGTAAAAGCAGAGGCAATGAAAAAAGCTCTAAACCAAAGATAAATCAATCCAAGATCTCGCATCGGACTCAAGAAAAAAGAAAGGGCAATTTAACAGAGCAGTCAAGGAATTTTCTGCCTCTTCAATCGCAAATTAATAAATCCATTGAACTCTCATTTGTATCGAATTTGTAACGCCAACCACCTCATCTTTTTTGAGGTTACCAATACCATACACAATTCCTGCTTTCCAATATTGTGTTGCCCACCAATTCAAACCGAGATCCCATCGATACAATAAGCCTCCATCAATAGTAGAACTTACAAGATTGATCCGTCCAACTCTTCCAACTAATTCGAGGGCACCATATTTACCATCCGGCATGATTCTTCTGGCATAAGCCGATCTTTTATCGTAAGGCCTTGGATCTCCGCTCAAAACATAACTGCCTGTGGCATAGTATCCATGAAATTGTTCGTATCCCGAATCAGTATCCACCCAAGAATGAACGTATTCAAGCAGTACTGAGAAATTCTCAAGACTCCATAACTGTTCAAAACTGAGATTAAATTGAGAATCTGCTTCAATATTTCCTGTATCGACAAAATTAGATGTGATATTCGATTCATTTTTACCCTTTAATCTTATTACTCCATCCTGAGCTTCTACATATCGCACGCCAAGACCCATATGGATATATTGGGCTCCGTCTTGATACCACTTGGGCAATCCCGTAATCCTGGCAGTAAAGGTGTTGGCAGACTCTGAAAAACTGTAATCATTATCGATCCAACTGTTGAACCAGCCAGCCGCTATTGTTGCGCGATCATCCAAGAAAAAATGCTTGTAGATCATTCCTATGTTCCGACTTTTAAAAAATGGACTCAACAACCTTTCCATATGGGGTAAATTTGCTGCATCCCCTACCATTTCATATATAAAAGTCTCTTTTAATTTCCCCAAATAAATTTCATTCTTATCTCCTACCGGAATAACTAATCTAAAATCAGTGAGTCCAAAAGAATCAGTTCCATCTGGCCTGTCTTTCCCTTTATATTCGACACTGATCAAATATTGCCATGGATTCTTGAAATTAATTTTTCCCTTGAACATCATTCTAGCACTGCGGATATCAAAACGACTATCCTGTTCGCCGACCTGATCTATATTATCATCATCTTGAATGATATAATTATAATCGAGAATAGGAGCAAAACCCAATTTTAACGAAAGCCATTTAAATCGCTGTTGAGACCATCGCATCTCTTTTTCTGTCACATCAGGAATAAAATATGTCTTAGACGAATCCGGAAATACCTGTGTTTGAGAATCATCAACAAGGCTTGTAAATTGTCCATAAGCTGTATGGATAGAGACGCAACTTGTGATAAAGGTAAACATAATAGCATACCTGTATCTTAAAAGGAGATAGTTCATGATGGTTTGGTTGGTTGATTTAAACTAAATTACATTTTTTTTAAATATAATTTTGAAAATTCAACACGGACCCATAATTTTATTTCTCTAGTGCTGCTTTCATTTTCTCCCGGATCTTATCCAATGCCAGATTTCCAACACTTCCAAGATGTGTGTGTTTTATTTTTCGATTGGGTTTGAATTCGCCTTTTTCAATTTTCAGACCAATTATTTTATAGGCATCTCTAAACGGGGTTCCATTTTGAACTAACTCATTTACCTCTTCTACACTAAATAAATAATCGTACATCTCCGCTTCAACAATATCTTTTTTTACTTTAATTTCTTTGAGCGAAAAGGTAAACATTTCCAAACAGGCCTTAGTGTTTTGCAAGGCGGGCATTAAACCTTCTTTGAGCAATTGAAAATCTCTGTGGTATCCGCTGGGCAGATTGTTCGTAAGTAACGTCATTTCATAGGGCAAGGCCTGAATTTTATTACATTTCCCTCTGATCAATTCAAATACATCAGGATTCTTTTTATGAGGCATGATACTCGAACCTGTCGTTAATTCATCGGGAAATGAAACAAACCCAAAGTTCTGACTCATATATAAACAGATATCATACGCAAATTTAGATAAGGTTCCCGCTAAAGAACTGAGCGCAAAAGACACCGTTTTTTCTGCTTTTCCCCGACTCATTTGAGCCGCTACAGAATTATACTTCAATGTGGCAAAGCCCATAGCTTTGGTGGTCGATTCTCTATCAATCGGAAAAGAACTGCCATAACCTGCTGCCGAACCCAAAGGATTTTGATTGACGACTTTATACGCTGCATTTAGCATATATACATCATCTATCAAAGTTTCTGCATATGCCGAAAACCACATACCAAAAGAAGAAGGCATTGCCACCTGGAAATGGGTGTAGCCCGGTAATAAAATAGCTTTGTGCTGATCTGCTAATGATATTAAAAGATCGAAGAAATCCTGAACCAAGTTTTTAATTTCTGTTAATTCATCTTTTAAATATAAGTGCATATCTACCAAAACCTGATCATTTCGGGATCTTGCCGTATGTATCTTTTTCCCGGTATCCCCGAGTTTTTCTGTGAGTAGAAATTCGACCTTAGAATGCACATCTTCGAAAGAATCTTCTATTAAAAATGTCCCATTTTCAATGTTTCTCAAAATTTCTGAGAGTTCGCGCTCAATGGCAACTATCTCACTTTGACTCAACAAACCAATTTCGTGAAGCATTTTTGCATGGGCCAAAGAACCGATCACATCATATTTTGCCAATACCAAATCTAATTCTCTGTCGTTACCAACAGTAAATAGATCTATTTTTTTATCTGTACTAAATCCTTTTTCCCAGAGTTTCATGGTTTCCTGTTTTTCTATAAGATTTCTTCTAATAATTGTATGTATAGGCTTATTCCCTCCTCTATTTCCTGTATATAAATAAACTCGTCAGCCGTATGAGAACGCAGCGAATCTCCCGGACCAAGTTTTAAAGAATGACAGGTCAAATTGGACTGATCTGACAAAGTTGGCGATCCGTAAGTTTCTCTTCCTAATCTGATCCCTGCCTGAACGATAGGATGCTCTTTTGGAATAAAGGATGAATTTAAACGCAAAGAACGCTCCTTCACTTCAACCTTTACAGCACTTTTTACTTTTTCAAGTACTTCTA
>CAVQQR010000019.1:0-205059 GCA_963715015.1 uncultured Flavobacteriaceae bacterium
CTGGATAATTCAGGGGATATTAAAATTTACAAAAAGAACTTTAACCTTGCAGTGGCCTTTATCGTCATTTTTGGAATCTTGGAACTTTTCATGAGTTTTGACTGGTTAATGTCTTTGGATCCTCACTGGTATAGTCAATTGTACTCTTTCTATGTTTTTGCAAGTATGTTTGTTTCTGGTATAACCGTTATTGCGATGGTGACCATTTATATGAGAAGTCGGGGATTTTTACCTTTTATCAATGATAGTCATTTACATGATTTGGCAAAGTTCATGTTCGGTTTTAGTATTTTTTGGACATACTTTTTCTATGACCAATTCATGTTACAGTGGTATGCCAACATTCCTGAGGAAACAGCCTATTTTTATCCAAGATTGATTGGTAGCTACCAAATTATTTTTATCGGGATGCTAGTCATGAATTTTGTTTTCCCAATTTTGATTTTGATGAATAAGAATTTCAAGAAAACGCCTTGGTTCGTAATTGCGGCTGGGTTAGTTATTCTTACAGGACATTACTTAGATATTTTTCAATTAATCTCTCCTGCAACAGTCGGAGACTCTTGGCATTTTGGTATTGTTGAGTTTGGTTCTCTTGCCTTTTTCGCAGGTTTGTTTATTTTTGTGATTTTCACAGCTATGACAAAAGCACCGTTACATGCCAAAGGAAATCCGTTTATGAAGGAAAGTGAAATTTATCACTACCCGTTTATCGATCATTCAGAAAATCACTAAATCATTATATTTTAGATGAAAGCACTATTTTTTATATTACTTTTTATTGTCATTTCTACTGCTGTTTGGCAAATCTTCAAAATCCTGGGATTGATGAAAAAAGATCAGGTAGCTACTGAAGATGAAAATAACATCAATGGATGGCTAATGCTCGGACTGGGCGGATTTATATATGGTTTGATGATTTACTCTATGTATAAAGGACAAGTTGTTCTGCTGCCAAGGGAATCAGGATCTTTAGAGGGAGAGCACATAGATAACTTATTTGTTATCACCATGACCATGATCATCTTTGTTCAGTTTGTAACTCAATTTTTGATCTATTACTTTACCTTTAGGTATCGTGGTGTCAAAGGAACAAAGGCCAAGTTTTATGCAGATAGCCATAAATTAGAATTATGGTGGACAGTTACACCGGCTGTTGTTTTGACCGGTTTGATTCTTTATGGATTATGGACATGGAACAGTGTAATGGATACTTCGGACGCTGAAAATCCATTGGTGATTGAGCTGTACGCAAAACAATTCAGCTGGGAGGCGAGATACGCCGGAGAGGATAATGAATTGGGTTTAGCTAACGTACGGTTTATTGAAGGAATCAATACCATGGGAATAGATATGACAGATAAAAATGCTGTAGATGATGTTCCAACAAGAGAATTACATTTGCCAAAAGGAAGAAAGGTTGTTTTTAAGTTCAGATCTCAAGATGTATTGCATTCGGCATATATGCCTCACTTTAGAGCACAAATGAACTGCGTTCCCGGAATGGTAACTTCATTTGGATTTACTCCAGCTGTAACGACAGTAGAAATGCGACAAAATGAAGCGACCATTGCTAAATTTGAAGAAATTAACAAAATACGTGAAGCAGAAGGTAAAGAGCCTGTAGAATTTGACTACTTGTTATTATGTAATAAGATTTGTGGATCTTCTCACTACAATATGCAAATGAAGATCGTGGTTGAAGAAGAAACAGAATTTAATGCATGGTTAAAACAACAGAAAACTATCGCTCAATTAATCAATTAACAGCATAAATTAATTCAATAATGTCAGAGAATCATCATCATAAAGAAACTTTTGTAACTAAATACATATTTAGCCAAGATCATAAAATGATTGCTAAGCAATACCTTGTAACAGGTATGTTTATGGGTGTTATTGGTGTATTTATGTCGCTTTTGTTCAGATTGCAATTGGCATATCCTGAGCAAAAATTTACCATCATTGAGGCCTTTTTAGGAAAGGGTGGTGAAGGAGGTCAGATGACACCAGATATGTACATGGGATTGGTTACGATTCACGGTACAATTATGGTGTTTTTCGTTCTTACGGCCGGTTTAAGTGGAACCTTTAGTAATTTACTTATTCCATTGCAAATTGGAGCGCGTGATATGGCTTCTGGATTTCTGAACATGATATCCTATTGGTTATTCTTTTTATCAAGTCTCGTTATGTTTATTTCCATTTTCGTACATACCGGTATGGCGTCTGGAGGATGGACAGTTTATCCGCCACTTAGTGCACTCCCTCAGGCAATGTCTGGTTCTGGTTTGGGTATGACACTTTGGTTGGTTTCAATGGCCATTTTTATTGCATCATCTTTAATGGGTTCATTGAACTACATCGTAACGGTATTGAACTTGAGAACGAAAGGGATGAAAATGACTCGTTTACCCTTGACAATTTGGGCATTTTTCATAACTGCGATCATTGGGGTAATCTCATTCCCGGTTTTATTATCTGCAGCCCTTTTACTTATTTTTGATAGAAGTTTTGGTACGTCATTTTACCTTTCAGATATTTTTATACAGGGAGAGGTTTTACATTACCAAGGTGGCTCACCAATTTTATTTGAGCACTTGTTCTGGTTTTTAGGTCACCCTGAAGTGTATATTATTTTATTACCTGCGTTAGGGATTACTTCTGAAGTAATTTCAACCAATGCAAGAAAACCAATTTTCGGTTATCGCGCTATGATTGGATCTATTATTGCCATTGCATTTTTATCTACAATTGTGTGGGGTCACCATATGTTCGTTACCGGAATGAATCCATTTTTAGGCTCGGTGTTTACTTTTACCACACTATTAATTGCGATTCCATCGGCTGTAAAAGCGTTTAACTATATCACAACACTTTGGAAAGGTAATTTGCAGTTGAACCCTGCAATGTTGTTTTCCATTGGAATGGTTTCTACTTTTATCACTGGAGGCTTAACGGGATTAATCCTTGGTGATAGCGCCTTGGATATCAATGTGCACGACACCATGTTCGTTGTAGCCCACTTCCATTTAGTAATGGGTATTTCTGCACTTTTTGGAATGTTTGCAGGTGTTTATCACTGGTTTCCAAAGATGTATGGCAAAATGATGAACAAACACATGGGTTATTTACATTTCTGGTTAACTGCTATTTCAGCATATGGCGTATTTTTCCCGATGCACTTTTTAGGATTGGCAGGATTACCAAGAAGATATTACAGCAATACGGCATTCCCGATTTTTGACGATTTATTACATATCAATAAAGTAATGACCATTTTTGCGCTCATTGGAGGAGCTGCTCAGTTGATCTTTTTAGCCAATTTCTTTATAAGTATTAAAAGAGGACAAAAAGCACCTAAAAATCCATGGAAAGGTAATACACTTGAATGGACAACACCAGTTGAGCATATTCATGGAAACTGGCCTGGTGAAATACCCGAAGTGCATAGATGGGCCTATGATTACAGTAAAACTGATGAGAATGGAGATTTGTGGGAAGGCAAAGATTTTACACCGCAGATTGTTCCCATCAGAAGTGGAGAGGAAGAATTTTAATCATACTTAAGTCATAAATAAAAGTCCCACATAAGTTGGGACTTTTTTTATTTATAGCCTATTTGGTTATAACTTTACAACATCCTTTTCAATAATAATACTTATGATCAAAAAAATAGTCAAAATACTCGTTTTGTTACTTTTAGTTCTGACAATTGGAGCTTGGTTTTTTATAAGAAATAATAAGCCTGTCTATTCAGGAGAGTTGAAACTGGATAACCTTAAAGACTCTGTAACAGTTTATTTTGATGACATAGGTGTTCCGCATATCTACGCAAATAATGCATCCGATGCTTACCTCACACTTGGGTATCTCCATGCGCAAGATAGATTATGGCAGATGGAATTACTCAGAAGAATTGCACCAGGTCGATTGTCTGAAATTTTCGGTAAAGATATGATCCAAACCGATAAATTATTTAGAGGAATGGGTATTGAATTAGCGGCAAAAGAGATTGTGACAAGTATGGATACAACAACGGTTTCATATCTACTGTCCAAGGCTTATCTTGAGGGAATTAATCAATTTATCGAGAATGGTAAAACTCCTATTGAATTCAGGTTGTTAGGAATAGAGAAGGAAAAGTACGATATCCTTGATATTTATAATGTTTTTGGATATATGAGTTTTGGTTTTGCTCAGGCTTATAAAACAGATCCATTGCTTTCTGACCTAAACGAAAAATTGGATGCTCGCTATCTAAGAGATTTAGACATTAATAACGATCCGCGAACAACCCTTATAAAGAATTATAATAAAGGAATTGAAAAAACTAGTGCTGGTGCCATAAGTAAGCAAATAAATGAGTTAACAACTAACTTGCCAGTCCCGCCAATTGTGGGTAGTAATAGCTGGGTGATCGGCTCAAAAAAAACAAAAGACAAGAAGGTCATTTTGGCCAATGATCCACATATAGAATTTGCCCAACCCTCTGTTTGGTATCAGGCTCATATCACATTACCCGATTATGAAATTTACGGTTTTCATTTGGGTTTAACACCTTTTCCTTTGTTGGCGCACAATAGGGATTTTGCTTATGGGTTGACCATGTTTCAAAATGACGATCTGGACTTCTATTACGAAAGTGGAAATTTTGAAGAGAGAAAGGAAATCATAAAAGTAAAGGGAGAAGATGATGTTGAATTTACAGTTAAAATAGGGAAAAAGGGACCTATTATGAATGACTTGTTCAAGGGATTAGATTCTACCAAGGCTATTTCGATGGATTGGATTTATACCAAATCAAATAATGATCTTTTAGGGGTTACTTATCGAATGTCGCATGCGCAGTCATTATCTGACTTTAAAGCGGGAGTAGCAAAAATTCACGCCCCTGGTTTAAATGTGATGTATGGTGATAAAAATAATAACATTGCATGGTTTGCCGCAGCTAAACTGTATAGGTTTTCAGAAGAAGTGAATACAAAATTTATCTTAAATGGCGAAGATAATAATTTAACGACCAGCGATTTAGAGTTTGATAAAAATCCCCAAGCAATTAATCCACCATGGAATTATGTATACTCTGCTAATAATCAACCAGAGGAAATTGAAAATGGCTATTATCCAGGTTATTATTTACCTGAAGATCGGGCAAAAAGAATTCTTCAATTATTGAGTGACAAAAATGATTTTACAAAAGGTGATGTCGAAGAAATGATTTTAGACGATCAATCGTCTGTTATCCCAGGCTTGGTTAAAACCATTTTGGGAAACTTGACGAAGGTCAATTTCAGTGAAAACGAAAAAAAGGCACTTGAAATACTCAAAAATTGGAATGGCAGTTATGACCAAAAAAGTACTGCCCCGACTATTTACAGCCTATTTTTATATAAGTTTATCTCACTCACTTTTAAAGATGAAATGGGAGAGGAGTATTTTGAAATGTTCCTAAATACACATTTGTTTAAAAGACAAATAGCAAAACAAATTAAAAATTTAAATTCGGTTTGGTGGGACGATATTACGACCAAAGATTATAACGAAAATCGTGATGAGATCTTTACCAATGCTTTTCATCAAACCATATCGCAATTGGAGAAGGAGTTTGGTAAAGATATTGAAAATTGGACATGGGATAGATCTCTAACTATAACTCATAAACACGCATTTGACAAAGTAGCTCTTTTAAGACCTTTTTTTAATGTGGGTCCTTTTAAAACCAATGGAGGCAATGAAGTGTTAAACAATCAGATTTTCTATTTAAATGGCACGGGTAAATACAGCGTTAGAGGAGGTCCTTCTACACGGCGAATTATTGATTTTAGCGATATTGAAAATAGTTCGGCTATCCTTCCCACTGGGCAAAGTGGAAATGTTTTCAGCAAACACTACAAAGATCAGGCTGAAAAATACCACAAAGGAGAATTTGTAAAAATGAAGCTGAACGAGGAGGAAATAAAACAGTCTGAAGACCTTTTAATCCTATTGCCAAAAAAGGATTAAAGATCAGTCCCTTCTCGATAGGATGCTTGGTGCAGAATGCTGAAGTTGCAAGAATTCGCAATAAAACACATTTGATTCGCTTTTTTATGCAACTTATCAGCTTCAATTTGATCAGCGAGCTTTAACAGAGTTATTTTTGGTTTGAGGATCACTTTGCTAAAAGAACCGCTTCCATCTTCATGCTCCTGCATAAACCCTTCTGCATGATCAATATATGCCGTTACAACGATCTTTTGACTAGCACATAAGTGTAAATACCAAAGCATATGACAACTAGATATGGAAGCCACTAACATTTCTTCCGGATTATATCGTTTAGGATCTCCTAAAAAAGCGGGATCTGACGAACCATGAATAATTTGTTCTTTGTTTTGTGCACTTAAATCAAAGTCTCTTTCATAAGCTTTGTATGAAGAAGTACCACAACCTTTATTTCCAGACCATTTAATTCTTATGTTGTATTGATGTTCTATCATGTGCCTACATTCTCCTTTTCGGTTTTATTTTTTTGGTCAGTTCAAAGAGGTCTTTTCTTCTGTCTCTTAAATTTCTAACAGAACCGTGTTGGTGCAATTCTCTTAACAGATCAATATCAACATCTGCAATCAGAATCATTTCTGTGTTGGGGGTAGCTTCTGCCTTAATTCCGTTGGTAGGAAAAGCAAAATCACAAGGCGTGAAGACCATCGATTGAGCAAATTGAATATCCATGTTATGGACGTTGGGCAAATTCCCCACACTACCCGCAATAGCCACATAGCATTCGTTTTCTATGGCTCTTGCTTGAGAACAATTTCGCACACGAGAATAACCATTTTGCGTATCTGTTAAAAAAGGAACGAATAAAATATCCATGCCTTCATCTGCGAGTAATCTACTTAATTCTGGAAATTCAGAGTCATAACAGATCAATATTCCAATTTTGCCGCAATCCGTGTCAAATGCTTTGAGAATATTACCGCCTTCCATACCCCAAACTTTTGCCTCATCCGGTGTTACATGTAATTTTTCGTATCGTTCGGTTGTTCCATCTCTTCTGCATAAGTAACCTGCATTGTATAGCCTGTTGTTAATGATTTCGGGCATACTACCGGCAATAATATTAATATTGTACGCAATAGAAAGTTCAGAAAATTTTTGCACCAAAGTATCTGTATGTTTTGCCAACTCTCTAATCGCTTCCGGCTCTGAGAGGTGATTGTTTTCAGCCATCAGAGGTGCATTGAAAAACTCCGGAAAAAGTGCGAAATCAGAACGGTAACCCGCAACGGCATCTATAAAATATTCGATTTGCTGAATAAGATCTTCCATAGATTGATAAGGTCTCATTTGCCATTGGATGAGCCCTAAACGGACAATCTTCTTTTTTGTAGCTGCTTTTTTGGAGGGTTTTTCATAGTAAATATTATCCCATTCGAGCAGAACAGCAAATTCGTTTGACGCTTCGTCACCTTCAAGGTAAGATTTTAATATTTTCGAAGGATGGAAATCATTTGAGATTTGAAAGTTAAGAACCGGGTCGTGAATTTCTTTTCGTTTAACCTTGTCAATGTATTGCTTTGGAGATAATTTGTCTGAATATTTATGGTAATTAGGTATTCTTCCACCAAAAGCAATGCCTCGTAAATTGAGTTTTTCACATAATTCTTTTCTATAGTCGTAAAGCCTTCTACCTAATCGAAGTCCGCGGAATTGTGGCATAATAAACACGTCAATTCCATAAAGCACATCACCGTCATAAGTGTGTGTTCTAAAGGTAAAATTATCTGTTATTTCTTTATAAGTATGCTTATCTGTAATGCCATCATAATTCACAATAATTGCAAGTGCACAACCCGCAATAGATCCATTTATTTTTATAACAACTTGTCCTTCAGGGAATTTATCTATCAGAGATTCTATTTGGCTTTCTCGCCAATAGGCTTCAGGCATAGATTTATAGGCTTGTATCATTGCCGACTTAAGCTCTTGGTAATCTTCTAACTGCAGATAAC
This sequence comes from uncultured Flavobacteriaceae bacterium, assembly GCA_963715015.1. Classification (GTDB taxonomy): domain Bacteria; phylum Bacteroidota; class Bacteroidia; order Flavobacteriales; family Flavobacteriaceae; genus Namhaeicola. The sequence continues at coordinate 8,001 of CAVQQR010000019.1, forward strand.
TCAATTCAATATTTTCAATCTCTGATGGTTTCATTGTAATAATTTATTTTAGGCCACAAAATAACAATAATATTTTCACTTAGTTAAAAAACAAATTGTACTTGAAGGAGATAAAAGATAATAAGATTAAGCTTTTTTCGATTTATGCTTCTTTCTATAATACCCGATTATAAAGTAGATAAGGGATAAGGTAAAGACAAAAAGAGCCATAAAAAGTAACTCTGATCGAGTAAGACTTGAAAGAAACCAAAAGATGGTAATCGATGAAAGAATTGGAACGCTCAGGCCACCTGGGATTTTGAATGAATTTTTATATTGAACTCCATTCCTTCTCAGTTTAATTACGGCTAGTGAAACGCCTAAATATATCAACAGAACACCGGAAACAGAAACAATGGCGAGTTGTTCAAAATGACTGCTAATTGCGAAAAAAAAACCCAAACTTGCATAACTTATAATAGCAGTATAGGGAGTTGCAAATTTTGGATGAATTTTTGAAAGGTATTTGATCGGAATGATTCCATCTTTGGAAGCACTAAACAGAGATCTGGGGATACTCAGTATTTCACTACTTAAAGTCCCAAACATAGAAACAGCCGCACCAATAGATAATAAGGTGAGCCCTATTGGGCCAATAATTCTGCTGGCTACTTCTCCTAGAGTATTATCTTTATATAGGGGTAATTCATCTCCTAAGATTCCTTGAGAGATGGTTTGAATTAAGATGTAGAATGCCAAAACAAGCGCAACGCTTATTAAAACTGCCTTAGGAATATTTTTTTGTGGATCTTTTACTTCACCATTAATGGAAATAGCTGCTTCTACTCCTTGAAAAGCGAAAAAAAGCACAAAAGAGGTTTTTCCAAGGGCTGATAGGGAGGGTGCATGTTCAAACATTAAATTGTCTATGGTTACTTCCTTAAAACCAATCAGGATCAGGATAAGCAAGGGTAGAATTTTTGCCAATGTGATAAACTTTACCAATCCTATTCCTTTTCTTGATCCTATCACGTTTATGAATGCCAGGCCAAAAAAAATGACGAGAAGAAATATGATCCTCAAGACTTCATTTTGCAAAACAGGAAAAATAGATGCGGTAATATTGAAAACAGCATTGGCTACTGCTGCATCTGACGAAATACAAGAAACGAGAAAAACAACAATAGTGAGAAATCCAAAATAAGGGCCAAATGATTCTTCAATGAAAGCATAGACACCTCCAGACGAGGTTATTTTACTTCCTACTTCTGCAAAACAGAGCATCACAAGTAAAATTAAAAAACCACATATTAAATAAGCAGTAATACTCGCCGAACCTAAACCTTCTGCGACAAGTGCGGGTAAAGCAAAAATTCCAGCCCCGATAATCGTATTGACGAGATTGGCGGTTAAACCCCAAAGGGTGATCTCTCTCTTTAATATTTTGTCCATAAAAAGCTTAAATAAAAATAAAAAAGAGGTGGGTTAAATCCTGCCATTCAATATGAAATTCATAAAACCGAATATACGGTTTTAATCTTCAGGATTTCAAGAGAATAGAAAATGATTATTCCATCACGAACTTGAAGCCCCCAGTAATCATATCTGCCGTAAGTCCTGAATCTCTTGAGTAGTGTGCATATTTTAAATCGATACTCTTTAAACCAAATTTCCATACATGCGATTTGGTAAAGACATCCGTGTAAGACATGCCAAAACCATATTGGTTAGCGCTAAATTTAGAAAGGTCATAATCTGAGGTGTAATATTTATCTGTTGAAAGATGCTCTTCGTATGGGGCAAAATAATCAGCAGCTGTCTGATAATAATATCTATAACTGGGATACAGTGTAAACTTATCCGCAATCTTTATGGGTAGCTCTATACTAGCCGTTTGTGATGTAATTCCCCAATCATCCATATAGTATCTATAAAAAGTTCTCACAACAAAAATTTCATTGATGTAATAATTCAGTCTACCTCCTATGGCTGTTTTAATTCTTTTATCTGGTAATTGCTCTACGTCATCCGCCAAATGAAAATTATCGATAAAAGAATCCTCCATGTCGTCAAAGTAAACGCGTTGAAAGGGGGTTGAAAGTAAACCAGTTTGCATGATCAGGTCCAGTGATAAAGTGCCTTGTAATTTTTTAGATAAGATTTGAGAAAAGCCCAGGCCAATGGCATAAGAATTTCTGCCTTTCCCATTTAATTCAGAAAAAAGCGGTTGGTAATTCGGATTTCCTGTAATGGTGTTTCTGGTAAACAAGGGGTCATTCAAACCGGCACCACCTTCTAAAAATGGCCTTAACTCATAAGGATAAATGAGTTTCCAAGTATCTATAAAAATATTGGCATTGATGCTTAGCTCTGTATTTTTTTCATTAAAAAGTTTAGTAAAACTTCCTCCAACACCGACAGAGAAATAATCATACTCAGAAGAAATACTTAATTTTCCTGAAACGATTTGATTTCTGTCATCAGAACTGTGGCTGTAATTTCCGTTCGCATTAATCCAGACGTCACTGGAAGATGCACCCGAGCTCGCTACAAAGGGATCGGCATAACCATCGTCAAAAGGGTTTATATTACTAGAAGAAGCAGAGGTGTACGCAGATATACCTGCATCGATCGTTAGTACATCATCATCGTTTAAAGGCACAGAAACCACAAAAGCACTTGTGAGATCAGTGAGTTCTTCAGTGCCTATACCACCACTAACTGCCGCATTATCACCATCTTGTGAATAATAACTTGCTAAAAAATCGACTTCTATACTTTCCAGTACGCGCTTTTTATAGGTCGATGTGTCTGTGTCTGATGTTTGTGCAAATCCATTCAATACGAATAAGAACAAAATGACTAGATTTAAATTAATCAAAGATCTCATGTCTTTTTTGTGTTTATGATGGTTAGTTGCAGCCGCAACCTCCACCTGTTTTTCCTCCATTTGCTCCAACTGCAGCTTCTCTGTAGGAATGGAATGTACTGATATTTCGATCTGATTTTTTATCTGCCAATATCATATCAGGATCATTTAGGCTAACTTTTTCATATTCTTTGACCGAAACACAAGAAGTGATAGACACAAATAAAAAAAGTAATAAAATTGTTTTTCGAATCATAATTTCTCAATTGTGATATTATTAGATGTAATTATTTGGCCTTTTTCGTCAATAATGATGCATTCAACATTTGGTATCTGATTAATTCTATTTAGGCCTATTTCCATTCCCATTACAAAGATAGATGTAGCCAGTGCGTCAGCCATCTCTGCTTTGGGTGCAAAAACGGTAGCACTTATGATACCGGTTGCTGGATAACCGTTACGTGGATCGATAATGTGAGAATAACGTACTCCGTTAAACACCACAAATTTTTCATAATTTCCTGAGGTCACAACAGCCCCGTTAGTTATAGGTAAAAGTGCAAAAGCTTTATTCTTATCCAATGGATTCGTAATGGCCACCTTCCAGGGTTCTCCGTTGGTTTGTTTACCCCAGGTATTCATATCGCCAGATGCATTTATAATTCCGGCGACCACCCCTTTTGACATCAGCAATTTTTTTGCTTTATCCGCCGCATAACCTTTCCCTATGGCCCCGAAGCCAATTTTCATTCCAATATTCACCAAAAAGACCGTCGAATTTTCTTTATCCAGGAGAATATTCTTGTAACCTATTTTTGAAACCGATGATTTTATTTCGTCTTCAGTGGGCATTTTGGTCATACTACCATCGAATTTCCAGATTTTATCCATTGAGGCATAGCTGATGTCGAATGCTCCATCCGTTAATTTGGAAATTCCCAAGGACCTGTCTATTAAATCAAATAACTCGCGGTCTACTTTTACGGCTTTAATGCCTGCATTACGATTAATTTCTGAGGTTTGAGAATTTGGATCCCAGGACGAAATAAGTTTTTCTATTCGGGTAATTTCAGCTACCGCAAGATCAATAAAAGAATGAGCTTCTATAGAATCTGGTGCAACTACAGTTATATCGAATCTGCTGCCCATCAATTTAAGCGTTCGCTTATAAGTTCCTTGAGCAGAACATGTTATACCAAACAGTATAAAAAAGACCGATAAAATCTGTCTATTCAATTTTAGATTTTGTCATAAATGATTCTAAATGATTGATATATTCTTTTGGAGATATTTTTTCATAGCCGGTTGTACCTAGAACTTTACCATTCATGTCCAGCAAAACAACCAGTGGGAAATGACCATTTGGATTGTACTTTTCAGCTAAAGCATTGTTCTTTTTTTGCTGATCTTCACTTAGTAAATTACCTTTCTTTTTAGGAAAATCCGCTTTTAGCATAACAAAATGATTTTCTGCATAATTGATGAAATCCTCTGATTTCCAAATTTCACGGTCTAATTTCATGCAAGGAGCACACCAATCTGAGCCTTGAAAAACCAGGATAATTGGTTTGTTTCCTTCGGAGGCCTGCTTCATTGCAACATTTAAATCGTTCTGCCAATTCTGTGCTACTGTGGTTAAAGAAATAAACAGGACAACAATGAGAAAGTGGATCTTATGCATTCTTGAAATAAGATTAATAGATATTAAAACTAAATAAATATTTCAATTTATGATACGCTCAAATTGACTGTTTCTCACAGTCACTACTTTTTATTGGTATAGTAGTTCTGCAAGATGTAAAATGCTTTTTTCTTTTCCCCATTTTCAGAAATTAAACCTTTGCGGTTATAACCATCTTGTATTTTTGGTAAAGGCCTTCTGGGCGATCTAAAGTCGACTAAAATCCATGGACTTGTGCCTCTGAATTGATCTACCTTATCTAACATTTTAAGTGTTTCTTCATACAAATAGGCCTGGTATTCTTCCGTCCAGCGCTCATTTTTATCACCGTGAAGCCCAAATTTAGCACCTGCACCGAACTCAGAAATCAAAACCGGTTTGTTTTGCTCAATTTTCCATGTAATCGTTTTACATTTTTCCGGCAAACCATCATACCAACCTACATATTGATTAAAACTGAGGATGTCAACAACCTCAGCAAAGGGATCGTCGATCGTTCTGATATGTTGATCTCCTTGATAAGCACTTTGTTCTAAAGCTGCACTTATCATTCTGGTTGGATCTAATTTCCTTGCCTGATTGGCCAACTGTGTCAAAAAGGAAAGTCGTTCTGTGCTTTGCGGAGTTTCGTTGGCCATAGACCAAATGATCACAGAAGCTCTGTTTTTATCCCGGTTAATCACCTCTGTTAATTGATTCTTTGCATTTTTAAGAGTTTCAGGGTTTGTCCAATCTATCGTCCAATACACCGGATTTTCTTCCCAAACCAATATTCCCAACTCATCTGCCACCCTAACCATATGTTCATTATGTGGATAATGCGCCAGTCTTACATAATTACATCCCAATTCTTTAGCCCAACCTAAAAGTTGTCTCGCATCTTTTTCAGAATTACCTCTTCCTTTTGTAAAAGGGCTTTCTTCATGAATGGAAATACCTTTTAAAAAAATAGGTTTACCATTTAAAAGAATATCTTTTCCTTCAGTCCTTATAGTTCTAAAACCTATTTTATCATTGATCTGGTCTTTGTTAAATGAGAGGGTTACATCATATAAAAAAGGATTGAAATTCGACCAATACTGTATTTTTTTAACAGGAATTTCGATGGCCGCCAAACCGTTTTTATCGGTTGTCAATTCTTTATTTATTTTAAGATCAGGTATGGTAACTAATACCTTTTTCTCTTTAATATCTGTACCTGAAAGTTGAATAAATCCTTTGATGAGTTGATTATTCTGAGGATCCAACTGAATCAAATAATCGTCGATAAAACTATTTGGAACTTCAACTATTTTGATATCTCTTGTCATTCCGCCATAATTCCACCAGTCTGTATTTAAAGTCGGAACTCCCTCTTTAAGTCTTTTATTATCAACTTTTACCACAACAAAATTTTCTTTTTCTTTTAAAAGGTCGGTAATTTCGAAGTTAAATGGGGTAAATCCCCCTATATGTCTACCCAGTTTTTTACCGTTTAAGTATACATCAGATTGGTAATTAACCCCACCGAAATAAATATAAACGCGATGATCAGAATTCGTTTTGGTATAATCAAAAGATTTTTTGAACCAAACAGAGCCTTCGTAATAAAACAGATTTTCTTTTTGTGTATTCCAGTCTCCCGGAATTTGCATTGTTTCAGAAAGATCAAAATCATATTCAATAAGCTCCGTCTTATCAACAGGTTTAGAGTTTGTAAAATAGGCACTCCTGGAAGGATTGGTTTGCAGATCGAAAGCTTCGAGTCTGTAATTGTAATATCCGTTTTCATAAGGATCTACAATATAGTTCCACTCGCCGTTCAGAGAAGTTGAATTTCGATTAAAAACGTTTTGGAGTAAATTATTTTGTGCCGAACAAATAAGGCTGAAAAAACTAAAAAGGCTAATAAATAATGTTTTATGCATAAGGTGAAGATATTCTTTTCTCAAAAATACGATAAAAAAACCGCGTCAATTTTAATTGCTGTTTAACCAGGTTAGATGATGCCAGATGGTTTCTAAAGGACCTCTTTTATGATTTTTTAACCACCATTTGCAAAATCTCCCGAGAAGAAACACAAGTATGAACGCAATAATAACAGCGTACAAGGTCCCGGTATATTTGTATAATCCTAAACCAAATCCGTAATAAAGTGATGAGCCAATGATTGACTGAATAATATAATTTGATAAACTCATTTTACCAAAAGAGGAAAAATAACTGAGAATTTTATGAAACTGATTACTGTGGAATAAAAGCACGAATGAAGCGAGCAAAACAAACATAAATGAAGTGTTGCTCCAAGAGCTTAAAATCACATCTAATGGCCTTTTGATGGCTTCAGAGGAAAGATTCGAAGCAAAATATTGATGTACAACATAGAGAATTATAAATCCTATAAATGATATTTTCAATACCCTTTTCCAAAATTTGGTTCCTTTTATTTCCCATACAAAGATTTTTTGTCGACCACTCCACAGCCCCAAAATAAAGAGTGAAAGAATCAAAAAGTATCTTCCATTTTCCCAATTCCAGAGAAAAACCGCTTTTTTACCATTGCTCAGATTTCCTTTTACTGTTTCCCAAAAGGAACCATTGGGTATATATTCTGTCATTTTTCCAAAATAGGCCCAGGAAGCGGGATCTGCCAATTCCTTTGCAGGTTGGTTTAAAGCACTAATTAATTGGATCCATTGCAAAGGTTGAAGGAATAAAATAAGCGCGATAATTAAAATCGCTTTGTCGTTTAACCGATTAACAGGAATTAAGAACAATCCTAAAATGGCATAAATCGTTAAAATATCACCTTGATAAAAGGCAGAGTTGATGATCCCAAAAGCAAATAAAAGAACCATTCGCCAAGCAAAACGAAGTCCGAAATCTTTACCTTTTTTATGTTGATTGTGACTTTGAATATAAAAGGTTAGACCAAATAGCAGGGCAAACATAGCATAAGCTTTCCCTGCAAACATAAAAAACAGAAAATCCCAAAGCCATTTATCAAAGGTAATCAACCATGCCGGGTGATTTTCAGGTGTAAAATAATAGTCAAAATGTTCTATGTTATGCAATAACATGATGGCTACTATGGCAAATCCTCTCAGTGCATCAATAACGAATAGCCTGTTTTTTATATTGGGAATTGAATTCAACTTTATTTTTCTCTTATATAGGTTTCTATAATTTTTTGATCTATTCCAAGATCTTCAATTCTTTCTATTCCAGTTTGAATTAATGAGTCACCTTTCAAAGTAATCTCAAAGGTAAAGTCATGACCTTCCCATTCTCTGAAGTTTAAAAAACCGAGATGTTCAGTATAGGTAGAGCCATCCAAATCATAAGTACCTCCTCCCGCTGAATATAGGGCTAAAGAATCCTTTCCATTATTTAGATCATGACGCAGGAAAGCAAAATGAGTTTGATTGATAATCTTGATCATTTCCTGATTTTGAGTGTAATCAGTAAAAGCAGTATCCTTTCCTTTAATGGTCAGTCCTGATATAAGTCGCCAGGTACCAACCAAATTTTGTTTAGTTTCAATCGGTTGAGGTTCATTTTCATTTTTACATGAAATAACTGTAATTATCAAAAAGAGGATAACATAAAATCTGGGCATAGTGGTACTATTTATTGATTTCAAAAAATTTTTCAAATTCTTTATAAAACTTGTCGGGTTCTTCCAAATAAGGATTGTGTCCGCTTTCTTCAAACATGACAAATTGGGCTTTTGGCATATATTTTTTATACTGAACAGCGAATTCCGGAGTAGAAACCCCATCATATCTTCCGGCGCAGACTAAAACTGGAAAGTTAAGGGATTTGAGCTTTCTTCTCACATCCCAATCGATCATATCTCCGCCCACAAAGAAATCGGCGTCTCGTCCAATTATACCGTAATACACATCATTGTTCCAGCTCCTGTATCTTTCTTTTGGTTGATTTCCCTTTATTTTAGTGTCGTGATAATAAATATATTTTGTTGGTAAACTCCCGTATAATTCACTAAAAACCGGGTCGCTCGACACGTAACCCAAATTTCTCAAAGAATCTATTTTTTGCCATTTTTCAGGAAAGTGTGTTTTGGAGTAATGATTATAACTATCGCAGTTAGCCTGCCACATTTCTCCACTGTGAAAACCGTTAATCAAAACTAATTTATCTACTCTTTCCGGATAAGTGACTGCATAATCTTGTGCAGGAACAGTGCCGTAAGAATGCCCTACCAAAGCTATTTTATCCAGTTTTAATAATTTCCGAACTTCTTCGATAAGTTGTGTATCGTTGGCAATAGAATATTCATTTATATTTTTTGCATCATCCGATTTTCCTCTACCCAACATATCAATAAAAATAACTTTATTCGTTTTGTAATACTGTCCAAAACTTCCTTGCATATAATCATGAGAATTTCCTGGTCCGCCGGCTAAAAAAACAATAGGAGGACCATCTCCAAGTACTTCGATATTTATCTTATACCCATCTATGGTATAAAATTTTGGAGTGAATTTGTCAAAAACATTTGGGTCAGTTTGACTGAAACTTGTTTGAATTATAAAAAATAACAGCCATGAAAATTTCCATTTCATAAGTTGTCTATTGATTATTTTTGAACGATTTATTCGGATATGTCGGTGGATCTGGAACCGCACGAGGATCTTTCTCAATCAGTTTTTCTAAATGCTCAATTGCGGCATCGAGCTGAGCATCTTCACCTTTAAATGTGGCATGGGGTAAATTGTCTACTTCAATATCCGGTACAAAACCATGCCCTTCAATAAGCCAATTTCCTTTGTCATCATACACACCCATCATCGGAGCTCTAGCAATTCCTCCATCGCTTAAGGTATTGGCGCCACTCAACCAGATTTCACCACCCCATGTTCTTTTTCCAATGGCAGTACCTAAATTGAGTTTTTTAAATCCATCAGCAAAGGCTTCTCCGTCTGAGGCTGTATTTTCATCCACCAATATGACAATATGACCTCTAAAAGCATATTGCATATTCCAATAAGGTTTCCCTGATCTACTCTTCCAATACATCCAAGCTTTTCTCAACAATTTTTCGAGGATAAAACTTTCTATATTTCCACCTCTGTTATGACGTACGTCTATAATTAAGCCGGGTCTATCAAATACTGGGTAAAACTCTCTATACCATTGATTTAGGTCATTTGAGCCCATGGCGCGAAGATGAACATACCCAACCTTGTTATCCGTTTCTTTTTCAACTTTTAATCTCCGTGTAAATTCCCAATCGCGGTATCTTAAACTATAAATATCTTTGATTGGCTCAACAATAATATCTTTACTGTTAGTACCTTTTTTAATTGTTAATCGAACTTGTTTTCCTTCTTGATTTCGCAGCAACTCACCAATATCAGAAGAAGAAATTGTTGGTCTTCCATTTATTTTTGAAATTACGTCGCCAATTTCAATGCTGTGAAATGGATTGTCGAGAGGAGATTTTTCATCTGGATAATCAGGATCACCTTTAAAAATATATTCTATTTGGTAACCCTCTAATTTTTCCGATCGAGAAAAGATAGCGCCTAAGCTAGGAACAGAAATATCATTTTTATCTTCTCGAATATCCCCACCTCGGACACTGGTGTGCAGTGCAGATAATTCGCCAACAAACCTACCAATAAGATCAGATAATTCTTCCCGAGTGGTAACTCTGTCAACCAAAGGATAATATTTATCATGCATGGCGTCCCAATTTACACCGTGCATATTTTGGTCATAAAAATAATCTCGTTCCATTCTCCAAGCATCCGTAAAAATTTGTTGCCAATCTTCTTTCGGGTTTATAGGGAATTTCCAGTTACTTAGGTTAATGGCATCATCAGTTAAATCACTGATTTCACTTGTACCTGCTTCAACTAAGTAGTTTTTAGTTTTTTTTCTAATCAATATTTTTTCGCCGTCACCCGATAACTCAAAACTGGAAATATCACTTACCAGGGTTTTTAGTTTTACATCTTCGTTGTCAATTTTAACGACTTTCAAATGAGTTTTAGCATCGGCACCTGTATCCTTTGTGAGTAAATAAATAGCTTCTGAATTGATTTGTAAAGCCGAATAATTACCTGGTTCTATCGGTACTTCTGCAATTCGTTCTGCAATTCCAATTCTATCTATAATTACTTTTGGAATAGATTTTTCTTTAGCGTCTTTATCCTTTTTTTCTTCTTTGTGTAGCTCATCATTAGGCATAAAAGGAGATCTAGTGTTTTTTTGTAGCGGGATATGATATAACTTTTCACTGGCATCAAAATAAGGTTCCGGTTGTCTTGGACCCCATGGGCCACCTACCAAAGTGTTAAAATTTCTATCAGATAAAAAGTAGATAAACTTGCCATCCGGGCTCCATTGCGGTGAAAGGCTATTAGCACGGTCTGTGGTGATTGGGAATTTTTCGCCAGAATCATTGTGATACAAGAAAATTCGTGCCATGGTATTGTCAGCGACCTCCACAAAAGCAATCCACTTACTGTCAGGAGACCATGAAAAAGAATAAATTCCTTCTTCGTTATTTGATATTTTTTTACTTACCCCTGTTGATAGATTGAGTAAATACATTTGATTTGCTAAATCGTCATATGCCAACCATTTGCCGTCGGGAGAAGGGACTCCTTTGTATCTAAGTATTTTACCATCTTTAGTAATTTGTTTCTCTGTGCCAATACCATCCCCTGGAAGACTCACAAATTCAAATTCTCCGCTTTCATCTGAAAGTGCTAAAACTTCTTTGCTTTTAGGATGGAAGACGGCATCTCGGTACCGAACATTGCTTTTACTCGTAAAATTTACAATTCTACCGGATTTTACCGGAGCTACAAATACCTTTCCTCTGGCAGTGATCACAATTTTTTCTCCATCAAAATCAGGGTGGATAGAAGTGATATAATCAGAAGGGTCATCTTCCCATTTTTCTCGCAGTTGGTCAAGGTCAGAATTTAACCTGATCTCTACTTTTTTTGCTTCATTATTTTGTATCGAATAACGGTAAATATCTGCACCTTTTTGATATACAATATTTCCTTGAGAAACATTGGCATATCTTACATCGAAATCTTCATGTTTGGTGTGCTGTTTTAAATCATTACCTGATTCATCCATAGACCAAATATTCATCATTCCATCCCTGTCAGAGATAAAATAAATTCTTTGGTTATACCACATCGGTTTGAAACTTTCCCCGTTGTAATTATTGGTTAATTTTATCGCTTCGCGTGTTCCTTCCGTAAATTTCCAAATTTGTCTGGCTGTTCCTCCTTGATAGCGTTTAGTAACATTGAAATGGTAAGATGGGCGAACAAAAAAAACTGTCTTCCCTTTGCCGTCAAAGGAAGCTTCACTAGCCTGACTTAATGGAATTCTTGTTTTTGATTTATCCTTAAGATTTATGGTGACTAATTGCCTGTCTGGAAGAGTAGAATAGGCTCTTGTGTCATATACAATTTGACCATCTGGAGTCCAACAGTTGACCATAGAAAAATCACTTTCATAGGTCCATCGAATCGGAATACCTCCAGTGATGGGCATAGAATATACTTCCGTAGGTCCTTCATAATTCGCAGAAAAGGCAATAGTTTTTCCGTCGGGCGAAAAAACGGGAAACGCTTCTTCTTCATAATGAGTAGTAAGGCGTTGTGCTATTCCTCCGTTCAAATTTACAGTCCATAGGTCTCCTTCGGCGGTAAAAATAACCTTGTCGCCATGAACATCAGGATATCTGTAATATCCTTCAAATCCTTGGGAAAAAGAAAGTTGAATGAAGAATATCGCAAATAAAAAACAAGCAAATGACAGTTTAGAGAGCGTAAATTTATTCATGCTTTTATTAATTGAGAAGATTAAAAACCATAGGATAACTGTAGAACTTTGGGTGGAAAATTTGGCGAGAAATTCAGAATAAACAAATGGTAGAACTCGGTCTCATCGAGATCCTCATATTTCTTTTCTCCAATGAGTGCATTTACAAGTTGTGGAGTGGTGTTACTATGCCCAGAAACCAAAATGGTTTCCCCCACATGATCTTTAAGCAAGTCCGCCGCAAAAGGAGTGAGATTTGTCGGATCGTAAAGTTTTATATCCAAACCTTTGGCAATGGCAATTGGATGAGCGGTTTGTTTGGTGCGGTTTAAATCGGTCGAATAAATGGCATCCAATTGAACATTCTGCAATGTTTCCTTAAGTTTCAGTGCCCTTTTTTTACCTACTTCATTTAGCATTCTTTCCGAACCCCCTTCAAAAGTTTCGGCGTGGCGCACTAAAATGATGGTTGTTTGTTGTGCAAAAAGAAAAAGGCTAGAACAGAAGAACAAAAAACTAAAAAACAGTCGTTTAGTCGTCATGCTTATTTTTTATTTAGGGCAGAGTAATCATTGATCAGATTCAAAAATGCTTTGATACCTGTTTTTAGGCCTGCATCATCAACATAAAAGTCCGGGGTATGATGTGGCGCTGTATCTTCAATTTTTACGCCTTTGGGTGCGCCGCCAATATTAAAGAACAGTCCTGGAACTTCTTTCGCAAAAAAGGAAAAATCCTCGGCACCGGTTTTAGCCGGTATCAACATCACATTTGATTTTCCAGCAGCATTTTCAAGTGAGGGAAGCATTTGAGCTGTCAATTCAGGATCGTTATAAGTGACGGGGTATGTCATAGAATAAGGAAGTTCAACTACCACATCAGCGCCCATCGCTTCGGCCGTATTGGTTGTAATTTCTCGAATTCTTCGATAAACTAATTCAGTATCTTTATCACTAAGTGTTCGAACGGTACCTAACATTTCAACTTCTTCAGGGATAATATTTGATCTGTTTCCTCCATGAATTGATCCAATCGTCACCACAGCGGCGTTTTCAGTGATATTTACATTTCTGCTCACAATTGTTTGTAAACTATTGATAATTTGAGCCGAGGTTACAATAGGATCTACGGAAGTATATGGTGCGGCACCATGAGAAGATTTTCCTTTGACGGTAATTTTCAAATCACTAACTGCTGCCATTGCGCCTTTTGGTCTATAGGTAATTTTTCCTACTTCCAACTGGGCACTAATGTGCAACCCAAATACAACATCTACATCAGGATTTTTTAACGCCCCTTCTTTTACCATCAACTCAGCTCCGCCTTCTTCACCCGCCGGAGGCCCCTCTTCTGCAGGTTGAAAAAGAAATTTCACCGTACCTGCCAGATCTTTTTTGTTTTTGGCGAGAATTTCAGCGACCCCCATTAAAATGGCCACATGGGTATCATGACCACAAGCGTGCATTACCCCGGTTTCGACGCCGTTATAGGTTGATTTCGCCTTTGATGCGTATGGAATGTTGACTCTTTCTGTAACGGGAAGGCCATCCATGTCAGCACGCAGGGCAATTACAGGACCTGGTTTTCCGCCTTTCAAAACACCAACGACACCCGTTTTAGCCACTTCAGTTTTAACCTCTATACCCAATGAGTTTAGGTGTTTAGCAATAATTTCTGAGGTTCTGAATTCGCGATTTCCCAATTCCGGATTTTGATGAAGATCGTGCCTCCATTCAATGACCTTAGATTCAACCTTGAGAATTTCTTGATCCATTTTAGCCGAATTCAGAGACTGGCCTTGAACCAAATTAATAAGGCCTAAAAAAGTGATGGTAACTAGGATTTGTTTCATGAAATTGAGATTTTTTATTTGTAAAATTTTCGAGAAGTTAAGATAGGATTATTTTTTTATTAGGCACATAAAATTACACATCACAATCTTTAGGTTTTTAAAATTATAAATTAGGGCTTTTAAAATAAAATAGATCCTAAATAAGGCTAGAATTTATCTATTTTTAATGTCTACTAGAAGGGTGACCTGAATATTTTATGATATGACTGATTTTAACAGAAAAGAACATTGGGAGAATATTTATACAACAAAAGAGCTGGAAGAAGTTAGCTGGTATCAGCCGACACCAGAAACTTCGTTACAAATTTTAAAGGAATTAGATATTTCTGCGGATGCGAGAATCATCGATGTTGGCGGAGGGGATAGCCTTTTAGCAGATCATTTGTTAGATTTAGGATTTAATAACCTTACTATTTTAGATATTTCGGCAAAATCGATTGAAAGGGCTAAGGCCAGATTAGGAGAAAGAGCAAAAAAAATAGATTGGATCGTTTCAGATATTTTAGATTTTGAACCAAGTCAAAAGTTCGATTTCTGGCATGATAGAGCGGCTTTTCATTTTCTTACAGATAAGGATGAGATTGACAACTACATCAAAATTGCGTCACAAGGGATGAGCAAAAATGGAAAATCAATCATTGCTACTTTTTCTGAAGAAGGGCCTAAAAAGTGTTCTGGAATTGAGATAAAACAATATACAATGGCTGGTATGGAGGAAACTTTTGGCCCTTATTTTAAAAAGATTTTTTGTGTTACGCACGATCATAAAACACCGACCCAACACGTGCAAAATTTTATTTTTTGTGCTTTCCAGAAGAAAAATTGAAATTGACTTTATTTGATGATAAACTATCAGAACTTCATTTACGAATCACTTCAAAAAGTGACAAAAGTTGCCAAAGATAATTTTGGAAAAGTATCTTCTATCACAAAACCTGAAGATAATAACCAAGTACTTACAAAAACAGACTTAGAAATCGGGCAACTCCTGATATCGGCAATTGAAAAGAAATTTCCAGGTCATAATATTATTGATGAAGAAGCCGGTGTAATTAATAAAAACGCTGATTTTACATGGGTTATTGACCCGATTGATGGAACGAGTAATTTTGCAAATGCATCTCCTCTATATGGATGTATGTTTGGATTATTGCATGAACAACAGCCTATAGCTGGAGGAATAGCTTTGCCGTATTTTTCTGAAATTTTTACAGCAGCGTCAGGGTCAGGTGCATTTTGTAATGGGAAAAGGATTCATGTAAGCAATGAGAAAAGGCTGTCTGATTGCCTTGTAGCATATGGTATAGATGGACATTCAAATGAGCCTGATTTTACTCGTACAGAATGCAAAATATTGGCAGAGATTATTCTCAATATTAGAAATTTAAGAACGAGTAATAGTGTTTTTGACATTGCCTTAGTGGCAAAAGGCAGCTATGGAGCATTTTTAAATAGAACGAGTAAAGTCTGGGATAATGTAGCACAGCAAATTATTATAGAAGAAGCAGGAGGGAAGTATACCAATTTTTTTGGTGATCAAATTGATTATTCAAATTCTATGCATGAACCAAATAGAAATTATAGCTTTTTGGCAGCATCACCGGAAATACATGCACAGTTGTTGCGAATAATTAATATTTTCAGGCATTAAAATTCGAGAAATGAGTAGAAAATACATGGCCATATTCGTCCTTATCGCCAGTGCTGTTTTAATCATTTTGAATGTTATTTTTACCAGAGATGAAATGGGTGCGGGCTTTTGGTTGAGAATTGGTTCAAGTGCCTTGTTGATTATTGCCATGATTCTTACTCTAAAAGCTCAAAATCAAGGTTGAAATTGGTCTGGTAAGCCTTAGTTTATCAATTGGCCAAATCCTCAGAAATGTGCTAAACATTTATTTTAGAGATTGTGTTGGCTTGAAACGGTCCCAATCATTTTAACAAAAAGGGTATTTGAAATCGCTTTGATTGTTTTGTCAGGAGTTTTAATATGGATAACAATCAACATAGTCCAAATGAGAATATCAGAATTGGAAATATTTCAAGTATGTATAACACTTTTAAGATCAAATTCTTTTATTGTATTTATTCAAATTTTAACTAGGAAATCCCTATACATTTTGATTAATTTGCAGCATTAAACGAAAATTTACATGAAGACGAGCAAGTTTTTAGTCTTAATCTTGGTCCTTATTTTTATTTCCTGTGAAAGTGAAGATTTAAATGAGGAGATTCCAGAGCCGGTCGTACTAAGCCCAAATATTGATATTTATGAGCCCGATCTTTTGGATAAAAGTTATGTCTTGGCCATAGAGAATGGGGGAACGGATGCTTATTTATTAGACAGAGCTGGGTATAAAATCAAGTCATGGAATTTTGCTAAAAAATTGGGTAACGATCTGGAGATCATGTCTGATGGTAAATTACTCGGTATCTTTAAATCGGATAATCCGGTTTTTAGCTTTGGGGGCTTTGGAGGCATTGTAAAAATTTTCAATACAGACGGATCAGAACATTGGAGCTTTGAGTATGCCGGTGAAAATTATATAGCCCATCACGATGTGGAAATGTTGCCAAATGGTCATTTGCTCATTATGGTCTGGGAACGAATTACAGCACAAAATGCCATCGAAGCGGGGATTGATGTGGAAAATGATATTTTCCCGGAAGCACTTATAGAAGTAGACCCAAACTCAGATAAAATTGTTTGGGAATGGCATAGCTTTGACCATGTAGTGCAAGATAAATTTCAGGATCGAATTAATTTTGGAGAGGTGAACCAGAATCCTCAATTGATTGATTTTAATTATAACCCAATGGAAAACGGTGACATTATGCACGCCAATGGAATTGATTTTGATCCGGTTAACAATTTAATTTACATCAGTGTTAATTTTTATCATGAAGTGTGGGTTTTAGATCATAGTACGACAACTGAGGAAGCCAAAACAAATAAAGGAGGAAATTATAACAAAGGAGGTGATCTTGTATACCGGTTTGGAAATCCAACTGCCTACAAAAGTAATTTCGGGACCAGATTATTTAACAATAACCATTTTCCTAATTTTCTTGAAAAGAATGAAATCGGAGCGGGAAACCTTTTGATCTTTGTCAATAAAGGCTTGGATGATGAATTATCTACGGTTTATGAATTAGATTTACCTGAAAACTTTGATATGAAACCGGATACAGATCTAGAACCCAAAATAGTTTGGCAATTTGGTGACCCCGATTTATCATTTGGACGAATTTCGGGAGCCGTAAGATTAAAAAATGGGAATACTTTGATTTGCGAAGGCGATTTTGGCTACTGGGAAGTCACCTCAAAAGGTGAGGTGGTATGGAAGTATAATGGATTAGGCGAAGCTTCTTTTTGGAGAGGTTATGCTTATGGTGCAGAATCGGAAGAGATCAAGGCTTTAGGATTGGACTAACCCAGATTAGGATGACAAAATTAGCGCGTTGTAAAAACACTGATCAGAACTTTGTTGATCTGGTAGTTCAATTAGATAAAGAATTGGCCATTAGAGACGGAGAAGATCATGCTTTTTATGATCAATATAATAAATTGGACAACATTAAACATTGTGTTGTTGCCTATGAAAATAATATTCCGGTCGCTTGTGGAGCGATGAAATATTATGATGAGGAAACTTTTGAAGTAAAAAGAATGTTCACACTTCCCGAATATCGGGGAGAAGGAATTGCAGGAAAAGTACTCAGCGAGCTAGAAAAATGGGCCAAAGAACTTTTAGCGGAAAGATGTGTCTTAGAAACTGGCGTTAATCAACCTGAGGCAATAGCACTTTACCAAAGGCTCGGCTACTCCCGCATTGCAAATTACGGACAATACGAAGGTGTTACTTCTAGCCTTTGCTTCCGGAAAAGCTTATAGAATTTTTTTTGGGTTTTGAGATTTTTTTATTTGGTATTGTAAAAAATGTAAAGTATATTTGTCATTAAGTATAGAAAACTTTACATTATGAATGTTGAAAAAATTTTAGAATGCGAAAGAGAACAATTGCAAAAAATCAATTTTTTACCTTATCTCTTTAAGAAAATTGGCTTTGGCTTATTGATCATTTCACTCATTTCATTGGTTTCGTTGACCTTTTTAGATAATTCATCAGTTTTGATAAAGAATATCTCAAAAAGTGTTTTGCTGATTAGTTTATTATTAATTTCTATTTCAATGGAAAAAAATGAAGATGAATACACCATGCAATTGCGCGCAAGGTCTTATGTATTGGCCTTTATTTTTGGGATTGTTTATGCCATTTTGCAACCTTATATCAACTATGTAGTAGCCCTGATCCTTAAAAAGGAAAGTGCTGATTTTGAAGAGCTTTCATCTTTTGTTATTATTTGGTTTATGCTGTTTATACAGCTCGGTTTTTACTATACCTTAAGACGGACCAGATGATCAACAAAATAAAAGTTGAAAGAGCCATTTTAGATATAACACAAGAAGATTTAGCCGAAAAAATTGGCGTATCTCGTCAGACCATCAATTCGATAGAAAAAAACAGATATGTCCCTTCAACGATATTGGCATTGAAATTGGCAAAAGTTTTTAATAAAAATGTAAATGAATTATTTGAGCTTGAAGGTAATGAATAATTAGATTTTCGCTTGATAAATGTCATATTAAATCATCCCCTAAACACTTATCTTTGAGCCATAAAAACAAATCTAATGAAAAGTATATTTAAAATTTTATTCGTATTGGCCATACTGACTAGTTGTAAAAAACAATCTACAGAATATGCTCCAGTAAAAACCAATCAACCTGTGACTCATAATGTAAAAGTGAAAGAGGTGAAACAAACAGGTGATTACACTTATTTATATGTAGAAGAAAGTGGCAAGGATTATTGGATGGCTATTAATAGTACAGATTTAAAACCTGGTGATGATTTTAGTTATTCAAATGCCGTTTTAATGACAAATTTTGAAAGTAAAGAGTTGGCCAGGGTTTTTGATGAGATCTACTTTGCCGATACCGGAGCAGGGCAACAAGTTCAGCCTTCTGGCACAGAAACTAAAAAAAGTAGATTATCAAAAGAAGAGCAGGAAAAAATCTCTGTTGAAAAAGCAAAAGATGGAATTACGATTGGCGAATTATATGAGAACAAGGACTCATACAAAGGAAAAACTGTCATCGTTAAAGGGAAAATTGTAAAGATTAACCAAGAGATTCTGGATCGAAATTGGGTACATCTCAAGGACGGCTCATCTTTTGACGGTAAATCTGACCTTACTTTTACCACACAAGAAAATTTAACAGTGGGAGATGTGGTTACGATGAAAGGAAAAGTGACTCTGGATAAGGATTTTGGAGCGGGTTATATCTATCCATTAATTGTAGAGGAAGCTGCTTTAGTGAAAGAGTAAGTTTTTAATCAAAAGGATATTAAAAAAAACAACTGTTTTTCAGTTGTTTTTTTTTGATCAAAACCGACTTATTTTTTTTTATCTTCTATTTCCCTCGCCTTATGAAGTGCCGAAGCTATAAGGCCCGCAGGTATAGTAACGATCCCAACACCTATTAATAATATAAAAAAAGTAAATATTTTTCCCCCAATGGTAATCGGATACGCATCTCCATAACCAACTGTCGTCAGGGTGACAACAGACCACCAGGCACTGTGAAAAATTGAGGTAAACACTTCGGGCTGGGCTTCATGTTCAAAAAAGTAAATTCCGGCCGAGGATATATACATAAAAATGGAGGATACAATAAAAAACAGAACGATTTCTTCTTTTACCAAACTCGCCGCTAGGTGAATCCTATTTAAAGCTTTATTATATCTGATCAATTTAAAAGCCCTGAATACTCTGAAAATACGGAAGGCCCTCACAGATCTTAAGTCTAGTGAACCTTGAAAATAAAAAGGAAGTATGGCCAGTAAATCAATAATACCATAAAAACTGAAAATATATTTCCAAGGTTTTTTGGCAACAAAAATCCTTAAAATATATTCGATCGTAAAAATTATTAAACATACCGTTTCAATAAAATGAAGCCATTTGATGATCAATGGGCTCAAGTTTGGAAGAGTTTCTATGGCATAGGCAAGTAAAGAGATTAAGATCATCGCTTGTATAAAAAGATCAAATCTTTTACCCTTTTTTGTCGCTTGATCATTTAGAATTGATCTTAATTTTTTTCTCATGAAAAATAAACTGTTCAGTTAATTAATTGAACTGAAATATATTCCATATTTAGAGAAAAATCAAATCTTTAAGAAAAGTCTATAAAAATAGATCAGAAGATAAATACCTGTCACCCCGATCACAAATAATGGCAACAATGACTCCCTTCTCAATTGTTTGAGATAATTTCACTGCCGTAGCAACAGAACCTCCGCTGCTCATCCCTGCAAAAATACCTTCCTCTTTTGCGAGTCTTTTCGTCATTGTTCTGGCTTCTTCTTCTGTTACATCAATAATTCTGTCTACTTTTTTTCGGTCGAATATTTTTGGCAAATAAGCTTCAGGCCATTTCCTAATTCCTGGAATTTTGGCATTATCTGCGGGCTGTGCACCAACAATTTGTATCTCAGGGTTCTTTTCTTTAAGAAATGTTGAAGTACCCATAATGGTTCCTGTTGTGCCCATGGCTGAGACAAAATGTGTTACCAGACCCTCTGAATCCCTCCAAATCTCTGGTCCGGTAGTTTTATAATGAGCCTTCCAATTGTCGGGATTGCCAAATTGATTTAACATAAAATAACCTTCCTCAGCTACTTTCTTTTCTGCAAAATCTCGAGAACCTTCGATACCATCTTGCGCCGAGGTAAGAATTACTTCAGCACCATAGGCTTCCATGGTTTGGACTCTTTCTACAGTAGAATTTTCAGGCATCACCAATGAAATTTGGAATCCGAAAAGTTGTGCACACATGGCCAAAGCTATTCCGGTATTTCCGCTGGTAGCCTCAATGAGTTTCGAGTTTTTGTCAATCTCTTTTCTATCTAAAGCAGACTTGATCATATTAAAAGCTGCTCTATCTTTTACACTACCACCGGGGTTATTACCTTCTAATTTTAGTAGCAGTGTAATTTGGTTATTAGCGATGAGGTGATTTGCCTTTACAAGAGGAGTATTCCCGATTAAATCAACAATGCTTTGTGCGTACATGTTTTTAAATTTTCTTGGTTTTCAGTTTCACTTCCGATTCATGATAAACGATAGAATTTTCAGGAACAGATTGTGTTAACCAAACGTTACCTCCTATTACCGTATTCTCACCCACAATGGTTTCTCCTCCTAAAATAGTGGCATTGGCATAGATTGTTACGTTATTTTCAACGGTTGGATGCCGTTTGATATCTTTCATGTCCTTACTCACTTGCAATGCACCAAGGGTAACTCCCTGGTATATTTTGACTTGATTTTTGATTACACAGGTTTCTCCTATCACTATTCCGGTTCCGTGATCTATAAAAAACGGACTCCCAATAGTTGCTCCTGGGTGTATATCAATTCCCGTTTTTCCATGGGCATATTCACTCATCAACCTGGGAACAACAGGCATTTTTAATGTAAAAAATAAGTTACTGAGTCTGTAAACAGCAATAGCAAAAAATCCGGGATAACCCATAAATACTTCTTCTACGTTGTTTGCGGCGGGATCATTTTTACAAATACAATGTGCGTCTTGATTTAAAAGTCTGAGAATCTCAGGTAGACCTTCTAAAAAATTCTGCCAAATATTTTGGCAATCAAAAACGTAATGCTTGTGCGCTATATTTTTGATCTCATCGAAACGTGTTTCAAGTTGATCTAGATGATCAGAAACAGAAACATTTGAATCAAAAAGTACGTGAAAGAGTTCTTCCGTAAACGATTCAGTATGTGTTTTTAACCTAAAATCAAGTTTATGATTGATTTTATGATTTCTAATTTCCTCAATAATTCTTTTTTTATCAAGCGACATAACATTTTTGGTTTTAGCTAGTGAGTCGGTTTTTTATTTCAATCTTTCAAAGACATTTTCAAACTAGGAAAAGAGCAAGAAAATTTGATCAAAGAGCCCTAAATTTTAAATTTTGTAATAGACTTCTTCAAAAGGAATTCTAAATCTTTTTCCGTAAACGCCTTCTTCGAGTCTTATTCCACAGGAAACGACCATATTTATTTCAGCTCCTAAAGGTAAGTTAAGTATTTTCTTAATTCTCAGTGAATCATGCCCTTCCATTGGACAAGTATCATATCCCACCTCCGCCATGGACAGCATAAATGTTTGAGCCGCAAGTGCTGCACTTTTATGAACAACTGCTCGCATATCGCTGTTTCTCGTCTGTCTATAAACGGGACGAAACAACCCCACGATCCAAAAAACAACATACTTTAACCAACCAAGTATACCTAAAAGATCAAAGTAGGTAAGTGGCATCACCGCGGTGTAATATTTCTTCGCGAATTTTTCTCTTGGATTAATTTTTTCTTTTGATTTGTTAAACTGTTTATTGATAAAATCTAAATTGGCTCGACTCCGTTTTTTCCATAAATCCTTTCGCGTAACAAAAACGACCATTTGCAGTGCAGTTTTAGCCGCTGGCTGATCAAAGCAAGCTTTGGATATTTCTCGTAAAACCTTTTCTGTTGTGATGTGGTAAAATTCATACAATTGCAAATTACTGCTATTGGGTGCAAGTCGCGCTTTTTCCAAACAGCTTTTTACCAACTCCGTATCAATAGGTTTATTTGAATCGTATTTACGAACTGACCTTCTATATTCTATGGCTTCGCTTACAGTGGTCAAAATTTAAACGTTTTATGAGGACTAAATAATTGTAGATTGTCCTAAATTCATATTTTCAATGTGTGTAAACACATTCTTTTTGTCAAGAATAAATTCACTTATAAATGTGCCCACATCAGAAGTTGAAAATTTTTGAGAAGTATTCAAATCCGGAGTTGTAATCTGCAATTCTATGGATTTATTTACGGCAGTTTTTAAGGCATCCGCTTCTTCAAATAATTCAAAATGTTCTAATAGCATCGCTACAGAAAGGATTGTGGCAAGTGGATTTGCGATATTTTTCCCTTTTGCTTTGACATAAGCGCCATGAATAGGTTCAAATAAAACAGATTTTTCACCGATGGATGCCGAGGCGGACAATCCGATTGATCCGGCAATAGCACTAGCTTCCTCAGATAATATATCACCAAACAGATTCTCGGTTAAAATAACGTCAAATTGTCTTGGATTTAGAATCATTTGCATGGAAGCATTATCAACAAACATATAATTTAACGTTACTTCTGGATAATCTTTGGCGATAAGCATAATACGTCTTCTCCAAAGTCTGGAAGTTTCAAACATGTTGGCTTTATCGATCAAGGTCAGTTTTTTCTGACGCTGTTTTGCCATCGAAAATGCCAAATGAGCTACTCTGTCAATTTCAAAAGCATTGTAAATACATTCGTCTGAAGCAGATAAGCCATCTTCACTCACCTTATTTTCACCGTAATACATCCCTCCTGAAAGTTCTCTAAGCACAACAAAATCGGTGTTTTTGATAACTTTTTCTTTTAGGGGAGATTTGTATGTCAAATCATCATAAACCTTTATAGGTCTGATGTTAGCATACAATCCTAGACCTTTTCTCAGTTTTAATAAACCTTGTTCTGGTCTTATTTTTGCATCGGGATTATTGTCGTATTTTGGGTCGCCAATTGCGCCAAATAAAACAGCATCTGCTTTTTTACAAATTTCAAGACTTTTATCGGGTAATGGGCTACCGGTTTTTTCTATCGCCGTAGCACCAACGTCAGCATAGGAAAATGTTATATCATGTTTAAACTTTGTAGCAATTGCTTCCAAAACTTTAACTCCTTGATCTGTAATCTCTTTACCGATTCCATCACCGGGTAGGATGGCAATTTTTAACTTCATGCGGATGTAATTATTTACAACTGCAATTTAGAAAAATTAATTCTACATTCTTCCATTAATTGATGAATTCCTTCGTCGCCAACTTCTTTGTGTAGATCGGCAAAATTTAAAAATTCAGGATAAAGAACATCTAACTCATCTTTTGTTAATTCATAACCCAAATTTTTAGCTCTGTATGCCAAAGCTGCTCGTCCACTTCTGGCAGTAAGAACAATTGAAGATTGAGATACACCTACATCAGCAGGATTCATAATTTCGTAAGTTTCACGATTTTTAATCACGCCATCTTGGTGAATACCTGAGCTATGAGCAAAAGCATTGTCTCCAACCACAGCTTTGTTGGGTTGAACTAAAATACCCATTTTTTGCTGTACTAACTGACTTGTACTATATAATAATGTTGTGTCTATGCCTGTGACAAGATTCAAATATGGATGTTGTTTCAAGATCATCACCACTTCTTCAAGAGCCGTATTTCCCGCTCTCTCTCCAATTCCATTGATTGTACATTCTATTTGACGTGCTCCGTGCTGAACACCTGCAATGGAGTTCGCCGTGGCTAAACCGAGGTCGTTATGACAATGACAAGAAATAATTACATTATCTATCCCTGTTACATTTTCTTTTAAATATTTAATCTTGGCACCGTATTCTTCTGGCAAGCAGTAGCCTGTAGTATCAGGAATATTAAGCACGGTTGCCCCCGCTTTAATTACTTCTTCACAAACCCTGGCCAAGTATTCATTGTCCGTTCTACCCGCATCCTCAGCATAAAATTCAATATCCTCTACAAAAGATTTTGCATACCTAACGGCCTCAACTGCTCTTTCGATGATTTTTTCAGGTGTAGAGTTAAATTTATATTTAATGTGCGATTCAGAAGTTCCAATACCAGTATGAATTCTAGGTTTTTTTGCCATTTTCAATGACTCTGCAGCAACTTCAATATCTTTTTTATTCGCTCTGGTTAATCCGCAAACAGTTGCATTTTGTACCAATTTGGCTATTTCAACGACCGAATTAAAATCTCCCGGACTAGAAATAGGAAAACCCGCTTCTATTACATCCACTCCTAGTTCATCCAACCGCTTGGCTATGATTAATTTTTGATCTGTATTTAATTTACAGCCAGGTACTTGCTCTCCATCTCGTAAAGTAGTGTCAAATATTTGAACCCTTTCTTTGCTCATTTGTGAATAAAATTTAAGAATTTTGATGTTCAAAAATAAGGATGTATTATGTATAGAGAATGTTTTTGAGGTTTCCTTTACTACATTCAAAAATCTATAAAATTGTTTAATCATCTGTTTATTAATGGTTTGAGTTGCTTTTATTACGATGCCTATGGTAAAAAATGATGCCCTTTTTAGATTGGTAAAAACATTGTCTAAATCAGAAAAACGACAATTTAAATTGTATGCGGGTAGATTGGGGGTAAATGCCGAGAAAAATTTTATGGCCTTATTTGATGTATTGGATAAATTGGAAGAGTTTGATGAGCAGGTAATATTGAATAAAACCAAAATAAAAAAACAGCAATTATCTAATGCAAAGGCACATTTATACAAGCAAATTTTGATCAGTTTGCGGTTGAATCCATCTCAGCAAAATGTCAAAGTGCAAATTAGAGAACAACTTGATTTTGCCACTATTTTGTTCAACAAAGGTTTGCACAAGCAAAGTTTGAAAATACTGGAGAAGGCAAAGTCTAATGCACTTCAAAATTTCGAGAATAATTTAGCTTATGAAATTGTTGAATTAGAAAAAGTAATTGAATCTCAATATATTACTAGGAGTTTAGACTCTAGAGCAGATGATTTGATACAGGAATCGATGAGGTTGAGTAAAAGCTCGGTTTTGCTCAGTAAACTTTCAAACTTATCACTTCAGTTATATAGCTATATGCTTAAAAAGGGCTATGCAAAAAGTAAGGAAGATTATGCCACAATAAAGGATTTTTTTGAAAGCAGAATTCCTGAGTATAACCTGAAAGAAATGGGTTTTAAAGAAAAATTATTTCTTTACAAAGCATATTTATGGTATAGTTTTATCATCCAAGATTTTTTATCGTGTTATAAATACGCTAAAAAATGGGTAGGTCTTTTCGATGAAAATCCTGAGATGAAAAAGGTAAATCCGGTTTTTTATTTAAAAGGGGTAAATTATTTGTTGGAATCTTTATTTATTATCCAGCGAATAAAAAAATTCAAAAGTGTTTTGTTTTCTTTTAAAAAGGAAATGGATCAAGAATTATTCACTTTAAATGATAATACTTCTTCTTTAGCATCTTTAATCTATTACCAAAATAGGATCAATTTATATTTTCTTGAAGGGGAGTTTACGATTGGAACAGATATAATTCCTGAAGTACTCAAAGAAATATCTTTTTATAAGAAAAAGTTCGATGAGCACCATGTCATGATTTTCTATTACAAAATAGCGAGTATGTATTTTGGTGCAGAAAAGTTTGATGAATGTATCTTCTATTTGAATAAGATCATTCAAAATAAAGATCTCACGATGAGAGAGGATCTTTTATGCTTTAGCAGGATGCTCAGTTTGATCGCACATTACGAAGCCGGTTATGATCAGAACTTAGAAGAAGAGATCAAATCTACCTATAAATTTCTATTAAAAATGAACGAACTCTATGGCGTTCAAAGAAAGGTAATTTCCTTTTTAAGGAGCTTAAGTGATATTTATCCACATGAGCTGAAAAGCGCTTTTGTCAAGCTTCATGAAGATTTAAAAATCTTTGAAAATCATCCTTATGAAAAGCGGGCCTTCATGTATTTAGATCTGATCTCATGGCTGGAAAGTAAGATTCAGGGAAAACCTGTGGAAGAAATAATCAGACAAAAGGCTCTATTAAGAATGAAATAATTTTCAATTATTTATTACTTTTTTCTTTTTCATTGTAAAGGATTGGCCAATTTCTTCAATATTTATTTTTATTTATATATCACAAATAAGTTTTTTATCTCTTTAAACCTTGTAATAATGATAGTGTAAATATCATTAAATCAGATAGTTAGGATGTTTATTTCATACTTGGGTGTTGTAAACAAAATCAATATAAAAATAAAGTTGCTCTATGGCTTTAATACTTTTGGCATCCGTAAGGATTAGTGTTAAAAAGCATAAAATATCTAAGAGAATACTCCAAGTTTTGAGAATAAATGAAAGAATTAAATAAATACAGTAAAAGGTTAACGCAAGATGAAACTCAGCCGGCGGCCCAGGCAATGCTTTACGCAGTGGGTCTTACCGATGAGGATATGAAAAAGCCACAGGTGGGTATTGCAAGTACAGGTTATGACGGAAATCCCTGTAATATGCACCTCAATAAATTGGCTGCGCAAATCAAAGAAAAGGTAAATTTAAATGGTCAGGTCGGCCTTATTTTTAATACGATCGGAGTAAGCGATGGGATTTCCATGGGTACTCCGGGTATGAGATATTCCTTGCCTTCGAGAGATATTATTGCAGATTCTATTGAAGTGGTGATGAATGCTCAGAGTTATGATGCTTTGGTCACGGTAGTTGGTTGCGATAAGAATATGCCGGGAGCCATTATGGCAATGTTGAGATTAAATAGACCCTCGTTAATGGTTTATGGAGGGACAATCGCCTCTGGTAAATACAAAGGAAGAAAACTAAATATCGTCTCTGCATTTGAAGCATTAGGTCAGAAGATTGCCGGACAAATTACCGAAACAGAATACAAAGAAATCATAAAAGCTTCCATTCCGGGTGCAGGTGCTTGTGGTGGGATGTACACAGCAAATACCATGGCTTCATCTATTGAAGCAATGGGCTTTGCTTTACCTTACAATTCTTCTCTACCGGCAGAAAATCCTCACAAGGATAACGAAAGTGAAAGAATTTCGCTGGCCATTAAAAATTTGTTAGAGCTAGATCTAAAACCACTCGATATTATTTCTAAAAAGTCCATTGAAAATGCGATTACACTGGTGAACGCCTTAGGAGGTTCAACCAACGCAGTTCTGCATTATTTAGCCATAGCTCACGCTGCAGGAATCGACTTCACTTTAGAGGATTTTCAAAGGGTGAGTGACCGAACTCCGCTCTTGGCCGATTTAAAGCCAAGTGGTGAGTATTTAATGGAAGATGTTCACAGTGTGGGTGGAACTCCTGCTGTGATGAAATATTTATTGGAAAAAGGATTACTCCATGGAGATTGTTTAACTGTTACAGGTAAAACATTAGCCGAAAATTTGGAGCATGTAAAAGCAATTACTTTTGAAGAAGACCAAAAAGTAATTTATTCAACGGAAAATGCTTTAAAATCTTCAGGAAATATTCAAATCTTATATGGGAATCTCGCTTTACAAGGAGGGGTAGCTAAGATCAGCGGTAAAGAAGGTAATTTGTTCAAAGGAAAAGCAGTAGTGTTTAATTCAGAAGAGGAAGCTAATATTGGAATTGGAGCAGGTAAAGTGAGTAAAGGGGATGTGGTTGTGATCAGGTATGTTGGTCCTAAAGGTGGTCCGGGAATGCCTGAAATGCTGAAGCCAACCTCAATGATCATGGGTGCGGGATTAGGTAAAACAGTGGCTTTAATTACTGACGGAAGATTTTCAGGTGGCACACATGGATTCGTAGTCGGTCATATTACACCGGAGGCGCAGAGTGGTGGGAATATCGCTTTGATTGAAGATGGTGATTTGATCATTATTGATGCGGCAAATAACACTATTGATGTGGATCTTAGTGATGAGATATTGAGTAAGCGAAGAAAAAACTGGAAAGAACCTGCTTTGAAACATCAAAAAGGGATTTTATATAAATATGCAAAAACTGTTTCATCAGCTTCAGAAGGTTGTGTAACAGATAAATTCTAGACAAAATAGTTATCATGGAAACGACAACAAAACCCAAGGAAGTGATAGATAAAAAGGAAAAGTTAAACATAACAGGCGCAGAGGCGGTAGTGAGATGTTTGATTGAAGAAGGGGTTGACCTGATTTATGGTTATCCCGGTGGCGCGATCATGCCTGTATATGATGAGTTTTATAAGTTCAAAGATGAACTGCACCATGTGCTCACCAGACACGAACAAGGTGCTGTGCATGCCGCTCAGGGCTATGCGAGAACATCTGGCAGAGTGGGTGTGGCCATTGCCACATCAGGTCCGGGTGCAACGAATTTGATCACGGGAATTGCGGATGCCCAAATAGATTCTACACCTGTCGTCTGTATCACCGGACAAGTAGCTTCTCATTTATTGGGAAGTGATGCTTTTCAAGAAACAGATATCATCAGTTTGAGTACTCCAGTGACCAAATGGAATTATCAGATTACCAAAGCCCACGAAATTCCTGAAGTTTTGGCAAAAGCATTCTATATTGCAAAATCTGGAAGACCAGGTCCTGTTTTAATCGATATTACGAAAGATGCACAATTTGGAGAATTTGATTTTGAATATACTCCTTGCAAAAGAGTTCGAAGCTACAACCCGGTTCCTGAGATTGAAGAATCTCAATTAATTGAAGCGGCAAAAATAATTAATGCAGCAAAGAAGCCTTTTGTGGTATGGGGTCAGGGAATTGTTTTAGGAAAGGCAGAAAAAGAGTTCCAGGATTTTATTGAAAAATCAGGTATTCCATGTGCCAGTACGCTTTTGGGTTTGTCGGCAATGTCTACAGAACACCCATTGAACAAAGGGATGGTTGGCATGCATGGAAACTATGCACCAAATGTTTTAACCAATGAATGCGATGTCCTTTTGGGAATCGGAATGCGTTTTGATGATCGCGTTACTGGGAATTTAAAGACCTATGCCAAACAAGCAAAGGTGATTCACTTCGAAATAGATCCGGCAGAGGTCGATAAAAACGTAAAAACGGATGTGGCAGTATTAGGGGATGTAAAGGAAACACTTACTGCAATATTGTCGAAAATTGAAAAGAAATCATATCCTGAATGGGAAAAAAGATTTGATGAATTATATGATATTGAATTCAAAGAAGTCATTGATGATCAATTGAATCCGAAAACAGAGGGCCTAACAATGGCTGAAGTGATTAAATATTTGAACGAGCAAACCAGGGGAGAAGCTGTTGTGGTTTCTGATGTTGGTCAGCATCAAATGATTGCGAGTAGATATAGTGCTTTTAAACAATCAAATAGCAAGATCACTTCAGGTGGTTTGGGAACGATGGGTTTTGCTTTACCTGCAGCAATAGGTGCAAAAATGGGAGCTCCACACAGAGAAGTTGTGGCCATAATTGGTGATGGCTGTTTCCAAATGACCATACAAGAATTGGGTACAATTTTACAAACCGATGTGGCCGTTAAAATCATCATTTTGAATAACGAGTTTTTAGGAATGGTAAGACAATGGCAAGAATTGTTTTTTGATAGGAGATACGCCTATACAACCATGGTTAATCCCGACTTTATAAAGATTGCCGAAGGTTATGGTATCCAAGCGAAACAAGTATCGAAAAGAGAAGATTTGAAAGGTGCAATAAAGGAAATGATCGCTTCAGATAAATCGTACATATTAGAAGTTCGCGTAGTTCAGGAGGGTAATGTATTTCCGATGATTCCTACCGGAGCATCTGTGTCTGAAATTAGATTAAAATAAAAAAAAGATGGAAGATATTTTATATACGATTTCAGTTTACACTGAAAACAACCTGGGATTACTGAACAGAATCGCAACCATTTTTTTGAAAAGACATATCAATATTGAGAGTTTGACCGTATCAAGTTCTGAGATTGAGGGTGTTTCCCGATTTATCATCGTAGCTTATATGCCGGAAGAACAAGTCAAAAAAATTGTAAAACAGATCGAAAAACAGGTTGAAGTTATTAAAGCCTATTATCACACAAATGAAGATTCAATTTATTTACAATCTGCCTTGTTTAAGATCAAGTCAAGTTTGCTTTTTGATAAAAGGCAAATACAGAATATCATCAAAAAAAGTAACGCCCAGATTGTTACGGTGAATCGTGAATTCTTTGTAGTAGAAAAATCGGGCAGGAAAGAAGAAATTGAACAATTGTACAGCGACTTTTTACCTTACGGGATTATGCAATTTGTGCGGTCGGGCAGGATTTCTGTGACCAAAGATGAAATGAGAATTTCTGATATTTTAAAAAAACAACTTAATTAAAAATAAAACAATAAGTAATGGCAAATTATTTTAATACACTTTCTTTAAGAGAGCAATTGGCACAATTGGGGAAATGTAGATTTATGGATTCCTCAGAATTTTCTGAAGGAGTATCTGTACTGAAGGGGAAAAAAATCGTAATTGTAGGATGTGGTGCACAAGGATTGAACCAAGGTTTAAATATGCGCGATTCAGGTTTAGATATTTCTTATGCGCTAAGGGCCGGAGCTATCAAAGAAAAAAGACAATCTTTTTTGAATGCTTCAGATAATGGATTTAAAGTTGGAACCTATGAAGAATTAATTCCTTCAGCAGATTTGGTTTTAAATCTTACTCCAGATAAACAACATTCTTCAGTTGTGAAAGCGGTAATGCCATTAATGAAAAAAGGAGCAACTTTATCATACTCTCATGGGTTTAATATTGTTGAGGAAGGAATGAAGATTCGAGAAGACCTCACGGTGATTATGGTCGCACCAAAATGTCCAGGATCTGAAGTAAGAGAAGAATATAAAAGAGGATTTGGCGTACCTACACTTATTGCCGTTCACCCTGAAAATGATCCTCAAGGAGTTGGACTTGAACAGGCAAAGGCATATGCTGTC
The DNA here is from genome assembly GCA_963715015.1 of uncultured Flavobacteriaceae bacterium. GTDB lineage: Bacteria > Bacteroidota > Bacteroidia > Flavobacteriales > Flavobacteriaceae > Namhaeicola. The sequence continues at coordinate 39,839 of CAVQQR010000019.1, forward strand.
GGAACTGGAGGAGATAGAGCAGGAGTTCTTGAGTCCTCTTTTGTGGCAGAAGTAAAATCTGATTTAATGGGTGAACAAACCATCCTTTGTGGTGTGCTTCAAACGGGTTCTATTTTGTGTTTTGACAAAATGGTAGAAAAAGGAATCGAACCATCTTATGCTGCAAAGCTTATTCAATACGGTTGGGAAACCATCACTGAAGCGCTAAAACACGGTGGTATCACAAATATGATGGATCGTTTGTCAAATCCTGCAAAAATCAAAGCTTTTGAACTTTCAGAAGAATTGAAAGAAATCATGCGTCCGCTGTTTCAGAAACACATGGATGACATCATGAGTGGTGAATTTTCGAAAACAATGATGGAAGATTGGGCAAATGATGATAAGAATTTACTTACTTGGAGAGCTGCTACCGGTGAAACTGCTTTTGAAAAAACAGCTATTACCGGTAAAAAAATTAGCGAGCAAGAATATTTTGACAACGGTGTTTTAATGGTTGCCTTTGTCAGAGCGGGTGTTGAATTGGCTTTCGAAACGATGACGGATGCAGGAATTATTGAAGAATCTGCTTATTACGAATCGTTACATGAAACACCGTTAATCGCAAATACAATCGCCAGAAAGAAATTATTTGAAATGAACAGAACTATTTCTGATACGGCAGAATACGGTTGCTATTTATTCGATCATGCTTGTAAGCCCTTATTGAAGGATTTCATGAAAAAAATCGATACCGATGTAATAGGCAAGCATTTTGGCGAAGGAAAGGATACAGGAGTAGACAATAGATTGCTAATCGCCGTTAACGAAGAAATTAGATTTCATCCAGTAGAAATTATTGGATATGATTTAAGAGCGTCTATGACGGCCATGACAAAAATTGTCTAGTTAAAAAATTAGTTTTTTGATAGTTCACCGATTTCTAATTTTTTAGAATCGGTGAATTTCTTTTTTATTATGAGCGCAAATATCCCCATTACAGAAATTATAGAAGCGAGCAACAATATCAAAGATCTTGTTAAGCATACGCCTCTTGAAAAAATGCTGAACTCATCAGAGAGATTTCATGCCGATATTTTTTTTAAAAGAGAAGATCTACAGCGCGTTCGATCTTATAAAATTAGAGGAGCTTTTAATAAAATAAAATATTTGGTCGAGACAAAGTCCATAAAGTCTGTGGTTTGTGCAAGCGCCGGAAATCATGCACAGGGTGTTGCTCAAGCCTGTCATTTCTTAGGTATTTCGGGAGTCATTTTTATGCCGACCACAACACCAAAACAAAAGATTAATCAAGTTGAATACTTTGGCAAAGACAATGTGGAAATTAAGTTATACGGAGATACTTTTGATGCTTCTTATGCCATCGCTTTAGAGTACAGCCAGTCTCAAAATATTGATTTTGTCCATCCTTTTGACGATGAAAAAATTATCGCGGGACAAGGAACCGTTGGGCTTGAAATCTTACAAGACATGAAAGAGCCTATCGACTATATTTTTGTACCGGTCGGTGGCGGTGGTTTGGTTTCGGGAATCATCAGTGTTTTTAAAGAGTTAAGTCCAAAAACAATAATAATTGGTGTTGAGCCAGAGGGAGCGCCATCTTTAAAGACCAGTTTGAAATATGGCAAAAATACCGAATTACACAGTATAGATAAATTTGTAGATGGTGCTGCAGTAAAAAAAATTGGAGACCTGCCTTTTTCCATTTGTAAGGATGAAATTGAGGAAGTCGTGACCATCCCAGAAGGAAAAATCTGTTCGGTATTATTAAAATTATACAATGAAAAGGCGATTGTAGCTGAACCCGCAGGGGCGCTGTCTGTTGCTGCCTTAGATTATTTCTCGAAAGAAATAAAAGGCAAAACAGTGGTTTGTATACTAAGCGGTGGAAATAATGATATTACCCGTATGGAAGAGATAAAAGAGAGAGCATTACTCTTCGAAGGTTTAAAACATTATTTTATTGTTCCATTTCCTCAAAGGGCAGGAGCGCTTAAAGAATTTGTTGTGAATGTTTTAGGGGAAAATGACGACATCACTTTCTTTGAGTATACAAAAAAGAACAACCGAGATCGAAGTGCTGCGGTGGTAGGGATTGAATTAAAATCGAAGGAAGATTTTGCTCCCTTGGTAAAGCGAATGAGAGAACTGGGTTTTATGGGGGAGTATTTAAATGAAAATCAGCAATTGTTTCAATTTTTGATTTAATAACAGGATTTGTTTAAAATCTAAAAAGGTTATGATTTCTCCTTAAAAATCAGATGTTATTCCCAACAATAATCCTTAATTTTGATTCAATATTTAACAATTATGAAGCTTAAAAACATCTTTGAAAATAAATCAATTCCTGAACGATACGATTTTCAGAAAGGACTTACTTACCGACATTATTTATTAAACGGTGAACTCAAAATCTGGGAAGGAGAAACTTCTGAAGTCTATTCTGCTATCCAAACAAGAAATGAAAATGGTAAATATTCACCTACATTATTGGGGAACATACCTGTGATGAAAGAAAAAGATGCTTTACTTGCTTTAGATTCTGCTTTGCATGCCTTCGATAATGGGAGAGGTATTTGGCCAACCATGAGAGTGGAAGAAAGAATTAAATGCGTCGAAAGATTTGCCGAGCTGATGTCTCAAAAAAGAACTGAAGTGGTTAATTTTTTGATGTGGGAAATCGGTAAAACCTTGCCCGACTCTGAAAAAGAATTTGATAGAACCATCGATTATATTTACGATACTATTGCCGAATTAAAAGAATTGGATAGAAATAGCGCTCGTCTGGAGTTGAATAGCGATGTATACGCACAAATACGCCGAGGCCCGCTAGGAGTTGTTCTTTGTTTGGGACCCTACAATTATCCGTTGAATGAAACTTTTTGCTTGCTAATTCCGGCTCTAATCATGGGGAATACGACTATTTTTAAACCGGCTAAATTCGGTGTTCTTTTAATTACGCCATTGCTAGATGCTTTTGCAGCGGCTTTTCCTAAAGGAGTTGTAAATATTTTGTTTGGTAGAGGCAGGGAAGTGGCTACCCCTATCTTAAAAACCGGAAAAATTGATGTTTTAGCACTGATCGGTAATAGCAAATCTGCCAATGCATTACAAAGTCATCATCCAAAGAAAAACAGATTACGACTGGTTTTAGGTTTAGAGGCTAAAAATCCGGCTATAGTTTTACCGGATGCAGATTTGAAGTTAGCTGTAGAAGAATGTGTTTTGGGATCTTTATCCTACAACGGACAACGTTGTACAGCGCTCAAAATGTTATTTGTACACGAAGATGTAGTTGAAGAATTCAATAAACTTTTTGTAGAAAAAGTTGAAGAATTAAATTACGGACTTCCTTGGGAGAATAATGTGAAATTAACCCCTCTACCAGAACCGGATAAACCTGAATATATCAATGGTTTGATAGATGATGCGCTTAAGAAGGGTGCCAATATTATCAATCCGAAAGGTGGATTAACCGATAGAAGCTTTGTTTTTCCCGCAGTTTTATATCCGGTTAATGCTAAAATGCGTGTTTTTGAAGAAGAACAGTTTGGTCCTGTCGTTCCTATCATTTCCTTTAAAGATGTAAATGAGCCTATTGATGCAATTGTAAATTCTGATTACGGGCAACAGGTTAGCTTGTTTAGTACCAATGCAGATACTTTGGCACCGCTTATCGACGTCATGGTGAACCAGGTTTGCAGGGTAAATATAAATAGTCAATGTCAACGTGGCCCCGATGTATATCCATTTGTAGGCAGAAAGGATTCTGCAGTAAGTACTTTGAGTGTTCATGATGCCTTGAGATCCTTCTCGATCAGAACTCTCGTGGCCTGTAAAAACATGAATTTAAACAAGGTGATATTGAACGATTTACTGGATAACAATAAGTCAAACTTTGTGAACACAAATTATATTTTATAGGACGAAAAAGGAGAAATACTTTTTAAAAGTCCTGTTTGCTCAGGAATCTTCAAAGTATTATATTTGAGTAAGAACCAAACCAAATTGCACTTTGCCTGTTCTAATCCGAAAATTCTCTATTGGAGTTTTATTATTTATGCTTACTTCTCAGCTGGCGGCACAGATTGCTTACCAATATGTGACTAATGACAAATTCTCTTTTGGTTCATACGGAAGGGTAGGAGTTGATTGGTCTTTTGAAAATGGAGGTTCAATTGGCCGCAGACTGAATCTTAACAACATGGGTAGTATAGGTGGGAGATTAGAAGAACAGGATTATGTAGAAATTGCACCGGCCTTTCATTGGCGACCTAAAGAAGATGACAATACCGTTATTAATGTGCAAATGAGATTGGCGGTTTATTCTAAAAGTTTGGCCACCATTGGCAATAGTACAACAAGTAGTTTAGGCGGGTTGACTTTCGCCTTTCCGGAATTATTTGCCGAGGCGAGAAATATTGTAAACTCGGGTATAAATGTTTGGATAGGATCAAGACTTTACCGTGGAGCCGATGTTCATATCGCAGACCATTTCTATTTTAATGATCATTCAGGGCAAGGTTTTGGTGTCGAATTTAAAAGTACAAGATTTGCAGCTTTGTTTGTCTCTTCAACGGATACAACTTCTACTTTACCACCTTACTTTTATTTGAATATAGAAACAGGAACTCCAAGTGCGGCCCTCAGACAAAGACTGGTAACAACGGTCGAGCACGATATCCCGGTAAAGGAAAATCAATTGATCACTTTGTTGGGAGAATATCATAGAATGGCAGATGCAGACTCGAAAAATGAAGATATTGGCAAAGATAGTATTGGTGTGATTACTAATTTTCCGTCAGATTATGGATTAGTCATTGGGGCAAGACATCGGTTAGATCTGAAAAGAATGAAGGAAGGTTCCTTTAACGACTTTACCATTCGCTATGGAACAAGAATTGCCAATGGTGGAGATGGTGGTTTGTCCAGGACTTGGGCAACTTTTGGTGCCCCTGATACCATTTCATTGAGTTTCAAGGGAGCTTATTCCTTGGCCATAGTAAATCATACAGTACTCAATTTCTCTGACAAAAATACTTTAAATCCCTATGTTATTTTTACCCATAGCAAAGGGGGCGCAGATGCGAATGGCTTATCGCCGACTTATTTTGGCAACGAGGTATATAACCGAAAGGTTGATTTTACAATTGGTGCTAGAAATGAATATTATTTTAATGATTATTTTCATTTAATTACCGAATTGCATTATTCTCAAAGAAAAGATGGAGATAACCCTTGGGCAAGCATGTTTAAATTTAGTGTGGCTCCTGTTTATGTGCCAACGGGCGAAAGAGATACTTGGGCGCGACCACATTTGCGTTTTGTAACCTCTGTGGCTCGTTATAATGATTTCGCACAAGAAACCCTTTATTCTCCTTATCTACAATTTACAGGAAGTAAAGAATGGGGTTACTACTTTGGCGTAAAGGCAGAATGGTGGATTTTTTAGTTATGTAAGATATCAGGCATTCCAAAGAGGATCTTCCGCTGGGGTAGGCGCAAATACTTCAATTTGTTCTTGACTTACGGGATGGGTAAAGGCAATTTTTCTTGCATGTAAGTTTATTCCTGCATTTTTATTGGGTCTTTTAAAACCATATTTGACATCTCCTTTTATGGGGTGTCCTATATTAGCAAGCTGACTTCGAATTTGATGGTGTCTTCCGGTTTCCAGATCAATTTCAATCAAAGTATATCGATCAAAATGCTTTAAAATTGTGAAATGTAAAACTGCCCGTTTTGCCCCTTCAGTCTCGGTTGAATAGACTGTAGCTTTATTATTTTTAGGATTCTTTTTAAGGTAATGAATTAATGTTTGCGCTTCAGTTATTTTTCCGTCTACAATAGCCCAATAGGTTTTGTCAATTTTTTTATTCACTAACATTTTATTTAATCGGGTTAAAGCCTTAGAAGTTTTTGCAAAAATGACGGCTCCGGAAGTCGGTCGGTCTAAACGATGTACAACACCTAAAAAGACCTTGCCTGGCTTATTATATTTCTTAGCTATATAATCTTTCGTGATCTCACTTAAAGGTTTATCGCCCGTTTTGTCGCCTTGAACGATATCTCCAACTTTTTTGTTGATGATAATGAGATGATTATCTTCGAACAAAACTTGTAAATTATCTGCACTGCTTATATCGGAATTCACTTATTTATTTTCTTAAAAAAGTTATACAAAACTAAACCATTAATTAAATTTGACTATTAAATGTGGAGGAATATTATTGAAATACCTCTAACTTTGATTTAGCTTAAGTTATAGTATATGGGCCATAGAATTCAATACTTCTTTACTTTATTTGTCGTTTTTTCTTTTGTTTTTTCATCCTGTCAAAGTAAAAAAATGTCCAATGAGGTTGTCACGAAAGAAAAATCAGTAGCCATTAAACTCTCAGGTGAGAATGAATCTTTAGAATTGTTAAAAATGAGGTGTTATGCCTGCCATCAGGTAAATTCTATATCCCATGATGAAATAATTGCCCCACCTTTAGCGGCAGTAAAAAGGAGGTATTTAAGATCTTTTCCTCAAAGAGATGATTTTGTTGAAGCTATCGTGAATTGGACATTAGATCCTAAGGAGGAAAAAGCCATGATGTATGGTGCTGTAAAAAGGTTTAAAGTGATGCCTTATCAAAGTTTCGATAAAAGTGAAATGTTGAAAATTGCAGGTTATATTTACGACAATGATTTGGAAGAGCCGAAATGGTTTGAGGCACATGAAGCAGAAATGCACAGAAACAATCCCGAAAATTAAATCAAGTTTAGCTCAAAGAATTGTTAACCTCATCAATAAAAGTAAGAATTTCCTCTTTTCCCATTTTATTGGTTGCAGATGTGATGAAGTAAGTCGGCATAGTCTCCCATTGTTCGAGCACTTTCTTTTCGTAACTCATTAAATTTTTCTTCAGGGTTGTTCCGCCAAGTTTATCTGCTTTTGTAAAAACGATACAAAACGGGATTTGATTTGTTCCTAAAAAAGTAAAAAAATCAAGATCTATGCTTTGAGGCTCATGCCTAACATCGACTAAGACAAAAGTGCAAACTAGTTGCTGTCTTTTCATAAAATAATCTGCAATGAATTTTTGAAAGGTATCTCTTTTGTTTTTAGAAACTTTCGCATAACCATAACCTGGAAGATCAACTAAAAACCAACTTTTATTAATCAAAAAATGATTGATCAATTGTGTTTTTCCAGGTTTTCCTGATGTTTTGGCTAAACTTTTTTGATCTGTCAACATATTGATCAAAGAAGATTTACCCACATTCGATCTGCCAATAAAGGCATATTCCGGCAAAAGTTCTTTGGGGCATTTATTTACATCCGTATTGCTGATGACAAACTCTGCCTGATTAATCGTCATATATTATTATTTTATTCCTTTATTTTAACCGGAAAATACTTGAATAACCAACTTTCAAGAATCTGATTGAACTCCTTTGGGTGTTCCATCATAGGTGCATGGCCACATTTATCTACCCAATAAAGTTCTGAATTGGGTAAAAGTTTGTGAAATTCCTCTGCTACTTCAGGCGGTGTTACGGTGTCATTCTTCCCCCAAATAATACAAGAAGGTTGTTCCATTTTGGGCAAATCTCCTGCCATATTATGACGGATGGCACTTTTCGCAATTGCCAAAGTACGGATCAATTTATTTCTGTTGTTCAGCGTTTCATACACGTCATCGATAATTTCTTGAGTCGCTACTTTTGGATCATAAAAAACACCTTGAGCTTTAGCTTTGATATATTCATAATCACCTCTTTTAGGATAACTTTCACCCATAGAGTTCTCATATAAGCCTGAACTTCCGGTCAATACGAAACCCATTACCTTCGTTGGATAGGATTTTGTATGGTAAAGTGCAACGTGTCCGCCTAAAGAATTCCCCAAAAGAATATATTGGTCCAATTCTTTATGTTCCGCAAATTTTTTGACAAAACTCGATAGGTTTTTGACATTCGTTCTTAGCAAAGGCAATGAATAAATAGGCAGCTCAGGCATAAGTATTTTATAGCCCAAATTCGAAAAATGATCAAAAGTGCCATCAAAATTGCTTAAATGGCCCATCAATCCATGTAAAATGATGACAGGAATGCCTTCACCTGCTTCTAAATAAGCGTACTTACCTTCCTTTTTAAGGGTGTATTTCATTAGTTAATAAGTCAAATTAAGTAGTTCGCAAAGATATGTAATTTGTGTCAAAGTAATAATTTTATGTGAAACCTATCACTTACTTCTTAAAAATAAACCCATCTTTTTCAGGGATTCATAATTGAGATCTGCTCAATAAATTGATAAAGTTATCAACAAAGTGGTAAAAAATGGTAAAAAGTGGTAATTTTAGCTATATTTGTCCTTATAATTGCTTGCAGGTGGTAAATTTAATCGGAACATATGAGTGTAAAGCGGATGCCAAAGGTAGGTTGATGCTGCCTGTTCCTCTCAAAAAGCAATTAAGCTCAATTCTAGATCAAGGATTTGTATTGAAGAGGTCTGTTTTTCAGCCATGTATAGAGTTGTATCCCATGCAGGAGTGGAATCAGGTAATGGCGAAGGTCAATACATTGAATCGTTTTGTCAAGAAGAACAATGATTTTATAAGAAGATTTACAGCTGGAGTTAAAATGGTCGATCTCGATGCTTCAGGAAGGTTATTGATTCCAAAGGATCTTCATTCATTTGCCAATATCAATAATGAAGTTGTATTGTCATCCTCTGTAAATATTATTGAAATATGGGATAAGGATCTGTATGAAAAAGCAATAGATGATGCAGCTGTAGATTTTGCTGATTTGGCTGAGGATGTCATGGGCGATCAAAATTTTGAAAGCAATGACTTATCATAATCCAGTATTGCTCTTTGAAAGTATTGATGGACTTGCAATAAAAGAAAACGGTGTTTATGTAGATGTCACTTTTGGTGGCGGTGGTCACTCGAAGGAAATACTAAATCGCTTGGGTGTTGAGGGGAAATTATTTGCGTTTGATCAGGACGTAGATGCTCAAAATAATGCGATAGATGACGAAAGATTTATGTTGATACCTCAAAATTTTAGATACATCAAAAGGTATTTAAGATTACAGGGTATTAAAAAGGTGGATGGTATATTGGCGGATTTAGGGGTTTCTTCCCATCAGTTTGATGAGGCCGATAGAGGGTTTTCCACAAGATTTAATGCTGAATTGGATATGAGAATGAGTCAGGAAGGATCGCTCACTGCCAAGAAAATTATCAATGAATACAGCCGTGAAGATTTAGCAAATGTTCTTTTCAAATATGGTGAATTGCACAACTCAAGACAAATGGCCGCTCAAATAGAAAAGGTTAGAAATGAAAAGGAAATTCGCACAAGTTTTGATTTGGTAGAGTCGATCAAAAAGTTTTTGCCATCTGGGAAGGAACATAAAATTTTGGCGCAAGTTTTTCAGGCTTTGCGTATTGAAGTAAATGACGAAATGAAGGTGTTGGAGGAATTTTTATTACAAACTCCGGAATTGTTGAATCAAGGTGGCAGGTTAAGCGTAATATCATATCATTCACTTGAAGATAGATTAGTAAAAAGATTTATGAAAAATGGTGTATTTGAAGGAGAGCCGGAAAAGGATTTTTACGGGAATTTTTCGAAACCATTTAAAGCAATTGGTAAAGTAGTTTCACCCAGTGCAGCAGAGATCAAAGAAAATAACAGAGCAAGAAGTGCAAAACTTAGAATAGCAGAAAGACTAAAAGAGTAAAATGTCAAAAACCAAACAAACATTATACGGAATTCTTAAAGGTAAATTTCTTGTGGATGAAGATGCTTCAAAAACTTGGAGCTTTCTTATTTTCTTGACATTCTTGGCTTTACTGATGATCGGGAGTGCACATAATACAGATAAAAAGGTTCAAAAAATAGCTGAGCTTACAAATCTAAATAAGGAGATGCGTTCAAAATTTGTGGCTACCCGTTCTGATTTAATGAAACTAAAGATGGAGTCTACAGTCATAAGAGAATTGCAGAAAAAGGGTTTGTACGCTCATTTAGATCCTCCAAAGAAAATCAAAGTAATTATTACAGAATAAAATGGCAATAGAAAAAAAACAGATACTTCACAGAGCTTATCTCATTGCGGGTTTTCTCTTTTTATTTGCCTGTGCCATTATCTATAAATTGGTCGAAATTCAATTCATAGATGGAGATAAATATGTGGAATTGGCCGAGCAAAGCACTATAAAAAACTTTGAGATTGCAGCCAATCGCGGCAATGTTTACACCGCAGATGGCAGTTTATTAGCTACTTCTGTTTCGAAATTCGATATCCGTATGGATCCTGTTAGTGTAAAAGATGCTGATTTTGAACATGGGATAAAAGATTTGAGTAAAGATCTTTCAAAAATGCTTGGAAAAAGTCCAAGTTATTACGAGAACTACATTCGTAAAGGACGGGCAAATAAAAATCGATATTTATTTATCACCAGAAACCTTTCCTACAACGAATATCAGAGAATTAAGAAATTTCCCATTTTTAAATTGGGTCCTTATAAAGGTGGATTGATAACTGAACAACGAACAGTTCGAGAGCATCCAATAGGTAAAATTGCGGAAAGGGCTGTTGGTTATGATGACTATCGCGGCAGAGTTGGTATAGAAGGTAGTTTTTATGAGTTTTTGAGAGGAAAAAACGGGAAAAGATTAAAGCAAAAAATTGCCAAAGGACAATGGAAACCGATCAGTGACAGTAATGAAATTGATCCGGTGGATGGTAGAGACATCATTACCACCATCGATTTGAATATTCAGGATATTGCCCATCATGCTTTGCTGGAGCAACTTGAAAAATTTGAAGCCGACCATGGAACAGTTGTGGTGATGGAAACAAAAACCGGAGAGGTCAAAGCAATTTCTAATCTCGGGAGAACTTCGGAAGGGACCTATTATGAGGATAGAAATTATGCAGTGTACGAATCTCATGAACCAGGTTCTACTTTTAAATTGATGGGGATGGTAGTGGCTCTCGAAGATAAGGTAATCGACACTGGTTACATGGTTGATACAGAAAAGGGAGAAATTACTTTTTACAGGAGAAAGGTTAAAGACTCAAATCATAAAGGATACGGAGTTATTTCTGCTTCACGAGTATTCGAGGTTTCTTCGAATGTGGGGATTGTAAAAATTATAGATAAATTTTATAAAGATCAGCCGGAAAAATTTGTTCAAGGATTGAAGGATTTAAATGTTGGTTTGAAAATCGGGTTGCCAATCAAGGGGGAAGGCAACCCGATTATTCCAAGTCCCGCTGATGCAAGCTGGAACGGTTTGTCACTACCGTGGATGGCATATGGCTATGGTGTTTCTTTAACTCCACTTCAGACTTTAACTTTTTACAATGCTATTGCAAACAACGGTGAAATGGTAAAGCCAAAGTTTGTTCGCGAAATAAGGTCTCAGAATAATGCGGTGAGCAGTTATGAAAAGGAGGTGATCAACCCAAAAATATGTAGCCAAGAAACCATCGATAAGGTTAAAGTGATGATGGAGAATGTGGTTAAAAGAGGGACAGCGGAAAATATTTATGATCCAAATTTTTCAATGGCGGGTAAAACAGGAACCTGTCAAACTGACTATTGGAAAGATGGAGGTCCAAAATACATATCTTCCTTTGTAGGTTATTTTCCGGCAGATAATCCCCAATATTCATGTATAGTTGTTATCCACAAACCGAATAAAAAAATTGGTTACTACGGAAATATCGTTGCCGGACCGGTCTTTAAAAAAATTGCTCATAAAATTTATGCAGAAACACCAATTCAATCGGAATTGACTTTACAAGACGCAAATGAAACGGTAAATAAAAGTTTTGAAAACTATTACAAGACGGTCAATAAATCTATTAAAACAGTTCCAAACGTTACAAAAATGGCTGGTATGGATGCTATTCCAATTTTAGAAAACTTAGGATTTAAGGTGAGTGTTGTGGGTACAGGCGTAGTGCAATCACAATCTGTAAAAGCAGGTGAAAAATTAGAAAAAGGGAAAGTAATACAACTCAAACTATCATAGGAGGATTGAAATCTTTAAAAGACATATTAAAACAGGTAGAGGTAGATTCGATAAAAGGCTCAGCTGAAATTAAAATTGGCCAGATATCTTTTGATTCAAGGGATATCGAGAAAGGAGCTCTATATGTGGCTCAAAAAGGACTTGTGGTTGATGGTCATTTATTCATAGATGAAGTAATCAGAAAGGGTGCAGTTGCCATTGTTTGTCAAGAAATGCCGAGCATAACGCAGGATAATATCACATATATTCAAGTAAAGAACAGTCAGAGGGCACTTGCATTCATCGCTTCAAATTTTTATGAAAATCCATCAAAAAAACTAAAACTTGTAGGCGTTACCGGAACAAATGGAAAGACCACTGTAGCCACGCAATTGTACAATCTCTTTTCATTGGCAGGTAAAAAGAGTGGATTAATTTCTACTATCTCCATCAAAATTGGTCCGCAGCAATTTAGCACAACGCATACAACTCCTGATTCAATTACCATCAATAAATCCTTGGCCCAAATGGTTGATGAAGGGGTTGAATATTGTTTTATGGAGGTGAGTTCCCATGGGATCCATCAGAACAGAACTGCAGGATTGGTCTTTGAAGGAGCGATTTTTACTAACCTCACGCATGATCATCTCGATTATCACAAAACATTTGCAGAATACCGCGATGTTAAAAAACGGTTTTTTGATGAGTTGTCAAAAGACGCTTTTGCACTGACCAATGCCGATGATAAGAATGGCATGGTCATGCTTCAGAATACAAATGCTAAACAATACACTTATGCGCTTAAGACCGTTGCTGATTTTAAGGGCAAAATTTTGGAAAATCAATTTTCCGGTTTGGTTTTGAGTATAGACAGTCAGGAATTGTATACCAAATTAATTGGCGAATTCAATGCGTATAATTTGTTAGCCATTTACGGTGCAGCCACTTTATTAGGTTTGGAAAAGATGGAGGTCATGAGATTGATCAGCATGCTTAAGAATGTTGACGGAAGGTTTCAATACACCATTTCACCTAAAGGAGTTATTGCCATCGTAGATTATGCACATACACCCGACGCTCTTAAAAATGTATTGGAAACCATCAACTCAATCAGAACCAATAACGAAAAAGTGATTACCGTTGTGGGTTGTGGAGGTGATAGAGATAAAACGAAAAGGCCAAAAATGGCTTCCATCGCTACACAATTGAGTAATCAGGTGATATTGACATCAGATAATCCAAGAACCGAAGATCCTATTGAAATATTGAAGGATATGGAACTTGGTGTATCTCCTGAACATTTTAAAAAATATGTGACGATCGCAGATAGATTGCAGGCTATTAAAGCGGCTTGTCAAATGGCGGAGGAGAACGACATCATATTAATCGCAGGAAAAGGGCACGAAACATACCAAATTATAGGTAAAACAAAAATAGATTTTGACGATTTCAAAATTGCTAAAGAACTTTTAAATCAACAATAAAAATGCTCTATTATTTATTTAAATATTTAGATGAAACCTATCAAGTATCTGGCGCGGGCTTATTTCAATATATCACATTCCGCTCAGCCATGGCCTTTGCATTTTCACTGTTGATTTCGACAATTTTTGGAAAAAAGATCATTAATATTTTAAGAAGATTACAAGTAGGCGAGTCAATTCGCGATCTCGGATTAGCGGGTCAAAAACAAAAATCCGGGACACCTACTATGGGTGGAATCATCATTATTTTGGCAACCTTGGTGCCTGTTTTATTGTTTGCAAAGTTGGACAGCGTCTATATTATTCTTCTGATCATTACTACACTTTGGATGGGCACAATCGGTTTTGTAGATGATTATATCAAAGTTTTTAAAAAGGACAAAGAAGGTTTAAAAGGAAGATTTAAGATTATCGGTCAAGTTGTTTTGGGATTACTCGTTGGGATCATTTTATATTTCAATCCTGATGTGGTGGTCAAAGAAAAATTACCGCAGTCATCAATAGTAAAAGTTGAACAACAGACAATATTGCCTACTAAAAACTTTACTGAAGAAAAAAAATCGACTAAAACAACCATCCCTTTTGTGAAAAACAATGAATTTGATTACAAGAGTTTATTGTGGTTTTTAGGGGATAAAGCTGAAGATTACGCATGGGTCATTTTTATTGCCATGGTTACTTTTATCATTACAGGTGTATCAAACGGTGCAAATTTAACAGATGGGATTGATGGACTTGCTGCGGGGACTTCTGCTATTATGGTAGCTACACTAGCCATTTTTGCGTGGATATCAGGTAACATCATTTTTTCAGATTATTTGAATGTCATGTATATACCCAATTCGGGTGAAATGACCGTTTTTATTAGTGCATTTGTTGGAGGTATTGTTGGTTTTTTATGGTACAATGCATATCCGGCGCAAGTTTTTATGGGCGACACGGGAAGTTTGACCATTGGCAGTATCATAGCTGTTTTAGCAATTGCCGTCAGAAAGGAGTTGCTGCTTCCATTGATCGCGGGTGTATTTGTTGCAGAAAACTTGTCGGTAATGATACAAGTAGCTTATTTCAAATTCACCAAAAGAAAATATGGCGAAGGAAGGAGAATATTTCTAATGTCTCCTCTTCATCATCACTATCAAAAGAAAGGATACCACGAAAGTAAAATCGTAACGAGATTTTGGATCGTTGGAATATTTCTGGCAGTATTATCAATATTAACATTAAAAGTAAGATAAATCAATCCAATGAGTATATCGTCATTTGCCGTACAACAACAATTTAATGTAAAAAATGCTTTAGCATCAAACATGATTTCAGAATTAGTTCGTGTTAGAAAAGAGGCAATTAGGGCATCTTTGGATGTTAATAATACTGAGGAACACCGATTGGAGTCGGTTTATAAAATCAATGGGGTTCAATATATAAACGACGCAGGAGCTCAATCTGTAAATGCCACTTTCTATTCAATGGATTGTATAGATATGCCAATTGTATGGATCGTTGAAGGAGATACGACAAATGCAGATTATATGCCCTTACTTCCACTTGTTCGTGAAAAGGTCAAGGCCATTGTCTGCATTGGTTACCATAACGAAAATATCATAAATACTTTTGGTAATGTAGTTGACTATATTGTTGAGAGTTCTTTTATACAGGAGGCTGTTCAGATTGCCTATAAACTCTCTGAGAACGGTGAAGCGGTACTAATGTCGCCCTCAACCAACAGTGACAGATATTTTGAAAATTTTCAAGAGCGAGGTGCTCAATTTAAAGCAGCGGTTAGAAGTCTATAGATAAAATGAATATTAAGTTAGATAACATAAAAGGAGATAGAACAATTTGGGCCATTGTAGCGGTTTTGGCTATTTTTTCTTTTTTGCCCGTCTATAGTGCTAGTACCAATTTGGTCTATGTAATAGGAAAAGGGACCACCTTTGGTTACCTCATCAAACATGCTGTATTATTGCTGCTCGGGTTTGTAATTATGTTTACTGTACACAGAATACCTTACCGTTATTTTAGTGGATTGTCAGTTCTTTTGATGCCTGTTGTTTTACTTTTGCTGGTTTTTACATTAGCCAAAGGAACGGTTATTGGAGGAGCAAATGCGAGTAGATGGATACAGATTCCGTTTGTCGGAGTTGGTTTCCAAACTTCCACCTTAGCAATTGTTGTACTGATGATGTATGTGGCCAGGTATTTGGCGAGAAACAAGGATAAAGAGATCAAGTTTAAGGAGAGTTTTTTGTATTTATGGATTCCGGTTGGAATCATCTTAATTTTGATCTTGCCAGCCAATTTTTCTACAACAGCCATAGCTTTTGCAATGATCCTCTTGCTGGTTTTTATTGGGGGTTATCCAATTAAATATATACTCAATATTTTGGGCATGGCTCTTGTTGCCCTGACAGTTTTTATTCTACTTGCACGGGCTTTTCCTGATACGATGAAGAATACGAGAATAGAAACTTGGAACAACAGAATTGAAAATTTCTTCTCGGGTGAAACAGACGATAATTATCAGGCAGAAAAAGCAAAAATAGCCATTGCTTCAGGAGAAATAAAAGGGAAGGGACCTGGTAAAAGTGTTCAAAAGAATTTCTTGCCACAATCTTCCTCAGATTTTATTTATGCCATTATCGTTGAAGAATTCGGTTTAATTGGTGCAGTAATTATTATTCTGTCCTATTTGTTTTTGATGTTCAGAATTTTTGTAATTGCTACAAAAACAAAAACTGTTTTTGGAACACTTTTGACCATCGGAGTTGGAGTGCCAATTGTTTTTCAAGCGTTTATCAATATTGCTGTTGCTGTGGGATTGTTGCCCGTAACGGGTCAGCCCTTACCGCTCATCAGCACTGGAGGTACATCGATTTGGATGACCTGTTTTGCGATAGGAATCATTTTAAGTGTAAGTGCATCAGAAGTAAATTTTGCAGAAATGCAAAAGGAAAAAAATGAAGAGTTGGAGAATCCTTTAGATATTTTGCATGAAACGATCAATTAAAGTCATCATGAGTGGAGGAGGTACAGGAGGGCACATTTATCCTGCTATTTCGATAGCGGATGAAATAAAGCGTCGCAATCCGAATGCGGAAATACTTTTTGTGGGTGCAAAAAATAGAATGGAAATGGAAAAAGTACCACAGGCGGGTTACAAAATCATCGGACTGGATATTGCCGGAATTCAAAGAAGTATGTCGTTGAAAAACTTATCTATTCCCTATAAATTGTTGGGAAGTCTGCGAGAGGCACATAAAATAATGAAAGAACATAAGCCTGATGTGGTTGTCGGAACCGGTGGGTTTGCCTCGGGTCCAACCTTGTTTATTGCAAATAAGAATAGCATACCAACTGTTATTCAGGAACAAAATTCTTATCCGGGAATAACGAATAAATGGCTTTCAAAAAATGCAAAAAAAATATGTGTAGCCTATGATGGTCTGGAGGTCTTTTTTCCAAAAGAAAGTATTGTCAAGACAGGAAATCCGGTGAGGCAAGATTTGATCTCAATTGAAGGAAAACGTAAGGAAGCCATTGATTTTTTTGGTTTAAATCCTTCTAAAAAAACACTGGTAGTAATAGGTGGAAGCCTGGGATCTGGAAAGATCAATGAAACGGTCAATGAGCATTTGGATGACTTGCTAAAAAGTGGCCTTCAAATACTATGGCAAACAGGAAATTACTATATCGAAAAATATAAACATCACGGCGAAAGGGAAAATGTACAAACACTTTCTTTTATCAAAAGAATGGATTTGTTATATGCAGCAGCCGATTTTATAGTGAGCAGAGCCGGAGCTGGAACAATCTCAGAGTTATGCATTGTTGGAAAACCTGTGATTTTTATTCCTTCCCCAAATGTAGCAGAAGATCATCAAACTAAAAATGCTTTGGCCTTGGTAAAGGAAGATGCCGCTATCATGTTAAAAGAAAATGAATTGGGCAGGTTTAAAGAGGTGCTAACTGAGTTGATTGGCGATAAAAATGTACAAGAAAAGATGTCTCAGAATATTAAAAAACTGGCTTTGCCCAATGCGACAAATGATATTGTGGACGAAATTGAAAAAATATTAAAATAACAATGTGCTAAATACTTTGACAGCTATGGCAATTTTACTTGGTTTATTTGAAGAATAGATTGCCATAGTTTTATAACACAAAAAAGATGAAAAAGTATATTTCTTATGTCACAACGATCCTCCTCATCATAGTGGTTGTGTTTCTATATGGATTTGCGTCAGAAAGAAATTCGAAGAAAAAAATGCAACAAATTGATGTAGTATTTGAAAATGGTGAAAACCTGTTTATCACCTATGACATGGTTAATAAATTGTTAATACAAAGTTTGGAAAACCAAGAAAATCAATCACTAGAAAGTTTACTTTTGAATAATTTAGAAAAGGCGGTTGAATCGAATCCAATGATTCAAAACGCAGAGGTTTTTTATACCCTGCAAGGGAATTTGGGGGCAATAATTACACAGAAGACACCTGTTTTAAGGGTGGTTAATGAATCTGAATCTTTTTATTTAGATGTATTTGGAAAGAAAATGCCGTTATCTGGAAATTATTCTTCCCGTGTACCAATTATAGCTGATTTGGATTTGAATGATGTGGGTGAAGATTTAACAATGCTGGCGAATAAAATAAAGAATGATCCTTTTTTAGAAAAGCAGATCATTGGAATAAAGCAAAAAAAAGGGGAAATAAAACAATTTGAGCTCTACACAAGGGTTGGGGGACAAACCATTGTATTCGGGTCAATGCACAATTTTGAGCAAAAGAAAAGTAAATTAAAAGCTTTTTATCAAGATGCTATTGCCAATAATACACTGGAAAAATATGATACCATCAACCTGTCATTTAATAATCAAATTGTTTGTTCTAAAAAGTAAGTCATGAGTAAAGATAACATTGCTGTTGGTTTAGATATTGGTACTACCAAAATAGTAGCTATGGTAGGCAAAAGAGATGCATACAATAAACTGGAGGTTTTAGGTACGGGTAGAGCAAAAAGTCTAGGTGTTCACCGAGGTGTTGTTAATAATATTACACAAACAATTCAATCCATTCAACAGGCAGTCGAAGAAGCAGAATCAATTTCTGGTGAAAAAATAAAAAGTGTTGTTGTTGGAATTGCCGGTCAGCATATTAGAAGTTTACATCACAGCGATTATATCACAAGAACTAACCCTGAAAAGGTCATTGATGAATCTGATATTGAATTACTCATTAATCAGGTGTATAAATTAGTGATGCTTCCGGGGGAAGAAATTATCCACGTATTACCTCAGGAATATAAAGTAGACGGACAGTCTGAAATTAAAACCCCCATAGGAATGTATGGCGGCCGATTGGAGGCCAATTTCCATGTAGTTGTGGGGCAGGTCTCTTCGATCAGAAATGTGGGAAGATGTATCAAAAGTGCTGGCTTGGAGTTGTCGAGTATAACGTTAGAACCACTCGCCTCTGCGGAAGCGGTATTAAGCCATGAAGAAAAAGAAGCTGGTGTGGCCTTAATAGATATAGGTGGAGGAACTACTGATTTAGCCATTTTCAAGGATGGAATTATCAGGCATACGGCGGTTATTCCTTTTGGTGGAAATGTGATTACAGATGATATAAAGGAAGGCTGCTCGATCATAGAAAAACAAGCTGAACTCCTCAAGACAAAATTCGGATCGGCTTGGCCAGGAGAGAACAAAGAAAATGAAATTGTGTCTATTCCCGGTTTAAGAGGCAGAGATCCAAAGGAAATTACATTAAAGAACTTATCGAAGATCATTCATGCCAGAGTGATAGAAATAATAGAGCAAGTCTTTTTAGAGATCAAAAATTACGGTCACGAAGAGAATAAGAAGAAATTAATTGCCGGTATCGTGTTAACAGGAGGAGGTGCTCAATTGAAGCATATCAAACAATTAGTTGAATATACCACTGGTATGGATACTAGAATTGGTTATCCAAATGAACACTTGTCGGGCACAAGTGATACAGATTTATCCAGTCCTGCGTTTGCAACAGCAGTTGGATTATTGATGAAAGGATTGGCAGACAAAGAGAAGAAGGCGAAAGCAGAAATTGCTGTCAAGAGGCAAATGGAAACAGGTGAAGCAGGTAAAGAAAAGCCAATTGTCTCGAAAGAACCGAGAAAGACCATTTTTGAAAAATGGATCGAAAAGTTCAGAGATTTTTTAGAAAACGCAGAATAAATAAAAAAGAATAAACCAGTAAATCCCTTGAAAAAGTTATGAGTAATTTAGATTTTGAACAAATTTCGTTCGATTTACCGAAAAACCAATCGAACGTCATTAAAGTAATTGGTGTAGGTGGCGGAGGAAGTAATGCCGTAAACCATATGTTTAGCAAAGGCATTGAAGGTATCGATTTTGTGATATGTAATACCGATGCCCAAGCACTTGAGACAAGCCCTGTGCCTACTAAAATACAGCTTGGAGCAACATTAACCGAAGGATTGGGTGCTGGTGCCAATCCTAGTATTGGAGAAGAAGCTGCCGTAGAAAGTATAGAAGCCATTAAAGCCATGCTCGATGTTAGATCTAAAATGATCTTTATCACTGTGGGTATGGGCGGTGGAACTGGAACAGGAGCTGCTCCGGTCATCGCAAAAATCGCAAAAGGTTTAGACATTTTAACTGTTGGAATTGTGACAACTCCTTTCTCATTTGAGGGAAAAATGAGAAATGAACAAGCTCAAAAAGGAATCGAAAAGTTAAGGGAGCACGTAGATTCTTTAGTTGTGATCAATAATAATAAACTGCGAGAGGTATACGGTAACCTTGGATTCAAAGCAGGCTTTTCTAAAGCAGATGAAGTTTTGTCTACAGCTGCAACAGGAATTGCACAGGTAATTACGCATCACTATACACAAAATATCGATTTAAAAGATGCCAAGACTGTTTTATCTAGTAGTGGTACCGCGATCATGGGATCTGCTACTGCTTCCGGTAATAACAGAGCGCAAAACGCCATTACAAAAGCACTCGATTCTCCATTATTGAATGATAATAAAATTACCGGAGCTAAAAGAGTATTGCTTTTGATCGTATCGGGAAGTTCTGAAGTGACTATTGATGAAATTGGAGAAATCAATGATTATATCCAATCGGAAGCAAGAACCAATGTCGATATTATTATGGGTGTTGGGGAAGATGAAAATCTCGGTGATGCAATTGCTGTAACGGTTATTGCAACGGGATTTAACGCTGATCAAGAGAGACAAATCCAAAGTTTAGATCCTAAAAAGATAGTGCATACCTTGGTTGAAGATAAGTTGGAGAATACCATAAAAAGAGAACCTCAGATAAACGAACAACCGGTTATACAAAAGAAATCGCCCGAAATATTGGTCGAACCTGAAATTAAACCAAAAAAAGAAGCGCTATTAAATGATATGGCCGTAGTCTTTGAAGAGGTAGAACCCAGAGAAGAGCAGCCCACAGTAGCGCCTAAAATGAATTATCAGGTTGAAAAGGATTTTGTGATCAATGATATGACAGAACCCGTCGTCGAAGAAAAGCAAGAAGAAAATGAAAATCAGTTTACTTTTACTTTCGACATGCCAATTGAAGAAAAAAAACCTGCTCAAAAAATATTCTCTATTAACGATTATGAAATTGTAGATTTAGAAGAAGTTAAGCCAGAGATTAAATCTACGGCTCACCATATAAGACATACGTTGGAATTTGAAGAAGAATTCCCGGCAGAAATGAAAGTGTTGAAAGAAATGAGCAGATCAAAGAAAGAGGAGGAAGAAGATCTGGAAATGAATATTCAAATAAAAAATAGGGAAACAACTGATTCAGTTCCGTCTTCATCAGTAATTGTGGATGATGAAGTTTCTCCGCTCACTTTGACCATTGAAGAGTTAAGAAAAAGAGCAGACGCAAGGAGAGAGAAAATGAAAACGTTCAACTATAAGTTTAGCAGCCAGATTAATAAGAATATTGATGAAATGGAAAATCAACCTGCCTACAAACGTTTGGGGGTAGATATCAAAGAAAATAGCCATTCATCAGATAACAACCAGAATAAATCAAGATATACCCTCGGTATTGATGAAAACGATGAAATTCAATTGCGTTCGAATAATTCGTTTTTACACGATAATGTTGATTAGTTGAAATTTTAGTTTTAGTTAGTGGGAGAAATCCGGAAATGACTTTTGTTCTTCCGGATTTTTTTATGGCGTCTTTAGCGAATCTAAGGCTGGTTCTGCCAGATTGGTCCTCACTGTTGTGTCTAAAACCATTTCATCTACAAATTGCTTTAATTTGTCATTTATTTTAGCTTGATCGGTAAGGTTATTCAATTTAAAATTTACCGCAGAAAACGCATCGTAAATCTTTTGCCTTTCCAGATTTACTTCCTTAGCGGAAATCACTGAAATGGTCGCCATATCCTGCAGTCTGAGCGCTTCATTGTGTAATACATTTAAGCGAATTTTTAACGCGGGAATATTTAATTCCTGTACTGATATGGTGTCTTTTAATTTTTCGGTCAGACCCGCAAATTCCTTGGCGTTAAAAAGTGCTTGTTCATTTGAGTTTGAACCATTATTCTCGAGGAATCTATTGACTTCATTATATTCTGTCCATTCTTTGGACAACTCTTGTGCTGCCGGATTTAATTTCTCAGTTATGCTGTAATTCAAATTGGTTCTTATAGAATCCTGAATCGAAATAGGTGTATTCTGCACTTCAATAGAAGCGTCTTTTTTACAAGAAAAATGAATCAAAAACAGGAAGAGAATTATTGTAAAATATAAATATTTCATAAAATGGATTAAGGAATTATTCTGTTTTGTAATACTTATTACCAAACTGCTTTCAATTTACCATATCCCGCGGAATTGAAATATATTTGCATAAAAATAATGGCATGGAACATAAAATATTAATTCTTGGTGCAAGCGGACAAATTGGTACAGAACTTACATTAAAACTACGGCAAATTTATGGAAATTCTTCGGTGATTGCCTCAGATATTCGAAATGGAAATTTTGAGGTCATGCGAAGTGGACAATTTGAAATACTCGATGCTTCTAATAAGAATGATATTTTGGAAGTCGTTAAAAAACACGATATCAAAGAGGTTTATTTGCTTGTTGCCATGCTCTCATTTATTTCAGAAAAGAATCCTCAGAAAGCATGGGAGTTGAATATGAACACTTTATTTAATGTCCTAGAACTCGCAAAGGAAAAGTATATAGATAAAGTTTTTTGGCCATCGTCCATCGCCGTCTTTGGCCCATCTTCTCCTAAAATCAAGACACCACAGGTTACGGTTATGGATCCAAGTACAGTTTATGGGATTAGTAAATTAGCAGGAGAGAACTGGTGTGCATACTATCATAATAAATTTGGTGTAGATGTAAGAACGCTGAGATATCCCGGGATAATAAGTTATAAGACCAATCCCGGAGGCGGCACAACAGATTATGCCGTAGAAATATTTTACGGCGCCTTACAAACCGGGACTTACCAAAGCTTTTTAAAAAAGGATACCACTTTGCCTATGATGTACATGGAAGATGCAGTCGACGCTACCGTGAAGTTGATGGAACACGAACCTTTTGATTCATATACAGCTTATAATTTAGCTGCGATCAGCTTTTCTCCGGAAGAAATTGCTTTGGAAATAAAAAAATCTTTACCGGATTTTGACATTACCTACAAAAAAGATCCTCGACAAAAAATTGCGAATAGTTGGCCCTATTCTATCGATGATAGTCAGGCGAGAAAGGATTGGGGTTGGGAGCATAAATTCGATTTAGAAAAAATGGTAAAAGTAATGTTAGAAGGATTGCAATTTATCATTCGTTAGGTATTGAAATATTTCCGTCTAAAAGCAGAGAAAATTTAAAATGATGAAAGAAATTATTGAAAACAGCCTGCAAAAGGCAATGAATTACCAAGAATATAGAAACCATTTACAAAAGTTAGTCTCAGAGTTTAATAATAAAGAAAGTGCAGATGATTTAATGCATTACAATCGTTTGAATGATAAACGAATGAAACGTCTAGACAAACAAATTGAATTGGATGAAACTGCAAAACGAGAAGTGGCTCAAATTGAAAATGATTTTACTTGGTTAGTGCTTTCTGAATCTTGGTGTGGTGATGCGGCTCAGTCTTTACCGGTGCTCAACAAATTTGCGGAATTGAATCAAAAAATCAACCTCAAAATTGTTTCCCGGGATGAAAATGATCCACTCATGCAACAGTTCTTGACCGACGGAAGCAGGTCTATCCCGAAATTAATTGTTTTAGATAAGAATAACGAGGTTATCGACCATTGGGGCCCAAGGTCGAAAAGGGCAAAGGCTTTGTTGGATGAGTACAAAGAAAAAAATGGTAAAATAGATGGCCAAATCAAAGAAGATTTACAGGTTTGGTATAATAGAGATAAAGGACAGAGTATAGAAGAGGAATTAGTGGAGATCTTAAGGAAAATGAAGTAAATGTTGGTGGAAATTGAAAATATAGAAGAGGATGCAAGAGTTTTAATTTTTCCTGCTGAAAGAAAAATGTACCCACAAGAGATTGAGGAAGTCGAAAGTTCATTGACTTCCTTTTTATCTGATTTTCCCTTAAAATCTAATTTTCAGATATATTTCGACAGATTTATCGTCATCATGATTTCGTCTGAAAGGCCCTTTGATCTGGTCATGAATGACCAGTTAATTGAAGTTATTCAATACTTTGAAAAAAAATTCAGTATCTCTTTGATCGATAAGGTAAAGGTATTTTTTAAACAAGGCGAATATATTCAGTGTAAAGAAGTACCCGATTTTAAAAAACTGATCAAAAGTAAAAGTGTTGCTAAAAGTACCATTGTCTTTAATCATTTTGTGCATACAAAAAGAGAATTTGAAGAGGCATGGGAATCGACTGCCGAAGAAAGTTGGATATCACATTTCTTCTAACTGTAATCCTTCAACGAATTTGACAGGATCAATAGCGTTGATTACATCAAATTCGCCACTTTTAGTTCTTCTCAAACTACTTAAATGTGAGCCGGATTGCAGCTTTTGTCCAAAATCATGTGCGATTGATCTGATATAGGTACCCTTACTGCATACAATTCTAAAATATACATCAGGCATTTCTATTTTCACGATTTCAAACTCGAAAACAGTAATTTTTCTAGGCTTTATTTCTGTACTTTCTCCCTTTCTGGCCAATTCATATAACCGCACCCCGTCTTTTTTTAAAGCTGAAAAAATAGGGGGAATTTGTTCAATTTCTCCAAGAAAGTGAGCTGTATTTGCTAAAATCTTCTGCTCAGTCAGATGTTGAATAGGGTAAGGTTTGTCAATTTCGGTTTCTAGATCATAAGAAGGTGTTGTGCTGCCCAGCGTAATGGTGCCGGTATACTCTTTTAATTGTGCCTGGAACTGATCTATTTTCTTGGTAAAACTGCCCGTACAAATAATCAATAAGCCTGTCGCTAAGGGATCCAATGTTCCCGCGTGTCCTACTTTTAATTTTTTAAGCCCGTATTTTTTTTTGATCGCCCAGCGCAATTTATTTACAACCTGAAACGAAGTCCATTTATATGGCTTGTCTACCAATAGAATTTGACCGTTTTTGTAATCTTCAGCAGTCATTTATTGAGCGAGTGCATAAGTAATAGCGATGAGACCAACAATAGCACAATAAATAGAGAAATAGCTCAATTTACTTTTCTTTACCAGAGCGATCATCCATTGACAAGCAAAGAGTCCGGAGACAAAAGCTGCTATAAAACCAGCGGCCATGACATAAAAATTTGCTCCTGAGAAATTAATTTCTCCACCTAAAATATCCTTGCCGACTTTACCCATGATCAGTGGAACGACCATCAGAAAGGAAAAACGAGCTGCTTTGGTTCTGTCAATTCCCAATAAAACAGAAGTTGAAATCGTGGCTCCCGATCTTGAGATACCGGGTAAAATAGCAATAGCCTGAGCAATTCCAATGATAAAGGCGGATTGAAAAGTAACTTTTTTTGTCGTATTCTTAGCCCGATCCGCAAAAAGAAGTAATCCGGCTGTAATCAATAACATAAAGCCCACAAACAAGATGTTATCACTAAACAGGGAAGCAATTTCATCTTCAAAGAACAAGCCGATGAGAGTGGCGGGAATCATCGAAATAATTATTTTCACAGCAAACTGAAATTCATCATTTGCTTCAAACTGAAACAATCCTTTAAGTATCTCGATAATATCTTTTCTAAAAATAATGATGGTACTCAAGGCCGTTGCAAAATGCAGAACGACTGTAAAAGTGAGACTCTCTTCGGGCACTAAATTTTCGCCAAAAATAGCCTTTCCTAATTCTAAATGCCCACTAGATGATACGGGTAAAAACTCGGTAAGTCCTTGGATGATCCCAAGAATGATGGCTTCTATAAAACTCATGTTGTGATATTAAGGAGAACTAGTTCTTTTTTGATCTGGTAAAAATGGCATAGATCTGAATACCCAGACCGATTAAAACCAAAGTAGGTGCCAAACGGATCCTTCTAAAATTGTATAATTCTTCATTAAAAACTTCGGGATCTTCGCTACCTCCGCCAATCATGAGTCCGAATCCAAACAGAATAATGGCAATCCCCACGATCATAATCAGGTAATTTTTTTTCTCAAATAAGAATTCAGTTGTGTTTTTCTGGTCGTTTTTAGCCATTTTCAAAATTTTAAAAATACAGTTCGTCTGTTCTGAGGTTAAGGAATCTTTGGGTGGCAAAGAAAGTACTTATCCAGGTAATCAAAATACCCAAAAGGAATATTCCGCCAAATAGTGCGCCGAGTTTTATTTCTTCTTTTATTAGTTCAAATTGAGGGAAATATTGATCGAAATAAAATATAACAGCAGCCAAAGCCGACATGGCAATCATTGAACCGATGATCCCAAGTTTTACAGTCTGCCATATAAATGGTCTTCTTATAAAACGCTTGGTGGCACCCACCATTTGCATGGTCTTAATTGTAAATCTTTTTGAATAAATGGATAATCTAATAGAACTATTGATCAAAACAATCACAATCAAGGTAGCCAAAGCGCTAAAAATCAATATAATGATGCTAATTTTTTTTACATTTTTTGTAAGCATTTCAATTAGCGGTTTATCATATGAAACTTCAGAGATCAATGCATTTTTCTTGTAAATTTCTTCTATTTCCAACATTTTTTCGGGAGAAACATAATCGGCTTTTAAATGAATGTCAATAGAATTTTGTAAAGGATTGTAACCCAAGAAATTCATAAAATCTTCTCCGTTTTCTTCTTTATAAATCTGAGCAGCTTCTTCTTTTGAAACAAATTTGCTTGATTTTGTAAAAGGTTCGGCATCTATGCTAGCCTGCAATTTCGCTATACTTTCCTTCTTTACTTCGTTTTTAATGAACAAGGTAATTGCAGCCTGTTCTTTAAAATAATCGGAAATTTTCTTGGTTTGCAATAAGAGTAATCCAATTAAACCAAGCAGAAACAAAACAAGTGCTATACTAATGATCACAGAAAAATAAGAGGATCTCAATCTGCGTTTTTGGTATTTTTCGAAGGATTCACTCATAAATACTGATAAAGTTAACCGTTGCGAAGGTAATTATTTAGATGGATTTGAACAATAAAAATGACGCCGGTCTCAGATTTATATTTAAGACAGTTTTTTGGAGTAATTATCTTCGTTGCCCATATTTTTATTAAAACTTCAACTTGTTTCTGAGTAAAACATTTTGAACTAGCAGGCAGACAAGTAAAATTAAAGTTTTTTAGATTTACCTCTACTATTTAAGTAATCTTTCAAAGAATTATAACGTACTTTTGCATTTATGGAAAGCAATAGACAAAAGAAAATTGCAGGAGTTTTACAAGAAGATCTTGCTAATTTATTGAGAAAGGAAGCTCAAGATGGAGGTAAAGGAGTTTTGATTTCTGTAACTAAAGTAAAAGTGACAGCAGATTTGAATGAAGCCAAAGTCTATTTGAGTATTTTTCCTTCAAATTTAAAAGAGGATATTTTTAAAGACATCGTAGATCAATCATCTGAACTTCGATATAAAATGGCACAACTCACTAGAAATCAGTTGAGAAAAATGCCTGAACTTCATTTTTATATCGATGATTCTTTAGATTATATTGACAATATAGATCAGGCTTTAAAGGGAAACGAAAATCCCATTAAAAACCCCGATATTCTTAAAGAAAAGAAAAAGAAATAAATTGAATTTCCCGCTTTACATCGCCAAAAGGTATTTGGTCTCTAAAAGCAGCAACAATGCCATAAACATAATTACGATTATTGCCACTGTTGGAGTGGTGGTGAGTACCATGGCTTTATTTGTTGTTTTGTCTGTTTTTTCGGGTTTAAAAAGTTTTAGTTTAAATTTTATTGAGGTATCCGATCCCGATTTAAAGGTCAGTTCAGTTAGAGGTAAATCATTTTTATTTAATGATTCTATAGCCCGAATTTTGGCGAAAGAAAAAATTGCTGCTTATAGCAAAGTGATAGAGGAGCGCGCGTTTTTTAATTATAACGATAAGTCTCACATCGCAATTATAAAGGGAATTGACGAACAGTATCTTAATGTGAATCGTATGGATACTGCCGTTTATTTTGGAGAATGGGTTAATTATAAAGAAAAATATACAGTTGTCATCGGGGGTAAGATTTCCTCCTTGCTGTCTGTTGGAGCCTATGACTTTTTGGATCCTTTGAAAATTTTTGTACCAAAACCTGGAAAGGGATATATAACCGATCCTAGAAATGCCTTTACCAGCGTAAATACTCAACCGATCGGTATTTTTAAACTTACAGAAGAGATCGACGGCAAATATGTTTTTGCAAATTTATCGCTCACACAGGAATTGCTCAATTATAAACCAGATCAGATTACTTCGGTTGAAATTAAATTAAGTGATGCAAAGTTCACGGAGGAAGTTCAGGAAGAATTGCAAAGGAGTCTGGGTGATGCCTATAAAGTCCAAACCAGAGAACAATTGAATTCAGTTTTTTATAAAATGCTGAATACAGAAAATTTGGCGTCCTATTTGGTTTTTACTTTAGTCTTGATCATTGCCTTGTTCAATGTAATCGGCGCAATCGTAATGATGATTATTGATAAAAGAGCTAATTTAAAAACAATGTATCATCTTGGCGCAGACATCAAAAATATCAGACGAATTTTTATTCTCCAGGGATTTTTGTTGACCATGGTAGGTCTGTTAATCGGACTGCTCATTGCCATTCCATTGATTTTGCTTCAGAAAAAATTAGGACTGATTATGATCACCCAATATTTGGCTTATCCCGTTGAGTTCTATTGGAGCAATGTTTTAATTGTGATAGCCACAATCATCATATTGGGCTATTCAGCCGCATTATTAGCAAGTGGCAGGATTAATAAAAAATTGGTCAGTAACTAGGCTAATTTTTCAAGTACTTCATCGAGCACCTCAAAAACAATTTCTTTCGATTCTCCGGTTACCATTCTTTGCCTGTACTCTTTGAAATTAGGAATACCTTTAAAGTAATTTGAATAATGCCTTCGGGTTTCATAAAGTCCGGCATGATCTCCGTTCCAGTCAATGGCCATTGACAAATGTCGTTTTACAACGTCGACTCGTTCTTTTAAAGAGGGAGGTTCAAGGTGCTTTCCAGTAGTAAAAAAGTGCTTTACATCTTTAAAAAACCAGGGATTTCCAATACTTGCACGACCGATCATTGCGCCATCTAAACCGAAGTCATCGCGCATTGATTTTGCTTTTTCGGCACTGTCTACATCTCCGTTTCCAAAAATCGGAATATGAATTCGCGGATTATTTTTTACATCGGCAATGGGTTCCCACGTGGCGCTTCCTTTATACATTTGAGCTCTGGTTCTCCCATGAATGGCTAATGCCTGAACACCGGCATCTTGCAATCTTTCTGCCACTTCCATGATATAAATTGTTTCGTCGTCCCAACCCAAACGAGTTTTTACAGTGATGGGTAAAGCCGTATGCTTAACCATTTCCCGACTTAATTTTTCCATTAGAGGGATGTCCTTTAAAATTCCTGCACCGGCTCCTTTGCTCACAACTTTCTTTACCGGACAACCAAAATTAATATCGATAAAATCCGGCTTTGATTGCTCTACAATTTCTACCGTTCGCAGCATAGAATCTAGATTGGCCCCAAAAATCTGAATACCTACCGGTCTTTCCCTTTCGTAAATATCTAATTTTTGAATACTTTTTGCCGCATCTCTTATCAGTCCTTCTGAAGAAATGAACTCCGTATAAACAACATCTGCTCCCTGCTCTTTACACAATGCTCTAAAAGGCGGATCACTCACGTCTTCCATAGGAGCCAGTAACAGCGGGAAATCTCCTAATTCTATATTTCCAATCTTTGCCATAATCGATTGCAAAATTAGCGCATTTATCGATTTTGTGAAAGTTTTATTATCAAGCTGTATTTTATCGCTAATTATTAATATTTTGCTGCCATTTTAAACCGATATTGTTTTAAGTTTGCAACATTTTAAAATTGATCTTATGAAATTAAAAGTTTTTATAGCTCTTATATTTATTAGTTTTCTGGCTTGTAAAAGCAGTCAGCATAAATCATCTCAAGCACATGGTAATTCTGAATATAAAAGTGACGGCTATAGCGGTGCTACTCGCGTAACTGATGTAATACATTACCCAAAAGAGAAGCATTTGGAGAATATAAAACAACTCACTTTTGGAGGAGATAACGCCGAGGCCTATTGGAGTTTTGATAATTCTAGAATTACTTTTCAATCGAATAATAAAGAGTGGGGTCTGGAGTGCGATCAGATATTTACCATGGGAGTCGATGAAACGACAAAAGATGGAAAACCACAAATGGTAAGTACCGGTAAAGGAAGAACGACTTGCAGTTACTTTCTTCCCGGAGATGAAGTGATCATCTATTCCTCTACTCATTTAGGTGGTGATGCTTGTCCGCCGTCACCAAAAAAAGAAGATCACGGAGGTAAATACGTCTGGCCTGTATATGCAGATTTTGATATTTTTACGGCAGATCTGAATGGAAATCAGTTAAACCAACTCACCCATACGCCGGGTTATGACGCTGAACCAACAGTATCTCCAAAAGGAGATAAAATCGTCTTTACGTCAACCAGGAATGGCGACTTGGATTTATATACAATGAACCTTGACGGTTCTGATGTCAAACAAGTTACTTTCGAACTTGGGTATGATGGCGGTGCATTTTTTTCTCCTGATGGAGAGAAGTTGATTTTTAGATCGTCAAGGCCAAAAACTGAACAAGAAATTAAAGAATATAAAGATCTGCTCGCGCAAGATTTGGTCATGCCCACTCATATGGAGTTATATGTCTGCAATCTCGATGGCTCTGAACTTAAAAAAATAACTGATTTGGGTAGTGCGAACTGGGCACCGTTTTTTCATCCCAAGGGAGAGAAAATCATTTTTTCT
Source organism: uncultured Flavobacteriaceae bacterium (assembly GCA_963715015.1). Classification (GTDB taxonomy): domain Bacteria; phylum Bacteroidota; class Bacteroidia; order Flavobacteriales; family Flavobacteriaceae; genus Namhaeicola. The sequence continues at coordinate 70,835 of CAVQQR010000019.1, forward strand.
TCTAACCACCACAAAGCCAAAAAAGACGGATTCAACCTTTTTATGATCAATTTAGATGGTACGGGATTAGAACAAATCACTTATGACGGCGTGTTTGATGCGTTTCCGATGTTTTCGCCTGACGGGAAAAAGATTATTTTTTCTTCCAACAGAAATAACCATGGAACAAGCGACACAAATTTGTTTATAGCTGATTGGGTCGATTAATTCGTTTGTTCACAAAATACGCTGAGAATTAAAAAGGAAAGTCATTTATTTTTTTCGCTATCTTGCAGTGCTTTTTAAAGGCGCAAAAAATATTCTTTATTTCTGCTGTAACTATTTGTTAAACAGGTTTTTGTTGAATATTTTTATAAAAAAACAGAATCAAATGAAGATAAATGAAAACGTTGTTTGAGATCGTTTTTTTGACATGAACATGAAAGGAATATGAAAAACATCAGAAATTTTTGCATAATAGCACATATCGATCACGGTAAAAGTACTTTGGCGGATAGATTACTTGAGTTTACGCATACGATTACGGATCGCGAAAAACAGGATCAGTTACTGGACAGTATGGATCTTGAGCGTGAACGAGGGATCACGATAAAAAGTCACGCCATACAAATGGACTATGAGTATAATAATGAAAGATATGTACTAAACCTTATCGATACTCCGGGTCATGTCGATTTTTCTTACGAAGTGTCACGGTCCATTGCCGCTTGTGAGGGAGCTTTGTTAATTGTTGATGCTGCCCAAAGTATTCAAGCCCAAACCATTTCAAATTTGTATTTGGCTTTGGAAAATGATTTAGAGATTATTCCTGTTTTAAATAAGATCGATCTTCCAAGTGCAAATCCGGAAGAAGTGAGCGATGATATTGTGAATCTTTTGGGATGTGATTATGATGATATTATTCACGCAAGCGGAAAAACAGGGTTTGGTGTTGACAAGATCCTTGAGGCTATCGTTGAACGCGTACCGGCTCCAAAGGGGGATGAAAAGGCACCGTTGCAAGCGCTTATTTTTGACTCGGTTTACAACTCTTACAGAGGAGTTGAGACTTATTTCAGGGTGATTAATGGTGAAATCAAAAAGGGTCAGGCCATTCAATTCATGGCGACCAAAAAGCAATATTTTGCAGAGGAGGTTGGGACACTTAAACTTAAACAAAAACCAAAAGAATCGATTAAAGCCGGTGATGTAGGATATTTGATTACGGGTATTAAAACAGCCAGCGAGGTAAAAGTTGGAGATACAATAATAGACCCTAAAAACCCGAGCACAGAAAGAATTGAAGGATTTGAAGATGTAAAACCCATGGTTTTTGCGGGTATCTATCCAGTTGATACAGAGGATTATGAGGAATTGCGTTCTTCCATGGAGAAGTTGCAGTTAAATGATGCTTCTTTGGTTTATTCTCCTGAGAGTTCAGCGGCACTTGGTTTTGGTTTTCGATGTGGCTTCTTAGGGATGCTGCACTTAGAGATTATACAAGAAAGGTTAGAGCGTGAGTTCGATATGACGGTAATCACCACCGTACCCAATGTTTCTTATCACGCCTATACTAACAAGGAGCCGGATAAAATGATTTTGGTAAATAATCCTTCCGATCTACCCGATCCATCTAGTTTGAATAGGGTTGAAGAACCCTTTATAAAAGCGAGCATTATTACCAAATCTGATTTTATTGGAGCGGTCATGAGCTTGTGTATAGAAAAGAGAGGTGAAATTACCAATCAGAATTATCTGACACCTGAGAGAGTAGAACTTACTTTCGATATGCCTTTATCAGAAATTGTTTTTGATTTTTACGATAGATTAAAAACAGTCTCTAAAGGCTATGCTTCTTTTGATTATCATCCAACAAGCTTTAGAGCTTCAAAGCTTGTTCGTGTGGATGTATTGATCAATAGTCAGCCAGTAGATGCCTTATCAGCGTTGTTGCACACAGACAATGCCTATTATATAGGTAAAAGAATGTGTGAAAAATTAAGGGAACTTATCCCAAGACAGCAATTTGATATACCGATTCAGGCGGCTATCGGTTCAAAAATTATTTCAAGGGAGACTATTAAAGCTTTACGTAAGGATGTTACGGCCAAATGTTATGGTGGAGATATTTCTCGGAAAAGAAAATTACTTGAAAAACAGAAAAAAGGTAAAAAAAGAATGCGTCAGGTGGGTAATGTAGAAATACCACAACAAGCCTTTATGGCCGTTCTTAAATTAAACGATTAAAATCAAATAATCTTTAGATGCCTTAGCAGTGAGTCTAAATTGTCAGCAACGCCGTGACACTTTTCCAGCTTGTCTAGATTTAAACAATAACTGTCATCAATTTCTTTACCCCGGCAATCAATTTCGTTTATTTTTATTTGATTGAATCTCGGTTCTATATTCCTGCAACGCTTAAATAGGCCTCTGATGGTTTCGTGGTCATGAGTTTCGAAACCTTTTCTTTCCAAAAATCCTCTTAAATAGTTAAGAATGGCATATTGAGAATTTTTACAAACAACAAAACTGACAATGTCTTCTTGAGGTTTGAAAAGGGCTTCTTGTGCATTTTCGAGGTTTTCCTCGGCCTTTTTTACATAATTATAACCTTCTTCCATCATAAAGAAAATTAAAAAAAGGGTTCATGGCTTAGAGCCACGAACCCAGATAATATTCATTAAATATCTCTAAAAAGCTCTAATCTTTCCCAGTTAGAATCTACATGCTCTTGGGCTTCAATCAAAAGAGTTCCAGCTAATTCAGCATTATCTTTTACAACTCTTTTAAATCTAGCTTCGTTGTACATAAAATCTTGAACAGGAATGGTAGGAGTTTTAGAATCTAATCTAAACTTCTTGCCTTTTGGTTTTGAAGGATCAAATCTAAACAATGGCCAGTAACCTGATTCTACTGCTTTTTCTTGTTGTTGAGCACCATATCTCAAGTCGTAACCATGTTCACCACAATGGGCATAAGCCACGATGAGAGATGGACCCGGATAAGCAGCCGCTTCCCGTATTGCATTCAACGTTTGAAGATCTTTCGCTCCAATGGCAATCTGAGCTACATATACATTTCCGTAAGAAATCGCTTGTAGAGCAAGGCTTTTCTTCGCACTTTTCTTACCTGCTATGGAGAATTTTGCACTAGCCGCTAATGGCGTTGCCTTAGAGGTTTGACCACCGGTGTTTGAATAAACCTCTGTATCCATCACTAAAATATTTACATTTTCTCCTGAGGCCAATACATGGTCTACTCCGCCAAAACCTATATCATAAGCCCAGCCGTCACCACCTAAGATCCAAACGGATTTTTTTCTCAGGTTGTCTGCCATGCGCAATAGTTTTTTGGCATCATCGCTGTTATCAAGTATGCGTAAGGTTTCTTTTAATTCCTGGATCTGAGCAATTTTTTGTTCTTTTTGCTCTTCTGTTTCTTCAGGATTGTTTAATAGAGCGTCTACGAGCTCACTTCCAACCAATAATTCAATAGATTTTAGTAGATCGACTGCCATTTCATGTTTTTTAGAAACCGCGAGATGCATACCTAAACCAAACTCGGCATTGTCTTCAAATAATGAGTTCGCCCAAGCTGGTCCTCTACCAAATTTATTGGTCCTGTAAGGTGTAGTTGGTAAATTTCCACCGTATATAGAAGAGCATCCTGTTGCATTGGCAATTAAAATACTATCCCCGTATAACTGAGATAACAATTTGATATAAGGTGTTTCACCACATCCTGAACAAGCTCCTGAAAATTCAAATAGTGGTTCCAAGAACTGAGATCCTTTAACATTGGTAATGGTCAAAGCAGATCTGTCGTAATCAGGAAGATCAATAAAGTAATCCCAATATTTGTTCTCTACTACATCAAATTCGATTTTCTTGTGCATATTGATAGCCTTAAAGCCTTCAATTTCTTTACTTTCGGCAGGACAAACTTCAACGCATAGGTCGCATCCTGTACAATCTTCAGGCGAAACTTGAAGAACATAAGACTCTTCACTTGTAAATGGCCTTCCTTTGGCAGGAACGAATTTCATTCCTTCAGGTGCTCCAGCTATTTCTGCAGTTGTAACTACTTTGGCACGGATGGCAGCATGAGGACAAATAGCCACACACTTGTTACATTGTGTACAAAGATTTTCATCATCCCAGATTGGAATAAAGTCTGCAATACCGCTCTTTTCGTATTGGGTTGTTCCGGTTGGGAAAATACCGTCTACCGGGAATGCACTAACAGGTAGTTCATCACCTCTTCCGGCCAAAATACTCTCAAGTACCTCTTTTACAAATCCATCAGGTGCATTGTGCATAGCGGAAACGAGTGATTTATCACTTGTAACTTGTTTAGGATAATCTACTTCAAATAAATTAGCCAAGGCAGTGTCTACTGCATCAAAGTTCATTTTTACTACTTTTTCCCCTTTGTGAGAGTACGATTTTATGATGGCTCCTTTAATTTTGGAAATGGCTTCATCTTTGGGAAGAATTCCCGAGATAGCGAAGAAACACGTTTGTAAAACAGTATTCGTTCTTTTTCCTAAATTGGCTTCATAAGCTACTTTTGAGGCATCAATTACGTAGAATTTTGCTTCTTTTTTAATAATTTCTTCCTGAACAACCTGAGGTAGTTTATTCCAGATCTCATCCTTAGAATAAGGTGAATTTAATAGGAAAGTACCACCTTTTTTTAAGTCTTCGATCATGTTAAATTTCAAGACAAATTTGAACTGGTGACTGGCAATAAAATCAGCTTTCTCTATTAAATAAGATGAATAAATGGGTTCAGGACCAAATCTTAAGTGAGAAATGGTTTGTGCTCCGGCTTTTTTGGAGTCATAAACAAAATATCCTTGAACGTAATTTTCAGTTTCTTCACCAATAATTTTGATCGAGTTTTTATTGGCTCCAACAGTACCATCTGACCCAAGTCCGTAGAACATGCAATTGATGGTCGTTTTTCTAACGTTGAAGTCATGATCAATTGGTAAACTTGTATTTGTAACGTCGTCGTTTATACCAACTGTAAAATGGTTTTTAGCCTTTTCTTTGGCCAATTCATCATAGATGCCTTTTACCATTTTTGGGGTAAATTCTTTCGAACTTAATCCATAACGTCCACCAACAATTTTTGGCATTTTAATTCCACTTTCAACAAATGCGCTTACAACGTCCAAATAAAGAGGTTCTCCTAGACTACCTGGTTCTTTGGTCCTGTCTAGTACGGCAATATTTTTAACCGTTTTAGGTAGTTTATTGATAAAGTCTTTGGCATAGAATGGGCGGTAAAGTCTAATCAAAAGTGCTCCTACCTTCTCACCCTTGGCAACTAAAGTTTCGATGGTTTCTTTGACAGCACCTTCTCCTGAACCCATAATGACAATAACTCTATCTGCTTCCGGATGGCCTATGTAATCGAATAATTCATATTTTCTTCCCGTATGTTGATAAAACTCGTCCATGACTTCCTGAACTACACCCGGAACCTTGCTATAGAAGGAGTTACCCGCTTCTCTTGCTTGGAAGAATACATCGGGATTTTGAGAAGTTCCTCTGATACTTGGATGATCAGGGTCCAATGACCTTTCTTTAAATGAAATAATTTCATCTTCCGGCATCATTGCTTGGATTACTTCATCAGGAATAGCATCTATTTTTGAAATTTCGTGCGAAGTTCTAAATCCATCAAATATATTTAAAAAAGGCACTCTTGTTTTTAATGTGGCAACTTGAGAAATTAAAGCGAAATCGTGTGCTTCCTGAACATTTGCTCCAAACAACATGGAGTAACCAGTTTGTCTGGTGGCCATCACATCACTGTGATCACCAAAAATTGATAAAGCATGTGAAGCAACTGTTCTTGCTGCAACATGGATTACATTTGGCAGTAATTCTCCTGCGATCTTGTACATATTTGGAATCATCAACAACAAACCTTGTGATGCCGTAAAAGTTGTGGTTAATGCTCCGGCCTGAAGTGATCCGTGAACTGCACCAGCAGCTCCTCCCTCACTTTGCATTTCTATAATTCTAGGAATATTTCCCCAAATATTTTTTTTCTCTTGGGCACTATATACATCGACATGTTCTCCCATCGGTGATGCAGGAGTAATGGGGTAAATGGCACAAACCTCGTTGGTTTTATGTGCAATTCTCGCCACTGCTTCGTTAGCATCACAAATCAATTTTTCAAATTTTTTATTCATAACTCATTATTTTGTGAAGCGTTGGACATATTTTTTAAATAGATTTTTTTTGCTCCTTTGAACAAAACAAAGTTATAGTGATTCTATTTTTTAAATTATGATTTATGTCATATGGCACTGATATTCAGTATTTAGAATGTTTCTAATTTGGAATAGGTCATTTTTGGGCATAAAAAAAGACCGTCAAAGCGGTCTTTTTTATCATTTTTTTTAAAGTGTTATTCTCCGTGTAACCAGGCTTTTTTAGCCAATAACTCTTCATCGGTTTCTACATGATCTTCATCGGGAACACAACAGTCTACTGGACAAACTGAAGCACATTGAGGCTCATCATGGAAACCTTTACATTCCGTACACTTTTCTGTTACGATATAATAAAATTCATCGCTTATCGGTTCGTGGCTTTCATTTGCATCCACTTCTTCTCCAGTACCTGGTACAGTAACCATTCCAGATAATGCAGTTTCATCGGCGTACGCCCATTCAGTATCTGGTTCGTATATTGCATTATTCGGACACTCTGCAATACAAGCGTCACAGTTAATGCACTCATCAGTTATTTTAATAGCCATAATTATTTTATTTTAAGATTGAGTACAAAATTATAGAAATAAAAATCAAATAGAATTATATCTAAATAATTTAGAAAGAATTTAAATTAAATGTAATAATTGTTTCGGACTGATTTTTATCATGGATTATGATTTACAACCGAATTATTTTTATCAAGTCTAAAGTAGGTCAGATTTAATTGCTAATTTTAAAGATGTTTAAATTGTATAATAACTAAGAAAATTTAAAATGTATGATTCCGGAAGGTGGTAAAAATAAAGATACAATAGCTCAGGAATTGGATACTGTGGTAATCCGATTCGTGGGTGATTCCGGGGATGGAATGCAGTTGACTGGTACCCAGTTTACTGATACATCCGCGATGTTTGGAAATGATGTGGCCACATTTCCTAATTATCCTGCAGAAATCAGGGCTCCACAGGGTAGTTTATACGGCGTTTCTGGATTTCAGGTCCATATTGGAAGTATTGAAATTAGTACACCTGGCGACGATTTGGACCTTTTGGTCGCGATGAATCCTGCAGGTTTAAAAACAAACATTTCTGCACTTAAACCTGGACAGATACTCATTGTTGATAAAGATTCTTTTAATAAGAAAAACCTTGAAAAAGCAGATTACACCTCAAATCCATTGGAAGATGGATCTTTGGCAAATTACAAGGTGATCGAAGTAGATATGACCAGTCTTACAAAAGAGGCCTTGAAAGAATTGAGTCTAGACAATAAAAGCATAATTCGCAGCAAAAATATGTTTGCGTTAGGAATTGTTTATTGGATGTATGATAGAGATATGAATCATACATTAGATTTCTTTGCGAAAAAGTTTAAATACAATCCCGTTCTAGCAGAGGCAAACTCAAAAGTATTGAAAGCCGGATATTTTTATGCAGAAACTTTAGAGTTAATACCTGCTGCATATAAAATAGCTCCGTCTAAAATGCCTAAAGGAGTTTACCGAATTATAAATGGAAATACGGCCACTGCTTGGGGCTTTTTAGCAGCTGCGGAGAAATCCGGTTTAGATCTTTTTTTAGGATCATATCCCATAACACCTGCTACAGACATCTTGCATGAATTGGTAAAACATAAGCATTTTGGTGTAAAAGCTTTTCAGGCAGAAGATGAAATTGCCGGAGTAACCTCCGCAATTGGAGCTGCTTTTGCAGGGAATTTGGCAATTACTACTACCTCTGGACCTGGTCTTGCGTTAAAAAGTGAAGCGATTAATCTCGCTTTAATGACAGAACTGCCTTTGGTAATTGTGAATGTGCAGCGAGGAGGTCCTTCAACAGGATTACCAACTAAAACAGAACAGTCAGATTTATTACAGGCTATTTTTGGCAGAAACGGAGATAGTCCGGTCATAGTTGTTGCGGCTAGCACTCCTGCCGATTGTTTTGATTTTGCTTACGAAGCGGCTAGACTAGCCATTGAACATATGACCCCTGTTATTTTATTAACTGACGGTTACATCGCAAATGGTTCTGAGCCATGGAAAGTGAAGTCTATCAAAGAAATGACCGATATAAACTTAAAAACATTAAGTGCGTCAAGAGATTCATGGCATCCCTATGATAGAGATAGTGAAACTTTGGCTAGAAATTGGGTCATTCCAGGTACTCCTGGATTTGAACACAGATTAGGTGGTTTGGAAAAGGATAAGGTTTCAGGAAATGTATCTTATCAACCTGAAAATCATGAATACATGACACATATCAGGGCGGAAAAAGTGAAAAGAGTTGAAAATTTTATACCTGATTTAGTACCTGAGTACGAAAAAGAAGGCGATTTACTTATTGTGGGTTGGGGAGGTACCTATGGAAGTTTACACTCTGCCGCAAAACAAATGTATAAAGATGGACACCGGGTAGGCCATGTACATTTCAATTATCTCAATCCAATGCCTAAAAATACAGAAGAGGTTTTATCAAAATATAAAAAGATTATTGTTTGTGAAATCAATATGGGACAATTATCATTTTTGTTAAAAGCGAGATACGAAAATCTCGAATTTCTACAGTATAACAGAATCCAAGGATTGCCATTTTCAGTGTCAGACTTGGTTGCAAAATTTAAAAATATCTTAACAGAATAAGGTCATGGAAGATACACTTGTACAAAAATATACTTTTAAAGATTTTCAAAGCGACCAAGAGGTTCGTTGGTGTCCCGGTTGTGATGACTATGTTATTTTAAGATCGATGCTAAAGGCATTACCTGAAATGAATGTCAAAAAAGAAGATGTCGTTTTTATTTCGGGAATTGGATGTTCTTCACGTTTTCCATATTATGTTGATTGTTACGGAATGCATAGTATACACGGTCGTGCAGCTGCCATTGCCAGCGGTGTAAAATTGGCGAACAATAATCTGTCGGTATGGATGATCACAGGTGATGGCGATAGTCTGGCCATTGGAGGTAATCATTTTATCCATGTTTTAAGAAGAAATATAGACCTAAATATAATTTTATTCAACAATGAAATTTACGGTCTGACCAAAGGTCAGTTTAGTCCCACCTCTGTTGTTGGCCAAAAGACAAAATCTTCTCCGCACGGAAATACACAACCACCTTTTTTACCTGGCCAGTTAGCGATAGGTGCCAATGCGAGATTTTTTGCCAGAATAGGTGGAAATAATCCTAAAGACATGACCCAGCTTTTTATTGAGGCCGAAAAATTTAAGGGGACTTCCTTAATTGAGGTGCTTCAGAATTGTGTCATTTTTAATGATGGTTGCTTTACACATGTAACGGATAAAGAGGTTAAAGAAGATCAGCAAGTTTTCTTAGAACACGGTAAACCTATGATCTTTGGAAAAAATAGAGACAAAGGGTTAGTGTTGAACGGGCTGAAGATAGAAACAGTGATCATTGGTGAAAATGGCGTAACTGAACAGGATGTTTTGGTCCACGATGCCAAATGCGAAGACAATACAATGCATCTGTTATTAGCGAAATTGGAAAGTCCGATTGCCACAGGAATTATTCGTTGTTTTGAAGATTTGACCTTTGAGGAAAGAGAGAACATGGTCATATCTACAGAGAAAAGCAAATCGAAGTTTAAAAATGTTGATGAGTTATTTACTTCAGGGGAAACTTATGAAGTAAAATAATTTGCATTAAGAAAAAAAATATTTTTTATGGGTTATGAAGCGATAGTCGTATTTATTTTGGCTGGTGTAGTTTTAGTGGCAGGAGCCAATTTTTTATCTAACATCATTTCACCAAAATCTGATAATCCTCAAAAACAAGAACCTGTTGAATGTGGAATAGAAACCATTGGTCCAACCTGGGTTCAGTTTAAAGTGGGATATTATTTGTTTGCCATTTTGTTTTTGGTGTTTGATATAGAAGTGGCTTTTTTGGTGCCATGGGCTGTTGTTTTTAAGGAAGTAGGTACAGTCGCTTTGATAGAAATACTCATATTTTTAATCATTTTAGGTATAGGTTTACTTTATGCCTGGAAAAAAAGAGCATTGAGATGGGAGTAGATGAAAAGAAAAGATTTTTAAATCAATATGAAGGAACCGGAATGGAACAGGTTATGCCTGAAGACTTCCCCGGCAAAGTAATTCCAGGAGGTAACGGCGGTAATATCGTTGTTACTTCATTAGATACCGTAATCAATTGGGGCCGATCAAATTCTTTATGGCCCCTTTATTTTGGAACGAGTTGCTGTGCCATAGAAATGATGCAAACCGGAGCTCCCAGACATGATTTTTCGCGTTTTGGTTTCGAAGTAGCTCGACCTTCTCCTCGCCAGGCAGATTTGATCATTATTGCCGGAACGATTGTCAATAAAATGGCACCTGTTTTACGCAGGTTATACGACCAGATGGCAGAACCTAAATACGTAATCGCCATGGGGGCCTGCGCCGTTTCAGGGGGTCCTTTTTACTACAATAGTTATTCTGTGGTAAAAGGTGCAGATCATGTTATTCCTGTTGATGTTTATGTGCCCGGCTGTCCGCCCAGACCGGAAGCTCTTTTGGAAGGTATGATCATGTTGCAGGAAAAGATTAAAAAAGAAAATGCCAAAACAAAAGAAAATCCAATTGATGGGTTTGACGAAGGTTTAATTAAATAGCAGAAATTATGTCGAAGGAAGCACTGCAAGAATTATTACAAAGTTGGGATCCTGAACTTCAATTTGAGGAAGAATCGGAGTTTCTGCAAGTTGTTGTGCAGAAAGAAAATCTGCTAAAATTTTGTAATTCATTGAAAAATGATCCTAAAACCAAGTTCGACTATTTATTTTGTTTAACAGGAATGGATTGGGGTAAGGAACTGGGGGTGATTTACCATCTTGAATCGACTACTTTGAAACACGAGTTGGTTGTAAAAGTAAAAACAGAAGATCGCGAAAATCCTGAGCTCGACTCAGTTTGGGAAATCTGGAGGACTGCAGAATTGCACGAAATGGAAGTTTTTGATTTTTTCGGAATCAAATTCAAGAATCATCCTAATTTAAAAAGATTGTTTCTGACACCTGATTGGACAGGATTTCCTTTGAGAAAGGACTATGTCGATGAAGCTAATATGGTGATAAAATAATAGTTATGACCGAAATTGAAGTAAAAAACAACATTAAATCAGAGGAGTACTTTATCAATATGGGTCCTCAGCATCCTGCGGCCCATGGGGTATTAAGACTTTTACTTACCATAGATGGAGAAACAATTAAAAATGTTGAACCAGATTTAGGTTATATCCATCGTTCCATAGAAAAAATGTGTGAAAGAGATAGCTATCAGCAAATTGTCCATTTAACAGATAGAATGGATTATTTGTCTTCACATATCAACAATGAAGCTGTTTGCCTGACTGTTGAAAAAGCACTGGAGTTAGAAATTCCTGATCGCGTAAAAGTAATAAGAACCATTATTTCTGAATTAACACGTTTGGCTTCACATCAGTTGTGGTGGGGGGTTATGGGTATGGATTTAGGAGCATTGACCACCTATTTTTATGCATTTCGTGACAGAGAAATGATCAATGATATTTTTGAAGAAACCTGTGGTGCACGTCTCACTATGAATTACAATATACCAGGTGGTTTGATGTTCGATATTCATCCGAATTTCGTGCAGAGAGTCAAAGATTTTATCGTTCATTTTAAAACTAAACTGCCGGAATACGACCGCTTACTTTCAGGTAATGTGATTTTCCTTAATAGAACGAAGGGTGTAGGGATATTGTCTAAAGAAGATGCTATTTCATTTGGTGTTACTGGACCGGTTGGCAGAGGGTCCGGATTTGCTTGTGATGTGCGCAAAAGACACCCTTATAGCGCTTATGACAGGGTGAGTTTTAAGGAGTGTTTAGAAACAACAGGAGATACTTTTTCAAGATATAAAGTGCGTATTGCTGAAATGTGGGAATCCATTTCCATTATTGAACAATTGATTGATCAAATTCCTGAAGGAGAACATAAAGTAGCCACCAAGGCAGTGATCAAATTACCCAAAGGCGAGTTCTATCAAAGGGTTGAAACGGCCAGGGGAGAATTGGGTGTTTATATCAATAGTGATGGTAATAAAAACCCGTATCGCGTAAAATTCAGATCTCCCGGTTTTTCAAACCTTTCCGCCTTACATCATACTGCTGTAGGAGGAAAAATAGGAGATTTAGTGGCGATCATGGCCTCATTTGATTTTGTAATACCTGATATAGACCGCTAAATGTTAGAAATATGAATCTACCTTTATCTATAACAAGCACTATTCACGACTGGCTTTTTGATATAATGCCTTTTGGTGTTGCCAGTTTTGTAGAAATGCTTTTAATTGCCCTGGCATATCTTACCGTATTCGCTGTGGCAGGATTGTATTTAGTTTTATTAGAAAGAAAAGTGGCGGCCTGGTTTCAACTGCGTTATGGGCCTAATAGAGTGGGACCTGCAGGTATGTTTCAGACTATGGCTGACGCGATTAAATTGGTTTCGAAAGAAATGTATGGAACCAATCGGGCAGATAAATTTTTATACAATTTAGCACCTTATTTTCCTATCATTACAGCCTTATTGGCGATGGCTGTGATTCCTTTTTCGAAACAATTTCAGGCCTTTGACATCAACATTGGTATCTTCTTTTTATTGGCTGTGTCCTCCATTGGTGTTATTGGTATACTCCTGGGAGGTTGGGCAAGTAATAATAAATATTCTCTTATTGGCGCCATGAGAAGTGGTTTGCAGGTGGTGAGTTATGAACTTTCTGTTGGACTTTCTCTATTGACGATGGTTGTCTTGGTGGGAAGCCTACAGTTATCAGAAATTATTGAGTTCCAAAAAAATGGTTGGCTCATTGTTCAGGGTCATATTCCGGCAATTATAGCTTTTGTGATTTTCATGATCTCAGGAACTGCCGAAACAAATAGAGCGCCATTCGATTTGGTCGAAGCAGAATCAGAATTGGGGGCAGGATTTCATACGGAATATTCAGGAATGAAATTCGCTTATTTTTTCTTAGCAGAGTTTATCAATATGTTTATTATTTCCTGTATTGCAGTCATTGTTTTCTTTGGTGGCTGGTTATCTCCCTTTGGTATCACAGAAGAAATTACTTGGTTTCCTTCCGTATTATGGTTTTTGGGAAAAGTATTAGTGATGGTTTTTTTAATGATGTGGTTCAGATGGACATTTCCCCGCTTAAGAGTAGATCAATTGTTGAATTTAGAGTGGAAATATTTATTGCCAATTAACTTGTTTAACCTGGTATTGATGGCTGTCGTAGTTTGGTTAGGCTGGACAATTACCTATTAAGTATTTATAATGAGCTATTTTTCAGATATATACAACGGAATAAAGACATTGCTTACTGGCATGAGCGTAACAGGAAAGTATTTTGTCAATGCACCAAAAGAAATTATTACCCAACAATATCCCGATAATCGTGAAACATTAAAGATGTTTGAACGATTCAGAGGAGAAGTGGTGATGCCCCATGATGAAGAGAATTTCCACAGATGTACGGGCTGTCAATCTTGTGAAATTGCTTGTCCTAATGGTTCTATTGAAATTATTTGGGACAGACAAGTTGATCCCGAAACGGGTAAAAAGAAAAAAATGATAGATAAACACATCTATCATCTATCCATGTGCACCATGTGTGGTCTGTGTATTGAGGCTTGTCCGACAGATGCCATCGTTTGGGCACAAAATTTCGAAAATTCAGTATACGACAGGTCACATTTAACAAAAGTATTAAACCAACCCGGTTCTCGATTAAAACCTGGTGTAGAAGATTAAGCCATGGAAAGAATTATATTTTACATTTTGGCTCTTATGATGGTCATTTTTGCCGTGAAAGCAGTGAGCAGCAAGAATATGCTGCGTTCAGTAGTGTATTTACTCTTTGTTTTAATGGGAATTGCAGGGATTTATTTTTTGGTGGATTATTCCTTTTTAGCTGCAATCCAACTGGCGGTCTATGCAGGGGGTGTAATTGTATTAATTATCTTTTCTGTGCTTTTGGTGCATCATATAGAGCTTAAACTGGAAACGGTATCGGTGCCAAGAAAAATAGCTTCTTTAGCGATTTCCGTATTGGGAGCGGGAGTTACTTTATACTCCATTTTCAATTATACTTTTCCAATGTCGAGTATTCCACATTCGATCGAAGTAGACGAGGTGGGGAGACAATTTTTGAATTATGGAGATGGAGGATATATTTTACCATTTGAAGTAATAAGTGTTTTGCTTTTGGTTGTGATGGTTGGAGCCATAGTTATTGCAAAAGGAAAAAAATTAGAAAAAAATTAATTTGTTATGATAGAGAATGTGACCATTTACGAGATTTTGGGTCTGACCACGTTAATTTTCTTTATTGGTATTTATGGATTTTTAACCCGAAAAAATTTGATTACCATGTTACTGTCTATTGAGCTCATCTTAAATGCTTCAGCGATCAATTTTGTGGTTATCAATCAATATCTTTTTCCAAATAATCTTCAAGGTGCCTTTTTCTCCATCTTTATCATTGCAGTTGCTGCGGCCGAAACGGCTTTGGCGGTGGCAATTGTCATCAATTTATACAAATTGGTCAATTCTGTTGAAGTAAAAGATACAGAAACCTTGAAATTTTAGGTAAATAATTATGAATTTTAGAAGACACTGATATGCAATTCTTTAACACCATTTTCATACCGCTTATACCTCTTTTCATTTTTTTGGTACTGGGAATTTTTTACGATAAAATCAAAGCGCCCTATTCTGGTTATATTGGAACCTTAGGTTTATTCATCACCTTTATTCTATCTCTGGTAACAGCTTATAATTATTTTTTGGTGGATGGCAAAGTGGGAGAAGTTTACCAGACTTTTGCCCATAAGTGGGATTGGATGCGTTTTACAGAAACCCTGAATATTCAGATGGGCGTTTTAGTGGATCAAATTTCTGTGATGATGTTAGTGGTTGTGTCTACCATATCACTTTTAGTGCACTTGTATAGCATGGGTTATATGAAAGGGGATAAAGGTTATACCCGTTTTTTCGCCTATTTATCTCTGTTTACTTTTTCGATGATGGGTCTCGTTCTATCAGCCAATTTATTTCAAATCTATATTTTTTGGGAATTGGTGGGAGTTTCTTCCTTTTTGTTAATTGGATATTATTATACAAAACCATCAGCCGTAGCTGCAGCCAAAAAGGCCTTTATTGTAACAAGGTTTGCAGATTTCGGCTTTTTGATTGGAATTCTCATCATCGGATATTATACCGGGACTTTTGATTTTCAAACTTTAACAGACCCTGAAGGTGCCGCTATTACCAATTGGGCAGCACAATCATTTATGGGCTTGTCGGTGATCACCTGGGGATTATTGCTCATTTTTATGGGAGGAGCTGGTAAGTCTGCTATGTTCCCCTTGCACATTTGGTTACCGGATGCCATGGAAGGTCCAACACCTGTTTCTGCATTGATCCATGCCGCTACTATGGTTGTTGCAGGCGTTTATTTAGTGGCTAGGATGTTTCCTATGTATTATTTTGTCGAAGAAGGTTTTGCACTAAATGTTGTAGCTTGGGTTGGGGCTTTTTCATCCTTATTTGCTGCAATTATCGCAATAACCCAAACAGATATCAAGCGTGTTTTGGCCTTTTCAACAATGTCTCAAATAGGTTATATGATGCTTGCACTAGGTGTATCGGGTTATAACGGGCATGACGGATTGGGTTACATGGCCTCTATGTTCCACCTTTTCACGCATGCAATGTTTAAAGCCCTGTTATTCTTAGGTGCCGGTTCTGTCATTCACGCAGTTCATACCAACAACATGCTAGAAATGGGTGGATTGAGAAAGTACCTGCCCATCACACATTTTACTTTTTTAATTGCCGCTTTATCTATTTCAGGCTTCCCTGGTTTCGCAGGCTTCTTTAGTAAAGATGAAATTTTGGTGGCAACTTTTGAGCACAGCAAACTGTTGTATATCATAGGTATTTTTGTTGCATTCCTCACCGCTTTTTATATGTTCCGATTGTATTTTGGAATTTTTTGGAATAATGAAAAGACCTACGAGCACAAGCCCCATGAATCTCCCGGTACAATGACTTTTCCATTGATCGTTTTAGCTATTTTAAGTGTAGTTACCGGATACATTCATTTTAGTGAATTTGTAACAGCAGACCATCAGGTCTTTGAGGCTCATTTAAATTATCCTTTAGCAGCAGTCGCTGTAAGTGTTGGGTTATTGGGTATCGCAATAGCATATCTATTTTATAAAAAACAATCCAATTACCCTGATAAGGTTGCAAAAGCGGCAGGATCTCTTTATCAGTGGTCTTACGATAAGTTTTATTTTGACGAACTCTATATGTTCGTCACCAAACAAATCATTTTTAAAAGAATTTCAGCGCCTTTTGCTTGGTTTGATAAGAATATAGTCGATGGCACTATGAATCTAATCGGAAATTCTACGGTTAGGACTTCAGATAAAATCAAAGGCTTACAGTCTGGTAAAATTCAGGATTATGCCTATGGCTTCGTAGTTGGCGCCGTTATTTTAGTAATGATCATGATATATAATTTTATGTAATAATGGATATTCTTACTTTATTTTTAGTTGTACCAGTACTGACAATTGCTGCTCTGTTTTTTACCAAAGATTTAAAGCAAGCCAGAATGGTTTCTGTTATCGGAATGGCTATACAGTTTTTTATGTCACTTCACCTGATTTACGCTTATGTTCAAGAAAGAAAGGTAAATACAGATGTGATGCTATTTAAAAAGGATGCAGTTTGGTTCGATCAGTTCAATATACATTATGCCATCGGTGTAGATAGTATCTCTGTTGCGATGATCGTATTGACATCTATCGTGGTTTTAGCTGGAGTATTTATATCCTGGAAAACAGAAGAACTTCCCAAAGAATTTTTCATTTCATTGATTGTTTTGGCAACGGGTGTTTTTGGGTTTTTTATCTCCATCGATCTTTTTACCATGTTCGTTTTTTATGAAATTGCGGTAATTCCCATGTTTTTACTCATAGGTATTTGGGGATCTGGACCTAGAGAGTATTCCGCCATGAAATTGACCCTTATGTTAATGGGTGCCTCAGCCCTATTATTGGTCGGCATTTTAGGTATTTATTTCAATTCCGGTACCGATGGAAATTTAACTTTCAATATCCTTGAGATTGCTCAGGTCGATATTCCCTTAGCAGCGCAAAAATTATTTTTCCCACTTACATTTATTGGTTTTGCGGTACTTGGTGCGATGTTTCCTTTTCATACCTGGTCACCTGATGGTCACGCTTCTGCGCCAACTGCGGTGTCTATGCTTCATGCGGGAGTTTTGATGAAATTAGGAGGTTATGGGATATTTAGAGTGGCGATGTACTTATTGCCTGAAGGAACGATGATGTGGTCTAATTTCTTTATTGTGTTGGCCGTTATAGGTGTTTTTTACGGAGCCTTGGCTGCCATCAAACAAACCGACCTAAAATATATCAATGCCTACTCTTCCGTGAGCCATTTGGGAATGGTTTTATTTGCCTTGCTCATGATCAACAAGACAGCATGGAACGGAGCCATTTTACAATCGCTGTCACATGGATTTATGACGGCCATGTTCTTTGCCCTGATAGGGATGATTTATGGCAGAACCCATACACGGGATGTGACCAAAATGGGCGGATTATTGAAAGTCTTACCTTTTATTTCGATGATGTATGTCATCGCCGGATTGGCTTCTCTGGGTTTACCTGGTTTTAGTGGATTTATGGCAGAAATGCAAATCTTTGTCGGTGCTTTTCAACATCCGGATTTATTCCACAGAATCGCAACAATTGTAACCGTTTCAGCCATCGTTGTAACTGCAGTTTATATTTTGCGTGTTGTGGGAATGATGTTGATGGGTCCTGTAAGAAATGAAGAGTATAATACCCTGGACAAAGCGACTTGGTACGAAAAAACAGGTATCCTTTTATTGTTAATTCCAATTGTATTTATGGGTGTTTTTCCATTGTTAACTAGTGAGTTTATTAGAGAAAGTCTATCCCCATTTATAGATAGGTTATTGTAAAAGTCAAGTAAAATTTTGAAAAGAATTCAATATGAATATAGATAGTTTTTTATTGATGCGACATGAGATCATTCTTACATTGATCTTACTTTTAATTATTCTCGCAGAAATATTTGCCAAAAATAAAAATACGGTTCTTCAATTGGCTTTGGTACTTTTTGTAGTTCATACCCTAATTGGTTTTTTTCCTCAGAACGAGGGGAGTTTATTTGGGCAAATGTACAGAACCAATGGATTGTTGCATTTTATAAAAAACACCCTCAATGTGGGTGTATTGATCATTCTTTTACAATCCTTTTCTTGGATCAAAGAAAGAATGTTACCCGAACATAAATCTTCAGAATTTGTGATTTTACTTTTTTCATCCCTTTTAGGATTATATTTTATGATTTCTTCCGGGCATTTCTTGATGTTTTACATCGGACTTGAATTATCGTCTTTGCCTATAGCTGCCATGGTTGCTTTTGAAACAAGTAAAAGAAGATCGGCTGAAGCAGGGATTAAATTTATAATGCTTGCTGCCTTGGCAACAGGGATCTCACTTTTTGGAATTTCGATGATTTATGCCACTACAGGAACCGTTTATTTTCATGAATTGAGTAATCTTTTACAGGTCAATTCCCTTAGTCTTTTAGGATTTGTATTCTTTGTAGCCGGTTTGTCATTTAAGATTTCCCTGGTGCCATTTCATTTTTGGACTGCTGATGTCTATGAAGGTGCACCAATTGGTGTTACGTCTTATTTGTCTGTTATTTCTAAAGGTTCTGCGGTCATTATCCTCATGATCATATTATTTACAGTGATGTCGGCATTTGCTGAAATCTCAAAATCATTGTTGTATATCATTTCGATTGCTACCATGTTTTTGGGCAATTTTTTCGCCCTCAGACAACAAAATTTGAAAAGGTTTTTAGCCTTTTCATCTATTGCTCAGGCAGGATTTATTTTGCTAGGGTTTATGTCTAATGATACCTTAGGGATTTCTACAATTGTCTATTTTGTGGCAATTTATATCTTCACAAATTTAGCTGCATTCGGAGTGATTCAAAGTATTTCTTTTCATACAGGGAAGGAAAATTTAGAAGATTATAATGGACTTTACCGAACTAACCCTAAATTGAGTTTAGTTATGTTGTTGGCCCTTTTTTCATTAGCTGGTATTCCACCTGTCGCAGGTTTCTTTGGTAAGTTCTTTTTATTTACTGCAGCAGCTTCAAAAGGTTATTATTTATTGGTTTTCTTGGCGGTTGTCAACGTAACAATCTCACTGTATTATTATTTGTTGGTGGTCCGTGCTATGTTTTTGAGAAAAAGCGATACTGCCATCCCCTATTTCAGCAGCCGTGCCACCATGAAAATGGGACTGGTTTTGGCCGTTTTGGGAGTATTAATCATTGGATTGTTAAGTCCTATTTATGAATATATTTATCAACTATCTACCTTTTAAAAAAATTGAAGAATGGGCTTATCTGGAAAACATCAATTTGGATCAATAGGTGAAACCAGGGTTACTTTTGTCGAAAAAAATGCAACCCAAGAAAGAATGGAGTTTCTGAAAAAACTTCTGGAAATAAATGGTTTCGAGGTAATTACCGAAGAAGAAAAACGAAAAACAGAAGACGATCCACAACTATTTACTGTTGGTGTAACGGATATGGTTTTTAACCCAACGGTGTACGTTTTTCAGCGTCGTTTAAAAACAATGGACGGACTTCATAAAGTTACTCCTGATTATTGGAATCAGGTTACTCAAGAGACTCATCCGCAATATTGGAAAAACGATTAGTTTAGTTCCAATCTTTTTTTTGGCAAAATCCACAAATGTTAAAGATACATTTTCGATAATTTATGATATTTTTACAGTGTTAAGGGTTAAAACGAACTAATTGAGATAATTCCTATAAATTTTCTTCTAATTTTTCCAAATGATGCAGCTTTTACATGTTGGTGCAGAATGCTTTCCTATTGCAAAAGTGGGGGGTTTGGCTGATGTAGTTGGTGCTTTGCCAAAATACCAACGCAGCAAAAAAATGAAGACAAGTGTTGCCATGCCATATTACAGCAATCCTTTTAATAAGGAGCATGAATTCGAGCATGTTTTTAAAGGGGAGATGCTATTAGGAGAGAATCATCATGAATTTCAAGTGTTACAGTTAATTGATGATCTTGGATTTGACCTTTTTGCCATCAAAATTCAGCATTTACTGGACAGAGAGAATGTATACGGATACGAGGATGATTTGGAACGGTTTACCGCTTTTCAGATAGCACTGCTTACATGGATAAATCTGAAAAAAGATAAGCCTGCACTGATACATTGTCACGACCATCACACTGGGTTAATTCCTTTTATGATGTCTCATTGTAATGCTTTTCAGAATTTAAAAGAAATCCCTACCGTTTTTACTATTCATAATGCCCAGTACCAAGGTCAATTTAATTACGATAAATTTTCCTATATTCCCAAATTCGACTTTACCCATTTCGGATTATTGGATTGGGATGGAAAAATTAATCCAATGGCTTCTGCCGTAAAATGTGCGTGGAAAGTAACCACGGTTTCGCCACAGTATATGGAAGAATTAAAATTGAATGGCAATGGATTACAGCATTTATTTGCTATGGAAAGTGATAAGTGTTCCGGCATTTTAAACGGTATAGACACACTGGTTTGGAACCCGGAAACGGACAAAAGAATTTATCAACGATACAAAGTAAAATAAGATCAAAATGAAAGCACTTTTTTACACAAGAGAATATCCTCCATATGTTTATGGCGGAGCCGGAGTTCATGTAGAATATTTAGCAGCAGAATTGGCTAAATTAATGGATGTGGAGGTAAGGTGTTTTGGCGATCAGAATGAAAAATCTGACCACCTTTCTGTAACGGGTTTTCCCTATGAAAATCCCGTTTTTGATCATTCTAATAAAAAGCTAAAAGCAGTTTTACAAACGTTGAGCACCTGCATACAAATGAATTCAAGCGAAACGGATGCGGATGTGGTGCATTGTCACACCTGGTATGCACAGTTCGCAGGAATTGTCACTAAATTGTGTTACGGAATCCCTCTGGTGATCACAACGCATTCATTAGAGCCCCTTCGGCCTTGGAAAAGAGAACAATTGGGCAGAGGATACGATGCTTCTTCTTGGGTAGAAAAAACGGCCATTGAAATGGCCGATGCCATTATTGCTGTTTCGAAGGAAACAAAAGAAGATGTGCTAAACAATTTTGATGTCGATGAAGAAAAAGTAAAGGTGATTTACAATGGGATTAATTTGCAGGAATACGTTGTGACAAATGAATCCTCAACGCTTAAAAAATTTGGTATCGACCCTTCCAAACCGATTGTTTTATTCGTTGGAAGAATTACAAGACAAAAAGGAATTATTCATTTGGTAAATGCTATAAAATATATTGATAAAGAAGCTCAGATCGTCCTTTGTGCCGGGGCTCCGGATACCCCGGAAATTGCCAAAGAAATGGAAGAAAGTGTAAATGAGGTAAAGAAAAAGCGATCAAATGTTATTTGGATAGACGAAATGTTACCTAAAAGGGAGGTTATACAATTATACTCTCATGCAGACGTTTTTTGTTGTCCTTCAATCTATGAACCTTTCGGTATCATCAATATTGAAGCCATGGCCTGTGAGACGGCTGTTGTTGCTAGTGCTGTTGGAGGGATCAAAGAAGTTGTCGTTGATGGTGAAACCGGAATTTTAGTGCCACTTGAACAACAGAAGGAAGCCCCATTTGAGCCTGTAGATCCAGAGAAATTTTCTAAAGATCTGGCTTCTGGAATTAATAAATTACTGAATGATAAAGAACTGACAAGATCAATGGCAAAAAAGGGCAGAAAAAGGGTGGAAGATCATTTTGATTGGGTTGCTATCGCTAAACAAGTGAAAGAATTGTATGCCTCGTTGATATGAATAGAAAAAGGTCGGATGAAATAAGCGGTATTTTAGATATTCCAAATGGTAAAAAGGCGAATAAGCAGCATTTGTGCCATACATTTGGAATAGATGAAAAGAGACCATTGTTTTCCTTCGTAGGAAGGTTGGCCTATGAAAAAGGAGCAGATATTTTACCTCAAATATGTTATAAAACATTGGTGAAAAATGAAGTGAGTATAATTGTCTTAGGCTCTGGTGTTAAGGAGGTTGAATCAGAAATAAAATCACTTGAAACGCCATTTAAAAATTCGTTTGCTGCCTATATTGGTTACAATGAAGATTTAGCGCACCAGATCTATGCAGCTTCAGATTTTTTGTTGATGCCATCGAGGATAGAACCTTGTGGTTTAAACCAAATGTACGCACTTAGATATGGTACCATACCTATTGTTCGGAGAACCGGCGGATTAGCAAATACCGTTGTTGATATAGGGGACGGAGGGTTTGGAATATGTCATGACCAAGCCACTGTAGAGGATGTTTGTTATTCAATAAACAGGGCTTTGGATTTTTACAAAAAGAAAAGAGAATTTAGCAAAATCCGAAAAAAATGTATGGAAATTGACCATTCATGGGATAAATCTGCGCAAGAATATTTAACTTTATACAAATCAATTAGCAAATAATAACATGTTCGATAAAAAAGTTTTAGCCATTATTTTAGGCGGTGGACAAGGTTCAAGATTATACCCATTAACAGAAACCAGATCAAAACCTGCCGTGCCAATTGCCGGGAAATACCGATTGGTAGATATTCCTATTTCCAATTGCATTAATTCTGATATCAAAAGAATGTATGTGTTAACTCAGTTTAACTCTGCTTCTCTAAATCGACATATTAAAAACACCTACCATTTTAGCTTTTTTAGTTCAGCTTTTGTGGATGTTCTTGCAGCCGAACAAACTCCGATGAGTAGTAATTGGTTCCAAGGTACAGCAGATGCCGTGAGACAAAGTATCCACCATATCAAACAACACGACTTTGAGTATGCACTTATATTATCTGGGGATCAGCTATATCAAATGGATTTTCAGGTATTAATCAATGAACATATCAGAAAGAAAGCAGATATCTCTATTGCTACCTTACCTGTTAATGATAAGGACGCACCAGGCTTTGGTATACTGAAAACAGATGAAAATGGGTCTATAGTGACCTTTGTAGAGAAACCTCCACTTCAGGATCTCGCTGAATTGGAATCCGAGGTCAGTCCGGCTATGAAATCAGAAGGAAGAAAATACCTTGCCTCAATGGGTATTTACGTGTTTAACAGAGATTTATTATTCAGCTTATTAGATGATCCGAACACGAATGATTTTGGAAAGGAAATTATACCACAATCAATTGGTAAATGTAATGTGGTGAGTTTTCCTTTCGAAGGTTACTGGACAGATATTGGGAATATCGATTCCTTTTTCGAAGCAAATTTGGGATTAACAGATGATATCCCAAAATTCGATTTATATAATGTTGATAATAAGGTGTATACTCATGCACGGGTTTTGCCAACTTCAAAGATTCATGGAACCACACTTGATAAAACGGTTATTGCGGATGGATGTATCATTCATGCCAGTAGGATCGAAAGATCTGTAATTGGTATTCGATCGAGAATTGGTAAAGAATCTACCGTCATCAACACATATATGATGGGTTGCGATTATTACGAGTCACTGGAAGAAATTGAGAAAAAGCACTTAGATATTTTGATGGGTATCGGTGAAAGATGCTTTATCAAAAATGCGATTATTGATAAAAATTGTAGAATTGGTGACGATGTAAGAATTAATGGAGGGTCTCATTTAGAGGATAAAGAAACTCCTCAATACGTTGTAAAAGAAGGTATCGTTGTCATAAAAAAGGGTGCAGTAATCCCTAAAGGCTACGTCATTTAGAAAGTCACATAAATTAATTTGTAAAGTGTGAAAAGGCAAAATAGAGTTGTAATAGAACGAGTTTCTCCACAAATTAATTGTGGAGAATTTTTTATAAAGAGAGTTCCAGGTCAAAAGGTAGAAATTTGGGCAGATGTGCTCGTCGATGGCCACGATTTAATTGGAGCCTCTGTGTTGTACAAGCATGAAGGCAACAGCAAGTGGGAAGAAGTGAGAATGAAACCGGACCATAATGATGCATGGACCGCTTCCTTCGTTGTGAAGGATCATGGTTTTTACGTGTACAAAGTGCAAGGTTGGGTAGATCATGGTTTAAACTGGCGACATGGCATCATTCGAAAATTAGATGATCATCAACACGTAAAATCTGAGCTCTTGGAAGGGGCTAGATTACTTGAATTTCTCATTGAAAAAGTGAAAGGGGATGATAAAAATTATATCCAATATTTGATAGATATTTTTAAGGATGAGCAGCGATATGAAACCTCTATTTATGAGGTAAGAGGAGAAAGAATCGGACAGATCCTTTTTAGGCATCCGGATAAACATTTAGCAAACGAATCCATTGAACTAAAGGTTTTTGTCGATAGAAAGAAAGCATTGTTCAGCACCTGGTATGAATTTTTTCCTAGGTCAGCATCTTCGGTTGAAGGTAAACACGGGACCTTTAAAGATTGCGAAAAATTGTTGCCAAGAATCTCAAAAATGGGATTTGATACGCTTTATTTCCCGCCAATTCATCCTATTGGAGAAGTGAACAGAAAAGGAAAGAATAATACGACGAAGACCTTAGAAGGTGATGTGGGAAGTTGTTGGGGTATTGGTTCAAAGTTTGGTGGTCATAAAGATATCCATCCCGATCTGGGAACTTTGTCAGATTTTAAGGATCTCATAAAAAAGGCCCAAGAGAACGGTTTAGAAGTAGCCATGGATTATGCGTTGCAAGCCGCGCCGGATCATCCTTGGGTAAAAAGCAATCCGGAATGGTTTAAGTGGCGCCCGGATGGAACGGTTCAATACGCCGAAAATCCTCCAAAAAAATACCAGGATATCCTGCCCATATATTTTGAATCTGATAAATATACAGAACTCTGGGATGCCTGTTTAGACATTTTATTGTTTTGGATTGATTGTGGTATTCGTATTTTTAGAGTGGATAATCCACATACAAAACCGTTTTATTTTTGGAATTGGATCATTGCGGAAGTGCAGAAAAAATATCCGGATGTCATCTTTTTGGCCGAAGCTTTTACAAAGCCAAAAGTAATGCAACAATTGGCCAAACAAGGATTTACACAATCGTACACCTATTTTACCTGGCGTGATAATAAACATGAGATCACCACATATCTGGAAGAATTGACTAAATCTGAAAGTGCCGAATATATGCGGCCAAATTTCTGGCCAAATACACCCGACATAAACCCAATACATTTACAAAGAGCGAATGAGTCAAAACATATTCAACGCTATGTTTTAGCGGCTACCTTGAGTTCTAGTATTGGAATTTATGGACCTGTTTTTGAATATATGCAGACTGATGCTTTGCCAGGTAGAGAGGAGTATTTGCATTCGGAAAAATTTGAGTTCAAAAAGCACAATTGGACAAAGCAAAATTATTTGATCAACGTCATTACCAAGATCAATCACATAAGAAATAAGCACGAAGCTTTACAGCAAACCAATAACTTGAGATTTTGCCACATTCACAACGATAACCTAATTGCTTTCTATAAATTTAACGAAGATAAAACAGACCAATTGTTCATTGTTATCAACCTTGATATGCATCATTCTCAACAAGGATATGTGCAATTGCCACTGCAACATATGAATGGTAGTTTGCCAATAATGGTCAAGGATCTATTTACCGGATACGAATATGAGTGGTTTGATGAATGGAATTTTGTTCAACTTCATCCAAACTTACCTTTTCATATTTTTAAGCTCCTAAGCTAAAATGACTTTAGAAACCGATAAAAATTTCAATACAGAACCCATTAATTTTGAAAATAATTGGGAAGATCTTCTGCAAAATCAGGAGTTCACCAAATTATTTTTATCTGATATACTCGAAGAATATATCGTCAAACAACGTTGGTACGGTGGCAAAGCAAGCAGGTTAAAATATATCGAACTGTTAGAGCATTTTCGTATCCAGCAAGATGGGGAGGTATATTTCGGACTTCTGTTGGAAATTGATTTTTACGAAGCTTTTTATCAGCATTATTTTTTACCCATTGCATTTGTAACGGATGAAAGTTTTGCGCCGAATGACAGAATTCTCACTATTAAATTAAAAGGTAAAAAAGGCTATATAATTGATGCCATTAATTTGGAAGCTTTCAGAAAATTGGTGTACTCCAGAATTTTGCACGCGGTGCCGAAAGATGAAACAAAGGTGCAATACCACAAAAGTATCCGATTTGAAAATTTGCCTTATCAAAGTTCCAGATTTATGGGATTGGAGCAAAGTAATACTTCGATCATTTACAACGAGAAATATGTACTGAAATTTTTCAGACGTATTTTCGCGGATAAGAATCCGGACTATGAAATGAGTAAATTCTTAACGGAAAAAAGGAATTTCGAAAATACACCGGCCTATTTGGGTAGTATCAATATTATCGATTGCGATGATGTTTATATTACCATCGCTCTTATGCAAGAAAGGATTGAAAATGAAGGAGATGCCTGGGAGTTTATGTTAAAGGAGCTTTTTAAGGTTTTTACTAATTTGGAAGAAAAGCAAATTCAAATACAAGATTTGCCGCTGCTTCCTATGTTTTCAAGATTGAAATTGAGGGACATGCCAATTGAAATTGCAAATTGGGTTGGACTCGAACTGTTCTCTAAAATACAGACCCTGGCAAAGAGGACGGCTGAAATGCATATAGAATTAGGCTCTGAATTTGAAGATACCGCATTCACACCGGCACATTTTAATGGGGATTATGAAGTTTGGCTTAAGAACAGATTAGTGTACCAGTTTCAAAACAGACTCAATACAATAGAAAATAATTTACATAAATTGGAAGGATTAGCTTTGGAGCTCGGAAATGAATTTCTCGAGAAAAAAAATGTGATCCGGAAACGATTTATGCAATTCGATTGGACCAAATTAAAAGGGGAACGAATTAGAGTTCACGGTGATTATCATTTAGGTCAGATCTTGGTGCAAAACAACGACTTCTTTATTCTGGATTTCGAGGGAGAACCTGAAAGTACGATTAGAGACCGCAAGGTAAAACAACCACCATTAAAAGATGTCGCAGGTTTGTTCCGTTCTTTTCATTATGCCATATATGCAACAATTTTTAATCATCCCGGAGCTTTTGCGCGATCTCAAAATGAACTTTTTCAGGCCGCAGAAATTTTATATGCCTATTTTACGGGAGTATTTTTAGAAGTTTATACCGATGAAATTCAAAGAGCAAATATCAATATAGGCTATAGCCAAGAACGTATTTTTATTTTGAAATACTGTCTGTTAGAAAAAGCCGTTTACGAAATAGGCTATGAACTTAACTCTCGACCAAAATGGGCACTTATCCCACTCAAAGGAATATCCAATATCATAAATGAATAAATATGGAAAAGGTAATTAATTATAGTCTGTTTACAGATTTCGATATAGCATTATTTAAATCAGGCAAGCATTTTAAACTTTATGAAAAGCTCGGTTCTCACTTGATTGAGGTCAACGGAGTAAAAGGTACTTATTTTGCTGTTTGGGCACCCTCGGCAAAATCGGTTTCTGTTATCGGTGATTTTAATTACTGGAATGATCATCAACATAGATTAAATGTAAGATGGGATGCATCCGGTATTTGGGAAGGTTTTATTCCTGAAGCACAACCGGGTATGCGTTATAAGTACAAGATCAAATCACATAACAACATAGAAACTGAAAAGGCGGATCCATATGCTTTTTATTGCGAAAAACCGCCTTATACGGCTTCCATCATTAGAGATATAGACCATTATAAATGGAAAGACAAAGCTTGGATGTCATACCGAAAGGATAAAAATGGTCTGGATAAACCCTATGCCGTTTATGAGGTGCACTTGGGTAGCTGGATGAAAAATGTAGAGGAAAATAGATTTTTAACCTATGAAGAGTTTGCGGTGCAGTTGGTGGATTATGTCAAGAAAATGAATTACACCCATGTGGAGTTTATGCCCGTGATGGAATATCCGTATGATCCATCGTGGGGGTATCAGATTGTAGGATATTTTGCGCCAACTTCCAGATTTGGCACCCCGGAAGGTTTTATGCATCTGATCGATGAATTACATAAAAATGATATTGGTGTAATTTTAGACTGGGTGCCTTCGCATTTTCCTTCTGATGATCATGGACTTGGTTTTTTCGATGGTAGTCATCTGTACGAACATCCTGATCCGAGAAAGGGCTATCACCCCGATTGGAAAAGCTTGATCTTTAATTATGGCCGAAATGAAGTCAAATCTTTTTTGATCAGCAATGCATTTTTTTGGCTCGAAAAATATCATGTAGACGGACTTCGTGTAGATGCCGTAGCATCTATGATTTATTTGGATTATTCTAGAGATGAGGGGGAATGGGAACCCAATATGTTCGGAGGAAATGAATATCTCGAAGCCATTGATTTTATAAAAGAATTTAATCAGGAAGTTTACAAGAACTTTGACGGAATACAAACGATCGCTGAAGAATCTACAGCATTTAGCGGAGTCACAAAGCCTGTTGAATTTGGAGGTTTAGGTTTTGGTATGAAATGGATGATGGGCTGGATGCACGATACTTTACAGTATTTTTCAAAAGAAACGGTCTACAGAAAATTTCATCAAAATGAAATAACTTTTAGTTTGGCCTATGCTTTTACAGAACATTTCATGCTGCCTTTATCTCATGATGAAGTAGTTTATGGCAAGAAGTCACTGATCTACAAAATGCCCGGAGATGAATGGCAACGATTTGCGAATCTTAGACTGATGCTGGCTTATATGTATGCTCATCCAGGTACAAATTTGACCTTTATGGGAGCAGAATTTGGACAGACAAAAGAATGGGATTACAATACAAGTTTAGACTGGCACTTGCTGGATTATAAACCCCATCAAAGCATGCAGAATTTTATGAAGGACTTAAATGGCTTTTACAAAGCAACACCGGCGCTGTATGAAAAAGGATTTAGTTCTGAAGGTTTTGAATGGATCAACTTTTCAGATGATCAACAGTCGGTCATAGCTTTTATTCGCAAAGGCCACGATATCGAAAACGATATTATTGTGGTTTGCAATTTCAATGAATTACCTAAAAAGAAATATAGAATTGGTTTGCCCAGAAAAGGCAAATTAACTCAACTTTTCAATTCTGATATGAAAAAATATTTTGGTAGTGGAGTGAGTAATGCGAAGGAAATCGTTGCAGAAAAAAAACCTTATGATCATAAACCTTATTCCTGCGAGGTAAATTTACCTCCTTTGGCGGCTGTATATTTCTCATTAAAGTCTTGATAATCATATTTGTAATTTAAAACATTGTTTATTGAAAGAAATGTAAAAATCAGCCTTAATTTTTTAATTTAATTTTCATTAATGTTTCTTCAATTTTGATAGGTTTGCATTCATTGTAGAATATCAAAAAATGATTACAAATACTGAACTTGAAAATAAGGGAAATTTATTTCCCTCCCAGATAATTGATTACCAAAAGGTTGTTGATACACTTAATTTTACATGTGAGAATGGTGTGATTTTGCAACTTACCGTGCAACGGGATAGTGTGCTCAGATTTCGCTATTGCACCTCCGGTGTATTTGAAAACGATTTTTCCTATGCCATTACGAAATATGCGAGCAGAGGATACAATTTTTTAGAAGTCACTGAAAAAGAAGACCATTATGTCGTGGTTACTTCAAAACTGAAATGCAAAGTTAGAAAAGAAGATTTACGGATAACTATTTTAGACAAAGATGATTTTGTGCTTTGTGAAGATGAACTAGGTTTTCATTGGGAAGAGAGTTATGATTATGGAGGGAATATCGTCAAAATGTCTAAGAGTTCTCATGATGGTGAAAGTTATTACGGATTAGGAGATAAGCCTGTTCATATCAACCTAAAAGGAAAGAGATTCGAAAATTGGGTCACAGATTCCTATGCATTTGGTAAAGATTCGGATCCAATATACAAGGCTATACCATTTTATATGGGATTGAATGGAACAAAAGCCTATGGTATCTTTTTCGATAACAGCTTTAAAACTATTTTCGATTTTTGTCATGAACGAAGAAATATAACCAGCTTTTGGGCCCAGGGTGGAGAAATGAATTATTACTTTATCTACGGTCCCGAAATGTCTGAAGTTGTGGCTAATTACACCGATTTAACAGGAAAACCTCATCAGTTGCCTCCACTTTGGAGTTTGGGCTACCATCAATGCAAATGGAGTTATTATCCGGAATCTCAGGTAAAGGAGATCACCAATAAATTTCGAGAACTGGAAATTCCATGTGATGCTATTTATTTAGACATTGATTATATGGATGGTTTCAGATGTTTTACCTGGAATAACGAATATTTTCCAGATCCTAAAAGAATGGTGAGCGAATTGTATGACAACGGATTTAAAACCATTGCCATTATAGATCCTGGAATTAAAATAGATAAGAACTACTCTATTTTCCAAGAAGGTTTACAGAACGATTATTTCTGTAAAAGAGCTGATGGACCCTATATGAAAGGAAAAGTTTGGCCGGGAGAATGTTATTTTCCAGATTTTACAAATCCTGAGGTTCGCGAATGGTGGTCTGGTCTATTCAAAGAATTGATCGAAGATATTGGGGTAAAAGGTGTATGGAATGATATGAATGAACCTGCGGTAATGGAGGTGCCCGGAAAGACTTTCCCTAATGATGTGCGACATGATTACGACGGGAACCCCTGTAGCCATAGAAAAGCACATAATATATATGGCATGCAAATGGCAAGAGCCACTTATCAGGGCTTAAAAAAATTCTCTTACCCTAAAAGACCGTTCGTTATCACCAGAGCGGCTTATTCAGGAACACAGCGCTATACTTCAACCTGGACAGGAGACAATGTGGCTACCTGGGAACATTTATCCATAGCCAATATTCAGGTGCAGCGATTAGCCATGTCGGGTTATTCTTTTGTCGGATCTGATATAGGTGGTTTTGCCGAACAACCTAACGGGGAATTATATGCCCGTTGGATACAACTAGGAGCTTTCCACCCTTTTTTCAGAACACATTCTTCCGGCGATCACGGTAATCAGGAGCCCTGGTCATTCGGTAAAAATATTGAACTCATAGTCAAGAAATTCATTGAGCTTCGTTACCAACTATTGCCCTATATCTATACCTCTTTCTGGCGCTATGCGAATGAAGGAATTCCGATGATCAAATCTCTTGTGCTATATGACCAAGAGGACATTCATACTCATTATCGTAACGATGAGTTTGTAGTTGGTGAAAAAATTCTGGTTTGCCCTATTACAGAAGCAAATGCCAAAGGAAGGAGAATGTATTTTCCTTATGGGAATTGGTATAATTTATGGACAGAAGAAATTATGGAAGGGGGGCAAGAATTATGGGTAGATGCCGATTTAGATACGATGCCCGTATTTGTTAAAGAAGGAGCCATTATTCCCAAGTATCCAATTCAGCAATATGTAGGTGAAAGGGAAATTGAACAAGTCTTTTTAGATATTTACTACAAAAAAGGGAAAGAAAAATCACAGCTATATGAAGATAGTCATGATGGTTATGATTATATCAAAGGTCGATTTAGCTTACGCAATTTTACATTGATTGGAAAAGATAAATCATTGACAATTCAACAGTTCAAAGCAGGAAAATTTACAACTGGTTACAGCACTTTTGAGATGAAATTTGTGAATCTGCCCTTTAAGATTAAAGAGGTAGAAATTGATGGTGAAAAATATAACTTTAAGAAATTTAAAAAAGCTGATAATGTCATTATTTTCCCTAAAGAATTTTCCGATATAGAATTGATTGGATAAAAAAAAGGGACTCAAATTGAGCCCCTTTTTTTATTTTTTTTCAGTGTTGTTTTTCTTTTCAATCAAATAATTAAAAATCAAGCCCAAACCACCAAATAAAAATATCATGGAAAAATAGGCTACCGGTTCTTCCAAAGTGGTGTACTGAGTGAGCAAAGCACCGAGTAAAATACCTATGCCTATGCCTACTGCCAACATGCCGAACTTAAGTGTTACATTACTGTAGCTTCTGGTATTTGTAGAAAAAAGTGAGGCATCAGCTCCTTTTTCTATCAGAGCCATCCTTTCTTTGTTTCGAGCGCTAATGAATACATAAAAAACGCCAAAGATAGAGGCGAATACAATTCCGGGTATTAAAATTTCTGCTGCCATAAATTTGTTTTATTTTGTTGTTACCTTTATGACGCATGATTCTTTTACGAGGTTACAAAAAATAATATTTCTAAAAATTTGTAACCCTTCGATCGTGGTTTGCGTCATATGACAAGAATGGAGTCCAAAGAACAATTTTATATAGATAAAATACTTGCCGGTGAATCGGAAGCTTTTGCCTTTTTAGTGGATGCTTACAAGAATATGGCATTTACTTTGGCTTTAAAGCTTGTTAAGAACAGGGAAGATGCAGAAGAATTGTCTCAAGATAGTTTTATTAAAGCCTATCAAAAGTTGGATACCTTTAAAGGAGATTCCAAATTTTCGACCTGGTTGTATTCCATCGTATATAGAAATTCAATTTCTTTTTTACGGAAAAAGAAGTTAGATTATATGGATTTAGATCATGTAAGTTTTAAAATTGCAGAGGATTCTCAAGTAAGCGATCCCATCAATATTTTAAAATATGAGGAACAGAAGAAGTATGTTCAAAAAGCTTTGGACAGACTTCCGGAAATAGATGCTTTTTTGATTACTTTGTACTACTTGAATGAAAGTTCAGTGGAAGAAATTGAAGAAATTACCGGTTTGAGTAATTCCAATGTAAAAACAAAACTTTTTAGAGCACGTAAAAAGCTACAGGAAAGCTTAAAAGGATTATTGAAGGATGAAATGAAATCGATTGTATAGATGGATGAATTAGATGACATAATCAAAAATGGATTAAGCACAGAAAAGCCTGAATCAAACTTTTCAGATGCCGTGATGAAACAAATTCGAGCTATGGAAGAAAAGGAAGAATTGGCCATGACAGCACTTTTCAATAGATATGCTTTGGAATATCCTTCAGATCGCTTTACAGACATTGTGATGAACAAAGTTAAGCCGGTTGTAAAGAGCTACAGACCACTGATTAGTAAGAGAAGTTGGATCTTTATTTCTGTGGTAGCAATGGTAGTTTTGATTTTGGCCATGACCTCGGGCGAAAATAACCCTTCAACTTTTGGTTTGTATTTTGAAAAGTTCATCCAAAAATCGAGTACTAACCAAGTCAACCTATTTGTAAACCATATTTTTGGTTCAAGATTATTGGCCTTAGCCATGTTCGTTTCCAGCCTGTTGATGGCTTTAGACTATTTATTGAGATCAAAAAAACTGGTTTGATTTATTCAAAAGTAAGATTGAGGTAAATACCTCTTGTGCCAAAAAAATCTATCGGGCCTGTCCATGGTCCTTCTATTTCAAATCCACCTACCGGTGTTTCAAATATTCTGTTTTCATCTCTGACTAGCTCATTATTGATGGCAAAAACACCTCGTATCGATGGTGAAAACTTAAAGAAGTAAAAGTAAAAATCCATGCCTATACCCACCTCATACATGAAATTGTTGGTGGTAGTTCTGAATTCACCGGCATAATTGTCGTCTTTATTCTTTTCGTTGCTGGAAAAGTTATAATCATAAGAGACTCCACCTATGACATAAGGTCTGATGTTGTCTAACCTATCGGTGCTCAATTTCAGTAAAAGAGGCAAATGCAAAAAAGTGCTGGAAATCTTTCGAACCGGATTTGTTGTTCCGTCATAAGCCGGATAATTTAAATAGTCTTCATTATAAAAGGTGAGTTCTTTTGAGTTGCTCATCAATCCGGGCTCAAATCTTAGGTTTATATTTTTGTGTAATCTGTAATCAACCACGAATCCAAGATTGAAACCGACCGATTCTTTGATGTCTATAAAAAACTCACTGGGAGTAGGAGGAATAACAATACTAGCATCATCTTCAGCTAAGTAATTTATTTTATAACTGTTATAATTCATGCCTAAATAATAACCAAAATGCAGTTTACGCTCATCGAAGGTTTGTAAATTTAAGATCTTTTCTTTTTGTGCAAAACCAGTTTGAAATAGCATGAGTAAACCAAAAATCGCAAATAACTTCTTCATTTTTTTATTTTGTAGCTTCATATATGGTGGCAATTCCTTGATGCTGAGGTAAATCTATTGCTGATGCAAATCCAACCTTTTTAAGAATATCACAAAAAACGATCCCATAGGGAAATGCAGCCGCAGATTCGGGTAAATAATTGTAAGCGCTTTTGTCTTTGGAGAATATTTTACCTAAAGTGGGGATGACGTATTTTCCATACAACTGATAACCCTGCTTGAATGGTGTTCTGGATGGTTGTGATGTCTCTAAAACCACCAAAGTGCCTTTAGGTTTTAGTACCCGCCATATCTCACCCAAACCTTTTTCTAGATTTTCAAAATTTCTCACACCAAATCCAACGGTAATAGCATCGAAAGTATTGTCCTCAAAAGGTAAATTTTCTGAATCACCAATGACCATTTTTATTTTATCATCTAACTTTTTCTGACTTACTTTTTCTTTACCCAGCGCCAACATTCCAGGAGAAAGGTCAAGGCCAATGACCTCTGACACTCCCGCTTCGGCCAGCATCACAGCTAAATCTCCCGTTCCGGTAGCCACATCCAATGCTTTTTTTGCCTGGTTTTGCGTTGCAAGTTTAACTACTTTTTTTCTCCAACCTTGATCAATTCCCATCGTAAACAGTCGATTTAAAAAGTCGTAATTGCCAGAGACATTGTCAAACATTTCCCTTACCTGCTCTTTTTTTCCAAGTGTAGAGTTCTTATAAGGAGTTACTTTTTTTGACATTTTCAAATTTTGGGTAAATATACCAAATAACTCAATAGTAAGACTTATGAGAGAAAAAGGAATTTAAATACGTATTTACTTGACAAGGCATGTTTTGAGGTTGTATATTTGCGCACGCTAAAAAAATTTAAAACCCTACTAAATGAAATTATCCCATTTTAACTATAATCTTCCGCCAGAACTTTTGGCAGAGTATCCTGCAACAGAAAGAGATGAATCTCGGTTGATGGTGCTAGACAGAAAAAAACAAACCATTGAGCATAAAATTTTTAAAGACCTTGTTGAGTATTTTGATGAAGGAGATATCATGATATTCAATAACACGAAAGTTTTTCCTGCCAGATTATATGGTAATAAGGAAAAAACAGGTGCTCGTATTGAAGTCTT
Source organism: uncultured Flavobacteriaceae bacterium (assembly GCA_963715015.1). Lineage (GTDB taxonomy): Bacteria > Bacteroidota > Bacteroidia > Flavobacteriales > Flavobacteriaceae > Namhaeicola. The sequence goes on from CAVQQR010000019.1 coordinate 106,436, forward strand.
TTTGTTAAGAGAATTAAATGCGGAAAGCAGGTTATGGGATGTATTGGTTGATCCGGCCAGAAAAATTAGAATTGGAAATAAGTTGTTCTTTGGAGATGACAGTGGGCTCGTAGCTGAAGTTATCGATAATACAACGTCAAGGGGTAGAACTTTGCGTTTTCTTTATGATGGCACTTATGAGGAGTTTAGAAAGAAATTAAAAGAAATGGGAGAAACTCCTTTGCCAAAATATATCAAGAGATCAGTTGAAGAATCAGATGAGGAGCGCTATCAGACCATTTTCGCTAAGCACGAAGGTGCTGTTGCTGCGCCTACTGCCGGTTTGCATTTTTCGAAGCATTTATTGAAAAGACTTGAAATAAAAGGAATCGATTTGTCGGAAATTACATTGCACGTTGGTTTAGGAACTTTTAATCCTGTTGAAGTTGAAGATCTTTCAAAACACAAAATGGATTCTGAAGAGTTTTCAATACCAAAGATCACAGCAGATATGGTAAATGCTGCCAAAGACAGCCATAGAAGGGTTTGTGCTGTGGGAACCACAGTAATGCGCGCAATGGAAAGTTCGGTTTCTGCGAATCATCATTTAAAACCTTTTGAGGGTTGGACAAATAAATTCATTTTTCCTCCATACGATTTTAGTGTTGCAAATGCAATGATTACTAATTTCCATACGCCAAAATCTACTTTGATGATGATGACTTCGGCTTTTGCGGGTCATGATCTATTAAAGAAAGCCTATAAAGAAGCGGTAAAAGAAAATTATCGTTTCTATTCTTATGGCGATGCCATGTTGATTATCTAGGGATAAAAAATAACTTAAAAAGCGTCCTTTTAAATGGGCGCTTTTTTATTTGATGAAAAGTAAAACAGACATACGATCGCTTACCAAAGATCAGTTGCGTCAATTTTTTATTGAGCATAAAGATCAGGCTTTCCGCGGCAATCAGGTTTATGAATGGCTCTGGCAAAGAGGAGCGCATTCCTTTGAGGGAATGACCAACCTTTCCAAAGAAACTCGGGCTATGCTAGAAGAGCATTTCGTTATCAATCATATCAAGGTTGATCAGATGCAGAGATCAAGCGATGGGACCATTAAAAATGCGATAAAATTGCATGATAACCTAGTTGTTGAATCTGTGCTAATCCCTACTGAAAAAAGAACGACAGCTTGTGTTTCCAGTCAGGTGGGTTGCAGTCTGAATTGCTCATTTTGCGCTACAGCACGTCTAAAAAAAATGAGAAATCTAAACCCGGACGAAATTTACGACCAGGTTCAAGCCATCGATCAACAAAGCTGGCATTACCATAACCATAAATTGAGCAATATTGTTTTTATGGGTATGGGAGAACCACTGCTCAATTATAACAATGTTTTAGAAGCAATTGATAAAATAACTTCCCCGGAAGGATTGGGCATGTCGCCTTCCAGAATTACCTTGTCTACCGTAGGATTGCCAAAAATGATCAAAAAGATGGCTGACGATGAGGTTAAATTTAAATTGGCCGTTTCATTGCATTCTGCGATCGATGAGGTTCGGTCTTCCATGATGCCTATCAATGATTCTTCTAATCTTGCAGAATTACTCGATGCTTTACAATATTGGTATCAGAAAACGAAGAAGAAAATTACTTTTGAATATGTGGTTTGGAAAGGGGTGAACGATCAACAAAAAGATATAGACGCCCTTGTTGCCTATTGCAAGAAAGTTCCTTCTAAAGTAAATTTAATTGAATACAATGCGATTGAAGAGGACGGTTTTGAGCAAGCCGACCCTGAGGTGATCGATCAGTATGTTCGGGAATTGGAAAAACACAATATCACCGTCAAAATAAGAAAAAGTCGTGGACAGGACATCGATGCGGCATGCGGACAGTTAGCCAATAAATCTTCCTGATCTAAAAAGCTAATTCCACGCCAATAGGGCAATGGTCACTGTGCTTTGCTTCAGGTAAAATAAAGGCTCTGTTTAAATGATGCTTCATAGGCTCACTGGCCATACAATAATCAATCCGCCATCCTTTGTTGTTATTTCTTGCATTGGCTCTGTAGCTCCACCAGGAATATTGATGAGGTTCTTTGTTGAAATGGCGAAAAGTATCTATAAAACCACTGTCTATAAACTCTCCGATCCATTTTCTTTCAACTGGTAAAAAACCTGATGTATTTTTATTTGCAACCGGATTGTGAATGTCTATTTCTTCATGACAGATATTATAATCTCCACAGATTAATAAGTTGGGGATTTCTAATTTAAGTTGATCTATATATTGCTGAAATTCTGCCATATAGTTCAATTTAAAATCCAGTCGGTCGTCATTAGTTCCTGACGGAAGGTAAAGGCTCATGACAGAAAATTTGTCAAAGTCCAGTCGGAGGTTTCTGCCTTCCAGATCCATTGTGTCTATCCCAGTACCAAAAGATACGTTCTTAGGCTCCGTTTTAGAGAGTACGGCCACGCCGCTGTACCCTTTTTTTTGCGCAGAATACCAATAATGATGGTGGTAACCCAATTGTTCAAAAGCTTCAAACTCTACTTGGTCTTTTTGTGCCTTTATTTCTTGTAAACATAAAATATCCGGATCAGCGGCTTTTAGCCACTTTGTTAATCCTTTATTCATTGCAGCTCTTATACCGTTGACATTATAAGAAATGATTTTCATTCTTTTTTTATTTCTGGATTCGATCTCTTAATATTCTTCTCATTATTTTTCCTGAAGCCGTTCTTGGTAATTGTTCTAATTCGATCATTTCTTTGACTTTAAATAGAGGGTTAAGTTCCGTCTTTATCTTCTTATTTGCTCTAAAGACCATTTCACTTAAGTCGTGAATATTAGAAGTTGGAACAAAAAACACAACCAATTCACTGGGGCCTCCATTTTCTGGTGAAATGGCAATCGCGGCACTTTCTTTGACAAAGTCCAAGGTATTGATCACTTCCTCAATCTGAACAGAACTCACTTTAATTCCACCTAAATTCATCGCATCATCCACACGGCCATGGGCCCGGTAATAACCATTCTCTAAAAGTTCCAATTCATCTCCGTGCCTTCTTGTAATTTTACCCTGATAATTTGGGGTTCCTTTATAATAAACCTCAAAATTGTTCTTATTCAGCAATGAATTGGAAAGACCTATGGCCGGAGGGATAATAAATACTTCACCTTTTCGGGCAGGTTCATTATTTTCATTTAATAGCACAAATTCTGTACCTAAAGCTTGAGTAGAAAATGTACTTGGAATATTTTTTTGTAGAACCGTTGAGGTCACATAACCTCCTCCGATTTCTGTCCCCCCACAATATTCTATCACCGGTTTATCGCCTCCTAATTTCATTAAATAGGTCATTTCATCAGGATTAGAAACTTCGCCGGTCGAGCTAAAGCACTTGATAGAGTTCCAATTATAGTTTTCCATTACGCCACTACTTTTCCAGTGCCTCACTATGCTTGGCACTACACCAAGCATAGTTACTTTGGCCCTTTCTATAAATTCGCCAAAACCTTTTTCCATAGGAGCACCTGGATAAAGGGCAATAGTCGCTTTATTGATCAAGGTGGCAAAAACAAGCCAAGGTCCCATCATCCAGCCTAAATTTGTAGGCCAACTAACAATATCACCTGCTTGAATATTCTGATGATAATAACCGTCAGATGCGGCTTTTATGGGTGTCAGATGTGTCCATGGAATGGCTTTTGGCTCTCCCGTGGTTCCACTTGAAAATAAAATATTGATAGGGTCGTCAGGTTTGCAAATGACGCTTTTAAAATGCTTATTCTCTGAAAGAAAGTCATGAAAAAATAGATCTTGCGAGCGCAGCTTCACAGGCTTTTCAGGCGCACTTTGAACCACAATTGCTTTTGATGCATCAGCCTCAACTATTTTAGAATAAAGAGGGATTAATTTTTCTGCTCTTGAGAGATGGTCTTGAGTAAAAACAACTTTAGCCTTCGTAATTTGCAATCGGATAGCAATTTCTTTTGGCGTAAAACTATCAGCAATGGTAGCTACAGTAAGTCCAGCTTTGATTCCTGCGAGATAAATGGCCACGCTCAAATGGGTCATAGGCATATCAATGGCAATGATATCTCCTTTTTTTAAGCCTAATTCTGTAAGACCATTGGAAATTTGAGCAATGAGTTCTGATAATTTACGCTGACTAATCTTCTCGATCTCACCCTTCTTATCTAGGGTAATGATGGAAATATGCTCAGAATCATTTTGAAAACATGCCTCAGCAATATTCATTTCAGCTCCCACTAACCAAGCAGGTTCGTGAATACCTTTAGAAATATCGAGAATTTGATCGAAGGGTTTTTTAAAAGGAATTTGAAGCGCTCCAATGGTTTTTTGCCAGAAATTTGTTTTTTGATCAACTGACCATCGCCAAAATTCCTGATAGCTAGACAAACCTTCACTTTGCATCATCTTTCCAATGTTGCTTTGCTCTATGATTTCAGGTGTTGGTCGCCAAATGTGTTGCATCTTAAAAATCTATCTCTCCTTCTAATCCTGTTTCACTCTCTTCTAAATCTTTTTTATAGCTCTTACAGTCTACCGAAATTGTCAATTTTTCTGGTTTTTCAAATTCCCCTTTACTCACATCTAAACTTTTATCAGCATAGCATTTTTTCATGTACAAGGCCCAGATAGGTAATGCCATAGAAGCACCTTGTCCTCTTCCTAGATCAGGAAAATGGACCGATCTGTCTTCTGCACCCACCCAGACACCGGTAGATAAATTGGGAACCATTCCAATAAACCAACCATCAGATTGGTTTTGAGTCGTTCCGGTTTTTCCGGCAATGGGATTGGTAAATTTGTAAGGATATCCGGTGGCTATATTGCTCGGATATTTGGCACCTTGAGTACGTAATCGAACACCCGAACCACTTTCTGTTACGCCTTCTAACAAGTTGATGATGGTATAGGCAATTTCTTCACTCATAACTTCTTTGGTCTCAGGGTAAAAATCATCTAAAACTGTTCCGTTCTTATCTTCAATACGCAAGATCATCAAAGGCTTAATATACATGCCTTTATTGGCAAAAGTATTCAGCGCTGCCAAAATTTCGTATAAACTAAGATCTACAGAACCGAGTGCAATAGAAGGAACCTCCGGTATTTCTGAGTTTACTCCCAAACTTTTAGCCAATTGCACCACATTACTCGGTGTAACCTGATCCATTAAATTTGCAGTAACCACATTCACTGAATTAGCTAAGGCTTCCTTTAAATTTAGCATTCCACCGTACTTTCCACTCGAATTTTTGGGTGTCCAATCTTCTAACAGACCGTATTTTCCGGCAGGGATGGTATAGGGTGTATTGGGAAATTCTTCACAAGGAGAAATCCTCAATTGATTAATAGCAGTGGCATATACAAAAGGTTTAAAGGTAGAACCCACCTGTCTTTTTCCTTGTTTTACATGGTCGTACTGAAAGTGTTTATAGTTTGTACCGCCCACCCAGGCTTTTACATGTCCTGTTTCTGCATCCATTGATAAAAGCCCTGTTTGTAAAAACTTTTTGTAATAAAGAATTGAATCTCTTGGTGTCATCACTGTGTCGATCTGACCTTGCCAAGAAAATATATTCATCTCTGTCGGTAAATCGAAAGATGCCATTATATCTTCTTTAGAACTTCCGGCTGCCTTCATCTTTCTCCATCGATCACTTCTTTTCATCGCTTGATCTACGGTAAGATTAACCATTTCTTGATCGATATCGTAAAAGGGAGCTGTCTTATTCTTTTTTTGTACTTCGTTAAAAATACCCTGAAGGTTACTCATGTGTTCTTGTACCGCCTGCTCGGCATATTTTTGCATGCGTGAATCGAGTGTAACATATATTTTTAAACCGTCTCTGTAAATATTATAACTTGATCCATCTGGTTTAGGATTATCTTCTATCCACGATTTCATAAAATCTCGTAAATATTCTCTGAAATAAGTGGCAGTTCCATCACTGTGTCCTTCCAGATTGATATCCAATTTTAGGGGTAGCGTTTTTAATGAATCTTTTTGGTCCTCATCTATAAAATCATTTCTATAGAGCTGATTAAATACCACATTTCTTCTGTCTTTAACCATTTCTGATCGGCGAATAGGATTGTACAGTGAAGAATTTTTAAGCATTCCTACCAACATGGCTGATTCTTCCATGTTGAGCTCTTTAGGTTCTTTACCAAAATAAATTCTTGCCGCAGACCGAATTCCTACAGCATTATGTCCGAAATCATACTTGTTAAAATACATGGTAATGATTTCATTTTTAGTGTATTGCTTTTCTAATCGGATAGCAATTACCCATTCTTTTATTTTTTGAACCAGTCGCTTAACGATGTTTCCTGACGCCGTTTTCGTAAATAGCATTTTTGCTAATTGCTGCGTAATGGTACTGGCGCCACCATCTTTTCCCAAGGTAATTGCTGCTCTTGCCGTACCTTTGGCATCTATGCCCGAATGATCGTAAAAACGTTCATCTTCTGTTGCTACCAAGGCATCAATTAGATTTTGTGGCAGTTCGGTAAATTTAACAGGTGTTCTGTTTTCGCGATAATATTTACCCAAAGTTTTCCCGTCAATAGAAATAACTTCTGTCGCCAGATTATTTTCGGGATTTTCAAGCTCTTCAAAGGTGGGTAATTTGCCAAACAAACCCAATGACGCAAAAGCGAACATTAAAACGCCAAAAATAAGTCCGCCGAGAAAAAGGCGCCATAACCATTTTGTATATTTTGAAGGAGAAGATTTTTTCTTGCTTTTTGCCATGTTTTACTCTATTTTTTCAATTTTGATGCCCACATCAGTTACTCCGTTTAAATAGGTCAAACCTTCAATTTCTTGACTCTTACGCATCGCATGTTGTACATGAATAGTGTAATTTCCCGATACGGGAAAATTTACATTCGTTTTATACTCCAGCTTGTTTTCAAGGACATCCGAAATGCCGGTCCCGAGAAACCTCCCTTCCGGGGTGGTCATCTCGTATTCTAAAGTATCAATAATCTGGTAATTGTTCGGAAAATCGATTCCAACAATTAAAAACAAATTACTGTATTCATAAGTTTTATTGTTTCGCAAATTAACATAAATGTTATTCTTACTCAAGGTGTCTTTTGCTTCATAAACAAAATTAATGACAGAATCTTTTTGCCATTTATTTTGATCGACTTTTTGAAATTGATCAAAAACCAAATTCTTTTCACAAGAAAAGAACAGAAAAGACAAAACGAGAACTGCAAAAGTGCCTTTTAACGGAGAAATACTTGTCAACGACATGTTATTTTTTTTGATTTTTATTTTGTGGACGTCTTTGCTTGTTATTTTTTCGCTTAAATTTTTTTCTTTTTGGCTTGTCAAAACGCGTTATACTGTCCTGGCCAACATTGTCTATAAAAAGTTTTTGCTCTTCATCACCACTTTCTAACTCGAGAGAAAAATCCTCCAGATTAGGCGGGTTTATTTTCTTTTTGTTTTGTGAAATTACTTCATTTGCCTGATCTACAGTGAGTTTATGCCATTGGATAGGGTTATCATCATAGGCATACCAGAGCAAGCGTTGGAAAATATCCATTTTTTGAAAAGTAGCCCTTCCTTTTTCTGTAAATAACTTGAGTTCTGTATTCGGGAAATCTGACAATGCATCTAAATAAGAATCTAGTTCATAGTTAAGGCAGCATTTTAATTTTCCACATTGACCAGCTAATTTTAAGGGATTTAGTGATAATTGTTGGTATCGTGCTGCGGAGGTGCTCACAGACCTGAAATCGCTTAGCCAGGTAGAACAGCAAAGTTCCCTTCCACAACTGCCTATACCACCCAAACGCGCCGCTTCTTGTCTTAAACCAACTTGCTTCATTTCAATTCTAATCCCAAAAGTACTTGCCAATTCGCGTATCAATTGTCTAAAATCAACTCGATCATCAGCGGTATAATAAAAGGTAGCTTTGGTCCCGTCTCCCTGAAATTCTATATCCGAAAGTTTCATAGAAAGACCTAGTCTGCCAACAATGAGTCGAGACTTTTTTTGCACATCCAATTCTTTATTTCTCGCTTCTATCCAAATGTCGATATCGCGTTGTGAAGCCTTTCGATAGATCTTTAATATTTCCTTTGATTTTTGATCGACACCTTTTTTCTTCATCTGAAGTTTGACCAATTCACCCGAAAGTGAAACTACTCCAATGTCGTGACCCGGACTACCTTCAACAGCAATTACATCTCCCATTTGAATGGGTAGATTGTCTGCATTTTTATAAAATGCTTTCCTTCCGTTTTTGAATCTCACTTCAAAAATGTCAAATTTTTCTTGATTAGAGGGAAGGGTCATGTTTGATAGCCAATCGACTACCGTCATTTTACCACAATTCCCAGAATTACAGCTTCCGTTACTTTTGCAACCTTTTGGGATGCCGTTTATAGTAGAAGAGCATGATGTACAGCTCATATAATTTCAATTTTTTGCTAAGGTAAAAAACCCTGTGGGCTTTTTCTAAAATTAAAGGTAAATATACTCAATCTCACTTAAAGAGATATGCTCAGGTTAGTTTCACGCTGATGATTTTTACCGGACAAGCATCTTTGGCTTTGATATTGTCTTCGTAAATAGAATGGTCAGGAGATTTTAAGGTATGAAACCCTTTCTTTTCCTGGGCGTGCAACAAAACCGACTTTCCATCTTTCTTCGACATTTGAAATTGTTTGGGCGCCAATTCTACACAATAATTACATCCGATACATTTATTTCGTTGCAGGGTGATGATGACCATTCCTCAAATGTTAAAAGCGAGATTGAATTATTTTGATTTTCGGCAAAAGTACAGTTTTTTATCGAATCATATCTATACTCAATTTTTTATAAATAGTTCAAAGGATACTTTATTTTGCCTTGTTTTTGCTTATTTTGCAGCATGCTTTTTCAAGATATCGTCGGGCAACAGAATATTAAAAACCATTTGATACAAACAGTAGAAAATGGCAGAATTCCACATGCCCAATTATTTGTCGCTCCTTCTGGAAGTGGCGCCTTAGCGCTTGCCATTGCTTATGCGCGTTATATTTTATGCAATGAAAAGGCTCAAAAAGATGAATCTGGCTGTCATGCATGTCATGTAAAATTTGATAAACTTGTTCATCCGGACCTCCATTTTGTTTTTCCTGTGAACAAAACCGAAAAAGTGAAAGATCATCCTATAAGTGATCTTTTTTTGGAAGAATGGAGAAATTTTGTCTTACAATCTCCTTATGGAACCTTGTTCAATTGGTATCAATCTTTAGGAATTGAAAATAAGCAAGGACAGATCGGTGTAGATGAAGCTGAAAGTATCGTAAAAAAATTGTCGCTAAAATCTTTTGAGGGAGGTTATAAGGTGGTCATTATCTGGATGGCGGAAAAAATGAATGCCACAGCTTCCAATAAATTGTTGAAACTAATTGAAGAACCTCCAAAAGACACTTTGTTTATTTTGATCGCTGAAGAAGAGGAGCAGATCATTAATACAATAAGATCAAGGTGTCAATTGCTTCAATTCAGGTCTTTAAGTGATTATGATATTCAGCAAGCTTTAGTGCAAAAGGAAGGTGTAGACGAAATTTTAGCGGCAAAGATTGCAAATCGCTCTAATGGCAATTACAATAATGCTATTCATATTTTGCACAACGATGCGAACGACCTCACTTTTGAAAATTGGTTTATCTTTTGGGTGAGAACTGCGTTTAAAGCCAGAGGTAATGCTACTGTTATTCAGGATCTTATAGGGTGGAGCGAAGAAATAGCCAAAACAGGAAGAGAAACCCAAAAAAGATTCCTGCTCTATTGTCTGCAGTTTTTTAGACAAGCACTTATGGAAAACTACAAGGCAAATTCACTGGTTTTTTATGAACCTTCTGATAAAAATTTTCAGATCAAAAAGTTTGCGCCATTTGTGCATGGCGGAAATATACTCGGTATAAATGAAGCATTAAATGAGGCCATATACCATATAGAACGGAATGGCAATGCCAAAATAATTTTGCTGGATCTTTCAATGCAACTCACCAGGCTTTTACATCAAAAAGAACAAAAGGTTTAATTTTGTTCGGGAAGTACGTAAAAAAAGATCGACATGAAGTGACAAAAACTTCCCAACAATACAAATACATGAAAAATGGCATGATTAAACCGGATGGCTTTCATACTGTATAAAATAGCGCCGATGGTATAAAAAAGACCTCCGGCAAAAAGCCAAATAACCCCTTTCAAGGGTAAATTTTCTATAAGTGGCTTAATGGCAAAAATTACGATCCAACCCATTAATACATAGGCGATCGTTGAGATTCTATCATATTTCCCGGTGTAAAAGAGTTTGAAAACAATCCCTATTAAGGCGATTGTCCAGGAAATAATGAACATGGTCCATCCAATTCCTTTAGGGAGTACCGTTAGACAAAAAGGTGTGTAGGTACCTGCAATAAGTACGTAGATAGCAGCATGATCGAGAATATTTAGTTTTGTCCTGAGGGCAGGGTTTTTTACGTAATGATAGGCAGTAGAGGCAGAATAAAGTACAATTAAGCTGGCACCGAAAATGGCAAAACTACTCACGTGCCAAACTGAGCCTCTGTCGCTGGCATAATTAATGAGCAAAAAGAAGGCGATAATACTTAAAGCCAGACCAATTGCGTGAGTAAAAACATTTAGTTTTTCTTCTTTGGGTTCGTAATATTTGGGATCATTTTTCATAGCTTTTCATAAAATTTATCAGAATTAATCCTTTAAGTCATGCTTTAAAGAATTAAAAATCACATCAAAAGTTTCTTGTTGAAGTTCTTCTATGGTTTTCCCTTCCGGTTGGATAAAGGAATGAATCTTTGTTCTTAAATGACCCGGTCCACCGCTAAAAAAAGTATAAGAAAACCTTTTTTTACAATCAAAAAAAGTGATCGGTACAATAGGAATATCAAATTCTTTGGATAACCTGAATGCGCCCGATTTAAAATTATCTAGAACAATCGATTCATCATCGGGAACTTTTCCTTCCGGAAAAATACAAACACTAAGCCCATTGGCCAGACGTCTTTGTGCTTCTGTAAAAGCACTGTTCTTATTTGTTTTATTTTCCCGGTCAACCATGATACAGGTCTTTCTGTAAATATAACCAAAGACCGGGATTTTTGAAAGCTCTTTCTTACCCAAGAAAACAAAAGGGTTGTCAGAAAGAACTAACATTAGCAAAATATCTACGATTGAGGTATGGTTGGGGCAAAAGACATAACTTTTTTTGGTATCCATACTTTGTTCGTAAGTAAGAACAGGCTTGAATCCCATTAAAAATAAGATCGTTTTAGCCCAGTATTTTGCAATTTTAAAAAATAGGGGATACCATTTTTCTCTCGATATGACAATAATCAAAATGGGTAATGCCGCCAAAATGGTGACTAACCAAAGAAGATAAAACCAAATTCTCCACAGCAAAATAAAAAAATAGTACAACCATTTCATCACTTCCAAAGTAAGCATAATTCATGAGATACAAGTGACCTAGGATTGAATTATCGGAGCGAAATTATCATTGCAGAACTAAAAATTCGCTTTATTTTTGCACCTAAATCTTTAATATGGCAAGAATTTTAACGGGCGTACAAAGTACCGGAACTCCGCATTTAGGAAATTTATTGGGGGCAATCATACCGGCAATCGAAATGGCAAAAAATACGGATCAAGAATCGTTTTTGTTTATTGCAGATATGCATAGCCTTACACAAATTAAAGATCCTAAAACGTTAAGAACCAATACCTACAGCACGGCGGCCACATGGTTGGCCTTTGGGCTGGATGTAAATAAAATGGTTTTTTACAGGCAGAGCGACGTGCCACAAGTAACAGAATTGACTTGGTATTTGAGTTGTTTTTATCCGTATCAAAGATTGACACTTGCCCATAGTTTTAAAGATAAAGCAGATCGATTAGAAGATGTGAATGCGGGTTTATTTACTTATCCCATGCTTATGGCTGCAGATATCTTAATTTATGACGCCGATATAGTTCCAGTAGGAAAAGATCAGTTGCAGCATTTGGAAATGGCGCGTGATGTGGCCAACCGATTTAATTATCAAATGGGAGAAACACTTGTTCCACCAACGGCGAAAGTTCAAGAAAGTTCTATGTATGTGCCGGGTACGGATGGAGAAAAAATGAGTAAATCGAAGGGAAATATCATCGATATATTTTTGCCCGATAAGCAATTGCGCAAGCAGATCATGCAGATTAAAACGGACTCGACGCCATTGGAAGATCCGAAAAACCCGGATACTTGTAACCTGTTTGCCTTATATAAATTAGTCGCAAATAAAGAGCAAACGGAAGAAATGCGAAGAAAATACTTAGCGGGAAATTACGGCTATGGCCATGCTAAGCAAGCTTTTTTCGAATTGCTGCTTGAAAAATATGCGGGAGAAAGAGAAAAGTATCATTATTATATGACTAACCTCTCTGAGATTGATAAAGCGCTTGCCCTTGGTGCCGGAAAAGCACACCTTGTAGCAGATGAAGTGCTGAAAAGAGTCAGAAAAAAGTTGGGGTATTGATGGTGTTTTTTGGTAATGATTGGTTGTCAGAATGTGACGCCAGGATTTGAGATACATTTCTCAAAGAAATTGACAAAGGTATCTCAAACGGATAAAGGTCTTTTGTTAGTGAAGACAGAATTATGGTGCGGGGTTTGGGCACAATTGCTGGATTCGATCTATTTCTTTTAAAGTATCTTCACTCAGATCAATTTCAATACTGGATATATTTTCTTTTAATTGTTCCATGGTGGTAGCCCCTATGATATTTCCTGTAACAAAAGGTTGCTGATTTACAAAAGCCAAACTCAAATGGGCTAGACTGATACCCAATTGATCTGCCAATTTTTTGTATTCTTCTGTTTGTCCGGTAGCTTGAGGATTGCTGTAACGAGCGTATTGAGGAAATAATTTTAACCTCGAACCTTCAGGCTTTTGTTTGTTTAAATATTTACCCGAAAGCACACCGAAAGCCAATGGAGAATAGGCGAGGAGTCCTACTTGTTCGCGCATACTCACTTCCGCCAGATTGATTTCGAAAGTACGGTTGAGCAAAGAATAGGAGTTTTGAATTGTTTTACAACGGGTCAAATTATATTTTTCACTTGTTTGAAGTTGCTTCATTACGCCATAAGACGTTTCATTTGACACACCATAATGTCTGATTTTCCCTTCCTTTACAAAGCCATCTAATGTTTCAATTACTTCTTTGAAATTTTCCTTCCAAACTTCGTTTGGATCGTGCTTGTAATTCCTTTGCCCGAACATATTTACTTTTCTTTCTGGCCAATGCAGTTGATATATATCAACGTAATCTGTTTGGAGTCGTTGGAGATTATTGTGTAAAGCTTCCTGCAAATTCTTTTTTGTATACCTCATGTCATCTCTCATGTAGTTGAAATAAGGAACATTGGGACCCGTTATTTTGGTGGCAATAACAAGATCTTCCCTCTTTTGATCTTTCAACCATGATCCGATATATCTTTCTGTGCTTCCCTGTGTTTCTTTTTTTCCAGGGATGGAATACATTTCGGCAGTATCTATAAAATTGATCCCTTGATCGACGGCATAATTGAGTTGTTCATGCGCATCAGCTTCGGTATTCTGTTGACCATAGGTCATTGTTCCTAGGCAGATCTTGCTTACTTTGATATTTGTATTTGGAATAAGATTATATTTCATTTCAGTTTATTTGGCCACAAAAATACGAAAGATGATCTCCTTGAAAAAAGAAAATTCCGGAAGAACCGGAATTTTCAATAAAAATATGAAGTAGTCATATCATAATTCACTAATCTAAAATTGCCTGAATTCCTGGTAAAGTTTTACCTTCTAACATTTCCAACATGGCTCCTCCACCAGTAGAGACATAGCTCACTTTATCTTCAAAGCCGAATTTTTTCACAGCAGCCACAGAATCGCCCCCACCAACTAAAGAAAAAGCTCCTTCTTCGGTTGCATCAGCAATGGCATTTCCCAATTCAATAGTTCCTTTGGCAAATTTGTCCATTTCAAATACGCCTACAGGGCCATTCCATAAGATGGTTTTTGAATCGGCCACAACAAATGAGAAACCTACATTCGATTTAGGACCTGAGTCTAATCCCATCCAGCCATCAGGAATTTCGTTAATCGGGCAAACTTGGGTCTTGGCTTCTTCACTAAAAGCATCTGCTGCAACCACATCAATTGGAAAATGTAATCTTGTATTTGTTTTTTTAGCAAGTTTGATGATGTCCAAAGCCACATCCATTTTATCATCTTCAACAATCGAATCTCCAATTTTCCCACCTTGTGCTTTTACAAAAGTATAAGCCATTCCGCCACCTATGATGATATTGTCGACTTTTTCCATGATGTTCATCATTACATCAATTTTAGAAGAAACCTTTGCACCGCCTATGATAGCTGTAACAGGTTTTCTATCGCTATTTAAAACTGTATTCAAAGCTTCAATTTCTTTCCCCATTAAATACCCAAAACATTTTGCTCCCGGAAAAAATTGAGCAATAATGGTCGTAGAAGCATGCGCGCGGTGCGCTGTACCAAAGGCATCATTCACATAAGCATCTCCCAGAGAAGCCAATTGCTTTGCAAAATCCACATCGCCGGCTTCCTCTTCTTTATGGAAACGAACGTTTTCTAACAGTAAAATTTCTCCATTTTCAAGTGCAGATGCTGCTGTTTTTGCCGGTTCACCAATACAATCTGAAGCAAATTTTACTTGAACGCCTATTATTTCCGAAACCTTATCAATGATATGTTTCAATGAAAATTTTTCATCCACTCCTTTTGGTCTGCCCAAATGTGTCATCAATATAACGCTTCCACCATCTTCTAATATTTTGATAATGGTTGGTTTGGCAGCCTCTATTCTCGTTGCATCAGTCACTTTAAAATTTTCATCTAAAGGAACGTTAAAATCTACCCGAACAAGTGCTTTTTTATCTTTAAAATTTATACTATTGATTGTTTTCATTTTCTTTAAAATTTTGGAATACAAAGGTAGCAAAAATTGATGCCTCCTTAATGAGAAATATCAGTAATTTCAGTAGATTTCTTCAGTTTTTTCTAATTATTTTGTTAATTTTTAAGTGTAAACGTTTAAGTAAAAACTGTGTTTATCCATCGACATCCATATCCGCCATTTTTACTTGAAAATACTTCGAGGTTGATTGTGGGTACTTTGCCACCTCCGAGGTTTTCAACGGGCGAACTTTTTAAAGAGGATGTTGATTTTTGCTATGGAAGTAAATACGGTTTACTTTGGCCCATTCTGGATGAAATTTTTAAGCTTGACTTACTATATGAAAATAGTTCGACTGCAATTGAGCAGCGAAAAACATTCTTAAAAAAACATAAAATCGGTATTTGTGATATCGTTGAATCTTGTGCAAGAGAAAAAATGGATGCATCCGATTTAGGAATGGATTCCTTAATCACACGAAATTTGGTACGAGTTCTAGAGGATCAAACAAGCATAGAACTTATATTATTGATGGGAGGAATGTCTACCAACGGACCGGGATATTTACTCACAAAACAGCTTCAAAGTCATAAAATTCCATTCAAAATATACAGTGAGGGTACAATCAAAACACTGGAGTTTAATATAAAACAGCGCAGGGTAAAGGCCTATGCGCTCATTTCTCCCTCGAGTGCAGCCAATAGAGCGATCGGAAGTTTTAGTTTTTATCGGCAGCGAAAATCTCAAAATCCCGACTATACAGTAATGGACTTTAGAATTGAACAATACAGAAAGGTCTTTTTACCTTAGTTTATTCCTGAAAAATTCAATTGTTCTGCCCCAGGCTAAATCTGCCGCTGCTTCATCAAATCGCGGTGTTGTATTGTTGTGAAAGCCATGATTTACATCCGGATAAATATAGGCCGTATAATCAACTTTATTTTCTTTAAGAGCAGTCTCATATGCCGGCCAGCCTTCGTTAACACGCGTGTCTAAACCTGCATATTGCAACATCAATGGTGCTTTGATGAGGGCCGTTTCTTCGGCTGTTGGCTGACCTCCGTAAAACGGGACGGCTGCGCCTAAAGTAGGGATTTTAACCGCCATCATATTGGCGATCCAACCTCCAAAACAAAAACCTACCACACCAATTTTCCCGTTGCAATCGGGATGATTAGTTAAATAGGTATATGCGGCAATAAAATCTTCTAACATTTCATTTCGATCTCGTTTCCTTTGCATTTCTCTTCCCTCATCATCGTTTCCGGGATAACCACCAAGAGGAGAAAGTGCATCGGGTGCTAAACTGATAAAGCCTTCCAAGGCTGCTCTTCTTCCAACATCCTCAATATAAGGATTGAGTCCTCTATTTTCGTGAACCACAACTATTCCGGGCAATTTACTTTTGGTATCCGCAGGCTTAGATAACAAACCTTTTATTTCGCCTCCGCCCTTCGGAGAATTGTAAGTGATAAATTCAGATTTTAAACGAGGATCATTGGCTTTCACCAAAACAGATTCACCATATTTGGGACTCATAAAACCGAGCAAAGAAGCTACCGTTACTCCGCCGATGGCGTACAGCGATAATTTTTCAATAAATTGTCTTCTGTCCAGCTTATTATGGGCATAATCATCGTAGAGATCAAAAACTTCTTGACTGATATCTTCCTTTTTAAGTTTTTTCATTTGGATTCGCTTTGAAATGTTTTCACAATATAATGAAAAAAATGACAATTCATATTCAATCAGCTATGCTGCCAAGAATGTCAAAAAAGTGTATTTTTATCAATTTAATTTTAACCAGGTCAGGTGAAGGGATACAGTTTCATTCAAAAACTTACTGTCATTGTTTGGCTTGCCTATTTTATTTGGTAATTCTCAGTTTGGAAATGGGCAAAGGATTTACCTCCTTCCGACCCTGTCATTCGTGTGGATCTCATTTTTATTTATCCGATATTAGCTTTTTTAAGCGGCATGTCAATTTATCAATTATTCAAATCTAAAAAATAGCCTATGTACTCAAGAGTAGTTTATTTCATTCTAGTTTTTACTTTTTTTTATGCTTGTAAACAAAAAAATGAAACTGTTCAGCCCGAACCGGAGCTTATTCAAAAGGAAACTGTAGAAGAAGTTGAACAGGTTATAGTTACCGCAACTGAGGCAGTTGAAGAAGATCTCACGGGATTGTCTTTTTTATTTTCTTTGGAGGGGAAATACCCAACCCAGCAGAATGTTTTTCAACAGGAAACCATGGTCAATAGGTTAAAGGCCATAGATGGTCTGAATTATGAAAATCTGTTAACTTTTTGGAATACAGAAACACCCATAGAAATTCAAGATGATGTGGTGCATATGAGCGGTTGTAAGCAACATGATTGTCCGAGTAATGCTTACGATTTCTTTTATGATAAAAAGACTGACAATATCAACGTGTATTATTTCAGAAATAATTCACTCCGAATTTTTAGTGAAAAAGGACGGTTAGAATTGCCCGGATTATTCAAAGACGAAATTGAGATCAAAAAATCAAATGCAAGAATTGGAAATATCGAGGACAATACATCTGTTTATCAAATTATGGATGGAAAACGCACCAAAGAAGAGATAGCAAAAGTAAAAGGTTTTCTGATAAATGATCTGATCAAAAAGGATCTTGAACAGCTCGATCCTGAACAGAGAAATTTTACTTATACTTCATTTGATCTAAATGGAGATGGGTCAAAAGAATACCTGATTGGCTTACAGAATAATTATTACTGCGGGACAGGTGGGTGTACATATTTCATCACCACTGATAAAGGTAAATTGATCAATTCTTTTACGGTGAGTAGGGCGCCTTTTTATGTCTTGGAAAGTAAAACGAATGGGTGGCACGATCTCGTTGTATACAGTGGCAGCGCAAACCGCTTGATTCAATTTAATGGAAAATCATATCCGTCTAATCCAAGTACTTTAAAAGACGTCGGAGAATTAGATGATTATTTGGCCGAAATATTGAGCAATAGTGATAAATCTAACACTTTCAATTTTTAATCATTCATAGGTAAAACCCATTCCACTAGGTCATTAGTTTTCGCATTGGTGGGTTTTGTTCTACCGTCAAAATCAAAGTCGCTCCATCTGAGTTGTCCGTTGATACCATATGGGATCAATCGGATTCTGTTTAGAGATTTTTCTACTTTTATTTCCATAAAACTCTGGAAATAAGGAGATTGGTTGTAGTCGAAAGCTGCGGAAAGCCACTCTGCAGAAAACGGATAGCCATTGTACTCTTTTACCCAGACCCATGCCGGGTATTTCCATGAGGGAGTTAAGGAATCAATTTTGCCTATAAGAGGCTCTCGGGAAGGGTAGTTGGCCCAATCTGCCGTAGGTCTTGTTTTGGGATCAGCCATAGCTGCGCCAATACTCAAATAGGCTCCGCCGCCACCATTTACAAAATGATGAATGGTATGGCCGTCATTATTTTGAGGAGGCTCGATATAATATTCGAGATCATGCGTGTCTCCGGCCATGATCAGTGGAACTTTATAGGCGCGAAGCAATTCATGTAGCGCCTGAAAATCAGGATTCATATCGCCCTGGTATTCGCCAATAGCATAAAAGGGATGGCCGAGCAAAGCCATGACATATTTGCCTTTTGAAGCCTCTAAAATAGACTTAATCCAAGCCAGTTGTTTGTCGTCAACTTTTCTTCGAACACCTGTATCTATGGCTAAAAAAACAAAGTGTTCATTGGATACCTGAAAGAAAGGTGCGTTCTGGTAACCCACAGGGAGCTGATATTCTTTTCTTAAATAAGAAGCTTGTCGGATCAATTTATCGATAATTTCAGGTGAGGACGTAGTTAGTTTTCCATCGCTGCGCATTCTCGCTTCCATGGCTTTCCTTGCGGCATCAGGCGTAAAAAATGTTGCGGTATATCCTTCTAAAGCATCATACCAATCATGGTTGCCCGGAATAGAGTAAATGGGCTTTTTTAATCCTTTAAAGGGAAGGAAAAATTTGCGTTCGTAATCTCTCATCGCACCAGAAGGGTAAACAATATCTGATGAAATGACCACAAAACTGATATCCGGTTTATTCGATACTTCTAAAATTTGATCTTTTAAGATCAGTTGAGAGGGGTCTCCTTCCCCTGGGTCACCTATTACCACAAAAGAAAAATCACCTGTCTGACTCATTCCTACCGGATTGAGTTTAAACGCATTCGGACCTATTTTCTCTCCACTTGCCTCAATTATTTTTTCGCGCCAAACTTCAGTTCTGTTTCCGGCGTATCCATCCCAGATACCTGAAGCCCAATTTTCTGTGTCAAAATACCAGCTCATACCAAGCACAGGCATGATGGCTGCGAGCAAGGCAGCGAAAGGCAATCCAATTTTAAGTCCGTTCCGTACCGCAGAGCTAAAAGAGTATCCTGATTTTCTCAAGCTGATAGAAATACCCAGGTCGTGCTTGATCCATCTTTTGGCCAGTCTTCTCGGGCTTAATCTTTTCCATTGATCTTCAGGAACTTTTTTTACCCAATGATACAATCTGTTTAAGAATAAACCTGAGAACTTTCGGAAGATCCATCTGATCGGTGCAATGATGGCAAAGGCAACTACAAGAGCGATGAACATATCCCCAATAACGGCAACTACAGGAGAGAGAATTCCGAAGGTAGACCGATCTAATCCCATGCGACCCAAGTGAATGAAAAATAAAATAAACAGAAAGGTGATTATCCAGCTTTTGTCTATGGGCGCTCTTATTTGATCTTCCGCTTCGAGTTCTGCTGCCAGTTCTGCCAGATCAGAATCATCTTCCAGCCCCATACTTTTCACAACGTCTCCGGCTACATTTTCTACAACCCCCATTTTTGCCGTGAACAAGTTGTAAATGGTTCCCAGAATTCTCAAAAATCCAACTAATGCCACTACCCAATCTAAGTTTTTATGTCTAAAAAAAAGGATGATCGAGAAGGCGATTAAATTACCAACCCCGGAGAGTAAATAGTTCCAAGAGGATCTTCCGATTTTTCTATTCTTGAAGAAAATATAAAAATACCTGACAGCATCGATGAGGAAAAGAAGCAGAATGAATTGAACCAAAGGCTCCGGCTGAAATAATTCGTTATTGATCAGGAGAGTTCCGATCAATAGAGTAATTCCCCCACTGAACCAAGCGGAAGCCCGGGCATGATTTTCAGAGCGTCTAAAACCGTGCAGAATTTCCAAAATAGCCGCCCAGACCAATAACCCGCCCATATAAGGTACAGGTTCGGCTATTTCTTTAAAAGGGATAATTAATGCTAATGCCGCCAGTATTACGGCAATTCCGGTAAAAATATATCGTTGCTGAATAAAGCTAAAGAAGCCTTTGGATTTTTTATTTTCTCCCATGGTTTTGGTTTGGTTTTGACCTTCAATTCAATGTTCTTATAATTTGATTGTAGGTAACTATAAAAATAGGGAAAAAATGTTATTCCTATTTAATTTGAATGAATATCCTTAGTTGATCGAATTAAACGTAAAAATGATTTGAGATTTTAAGAACCTGTGCATCTATTTCTCTGTTTGCTAAAATACACTTCCCATTAATTTTGATTGAACCCTGCTGATACTGTTAAAGGTCGAACATGTATGCCATCCCAAAATTAAAGAAATGTGTGTTCTCAAGATCAGTTTCATTTCCTAATTCAGAGGGAATATTGTAGTTAAAACCGAGTTCAAAATCAAAAGAGTTGATGCTGTATTGGATAGGTAAGTTGATTTGGGTATTGATCAGACCAAATACATTCTCTTCGAGAATGATGGGGTTTTCAATTGGATCTGCCTCTTTGGTCAATGCTATTTTTTGGATAGACCCTCCGGATAGATCGACAATTTGTGTACCCGTTACAATACTGAATTGTGGTCTAAATCTGAGATAGTGATTTGTTGTCTTTAGTAATTTAAGATTGGCATAAGATCTCAATACGACCTGATAGGTTATTTCGTCACCAAAATAATAGGCCCCGGAAAGTTGCGTGCCAAAAGTTCTTTTTTTGGTACTGATCCCTATTCCGCCATTGAGTGTGCTATGATATAAATTGTCGATATCATTGGCATAAAAGAAGTAGGAAAAAGAAGTGTAGTAATTCCATATTTTTCCTTTGCCAAAACTTTTTCCAAATCCCACCGTAGTGGTGGTCACGTCCCAATTAGGATCAAATTCGCTGTAATAAATTCCCGAGAGGCTTCCGTAAAAACCTTTGGAATGCATATAGGTAATCTGTGGAACCAGGTTATATTGGTCAATACCAATATCACGACCTGAAAAGTAAGTATTGCTATTGTAGTTCACAGATACATACAGGAGATGAAAATTTGTCATGGAAGCCATAAAGACATCGAGTGATTCATCCTGCACCAAGAAATCATCTATAAATTCATCGATATCTACTTTCTTCTGAGGTGGTTCCTGCGAAAAGGCTGAAAGAAAACTCATGAAGCAAAGGAAAAAGATCACCTTGTTTTTCATCTTTATGAGTATAAAGCAAAAGTGGCTGACCTAAATCAACCACTTCACCATTGATTAATCTATCAAAATGTAATAAACCTATAATTTAATTACCTCCCTTGCCATTGCCATTTCCTCCATTACCATTGCCATTTCCTCCACCATTACCATTTCCTCCGTTCTGTTGGTTAAGTCTCCTTTGCTGTTTTACTTGCTGACGTAACTCATTTCCCGATTCGGAATCACGGTTGGCTCTCATTCTAAATCTAATTTCCTGGCGTTGTTCTGCGGTTATGGTATTTCTGAACTGGTTTTTTATTTCGTTCATATTTTCTCTATTGTTGGCCATAAGTGACCTTTGTTCTTCTGTGAGTGTTGCCATGAGGGCCTTTTGTCTCTCCTGGTTTGAAAGTGCCTGATTTTCAAAAATGGCCAACTGCTCTTCATTCAAAGTGGCCTTAAACCTTTCTCTGTTCTGTTTGATCAATTCTCTCCTTTGTTCGAGTAATTGCTTTTGATCTTGGCTTAGGTTCTCTAAAGAAATATTTCCAAAACCCACGCCATTGCCATTGCCATTACCATTGCCGTTTCCGTTTTGAGCAACAACGGCTGAAGTACTGATTACAATTCCAATGAGGAAGGCTGCGATTATTTTTATTGATTTCATTGTATAAGAATTTAAATTTTACTTCCGTTTTTGAACGTTCTATTTTTTAGACCCATCTATTTGATCAAAGTTTTAATTCTTTCCAAATTTGTTTTAGAAAAGCAATGTGTCATTCAGGATATCATCAAAAAAATATACTTCGATGTATTCATCAATGATACTTTCCTCAACTATATATTGATCTACATAACTGTCTAATTGTGACTCATCAACAAATAAAGAAGCGATCAACATATCTTCTTCAATCAATTGTTCAGCGGATATACTGACAATTTCAGTCTCCTCTTGAAGATCAGAACCGGAAGGAGCATAGGGTTTAAAAATAGATAAAGCCATGATCAGGGCTATTCCTGCCGCGGCAAGCCAAATAAATTTATTATAGATTTTTTGGATTCCTTTCGATTTTTTTTCAGCATGAATTGTTTCTAAAATATCATTTTTAGAGGTTGAAAAATAATCTTGGGGTACATCAAGTCCCAGATCTTTAGCATGTATTTTATCCAGCTTTTTTTGGAATGAATCATTCCTGCTGAACCATTCATCCTTGTTTGTATGATTTTCTATTTTTTTCATATCTTATAATTAGACCCCGGTTTCATTAAAAAGTTCTACTTCCTGTATGTTTTTTTTGATAATTTTTGCTGCTCTGTAATAAGAGGTTTTTATAGTATTTACATTGATGTTCAATACATCTGCAATTTCATTGAATTGCAAATCGTCATAGTATTTCATTTGGAATATTTGCCGATCCTTTTCCGGCAATGTTGCTAAAATATTGTGTAGTTTTAGTTGAATCTCATCTCCATCAAAAAAAGGATCGGTTACCAATGTATTGAGATAATGATTGTTTATATCGTGCAATGAATCAAAAGTTTTCTTTTTATTGAGTGCTAGAAATCGAATAGATTCATGAAAAGCAATCCTATACATCCAGGTATTTAAAGAGCTTTCTTGTTTAAAATTTGCCAAGCTTTTATAAATACGTAAAAAAGTGTTTTGTAAAACATCATCGGCATTTTCGTGTGTAATCACGATTTTTCGAATATGCCAATACAATCGCTTTTGATAAAGATCCAGCAAGGTTTTAAAGGCTTTTTCTCTCTGTTTTTGATCTAGCAATCTTTTGATAAAATCGGATTCACTTGTCACTGTATAAACAATTTAATGTTCATAAAACAGCCAAAAGTTGTGAGGCTTATTTGATTAGACCCTAAAAGTTATGAAAAGTTTAGGTTTGATCGAAAAATCAATAACTATTTCAATTGGTCAAAATAAATTTCAATTCCCCTCCGATGGGTATTTGATTAAATTTTGACAATTCTTCTTGCGGAATATAAGCGATTCGCGGATAACCACCAGTTGTTTGTCCGTCTTGCAGAACAACAATAGCTAAGCCGCTTGGAGGTAATTGGATAAATCCGGGTAAAACCGGAGAACTATTCTCCAGCTGATAGCGCGAACTTTCCAGCTTTTCTCCCTGCAATCTAACACCCATTCTGTTGCTGTCTGCACCAATAGTAAAAGCGCTGTGCGTGAACGTTAATTTTCCTTGATCGCTCAAAAAATCAAATTCAGGACCTTTTTTTATGTGAATTAACTGCTTAGTGTAAACGTGGTCTTTCCATTCGATTTTATCTCCTTTTTTTAACAAGCGGCCGAGGTAACCACCCATTTGAGCATTGGTGTAGGTGGAATAAGAGTGATAGGTTTTTTCCAAGACTAATTCGCCCGAAAAGGCGATATATCCTCTTAATTTATCTTTTGCAGATTGCCCTCTGAGTAGATCTCCTGCTTGGATTCGAATAATTTGATTGAGAGAAACAGATTGGCCATTTATGTGCCAATTAAAATCTGCGCCGGTCAGCACGATTTGGGTAGGGCCGTGGAACAAAATTTGGGGTGCGATGGAAGTGCATTCGATCAAAGGAGAATCTTCATTTTTACTTAAAAGCAACAAGGCAATTTTTGCAGCATTTTGGTCCATCACCCCTGAATTTGGAATGGCATAATAAGCCAGACCTCGTCTTCCCAGGTCCTGAATACTGGTCATTAAACCCGGATGTATGATCTCTAAACTAGGCATTATATTCTTGTAAGGAATTATTTTTTTCTTTGATCAGGTTGAATTCATTCAGATCTATAACTTTTAATTCGATGAGGTCTCCTGGATTGAATTGAACGGGTGGTAAACTTTGAATGTCAAAAACAGAAATGGGTATTTTTCCGATCACATGCCATCCACCGGGACTATCAATGGCATAGATACCCAGATATTTACCGCCAATTGCCAAAGAATTAGCTTCTACATACTTGGCAGGAACAGACTTTCTGGGAACATGAAACGCCTTGTCGAGCCCATTTATATAAGTGAAACCGGGCAGAAAGCCGAACATGGCGACCGTATATTTTGTCTCTAAAAGCTTTGGGATGATCTTTGCTCTTTTTAAACCTGTAAATACTTCGATCGCTTTCCAATCTTCGTGATCAGAAAAATATACGGGTATCTGGTAGGTTCGCCGAATTGTTTTTGCGCGGAGTCCAACATTCTTTAACTGCTCAATATCTGGGATAGAAAAAAGATGATTTACCTTTAGGCAGACTTCAAATTCTGTAACAATCACTTCATCAATAAAGTCAAATTTTCGCTCAAAAATGGTTTGTCCAAAAATGGCTAAATCCGAAACGCTTTTTGACCTAATCAGCAAAAAGTCGTCGTTGAAATTGTTTATTTCAAACAAAGAATCAAATGATTGCTGTGATTTCGACATTTTTTTCTTTTAGAGATTGGTAAATTTTTTTACTCAATTCAACTGCTCCGGGCGTGTCGCTGTGCAAACAAATCGACTCTATATGAACAGGCGCCAATTTGCCTGAATAAAGTTGTACCTGATGACTTAAAAAGAGTTTGATTTGATTTTGAATTTCTTTGAATTCATGAATGACGGCACCGGGCTTTTTTCTATTTCTAAGTTCATTTAATCGGTCATATCGCCGGTCTGCAAAACCTTCATTTACTCCTTGGACATTGTGTTTTTTGCAAAGTTCAATGACGCTGGAATTGGCCAGTGTAAATATTTTTAAGTTCGGATCGATCTGTTTTACCAATTTAATAAAATCTTCTGCAAGATCCTGGTCATGAACCATGTCGTTATACAAAGCGCCATGTGGCTTTACATGATGCAACACTGCTCCAAAACTTTCTGTCATACCTTTTAATGCACAAATCTGATATCTCAAATCCGCCATCAATTCATCCCTCTCTAGGCTCAAGGAAACCCGCCCAAAATTTTCGCGGTCGTTATACGAAGGATGCGCACCAATGCTGACCTGATTCAAAATGGCCAGTTGGATCGTTTTTTCCATCAGTTTCGGATTTCCGCTATGAAAACCACAAGCGATGTTACAGGAAGAAATATAGGGCATGATTTCTTCGTCGAAATTATTTTTCGTTCCGGGGATTAGCTCGCCCATGTCACAATTTAAATCGATTTTTTTCACAGAAAATGAAATACGTTATTCATTGTTTTGATTGATAAAATAAGCGTAAATAGGATGACGATCACACCTAAAACATTGGTAAATAGACTGTTTGTAAATTTTCCCAAGATCTTTTTCGAATTAGAAATATACAATAAATAAACAGCTACAAAGGGTAATAGAATGGCATTGGTGATCTGGGCAAACTTGATGACTAAAACCCTTTCGAGATTTGTAACTGAAACAAAAATGCCGATCAGTAAAATGACCATCCAAACCGATCTAAATTTAAGATTTTTTTCGCCACCCTTCCAACCGAACAACCCTTTGGCCGCATAAGCAGCTGCGAGTGGTGCTGTTAAAGCAGAACTGATTCCTGCTGCCATCAACCCAATACCCATGAACCATTTTGCACTTTTTCCAAAGAGTGGTTCAAGCTGAACGGCCAAATCTTTAGCTGAATTGATTTCAGTTAATTCATTTGCTGAACTCGCTGCCGTGATGATGATCAAAATAGAAATGATGCCACCTAAAATAATGGAAACAGCATTTTCAATTCTCAAATCTTTCAAAGAAGAATCAGCCGACCATTTTTTGGAAATGGTTGAGGCGTGAAGAAACAAATTATAAGGAACCACGGTTGTCCCTATAAGTGCCATGATCAATAAAAATGTGTCGCCTGAAGACATCCTTGGGATGAACCCTTTAAAGACTTCTTTTAAATTGGGCTGAACCAACATAGCCGTAACCAAAAAGCAAATACTCATAATGATGACCAGACCGATAAGAATTTTTTCAACCCATTTATATCTCCCAAAAAACAAGATCAGAAAACAAAAAAAACCGATCAATACAGGCCATAATTTCATCTCTCCTGCAATCAGGTCCAAACCCAAAACACCTCCTGAAATATTTCCGGCTTCATAGGCTGCGTTACCGATCAAGATGGCACCAATTACCAAAAAGAAGACCAGGTATCTGGCAATTCCTTTTGGAAATTCTTTATTCAACGCTTCACCGAGACCGTTCTGAGTAGCAAATCCTAAACGGGCTGCCATTTCTTGTAATACGATAGTTGCCAGAATAGAAAAGAGCATCGCCCATAAAAGCTGATAGCCGGTCTGTACACCCACGATTGTACATGTTGTTAAAGTTCCCGGACCGATAAACGCAGCCGCAACAAGGGTACTGGGTCCGAAATACTTTTTGAGATCAATCATCTAACTGTGTTCTTGTTTTAAAGGCATATAAGGCAAATGAAGCCAACCAATGCTGTCCGGCATAGTCGCCATCCGTAATTTTAGAGAGGGAAAAATCTAAATGTTCTGTTGCCAGATTATAAGCATTTGTATTGTCTTTCATGGCATACAAGCACCAGGCCCTCGAAAAATTCAGTCCGTCTAAATGGACTAATTTACCATCCGTTCTATCGATAATTTTACCCGGCTCGAGATTCAGTTTTTGGTCAGCTAGTAAAGGAAGAAATGATGCAGACCATTTCTCGAAATCGGATTCAGGAAGCACTTTTCGCATAATATCCAATTCTTGTAAACAAGGAGATAAAAAGTCATGTCCGCTGGGCTCCCAGGAGATCGGGCAATCCGCATCCTGGCCGTAAAAGCGCAAAGCATTTTCTTTGATACTGCTCAGGAGTTTCACGTCTCCAACTCTTTCAGCATAATCAAAAGCAAAGCTCAATCCGAAAGCAGTATTGGTGTGTTCACCTACGCGAATAGGATAAACCAACTTGGGTAAATATTTTATATAGCTACTTGAAATATAATTTGCCAAAGGTTTGATGTTGTCATACCATTTCTTTGCGAGGGGATCATCCCAGGTATATAATTCTTCCTGTAACTTGAGAAGCCAAGCCCAACCGTAAGTTCTTTCGAAGGACTGACTTTCTTTGTTCATTGAAAAATAGGCCAACTCTTTTAAAATATTTTCTTCCGTAAGATGTGTATCGAGCATCTCTATGGCTTGTCGCTTTTTCGCCAGGTCAGGAAAAGTTTTGAGGAGGTATATCATAGACCAGTGTCCATGAACTGCCGAGTGCCAGTCAAAACAGCCATAAAATGCAGGATGATGCTCTACAGGCATTTTTAGATCTTCCGGTTTAGCTATTACAATACCCGATTTGTAAGGTAATTCGTTTTGTATACAGGCCAGGGGTAATTCCATTAAGCGATTGGCCTGTTGGAGATCGAGTACAATCTGTTTTTTAGATTTAACCAAAACCGGCTCTTCTTTGGGTTTTTGAACACAGGCTGTTAAGATGAACAAGAAAATGAGTAAGCGAAATTTTAGAAGCATAATTTTGAAATAGGCCTAAATTTAAAATTTCATTTTTATAAAATGATGAAAAGCGAGATGATTTTTAAAAACAAGCCTGTCTTTGAATGGCACACAAAAAAAAGCTCCTGAAAGGAGCTTTTTTTAAAATAGTTATTTGGAAGGAATTTTAAAGTTCCAATGCCTTTTTCGGATCGTTGTTCATTAAAATTTCTACTGGATTTTCAAGTGCTTCTTTCACTGCAACCAAGAATCCTACAGATTCTTTTCCGTCAATGATTCGGTGGTCGTAAGATAACGCCACATACATAATTGGTCTGATCTCCACTTTCCCATTAATGGCCACAGGTCTTTCTACGATGTTATGCATCCCCAGAATTCCACTTTGTGGAGGATTGATAATAGGTGTAGAAAGCATTGAACCAAATACACCACCATTGGTAATGGTAAAAGTACCTCCGGTCATTTCATCCACTGTAATTTCACCATCGCGTGCTCTCAGGGCCAATCTTTTCACTTCTTGTTCTACGCCATTAAAAGTTAATTTTTCGGCATTTCTGATAACAGGAACCATAAGTCCTTTAGGACCAGAGACAGCAATTGAAATATCGGCAAAATCATAAGAGATCTTGTAATCTCCATCGATCATAGAATTGACATCTGGAAATAATTTCAGGGCTCTAACAACGGCCAAGGTAAAGAAACTCATAAAGCCTAAACTCACATCGTGTTTTTCTTTGAATGCTTCTTTATATTTTTTGCGCAATTCAAAAATAGGTTGCATGTCTACTTCGTTAAAAGTTGTCAACATGGCGGTTTCATTTTTTACAGAGACCAGACGTTGAGCGACCTTTCTGCGCAACATAGATAATTTAGATTTTTCACTTTTTCGATCTTTATCATCCAGAGCTTTACCCATTGAAGGAACTGCATTTACAGCATCATCTTTTGTAATTCTGCCATCTTTTCCCGAACCTTTTATTTCGGCTGGATCTATATTTTTTTCAGCCAGGATTTTTTTCGCGGCAGGTGAGGCAGCGCCAGTGGCATAGGTTGCTGACTCTACTGTTTTTTGAGCAGGGACTTCTGGAGCTGATTCTTTTTTTTCTGCGGGTTTAGCCATTGAAGTTCCTTCAGGTCTAGCGGCATCTAGGTCGATCAGGCAAACTACAGCTCCCACAGCTACGGCATCACCTTCTTCTGCTTTGAGTGTAATGATTCCACTTTCTTCAGCAGGAAGTTCGAGAGTTGCTTTATCTGAATCAACTTCTGCAATAGGTTGGTCCTTTTCAACATAATCACCATCTTTTACCAACCAAGATGCGATTTCAACTTCTGTAATCGATTCCCCGGGAGAGGGAACTTTCATTTCTAAAATCATGTTTTTATTTTTAATGATCTAATTTAATAATCAAATACACTTTCTATTACTTTTTGATGTCTGCGTTTATCTCTTGTTGAAGAACCGGCAGCCGGCACGGAATAGTAATTTCTTGACCTCACTTGGAGTCGAATTGGATTACCCTGTGCATCGTTGATCTCGAACCTTTGCAACATATAACTCCAAGGGCCCATGTTTCTCGGTTCTTCCTGTGCCCATACAAAATCTGTAACCGTGGTATATCGCTGCACAATCTGCGAGATCTTTTCGTTGTGTAAGGGAAATAATTGTTCAATACGAAGAAATGCAATATCGTTCTTACCCAGTTTTTCACGCTCTGCCAATAAATCGTAATAAAACTTACCGGAACAGAAAACTACTCGTTTTACGTTTTCAGGCTCTACACTGAGGTCGTCAATAATAGGCTGGAATTCACCATTTGAAAACTCAATTAAACTTGAGGTAGCCAATGGATGGCGCAACAAACTTTTTGGGGTAAATACCACCAGGGGTTTTCTGAAATTTCTTTTCATTTGTCTTCTCAACAAGTGAAAAAAGTTGGCCGGAGTGGTACAATTCGCCACGGTCATATTATCTACACCACAGAGTTGCAGGAATCGCTCTATTCGGGCAGACGAATGCTCAGATCCTTGTCCTTCATAACCATGAGGCAGGAGCACAACGATACCGTTTTGCTGTTTCCATTTATCTTCTGCAGCTGATAGGTATTGATCGAAAATAATTTGAGCTCCATTGCTAAAATCTCCAAATTGAGCTTCCCAAATGGTCAATGTATTGGGTGCTGCCATGGCAAAGCCATAATCAAAGCCCAATACGCCGTATTCAGAAAGTGAGGAATTGTAGATAAACATTTCCCCTTTATTTTTCGGATTCAGGTTTAAGAGATTAACCGGACTATCGGAAACCTCATCTCTCAATATGGCATGGCGGTGAGAAAAAGTTCCTCTTTCAACATCCTGTCCTGAAATGCGCACATCGTAACCTTCTTCCATCAAACTTCCAAAAGCAAAAATTTCTGCCATGCTCCAATCCATCTTGTCCGATTCGAAGACCATAGTGGCTCGGTCTTTTAAAATCTTTTCGGCTTTGCGCAAAAACTTCGCGTTTTCAGGCACCGTTGAAACGACGGTAGCAATATTTTCTAAATTCTTTTTTGGGTATTTGGTCCCAACATCCAGCAACATGCCTTCTAAATCCTGCTCCATAAATCCGCTCCAAATATTTTCCATAAATGGTTTGACTTTAGCGGCGCTATCTTCTTTAGATTTATTGTATTCTGTCTCTAAAAGCTCTTTGAAATCGGCTTCCAAATGATCTACATAAGCCTGATCTACCACTCCTTCTTCGATCAATTTATTTGTGTAAATCGTTTTTGGGTTAGGGTGCTTAGAAATTGCTTCATACAATTTCGGCTGGGTAAATCTGGGCTCATCACCTTCATTATGCCCGTATTTTCTATATCCTAAAAGGTCGATAAAAAT
The DNA here is from genome assembly GCA_963715015.1 of uncultured Flavobacteriaceae bacterium. Classification (GTDB taxonomy): domain Bacteria; phylum Bacteroidota; class Bacteroidia; order Flavobacteriales; family Flavobacteriaceae; genus Namhaeicola. Next base: position 137,259 of record CAVQQR010000019.1, read on the forward strand.
ATCGCGCTTAAATTTCATTCTAAAATCCAGGGCTAAGAGAATGGCGTGTGTTACTGCTTCCACATCATCTGCATTGACATGCAGAACAGGAGAGAGTGTTACTTTTGCCACATCGGTACAATAGGTACTGGATCTTGCGTCTAAGTAATTTGTGGTAAAACCAATTTGGTTATTTACAACTACATGAACTGTACCGCCTGTTGAGTAACCTTTTAATTTACTCATTTGGATGATCTCATACACGATGCCTTGACCTGCAATCGCGGCGTCTCCATGCACAATAATGGGGATGATCTTAGAAGAATCACCGTTGTATTCCAAATCTATTTTGGCTCTTGTAATTCCTTCTGCCACAGCTCCAACAGTTTCCAAATGCGAAGGATTAGGCACCAGGTTCATCGTGATCTTTTTGTTGCTCTTCAGTGTTTTGGTCAGTGTAGCACCAAGGTGGTATTTTACATCTCCATCAAAATCATCTTCTGCATAATCCTTTCCTTCGAATTCGTTAAAAAGTTCGCGGATAGGTTTTCTAAAAATATTTACAAGGGTATTCAATCTACCCCTGTGAGCCATTCCTAATACAAATTCTTCCACATCGTAATTGGTCGCTGCAATGCGAACAATTGCGCCCAATGCAGGGATGAGTGTTTCTCCACCTTCCAGTGAAAATCTTTTTTGACCAACATATTTGGTTTGTAAGAACTGCTCAAAAGTAACGGCCTGGTTTAATTTTGAAAGAATATATTTTTTTGTTTCCGGCGTGTAATGCGGGTGATTATCATTTTCATTTAATCTGGTTTGCCACCATTGAATTTCTTCAGGATTTCTGACATACATGTATTCTACCCCAATGGAATCGCAATAAATTTTATTTAAATGGTCTAAAATTTCTTTAAGTGTAGAAGGTTTTAGACCCAATATGCTACCGGCGTTAAATGTGCGATCGAGATCTTCTTTGTTCAGTCCAAAATTTTCAATATCCAGCGTTGGCGTATAGGTCCGTCTGTTGCGCACCGGGTTGGTTTTGGTAAACAAGTGGCCCCTTGTGCGATACCCATTGATTAAATCGATGACTTTAAATTCTTTGAAGACATTTTCAGGAATATCCACTTCCTGTTCATCATCATTATTCAAAGAATAATCTGTATTGGCCAAGTCGTATCCCTGGAAAAAGCTGCGCCAGCTGGGCTCAACACTATCAGGGTTTTCGAGATATTGCTCGTACAAATCAGCCACAAATTCTGTATGCACCGTATTTAAAAAAGAAAATCTATCCATAATTTAGATACCTCAGGGGTACTTAAAAATTTTGAAGGACAAAAATAAGTCCTTTTAAGCAATTTGTTGTTAAAAATTATTGAATTTTGAGAATATGAAATCAGAATGGTTACATTGGAATATTTTATTCAAACCTAAGAAGTGACCAGCAGAGAAAATATAAATTGTGTCTGAATTCCTATTTCCGATCAAAAAAATAATCCATGTAGATATGGATGCCTTTTACGCATCTGTTGAGCAATTGGACCATGCTGAATTGAGAAATAAGCCTATTGCCGTTGGGGGAGGGGAAAAGAGAGGAGTGGTAGCAGCGGCGAGCTATGAAGCGAGAAGATTTGGCGTAAGATCTGCCATGGCAGGTAGATTGGCCAAAGAAATCTGTCCGGATCTGATCTTTGTTCGACCCCGATTTTCGAGGTATAAAGAAATTTCAACGCAGATCAGAGAAATATTCTACAGCGTGACTGATTTGGTTGAACCTTTAAGTTTAGACGAAGCATTTTTGGATGTTTCTCATAATAAATTGAATTATCCATCTGCAACCCTATTGGCCGAAAAAATCAGAAGTGAGATTTTTTCAGTAACAGGATTAAGGGCATCGGCGGGAATATCTGTCAATAAGTTCTTGGCAAAGGTAGCATCGGATATCAATAAACCTAACGGACAAAAGACCATACCCCCGGAAGAGGTCATTGAATTCTTAGAAAATTTGCCCATCGAGAAGTTTTTTGGCGTGGGAAAAGTAACGGCACAAAAAATGTATGGGCTGGGGATTTTTACCGGGAAGGATCTGAAAGAGAAATCTTTAGAATTTTTAGTTGCTCATTTCAAAAAATCAGGCGAACATTTTTATCAAATCGTCAGAGGAATTCAATACGCCGAAGTGAAACCGGACCGTTTAAGAAAATCTATTGCAACAGAATATACGTTTTCAGAAAATTTACCCTCTGAAGTTTATGTGCTCGAAAAAATTGAAGAAATAGCTAAAGAACTGGCCAAGCGATTGGAAAATAATAAGGTTTTTGGCAAGACACTTACACTCAAAATAAAATACAGTGATTTTAAGGTACAGACCAGAAGCAGGACTTTGAATCATTTTTTTCAGGGAGAAGAGGAACTCAATGCTATAGCCAAAGAGCTGTTGTTACAAGAGAAATTAAGAGAATCGGTACGTTTGCTCGGCTTAGCGATGAGTAATTTAGATACGGGTCTGGATGATTCTGTGGTAGATGTACAACTCAGTTTTGATTTTTAAGCAAAAAAAAAGCCCGGAGTTACCGGGCTTTTCTAACTAAAAATTATGATTAAACTAATGCTTTGTCTAGTTGAGGTCCTGCAGCAACAAGTGCTCTACCCTCAGGAGTATCAGTATACTGCTCAAAGTTTTTGATGTAAAGAGCTGCCAATTTTTTAGCTTTTTTCTCCCATTCAGCCACATCTTTATAGGTGTTTCTTGGGTCTAAAATATTACTCACTTTGTCTAATTTTTTAGGAGCAGTTAAATTCAAGAATGGAATATCTACGGTTTCTGCTTTTTCAATAGATCCATCTAAAATGGCATCAATGATTGCACGAGTATCTTTTAAGGAAATTCTTTTTCCTGTACCATTCCAACCTGTATTGACCAGATAAGCTTTTGCTCCGTGTTCTTTCATCTTCGCAACCAAAGTAGATGAGTACATGGTTGGTCTAAGGGTCAAGAAGGCTTCACCAAATGCAGGAGAAAAAGAAGGTTGAGGTTCTGTAATTCCTCTTTCTGTACCTGCTAATTTAGAGGTAAATCCACATAAGAAGTGGTATTGTGCCTGATCGTCATCTAAAATTGAAACCGGAGGCAATACACCAAAGGCGTCTGCAGATAAATAAATAATTTTGTTTGCATGCCCTGCTTTAGAAGGAAGAACAATTTTATTGATGTGGTGAATTGGATAAGAAACTCTAGAATTTTCTGTGATCGTATGGTCATAATAATCCACTTCGCCATATTCATTTACCACAACATTCTCTAACAAAGCATCTCTTTTGATGGCTCTCCAGATATCCGGTTCGTTTTCTTCACTTAGGTCGATTACTTTGGCATAGCAGCCACCTTCGTAGTTAAACACGCCATTGTCATCCCATCCGTGCTCATCATCACCGATCAGGTAACGTTTTGGATCTGCCGATAGGGTTGTTTTACCAGTTCCTGATAATCCAAAAAATACAGCAACATCTCCATCTTCACCAACGTTAGCAGAACAGTGCATTGAAGCAATTCCTCTAAGCGGCAGGTAATAGTTCATCATAGCGAACATTCCTTTTTTCATCTCACCGCCATACCAAGTACCACCTATGATTTGAATTTTTTCAGATAAATTGAAAACAACAAAATTTTCAGAGTTTAAACCTTGCTCTTTCCAATTAGGATTTACTGTTTTAGAACCGTTCATGATGATGAAATCCGGCTTGCCAAAATTTTCTAATTCGTAATGTGAGGGTCTGATGAACATATTTGTTACAAAGTGTGCCTGCCAGGCAACTTCCATGACAAAACGCACTTTTAGCCTTGTATCGGGATTTGTTCCACAGAAGGCATCAACCACATATAATTTTTTAGAAGTAGAAAGTTGTCTTAATACCAATCCTTTCAGATCTTGATAAATTTCATTTGTTGTAGGAACGTTAACACTATTCCAGTCTATCGTATCTCTGGTAATATCGTCTTTTACAATATATCTATCTTTTGGAGATCTTCCGGTAAATACACCTGTTTTTACAGCAACAGCACCAGTATTAGTATCGGCTCCTTTTTCATATCCTTTTCTGCTATGAGAAACTTCTGCTTCGTATAGTTCCTGGTAAGAAGGGTTGTAAGACACTTCATGGTAACCCGTGATTCCTAATTCGTGTAGCTCTTGAATGACTTTAATGTTTTTCATATTCTTTGTATTAGTCTATTGTTGTACTTAATTTTCTTAGACAAATTTCCGATTATTACTCCTTTTAAAGAATGATATTTATCATTAAAAAGGGTAAATTACTTAAACGTTTAACCTTTTAACTGATTGAATACCAATGAAATAAATAGACTATATAGTTTAAAAATCGAAAAAAATTCAAGGGTGAAAACTCGAAATATAAAAAGTGCTTATGTACCCTTAGTTACAAAAATAGAATATTTACAGGTGTGTTCAAACCGAATTGAAAAACTTAACATTATTTATTTTCCTCTTTGGCACTGGCAAAATGATAGGCCATCATAAGCCAACCTATAATGAGCAAAAGACCTCCAAAAGGTGTAATAAACCATATGCTCTTAGCGCTGACAATGCCAAGACTTATGAGAAAAATCGATCCTGAAAAGAAAAGTAATCCGATAAAAAATATGAGACTAAGCCTTTTTTTAACCTGATTGTTGAAACCGGAAAAAGTATTTACAAATAACAAAAGCAATACATGATACACCAGATATTTGACACCTGTTTCATAGCTTTCCAAGGCTTCAGGTGATACTTTTTCTTTTAAACCATGTGCCCCAAAGGCCCCTAAAATAATGGCAAACGCACCGAGAAGTGCAATCCAGGTCAATCTTTTTTTCATAAAGACAATTTAATTTTCAAAAATACAATTTAATCGTGAGCCGGCAGATGCATTTATTTGCATAAACGAATAAAAAAATGACTAAAAATGTATTGGAATGTCCCCTAATTTGTACATTCGTGCAGCAAAATACTCAAAAGAATGCGCACTATATTAATACTGGGAGCGGGAAGATCTGCTTCCTATTTGGTAGATTATTTGCTGAATATTTCAGTAAAGGAAAATTTGCAAATTACCATTGCCGATATTTCACTGGAAAATGCTCAAAAACTTGCTAAAAATCACGATCGAAGTAAGGTTGTTCTGCTCGACATTTTTGATGAAGACAGCAGGAGCAAGCTCATCAAAAATGCAGACATAGTAATAAGTATGTTGCCCGCAGCCCTGCATATTTTGGTGGCAAAAGATTGTTTAGAATTTTCTAAAAATCTGGTGACTGCATCTTATGTTTCCAAAGAACTCAAAGAATTGGAGAATGATGTCGAGAAGAAGGGCTTGATTTTTATGAATGAAATTGGCGTGGATCCGGGTATAGATCATATGAGTGCCATGCAAGTGATAGACAGAATTAAGGATAAAGGAGGGAAAATGATCATGTTTGAATCGTTTACCGGTGGTTTGGTGGCACCTGAAAGTGACAACAACCTTTGGCATTATAAATTTTCATGGAATCCGAGGAATGTGGTATTAGCCGGACAAGGAGGTGTAGCGAAGTTCATACAAGAAGGAACCTATAAATATATACCGTATCACAAATTATTCAGACGAACTGAAATATTGGAGATAGATGGATTTGGCAGATTTGAGGCCTATGCCAACCGGGATTCTTTAAAATACAGAGAAGTTTATGGCCTGGAAGATATCCTGACCTTATATAGAGGAACGATACGACGGGTAGGATTTAGCAGGGCCTGGAATATTTTTGTTCAATTGGGTATGACCGATGACAGTTATGTGCTGGAAGGTTCTGAATCGATGAGTTACCGAGATTTTATCAACTCTTTTTTAGCTTATAGTCCGTATGACTCTGTGGAGCTGAAGCTGAGACAATATTTAAAAATTGATCAGGATGATGAAGTCTGGTATAAATTGATGGAATTGGATCTGTTCAACAATAAGAAAAAAGTAAAGCTAAAAAATGCTACCCCTGCTCAAATATTGCAAAAAATCTTAATGGATAAATGGACATTGGATCCAGAGGATAAGGATATGATCGTGATGTACCATAAATTTGGTTATGAGCTGAACGGAGAAAAAAAGCAGATCGATTCTAACATGGTTGTGGTGGGTCAGGATCAGACCTATACAGCGATGGCCAAAACGGTTGGATTACCTGTGGCTATTGCTACTCTCAAGATTTTGAATAAGGAAATCACTTCAAAAGGGGTCCAAATTCCTATGAAGAAAGAGATCTACGAACCTATTCTGAAAGAATTGGAGACTTTTGGCGTGCATTTTAAAGAAAAAAAGGTTCCTTATCTGGGCTATAATATTTTCGACAGAGGTGCTTAGTCACAGATGTAAATAGAAGTCCTGAACCATTTCCTTATAGGCATCTGTGTACTGATGTCTCTCTTTCTCCAGAATTAATTCGTCTATTTTGGTTTGAACGGCCATTAGATTTAAGGCGATCAAGCTTCTTTTTATAGGCGCGCATGACGTTCCTTTTACTCTTGTTATTCTGGAAGGAAATAAACCGAGGTCCAGAGCGATCTTTAAAAATCTCTCTTCTTCTGCAAATGGGATGATAAAATTGGCGAGACCTGATGAATTGAGCAATTTTGAAGTCGAGAGCAGTAATTCTGTATATCCTAAAGAAACAGTTTGTCTGGCTAATTGTCTTTTGCCCTGCACCTGTTCATCACTCTGGAAATAAGGCGGATTAGAGATGATCAAGTCGTATTTTTCTTCTATTTCTTCAGCCAGTTCCTGCACACTGGCATGGTAACAAAACAACCTGTCTCCCCAGGGTGATTCTTCAAAATTTTCTACAGCTTGTTCGTAGGCTTCAGGCTCAATTTCTACAGCATCTATTAACTCGGCATCGCTTCTCTGGGCCATCATCAAAGCGATCAGACCGCTTCCTGTACCAATATCAAGTATGGAATTTGCCTTGTTTACATCACACCAGGCACCCAACAAAACCCCGTCTGTACCAATTTTCATCGCACATTTGTCTTGATGCACCGTAAATTCTTTAAAATGAAAAGGCTTTTGCGACATGTTTATTCCGGTAGGTTCATTTCTATCAAGCCTTCAGGGGTATTGACCAGGACGGTTTTGTTGGTTTTATCAATTTTCACCATAAACTCGTCTATCATAGGAATGAGTATTTCTGTACCTCGATGGTCTACAATGAAAAGAGGTTGCGGAGTGCTATCGTCAATACCTAAAATCTTTCCCACTTCGCCAAATCTTTCATCATGCAGGGTAGAGCCAATAATTTCGTGGTAATAAAATTGATCTTTTTCTAATTTGGGTAGAAATTTGAGCGGTAAATACACTGCACATTTTACAATAGCGTCTGCCTCTTCCTCAGCATATACGTCTTCAAATTGAATCCTGAGCAGATCTGCTTTGGGAGAGCTGCAACTTTCAATAAAAAAAGGCAGCAATTGATTTCCTTTTTCTACATATACAAATTCAAGGTCTTGATAGAGCTCCGGAGAATCAGTGTCGAGTTTTAGAATAACTTCGCCCTTAAAACTGTATTTTTTGACAATTTTCCCTAAATAAAAACAATCCTTTTTTTGCATGAGGCATTAAAATATGGGGCAAATTTACCGCATTTTATTGAATGAGTCTAAATTGATTTTTTTAGGGTTTATTCACAGTAAAATATTTTGGGTAAAGTACATTATTCTCTAACTTGCACGGCATCATTAAATAAATAAGGAAAGCAATGAGAAAATTACCAGTAATAATTGTTGCGGTACTGTTAGTTAGCGCAATTTCTTGTAAAAAAACAGAAAAAGAAGATAAAACTGAGGTTATGGAGACAACAAACGCACTGTTGAAAGATTGGGAAGGGCCTTATGGAGGAGTTCCTGCCTTTGATCAAATGAAAGTTTCTGATGTAAAAGAGGCTTTGGAGAAGGGGATGGAATTGCATTTGGCAGAGGTCGAATCCATTGCCGATCAAACCTCTGAACCTACTTTTGAAAACACCATTGAGGCCATGGAAAGAGCCGGTAAGAAAATAGACGATGTTTTTGTGTATTACGGCATTTTTAGCAGTAACATGTCCAACCCTGAATTCAGAGAGATCCAGAAAGAGATGTCGCCTGTGTTATCTGAATACAGATCTAAGATCTCTCAGAATGAAAAGTTATTTGCCAGAATAAAAGCGGTATACGACAAATCTCAAAAAGAAGCACTTGCTCCTGACCAGCAGAGAGTTGTGGATCTGATCTACAAAAATTTCGAAATGAATGGTGCAAATCTTGACCCGGAAAAAAAGAAGCGTTATGCCGAGATCAATAAGGAGCTTTCGGCTTTGTACACACAATTTTCGAACAACGTCTTGCATGATGAAGAAAATTACATCACTTATTTAAACAAAGATCAATTGGGAGGTTTGTCTGAATCGATGGTGAAATCTGCCGCAAAAATTGCTGAGGACAATGGCAGGCCAGGGGAGTATGCCATTACCAACACCAGGTCTTCCATGGATCCGTTTCTGACTTTTTCCACAGAGCGGGATCTTCGGGAAAAAGTATGGAAAAATTACTATTCAAGAGGAGATAATAATGATGAATTTGATAACAAAAAGATCATTGCAGACATTCTTAAATTGAGAAAAGAACGAGTTCAGTTATTGGGTTACGATAACTATGCCGATTGGCGTTTGCAAGATAGAATGGCTAAAAATCCTGAAAATGCCATGAAGTTAATGGATGCGGTTTGGCCGGCGGCTATAGCCAGAGTGAAAGAAGAAGTGCAGGATATGCAGGCAATAGCCGATGCCAATGGCGATAAAATTACGATCGAACCTTGGGATTACCGGTTTTATGCAGAGCAAGTTAGAAAGAAAAAATACGATCTCAACTCTGAAGAAGTAAAGCAGTATTTACAACTAGATAAATTGCGCGAGGCCATGTTCTATGTGGCGGGCAGATTATTCAATTACGATTTTACTCCTGTTGCAGAGGGTACTGTACCTGTTTTTCAGGAAGATGTGAAAGTATGGGAAGTTACCGATAAGAATACGAAAGCACATATAGGTTTGTGGTATCTGGATCCCTATGCCCGCACAGGAAAGAGATCCGGCGCCTGGGCTACCATGTACAGAAGTTACAGCACTTTTGACGGCAAAGAGACCGTATTGGCTTCTAACAATTCTAATTTTGTAAAACCTGCTCCGGGTGAAGCCGTTTTGGTTTCCTGGGATGATGCAACCACCTTTTTCCATGAATTTGGGCATGCCTTGCATTTCTTTAGCAGCAATGTGAAATACCCAACACTAAATGGAGGCGTTCGAGATTATACAGAATTTCAGTCTCAGTTATTAGAAAGATGGTTGTCTACAGATGAGGTGATCAATCAATTTTTGGTGCATTACCAAACAGGGGAAGTTATTCCTGCGAGTTTAGTAGAAAAAATTAAGAATGCATCAACGTTTAATCAAGGATTTTCTACCACAGAATATCTGGCATCAGCGATCATGGATATGAAATTTCACCTGGCAGACCCCAGCGATATTGATGTAGCTGAATTTGAGAAAAAAACATTGGAAGAAATGAATATGCCCAAAGAATTGGTCATGCGTCATAGAACACCTCATTTTGGCCATGTATTTTCCGGTGAGGGTTATGCAACAGCTTATTATGGATATATGTGGGCCGATGTATTAACAGCAGATGCCGCAGAAGCTTTTAAAGATGCGCCAAATGGTTTTTACGATGAAGAACTATCGGCCAGTCTGGTGAAGTATTTATTTGCTCCGAGAAACTCTATGGATCCTTCAGAGGCTTATAGATTATTTAGAGGCAGAGATGCAGAAATCGAAGCTTTGATGAGAGACCGGGGGTTTCCAATACCGAAGAAATAAATAAGGTATAAAACAAAAAACCAGGCTCAAGGCCTGGTTTTTTTATAGATTTAAAAAAGAATTATTCCTTTTCGTTTTTAGCTTCCTCTACTACATCATCAATAGTCTTAGGAGCTTCCTCTTCAACTTTTGGCGCATTAGCGGCAGCTTCGGCAGCTTTTGCATCAGCTTCAGCTTTAATTCTTTCGTTTTCAGCTTCTTCTACAGCAGCAATACGTTTTGCGTTGATCTCTTTTTCAGCTTCCAAAACTTTTGCAGCAGCAGCTTCTTTTGCCTTGACAAGATCAGACTTTTTGCTTTCTATTTTGTTTTCTTTTTCGCTTAACCAGGTTTGGAATTTTGCTTCAGCCTGCTCATCAGTTAAAGCTCCTTTTCTTACTCCTGCAAGCAGGTGGTGCTTTAATAAAGCTCCTTTATAAGATAAAATTGCTCTGGCAGTGTCTGTAGGTTGTGCTCCATTTTGTAACCATTTTACGGCGGCATCTACATTTAATTCGATAACGGCAGGGTTAGCAGTAGGATTATAAGTTCCTAATTTTTCTAACATTCTACCATCTCTTTTTGAACGAGCATCAGCGGCAACTACCCAAAAGAATGGTTTACCTTTTTTCCCGTGTCTTTGTAATCTAATTTTTACTGACATAATTTGTTAAATTTTTTGGTACGAAACCAAGGTTATTAATTAAGGCTGCAAAAGTAATAAATATTTTAGTATTCAATTCAAATAATCTACTTATTTTAAGGCTTTTGTTGTAAGTTTTAATTTTCGTGTTGATAAAAAACCGTTAATTCTTATCGCTTGAATCTAAGGATGGATTATATTTATCGCTTCGATAAAAAGCAAAAACCCAATTCATGTATTTAATTTTTGATACGGAAACCACCGGTTTACCCAAACGATATAATGCACCCATATCGGATACCGATAATTGGCCCAGAGTCATACAAATAGCCTGGCAACTGCATGGAGCCATGGGAGAATTGCTCGAACAAAAAGATTTTTTGATCTACCCTGATGGTTTTAACATCCCTTTTGATGCGGAACAAATACATGGTATTTCTACTGCCCTGGCTGAAGAAAAGGGTGTCGATCTGAAATTAGTTCAGGAACAATTTAACGACGTTCTGGCCAAAGCAAAATTTGTTGTGGGTCAAAATGTGGGTTTCGATATCAGTGTGTGGGGTTGTGAATATTACCGTACCGGAATTGATTCGACCTTGGAGAAAATGCCTGTATTAGATACTTGTACAGAACAAACTGCGCTTCTGTGTCAAATTCCCGGAGGAAAAGGGGGTAAATTTAAGTTGCCGACCTTAACAGAACTATATCAAAAATTGTTTAGCGAAAGCTTTGTCGAAGCACATAATGCTACCGCAGATGTGGAGGCAACCACCCGATGTTTTCTGGAACTCATCAGAGGGGGTCATTTTTCTGCAACGGATCTGCAATGTGACGCTTCCTATTTTGAAGAATTTAAAAAGCTCAATGCCGATACCATTCAATTAAACGGTTTCAAACATGCCAATTTAAAAAAGGAGAGTAAAAAGTTAGAGCAAAGAACAAAGTCGGAGCCGGTAAAAGCCAAAATTGAAGACCATCATATTGAAGCATTAGATGAGGCTCAGTTCTCACATTTGCACAACCATTCTCAATTTTCGGTTTTGCAATCGACTTCTAACATTACTTCTTTGGTCAAAGCAGCGGTTCAGCAAAAAATGCCTGCGGTTGCTTTAACCGACATCGGCAATATGATGGGCTCTTTTGTTTTTGTAAAAGAAATACTTCAACACAATGCCAATGCAGAAACACCCATCAAACCTATTGTTGGTTGTGAACTGAATGTCTGTGAAGATCATCTCAATAAAAGTCAGAAGGACAATGGCTATCAGATCGTATTTCTCGCCAAAAATAAAAAGGGTTACCAGAATTTAGCCAAAATGGCTTCTATTGCCTATATAGACGGGTTTTATTATGTACCCAGAATTGACAAAACGATCGTTGAAAAATACAAAGAAGATTTAATTGTACTCAGTGGTAATCAGTACGGTGAGATCCCAAACAAAATTTTGAATATTGGTGAAAATCAAGCCGAAGAAGCCCTTGTTTGGTGGAAAGAACAATTTGGTGAGGATTTTTATCTGGAGCTGGTAGATCATCATCAGGAATTTGAAAAACACATCAACGAGGTATTAATAGCTTTTGCCCGCAAACATCAGGTCAAATTAATTGCCACCAATGATACCTATTATATCGACAAAACCGATGCCGAATCGCACGATGTGTTACTCTGTGTAAAAGATGGTGAAAAAATTGACACTCCTATTGGGCGTGGCAGAGGTTACCGTTACGGACTGCCGAATAACGAATATTATTTTAAGAGTCAGGAAGAGATGAAAGCCCTTTTTAAAGAGGTGCCCGAGGCTATTTTGACGATTCAGGAAATTGTAGATAAAATTGAAACCTATAAACTGTCCAGGGAGGTGCTCTTGCCCAAATTCGATATTCCGGAGCGGTTTATTTCTGAAGAAGATGCCCTAGATGGAGGGAAAAGGGGTGAGAACGCCTATTTAAAGCACCTTACTTATGAGGGAGCTAAAAAAAGGTATCCGGACATATCTGACGACATCAAAGAAAGACTGGACTTTGAATTACAGATTATAGAAAAAACAGGTTATCCGGGTTATTTTTTGATTGTTGAAGATTTTATCAGAGAAGCCAGGAATATGGGGGTTTCTGTGGGTCCCGGTAGAGGTTCTGCAGCGGGTTCAGCGGTTGCCTATTGTTTGGGAATTACCAACATAGACCCCATTAAATACGATTTACTTTTTGAACGGTTTTTAAATCCGGACAGGGTCTCTATGCCTGATATCGATATTGATTTTGACGATGAAGGAAGACAGAGTGTGATCGATTATGTGATCGATAAATACGGATCAAATCAGGTAGCCCAAATCATTACCTATGGTACCATGGCGGCAAAATCATCTATAAGAGATACAGCCAGAGTATTGGATTTGCCTTTATCTGACGCAGATCGTATTGCGAAATTGATCCCCAATCTTAAATTGCGCGATGTTTTTGGTGAAGATGAAAAAAGCAAGAACAAAGTTAAGAACCTGAGAAAGGAAGAGCTGGAAAAGGTTGATGAGCTTAAAAAACTGATGCTCACCACAGGCCTGGAAGGAAAAACCATCAAGCAGGCCATTAACCTGGAAGGTTCTCTGCGCAATACCGGAACTCATGCTTGTGGGGTCATTATTACCCCTGAAGATATCACCAATTTAATTCCTGTTTCAACTGCCAAGGGCACAGATATGTATGTGACCCAATACGACAACAGCGTGGTGGAAGACGCGGGTTTACTCAAAATGGATTTTTTGGGTTTAAAAACACTTACCCTGATCAAAGACACGGTAAAAATTGTAAAAGCTTTACACAATGTTCAGTTAGATCCTGATGAGTTTCCTTTAGACGACCTCAAAACCTATGAGCTTTTTCAACGCGGAGAAACGGTAGGTATTTTCCAGTACGAATCGCCCGGGATGCAGAAGCATATGAAGGCGTTAAAGCCTACGGAATTTGCTGACCTTATTGCCATGAACGCCTTGTACAGACCGGGGCCGATGGAATATATTCCGCAATTTATCGACAGAAAACACGGAAGGGAAGAAATTAAATACGATCTGCCGGAAATGGAGGAGTATTTAAAAGAAACCTATGGGATTACGGTGTATCAGGAACAGGTCATGCTTCTGTCGCAAAAACTCGCCGGCTTTACCAAAGGTGAAGCAGATATGCTCAGAAAGGCGATGGGTAAAAAGATCTTTGCTTTGCTCGAAAAATTGAAGCCTAAATTTATTGATGGGGGAAAGAAAAATGACCATCCTGAAGAAATATTGGAAAAAGTATGGAAAGACTGGGAAGCCTTTGCGGCCTATGCTTTTAACAAATCGCACTCAACCTGTTACGCCTATATCGCATACCAAACAGCCTATTTAAAAGCCCATTATCCGGCAGAATATCTGGCTGCGGTCCTGAGTAATAACATGAATGACATCAAGCAGGTTACTTTTTTTATGGAAGAATGTAAGCGCGCCGGAATTAAAGTTTTAGGACCCGATGTAAATGAATCTTTCTACAAATTTGCCGTCAACAAAGAAGGTGCGATCAGGTTTGGAATGGGTGCTGTAAAAGGAGTAGGTGGTGGGGCTGTTGAAGCCATTGTGAACGAAAGGAAAGAAAACGGCCCTTATAAATCTATTTTCGATCTTGCTAAAAGAATCGATCTGAGGGCTGCCAATAAAAAGGCTTTTGACAGTTTAATCCTGGCTGGTGGTTTTGATTCTTTCGAAAATATTCACCGGGCGCAGTATTTTGCGATAGATGAAAAAGGGCAAACCATTATTGAAAAAGCACTCAGATTTGGTAATAAATTTCAGGAAAACAAAAATTCTGCTCAGGTATCCTTGTTTGGTGAAGCGTCAAAAGTACAATTTGATGAGCCTATTATAGATGAAGCTCCGGAGTGGAATGTGATGAAGAAACTGGCCAAAGAAAAAGAAGTAATAGGGATGTACATATCCGGGCATCCCTTAGATGATTACAAAGCAGAGATCGAATATTTTTGCAATGGCAAATTGGAAATGCTGAGAGACTTGAATAGATTGGAAGGAGCAGAGCTCAGTTTGGCCGGCGTGGTGAGCGATGTGCAACACAGGGTAGCCAAAAATGGAAAAGGCTGGGCTTCGTTCTATTTAGAAGATTTTAGCGAGAGCTATGAGTTTAGAATTTTTAATGAAGATTATCTCAAATTCAAACATTTTCTCGTGCCAAATTCCTTTTTATTCGTCAAAATCAGAATGGCCAGAGCATGGCGGGATGGTGATGTGCGCACGCAGTTCATTTCTATGCAATTGCTTCAGGATGTGATGGAACAACTCGCTAAAAAAATTACCTTGAACCTGAATATCGACCAGTTCGATGAGAAAAAAGTAGACCAGTTAAAGACGTTGGCTAAAAAACATGCCGGAGAGAAAAGTTTACATTTCCTCATTACGGATCCTGAAGATAAAGTAAAGATCAATATGCCGAGCAGGGGAGTAAAGGTGAAAATTTCGAAAGATTTTTTAGCCGAACTACAATCTTATGAATTGAATTTTAAAATCAACTAATTGATCGCTTTTTCTGGCTTAAAAGAGTCAAATTATTATATTTTTACAGGATAAAATTAAGGAATGAGAATACATTTTATTTCTATTGGAGGAAGCGCCATGCACAATCTGGCTTTGAGTCTTTTAGATAACGGACATGAAATTACAGGTAGTGATGATGAGATTTTTGAACCTTCAAAATCTCGTTTAAAAGCCAATGGTCTGTTGCCCGAAAAGATGGGCTGGTTTGAAGAAAATATCACCCCTGACATTGAGGCCATTGTATTGGGTATGCATGCCAAGGCCGATAACCCTGAGTTGCTGAAAGCCGAAAAGTTAGGCTTAAAAATATATTCTTATCCTGAATTTCTGTATGAGCAGTCAAAGAACAAAACCCGAGTAGTAATTGGTGGTTCTCATGGAAAAACCACCATTACTTCTATGATCTTACACGTGATGAAATACCACAATATCGATATAGATTATATGGTAGGCGCGCAATTGGAAGGGTTTGACAGAATGGTCTATTTAACAGAACACAACGATTTTATTTTGTTGGAAGGAGATGAATATCTTTCGTCTGCCTTAGACAGAAGGCCAAAATTTCATTTGTACAAGGCCAATATTGCTTTGCTCAGCGGAATTGCCTGGGATCATATCAATGTGTTCAAAACCTATGAATATTACGTAGATCAATTCAAAGAATTTATAGAAACCATGGTGCCCGGCGGATTGTTGGTATACAATGAAGAAGATCCCGAGGTGAAGAGAATAGTAGAGGAAACCAGCCATAGCATAAAAAAACATCCCTACACAACGCCAAAATATACGCAGGACGAAGAAGGTGTTTATTTGGAAACAGATGAAGGAGACATCCGACTGGAAATTTTTGGAAAGCACAACTTACAGAATCTTGCCGGTGCCAAGTTGATATGTCAAAGTATGGGGGTAAGCGAAGATGAGTTTTACGAAGCCATTTCTTCTTTTAAAGGGGCGAGCAAAAGACTTGAATTATTAGCCGAAAACGATTCTACCATTGTATTTAAAGATTTTGCCCACAGTCCGTCTAAAGTAAAAGCAACGACCGATGCGGTGAAAGAGAAATTTCCGCATAAAAAGAATTTGGCCTGTTTAGAATTGCATACGTATAGCAGTTTGAACGCTGAATTTTTGCATTTGTACAAGGGGGCACTTGACAGCGCAGATGAAGCGGTGGTGTTCTACTCTCCACATGCAGTAGAGATCAAAAAATTAAAAGAAGTAAGCAAAGAACAAATTGCAGAAGCTTTTGAAAGAGATGATCTTATTATTTATACAGATCCGGCGGAGTTTAAATCATTTTTATTTGAAAAAGACCTGACCAATACCGCCTTACTTTTTATGAGTTCGGGCAATTATGGCGGACTGGATCTGGAAGAAGTTAAGGGTTTGGTAAAATAGGTTTACTCTTTGTAACCAAAACGTTTGAGCTGACGTTCGTTTGACCGCCAGTCTTTATTCACTTTTACATAAAGTTCTAAAAAGATCTTTTTATCGAAGAATTTTTCGAGATCTTTTCGGGCTTCTGTCCCTACTTTTTTTAAGCCTGCTCCTTTATGACCAATAATGATTCCTTTTTGCGTTTCTCTTTCTACCATAATGATAGATCTTATTCTGATAATATCTTCTTCTTCAATAAACTCTTCGGTTTCGATCTCAACCGCATAGGGAATTTCTTTTTTGAAATTGATGAGTATTTTTTCGCGAATGGTTTCATTCACAAAGAACCTCTCGGGCTTATCGGTTAACTGATCTTTGGGGTAATAGGGTTCTGAAACGGGAAGTAATTCTACAATTTGATTCAGCACTTTTTCTACATTAAAATTATTTAGCGCAGAAATAGGGTAAACAAATGCATTGGGCAGGCGTTCCTGCCAGGTCTGGATCTGTTCTACCACAAACTCCTGGGAACTTTTATCGATCTTATTGATCAATACAATTACAGGGGTTTTGGTATTTTTTATCTTTTCAAAAAAGGCGGGATCTTTAAGTTCTTTTTCTCCGCTTTCTATCATGTATAAAAGTACATCGGCATCTTCGAAAGCGGTTTTCACGAAATCCATCATGGAGCTTTGCAACTCGTAGGCCGGTTTGATAATTCCGGGGGTATCAGAAAAAATGATCTGGTATTCATCGGTATTTACAATCCCTAAAATTCTGTGGCGGGTAGTTTGTGCTTTTGAGGTTATGATGGATAATTTTTCACCCACCAAAATATTCATTAAAGTAGATTTACCCACATTTGGGTTTCCGATGATATTTACAAAACCTGCTTTATGGCTCATTTCGATAATTTTGAGCAAAGGTAATCGAAATTAATGGAAAGCATAACCCATCACCAGATAGAGGCATACCGTTATAAGGCCTACAAACAGGGCATAGGGTAATTGTGTCTTTACGTGGTCTATATGATCACTTGCTGATGCCATGGAAGAAATGATGGTCGTGTCTGAAATAGGCGAGCAATGATCGCCAAACACTCCTCCTCCTAATGTAGCGGCAATGACCAAAAGTACATTGGCTTGATGTGTTTCTGCCATAGGAATAGCGATAGCCATCATGATGGCAAAAGTACCCCAGGAAGTTCCGGTAGAAAATGCGATGAATCCGCTAATGATAAAAATAACTGCCGGCAAAAGTTCTGGCGACAAAAAATCTTTAGACCAATTGGCAACAAACTGCCCCGTCCCTAATTGGTTACAGGCTTCAGAAATGGCAAAAGCCAACATCATCAAAAGTGCCAGGGGCATTAACTCACTAATTCCTTTGAGCACGAGGTCTACCATTTCCTTTAATTTCATCATCCCCTGCGCTCTGTAAAGAACCATACTAACTAAAATGGCGGAAATAACCGAGTAAAGTACGGCCGAAGAACCTGATCCATTGCTAATGGCCTGTGTAAAGTGATCTAAAAAAGTATCTGCATTTTCTACTTTGCCCCATCCTGTGTAGGCTAAAGTAACAGGCATCATGGCTACCATAGTAAACAATGGTATGATCATATTATAGGCATGTGCTTTGATACCTTCTTTAGGCTCATAAGAGGTAATAGATTCTGATACCAAAGGTGTGCTGTTTTCATTTTGAAGTTCACCTGTTTCGCGTGTTCTTTTTTCGGCTTTCTTCATCGGTCCGAAATCTTTTCCGCTAATAATAACAAAGAAGAGCAGGAGAATGGTGAGAAGAGGATAGAAATTGAATTTGATAGAAGACATCATTACAGGAAACGCGTTGTCTATACCTTGTGTAAGTAACAAGCCCATGACAAAGGCCCCCCAGGCGTTAAAAGGAATGAGTATGGATGAGGGTGCAGAACTGGAATCTGCAATATAAGCCAGTTTTTCTCTAGGAATTTTTAACCGGTCGAAAATAGGTCTGTATAAGGTGCCAACTGTAAGTGAGCTGATGCTGGTTTCCACAAAAAGTAAGAGCCCGGTGATGAGCGCTAATAATTGAACAATGGTTCGGCTTTTTCCCTGTTTTTTAGTTTCAATTTTTTCAATCAGCCGATTGATCATGTTGATAAACCCTTCTACGCCTCTTGAATATTGAATAAATAGGAGCAAAGCCCCCACCAAAGCACTAAACATGATGGTTCTGGTATTTCCTTCGGATTTAAATACGTTTACCAAACCTTCTACAAACGCAATGGTCCCGGTTAAAAAATTCCAATCTTTCATGATAAGCCAGGCAAACCAAATTCCGAAAAGAAGAGCGATATATACTTGTTTGGTTCTTAGCGCCAGCACGATGGCAATAACCGGTGGTAAAACCGAAAGGATTCCATAATCCATTAAAAAAATGTTTACGAGGTTGAAATAAAGTGGTAAATGTAAAAAAAACTTCAGTAATTCAATCTGCATTGTTTTTAGAGATGATGACGCTCAAGTATCGCCGAAATATGATGAATTCTTGATTTTTTTTTCCTTCAGGTCTTCTTTGTTGGAACTTGGAAGGCAAAAAAAGATTTTCTTTTTATTTTAGAGGAACTAAGATATTTTCTCCAATTAACTCACTAAATTTATTTAATTTATAATAAAAGGAAATATGCTCATTTTAATGATTCTCTCAATGCTACTTGCTTTCTATTTGTTAGCAGAAGTATGTGATAAATATTTTGTTGAATCTTTAGAAAAAATATCTCAAAGACTTCAGTTATCTCCCGAAGCCGCTGGGGCAACTTTTATGGCTATAGGTAGCAGTGCACCAGAACTTTTTGTTTCATTAATGGCCTTGTTCAAACCGGGAGAAGAGGCAATGGGAGCAGGTACTATCGTAGGAAGTGCAATTTTTAATGTTTTGGTTATTACCGGCGCTTCTGTTGCAGTCCGACAAGCCTTTGTTATTTGGCAACCAGTGATTCGCGATATGTTGTTCTATTCTTTTTCGATTATCGCATTGCTATTCACGTTTAAAGATGGCGTAGTTACTTTGACTGAAATTCTCATATTTTTGGTGTTATATGTAGTTTATATTACTGCCGTTGTAAATTGGAAGAAAATTTTTAAATATAACGATGATGATCCAATTGAAATCTTAGAAGAAGCAATGAAGGAAAAAGGTTGGAAAAAATTCTTTGCACCTATCGATTGGTTGGTAAGTTTTACTTTTCCAAATTCTCAAAAATATGTCTTAGTATTCTTTACATCCATTGTTTGGATAATTGTTTTGAGTTGGGTTTTGGTGGAAAGTGCCGTAGTAAGTGCAAAAATATTAGGTATTCCTAGTGTTATCATTGGTTTAACTGTTCTCGCTGCGGGTACATCCGTTCCGGATTTACTTTCTTCTATCATTGTGGCCAAAAAGGGACAAGCCGGTATGGCAATCAGCAATGGAATTGGATCGAATATTTTTGATATTCTTTTTGGCTTAGGTTTTCCATGGCTGATCGCATACATTTTTTTGGGACAAAAAATTACCGTTGCCACTGAAAATCTCAACAGTTCAATTATTTTGCTTTTTGCCACAGTGATTGCAATCCTATTTTTATTTATCATAAGGAAATGGAGAATTGGGAAATACGCTGGATATTTTTTAATTGGTTTGTACCTGATTTATTTAGTCTGGGTAATTTTGGAAAGTTTTTAAATCCGCTTTTTAGCAATTTTCACGGTCATGATTTTTCTCTACTTGTCTTAAAATCAATAGTTGGAATGAAATTATAAGAATAATTAAAGTTCAACTACAACTCTTGTTTCTGATCAAGGAGTTTTCTCTTTGAAATCCCTTTGTATTTGCTAACTTTGATTTACGGTGGAATAATCCTGTGGATAATTCCACAAGAAAATTATGGCCTAAATCTTTTAATGAAATATCATCTGGCTAGATTGATGAAATAAAGAACAATATATTTTTAGCATGGAGTTTTTCCGATTTATTCAAATAAAGACACAAGACGAAACTATTCAAAATGACCTAACTATTGAAAATCTGCAATTAATGAGCAATGAGATTTTCATTATCGGTGAACACAATAAAACCATGGCTAAAATTGGTGGTATTTGGGGGGAATTCACGTTGACCCGAACTTTTATCAGAGGAGGAGTGCGTTTTGCTTTAACAGAATGCCCCAATGCATTGACCTGGACCATTACGACCGGTCTTGATCCTAATCCGGAGGTTATCGTTATTCATCTAACCATCAATCGACAAGAACAAAAAGCATCTTTAATTGAAGAAATCGAAGATTTTTTAGATGATCAAAGGGTTTGCTTGCAACAATATTTCAATGGAATTCTATCAAAAGAAAAAATAACGAAGGGCTAAAGGAGTATTTGGAAAATGGCGCGAGCAGTTGCTAGAATCATCGTTCTCATGCTTTTTCTAGGTCCCTAATTTTTTAAAATTTACTTGTTTTGGCTAAATGAAATGAATAAGATTTTTAGACATATAAGACATAACCTGCTATTGGAAGGCAAATCTGGAAAACCAGTTGCCATGCCTTCGGCAGGTAAACCGGCAGGCAGGTATTTTAAATATGCCATTGGAGAGATTGTACTTGTGGTGATTGGAATTTTATTAGCATTGAGTATTAACAATTGGAATGAAGACAGAAAGGACAAAATACTAGAACAAAACTACCTGTTAAAAATTCATGAAGAATTCAAAAGCAACAAAGAGCAATTCGACCATATAATCAGTATGCATAAACAATCCTACAGGTCCAGTAATTGGATTATAGAAAATTATAATAAACCAGATATTAATATCGATACTTTAAGAAAACATCTTTTAGTATTTCGTTTTTCTTATACCTATAATCCTTCTAAAAGCTCTATCGATGCAATAATTAATAGTGGAAAACTAGGAATAATAAGAGACAATGAACTGAGTAGTAAATTAATTGAGTGGCCTGAATTAATAGCGGATTATCAAGAAGAAGAAATAATCAACAGGAATTTTTTTGACAACATCATACTGCCATTTGATATAAAGCATTTTACAATTTACAGTAAAGACAAAAATACACGATTTGATAATTTTATTAATTTTAATAGTGAAACGAAAAATGAATTTTTAAATATTGTTGCAACCAAAAGAAGAATGTTATCACAAATTGTTGATGATCCCCAGAGTGAATACCAAAAAATAAACGAGACATTAAATATCATCATATCCAAATCAGCTAAAAAATGATAACATTTATAGATAAGGAAAAAAAATAACGAAAGCCTGCCTGCGGTAGTCAGGTTCGCTGCACTCCTGTCCTAATAGCAATGCAACGCTTATTCGCTATCTTTGGGTTATGGCGGAAAGAATCCTGTGGATTTTCCCTCGACGAAGGCATACACAAGACCGCAGGCGGCAATGCAACACAAATCATAAAAATTTAAATTAGATTAGTAATTTATTGAAGAAAAATTATGAAGATTTTCTTTTATCTAGTTTTTATTTCAAGTTTCTTGATAGCACAAACAAAACCATCAAGTTCCTCAATATTAAAGCCGCGCTTGGTTGTATTGACCGATATATCAACCTGGGAAACCGACGACCACGAATCACTCATTAGACTCATGGTTCATGCAGATATGTATGAAATTGAAGGAATAATCATAACGACTGGCTGGAGCATGGATGATGTTAATAAAGTAAAACAATTTAAAGATATTGCTACCGGCGTTATAGATGCTTATCAAAAAGATTTGTCTAATCTGCTTAAGCGCTCAAGCCAAAATGTTTTTGCACAAGATGAGGAAAAACAAAAGATTGGATACTGGCCAAGTGCCGACTATTTAAGAGAACGTACAATGTTCGGCAGCATGTTCATGGGAATGGACAAAATTGGCGTCGACAATAATTCTGAGGGTAGTGATCTTATTATTAAATTGGCAGATGAAGATGATAATCGTCCTATTTGGGTAACATTTTGGGGCGGTGGCAACACACTGGCTCAATCCATTTGGCAGGTACAGCAGACTAGAAGCAAATCAGAACTAAAAACTTTTCTGAATAAGCTTCGGGTATATGCCATAACCGACCAGGACAGACCGCAAAAATCAAGTTTTGAAATCAGTTCACATGCTTGGATGCGTCGTAATTTCTCAGATGACCTTCTATTCATATGGGATGACTGTGCATGGAAATATCAGAATGGTACCGGTAAAAACAATTGGGCAGACTATGAAAAAAACATACAGAATCATGGAAATCTCGGAAATCAATACCCAAAATACAAATATGGTGTTGAAGGAGATACACCAGCATTCTTACACATAATGCCAAACGGACTCAACAATCCTGACCAACCGACCCAAGCCAGTTGGGGAGGATATTCCAAATGGGGAAAAGGAGAAGATAATAATGGCTACTCTTATACAAATTATAACCGAAATGAATATGATGTATGTAGCAAATATGAGAATTACTTTTACCCTGCAACTTTCAATAATTTTTCTGCAAGAATGGACTGGGCAAAAGATGGTAAAGGAAACATAAATCCAATTATAGAAATTGATGGAGACCACAGTATGGACATCATTACAAAAAATCCAAACCCAGGAGCTATAGTAATTATTGATGCATCTGCTACCTCCGACCCTGATGGAGATACCTTAAATTATAAATGGTGGATTCAACCCGAAGCAGGAACATATGCAGGCACAGTCAACATCTTAAATAGTGATTCAAACAAAATCACTATAAACATCCCGTCAAATTCTGTTGGGAAAAATTTTCATATAATTTGTGAGGTTACAGATGATGGTTCGCCTCAATTAACTAGTTACAGAAGAATAATAGTTGAACCAACCAAATGAATTTAAAATGAAACTAGTTTAAATAAAACACCGAATATGGTATATAAATTAACAGCGTAAATCAATTTTTAAGCTGTAGCCATATTTCAGGACTAGACATACTTTTACGAATACATTATATGCCAAAAGAGCAACAAAAAGTGCAATTAATCTTTATAACAAACTAAGATTACATTTATCTTTAGCATTTAAAACCCCAAATTCAGTGCACCAAAATACAGCTTAAATTTAACTATTAACCTTTAGCCGTATTTCAGGACTAGCCAATATAACATGAAAATAACAATTGTCGTATTCATCATCTTTGGAATATTTTCTTGTAATCCCAATTCGGGAATTAAAAAAGATAAAAAGACAGGGAACTTTAGCGGAATATTTAAACATGGTAACTTTTCCGACAAGATACTATTTGAAATAGAACAAGATTCTGCCAGTTTCAATGTTTTCTTCACCAGTTTAGATCAAAATGCCATTCGAATTCCGTTTCAAAATGTTGAAGTAAAGGGAGATTCAATATATTTTAAGTTACAAAGCGATTTTTACACCTACGTTTTCAAAAACAAATGGATTGATAATGATGGTTCACTCCAGGGTTCACTTACTGTAGA
Organism: uncultured Flavobacteriaceae bacterium; assembly: GCA_963715015.1. Taxonomy (GTDB): domain Bacteria; phylum Bacteroidota; class Bacteroidia; order Flavobacteriales; family Flavobacteriaceae; genus Namhaeicola. Next base: position 161,219 of record CAVQQR010000019.1, read on the forward strand.
CACCACTACAACCCTGTACACATTAAAAAAGGAACTTTTTAATAATAGTAATGTTCCAAAAAGTGAGGAGCTTAGTTTTGAATCCAATGGATTAAGGCTAAATGGCACTATTTGGTATCCTGATAACAATGAAGGAAAAGCCCTTATAATTGTGACTTCTTCTGGAAACGCAGACCGAAGTGCTTCACGTGCAGAAGCCATCCTATTTGCACAAATGGGATTTACAACATTTCATTACGACAAAAGAGGAACTGGAAATTCTGAGGGAAATTGGAACAGTTCAACAATTGAGGAACTTTCAGGAGATGATATCACGGCTATAAAATATTTCTCGAACAGAACTGAAATTCCACTTAAAGAAATCGGGTTAAAAGGGAGTAGTCAAGGAGCAGCAAAAATACCATATATTTTAAGTGAATTAGAGAATTTGAAATATGGAATTGTAGTAAGTTGTCCGGGAGTTACCTTACTAGAAAGTGACTTGAATTATTGGAGGAATAGACATTCAGACGTAATCGGAAATGAAATTGATGCTGCAACTAATCTTCAACGAAAGGTCTTTGAATTTATAGCAGGTAAACTATCCAGAACAGATGTAGAAAAGGCTATAAATAATGAAAAATCTAATTTGTGGTTTACCAATATATGGGTGCCAAATCTGGATGAAGTACAAACAGATAAAAAACTTCTATATAGTCCAATACCTTACTTTGAAACAACAAAGCAACCGATTCTGATTCTACAAGGAACAAAAGATGAAATAATACCAGCAAATAGTTATGAAATCATTTCAGACGCACTCATAAAATCGGACAATGATAATTTTAAAACCGTTTTGTTAGAAGGGGCCTCTCATTCCATGTATGATATTGGGGAAAGTGATTTTCCCTATTGGTCTAAATTGCATCCTGAATATATAACAACAATTGAAAATTGGATAAATAATGTTTCTAATCATATAGATAAATAATAGGGGAGATATTGACAAAACCAGGGCTTTTAACTCGAATCAAATCTTGTTTTTAAGAGAACGATTGATACTACCAAATCACCTACTTTCTATGTGCCCAACGTTAGTAATAATGAAATGAAATGAACAATCAAAGTTTTATACTCAGCACTCTTGTACTATTTATGATTAATAGTGTATTTGCTCAAAATAACACTTCTTTTAAGGAGCTTTTACTAACTAAATATAATTTTAAAGAATACATTATTCCTTTAGAAAATGACAGTATATATTTTTATCTACATAAAAAAAAGGGGAGTGAACCTAAAAATTTAGTGCTCTATTTACAAGGAACATCTCCTATTCCAGAGCCCTTTTTTAATATAGAAAAAAAGGAAAAAGGATATGCATATATGCAATACATTCCAACTGATTATAATTTGCTTGATGAAAATTATGCTTATGCAATAATTTCTTATGTTGGAACACCGGCCTTTAAAAATGATGGACCCCCAAATATGAAAAAGTATCATCAATTTAATTCATTAGATTATCGTGTTTTTCAAGCAGACACGACTATTAATTATATTACTGAGAAATTAATTAAAAAAATGAATAAAGTTATTGTTTACGGACATTCTGAAGGAGCGTTTGTTGCACCAAAACTGGCCACTGTCAATAAAAGAATAACACACCTTGGTGTATGGGGAGGAAGTGCATTACCCGATTTTTTTGACTTTATTCTTTTTGAAAGAAAAGCCAATTTAAGAGGTGTGCAATCAGATTCTCTAACACAGAAAAATATAAACGAAACAATAAAATTATTTCAGCTTGTAGCTAAAGATTCTTCAAACACTTTACCCTCAAACAAGAATGAGATTACAGAATACACCAATAAACGTTGGTGGAGTTATGCCGAACCCACAATTAATCACTTGCTGAAAATTGATATCCCCATTTATATCCAACTAGGAACAGAAGATGAAAGCTCTCCTATTGAAAGTAATTATTTAATTCCATTAGAATTTGCTAGACTCGGTAAAAAAAACCTATCATTCAATGTTTGTGTTAAATGTGACCACGGTTTCACAAAAAGAAATGGAGATAAGGAAGTTGATATGTGGTCAGATATCTTTATTAATTTCATTAAGTGGACAAATTAATTGAAGTACAAAATGTTAAACTAATAATTATTGCTAACAACGTATAATATGAATGGCTAGTTCTCGTCTACTTGCGAAAAGAGTAAGTGAAGTTTATATTGTTATTGACCTTTCATGCAGTTTCGTTAAAAATGTATTAGAGGGTTCAGGAAATAATGGTAAAAAAACGAAAAAAAACCTTCGAGAATTGTTCCTTTCAAACAGGAAAGACTTATCGGTCATTGATAATTTGAAGACAAAATCTACCCAACCGGCAGAATTAAATATCTTGCATCGATTAGAACAATTAAAAAAATGTTTTTTTTTGGGGTTAGAAATCTTGGTAGAAAATATTATAATGAAAGGTCTTTTATACGATAGGCCTAAGGATAGTTTCAAAGAATTAAATATTGTATAATGAATTTAGACTTACTTGTAAACAACTTAACAAATCCGGCTCTTCTTTTTTTCTTTTTAGGAATAATTGCAGTAAAGCTTAAAAGTGATCTTGATATTCCTCCTACTTCTGCAAAGTTTATTTCTTTATATCTTTTACTATCCATTGGCTTTAAAGGTGGTCAGGAATTATCTCATAGCCCCTTCGAAATGGAGCTTGTATGGTCCTTACTTTTTGGGATATTTCTAGCACTTGTCGTACCGATATATTCTTTCTTTTTGCTTAAGAAGAAATTAGGTGTGCAAAATGCCGGAGCCATAGCGGCTGCATATGGTTCTGTAAGTGCGGTAACATTTGTAACTGCGGTTTCATTTCTCGAAATACAGCAAATTCATTTTGGGGGTCATATGGTGGCTGTTATGGCTTTAATGGAGGCTCCATCAATTATTATTGGGGTATTATTAATAGCATTGTTTAGCACTACAAGAAATACAACAACCTCATTTTCTGCGATCCTTAAACATTCTGTAACAAACGGAAGTGTATTGCTTATTATGGGTAGCTTAATGATCGGATTTATTGCCAGTGATGCTCAGGCCGAAGGTATTAAACCATTCACAACCGATATATTTAAAGGTTTTCTCGCCGTTTTCCTTTTAGATATGGGGATAAATAGTGGAAAAAAGATCACCTCTCTCATTAAAGAAGGATGGTATCCAGTAATATTTGCCATAGTTATACCATTATTTAATGGATCCCTAGTAGCGATAATTAGTAAACTGATAACTGCCGATCCTGGCAATCAGTTTATGTTTGCTATATTGGCTGCAAGTGCGTCGTACATAGCCGTTCCGGCTGCCATGAAATTAGCTGCCCCACAGGCAAATGCAGGTTTATATGTCCCTATGGCACTTGCCATTACTTTCCCATTTAACATTACAATGGGGATGCCAATTTATCTTTCAATAATAAATGCATTTTAAATTCAATACTTAGGTTAAGCACAAAAACAGCGCTAATGGGAAAATAAATTTGTGGCATATGATCAGATCTCAATCATACTGGAAAATTATTGGCTGCACTTAGTATAAGGTTGATTTATTTAACGAATCTGAAGTGCTTGCAATTTCAATCGCACCAATTATATTTAGTGTTCCAATGCAACCGATTTTAATAAAGCCCAGGCTGCAACAACATGTATAATTAATGGCAACTGAATTTTCCTCCAAAAATCAATCTTATTAATTGTCTTTAGTCTTCAACAGAAAATGACTCGCGTCTTTTTCCTCAACTAATCAAACACAACAACGTTGGCAATAATTTGGAATAAACTTTGATATGATAGTAAATAAACATTATATTCGTTCATATAATAAAATATATTATCAAATGACAGAAGAATTAGGCTTAACAACAAAACATTTCGAAGAATTAAGAGAAGTTCTAGGAAAAAGATATGTTCGCTCTAAGGTGGAAAGTCCATATGATTTCATCAATATAGCAACTAAAGGTTTAAATGCCAATGTCATTAAAAACTTTAGAACCTATTTTAACCTTTCTCTTGATACGACAGCACATATGCTAAATGTATCTGAACCTTCGATCTATAGATGGATCAAGGCCAATAAAAATTTGGAAAGAAATATATCCGTTAAGCTTTTTGAAATATCAGACTTATTTTTGTATGGTTCTGAAATTTTCGGAAGTAAGGAAGCTTTTTTTAAGTGGCTAAATTTACCAAATACTGCCTTAGGAGGTATGGAACCTCAAGAATTAGTTGATATACCTGAAGGAGTTTCTAAAATAAAAGATGTTTTGGGTAGAATTGAGCATGGAGTCTATAGTTAGTTATGTTAGTTTATAGAATAACTGGCAAAAAATATGCTAATGACATCTCTGGAACTGGAGCTGCTATTTTTGGCGGCAGATGGAATAAAAAAGGAACTCCTGTTCTATATACAGGAGGAAGTAAAGAAATTGCTCTCTTAGAAACAATTGTGCATACGCCTCCCATGTTAGTCCCAGATTTAGATATTTTGACATTTGAAATCCCAGACGACTCTATTACCGAAATCAAAATTGAGAATTTGCCTAAAAATTGGATTGATTATCCAGCACCTTCCATACTAGCAAAGATAGGAGAAGATTGGGTAATAAAAGGAGAAACGATAGCATTGAAAGTGCCAAGTTGTATCATACATAGTGCTTGTAATTACATCTTGAATTGTAGACATCCTGATTACAATAAAGTGAAATTAGTTGAACATAAGGATTTTCACTTTGATTCAAGATTGAACTCATAAAAACTGCACCCAAAAATGGCTATAAGTAATGACGCCCTTCCTGATTACCCTTCGGCAAGTTCAGCGCAGTACTACTGAAAATTGCTGCGCCAGCCAGCCTGAGGTGGGCAGGTTCGCTTCGCTCATGTCTATTCGTTTTTATTTGCTAATTTAGTTCCTGAAACACCTGCCTGCGAAAGGCAGGAGAAAAGAAATCATACAAAACCGTTGTGGCTAATATGAAAAAACGTTCATTATGAGAAATGCACAAACTTATTTTATTTTATCAGGACTCTTCTTTGTTGCCTTTCAAGTTGTTCAGTTTACAGATATTTACGGAGACTCAGGATGGTTCAAAATTTTCGCTCTAATTGTTTCTGTTTCTTTTTTAATCGGTGGAATTACTCAAAGACGAAGGACGAATTAAAGACTGTTGCTCTTGGAAGCTGAACAAGAAAATGTACCCTTTAATGGTAAATTAAGATTGAGAATTAACTGAATAGGACTCATTTCTTGACATGCTTTAAGATTGACATGAGATAAGAAAAAATAAATTCCGGATCAATATTGTGTCTAAATTATTGGTCAGTAAGTGATTAATTTATATGTGAGTCAATTAAACAGAATTAAAATCGCTTCATACACAAAACCATGATTAAAAATAAATGAAAATAACTAAACACTTAAACCCAAAAATGAAAATAGTATTGATCTTATTTGCACTAATCTTTATAGCTTTTGTCATTATACAACTGTTTGCCATGCGGGGACAGAGGAATATTGAAACTTATCCTTATGTTGTCAATAAAAAATATGACACATTTGAGATAAGAAGTTATGAAGCTACTCTATTTACCTCCGTCAAACTCACAACTCAAGGATATAAGAGTTCCTCGAGCAAAGGGTTCTCTATTTTGGCGGGATATATTTTTGGAAATAATGAAAGGAATGAAAAAATATCTATGACCTCTCCCGTAACCATGACCCTAGATGACTCTATGACCATGATGTTTATGGTTCCGAGGGAATTAAAAAAAGAAATGCTTCCTAAACCGAATCAATCACTTATAGAATTTAAGGAAGAACCTGCAAAAACAGTTGCTGCAATAAGTTTTAAGGGTTGGGCAAATGATCGTAAAATAGAAAAGTATAAACAGAAATTAAAATCAGCCTTAGATGCTGAAGGGATTACCTATTCTGACCGATTTTATTTTTTTGGATATAATCCGCCTTATGAAGTTTTTAACCGAAAAAATGAAGTGATAGTCGAATTGCAATAATACGAAGGTTTATAACTCAAGGCAATCTTTGTATATAACCGAAAACGGATTGGTTCTGTCTCCTGCGTCTTTATAGCTGTACCGAAGCCTGATTCAATAAAACCTGGCGACCTGGTGAGATTGAAATAGTTGAATAATCGTATACAACATTAAAGCATCATGTGAATCCAGAACTTTTCATCGTATTAATTTCATAAAAAAAATGAAAGCATAACTGCAACTCTTGTTTATGACCCAGGAATTTTCTCTCAGAAATCACTTTGTATTTGCTAACTTTGATTTACGGAGGAATAATCCTGTGGATGATTCCATAATGAAATTATTGGCCTAAACCTTTTATTGAATTGTCCTCTGGCTAGATTAATAAATTATACAGAACAATATTTTCAGGATGGAGTTTTTCCCATTTATTCAAATAAAGACACAAGACGAAACTATTCAAAATGACCTAACTATTGAAAATCTGGAATTAGTTAGCAATTAGATTTTGGGTGAACACAATAAAGCTATCGCAAACGGGGTGTTTATAATTAGGAACAAAAAACTAAAACAGTATAAATGGAAAAAAATTGGATAATATTGATATCGATATTGATTTTCTTAACTTTCATTTTTCTTTTTTGGAAATTGACCAGTGGTTATGCGGAAAAGGAATATGGCACAAAAATGTGGAAACATTGGCCAACGAGATTATCATATTGGCAAGCTGCCGTATTGTATAGTGTCGGATTTACGGTTGTAACGGTATTTATTTTAAAATGGGTGAATGTTTTATCATTTTAAAATTCTCGGCGGATTGTAGAACTATTGTGTAATCATAAAAGCGACAGATAAAAAGTAGCAAGAGAATAATCGGAACAGGACTTTAGAGATTTGTCAATTTTTTTCACGAAAATTGCTAGGGATACCTTCTAAGATTTCCAATAACTAACTTCAATTATGACTATCATTTCAAATAACATTAGTAAGGCAGTTAAAATCTTGAACGATGAAGATGTAGTTGCCATACCAACTGAAACTGTTTATGGATTGGCAGCTAATATTTACAGTGATAAAGCGATTCGCAGAATATTTGAAGTAAAGCAAAGACCATTGTTCAATCCTTTAATTGTGCATGTTCATTCCATTGAACAACTTGAAGAAATAGTCAGCGACATTCCTGCCAAGGCACAACTGTTGGCAGAGGCTTTTTGGCCCGGTTCTTTAACCTTGATTTTAAAGAAAAAACCCGGCATTCCTGATGTAATCACCGCAGGTAAAGAAACCGTTGCTGTGAGAATACCGAATCATCCGGTGGCTTTAAAACTGTTAAAGGAATTATCCTTTCCACTGGCTGCACCTAGCGCAAATCCCTTCAACAGAATTAGCCCTACCAGTGCAATACATGTCGAAAGCTATTTTAAGGACTCTATAAAAATGGTTCTTGACGGCGGAGAATGTGTGAATGGCCTTGAATCTACCATTGTTGGATTTGAAGATAATGAACCGGTCCTCTACAGACTAGGCGCTATTTCTGTAGAAGAAATAGAAAAGGTCGTCGGAAAAATTAGCATCAAAAACAAGAAAGAAAAAGCACCTGATGCACCAGGAATGCTGGCTAAACACTACTCACCCAAAACGAAGACATATCTTGTAAGCGATATTGAAAAATTTATAGCAGAAAATAAAGATAAAACAATTGGCTTGGTTTGCTTTTCAAAACCCATAACTGATTTGAATGTTAAACACGTAGAAGTTTTATCCGAGTCTGGAGATCTAAAAGAAGCCGCTTCTAAATTATACAGTTCATTGCATAAACTGGATGACTTAAATTTGGATATGATAGTTGCACAAAGATTGCCGGATATTGGTTTAGGTAAATCCATGAACGATAGATTAGAAAGAGCCACAAAATAACTACTGCCAATTCGTATGAGTACTTCATTATTTAAAAATAGGAAGCTTGTCATTGCAACTAAACATCAAAAGGAAAAAGTAATTGCGCCCTTGCTGGAAAAAAATCTTGGCGTGAACTGCTTTGCTATGGAAGGTTTTGACACAGATACCTTAGGAACTTTCACAGGAGAAATTGAAAGAGAACTTGACACAATTTCAACCCTTAGAAAAAAATGTCTCTTAGCGATGGAAGCGAGTAACTGTGATTTAGGTGTTGCCAGCGAAGGTTCGTTTGGCGCTCATCCCTCCATATTTTTTGCAAGTTCAGATGATGAGTTTTTGATTTTAATTGACAAGAAAAACAATTTGGAGATAATCGCACGAGAACTGAGCATGGAAACCAATTTTAATGGGAAAGAAATTAAAACTGAGAAAGAACTTTTCGATTTTGCGAAGAATGTAAAATTTCCAACTCACGGACTTGTACTTCGTAAATCAGAGAAAGATTTCACTCAAATAATTAAGGGGATTATAGATTCAGCTGTCTTAAAACAAAGTTTTGAAAAACTGCTTGGAGAGTCTAATTCTGTTTATGTTGAAACAGATATGAGGGCAATGTATAACCCTACACGAATGACGGTCATTGAAAATGCAACCAAAAAATTAGTTGACAAGTTAAATTCTTGCTGTCCTCAATGCAATATCCCGGGTTTTGGCGTTACAGAGGTAAAAAAAGGACTGGAATGTAGTTCTTGTGGCTCACCTACCAATTCCATTTTGAGTTTTATTTATAGCTGCCAAAAATGCAATTTTACCAAAGAAGAAATGTATCCGCATAAGAATACGTTCGAAGATCCTATGTATTGCGATTATTGTAATCCATAATTACCTCGAAAATATGTAAAAAGTAACGAGAAAAATAGAAACAAAGTCGTTACCCCGGCTTAACGTGCATTGCTTTCGATTTTCTTTCCGAGAAACCTCATGGAGAACAATAGTCAAGTTTTTTTGCTAAATTAGTGACCAAACCAACGAAACAAATCAAACCAAACGGATATTCTTGCCTTAATTGTAAAAATCTAATTATGTTGAAAAAAAGTTAATTGAGAGCGTAATTTCTAAATGATTAACTTATCGAACAATTTAACGAATCGCGGCACAGACTTTATCTTAAAGTGAGGAAAGAGAACAAGTTCAGTTAAAACCCGTAAAATGACCAAAGGATTAAAAGTAGTATTGACAATAGGACTTATAATTTTAAATCAACAGTTTTCTAAAGCACAGGTAAAACAGGATCATCAGTTTTTGCAAAAAGTGGGTATTTTGGATAGTCTTTATTCAAAGATTTTAAGTGAGTCAAGAATTTTTTACGTCCAATTACCCCCAAGTTTTAACCCTTCTAAAAATCAAAAATATCCGGTAGCGTTTATTTTAGATGGAGAAATGCTACTTCCAACTGTCAATGATGTGCAAAATTACTACAGCGGTGGTTTTACACCGGAGATGGTTCTTGTGGGTATTGCTAATGATCAAAACAGAGTTAGAGATCTCACAACTTCGACCATAACTTCAAAATATGGCTTGCCTTTTAACGATAAAAACGGAGAGGCCGACAATTTCAGAAGCTTCATTCAGAATGAACTGATTCCCTTTATTGAAAAAAAATATCCCGTTAGCAATTACAGAACACTCATCGGTCATTCGTATGGAGGATTATTTGCGATCTCTACCCTCATTCATCATCCTAGTCTATTTGACAATTATCTGGCCATCGATCCAAGCCTTGATTGGGACAATCAGAAACTATTGAAAGAGGCGCAAGTACTCTTTGCTGACCAGAAATATCAAGGCAAAGCTTTATTTATGTCATTAAGCGGGCAATTGCACATGCAGAATTCTCGGATAACTTTTGACAATGTTATGCAGGATACGACAGATTATACAGTATTCCCTCGCTCTAATATTGCCTTTTCAAATTTGGTCAAGCAAAACCCCGAGACCGGATTATCATTTGATTGGAAATTTTACCCCAATGACCTGCATGGTACAATTACCTTTCCGTCTGCGATGGATGGTCTGGTTTCTCTTTTCAAATGGTACCAAATGGAAAATACAGATAAAATAAACTCATTTGATACTCCCAAGGAAGAGCTTTATGCTATTGTAAAACATAGGGAAAAGAAGCTTCAGGAACATTTTGGATATGCAGAGCCTCCCTACCCGGAAGAACTCTTCAATATGTCAGGATATATGAATATGGATATGCAAAGACCTGAAATAGCAAAAATGTACTTTGAAATGGCCATTGATTATTATCCTGAAAGTGCCAATGTTTATGACTCAATGGCTGATTATTATCAAGCTCAAAATGATATTTCTAGTGCCATCGGATTTTTGCAAAAGGCGGCTGAATTAAGTGGTGATGAATATTACAAGAACAAACTTCAAGCGTTAAAAAATAAATAACAGAGGCTAGCCGTGTATTCAACCCATTAATAGGCGCATAAATGCAACCGTTTTGTCATGATTAAAGTAAGCGATATGAGATTTCGAAAAACTTCTAATTACCGGTGTTTAATTGTACTCATCTTTCTGTGTAATTCGGTTTTTTGTCAAAACCGAAAGCAGGAAAAAATGGAACAATTGAACTTTTTGGTCGGAGAATGGGTTGGCACGTCAAAAGTTTATGAAAATGGGCTTGTCGCCAGACAAGGTGCGGCATTCGAAAAGATCTCCTATGACCTGGACAAGAGCATTTTGGTGATCGAGTTGAATACCGAGTTTTTGCAACTCCATACGATCATCTATTACGATGAGAAAGATCAAAAATATTATTACCACCGATTTTCTAAAAGTGGTGCGAGTAGATATCCGGCGGAATATAAGGATGGACAACTCATTGTATGGAAAGATGAGAAGACCAGGTTTTTTTTCGTCAGAACAGCAGAGGGAGGCTTTCAGGAATATGGAGAACTAATGATCAACGGGGAATGGATAAAAAATTTTGAAGATACTTTTGTAAATACACAATAATGGTCACAAGTAATTGCGCTGTTCTCACCTGCTTTTGAAAAATATGTAAATTAGACTGTCATAAAGGTTTTTAGAAAGATTAGATACGAGCTCATGGAAAAGAATAAAACAGGAAAGCCTGCCTTCCCGGCAGTCAGGTATTTGAAGTATGCCATTGGAGAAATTGTTCTTGTCGTCATAGGTATTTTAATTGCACTTTCAATAAATAATTGGAATACTGATTTGGTAGACCAAAGAACAGAACAAAATATACTGAAAAACCTGAATATGGAATTTAAACAGAACAAATCAACGATTCAGGAGTCTATCGCTTTTCAAAAATCTATCCTAACATGCGCAAGGGATATAATGAAATTGATAGGTCAGCCAAAAGAGGTGTTGGATAAAAATAACCTGGATAGTTTGATTGCCCGGAGCTTGGATTATACGGAATACAGACCTAGTCAGGTTGTTTATTCCGATTTAATTGCATCGGGCAAGTTAAATCTATTGCCCGAAGATGTAAGATTGCTGTTATTCGAATGGTCCATTAATTTGGATGGTAAAAAAGAAGGTTATGATACACTTGACGAGATATCACAGACTTTACTTTTGCCTTATTTAACGAAAAATGCTTCAATGAAGAACATAGATTCCTACAGTATTGTTGAGTGGAAAGAAAAATCAAAGCTCATTAGCGATTATTATGGGATGTTCCAAGACCTGGAATTTGAAAACAATATGGAAAATCAAGTTTGGAACCTAACTAACTATATCATTTCATTAGAGAATCTTGAAAAGGCAACCGATAAGGTCATTGAAAAAACGAATAATTAGCAAAACTGCAACTTAAGATAAGCAAACACCTTGTTGGTGATGCTGAAGAATGAAAGACAAAATAAAAACGGGAAAGCCGAAAACCGATCATAGGAGGCACTAAACGATCAGAATTATGAAAAAACTAATCAACCGATTGACATTGCTGGCATTACTTTTAACCTGCGCTTTTGGAATACAAAGTTGTGAACAAAAGGTAAAAGAAGAAAATAAGGAAATAGAAAAAGAAATTATGGTTGAATCTGAAAAACCTGAATATTTTTTACTGCGACCTGAAGTGGAAAAGGCTTATGGATATACTCACGCAGTCAAAATTGGGAACAGCATTAAAGTTTCCGGTGCCGTAAGTATAGACGATGAGGGAAATCCAACGGCAATTGGCGATTTGGAACAACAAATGAAAAACTGCTATGCAGACCTGGATAAGATTTTAAAACACTTCGGCTGTACATTTGATGACGTAGTTGTAGAAAATATTTTTACAACGAATATGCCTCTGATGCTGGAAAAATCTGTGTATAGAACTGAAATTTACAAAAATCATTTTCCGACTGGTTCCTGGCTTGGTGTAAAAGAATTGGCACTTCCTGATTTGATGATCGAAATCGAACTAGAAGTACATAAATCGGAATAAAAGTGCGAACACACAACCATATGCAACCTAAATTTACGGCTGTCAGTTCCTTATTCTTTTAAAAGAAAATCATGTCCATACATCCAGATACACCTTTACAATTTAAATGTGGTGCCAACTTAAAAAACAGATTGATGTTGGCTCCGTTAACAAACCGTCAAAGCCATGAAAATGGTCAGCTTTCTGAGGAAGAATTTAAATGGTTAACGATGCGCGCTGCCGGTGGGTTTGGCTTAGTGATGACCTGCGCATCGCATGTGCAAACCATTGGAAAGGGCTTCTCCGGCCAACTCGGTATATTTAGCGATGACCTCATGGAAGGCCATCAAAAATTAGCCGCTGCGATCAGAGCCTATGGCAGTTTAGCCGTGATCCAATTACATCACGCGGGCATGCGTTCTCCTGAGGAATTGATTCACGAAAAACCGGTTTGTCCATCAGCTAATGAAGAAACCAATGCGCGCGGTCTTACCTTGCAAGAGGTAAAACAATTACGGGATGATTTTATTGCGGCAGCATTACGCGCTAAAAAATGCGGTTATAACGGAGTCGAAGTACATGGCGCTCACGGCTATATACTCACACAATTTTTAAGTTCAGAGATCAATAAACGAGCAGATGAATATGGTGGTTCGTTGGCAAACAGATCTCGTCTTTTATTTGAAATTGTTGATGGAATTCGAGCCAATTGTGGCAGCGATTTTTTACTTGGCGTGCGCTTATCTCCGGAACGCTTTGGGATGGATCTGCAAGAAATTAAGACAATCAGCCAGCAGTTAATCGATGATCATGGAATCGACTTTTTAGATATCTCTTTATGGGATTGTTTTAAAATGCCGGATGATGCGAAATATCAAGACCAATCTTTGTTGGCGCATGTCACATCGCTCAACCTGAAAGATGTCAAATTGACCGTGGCCGGAAAAATTAGAACGGGAAAAGAAGTGAACGCAATCCTTCAAGCAGGCGTAGACTTTGTAACCATTGGTCGCTCGGGTATTCTTCATCATGACTTTCCCAAAAAAGTCATTGAAAATCCGGATTTCGAACCAGAAAAAAACCCTGTTTCGAAGCAATACCTCAACAGCGAAGGGTTAAGCGAGAAATTTATTGACTACATGCGCAGATGGCCTGATTTTGTTTTGGAAGAAAAGTAGTATTGCTCGGGTTAAGGGGCATTTGTTGTTGAAATAAAATGTAAGAACGAATAACTGAATTGTGAATGCCATAAACAAAATATAAATGGAATAAAATCGCACTATTTCTAATGGTCTTTTTAGGAATGATTATTTCTAGATCATCCTATGCTTGTTCTGTACTTTCTTATATTGATTCCAAAACAGGAAAAATTTATGTAGTTAATAGTGAAGACAATTGCTTGGATGTTGCGGCTTATACCCAAATTGAACCAAAATCAAAAAATGAATTAACCAGATTATGGGATGCTTGGGACAATTTTGCGCAAGGAGGCATCAACGAAAATGGATTTCTGAACAGGAAAGTAGTGGAGTGGAAATAAACCTTTTAAAGATTTGAAATACTTACGGCCAAGCAGATCAACAAGCAACTGAAAATGAAGAAGGTAAAATTGTAGGCACGGTTTATACTTCTTTTATAGATATAACAGACAATCAATTCTTTTTACCCTATAAACACAGTAACGAAAATGTGATAAATAATGACTTAAATACAGAGTTTAATAAGACAAAAAAATCAAACTGGAAGAAATGACAAAAATAGTACAGCAATGGAGTTGAGTAATGGCTTTGAGTCGTTCACTGTGGTATGTTTGTATTCCGTTTGTATTTGCTAAATTAGTCGCTGTAGTGCGCAGTAACATCAATCACCAATCCTTTTGTTTCATTATTCGACTAACCCTACTTAAATGATTAAATTTTTTAGACATATCCGACAAAACTTACTTTCAGAAGGCAAAACTGGAAAGCCTGCCGGCAAGGCAGGCAGGTATTTGAAATATGCAATCGGAGAGATTATACTTGTTGTCATAGGGATTTTAATTGCGTTGCAAATAAACAATTGGAATGAGGAACGAAAAGAATCTAAACTTGAATTGGAAATTTTATCCGGGCTGTCAAGTGACTTAACTAACAATAAAGTCAAGATTACAAATATGATTTCAAGAGATTCAATCATTATTGTAGGAAATCAGTACATACTTTCTTTACTAAAAGACTACAATTCCAGCTTTCACGATTCTCTTCAATTTAGTTTTGGTAACATTAACCGGTATGATGTATTTTTTCCTCAGGGTATGGCATATGAATCACTAAAATCAAAAGGATTCCATATCATAAAGAACGATTCATTGAGAACGGATATTATTGAACTTTATGATGAAACCTATTTCATAAATTCACATATACGAGATTTAAAAAGTGAGCTTTATACCAGTACCAACAGTATGCTGAATAAGCGACTTTTCACGGCCAAAGATATAAATCACAAAATTCCAAATGATTTCAATGAGTTAAAAAAGGACACAGAATTTATAAATACCCTATCGCATCTTACTGCTGAAAATATAAACTTTCAGGATTATGCAAAGATCATGCTGAGCAAAACAATGACTGTTAAAAACGAAATTGACAATGAAATTGAAAAATTAAAAAAATGACCAAAATTCAACAAAGTGGAGAGTGAATGTCCATTGGAATACGCGCGCTACACAGAAGTTAAAACCACAATAAAACAAACTAATATGAAAAGAATAATTCTAGTTATGACAATAATGCTCGTTTGTTTCCAGTCTAATGGACAAAAACCAAGAGCAAGAGATCTAGGTGTACCATTTGTAGGTAAGACAGGTGAATTTAATGCCATAACTGATGTTAAAGGAGTTGAGGTTGGGTATAGCACTATTATTTCTGGCAAAGGAAAAAACATCATAGGAAGAGGACCGGTAAGAACCGGCGTCACTGCAATATTTCCGAGAGGAAAAACTGCTAAATTTAGTCCGGTTTTTGCCAACTGGTATAGTCTAAACGGAAATGGAGAAATGACAGGGACAACTTGGGTTACTGAATCCGGTTTTTTAGAAACCCCAATTATGATTACCAACACCAACAGTGTTGGTGTGGTTCGAGATGCAGTTTTGAAATGGTTTGTAGATACAAACTGGTTTAATCGCGAAGAATGGTGGTATACCTATCCGGTTGTGGCGGAAACTTATGATGGTTTTCTAAATGACATTTATGGCTTTCACGTCAAAGAAGAAAATGTTCTAGAGGCTATAAGGAATTCGTCAGGTGGAAAAATTGCAGAAGGGAACGTTGGGGGTGGAACCGGAATGATGTGTTTGGGCTTTAAAGGAGGAACGGGAACCTCATCAAGAGTTGTAAAAATTAGTGACTCAACTTATACGATTGGTGTATTTGTGCAAACCAATTTTGGAAGAAAGCCATCCTTGACGATTGCTGGTGTTCCTGTTGGGATGGAATTACTGGATACGTTGAACAATGAATTGAAAATACCGCCACAATCATACAGACAAGAAGGTGATGGTTCTATCATTGTAGTCGTTGCGACAGATGCACCGATACTTCCACACCAACTGAAAAGGATAGCCCAAAGGGTTTCTTTGGGTATAGGAAATGTGGGGGGCTATGGACAGAATGGTTCAGGTGATATTTTTATTGCATTTTCCACGGCCAATTCAACTGCCTTTCAAAGAAATGATTTTTCAAAAGTGAGCATGTTGCCAAACGATTTGATGAATCCATTGTTCGAGTCAACAGTTAAGGCTACAGAAGAGGCTATCATAAACGCTATGGTTGCGGCAGAGACAATGGAGGGTATCAATGGCAATAAATCTTATGCCTTACCACACGATCTGCTGATTGAGATATTAAAGAAATACAACCGACTAAAAGAATAGCTCAGGTCAATATTTCTTAGAGGAATAGGGTAGAGGTTCATTTTTTTTATTGAATAAACTCTTTTGAGGATGTTTGATGGAGGCACCCGTGATAGCGGAAAACAATTATTATTTTAAGATAGCCGCTTGCGGACTTATGAAAAATAAAAATATTAAGTATGATCAAGTTTTTTAGAAGAATCAGACAAAACTTACTTTTAGAAGGAAAGAGTGGAAAGCCTGCCGCCATGCCTTCGGCAGGTAAACCGGTGGGCAGGTATTTGAAATATGCAATCGGAGAAATTATACTTGTGGTAATTGGAATTTTGATAGCACTAAGTATCAATAATTGGAATCAACAAAGAATATTAGAAAAACAATCGCTAGAAGTATTAGAAAATCTGCGAGAAGAAATAAACGAGAGCAAAATTGAAATAGAAAAAGCCATTCTGTACTTGCAGAACAGAGTTGATAAGCGTCTTGAATATTTAAATAATAACGACCAGACTATTTCTGATTCTGACAAGATAAAAAAGATCAGTAATATGGTATTTTTTTATACTGAAAGTGTTAAAATTCCAATAGTTGAAAATGAACTCGGACCCAATAAAAAGATTTTTCAATGGCCTGAACTTACAAAAAATATGCAAAATCTTTCAGAATCAATTGAATATTATAATAAAGGAATAGAGTATTTAGAAAATGATATGCACTCTAATGTACTACCTTATTTGGTAAATGAAGGAGTAATTACAGATATTATGGTAAGTGATGGAATATTGAATTCAAGGGAATTTATTAGTGTTGATGCTTATAGCGAACAGAATTTTAGGAATGTTATAGCCAGTAGCACATTGATGACATCTGCTTTAATGGAAGCCGCAAAAAAAGTATTAGATCACTATAATGAGTTGCTTCTCGTCATAGATGACAAAGTTCAGTAAAATGGAAAAAACGAAAACACCACCATACGATAATACAAAAAGTAAGTACTAGCTTAGGTCAGCGGTGCAACGATGAAGAATCACTTTAAAAGAATTTAAAAGAAATAGAAATGAAGCATTTAATAACAATTCTGATCAGTTTGTTGATCTTTGGCTGTAATCATGAGAAAGATAAATCTGGAGATTTAATGGTTGGGGTTTCTTACCGCACTATCTCACCTAAAACAGGAGCTTTTATTGCTGGTGATAAAAATAATCGACGTTTTACAGCAGTACATGACTCTCTGTATGTCAAAGCAATGGTTCTGTCTGACTCAAAGAATATGATGGCAATTCTTGTTTATGACTGTATTGGGATGCTGCATCCTACCCTACTAGAGATCAGAAGAGAAGTTTCATCAAGAATTTCTGCCTCTGAATTTGATCCGTCTCATATTGTAATGGCTTCTACTCATACGCATTCTGGACCTGATGTGGTGGGTATTTGGGGACCTGACCAAATGACATCGGGTGTTGATCATGAATACATGGAAAAAATTATTCAAAAATCATCAGATGCGATATATGAAGCTTGGAAAAACAGACAAAATGCGACAGCTGTTTACGCAGAAACACAGTTTGGAGAAGACTGGGTATTTAATATTTCCGATTCTTTAAATTTAGATCGTTCATTAACAAGCCTCCAATTTCTGAATCAAAAGGGACAATCAATCGCAACATTGAATAATTTTGCATGCCACCCAACCATAATGGATGGCGTCTCCAGTGAAGTTTCAGCAGACTTTGTGTCGTCAATGTATACTGATCTCGATAAAAAAATAGGGGGTGTAAATTTCTTTCTTCAAGGAGCAATTGGAGGTTGGGTACAACCCGAATATGAAATTAAATCTTTTGAAAGTGTCAATAAAAGAGGACAAGAGTTAGGGGGAGCTATTCTGACTGCATTAAAAAATTCAACTAAATTAGAGTCTACATCCATTCAATTCAAAAGTAGGGTTTTCAACATGCCAGTATCAAATGAGAATTACCAACAACTAGCAAATATGGGGGTGATAGATCGATCTATCACAGATAGTGTAACAACGGAGGTTGCTTGGTTCTCAATAGGGAATGCACAGTTCGTTACTCATCCGGGCGAAACTACGCCCACTCACTCATTAGAATCAAAAAGACTTATGACTAACCAAGGCCCCAAATTTGTGATAGGGTTGGGAATGGATGCTTTAGGGTATATTCTAACACCGGAGTTTTACGAAGAAGATCCGAAAGTGAAACATACGGGTTATTTAACCTCGATGTCCATAGACAAGGAAGCAGGGGCAGTTTTAATGAACAATATTCATTCAATGGCCGTAGAAGATTAATAAATCGGGATGGCTTTTGTATAAAAACAAAAATCGAGATAGTTGCAGATTCAAGGGTTATCATCCTTTATAATTCCACTGCAGTAAGATACAAATGAAGTCCTTGATCGCAATCTTTTTTAAGATATCTTTAGCTGAAGAAATTATGATACTACTCATCTAAAAATAATATGAATGGCACTTCGAAAATTAAAATTGACTTTTATTTCAATTACACTACTTCATATCTCTTTTGGCTACGGGCAAGAAACTTATCAAGATATTTTAGGGAAAAAATATGTGCCGGCAGATAAAGAACTTTTTGACACGATTGTCGCAATGGATAAGAAACTATTCGATGCGTATAATTCTTGTGACATGGATACCCAAGCTTCTCTTTATTCAGAAGATTTGGAATTCTTTCACGATCAAGGGGGTTTAATGACCTCAAAAAAAGAACTTTTAACTTCATTGGAAAATAACATTTGCAACAAAGTGACAAGAACATTAGTAGATGGCAGTATCGAAGTTTATCCAATTAAAGATTATGGAGCCATTGAATTGGGCTATCATACATTCAATAGTAAACAGGAACCTGAAAATAAATCGGAGGGCAGCAGATTTATTGTGGTTTGGAAAAGACATGATGAAAAATGGATTGTTACCAGAGTTATCAGTCTGCATTAATTAATTGAAATTTGGCCAGGTAGAACAAAGCAGTTTTTATTTAATAAATTAGGTGCTGGAATACCCAAAGTACAATACATAAAATGTTTAGGGATATAATAATTATGAATTTTTCCGCAAATCGCTTAACCGGTTATCTAGTTTTATCTGCTTTGGCATTTCTTAATGTAGCATGTAATGAGCAAGTAGAGAGGTCTGCTGAACCAGAGGATTCAGGAGAAGTGTATAAAATGGGTAAGACCTTAAAAATTGAAGCTGAAAAGGTAATGAATGATTTATCCTATTTTTAGTTGATTTTTAATGAAATAAATATGACATTTTTGTAATAGCTGATTTTTCTATGGCCCATATACTCAAAAACAAAAACCTCGAAATTCATATTGATCTTCCTTTTGAAAATTATAAATTTTCGCGATTTGACTGGACCGGAAAAATTGCGAAGGTAAAATTTGAAGATATTCAGTTGTCGAGTATTGAAAGAACTGATTGTCAGAATGAGCATGATTTTGGAAAAGGATTTTATAATGAATTCGGAATTGATAAAGCGTTGGGTTTTGATGAGACTGACATGGGCGGCTGGTTTCACAAAATAGGTGTGGGTTTATTAAAAAAAGATTCAACTCAATACCAGTTTCACAAAAAATACGAGATTGATCCGGCCACATTCAAAATTATTGCCGAATCGAACAAAATTGTAATCAGTTGTACATCAAAAACTGTCAATGGATATGCCTATGTATTGAATAAAGAGATCGAATTGCATGACAGCAGTTTTACAATAAAATACCATTTGAAAAATACGGGTGAAAAAGATATTATCACAGATGAATATAACCACAATTTTACAGCCATAAATGAAGCTCTTATAGGGAAAAATTATGCCTTAAAATTTCCATTTCGATTAAAACCTGAGTTGTTTGACGAAGCGGTTAATCCTGAGGGTAAAGTTGATATTGGTCAAAGTGAAATTACATTTAGTGGTTCTCCTCAGGAGCAATTCTTCTTTAGTAACCTCACAGGTAGTGAAAATGTTCGAGCAGAATGGGAATTAATAAACCTCAAAAGTAAAATCGGGATCAGTGAGATTGCGAGTTTTCAAACGAATAAGGTGAATCTTTGGGGATGGAAGCATGTGATCAGCCCTGAATTATTTTTTAAAATATTTCTTAAACCGGACCAGTCGATAGAATGGTCCAGAAATTATAAGGTGTATAAAGTAAATTGAAATCTATAGTCATTTCAAGAATACAACAGAATCTATTCATTGCTGCTCAATAACTCGCTTATTGTGCTTAATTATGACCAAACAATAGCTCATGATCAAAATCTTCAGAAATATCCGTAAAAGCATGGTTAACGAAGGTAGAACCACTAACTACCTAAAATACGCTATTGGCGAAATAGTATTGGTTGTCATTGGAATTTTGATTGCCTTACAGATCAATAATTGGAATGAACAACGCAAGTTGAATCACAATGATCTGCAACTCTGTAAAGAATTATTGAATGATGCCGTAGCTGACTCCATATTTTTTGAATCAAGGCATGTGGGTTTGGTTGAATTAAAATCTGCAATTCATTACATACTTGAAAAACCGGAATTGCGCAAACCGGATTCCGTTATATTTAAAATTGCTAATGCGAGTGATGGCTTTTTTACCTACAGAGGATTCCGTTATTTATCGAATGTAGTAAGTAACGGAAAGAACAGTATGCAAGAACTACAATCCCAATCCGTAATCAACGCTTTACGCCGCTATAATTTACAATACGATTATGTAGCTGCCTCAATGCAAAGGTTAAATAACTTGAATGAAAAGGAATTGAATCCCTTACAAAAAAAGCATATGAAAGATTTCGTGACACTAAAGCAAAACCATGACCTTAACAGCTTGAATACCATTTATAATGATGAAGCCTTACAGAAATCTGTATTTCTGATTGATGATTACATCGATGATGCTTTAAATCACCTCAACGTGTTTCAGATGGATAACCGAGACTTAATACGCGTGCTGAAGGAACATATCAAAAAAGGCTTGTAAATTATGGTTTTGAAAACACCAACAAAATGATCAAATTCTTCAGAAATATCCGTAAAAGCATGGTTAACGAAGGTAAAACCACTAACTACTTAAAATACGCCATTGGAGAAATTATGCTTGTGGTGATCGGGATTTTAATTGCCTTACAGATCAATAATTGGAATGACAATAGAAAGGATTCAATTCAGGAAAAAGTAGTTTTACGCAGTTTATTGGAAAATTTAAATCAGGCAAAAGCTCAATCTGAACTATTGATTTCTGAAGAATATACCTTAAAGAAAGGACTGATGCAGATTCTTGGCGTTGTATCTGTTGAGAACTCAATTGATCATGAAATAATTCCTGATTCAATATTTAAAATGGCGGTCTGGGATCTACAAAGCGATCAACCTACATTTATTGCTTATAGTAATTTAAAGAACACAAACAAACTCAGTTTAATAAAGAACAAAAAGCTTATTGAAAAGTTTACTGATTTGGAATTTAGCCTGAACAAGCTCAATGATATACTTGAAGACAGATTAAGCGTACATCAAATTCGAATTGACGATATTTTAGAAAATGACATCAATTTTATTCCATTGGTAAAGTCAAATGTACCGGAAATAAACATTGAAAAGGAAATGCCAAATGATTATACCGAGTTGTTGAGAATTAAAAGGGTAAGAAATCTGTTGGGAATGAAATTATCCTTTACACAAGATGTGATCAACCGAAGAGAAAATCTTGACAAAGAAATTGAGGGATTAATTTCATTGATAAAGAACGAATTACATGAATGAAAAATAAGTAAAACACTGCATGTAACAAATGAATATATGCTTCAGTTCGCTCCCTTCATTTAAGAACGGTACTTGTTTGCAGGAGAAAGAACTGACCTAAATAGATTTATAAAGAAAAAATACCCTAACAGATGAGAACCAAAACCACCATTCTTGCAATTTTATTAACGATCTTTTTTAGCTGCCATCATCACAAGAAAGAAAAAGCAGCCGTGACCCAAACTAAAAAAGAAAAATTTACATCAAATGATTATCAGGATTTAGTTGCCTTATTCAAAGAATGGCGAACATTTGAAAAGCCACCTTTAATTGATGGGACTCCTGATTATACTGAAGAAACCTTTGAAAATCGGGAGCCGCGATTTAAAGAATTGAAAGTAAGTTTACAAGCCATAGACACCGCCAATTGGCCGGTAGAAAACAAAGTCGATTGGAGGATTGTTTTAGCCGAAATGAATGGATATGATTTTAACCATCGCATCTTAAAACCATGGGCACGTGATCCTGCTTTCTACAAATCGGTTTGGACCTACAGAAGTGATGTTCCGGCTCATGAAGGTCCTACTCATCACGCAACAACCGAACTTTGGACATACACTTTTCCGCTTTCAACCGATGAAAGGCAGAAACTTTTAAAAGACCTGTATATCATTCCACCACTCAACACTCAGGCAAAGAAAAATTTGACCGGAAATGCCAGAGATCTTTGGGTAGCCGGAATCAGAGAAATTGAAAATCAGACTGCCGATCTGGAAGAACTTAAAAGAAATGCCCACATTCAGAATGACGCGGAATTGATTGAGGTTATTGATGAAGCCATAAGTTCAACCAATGATTTTGCGAAATGGTTAAAGGGAGAAGCCAAAACAAAAACCGGTCCTTCAGGGATAGGTAAAGAAAATTACACCTGGTGCCAGCAAAACGTCCATTTAGTGCCTCTGAGTTGGGAGGATGAAGTGATGATTTTAAAACGTGAATTGGCTCGTGCATGGACATCTTTAAAACTTGAAGAACACAGAAACAGAAACCTTCCGGAACTCATTGCTGCCGATTCTCCAGAAGCCTATAACAAAATGGCCGATGAAGCAGCCAAAAGTTTGATTGACTTTCTCGACAAACAAGAAATTGTAACCGTAAAACCCTATTTTGATCCTGCTTTACGCGAGCACCTCGGTGAATATGTGCCAAAAGACAAGCGGAATTTTTTTCTGATCGGTGAACATTACGATCCAAGACCTTTGTATTCTCATTTTTACCACTGGTTTGAATTGGCGCGCATGGATAATGAACCACATAAAAGTGAAATAAGAAAAGGCCCATTATTATACAACATTTTCGATTCAAGAAATGAAGGGACGGCTACGGCTGTTGAAGAAATGTTTATGCAAGCAGGGTTGTATGATGACAGTCCAAGGTCCAAGGAAATTGTGTATATCATGATAGCCCAGCGTGCAGCTAGAGGTTTAGGGTCATTATATGCGCATGCCAACGAGATGACCATGGAGGAAGCGGGAGGTGTTCACAGTGAATATACACCCCGTGGTTGGATGAAAACCGAAAAAGAACTGCTCATTTTTGAGCAACATTTGTATTTGCGCCAACCAGGCTACGGAACGAGTTATATAACAGGAAAATATTTACTTGAGGATACTATGGCAGAATATGCCAGACTCCAGGAATTAAATGGGAAACCATTTGTTGTTAAAGACTTTTTTGACTCCTTAAATGCGATAGGAAATATTCCTATTTCATTGGTGAATTGGCAAGTAAATGGCTCAGACCATCATTTGAAAATCATTAAAAATTGAGACAAGAAATATTTAAGAATGAAGTAAATGTTTAATTTAGAAGATGATCAAATTTTTCCGTCACATACGCCAAAACCTGATTATGGAAAACAAAACTGGGAAACCTGTTGCTATGCCTTCGGCAGGTAAACCGACTGGCAGGTATATTAAATACGCCATTGGTGAAATTGTTCTTGTGGTGATAGGGATATTAATTGCACTTCAAATCAATAATTGGAATGAAGGTCGAAAACAAAGCTTATCAACGAAAATTTCAATAAGATCCATTATATCAGACTTGCAAAAGGACTCTATCCAACTGCGTAATGAAATAGACAACCTTGAGTCGGATATACATATGCTAAGTGGTTTTAGAGATCGATTATCCAAACCAACTGCAACTCTAGACACCTTAAAACAAATAGCCAGATATGAATATATACCATTTTTTGACCCAAGTAATGAACTTAATAGAAATACTATTATTTCCTTATTAAGCACTGGCAATATCGAATACTTAGATGAAGATCTTAAGTCCGTAATCTTAAGCCATAATTCAGAACAACTAAAATTGATAAAAATAATGGATGAAAATGTCTCCATTTTTTTAAACTCACAATATAATCAAGGCTTGATTCTGGAAAGTGAAATCCCCGGTCCTTTTGAAAGCCCTGCGTTTATAAAAGGTCCATTATTGGAACAATACTGGTCTGATATGGATGATAAGCAATTTCTAAATTCGATGATCTCAAAGATTTCTGGAAAAACTTTAATGGATCAAATTTTGCTTTCTTCAAAAAATGAACTTTTAGCAAAAACAAATGAAACCTTGGCTTATCTAAATGATTTTATGAAAAAATATGATTAGACTTTATAGAACTATCAGGCGACAATTGCTTATGGAAAACAAAACTGTCAACTATTTAAAATACGCTGTTGGCGAAATCGCATTGGTGATGATTGGTATTTTATTGGCGTTACAAGTGAGCAATTGGAATGAACTAAGAAAACAACGGATAGAAGAATTAGAAACGCTAAAAAATATTAAATCAGATTTCACAAATGCCATTAATGAGTTTGAGGAAAATAATACTTTTCGTGAACGCATTATTTCATCTACAAAAATCTTATATGGCATCATTCATGCCAAACAAAACAACTACTCCAAAAAACAATTGGACAGCATTATGTCTGAACTTTTTATTAACCCTACCTACAACGGACAATCTGAAACATTGAATATTCTGTTCAATTCTGGAAAAATAAATATTATCAGTAATAATGCTATTAAAAACAAACTGGTGCTTTGGCCGCAACTAGTTGAAGATATGACCGAAGATGAGATCTATTCAAGTAACATGGTTTACAATAACTTATATCCCATTTTAAAACGTTATGTGCCATTATTGGATATTACCAATAGTCTTCAATATAAATTTAAACTCTCTAACTATGCTGAAAAAAGTACTTTTAGCAGTGACTACAAAAAACTATTCATGGATATGGAATTTGAGAGCACAATTGCCACTCGCGAGATAGCCCTTATGGTTTCATTACTTCAGACTAAACAGTTAATAGAAACTGCCAAAGAAATCATTGAATTAATTGATGAAGAAATAAAGCGTTTAACATGATAAAGTTCTTTAGAAACATACGCCAAACCTTAATGATGGAAAACAAAACAGGAAAGTCTGCTGCCATGCCTTCGGCAGGTAAAACGGCAGTCAGGTATCTGAAATATGCCATTGGTGAAATTGTGCTTGTTGTCATTGGCATTTTGATTGCATTACAAATCAATAATTGGAATGAAAACAGAAAATCCAATATCCTTGAAAAAAAACTATTATCTGAACTTGCTAAATCATTGGAAGGTAATTGTAATGCCATGATTCAGGATTCTCTTCTCAGAATAACATGGAATACTTCCAGTAATATTGTAATAGCAGCCATTGAAAATAACTTGGGTTATTCTGATTCATTACAAATTCATTTTCAAAATGCAAGAAAACCTGGAACAAACTTGGCATTGTCTTCATCGGGTTACGAAAGCCTAAAAAATGCAGGATTTAATATTCTTTCTTCAGATATTTTAAGAAATAACATTATAGAGTTATTCGAGCTTACGCAAAAAAGATTACTTGAAGAAATGACATATTTTGAATCCTTTCAACCAGACAGACAGACCCAAATAGACAAACTGTTTAGTTATGAGGATACAAAATTTAATCCTACCAAGCCTTTTGACATTCCGCTTATACCTCATGATTACAATACGCTTAAACATGATATTACGTACTTATCTATGATTAAATCTGTAAAAGTCCAGAGAAACATTATTGGTGTTATTTTAAATCGAAATTTAAAAGAATCCCAAAGAGTACTTCAATTGATTAAAAATGAATTAAACGAGAATTAGAATGATTAAATTCTTTCGTCACATACGTCAAAGCTTAATTATGGAAAACAAAACCTCCAAATACCTAAAATATGCCATTGGTGAAATTGTATTGGTGGTCATCGGGATTTTGATTGCATTACAGATAAACAATTGGAATGAACAAAGAAAAGATCGTATTCAGGAAAAAAATTTTCTATCACGTTTAGAAATAGAAATCATGATTGACATAGAAAATATCTCAAACTCAATTCTTGCCAATAAAAACCGAATGCAACGTGCCGAATTTCTGATGGCTACAATAAATCACCCCGAAATGGCCGAAGATTCTGCTACTTACTTCATCACAAGCATTGAATATGCTGGCTACACCAATAATCCCATAGTTTCTGATAATACTTTTGAAGAAATCAAATCAAGCGGAAAGCTTTCGCTTATCAGAAATGAGAAGTTAAGGAGCGCAATTCAGGAATATTATTCCTGGACATCAGAGCGGGGTCAATACAAATTTATTCTTCAGGATAATCAACTGAAGTATTTAAATGAGCGCCGGGGAATTCTTTCACCCAGTCAACAAATCAACATGGGTAGTTTTAAACCAAAAGAACATTATAACCCAGTTGAGGCAAAAGAGGTTTATGAACGAATGATGAAAAAAACCACATTTATAGAATTATTACCTTTTGTCATTCAAACTCAGGTACGAACCGACGAAAGTTTTGAAAGCATTAAACAACAGGCCATTGAATTAAAAACAATGATTGAAAAAGAACTTCAACATAAATAAAAAACATGGAAACCAAACAAATTATCTATCTAGTTGCCTTTGCATTAATCCTACGTATTGTTTACAGATTGGTCATGAGAATTAGGAAAGAAAAATTTGGTACTACTGAGAATGAAGACAAACAATAAATAAAATGATTAAATTATTCCGTCACATACGTCAATCTTTAATCATGGAAAACAAAACAGGAAGATACCTTAAATACGCCATTGGTGAAATTATATTGGTTGTGATTGGTATTTTAATTGCCTTGCAAATCAATAATTGGAATGAGAGTAGAAAAGAAACGCTTAAAGAAAAAGCCATATTATCTCAATTACTAACCGATTTCCAAAGTAATCTCAAACAGTTGGATCAGAAAATTGTTTCAAAAAAAGAAGCTATTAATTCTGCTTTGCAACTATTTAAATATATAGATTTTGAAGAACTTCGAAATAAAGATAGTGTTGATTATCATTTAGCTAGAACAATTCCTTTTTCAACATTTGATCCCATAGTAAATGATTTGGCAATTTCTGGAGATTTAAGACTCATAAGAAATGACAGTTTAAAACATAAACTTACGTATTGGACATCCGAAATAGCAGATCTTAGAGAGGACGAATTAAGTTGGGCAGACTATAGAGAAAATAAATATGTACCCTTTTTGGTAAAATATTATCAATTAAGAACCATTAGAAATTTGGCAAATAAAACCAACGTTTTAGGAAAATATTTAATTGAAGACAATGATTATACTACAGATTATGAAATTGGAGATTCAAAATTTATTGAAGATTACAATGTATTATTAAATCAACCCGATTATGAGGATCATTTAGAAAGATGTCTAACAAAAAACAAGTTCTCGCTAAATCAATCATTAACATTAAGAAAAAATATAGTCGATATTATAGATATATTGAGTGCTGAAATTAACCAATGATCGAATTTTTCCGTCACATACGTCAATCTTTAATAATGGAGAACAAAACTGCCAATTACATCAAATATGCCATTGGCGAGATTATCCTTGTTGTGATCGGGATTCTAATTGCTTTGCAGATCAATAACTGGAATGAACAAAAAAAGGCAGATCAATTTGAACTTAAAATGTTGGCAGAAATTAAAAAATCAATTGTAAAGGATAATACCTATTTACAGTTCATCTTGGAAGAAAGGGTAAAGGTAATTGACAGTAATTGTGCTGTTTTAAAGAAAATGTTAAAACAAAATAAAATTGATTCCGTAGAGTTTAACAAAAATCTTTTGGGAATAGGTTTCGGATTTATTTTTCAATATAGTGATGGTGCTTATGAAGCCTTAAAAGCATCAGGTATAGATAAGGTAACCAATGATTCTTTAAGAAACGAGCTAATCCAGTTCTATGATTTTGTAGGTCCGAGAACAACACAATTGATCGATTTCCATTCAAACGAGAATTATCGTCAATCAGAAAGGGAGTTAAGTTGGGAAATTTTTGAATATGATGTTGTTAGTATTGGTGATATTGGCTTGCACATTGCTCCCATCAGGTACAAACTTGATAATTACCGCGACAGCCGATTGTTACAGTATTTACAATTGAGAAGTACTTATGCTGCCAACGGAGGAATCAGAATTAGAAATTATATCCGTGACTCCAAAGAATTACACTCATTAATAGATACGGAACTTAATAAACGGGAGAATGATTAGCATATTTCGCAAAATCAGGCAAAACTCACTTATGGAAAGCAAAACAGAAAAGTCTGCTGCCATGCCTTCGGCAGGTAAACAGGCAGGCAGGTACCTGAAATACGCCTTGGGTGAAATTGTGCTTGTGGTCATTGGAATTTTGATTGCACTTCAGATCAATAACTGGAATGAAGCAAGAAAGGACAGAATTTATGAAATAAAGATGCTTTCAGAAATAAGTACATCCTTAAAAAATGATGTTGCTCACTTCGCTGAAATGATAAAAACTTACGATGATTTATATGAAACATCCGATTATTTCATGGAGTTGAGTAAGAATAATGTTGTGTTTCACGACTCATTACTCGGCAAAGTATTTACTTTGAACAATGCCATAAATTATCAGTTTAATTCCGGACCATATGAAGCACTTAAATCGTCTGGCATAGATAAAATTTCAAATGATAACCTTAGAAAGGATATCACGAATTTATTTGATTTTGA
Organism: uncultured Flavobacteriaceae bacterium; assembly: GCA_963715015.1. GTDB lineage: Bacteria > Bacteroidota > Bacteroidia > Flavobacteriales > Flavobacteriaceae > Namhaeicola. The sequence continues at coordinate 190,431 of CAVQQR010000019.1, forward strand.
ATTACCCATATTAGGGAACAATATTGCACAGATAACCAGAAATCATGACAAGAATATTGAATCTATGCTGGAAATTTTTGGTGATCGATTTATTGACGATTCAAAGGGGCAAAATTTCGTAGGGTGGGCAAATGTGCCAAAAGATCTATTTCAAAGTCAAGGTTTTTTACAAATTTTGGCTGGAGTTAGCTGGAGAGGTCGCAATGCTGGACGACAGTTAAAATTAGCCTTGCCTAAAATTGAAGAAACGATTGCAAAAATTGACATAGAAATAGACAAAAAAAGATAGCACAACAAATTTTTTCTAAAATTTTACTTCATCAGCGCTTTTTGGGATAATTAGAGAACCAATACCAAATTCTTTCCTGAATTAAGGTAAAATCTGCGAATTGAAGCTCTTAACCAAGTGAAAACAGTCCCAAAATTACCAATGAATATCTCTCTATTGGTCATGAATACATGAGCAGTTGGATTATAGACTCATTCATGGCTTACCAAACCCACCATGGAGCGGAAGACTGCTCCATGTAAAGCCAAAAGTCAAAAAATACATGTGCTAGGATCGCTGGCCATAAAGATCCTGTGATATAACGGAAATAGCCTAAAACCAGCCCCGCCAAAAAAGTATATCCAAACAATTCTAAAGCGCTGTTGTTGAGATGTTGCAAAGGAATTGCGAACAATAGTCCTTTGTAGCCTGCATGGGAAACTGATGCCAGTACGATGGCGCCTGATTGGCTCCACTGCTGTGCTCCTCCCTGTATAAATCCTCTGAAGACCACCTCCTCAACAAAACCGATGAGGACAGCAACAAAGGCAAAGGCACCGAGACTGGTTGGTATTGCCGGTAATCCATCATCGAGCCTTGAATAAATAGAAAGCATAAGGGATAAAAGGATGGCAATCAAAATCCAATTAAGAGATTTTTTAAAGCGCCATGTGGAGTATGAAAAAACAGATTCGGGGTAGGCGCTATGAATAGAATTCATCCAGAAAGCTGCTCCTGCCAAAGCAAAATAGGCAATGGATTTTAAGGGAAAGTCAACATTGATAAATAAAGAAAAAAGCCATAAAAACCCCGTGAGTGCCAGCGCTTGAAATGGTATGTCCTTATATGTTGCAATCACTGATTCCCATATATTTTTGATCTGAAAATATAAAACCAGATAACTGCCAGTGGAATGATGAGCAACAACCAGCCTGAACCCAAACAGGCTCCAGAATTTGGAACGATGATTGTATTTGGTAATTCCCTCTGTAATTTGATGACATTTGTTGAATCTTTAAGAAATTCTTTTGAAAGAGAAAGGTAATGAAGTTGATCAAAATTATAAAGCGTTGAATCCAACCCAACTTGGCCGAACACAACAAGGTATTTTAATTTTTTCAAGTTTTTCAAATTCTGATAATCCAACAGGCTATCATTATTTTCAAATTCAAGATATTCCAATTCAGGAAAAGAATCCTTCAAAACGGTCATGTTTTGTCCCATAAAAGGATCATCGGACGGATTCAGTGAAAGCCATGTCAGCTTATTTTTATTAAAAAGACCTGAAATGGAACCAGCCTCTTTGTAACTTCCCAAATGCAGAGATTTCAAGTGGGGATAATTCCTGTAAGGGTCATGGAGGACTATACTATCTGACTCAATGTGAAGATGCCTGAGGTTTGTTAAGGATCTTAAAGATGTCCAATCAATATTGCTGCCTGCACTTTCAACAATTGCTAAACGCTCAAGAGCTGGGTTTTCTTTAAAAAAATCGGCACTAACATAAGTGCTGTCATCGATATTATACAAGATAATCTCTTTCAAATGAGGAAGGTGGGGAAGTTTGCCATCTCCTTTTATGGGATGAGTAATCAATAGGGTTTCTAATAATGGGAATTTTATCAGACTGGAAACGGATACAGAATCAATTTCATTCTCGAGGAATAAGGCTCTAGGACTAAAATTTTTGGAAAGCCAAAGCAAATCTCGATTTAAGAGGTCTAAAGAGTCAATTTCAGAAAAATAAGCGATGTCAACCTTAGGATTGAGAAGCGCAATTTTTTCCAAAAAAGGCCTGACGGAATCCTCTAAAGGCATTACAATTTGGATGATTCGGAGATGAGCGATTTCTTCCGCTGAAAGTTGTTGAAAAAAGGGTAGGGGCGGACTATCTTTTCCAATAGAAATCCCGGCCAAATGCCCATTGATATAAATTAGGGAATCTAATTCATTGATTCTTAGGGTGTCTGGTAAATCCCTGCGAACTGAAATAAAAAAATTTTCAGTTGATAGCCAGTCGCCATTTTTTGTCAAAAGATTAACATAGCCAAGGCTGTCCAATTTAGTAAATACCGCGTCAAAGTCTAAAAATCGTCGAACGTTTGATCCCTGAATAGTGATCAGCCTAATATCATCTTCCTCTTTGTTCTTACATTGCCAAAGTGTGAGTATGATAACCAAAAGAATAAACAGACGAGTGATTTTTCTGGTTTCCATAAAATCGGGTTGGGAAATTTTCCCTTAAGTCCTATTAAAGATACAAAATATAGTGTTTACTTAAATGATTGAAAATAAAAATCTTAAGCCTGTAAAACCTGATTTGGTGCGGTTGTATTGAGAAAATGAAGAGTCAATTACCGGAACATGCCAAGTGAGCGATTCGAAAGTTATGGAGTTGCATCATTGCCATAAAATATGTCCAAGATGTTTTATATAAACCTTTTGAAAAAGGGGCCAAAATCCTTAAATTTATAGTCGAGCTTATATCCTAAAAAAAATAGTGAGAATAGCTTTGATCATATTAATTGGAATTCACGGAATCATCCATTTATTCGGATTCTTCAAAGCGTTTGGCCTATCCGAATTTCAAGCGATTTCACAACCGATTTCAAAAACTTATGGAATCTTATGGATTTTGACCTTTCTCCTTTTTGCCATTTCGGTTATGTTGATACTTGTTCATTCCAATTATTGGTGGGTAAGTGTTCTTTTGGCGGTGATAATATCGCAGTTCCTGATATTTAATTACTGGTCAGATGCTAAATACGGAACCATTGCAAACCTGATGATTCTCTTCGCTGCAATTATTGGATATGCAACTTTCCATTTTACAGACAGAATCAACCGAGAAAGAATATCACAATTTCAACATGCACCATTGAAAAACCAGGAGTTGGTTACGGAAAAAGCCTTGATTGGTTTACCGCCAATCATTCAGCTATGGCTGACAAATAGCGGTATAATTGGCAAAAAGAGGATAACAAACGTACATTTAGTTCAGGAATTACAACTCAAAATGAAGCCTGAACAAGAAGGTTGGTACAATGCTAAAGCGGAGCAATATTTTACAATTGAACCACCGGCGTTCATCTGGAATATTAATGCAGATATGAATTTCAAATTGAGCGTGGTGGGTAGAGATAAATTTGAAGATGGTAAAGGCGAGATGATCATTAAACTCCTTTCACTTATTCCTGTTGTCAATGAAAAGAATGACGAAAAAATAGACCAGGCCACACTCCAACGATATTTGGCCGAAATAGTATGGTTTCCATCAGCTGCTTTAAATCAGCATATAAAATGGGAGGCTTTGGATGACTTTTCTGCCATGGCAACCATGAAATATAAAGGAACCAAAGGATCAGGCCGGTTTTATTTTGATAAGGATGGGAATTTTCAAAAATTTGTGGCCATGCGTTATCCAGATTCAAAGGCAAAAGAGCCTGTTGAATGGACTGTGACAGCAAAAAAGATAGAAAAGCGTAACGGTATTAAAATACCCATCGAGTGTGAGGCAAGTTGGGAATTGGAAAAAGGTAATTGGACTTGGTTAAAATTAAAAATAACCGACATTCAATATGACCTTCTGGAAATTCAGAAGTAATTTTATCATTTCAAGAATTACAAACACTCACTTTGAACTTTTGTAAGGCTTACAATTAGACCTTGGCAAATAGGTTCAAACCGATCTATGGCGAAATAAGAATGATCAAATAACGCTTCGTTCCCTTTAAATATCCAACAAGGCACTGAGGGGCACCAATATTATGGGCTAAAGATTTTTTATCAAAAAAGAGAAAATAAAAAACTTAAATTAAAATAGACATGAAAAAGTATACTGTAGTATTTTTCTATTTGATGATAAGCATCATATCTTTTCTATTTTCAATACAGAAGGCTCATAGTCAATCAAATTTAACAGGTACATGGGAGGGGAATTTTATGAATGATTTCCAGACTGTGATTGATTTCCGAAGCAACGATCAAAATAAATTTGAAGGGCGTATACAGATGTTCGCCGGTCATAATATTGTTCAAGATGACCCCTTAGGCGATATTAAACTGGCTAACTCTAAATTAACGTTTACAATTCCAGCGAAAGAAACCTTGTTTGTAGGAAGTTTGAATGACCTCGGTACAGAACTCTCGGGAAATTTTGTTTTTCCTGATGGTTCTAAACATGCGATAAGCCTGAAAAGAAAATTAACTGAAACAAAAACTGCTCAAGAATTTAGAACATTAAAAGAGAAAAAATTTGATGTTCAGGATTTAGAAACCGACCTGCTATTTCTCAATACAAGTTTAAAGGAAAATCATCCTCAATTATATACTTTTTCCTCCAAAGATTCTTTGGATCTTTTGGTGGATAAGATACGAAGTGAACTAAATGAACCCTTGAATTTGGAGGAATTCTTTTTGGAAACTTCAAAGTTGACAAATGCCGTTTATTGCAGTCACACCGGAGTAAAATTACCACCTTCCTACCAAAATTTAGTTAATGACTTTGGAAACTTTTTTCCCCTAAAGCTATTTTTTAGCAGTGGAAGGGCATTTTATATTTCGGGAATGTTGGAGGAAAATCATTCTTTATTGCCGGGTGAGGAGATCATGAGCATAAACGATAATTCTGTCGTGGAAATCATCGAACAATCCTTTTATTTCATCCCTTCTGAGGGCTGTAATACAACAACCAAGTATAACGAACTCAATAGAAGGTTTAATAGACTTTTTTATCTGCTTGATGATGCAGAGGAATTCATTGTAAAGTTTAAAAAAGATAATTCATTTAAGAGTATAACTGTTTCCTCCAAAAAATGGTCTGATATAAATTTGGCGGATAGTAACTTGGATACAAACGAGCAGGTTGATTTTAATTATATCGACAAAAGGAACACGGGAGTACTTAAAATATCGTCTTTTGCCATTCCTGACATGGATCATTACTTTTATCAGCTTGATAGCATATTCAGCGATCTAAAAACAAAAAATACGCAAAATTTGATCATAGATCTCAGAGACAACGCAGGGGGTCATCCCATTTTTGCAGCACAGTTGTTTTCATACCTCACAGATAAAGATTTTATCTATTTTAAACGGAATGATGATGTTAAAGAATTTGAACCTCTTTATGGTATCATGCAGCCGAATAAACTAAATTTTAAGGGGAATGTTTATGCGCTTGTCAACGGTGGATGCTTGTCAACAACAGGACACCTGATTTCATTGCTTAAATACCATACCAAAACAAAATTTATTGGCGAAGAACCCGGGAGTAATTTTATATGTAATGATTTTAGTATGCAAATGAGTTTACCCAAAACAGGAATTTTAGTAAATGTACCAAGAACAATATTTGAAACGTCTGTATCGGGATTTAAAATATGCAATCCATTCCCAATAGACTTTAGGGTAAATAAAAATGCCATGGATATAATTCAGCATAAAGATCCTTATGTAGAGCTGGTTTTGGAACAAATAGAACAAACAGGAGCTTCTCATTAATTAGATCGTACGTAAAATAATCAGTATCAGGTAGGTCTCGATTTAAACAAAAGCCATATGAATAAGAAGAACAGCGTATTTATTGCAACAAGCATAGACGGTTATATAGCGGATAAAAATGGTGGGATTGATTGGTTGCACGCAATCCCTAATCCTGAAAATGAGGATATGGGTTATGGAGCATTCATGAATAAAATTGACGCTCTTGTTATGGGACGAAGAACATTTGAAACTGTAGTAGGTTTTGATGTGGATTGGCCATATGATAAGCCCGTATTTGTATTGAGCAATTCGCTTAATGAAATACCTGAAAGTCATAAGGGAAAAGCTTTTTTGGTGAAAGGAACTTTATCGAAAATTTTAGAGGACATCCATAAAAAGGGATTTAATAGACTTTATATAGATGGTGGAACAACCATCAGAAACTTTTTAAAAGAAGATTTAATAGATGAAATGATCCTTACCACAATCCCTGTTTTATTAGGTGACGGTGCTCCTTTGTTTGCGAAAATGCCTCATGAGTTAAAATTTGAACTGATGGAGACAAAAACATATCTAAAACAAATTGCACAGAATCATTACAAGCGTAAAAAATAAAATCTGATAGGATTATATTTCATTAAGGCGGGATTTTTAGTGTGATATGATTTTATACCTTTTTCGCAAATTTCATAAAGATTGTCTGTGAATTTTTATCTCGCAATACGATTGCTCTTTCTACTTCAAGTCTTACAGGACATATAGAATCCGGTTTGATGGCAATTCATGTGACATATGTCATAGGATAAACTTATTCAAGATTGTAATTTTACTCAGTGAAAAAGAGTAGTAAAGACATTTTTTGATGGATTCAGAGCAATCAAATACCAATTCTTTTATTCATTCAGGCATTGTTTCTAAAATGACTGATCATTCTGTGATTGTTTCATTAAGTGAAAATGTTCATTGTGAATCTTGCCGGGCAAAGGGGACTTGTGGTGTTTCTGATGCTGTTTCAAAAGAAATTGAAGTACCCATTTCGGATCTTTCTTTTCAACTGAATGAAACAGTCAGTGTGCAGCTAAAAAAGCAACTGGGTTTCCAAGCTGTTTTCTGGGCTTATGTTTTTCCTTTTATACTGGTTATTTCCACTTTAATTGTGTGCTCTGTTTTTTTACCGGAATGGCTGGCAGGCATTCTGGGTATACTCATTTTGGTTCCTTATTATTTCGGGTTGTATATGTTGAGGAATACATTCAAAAAAAATTTTCAAATTTCAATTATAAAAACATAACCTATGATTACCGATTCTGTTTTATATAGCACACTTTTATTGGTTTCATTGGGATTTGTCATCGCTTTTGTGCTATTTATCGTATCCAAAAAATTCTATGTATATGAAGATCCATTGATAGCCAAGGTAGAAGATCTCTTACCTGCAGCCAATTGTGCCGGCTGCGGCTTTCCGGGTTGTAAATCTTTTGCTGAAAAATTGGTAAAATCAGAAGATATTTCAGATTTGTTTTGTCCGGTGGGAGGTAATGATGTCATGAAAATGGTGGCAGAGACCTTAGGAAAAGAAGTAGCCGAAAAGGATCCTACAGTTGCAGTGGTTCGATGCCAGGGCAGTTGTGAGGTAAGACCAAAGACCACAGAATACCAAGGGCCTAAATCTTGTGCGATATCTGCTTTGATTTACAGTGGAGAAACAGATTGTCAATATGGTTGCTTGGGCGATGGTGACTGCGTCACTGCCTGCAAGTTTGAGGCGATGTTTATGGATGAAGCAACTGGCTTGCCGGTTGTGATTACAGATAAATGTACTTCCTGTGGAATGTGTGTAGATGCTTGTCCGAGAGATATCATCGAAATGCGTCCAAAGAATAAAAAGGATCTGAAAATTTATGTAGGTTGCCTGAACGAAGAAAAAGGAGGGATTGCAAAAAGGGCTTGTTCAGTGGCTTGTATCGGTTGCTCTAAGTGCGAAGATGTGTGTCCAAAAGACGCCATTACCATGATTAACAATTTAGCTTATATCGATCCTAAATATTGTACGCTTTGTAGAAAATGCGTACCCGTTTGCCCCACCCATTCTATCATTGAGACAAATTTTCCGCCCAAAAAAGAGAAAAAAGTGCTTGTCCAACCTGCAGTAGTCGAAAAATTAATAAATAACATAACCGATGCTTAAGACGTTTCCAAAAGGGGGTATCCATCCGCCAGAAAATAAACTGACTTCGTCAAAAGGGATTAAGAGATTGACTTTGCCTAAAGTAGTTTATGTGCCTATTGCTCAGCATATTGGAATTCCGGCTGAGATAGTAGTAGACAGAAAAGATAAAGTAGAAGTAGGGCAGGTGATCGCCAAATCAGGAGGTTTTGTGTCTTCAAATATTCATTCTCCCGTGGCAGGTACCGTCACCAAACTGGATATGATCATTGATAGCACGGGTTATAAAAAACAATGCATTGTTATCAGGACTGATGAAAAAGACGAATCGAATTTTAAGGAAAATGATTTCCCGTTAAAGAAGGAAATTAAGCTTAGTCCCGAAGAGATTTTACAACGTATATCGGATTATGGAATTGTCGGATTGGGCGGAGCTACTTTTCCTTCACACGTAAAATTAAATGTCAAACCGGACAGGACCATAGATTGTCTTATCATTAACGGTGTTGAATGCGAGCCCTATCTCACATCAGACCACAGATTAATGCTCGAAAAGGCAGAAGAGATCATGGTGGGTATAAAAATATTGATGAAAGCTTTAAAGGTTCATAAAGCAATCATCGGAATTGAAAACAACAAGCGAGACGCGATAGAAATCTTTAAAAGATTAACCTCAACTGAAAAGGAAATACAAATAGCCGCATTACAGGTTAAATATCCGCAAGGAGGTGAGAAGCAATTGGTGAGGGCTTTACTCAACAGAGAGGTTCCCAAAAATGGACTGCCTCTTGATGTGGGTGTTGTTGTGAACAATGTGGGAACTGTTTTCGCCGTATATCAGGCGGTTCAGCACGACCTTCCGTTAATTGAGCGAGTGGTTACTGTTACCGGAAAAAAATTGAATAATCCTTCTAATTTTTGGGTAAAAATAGGTACACCGATCAGTGATCTTATCGCCGAGGTTGGGGGCCTACCTGAAGGCACACGTAAAATTGTGAATGGTGGACCCATGATGGGCAAGGCGATCAAGAATACCGATGTGCCGGTTACAAAGGGCACTTCGGGTATTTTGGTGATACATGAAAATGAAGCGCAAAGAGGTAAACCTGAAAATTGTGTCCGCTGTGGCCAATGTGTTGAGGTTTGTCCGATGGGATTAGAACCTCATCTGTTGATGAATCTCACCGAAAAAGGATTTTATGAAAAAGCCGCGCAAGAGGATATTATGACCTGTATAGAATGCGGTTCTTGCAGTTATATCTGTCCTTCTCATCGCCCACTGTTGGATTATATCCGATTTGGAAAGAACATTACAAAAAAACTGGAATCTTCTAAAAATTAAGTATGGAAAGTGCACCAATTATTATTTCTGCTTCTCCACATGTACATTCAGATAAAAGTGTCAAAAACATGATGTATGATGTGATCATAGCATTAGTTCCGGCATTTTTGGTCTCACTCTATGTTTTTGGAATAGCCGCGTTGATCACAACTTCCCTGGCTGTCTTGTCGTGTATTTTATTTGAGTACATCATTCAAAAATATCTTTTAAAAACGGATGTGACCATTTCGGATGGATCGGCACTTCTGACAGGAGTTTTATTGGCCTTTAATTTACCTGCCGGATTGCCATTTTGGATGGTTTTAACGGGAAGTTTAGTGGCCATCGGTATGGCTAAACTTTCTTTTGGAGGTCTTGGCTTCAATGTTTTTAATCCCGCTTTGGTGGGCAGGGTTTTTTTATTGATCTGTTTTCCTGTACAAATGACCCTTTGGCCTACGGCTGTAGAAAATAATTTGACTATTTCTGATGCCGTTTCGGGTGCAACAACCCTCGGAATTATAAAAGAAGGTTTGCAATACGGACAAACCATGACGGAAATTGCCATGAATATACCTTCAGGATCGCAAATGTTTCTGGGCATTACAGGAGGTTCTATAGGTGAAATGAGTGCCTTAGCTTTATTGTTAGGTGGATTTTACCTGATCATACGCAAAGTGATTACCTGGCATATCCCAGTAGTTGTTTTGCTAACCATGGCCTTGGTGACGGGAATTTTTTGGGGTATTGATCCTGAACATTACGCCAATCCAATGATTCATATTTTATCTGGCGGAGCTATTTTAGGGGCTTTTTTTATGGCTACTGATTTGGTCACTAGTCCTGTCACAAAAAAAGGCATGGTCATCTTTGCTGCAGGTATTGGTTTAATTACTGTTGTCATCCGTTTATTTGGAGCTTATCCCGAGGGAGTTTCATTTGCTATTTTAATTATGAACGCTTTTGTACCCCTGATCAACAAGTACTTTAAACCCAGAAGATTTGGTTCAAAAATTAAAGTGAAAATCGTGTAGTTATGAGTAAAGAACAGTCATCATTTCTAAATATGGCATTATCACTGGTAGTAATTACACTTGTTGCCGGCCTGTCTTTGGGATTTATCAACGATTTAACTTTAGAACCTAAGGCAAAAGCAAAGCTGCTTAAAAAAACCAATGCGCTTAAAACGGTTTTGCCCGTGTTCGACAATAATTTGGTCGCTGAGGCCTACAAGATTAAAACGGCAAATGTAAAAGACAGCATTGAGCTTTATCCGGCATTTAAACAAAATGAATTGGTAGGAGTGGCTATTACGGGTTCTTCGGAAAAAGGCTTTAGTGGTTTAGTCAAATTGATGGTTGGGTTCAGGCCTGATGGTACGATCGAAAATATTGCAGTTCTTGAGCAAAAGGAAACCCCTGGATTAGGAACTAAAATGAAGGATGAAAAATTCCTAAAACAATTTAGAGGGAAGGATCCATCCAGTTTTAATTTAAAAGTTAGTAAGGATGGGGGACAGGTAGATGCTTTAACGGGAGCGACGATCAGTACCAGGGCTTTTAGCGAGGCTACACAAATGGCCTATGATGAATTTATGAAGAACAAAGAATCAATAAAACAATCTGTTAATCAGTAATTATGGCTAAAACGATAGATCAAAAGCAGAATTTCTTGAAAGGAATTGTCAAAGAAAACCCGGTTTTTGTCATGCTGTTGGGCATGTGTCCCACCCTGGGGGTCACTTCATCTGCCTTTAATGGATTGGGCATGGGTGTTGCCACCTTATTCGTGCTATTGATGTCAAACACGGTAGTATCGTTGGTTAAAGCCCGGATCCCCGGTAAAGTCAGGATACCTGCATTTATCATCATCATCGCCTCTTTTGTCACAATTGTCGAAATGGTGCTCGAAGCCTATGTCCCATTTCTATATGAACAACTGGGTATTTTCATCCCCTTGATTGTTGTGAACTGCCTGATCTTAGGTAGAGCAGAAGCATTTGCTTCGAAAAATGATTTGAAATCTTCTGTTTTAGATGCGCTGGGCATGGGACTTGGATTTGTTATTGCCTTAACTGCATTGGGGGCAGTTCGAGAAATTTTGGGAAATGGAAGTCTTTTTGATCTCAAATTTGTTTCTGAAGACGCAAATACGTTTATCCTGTTTATACTACCTCCGGGAGCATTTATTGCCCTGGCGTATTTAGCCGTTTTATTTAATAAACTAACCGTTAAAACAATTTAAAATGGATTACATCATCATACTCATCGCGGCTGTATTCGTCAATAATATTGTTCTATCACAATTTTTAGGAATCTGTCCATTTTTAGGTGTATCCAACAAAGTTTCTACATCTATTGGAATGTCGGGAGCGGTATTATTTGTGATGACCATTGCAACAACCGTAACTTATTTGTTACATAATTATATTTTGATACCTGCCGGTTTGGATTATTTACGCACCATTACATTTATTTTAGTGATCGCTGCCCTGGTACAGATGGTCGAGATCATACTTAAAAAAGTGAGTCCGCCATTATATCAAGCTTTAGGTGTCTTTCTCCCATTGATCACCACCAACTGTGCAGTTCTAGGCGTGGCAATTCTCGCTTTAGGTTTAGAAAATGGAAGCTTGTTGAAAGCAGTTTTCTTTGCTTTCTCTAATTCAATAGGATTTGGTTTGGCCCTGATCATATTTGCGAGTATTCGGGAATACCTGGAATTAGCAAATATCCCTGAAGGTTTAAAAGGGGTTCCCATCAATTTGTTGGTAGCCGGATTGCTCTCTCTCGCTTTTTTAGGTTTTACAGGTTTGGTTTAGTTTTTTGTTGAGCCTTATTCAAAGTATATATTTACCAATAAAAAAATGCCCTCAAATGCTTGGTGCAATTTGAGGGCATTTCAAATTTTTTCAAAAAGGATAAATATTACTTAAATTTTCCTAAACCAGGTCCTAAAGGGGTTTTGAAAACTACACCTTTTAAACCTCCACAAGGATCATGAGCCATTTCTTTTATTTCTGCTAAGTAATAAAATACGGCTCCGATCAACTGATCGTTTGAATTATACCAAAAACCATCTTTTTGATAGGCATCCATCGGTGGTGCTACATAAGTGTATTTATACCTGTAGTCACAAGCATTGCCATTCTCATCTTCATATGCACCGGTCACTGTAAAAGTTTCCCATGCCCCGGATCCTTGATAATTTTCAAAGCCATAGTGTCTGTCTAACAAACCGTCACCATCACAATCTTTATTAGACCATCTTGCCTCATTCCAACTTTGCTGAACGAATGCCTTTCTATAAGGCCAATAATAGGTCTTAATATAGAGATTATCTAGAATAGTGGGATTTTCTGACAAATAAGCTTCATCATCCCCTTCATATGGCGGGAAACCAGCGATACCTAGATATAAATTAGCATAGGAGCCTTTGAATTGATGACTTTGGTAATTGTACCCAAAATCGTCAAATCCCTGTTGGAGCGGTTTACCCTCAAAATAATGTCCTTTTTCGTATAGCAATGTGCCATCCTTTATTTTAGTGCAAGAATTAGCACCCTCACTTTTCATTAAAAGTTGTTGATTATTAGTGAATTCTTCTGTACTGTCAGAGCTACAAGATTCCACAAATAAAGAGAAGACTCCTATAAATGTCAGCAGCAAACGGGCTTGTAAATTTTTCATAGTATTTTTTTTAAAAGTACGTATTTTTTGAAAGTTTCAGTATAATAGACATAAAAAAAGACCAACACAGTTTGTTATTGGTCTTTATAGTAGCGGGAACAGGACTCGAACCTGTGACCTTTGGGTTATGAGCCCAACGAGCTACCTACTGCTCTATCCCGCGATATGGACGGCAAAGATACATAATAATTACCATAGAAAGCAAGTGTTTTTCAAAATAAAAAAAGCCAGTAAATTAGATTACTGGCTTTCAATTAAATATCTGTTTTAATTTCTGATTACCCGTTCATAGACATCAAAAACTCATCATTATTTTGGGTATATTTTATTTTTTCACTTACGAACTCCATCGCTTCAATAGGATTCATATCAGCTAAGAATTTTCTTAAAATCCACATGCGCTGAATTGTATTTTCATCGAGCAATAAATCGTCACGTCTTGTACTGGACTTCACCAGGTCAATAGCAGGGAATATTCTTCTGTTCGAAATATTTCTGTCTAACTGAAGCTCCATATTACCGGTTCCTTTGAATTCTTCAAAGATAACTTCATCCATTTTGGAACCTGTATCTGTTAAGGCTGTAGCAATGATAGACAGAGATCCGCCATTTTCTATATTTCTGGCAGCACCAAAAAATCTTTTGGGCTTATGCAGGGCATTGGCGTCTATACCCCCTGATAAAATTTTACCAGAAGCTGGAGCCACTGTATTGTAAGCTCTTGCCAGACGCGTAATAGAATCGAGCAGAATCACAACATCATGACCACATTCTACCAATCTTTTTGCTTTTTCAAGCACAATGTTGGCTACTTTAACATGCTTATCCGCAGATTCGTCAAAAGTTGAAGCAACAACTTCACCCCTAACATTTCGTTGCATGTCGGTTACCTCTTCAGGTCGTTCGTCAATGAGCAATATAATTTGATATACTTCAGGATGATTTGCAGCAATTGCATTTGCAATATCCTTCAGTAAGATAGTTTTTCCAGTTTTTGGCTGAGCCACGATCATACCTCTTTGACCCTTGCCTATAGGCGAAAAAAGGTCAATAATTCTTGTCGACTTAGAGCTGCCTTTTTCTGCCAAATTAAATTTGGAAGTTGGGAACAAAGGAGTCAGGTGTTCAAAAGAAACCCTGTCTCTGACGATACTTGGATCTAAACCATTGATGAGAAATACGCGGATCAAAGGAAAATATTTTTCGCCCTCTTTCGGAGGTCTTACATTGCCTCGAACAGTATCACCTGTTTTTAATCCAAATAATTTGATCTGTGATTGAGAAACATAGATATCATCTGGTGATGACAGGTAATTGTAATCGGATGAACGCAAAAAGCCATAACCATCAGGCATAATTTCTAAAACACCTTCGCTCTCGATAATTCCGTCGAATTCGAAATCTGGATCCCGATATTTATTGCGACTTTTAAAATCTTGATTCTGCTTTTTTTGCTTTAGATCTTTATTGTGAGGTTGGTGCTTTTGCTCTCTATGCTCTCCCTGATTCGAATTTTGAGTGTCTCTTGGAGTTGCGGGTTTACTTTCGGTTTTATCTGCTGGAAGATCTGAAGATTTCTTTTCCGTACCCCCTTGTCTTTTTTGGTGGTGGCTGAATTCTTTTTGCGAAGGTTTAGGTTTATGCGCAAATGGCACATCATTCTTTTCTTCTTTCTTTTCTTCTTCGATCTTGGGTGCGAC
>CAVQQR010000020.1:0-48758 GCA_963715015.1 uncultured Flavobacteriaceae bacterium
TTAAAGTGGGACTTAACCCCCGGCCTCAAAGAAAAAAGTGCTTACGATCAAAATCAAGGCTTAGTAAGACCGGGAGCCCGCGGTCTGCAGTTGCAAGGTGAATGGTAGTTAGGGCGGGATAAAGGTCAAAGCCTACTGGATAGCTAATGAACGTTGAGTGTATGAATAGATGAGTCAACTAGTTAAATAGTGATGTTAATACTGTTTCTAACCCGGCCTCAAATAAAAATAAATAAAGAATTCCATTTTAAATCTTTCTTCGCCAGAATAGTGAATTAAAATGTCGAGATTCAGGTAAATGAAATTTACCGCGACATTTTAAGAACGGTTTAGCGCAGCTAAAATTCCTTCGAAGAAAGGCTCCTTTTTTTGGTTCTTTTTTTGGAGAAGCAAAAAAAGAATAGAGATCCATTTCCGACTATCAGGAGGACATCGAAGATTCGACGTAGTCAAATCGAAGATTCAGCGTAGTCGCATCGAAGATTGAGCAAAGCTAATTTTTTCACGTGGAATCCAACAGTCCTTCGCTAACCTCTTATGAGTCAAAAAACTAACCAGCTCCTATATTTTTAAAAGATAAAAACCTAATTTCGTAAGCATATAACAAGTTGCCAGTAATTCTCTACTGAAAGATTTCGTTTAATAATTTAGCTTACGAATCAGAGAAGCAAAATATATGATATAAAAAATCATAAATAACTTACGTTTATTATTTAATGGAGACCAGATACCATTTAAAAAAGGGGCGAAACCGAAAAGCCTATGAGTAGGAAAATTTAAACTGTTAAAAATGAATGTAGCAAGCAAAATAATTGGAATTATTGCACTAATTATTATGATAGTCGGACTTGTGCCTTTTTTGGTATTTTAAATTGGATAGTTGTACCAATAGCTTTAATAGGTCTGATTATAGGTGTTTTTAGTAAAAACACAGGTGGTCTCATTCTCAATGGAATAGTACTATTAGTGTCAATACTACGTCTATTTATTGGAGGAGGTATTATATAAGATTTATAAATATCAATATTTTACTATAATTAATTCAAGTAGGTAATTTAATATTGACTAAAGTATATTTGAAAAATAGTGTTAATTATTCAAAAAGGAAATTAGTATTTCTCACATTTGCAATGTTACTATTTATACAGAAATTATTAAAAACTAATGACAATAATGTGTCCTTATAAACAATGGCTAGCACGTTTTGGCGAGAAATGGAATTTTCACCACTAAATATGGGAATTTAAGAATAAGGAATATTTTTAGTAAAAAGTCGCCACTGCTCATACACGTGACCGTTTCTCAATCCCTTGTAAAAAATCGTTTCAACACCACAGACACCCCAAAACTCACCACAGCACCCACCGCAGCCATCACCACCGTAAAAACAAGATCATTCAGGGTGATATTAAAAAAGGCGGAAAACAATGTTCCGCCTAAAAACCCGGCCTTGCTATGCGGATCACTCATCATCCAATCCCTCGTCATCTACATCCGCTACAACCGCCTGACTCACCGTGGTGGCTACCGTGCCGGCTACGGTCAGATACCCGGCAATGGTCAGCACAATAGCCGGTAAACTGATGGGCGCGGCCAGAATCGCTCCTCCTGTCGCGGCTAGTGCAATACCGATATTTCTAAGTGTTCTAAAAAATTTGGGTGTCGGTTTTTTATATCTTTCTGTTAAGTTCATAGTTTCCTTGTTTTATGGTTAATTTTAATTGTTCATTCGTCCTTTTTTGGCTTTTTACAGTGATCATCAGCACGTCCATGGCTCTTCTGGATAAAATCCCTCTGCCTTCTCCCGAAAGTGCGCTCACGGGTGCGATACAGCCTCTGAGTTCTTTCAGCGCAATATTCGCAGGGTGAAACAAGATCATTTTCCTTTCAAAAACTTTGGTTACATGCAAGTGCTCACCAAATCGTTTGCTGTACCTCAGGTTGAGGTCATAAGTCCCTTCCGGAATACAAGATTCACCAACACGGTTTTCTTTCCACGGAAGTTCTATTGTATTACAAATAAATTTTCCGTTACAGAAAAGGGTGCCATTGACACCCTCTTCATAATAACTTCTGTACAATACCAGTTCCACCTTAGATCGATCTATACCCTACAATGGCCAACACGTTATAGGCACCATTTTTAAGCGAGTATTGTACCCCGTTGATCTCCTGAAAGAATTCGAGCATCAACAAGTAAAACTTGTTTCCTGTTCCTGCAGGAGCAGCTGCCGGAGTCAGCGTAGCCGAGGTGACCACATTCTCCACAGGTAAATTCACTTTGGGGCTGTATTGGATTTCACTGATCCCTGTTTCAAAGTTCAGATCCAAAAAGCCTGCTTGCAAACTTACATGCGTTGCACCGGTAGCCGAAGAAATATCATTGGCGGTATTCAAACTCGCCATATCGATCTCTCCTGTTGCGGTGTCAAGGGTATACGGAGCGAAGAGCACGGTACCCAATAATGCCCGGTTGTTAAAATTAAAACCTTTCAAAAGTGCTTTTGCGGCATCGTCTGTCAAACCGATCGATACTTTTCTGTCCCCCCGAGCAGAAGTCACATCGTAGTTTTTCACTTTGCTCATCACTTGAGTCAATCTGCTGGTTACGCGGCTATCGCCTGCATTGAGCAACATGTTTCTCACAGCTACTCTGAGCAGTTTACCCGCATACGCCGATTGTCCAAATTCAGCACCATTTTCTCGCGTTCTAACAAACGCCGGGTCATTTTGGATCCTTTCCTTCGGAACACCACCTTTGGTTCTCACCAGGTAGCCTTCTCTACTTTTATAAAAACTTAAGTCATCCAGTTTACCTGTTACTTTCAAAATCCCATTCTGTCTTGCCATATCATATCATTTTTAACAATTAAACTTTTTAAAAAATAAAGATAATATGTAAGCTAAGTATTTGAAAGACAATGGTTCCGCATAGGCGTCTTCCTGCCATTTTAGCCAAAAAACACAAGAACAACAAAATCAAAATCTTTAACTTGAAACCTAAAAATCAGTTCCATGGTTCATGTATAGATGAAGTATGGATAAAGTATGGATAGTGTATGAAAACAAACCAAGAAAATTCAAAAAGCAATATGGAAAGAATATGTTTATACCCAAAAGACATCCAGGTCATTACCGGAAAGAGCGATAGATATGCCAGAAGACTCTTCGCCGACATCAAACTTTCACTCAAAAAAGAAAAGCATCAACTGCTCACCATAGAAGAATTTTGCACTTACATGGGTCTCCCCAGACACGAGGTAATCGATAAGATTCGATAAAGAATGAGTTGAGCAAATCCGGACAAGGTCAGATCCTGTAAGTCACAAAAAAAGAAAAATAAGTAAAATAAATTGTTTACCCTTTACAACCGGAGGGATTACCTGAGGTGGACCCTAATAACTCCAGTACTGCAAATAGATCCGCAAATCGCTCAGCGCGATTTCACAGCTTTTCATAAAAACATCCCCCGTACCGCGCAAAATGAAATTTAGCGAAGTTGATCTCTTTCGCTTGATATCCAATTGTTCTGAGCTAACCTTGAAGTGAGTGTAAAATAACCGGCTTCAGTCATTTGACAATAAAGCACTATTTTAGTAACCATATTACGAGTTATGTATAATTTGTAATACACCTATATTCAAATCAGGTATATGTAAAAATGCTTATTTACAAAAAGATAATATTATTATTTGCTATTGCCTTTATTTCTTTTCAAGTGAAGGTGATTGCTCAGTCTGGTCCTGATTATTTTATTTTTAAGGATTCCATCTACGACAATCCCATTGATGCTGCAAATGTCAAAGGCATAAGAATACCATTTAAAGCGAAAGTAAGGTCTTATTACCTTTTTCAGGATTTGAAAACAAACATGAAAGAGGCATGGGCGTTAGGAGGAAGTTTAAGCTGGAACCCATCTCTTGTTTCTGAGCATATTTCAGGGCGAGTTGCTTTAGCTACTTCGCAAAAAATTTATGGGCCATCAGATAGGGATGGAACTATGCTTTTAAAACCGGGTCAAGAAGGATTTACTGTTTTACAGGAATATGCCTTGCAATTTAAAAAAGATAAATTTCTTTTAAATGTTGGCGCAAGAGAAATGAATAATCCATTATTGAATACATCAGATGTGCGCATGCTTCCTGCCACACATCGCGGAATGGATATAAACTACTTATTTAAAGAAGATAGCTATGTTAGCTTTGGAGTCTTTGATCAAATAAAATGGATTAACAGCGATAGATTTGTCGATTTATACGAGTTCGTAGGATTTGACCAAAAGGAATTAGTTTGGGGAAGTGCTAATCGATACAAAACTGAAAACATGGCCTTTGGTTTTTATTATCTAAACGCAAAAGATTATTATCATGGATTGTACACAGAATATTACAGAGAATTTACTTTGAATAATCAAACATTTAAATTAGGATTTCAATACATGCATGAAAATGATATTGGAGATGGGATTGGTGGTGATTTTAATTTTAATATGATTGGGACCAAATTAGACTTTAGTATTTATGGAATAAAAAGTTTTATTGGTTATACCAATGTTTTAAGTGAAGATAAGGCACAGGAAGTATGGAGTATTATGCCTTATTATAATATGATGATCTTTAATTTTTTCAATCGTCCAAAAGAGCAGTCAGTCAAAATGGGTGTCATATTAGAGTTATGTGAAGCTTTGAACTTATATCCAAATATAGGCTTTGGATTTACGCCTAACAGCGGGGAGGGGGCATCACCTAATCAGCAAGAATACAACTTAACAATTGACTATACTTTTTTAAAGGATTTTAACTTAAAGGTTCGTGGTGCGTTTGTAAATCAAAATTCGATTCATAATCTTAATTTGACAAGTAAGAACATATTAGATTTTAGAGTGATATTAAATTATAATTGGTCAAATAAATTTTAAACATGTGAAACGTAGAGATTTTGTTAAAAAGAGTGGTAGTGGTGTTTTATTTACTGCAATTGCAGGTAGTATTTTACCAAATATATTAACCTCATGCCAAAATGGTAAAAAAGAAATTCCACAGATAAAGCCAGAATTATTTGATGAGTTTATGCAATATGATGCAATAGGCTTATCTGAACTTATAAAAACCAAGCAAATTTCACCCGCTGAATTGTTAGAGGTTGTAATAAAAAGAATAGAATATTTTAATCCAAAAATCAATGCTGTTAATATTAAGCTATACGAGAGAGCTAGACAAACTATACTAAACATAAATAGCAATTCACTATTTGCTGGTGTTCCCGTTTTAATTAAAGATATGATTGATATTGGAGGTGTCGTGCGTTCAGACGGTTCAAAATTAATGCAAAATAATATACCCTTAGAATCGGTTCCTTATATAATAGAACTTGAAAAATCGGGTCTTAATATCGTAGGAAGAACCAATGTGCCTGAATTTGCTTCACACTCAAATACATGGAACGAATTGTATGGAAAAACACTAAATCCTTGGGATGTAACAAAAACAGTATTTGGATCGAGTGGTGGCAGTTCTGCCGCAGTTGCAGCAGGAATAGTACCATTAGCACATGGTACTGATGGCGCAGGATCTAATCGCATTCCACCAAATGCTTGTGGTCTATTTGGGTTTAAAGCGTCTAGAGGCCGATTAGCGTCAGGAGAAAAAGGTGGTATTGACGATTTCTTAAAAACAAATTGTGGAATTAGCAGAAGTGTACGTGATAACGAACAATTATTTATAGCAACTCAAAAAAAAGATAATAACCCTTACTCTACTATCAAAAGCTCATTAAAAAATTCAGCTCTCAAGTCTTTAAAAATCGGTTATATACGCACGGGCTTGGAAGGTTATGAAGTAGACTCAGAGATTGTAGCTCAACAAGACGAAATTGCAAAACTTCTTACTAGCTTAGGGCATCAAGTACAGGAGGTGACAATTCCATTAAACGGAGATGATTTTTACGATCAATTTAATATATTCTTCTTGACTAAATTTGTGCCTTTAGTTAATAATGTAATGGCAAATAATAATGCTTATACTAAAATTGAAGATATTAAAGAGCTTACAAATTTTGTTAAAACAGAAGCCATTTTTGCTAAAGATTATAAGGATCCAGAAAAAGAAAAGGCTACAGATTATATTAAAAATTATATACCGACTATTTTTAAATCTATGTTTGAAGAAAATGATGTACTTTTCTCTGCTGTTTGTCCTATTAAAACACAACCGATTGAGTTTTTAAACCCCATGAAGGATTCTTTTATGGATAAAAAATATGTTGTTGGCCAAACACTTAGTTTAACAAGTTTTGCTAATATCTGTGGGCATCCAGCTATGTCTGTACCTTTGTCTAAAATTGATAATCTTCCGTTAGGATCTATGTTTCAAGCACCTAATGGTAAAGATGAACTATTATATCAATTAGCATATCAATTAGAAGAAGCAAAACCTTGGAAAGACCAATGGCCAGAGATGTCTTATAGATAATCAGTATTTAAAAAACTATACATAACAATGTGTATAAGCAATAGCGGGTTTAGTGCAAAATTGAAACGAAATGAATATTAATAAGGTAAGTGTTTAACAGAAAAGTTAGTGGTTTTTAATTCGCTAATGCTCATACACTAGACCGTTGTGGTGCATTAAATAAAATTTGCTTTGTACGGTTTTTTGACGTACATTTGCATAAAACAAGATTATCATGGAAGCACCAATCAGTAAAGACGAAAGAATAGAGTTAAGAGTCTCCTCGACCGACAAAAGAATTTTCAAAAAAGCACAAAAACTAAGTGGTGATAAGTCATTTAGCAGCTTTGTAGTTCGAATTGTTAAAAAAGAGGCAGAAGCAATTGTTTCTAAAAACAATCAAATAATTGCTACGGAAAAAGACCGTCAAGTTTTTTTTGACGCTGTTTTTGGTAATGTAAAACCAAATCAAAATTTAGTAGAGGCTGCTAAAAGATACAAATCAAAGAAATCTTAACATTGGAAATTTCGATACTCGATAAAACACACAATCGAAAAAATTTTGAATGTGAAGAAAAGTCTCTTACGGACTATATTCAGAGGCAGGTAAGTCAAGACGTAAAAAAAAGACTTGCAATTTGTTTTGTAGCCTCTGACAGTGAAAATAACGTTAGAGGATATTACACTTTAACTAGTGAAAGCCTCGGAAGGGAATTAATCCCTGAAAAATACCTCAAAAAAGTTCCAAAGGGCTATAATGCCCCGGTAATTCTGCTTGGACGATTGGCTAGAGACCAAAAGGAAAAAGGAACGGGTTTAGGAGAGTACTTGTTGCTAGATGCCCTATTTAGAGCTTTTACCTTATCTGAAGAAAGTATAGGGGCGATGGCTGTGGTTGTTGACCCAATTAATGATTACGCTGTAAAATTCTATGAAAAATACGGCTTTGAGAAGCTTCCAGATAGTGAAAAAATGTTTCTTTCAATGAATACTATTAAACAAATAGTATAAACGACACCACAACAAAGAACTGAGTTAAAAAACAAGTTCTTTTAGTTCAATTTTGACACATAATTTTCATGATAGGACAACCCACTTTTTGCAATGGCAAAAGCCTGTCTAATCAATTTGTTCACCACAGCTATCAAAGCTAGCTTTTTGCTCTTTCCCTGTGCCACAATACGTTCATAGATTTGTCTGCAGGCCTTGTTGTACTTGCATGCTGAAAAAGCACACAGAAATAACAGATTTCTAAGTTTTTGGTTACCCATCTTACTGATTCTGCTCCTTCCCCTGACACTGCTTCCGGATTTACGGATGGTAGGCGTTGTGCCTGCAAAGCTGCACAGTTGTGATGCTGTCTCAAACTTGGTGAAACCATCGGTGAGAACTATCAATAATGCTGCTGTTTTGTCGCCCAGTCCCGGGATGCTTTTTAGGTGACAAAGCTGTTGTTGGTGCTCTTGTTTGACCATGGACAACAAGCGCTCCTCTAGGGTCTTTATCTCTTTGTCCAGGGCTTTTCTCGACCTCACCAAGGATCGGTAGACTGCTTGTGAAGGTATACCTAAGGCCTGCTCCCCATGGATCTTGTTCTTCAATTGGGTTCGCTGTTTGAGGTAAAGCTCTAAAAGCCTAAGAAGCTGCAAACATTCTGCTTGATTTTTGTCCTTACCTGTATAAAGCGGAACTTGGTTCTGCCCAGCATACTCGCAAATGGCCTTGGCATCGCTCTTGTCGGTCTTGATCCTAGACAGACGCATCTGGATAAACCGTTTTACCGATAAAGGGTTCACCACAGAAACAGGCTTCCCAAGATTATATAAATACTGGGCCAAACAATAGTGATAGTAGCCTGTGGCCTCCATCACTACCAGTGCAGAGCCTTCCATGTCCTTGACAAACTGCTTAAAACCTTTCAGGCTATTGGAATATTGCTTATAAAAGCCTGTAGAGCTGACAACATCAAAGACTTCCTTGCTAATGTCTACACCATAAATTTCATTATATTTACTCATAACAACTGAATTTTGGAAAGGACAGACTACTTGGGTATCAACAACTTTAAAACGAGTTCCAGGACTCACAGAACTGATCGAAATCTAAGTAGAAAAGAGCAGGGATTATCAATGTTGACGGAATCGCTAGTTCCAACGGCTATAGTAACCTTATTCTGCTCTTTTGTTCTTTCTGATTAATCAATAAATTTAATAGATTGTAAACTTAAGCCGGCTATAATTAATTGTTGTATTTCGGTATATAGAAACTCAGAATTACTAAGTCAAATAATGCTAATAAGCAAAATAAGTACACACTGTTTTGTTTACGCTAAGCAGTGCCTCCAGCAACTTTGCGAAAAGATGTTGGCACACTCATACTCAAAGCTCCAACAAAACTGCCAAGTCAACAACTAATCATAGCCGAGACCGCTGGGTGTAATTTGGAGAACTTACCAATTTTTGGTACTTTTGATTAAATATTTGAATTATGAGTAAAAACACATCAATATCACTCGGAAACTATTTTGATCAATTTGTGAATAGCCAAGTCTCAGCTGGACGATATAAAAACGTAAGCGAAGTAATTAGAGCTGGACTTCGACTTTTGGAGAATGAAGAAAGTAAAGTTATTGCCTTGAGAAACGCAATTCAGGAAGGAATTGACAGCGGAATTGCTCACGATTTTGATCCAGAAAAACATCTTCAGGAATTAAAAGCTAGACGTAAAAAGAATGGCTAAATATGAACTGACTAACAAAGCTGTTGAGGATTTGACAGGAATTTGGGAATACACAATTAAAAAATGGTCTGAACAACAAGCTGACAGATATTATAATTTGCTATTAGATAGTTGTCAAGACATTGCTAACGATCCTGAATTAGGAAAAAATTACGAAGGAATAACCAATGACTTATTCGGACTTAAAACAAACCGACATATCATTTTTTACCGAAAACGAATTAACCAACCGATTGAAATTACCAGAATTTTACACGGACAAATGGATTTAAAAAATAGAATAACCGAATAAAAAAACTACACCCAACAGCGGCTATAATTAATTGTTGTATTTCGGTTTATAGAAACTCCGAATTACTAAGTCAACTAATGCTAAAAAGCAAAATAAGTACGCACAGTTTTGTTTACGCTAAACAGTGCCTCCAGCAACTTTGCGAAAAGATGTCGGCACACTCATGCTCAAAGCTTCAACAAAACTGCCAAGTCAACAACTAATCATAGCCGAGACCGTTAGCAACAAGTTCAATAAAAAAGTTTAAATTTATCCAAAACCCTTAAAATTATGAAAACACTATCAAAAATCACTTTTTTAGTCTGCACTATTGCATTATTAGCGTCTTGTAATCAACCTAAGAATGATGTTAATTCTGAAACAGAGACTAAACAAAAAGCAATGAAAGAAAAAATAATGGCAGCAAATGAAGCGCTTTTCGCTGCTTGGAATTCTGGAGATGCAACTGCAATGGAAGCGAACTTAGCTGCTGATTTTAGCAGAAAACAAAATGGACTGCCAAGCGCAAATAACCGAGAAGAATATATTGATTTAATGAAATTCTTTAGAACCGCCATTCCTGATATGACTTTTAATTATGAAGTTGTGGCGGTAAATGGAAACAAAACCTTAACGAAATGGACAACCAAAGGAACCAATTCCGGTATGTTTGGAGACCAACCTGCAACAGGTAAATCATCTGAAACACATGGCTTTACTATTTTGACCTATAATGATGAAGGAAAAGCAATTTCAGAAGAGGCTTATTTCGATCAATTGAGCTATCTAGAAGCTTGGGGATATACTTTAACACCACCAACCGTAGAGTAATTTATTACTTGAAAAACTAGTTGCCAACACCGTATAAGAATAATTGCGTTTTTGGGCTTAAAACAAAGGTAGTTGCGTGTTTGCTACGTCCGATTTTCCTGCGGAATATCCTCGCACAAACCCGCAACTATTCTTATACATAAACGTTGGCATTAATACGGAACGAATTTTGATATTCCAATAAAATGTATTTACTTTGTAATAACATTTTAGAAATTATGGAAACATCAATAATCAAAATCGGAAATTCCAAAGGACTTCGTTTGAGCAAGACCATTTTGGAAAAATACAATATCAAGGACAAGGTTGAGCTTATTCTTGAAAAGGGACAGATTATTCTCAAACCAATAGCTTCACCAAGAAAAAATTGGGAAAAAGAATTTAAAAAAATGAGTGAAAACGGAGACGACAAGTTGCTTATGAACGATGTTTTCGAGGACGAAAATCTTGAGGAATGGATTTAAAACAATACTCAATTGTTCTTGTCAATCTTGATCCGACCATTGGAAGTGAAATAAAAAAGACCAGACCTTGTGTAATCATTTCACCTAATGAAATGAACAAGTATTTGAACACGATAGTTCTTGCTCCAATGACAACTAATTTAAAAAAATACCCAACTAGAGTTTTGGTCAAACACAACGGGAAAAATGGAATGATTGCAATTGACCAAATTCGGACGGTTGACAAAACCAGAATAATCCAGGTTTTTCAAAACCTAACCGAAACAGAAATTGGAAAATGTAAAGAAGTAATAAAAGAAACCTTTGTTGACTAAGAATATAAGTACTAATGCAAACACTGGTTATAATTCAGCGCTAGATTGCACAAGTAATTGAGTAGGGAAAACCAATAAACATCAAGAACACCATGCAAAATATTGCTTACTTCGCTAAAATGCTTTGCATTTCTGCCTCGCTCGTAAGCTACCAAGTCGCGCCGAAATCAGAACCATAACCGTTATACACAATTAAAAAATTCCGTTTCATAACATAATTTAAGTTAAATGATTGTATTTTTGATAGTATCAAATGATAGTATCACGAATGAAACCACCATACGAAATAACAACTTCAATTTTAAAGTTAATAACTTCAATTTCGGAAAAAATAGGAGAAGTAAATGCTTATTTATTAAATAAACCTTCACCTAAATTAAGAAAACAGAATAAAATCAAAACTATTCATTCTTCTTTAAAAATAGAAGGAAATACACTTACAGAAGAACAAATAACAGCGCTTTTAGAGAACAAAAGAGTTATTGGTCCTAAAAAAGATGTTCTTGAAGTTTTAAATGCAATTAAAATCTATGAGAATTTAGAAGAATACAACCCATCTAATGAAAAATCTTTTTTAAAAGCACACAAAAACTTAATGGAAGGATTAATTGAAAATTCTGGAAAATATAGAAACCAAGGTGTCGGAATTGTAAAAGGCTCTAAAGTTGAGCATTTAGCACCTCCTTTTGAAAATGTGCCATATTTAATGAAAGACCTTTTTGAATATGTGAAAAAGTCTAATGAAATTGAATTGATTAAAAGTTGTGTTTTCCATTACGAAATGGAATTCATACATCCATTTTTAGATGGAAATGGTAGAATGGGAAGATTATGGCAAACTTTAATTTTAATGGAAAAATATCCAATCTTTGAGTTTTTGCCTTTTGAAACTTTAATTAGTAATGATCAAGAGAAATACTATAAAGCTTTGGCTGAATCTGATAAATCAGGGAAATCGACTAAGTTTATTGAATATATGCTAAATGTAATTGACATTTCAATTAGTGAATTATTAAATTTTAATAATCGAACGCTAAATACAAAGGACAGGTTAGAATATTATGTTTCCTTAAATAAAACTGAATTTACAAGAAAAGATTATATGGATATTTTTAAAGATATTTCTTCAGCGACTGCAAGTAGAGATTTAAATAAAGGAGCTGAATTAGGCTTATTTGAAAAAATAGGAGAAAAAAATAAAACAATTTACCGTTTAAAATAACTGGGTACAACACTGGTTATAATTCAGCGCCAGTTTGTGCAAACAATTGTGTAGGGTAAAACCAAAAAACATCAAGAACACCAGGCAAAATATTGCTTACTTCGCTAAAATGCTTCGCATTTCTGCCTCGCTCGCAAGCTACCAAATCGCGCCGAAATCATAACCATAACCGTTGTAAGCAATTAAACAGACAAAAACCGATAATGAAACAAGTCAAAATACTACTGATTTTTTTAGCAATTCCCATATTTAGTTTTGCTCAAGATTTTAATGTTGGAGAACAAACGATTAATTATTTTGATAATTCCAGAAACAGACAGATCAAAGCTGAAATCTGGTATCCGACTTTTGAAATTGACTCATTGCTTCAGAGAAGGACAGATTTACCTTTTCAACTACCACCAACGATAAGAGATGCAAAACTTATTGAAGAATCTTTTCCGTTAATAGTCATATCCCACGGGACAGGTGGAAACCGATTTAGTTTAGCTTGGTTAGCTATTGAATTAACTAAAAGTGGATACATAGTTGTTGCCCCTGACCATTGGGGGAATACCTACGATAATAAAATCCCTGATTATTTTGTTCGCTATTGGGACAGGCCTGAGGATATCAGCTTTTTATTAACCACTATGCTAGCTGACGAATCGATTAATTCGTCTATCGATAAAACAAAAATAGGAATGATGGGCTTTTCGCTTGGTGGATATACCACTCTTGCAATTGCCGGCGCTCAAGTTGATTGTGAATTGATTAAAGAGAGAGCAAAAACCAAAGAAGGAAAAAAAGAATTTACGATTCCGGAACTAGGCGATTTAAGAAAACTAATTTATGAAATAAATTGTGATGAAATACCAACAACATTTAAAGACGACAGATTTAAAGTATTTGTTGCAATGGCACCTGCTTTAGGCTTAGGGATGCCAAATGAAAAGCTTAATATAAAAGAACCTGTATTAATAATAGGAGCAAATAATGATAAGGTTGCCCCCATAAAATCAAATGCTCTAAAATACCATAGACTTATTCCCAAATCGAAGTTCACACTATTAGAAGGCAAAACAGGTCATTACATTTTTTTAAACAAAGGAAATAATGAACTCCAAAAGCAAGCTAAAATATATTATAGCGATGATAAATCAGTCAACAGACAATTAATTCATGAACAAGTGACAAAAGAAGTGTTATTATTTCTAAAAGATAATTTATAATAACTGTTTACAGCAAGCGGTATATTCCATACCTGGCCCGGTGGTTTGTGAAGGCCACGTCTCGCCCCGCAGGTTGGGTGTGTGCTGATAGTAAAGTGTCCACGAAAGCGGGTACGGCACATAGCGCCAACCGTTATGTTTAATTTAAACTGTAACCTTATTTGAATTAAATAGTCTAATTAGAAAATTTAGTAGTTGAAAAAAATATTCACGTTATTTATTATTGTCCCTTTTGTAATTAATGCTCAGTTGTCCATAAAAGAAAACAATTTGAATGATTACATCAAAACTTGGCGTATTGAAAATGGCGTGCAAGGAATTTCAGTTTCGATATATAGCAACAATAATATCAAGACTATCGTTAATGGTTGGCGGTCTGACAAAAAAGACTCATTACAAATAAATGATAGTTTCTTACTAGGGAGCGTTTCTAAAACATTTACGGCGGCTGCAATTTTAAAATTGGTTGAAGAAGGAGTTATTAAATTGAATAACTCCGCAGCAGAATTAAGTGGCCTTACCATACCAAAGAATATCACCGTTTCACAATTACTATATCACGAAGCTGGGTTGGCTGAATATATGGGAGGTGCATTAAGTTTTGAAGTGTTTTTAAAGGAGCATTCAAATGGTCGAGATTCTTGGACGTCAGAAGAAATAAGAAGTTTTTCTGTTCAAAATCCGGTTATTAATAATCTGGTATTTAATTATTCAAATTCACATTTCGTTATTCTTGGAGCAATCATTGAAAAGCAGACAGGCAAACCTTTGAACGAAGCATTAAATTCACTTATTTTTAAACCTACTAAACTAAATTCAGCAAGGCTTATAAAATCAGAGGCAGATAATCCGAATACCCACGGCAAATCAGAAGGGCTCAAAACTGTCTTGGACTCATCCCAAATTGATTCTCGTTTAACATGTGAATTGGCAACAGCTGGTGATGCAGCAGGTGGTATAGCAATAAATTCATCAGACCTTGCAATTTGGGCTATGCATTATTTCAGTGGTAATTTTGTTGATAATTTACTGTTTAAAACCCCTAAAGGAGGGGAAGCTTTTGGGCTAACATCTGACCGTATAAAAGTAGGGCCTGGGGTTTATGAGGTTGCATATGGCAAACAAATGCTTCGCCTTCATGGAGGTGATGGATTAGGAAGCACAGCACTTATTGTTTACGATCCTGTAAAAGTTAAAGCGATTGCTATTCTTGTAAATGATGATAAATTACATTCATTAGGATTTGGTAAAAATGGATTTCTTGATTTACTAGCTATTGAACTACTCAAATGATAACTATTAAAAAAATTAAAGCCAACTAAACACAACAACGTGTATAATTAATTGCTTTGGCAATTGATTACTTGGAAAATTTGCTAACGCACAGTTCGCACTACGTGCTCGTGTCTTGCGGATTTTCTATTCGGTTTGTATTTGTTAATTTCGTTGCTGAAACACGCAATCAAATCATACACAGAACCGTTGGGCAGCAATTTGACCACCATCATTGAATCAAACCAAATGTGTCAAATTAAAAACGCCACAACACCAATTAGATCTCTTTAAAATTAAACCTTATTGTGGTAAATTAAGGTCGCGTTTCATCTGTATAAACCGAGAATCTTGAAGTATTTCTGCAGGATAGATATTGCTTAAAGTAAACTGATAAAAATTCGTAGCCTCCTCTTCTATGGCAATCTGTTGCCAACGAATACACTCGTTATAATCTCCCTTAATGGCATACACAAACCCCATAGCCATTGGATCTGTATAGTTATCTCTGTTTACTTTTTCTAAATAATTTTTAACTGCTGTATCTCTCATGTCTTGGTATTTACAAGTGTCAAAAATATAAATAAAACAAGATTCGATAATTTCGCTTCCCCAATCACCAATTAATTCTCTGGCTCTTTGTGTATCCTTTAATGCCAAGTCACATTTATTCTGATACATTAGGCTATATGCACGTTTAATATAACCCCAAGCCCAATCCGGGTGAATTTCTAAAGCATCAGAAAAAGCCTTTTCAGCTATAACATTATTTCCAGCAACCAAATTAGCCCACCCCAAATTATGCAAGCTTGAAATTGAAATAGGATCTAATTCAATAGCTTTATTGGCCATTTTTAAGGCTTCTTCATGGCGCTTAAAGGTTGTTAGAAAAAAAGAATATCGTATTAGCGCATTTGCATTGTTCGGATCTAATTGTATTGCTTTTTTATAGGATGCTTCAGCCCCTTCCCAATCGTGATCCTGGTAAAATTTTATGGCTGCATCAACAGTATAAGCTTCACCATAATTTGGATTTAAGTTTAGGGCTGTTTGAACGGCTAATCGGGCCTCATTAAAAATAGCTGCCCTAGTATCAGTTGCGAACATGGCTTGCACTTGTTGCTCATTAGCAATGGCAACATAAGCCGCCACAAATTCTTTATCTAATTTAATTGCTTCTCTAAAATGGTTAAGCGCTAAATCTTCCTCCTCTTTTGTAGATCCATAACTCAAAGCCTTACCCTTCATATAATGCACTTGTGCTTCGGAGTTTTCACTCCACGATTTTGAAACGACCTGATCTGTTCTAAATTTTTTAGGCAACTTCTCCATTAAAGAATTTACCATTTGCTTTTCAAGCTCTAAAATATCATCACTTTTATAGGCGACTTTATCTCCCCAAATTTGAGTATTATTCTCAGTATCCGTAAGCTGGCAATTGACAATCAATGACCCATCGATTCGCTGCACTTTACCCGTGAGCATTAAATTTGCATTTAGATGCTCTAAAACATCTTTAGAATTTCTTAATGTGGAATCTAAAATAAAGGATGACGCTTTTGAAACGAGCTGAAGCTTTGTATTTTGAGATAGACGATTAATTATATTTTCAGGAATACCTTCAGACAAGTAATCCATAGAAGCATCCCCAGCAATAGTTTCGAAAGGCAATACTGCCAAACGATAGCTCTTTTCCGAGCTTAATTCAGCTATTTGCATTTCTTGAGATGGTGATTGGCTGCTAAAATAAAATGCAGCCATTAAAGTGGCAATACCTATGATACCGTAAGAGGCCGTTTCTTTTTTCGTATAGTTTTGATGACCTGCTTCACCATGTAACCAGTTCCACATTAAAGCGATTATAAAACCACCCAACAATGCAACTAAGGCAAAATTTAATGTCTTTGGGTTGAGACCGTACTTAGCAATAAAAAAATCGACAGCTTGCAGAATTACAAAAGAAGCTGCTGGATATGCAATAAATGTCTTCCAAATTCTGCGCTTTTTTAAAGTTTCAAAAAATTGCTGTTTCATACATATCAAGAAATCAAAAATATCGCATGGTTAAAGTTAAGGGCTACAAATAATAGCAATCATATAATAATTATTGCCAGGCCTAATCTTTTTAAATTAAAAAAATTGTCCTTAGCGCATTCTAAACTAAAGCTTAGAATTTCAAATTTAGAATAAATACTCCAGTAAAACTAACGAAAGCCTGCCTGTGTTAGGAAGGTTCGCTGGGCTGGTGTCTATTTGGTCTGTATTTGCTAAATTAGTTGTTTGAAACTCTAAATTGATCTTAGTCAAACACAACATTAAAAAGCATAAATCAAACTATTGACATGAGAAGAATATCAACTACTTTAATTTTAGTGATCCTGTTTTTCACTTTATCATCCCATGAACTCTTTCTAAAGTCCGATTCCTACTTTTTTAATGAGTATAGCGAATCCGAACTTTTTCTTTTTAACGGAACATTCGATCAAAGTGAAAACATAATAACGAGAGACAGAATCATCAATCCTCTGATCATCGGACCGGATTACAATTTTAAACCTGCCGCTACTGACTTTTACGATAAAGGCAAAGCCACATATTTAAAATTTAAAACAGGTAGCTCCGGGACTTATGTGGCCGGAATTTCGACAAATCCGAGTGCTATTGAACTAAATGGAGAAGATTTTAGCGCTTATTTGGAGCATGAGGGATTGACTGAGATAATTACAGACAGAAAAAACAAAGGAATCACCCAAAAGTCTGCCAATGAAAAATACGCAAAGCATGTAAAAGCAATTCTTCAGGTTGATGAAAAAAGAACAGATCACTTTTCAACTGAACTTCATTATCCAATAGAGTTCATCCCATTGAAAAACCCTTACACATTATCAATTGGTGATGAAATGTCTTTCAGGCTTTTGTATTTGGGCAAACCACTTGGCAATCAAACCGTTCATGTCAGCTCACGAAAAAATATGACCGTAAATGCCGGACAAGAAACTTCGCTGAAGACAAATAAGATGGGAGAAGTTAGTTTCAGGATAGACAATGAAGGACAGTGGTATATCGCCACTATTCATATGCTCGAAAGTAAAGAGGAAAATTTCGACTATGAATCGAACTGGGCGACCTTAACTTTTGAAGTGAAAGCTCCATAACAAACAGGCATGATCAATACTGCTCCTTAGATTAGACTGTTGGTTAAAATAACAAGATTCAGACCTGAAGCCAATATTAATATGACGATCTTAAAAAGATTAACTTTATTCTAAAACTATTACAATGAAGAGAAGTATTAAAATTCTTCACTGGGCACCCCGAATCATCACTATCCTGGCTATTCTATTTATCAGTTTGTTTGCTCTGGATTCCTTTAGTCCCGACTTGACGATTTGGCAACAGATAGGCGCTTTTCTCATTCATCTCATACCCTCCTTTCTTTTGCTGGCCGTCTTAATTGTTGCCTGGAAACGTGAATATCTCGGGGGCATCATCTTGATTTTAATCGGACTTGGATTTAGCCCATTTATTTTTGTGCACAATTACAAAATGAATCAATCAGTTTGGATGAGTCTGTGGTTATTCTGGTCATCACAGTGCCATTTATCATTGCGGGAATTCTTTTCATCATAAGTCATCACAAGAAAAAAAGGAATCCTGAAACTGATCCGTCCTTAAATAAGGGTATATAATTTTAAACATGTGATCTAATACGAAAAAGTAAACAGACAGTTTTCAGAACCTGTTAAACTGAATATTTTTGACGAATTTAGCACAGGAAAACTAAAAAAGAACCAGGGTCAAGATATAGTGATAATTCAGAAAATACCTTTGGGATAATACACTCAATAGATTGCATTTTATTGATCATTAGCTCAAAAACCATGGCCGGAGCAGTGGCAGGAAGTCAACGCTGGTTTTGGATAAAATAAAAATCAGAAAAAATGAAACAGAACATTGATTTTAAACAAGTATGCACGCTCAAAGAAAGTATTGACTATTCTCAAGGTGCAACTGTCAGTAAAATGGTGACTAAAAATAAGAATGGATCAACCACTTTATTTTCGTTCGATAAAGGACAAAACCTGAGTGAACATAGGGCTCCTTTTGATGCACTAGCTATCATTATTGATGGAAAATGTGAGATTTCAATTGCCGGGAAGCAACATAGTTTATCGGAAGGACAAATGATCGTCATGCCTGCCGATGTTCCTCATGCGCTGGAGGCAATAGAAGCATTTAAAATGTTGCTAGTGATGATAAGATCTGAACGATGACCAATTTAGGATTTAGAGGATGAATATGTGCCTTTGAAATAAACGTTTTTGTTTAGTATTTTAAGCTGTTATGACCAACCGACCTTAAAAGTAACCTGTATTGAATTTTTTTAAATGAAGTATAAAAAATACATAAAAGACTCGATAAATATCTCTGAAATTGGACTTGGAGCCTGGCAATTAGGACAAAATTCCGGCTGGAAAAGTATGACGGAAATTGAAGCGGTCAAACTTGTGCACAAATCTTTAGATTTCGGTATCAATTTCTTTGATACTGCCCCGAATTATGGACATGGCACCGGTGAAATAAGATTGGGTAAAGCACTTCATAACCAAGACAGAAGTAAAATTGTGATCAATACAAAATTTGGACACACACATACTGGTACTTTAAACTTTCATTCTGATTATATCAGAGAATCTTTAGAAGGCAGTTTAAAAAGACTTCAGGTAGATTATGTCGATTCACTCATATTTCATAATCCCCCTTCCCAATATTTTGATGGAAATAAAAATGACCATTACGAGATACTCGAAAAGTTAATTGACGAAGGGAAAATAAAAGCATACGGTGCTTCTTTAGATACTTTTGACGATATGAAGTTATTAATGGATACGACAAATTCAAAAGTAATCGAGGCATTTTTTAATATCATTCATCAAGATACCTCACGTGGATTTGATATGGCTAAAAATAAAGAAATCGGGATCATTGTAAAAATTCCTCTTGATTCTGGGTGGTTAAGCGGCAAATACAATGCCGAAAGCAGATTTGATGATATTCGGGGCAGATGGTCTAAAGAAGATATAAAAACCAGAGCTAATCTGGTGAACAAAATTAAAACACTTGTTGGACCGGAAGAAAACCTGGCCCAAATTGCCATTGCATTTTGTTTAGCTTATGAGGCTGTTTCCACAGTTATTCCGGGCAACATGAATATCGAACAGCTTACAAACAATGTCAAAAGTACAGGTATGGTCATGCCAAAAGGTCTGATAGAAAAACTTGAATACTTATATCAATCTGAAATTAAAGAGTTGAAACTGCCCTGGTAAAAAACGGTCATTATATCAGCGACAAGTAATTGTTGGTTGTCGGCCCCTAAGAAAATTGATTCCACAGGTTGGCTTCGCAATTGTCTAACGGATTTTCCGCTGGTTTACGAACTGGCAGATTCGGTTTGTTTTTGCTAAATTAAGAGCTAAAAACGTCAAACGAATTACCTTAGTAACTTTTAGCTCAAATTTGAGAAAGAGCCATTTTAAATAAAAACTATGAAAAAAATTCTATCACTAATTTTTACCATGACATTTTTAGTTTGTCAGGCACAAGATTTACCTGAACTGGCCTATGGAAGTGTTGAACGAATTACAAGTTTTGATACAAAACTGGTTGAACCTCGAAATATTGATGTTTGGCTGCCCGAAAATTTTGACAAAACCAAAAATTATTCAGTTGTTTATATGCATGATGGACAAATGCTTTTTGATGCTTCAAAAACTTGGAATAAAACAGCCTGGGAGGCCGATGATACCTTTGGAAAATTATTATTAGAGGGTAAAATTAGAGATTGTATGATCGTTGGAATATGGAACGTCCCCGAAAGGCGTTATGCAGATTATTTTCCTCAAAAAATAATCGATAATATTCCCGAACCGACTAAAACCAAGATTTTACAACAACAGATAAAAGGAGAGCCATCAGCAGATAAATACCTTGAATTTATCGTAAATGAACTGAAACCGTTTATCGATAAAAATTACCCTACAAAACCCGAGGCAGAGAACACTTTTATGATAGGAAGTAGTATGGGTGGACTCATTTCAATTTATGGACTCTCTGAATATCCGCACATTTTTGGCGGCGTGGCATGTCTTTCTACCCATTCGCCCTTAGCCAGTTACGAATTAATTGATGAGAATACCGACAAAGAAGTTTCCAGTAAATTTAGAGACTATTTAGAACAAAACTTACCGGAGGCAAATACTAAAAAGATTTACTTTGATTATGGTAATTTAACGGGAGATTCATTCTACGAACCCTACCAGTCAAAAATAGACAAAATCATGGTTAGCAAAGGTTATAACAGTGATTATTGGGAAACTCTTTTCTTTGAAGGTGAAAATCATTCAGAAATTTCTTGGGCCAAAAGATTGAGTATACCTGTTTTATTTCTTTTGAAAACCGATTAAAATAACATCATCCTGAGTACTCGAAATAATTTATTCATCTATGCTTGCGAAAATGAGATCGTAATTTTCTTTAAATATCCTCCCAAAAATGAAACCTATTTTCATCGCCATTTTTTTGCTCAGTAATTTAACCCTTTGCGCTCAATCTGAAGAACAAGAAATTCGAAAAACCCTAATTGATATGTGGGATGCCATCGAAAAAAATGACCTGGTTAGTTATACCCGATACATCCATCCGGATTTTACACAATTCGGAGAAACGGATCCCGTTTTGCTGGTTGGAAAAGCTGCTGAAGTTGAAAGCATTAAAAATTGGTTACAAAATTCTTCCGATATTCATACCGAAATGATCGATCCTAAAGTTACCGTTAAAGGGGATGTGGCCTGGATCACCTATTATTGGTCTGATAAAGGGTTAACTTCTGGCCAAGTTTTTACATCAAAAGGAAAATCGACAAGAATATTTGTCAAGGAAAATAACAAATGGCTCTGTATTCATGGCCACTATACTTTATTACCAAACTGATATGGAAACAAAAACCTGTGCCGAATGTGGCGAACCTATTTTAGGTAGAAGTGACAAAAAATTTTGTAGCGATTATTGCAGAAATGCCTTTAATAACAAAGTAAATCGCGATGCAAAAAATCTTATCCGAAATACAAATAACCACCTGAGAAAAAATTATAAGATTCTCAGCGAACTAAACATCTCGGGTAAAACAACTTTGCCAAAATCAAAATTAAGTGATCTTCAATTCGATTTTAATTTGTTCACCTCCATATACATCACAAAAAACGGGAACACGTATTACTATGTTTATGACCAGGGTTATTTAAAACTGGAAAACGACTTTTACCTTTTGATTAAACGCGAATAAAATTTTATCCTTATCATGACGAAATGATTGCTTTCCTTCACACATCAGACATTCACATACCCAAGTTCGACGCCTTGGTTAAAAAATATAATCCAACAATCGAAATAAGGCATTTCGTCAATGCAGCGATTCTAAAAAGTGCGCTTGAAAACGGCAAAACCGATAACGAAACATTTTTAGCAGAAGTAGAAAAAATTAAAAAGGATAAACCTCAGTTAATTATTTGTACTTGTTCTACCTATGGTGGCGAATGCGATCATACAGAAGGCATAGAGCGAATAGATTTTCCAATTGCTGAATATTTGGTCAAAAATTACCGACGAATTGCATTGGCATATACGGCTCTTTCTACCAAAAATACCAGTGAGGATCTGCTCCTAAAGACAGCTAAACAACTCGACAAAAAAATTGAAATTTTACATTGTGATTGCACGGATGGCTGGCCATATTACGAGAAAAATGATGCGGAAAATTACGGTTTTCATATTGCGGAAAAAATTCGTGACATTGAAACTGAAGTAGACGCTGTCTTTTTAGCACAAGCTTCTATGGAAGTCGCGAAACCATATTTAAATGACATATCAAAAAATGTTTATTCCAGTCCGGAATTTGGTATCAACACCTTTTTACATACTTTTGAACTCATTTAAAAAATAACATGAACCCAGAACCATTCGACATAGAAAAACTCAAATACGACCTAAAAAACCTAAAGCGTTTACTTATATTTCATACCGTCATTTATATTTCTTTGATCTTCTATGTAGTGGCACAAAATTATCCTGAAATTGCCCTGGATAACAACATGTACCAATCTTTGGTGTGGCTAAATTTATTGGTCATTGCTTATTTTATATGGTTTTTATGGACCAAGATGCCAACCTCTCAAATTGATAAAATTAGAGGTACATTATTAATTTTTTTTCTTGGAATTTTAGGTATGTGGATCTGGTTTCCAAGTAAACGTAAAATCGACCAACTGTTTAACGAGCAATAAGTATTTGTTGTAACATTTTAGGACCCCTTTCGTCTTACGTTAAAAAATATATGTCACTTCGTCTATTATTTTCTTCTGTTCTATTTCTTTTCGTTTTTACAGTAAATGCTCAGTATTTTTCCATTGAGGGAACGATAAAAGATGGAAAAAATAATGAATCATTGCCTTTTGCCTCCATCACTTTAAAGAAAAGCAGATTAGGAACGATAAGTAATGAAAACGGAGAGTTTGATATGTATATCCCCGAAAAAGTCAAATCGGATACCCTGGTGGTGAGTTATATCGGTTTTAACAATTATGAAATTCCAGTCAAAAGGATCAACAATGTTTTAAATATTACTTTGACCGAAGCCAATAATGTCTTGGATGAAGTTTTGCTGACAAAACTTTCTCCCCTCGATTATATCAAGCTCGCCAAAGAAAACATGGCGACCAATGCTCCTCAAACACCGTTTTCTACAACAGCCTATTACAGAGAAAAATTTATAGAAAATAATGCCACTATCAATAAGCATGAAGGGGTTTTTGAATCGTATTACAAATCATTTCAGGACAGTGCCAAAAGTGAGCATCAATTGCTTTTATACAGACCGGAAGAAAACCCACAGCAATTTAAATTTATGCGGGAATGGTTAGATAAAAAAAGGGAAAAAAGTAAGAAAAAAGCCTTGAAAAAAGGTGAAGAATGGGAAGACGATTGGGATGAGGATTCGTTTAAAATGGATTTTGGCGGACCCGAAAGTGTACTCGATATCGACATATATCATGACAATGATGTCAACTTTTTGAATCCTAAACATTTTAATAAATACGAATATACTTTTGGTGAGGAAACGGTTCTTAACGGAGAACCTTTGATGGCCATTGAGTATAAAGCCAAAAAAACGATCGATTATATAAGAGATTCCGGTACTATTCTCATTAGCAAAGATTCTTATGCCATCGTTCATATGGAGCAAACAGGTAAATTCTATATTCCTTTTATGGTAAAACCAATTCTATTTGCCGTCGGCCTTAAAATAGCCAATCCGCGCTTTACCAAGACCATTACTTATCAAAAATATGACGACCAGTGGTTTCCCAAATTATTTCGGTGGGATGCCAAAGTTCAATTAGAAAAAAGAAAATCCTTTGAGAAAAATGAAGAAGCTGATATCAATATAGGTCAGGTTTTTTCTGTCATAGAATTTAACCATGAAGCCAGCCCAATTGATCCCGCTAAAAAATTTGATTCCGGTGAAGATATGCCGGACCAAGTGTTTAATGATCATGGTTTGACCTGGAACAATATCAACATAGTAAAAGACTAAGGTCATTGCTTTTTTTGTTACATTTATAGGTCAATCACGAATTAAAATTTAATGCAGCATCAAAAATCCTATATTCCAACCATTTCTTTTTTACTTATTGTCTTTACCATTTTTTGGACGATCTCGAACTTAAGACCAAATCCACAAGGCGAAAATGTTCCACCCGATCAATTTTCAACAGAAAGAGCAATGGTTCACGTCAAAAAAATGAGTGAAAAACCGCACTATGTTGGATCAAAAGCGCATGCCGAAGTTCGAGATTACATCGTTGAAGAACTGGAAAAACTGGGTCTTACTGTCGATATTCAAGATCAAATAGCGATCAACAAAAAGTGGAGAGCCGGTGCCAATACTAAAAATATTTTAGCAAAAATTGAGGGAACTGAACCGGGAAATGCATTAGTTCTGCTCTCCCATTACGACTCTGCCCCACATTCTTCTTTGGGTGCCAGTGATGCTGCAAGCGGAGTGGCCACAATTTTAGAAGGTCTTAGGGTTTATTTAGAACGAGGAAAGAGACCAAAAAACGATATCATTATTCTGATCTCTGATGCCGAAGAATTGGGTTTGCTGGGCGCAAATGCTTTTATAAAACACCATCCCTGGGCCAAAGAAGTAAAATTGGCCATCAATTTTGAAGCAAGAGGAAGTGGCGGACCCAGTTTCATGCTTTTAGAAACAAATAATGGAAACGAAGAACTCATCAAAGCATTTAACGAAACTAAACCCAGAAAAGCAGTAGCCAATTCACTTTTGTACAGCATCTATAAATTGTTGCCCAATGATATGGATTTAACTGTTTTTAGAGAAGAAGATAATATTCAAGGCTATAATCTCGCTTTTATAGATGATCACTTCGACTACCATACAGAAATGGATTCGTATGATCGATTAGACCAAAAAACCTTGGCTCATCAAGGAACATATTTAACGCAAATGTTGCCTCATTTTGCGGAGGCAGATATCACAAATTTAGATTCTGCAAAAGATCTGGTCTATTTTAATTTTCCGGGATTAGACCTGATCAATTACCCCTTTGCTTGGGTTTTGCCGATGACTATCTTGGCGTTGGTCTGGTTCTTTATCCTGATTTTTTTAGGTCTGAAAAACAAAAAATTAAGTATCCGCTCCATTTTTCAAGGGTTTGTGCCATTTCTGTCATCACTGATTCTTTCGGGCCTGTTAACTTTTTTTGGTTGGAAACTGATTTTAAAGTTGTCTCCTCAATACAGTGAAATCTTACATGGATTCACTTACAATGGCTATTACTATGTCACCGCTCTTTTATCATTTACGCTAGCTCTTTGTTTATTTTTTTATAAAAAGTCTATTCCAAATCATCCGATTTCCAATTTAGTTATAGCGCCCATTTTTATCTGGCTCATCATTAATGTTCTCATTGCCATTTATTTACCGGGTGCCGGTTTCTTTATTTTATCGGTTTATCTAGCCCTGCTGGTATTGACATTATTATTGTTTTCTAAAGAGGAAAAACATTATCAGGTGTTATTTTATACAATCATATTCTTACCTGTATTAATCGTCTTTTCACCATTGATTCAAATGTTTCCCTCGGGTTTAGGCCTGAAAATGACCGTGATCAGCAGTGTTTTTGTGGTG
Source organism: uncultured Flavobacteriaceae bacterium (assembly GCA_963715015.1). Classification (GTDB taxonomy): domain Bacteria; phylum Bacteroidota; class Bacteroidia; order Flavobacteriales; family Flavobacteriaceae; genus Namhaeicola. The sequence continues at coordinate 26,046 of CAVQQR010000020.1, forward strand.
CTTATTTTTGGATTAATGTTACCCATTATTGCCTCTTTTAAGAACAGGAAAGAGTTTGCCAAGTTATGCTTGCTCATTGGAGTATTGGCTCTTGCATCGGCAGCCTTTACGTCCAATTGGAATGATGAGAGAAAAAAACCAAATAGTGTGGTTTATATAGCCGATATAGATTCACACAAAGCATATTTTGCCAGTTACGACAAAAAAACAGATGAATATACATCACAATATCTGACTGATGATCCGAGTTCAGGTAGCCTATTTCAGGACTTTTCTCCGAGTAAATACGGCACTTCACTTTCATTATATCGCGAAACGGATTTTATCAATTTTCCTCCATCTGAAATTCTGGTTCTCAAGGATACAATTATTGGTGAAATCAAAGAATATACAATTCGAATTATTCCTTTAAGGAAATTAAACAGGATCGAAATTTTGAGTGAAACGGTTCTCCATTTTAGGGAGTTTTCTATGAATGGTGAAAAACTTAAAAATACGCATGACTTTATTTTTGACACTGAAATAAGACCTCATGTCTTAAGCTATTACTTTTCTGAACCGGGGGAATTTGTAGAAATCTCTTTTGCCATACCAAACAATGAAAAACTAAAATTTTTATTGCTGGAAGCCAGTTATGATTTTTACGAAAACAAAGGTTTAAAGGCATTTACTTCCGGTTTTACTAAAAGGACCGAAGAGATGATCCCAAAACCTTTTGTATTAAATGATGCAGTTATTGTAAAAAGAAGAATTTCTTTAGATTAGAAACCCTTTTAGTTAGAGTATGCGAACAAGGGCTCAGGTTAAAAAAATACTATATTTGCTTTTCCTAGAATTTTTTGAATGGACAGACCAAAGTCAAAGTCAAAGAGTAAAATAAAAGAAAAACTTACGTTTAAATACCGCTTTGTGGTATTGAATGAGGATACCTTTGAAGAACGTTTTTCATTTAGGCTTAACCGCCTTAGTGCATTTGTATTTGGCAGTTTGTTTTCTATTTTTCTCATCTTACTCACAACAGCCCTCATAGCCTTTACCCCTCTTAAAGAATATATTCCGGGTTATTCATCCTCAAAGCTTAAAAAAGATGCTGCGATTTTAAATTATAAAGTAGACTCACTTACACAAATGCTCGATTATAACAATTTGTTTATCGAAAATATTCAGCAGGTATTAAAGGGAGAGATTACACCGGAAGAATTTAACAAAGATTCTATTTTACAAGCTATAAGTATCGATGAAGTAGACCTGGAACCCAGTGCGTTAGATTCTACTTTTCGGGCTGAAATTGAGCGAGAAGAGCGATTTAATGTTTTTGAGGCAGCAACACAAAGAACGGATATCGTTTTTACTTCACCTGTCAAGGGCAGAATAACAGAACGATACAACCCAAAAGAAAAGCATTTTGCTGTGGATATTGCCTTAGATAAAAATACTCCGGTAAAATCTATCGCCGATGGAACGGTTATTTTTAACGGTTTTACAGCGGATACGGGATATGTGATCATTATTGAGCATGTCAACGGCATTATATCTGTGTACAAACACAATTCAACCATTTTAAAAGATCAAGGTGATCTGGTCAAAGCGGGTGAAGCCGTGGCCATTGCCGGTTCAACAGGAGATCTTTCAACGGCAACCCATTTACACTTTGAACTTTGGGAAGGTGGTTATACCGTAAATCCGGAAAATTATATCGATTTTGAATAATTTTAAATCAATCAACTATGCCAATCAAATCTTTTTTTGCAAAAATATATGCCAATCGAGTTGCAAAAAAAACCTACCGATGGGCAAATGATCCAATAAAAACCCAGGAGAAAGTTTTCCTGGAACTTATATCTCAGGCAAAGGACACCGCCTTTGGGAAAGATCATCATTTTGAGCAAATCAAAACTCACAAAGATTTTATCAAGCAAATCCCCATTAGAGATTACGAGGATTTAAAACCCTATGTAGAAAGGGTTAAAAAGGGTGAAACTGATGTGTTATGGCCCGGAAAACCTATTTATTTTGCTAAAACCTCGGGGACAACTTCTGGTACAAAATACATTCCGATCACCAAAGAATCTATGCCATTTCATGTAGAAGCCGCAAAAGAAGCTTTGTTGCTCTATATTTATCATACAGGAAATGCTCAGTTTGTAGATGGGAAAATGATCTTTTTACAAGGGAGTCCCGAGTTAGAGGAAAAAAACGGAATTAAAATTGGTCGATTGTCTGGAATTGTGGCCCATTTTGTTCCGGGTTACTTACAAAAAAACAGGTTGCCAAGTTGGGAAGCCAATTGCATTGATGATTGGGAAACCAAAGTTGATACCATTGTTCAGGAAACTTTAAAAGAAGATATGCGCCTAATTAGCGGGATACCTTCCTGGGTGCAGATGTATTTTGAAAGGTTGATTGAGGTAAAAAAAGAAAAAGTAGGCGAGATCTTCCCCAATTTTAAGTTGTTTGTTTTTGGAGGTGTAAATTACGAACCCTATCGCAAAAAAATGGAAAATCTAATTGGCAGAAAAGTAGATTCTATCGAATTATTTCCGGCGTCTGAAGGTTTTTTTGCCTACCAAGATTTGCCCAATCCTACAAACAATCCAAATCAAGGAATGCTTCTTTTACTGAACTCCGGCATTTTCTATGAATTTATTCCCGCTGATCAGTTTTATGACTCAAATCCTCCGAGACTTACTATTTCTGAAGTAAAATTAGGCCTAAACTATGTCATGATCGTATCTACCAATGCCGGTTTATGGGGCTATAATGTGGGTGATACCATAGCCTTTACCTCGTTGAAACCCTATCGAATCATTGTTACAGGCAGAATTAAACATTTTATTTCAGCCTTTGGTGAACACGTTATAGCCAAAGAAGTTGAACAAGCTCTGCAGGAGGCATGCGTAAATACCTCCGTAAAAATAAACGAGTTTACTGTGGCACCCCAAGTAAATGCGCCAGATGCAGGTCTGCCTTATCACGAATGGTTCATAGAGTTTGAACAACTGCCTCAAAATTTAGGAGAATTCTCTCTAAAAATTGATGAAGAATTGCAAAAACAAAATTCCTACTATTTTGATCTGCGAGAAGGAAATATATTAAGACCCCTCGTCATCAGTCAGGTTGCAAAGAACGGATTTCAAGATTATATGAAGTCGATCGGTAAATTGGGCGGACAAAATAAAGTCGCAAGATTGTCCAATGATCGGAAAATTGCAGATCAACTAAAAACAAAAAAATGAGAGTAATTTCAGTAAATCTCGGTAAACGAAAAAGCGTGACCTGGAAACATAAAACGTATGAAACAGGCATTTATAAATACCCTGTAGATGAACCTGTTTTTCTGGGGCAAGATCATGTGGAAAAAGATGATATCATCGACAGAAAGTTTCACGGAGGCATTGATCAGGCCGTTTATGCTTATGGGGAAAATCATTATGCTTTTTGGAAAAATTTATATCCGGAACTGGATTTTAATTATGGCATTTTTGGCGAAAATCTTACGGTTAATGACCTCTGGGAGGAAAATATTTTTGTCGGCGATGTCTATACACTCGGTGAAACGATGTTAGAAGTGACCAAACCCCGCGAGCCTTGCGTAAAACTGGGCATCAGGTTTAATGATGCGAAGGTCATCAAGCAATTTTGGGAAACAACCAAAAGTGGTGTGTACTTTAAAGTTTTAAAAACGGGATCTGTAAAAAGTGGCGACGAATTTGTACTTCAGAGCAAATCAACTAACACTCCGTCCATTGCGGAGGTGTTTAATAGTAAAAAGGGTTAAAAAAAATCCCGTCTAATAGACGGGATTTTTTTATTTCTTCGCGAGTAAATCTCTTATTTCTGTTAACAATTCCTCCTGACTTGGACCTGCCGGAGCAGCCGGAGCCTCTTCTTCTTTTCTTCTCATGGCATTAAAAAGTTTCACCATCATAAACATGACGAACGCCACAATTATAAAATCGAGTACAGCAGTCAGAAAAGTACCGTATTCCAAAATGAGCTCGCCCTCTGTTATCCCTTCTTCATTGATTACTCCGTCCCTTAAAACCCACTTTAAATCTTTAAAATCAGCTTTAAATAAAAGACCAACTATGGGAGAAACAATCCCTGTTGTAAATGTTTTTACAACTGTGTTAAACGCTGCTCCCATCACAAAACCTACGGCGATATCGAGCAAATTCCCTTTTAAGGCAAATTCTTTGAATTCTTTTAGCATGGTTATTGATTTATTTTTATGCAAGTTAAAAATTATTTTAATTCTCTTCGCACTCTTTGAGAAATAGAAGTAAGTATTTCGTAGGGTATGGTTCCAGCTTTATTTGCCAGTTCTAGAATTTGCTCCTGTGTTTCAAAAATGACTACTTCATCTCCTTCCTGACAATCTATATCGGTTACGTCAATCATCGTAATGCACATACAAATCTTACCTATGATGGGTGCGGGTTTATTGTTAACAGCTACCTCAACTTGCGAATTGCTCCAAACCCTTTTTAAACCATCGGCATAGCCCAATGATAATGTTGCAATTCGACTTGGTCTCTCTGCCAAAAAACTTTGATTGTATCCTACCAATTCGCCTTTCTCTATATGTTGAATTTGAGAAATCTTCGTTTTTAGGCGATGGGTATTTTTAAGTTTTTCTGTTTCCTCGGGAATATTTACAAATCCGTAAAGACCAATACCCAGTCGCACCATATCAAAATGAGCTTCAGGATATTCTAATATACCGGAAGAATTACAAATATGCTTTAAGGGTCTATATCCCAAATCTTTTGCAATTTCATCGCTAAAATCATTGAAATAAGCGATTTGAGCTAAGGTAAATTCTTTTGAACCTTTATCCTCACTTGAAGCCAAATGAGAAAATATCGAATTTATTTTGATCTGTTTTTTTGCTGAAACCAACATCGCAGTAAGCGTTTCCCTTTCTTCCTTTTTAAATCCCAATCGATTCATTCCGGAATTAATTTTTAGATGAATGGGATAGGACTTCTCCAGATTCAGACTTTTCTCAAGAAATAACTCCAAACTTCTTTGGCTGTATATAGTAGGCTCTAAATTGTATGAAATGATTCTGTCAAAATTCTCTACCTGTGGATGCAAAACCAGAATGGGCAAATTAATTCCTGCATTTCTTAGCTCAATCCCTTCTGATGCATACGAAACAGCCAAATAATCTATACCCTGGTCAGCCAGTATTTTTGCAATTTCAATCGCGTCACTTCCATAAGAAAATGCTTTGATCACCACTAAAGTTTTTGTGTGATCTTGAAGTTTAGATTGAAAATACTGGAGGTTATGCTGAATCGCCTTGGAATGAATTTCAAGAACAGTCGGACTATTGTTCATGCTGTTTATTTTGCAATTGGGTTGCTTCCTTTTTCTTTTTTTGCTCTTCCTGGATAATTTTGTAATATGCAGCCCTGCTCAAAGGTTCGTATTCATGTACCTGACCTAACATGACCAGATTGTCTCCAGAAACTTTTCGATGGCTGTAATGGGCCAAATTACCCGTTTTAGTGCAAATGGCGTGAACTTTCGTAACATACTCTGCCGTGGCCATAAGCGCCGGCATCGGGCCAAAAGGATTTCCTTTAAAATCCATATCTAATCCGGCAACGATGACGCGAACTCCGCGGTTCGCCAGTTGATTGCATACGTTTACAATTTCATCATCAAAAAATTGTGCTTCGTCAATACCAACTACCTCAATGTCTGTGGCCAATAATAAAATATTCGTTGAAGCCGGCACAGGCGTGCAGCGAATTTCGTTCTCATCATGGCTTACCACCATGTCATCCGCATATCGGTTATCTACCGTTGGTTTAAAAATCTCTACCTTTTGCTTAGCAAATTGGGCTCTTTTTAACCTTCTGATCAATTCTTCGGTTTTTCCTGAGAACATGGAACCGCAAATCACTTCGATCCAGCCAAAGTGTTCTTGTTGGTTTATGGTATTTTCAAGAAACATCTAGTAAATTTCAGGATTGATACAATTTGTGCCCAATATTTGCAGGAACAAATTAAATTTAATCAAATTGAGTGACAAATGTAATGAAAAATGTAGGTTGTTTGTTTACAGAATAATTTAAATTTGTAAGGCAAAACTGATCGATTACGATTCCTGATTCATGGAAGAAGACAAAAAAATACATCTGGAGAAAAGGATTGATGAACTTAAAAGGCTCGTAAATCTTGAACAATACGAAGAATTGAGGCAAAAAGCGCTTGAATTATATGAATCACTGGTTATATTATTATTTCAAGCCGGATCTGTTAAACAAGAAGACGTATCAATTGATCTTTCTGAACCTGTTGCAGAAGAAAAAACCGAGACCTTAGTAGATTTTGAATCTTTAAAAGAAAATCTTCAAGAGGCCATCGAGAAAAAAGTGGAGAAGCAAAAAGTGGTAAAAGAAGAGGAAGATAACGAAATTGAAGAACCCTTTTTTGTGCCAAAATTTGATGATGTCATAGAGGATTACACGCTTAAAGAAGAGTTTAAAGATACCTACTCTATCGATGACGCCGAAAAATTATTAGAAGCGAAACCTGAAAAACTAAAACAACTTTCCTTACACGAAAAGTTGTCGAGCAATTCTATTCAAGTTGGACTCAATGACAGGATTGCCTTTGTCAATAACCTGTTTAATTTCAGCCAGTCCGATTTTAATAAAGTTCTACATTTCCTGAATGAGTGTAAAACTAAAGAGGAGGCCATTCAATATATTCAATACAATGTAAAACCAAAATATAACTGGAAAGGTAAAGAAGAATTAGAAGATCGTTTAATGGTTTTGATTGATCGTAAATTTATTTAAAAATGAACGCAAGACAGTATAATCAGTTATTTGACAATGTCATAGAAAAATACCATCGTTTAGACGATGTCGACCAGCCCTTTGAGAATCCTTTTCCAAAAGAGGATGTTTTGGAACATTTGCTGTACAGAAAATGCTGGATAGATACGGTTCAATGGCATTATGAAGACATCATTCGGATCCCTGATATCGATCCCGTATCTGCCCTCAAGCTAAAAAGAAAAATTGATGCTTCCAATCAAGACAGAACGGATATGGTAGAATATATCGACAGCTATTTTCTGGATAAATACAAACAAGTAAAAGTTGCCGAAAATGCCACTATTAATACGGAAAGTCCGGCTTGGGCCATTGACAGACTTTCTATTTTGGCCTTAAAGATTTATCATATGGCGGAAGAAGCCAATAGAGAGAATGCCAGTGAATCTCATAAATTAGCCTGTCAGAAAAAACTGGAAATTTTAGAGTTACAGCGAGAAGACTTATCCAGTGCTATTGACGACTTACTTCAAGACATCGCTTCAGGCAAAAAGTACATGAAAGTATATAAACAAATGAAAATGTACAACGATGAAGAATTAAATCCTATGTTGTATAAAAAATAAGGTCTATTTATTCCTCTTTTTAGCTGCTTTTTTATCCTTTCTTTCTTTTAGCTTATCAACAACTGATAAAGCTTCAGGTGCAAGCGTATGTAAAATACCGGTCTGAAGGGTTTTCCAAAATAAACTTCCAATGCCTTTATATGTTTCACGAGTATAAGCTAGGTTAGCTTGTCTGACATGACCTTTTTTGTTTGGATTACTTTGATGAACAATCTGATTCACCAACCAGGATAATTTCTTTTCTTCTTCAAAGATCTCCTTTTTATACACTTTAGCCTCTAAATCGTGATAGAGCATGGTCATTCTACCATATGACCCATTATTGTTTGCCACTGCGCTAAAGGATAATTTATCTAAATGCCCGCTAAATATTTTCAACCCAAATAATGGAAATAAAACTTCATCATAATATTTAAAATTGGAGGGGCCAAGAGTTCCTGCAAAAGTAAAATCATCGCTTTTGTCACTCAGATCAAAATTCATCTTTACATTCAGCTCGGCCTGGTTCATCAACTTAGCTCTTGCATGAACGGTCATAGGGTTCTTCTTAAATTCCGGTACAGAAGTCACATTTTCTATCATTCCATTTATTTCCTGAAAATGAACTTTCATCAGTAAATCGTGATTAGGATTTCTTTCTTCATAAACTAAACTGGAATTTTCTATACTCACTTTCGGAATATTTAACAAGACAGGTGATTTCTTGAGCGAAATATGGGGTAGCGTTTTATAAAGACTCTTATCGAAAGGCTTTCTCTTATCTTTATAAATACTAAAATCTGCTCCCTTGATGGCTAGACTATCTAAAAAAAACTCCTGATAACCTATAACCTGTAAAAAATTGATGCCGTAGAGATCTAGTTTGTTTAAAGACAGGGAATTAACTTCTTTATTGTATTTATAGGTTTCCGCTAGTTCTTGCCTGTCTATGGTAGGTTTGTAATTAATTGAATCGATTAAAATAGCACGATCGACAAAGTTTAATTCAACTTTGTTGCACTCTAATTTATAATGTTGAAGCGGAAAGGTCAAGGCAAGTTTTTCCAACAGAAACTTGTCAGCAGTAGACGTTAATCTGAACAATTGATCTGGACCTTTGACAAGTGCCAATCCGTTAAAGCGAAAACTAAGTGAATCAAGTTCAAATAAGGTATCATTATTCTTTACGTTAAATACTTGGTAATCCAGATCTTTTACCACAATATCACTTACACTTATTCCATTTAGTTTTTTTAACTGTATAGAATCTAAGCGCATATTTTTATTAGTGCTATCCTTGAAACTCTCGTTTTTAAATACTTTTATACTTAGATCATCGATCTGAATCTGGTTAATTTCTATCTTCCTAGATAACAGTAACTCTTTGACATTGATATATTTTACCGTAGCTTTTCCCAATTCTAAATGAACTAAAGCCCCTTTACCTAAAGAATCTTTGATAAGTAAGTTCTTGGCTTCTGGATCCGGAACAACAGTCAAGCCTGAAAATGTAAGCGTCTCATTCAAAAGATTGATCGAGATATCTTTGATATCTTTCACATATAGACCCGAACCATTTTCTATCAATGCCTTTTCAAGGCTCTTTTCAGCATATTTTCTAAGAAAATAAAGGCCGGCCAGAGCGAGCAATGCGAATATGACAATCCCAATGAATATCTTTTTGAGCATACCACAAAGATATCTCTTTATTTGATTCCTAAATGACTGTAAAGTCTTTCTACATTCCTTTTTCCACTCCCGATAAAAATTTGATCTCCATCAACTATGACGGGCCTCTTTAAAAAAGTGTATTCCTCGAGTATAAAACGTTTTATATCTGCTTCTGAAAGTTGATGATTCTTCAGATCGAGTTCTTTATATTTTTTGGCCAATTTACTGAAGAGTTCTTCATAACTCCCGGTTAATTTGTAAAGGTTTTCAAGCTCTGTAAATGAAATAGGTTTTGATTTGATATCTTGCAATTCAAACCCATCCAATTTTATATTTTTTAAGATTCTCTTACACGTGTCACAAGTCTTTAAGTAATAAATTTTTTTCATCTGCAAGGTTTTATCGAAAATAGGTATTTTTATGAAAACTTCTTTTGTATGGATAAAATATTCGAAGCAACCCACTTTAACAGAAATAAATTGAATTCTATATTAGAGAACTTCAATAAGGAACAATTAAACTTTATACCAAAAGGATTCAATAATTCCATGATATGGAATATGGGTCATGTTCTTGTCACGGAACAATTATTAGTGTATAAGCTTTCTGGTTTACCGTTAAATATAGATGAGCGTATAGTTCCTCTTTTAGCTAAGGGAACCAAGCCACTCGAGCCTTTTTCCGTTGAACAGATAAGATACATTAAAGAAAATCTGATAAGAACTGTTGATCAAACTAAAAAAGATTACAATTCCGGGCTTTTTAAATCTTTTCAATCGTACCCTACTAGTACGGGAATGGTGCTAAATACAGTTGAGGATGCATTGCAGTTCAATGCTTTTCATGAAGGTATTCATCTGGGTGTAATTCTTTCTCTAATCAAACTGGTATAATGAATTTCAATACAAAGACTATTCATGGCAATCAAAAGTCGGACCCCGGAACCGGAGCCGTGATGACACCAATTTACCAAACTTCAACTTTCGAACAAAAGTCTGTTGAACATCATGGTGAATTTAGCTATGCCCGAACGGCAAATCCAACCCGAACAGCTTTAGAAAATGCATTGGCAAGCATTGAAAACGGTAAATTTGCCTTGGCATTTGGTTCAGGCATGGCGGCCATTGATGCTGTTATAAGACTCTTAAAACCCGGGGACGAAGTAATCGCCAATACTAACCTATATGGGGGTACTTATAGGTTATTCGAGCAGATATGGAAATCATTTAATATAAAATTTCATTATGTCAATTTTACAAATGTGGCAGAGCTCAGTCAATTGATCAATTCGAAGACAAAATTGTTGTGGCTTGAAACACCTACAAACCCGCTATTGCAAATCATTGATATCTCTATGATCGTAAAGATTTCCAAAAAGAATCATTTAATATTGGCAGTAGACAATACCTTTGCCACCCCTTATTTACAAAGACCATTAGATCTTGGGGCTGATATCGTAGTTCATTCTGCGACCAAGTATCTGGGCGGACATTCGGATGTTGTCTTAGGCGCAATTATTACTTCAGACCCGGAAATCTCAAAAAAGTTATTCTTTATACAGAACACCTGTGGAGCCATTGCAGGTCCGATGGATTCTTTTCTGGTTTTAAGAGGCATCAAAACGCTACATGTTCGTATGCAGAGACATTCAGAAAACACAAGAAAAATTGCAGAATTTCTCCAAAACCACAACAACATTGAAAAGGTATATTGGCCAGGTTTTGAAGATTTTGAGGGTCATAAAATTGCCTTAAAACAGATGTCCGATTTCGGAGGCATACTCTCATTTAAGCTTAAAGGCAATATCAAAAAGATCAACCTATTTCTGAAAAACCTTACATTATTTAAACTCGCTGAATCCTTAGGAGGAGTCGAATCTCTTGTTGGACACCCGGCCACAATGACACATGCCTCTTTAAGTGAGAATCAAAGAAACTATTTAGGTATTACAGAAAACCTATTAAGATTGAGCGTTGGAATCGAGGATTGCGATGACTTGATCGAAGACCTTGAAAGATCTATTCGGGCAATAGATTAGTATCTATTAAACGTATATACAACACCCAGATTGACATAGATCATGGTATCGTTATACTTATTCCCCGGATCATCCGGAGCGTCAAGACCATCAACCTTATCAGAGAAAAAATGTTGCCAGCGAGCATCTAAAACCATAGAAAAATACTGCATACTATAACGCACACCACCACCAACTGAGACACCAAATGCACTTCCCGCATCGTTATGTACGGCTTCTCTTGTCCATTTCCATTCTTTAGAGGTTCCGCTTGAATTACCAAGTAAGTAATCATAAGGCTCCACATCGCCTTCAACCGTCCCAATTTCACCGGGACCAAAGGGGTTTAAGGTAGAAGTGACTTTAGGATCAAAATAAGCATAATGTACTCCGGCACTTATGTATGGATTTATTTGGTTTTGTTGGCCAAAATAAACTGAATAATCGTCTAAGCTAAAAAAGTAGTATTCCAACTGCGTTCCAACATTAAAAAACTTGATATTTCCTCTCATTGCATCAAGTTTAGCAAAAGTTGGAGATTCTTCTGATAATCCAACCCAGGGCTCATGTTTGATATTGGTCTTATTGGTATATAAGAATTCAGCCTTTAATTTAAAGTGTTCAGAGAAATAGGTCGATCCAGATCTCCAGTTGTATTCTCTGCCAAAGAAGTTGAGATAATAAACAAGGCTAAATCCTAAATTAGAGGCATTTGCACTGGGAAAATCATATCTTTCACCAAAATCTGTTTGAAATGAAGTAACACCAAAACTAATCCCAGCTTCATGGCTAAAATTAGATTGAGCAAACATTTGATTAGCTGAGAATAAGATAAAAAAGATTAACAGTTTAGGTAAATGTTTCTTCATGGTTTGATTGAATTCAGTTTAAGCAAAGATATGCAAATATAAAAAGAAAAATCTAATACAATTTTTTTTTTGAAAAATGTTTGATAACCAATTACATGGGTTTATTTAATTCGATGTTCGGATCCCAAAAAAAACTAAAAAAATCTTGGATTTCATTTTCTTTCACCGGGATTCCTTCACTCATTAATAATTGCGCCATTAATTTAGATCCTTCAAAATGGTGCTTGCCTGTTAAAAGTCCGTTCCTGTTTACTACTCTATGTGCGGGAATTGACATATCTCCATGTGCATTATTCATTGCCCAGCCAACCACCCTGGCAGATCTTGGCATACCTAAGTAATTTGCAATGGCACCATAAGAAGTTACTCTCCCAGCAGGTATTTCTCGAACAACTTTGTATACTTTCTCAAAAAAAGAATCTTCATTCGACATTTAATTTCAATAATTGGTTTTAAATCGGACATAGGTGATACGCTTTTGCTGATCTAAATATTGCTTTTCGTAAAATGTCTGCACAGAAGTAACCTCCTCCGGAGCACCTGTACTGTTGTATACATCATGATGTGCATAATCGATATGGTGGTTTCCTTCTTGTAAAACACCTAACAAATAGCCGTGCAAAAATTCGCTGTCCGTTTTTAGATGAACGATACCCTTTTCGTTTAAAACTTTTTGGTACATTCTTAAAAAGTCCGGATTTACCAATCGATGTTTCGTTCTGCGATATTTGATTTGGGGATCGGGAAAAGTGATCCAGATCTCAGACACTTCCTCTTCCTCAAATATTGAAGCGAGCAGTTCAATCTGGGTTCTCACAAAAAGAACATTCTCTATTTTCTCATCTATGGCCGTTTTTGCGCCTCGCCAAAATCTGGCACCTTTGATATCAATTCCTATAAAATTCTTGTCCGGATACTTTTTAGCCAATGCGATAGCGTATTCACCCTTACCACACCCCAATTCTAAGACAATGGGATTATTGTTTTTAAAGAGAGAATTCCAGTTTCCTTTAAACTTGAAATTGTTTAAAACCTCTTCTCTGGTCGGTTGAATGACATTGGGAAATCCTTCGTTCTCCTTAAATCGTTTAAGTTTATTTTTACTTCCCAATTCAAACTATTTTCGCTATTCAACTCCTGCTTTTCTAAATCGTTGCAACTGCCCTAGCCAATAAAGAAATAAAATCGAAATAATACTGATCAACAGAAAGTTGACAACATTTGAGGGCCACCAACCTTCTATAGACCTGAGTAGATCATACGGTTTAAATAAAACATTTGTACAAAATTCGCCAATGAGTCGAAATATATTAGTTGGTATCATAAAATTTAAAATTTTACCCACCCCAAAGGGGCTTATATTATAAAGTTTTTTACTTTCGTTTCGATTTATTTCAATTTACAGAAAATTTGCTTCTGAGAACTGAACCGCAAAAATATAAAATAACAAAATGATTGCCAATTTTTTTAATCAATCTAAACCAATTAATTTTTTGGTTCTCCTCCTAACGGGGTTACTTATATTTTCAGTTACAATTGCCATTCATGTTTTTACAGAGAATAGGGTTTACTCTCTTCTCGGGATTGCATTCAACTTAAGTCTATTTTTTCTCCTTTTGTTTTTCCATAACTTTTTAACAACCAAAAATAGATTAACAAGGAACAACACCTACGGTTTATACATATTTATATTGTTATTTGCCATTTTTCCGGAGAGTCTCACGAATATGGATTTAATGTTGAGCAACTTTTTTCTGTTTTTCTCGTACAGAAGAATTTATAGCCTGCATTCGAGTCTGGATACAGCAAGCAAAATTTTCGATAGTGGTCTATGGATTGGTGTGGCCTTTATTTTTTACAATTGGAGTATTGTTTTCCTGATTCTGGCAATCGCAGCTCTCGTCTTATTTAAAAGATTAAAGTGGAATTATTACATCATGTTGCTGATCGGGTTTATAACTCCTTTATTTCTCTATTATACCTATTTAGTTCTTTACGATAAGGGTCAAAACTTTTTATCGTTATTTCAATTTGAATTAAGTTTTAATTTTTTCAATTACAACAACTTTAACTTACTTATTCCTATTTCAGTTATACTGGTTTTTTCGATTTGGGCAATTTATCCAACCTTTATGAAGTCGAGAAATGCTAAACAAAAGTATAAAGCCTCATACAAACTTTTAATATTACACCTTGTTCTCGCTTTAATTATCAGTGTGATAGCACCTGTAAAGAATGGATCAGAATTCTTGTTCTATTTTTTCCCCTTTTCAATTATTTTCGCCACCTATATTCAAATAAATCAGGACAATTGGTTCAAAGAAATAGTGATGTTTGTTTTTCTGGGTTTGGCTTTGGCTAATTATATGATATACTAAAGTTTTAGTCCAAAAGCGAGATCTCCTGCATCGCCCAAACCAGGCACAATATAGCCTTTACTATTCAGCTCCTCATCAACAGTAGCGATCCATAAATTGGTGTTCTCTGGAAATTTATCCTTTACATGTTCTACGCCTGCCTTAGAACCGATCACTGAAATCAAATGGACTTCTTTCGGCTTGCCATGGGATAATAAGGCTTCATAAACACTTACTAAAGATTTACCGGTAGCCAACATCGGATCAACCAAAATTAAGATTTTGTTCTTGAGGTTCGGCGCGGCCAAATATTCTACTACAATATCAAAGTCTCCATTGGGCTTATGAGATCTATAAGCAGATATAAACGCATTTTCTATGCTGTCAAAATAGTTCAAAACACCTAAATGTAGCGGTAAGCCTGCGCGCAATACAGATCCTAAAACCAAGTCATCCGAGGGTAAAAAAACCTCTTTCCTTCCTAATGGTGTTTCTATTTTTTTTGAAACATAAGTCAACTGTTTACTCATTTCATATGACAAGATCTCACCTACTCTTTCCAAATTTCTACGAAACCTCATCGCATCCTTTTGAATATGAATATTTCTCAATTCAGCTATAAAATTATTAAGTACAGAATTTGTTTTGTCTTGAATATGAATCTTCACCGTATATATTTTAAATAAAGATAAAACAATCAATAGATTTTTGAACAATCCATGAAGACTTAAATTGGAATTGGCCAATATTTCGTAAATTTACGCTTCACTAATCATAATCACTAAAATAACAATTATTATGGGACTTTTTTCTTTCTCAAAAGATTCTGGAGACAAAGCAATTGACGCGACTGCAGAAAACAAAGCAAATGCAGCAACAATGATGAATACTATTCAATCTTACGGATTTGACATTAAGGATTTGGATGTTGAAATTGATGGAGATACAGCAAAAATTTATGGAACAGCAGCAGATCAAGCAACTCGAGAAAAAGTAATGCTTACTGTTGGAAATACCAAGGGGATAGCAAAGGTAGAAGACAAAATGGTAACGGCTGCTCCAGCACCGGAAGCCAAAATGCATACAGTTGCCAGCGGAGAATCACTTAGTAAAATCGCAAAAAAGTATTACGGCGATGCGATGAAATACAATATTATTTTCGAAGCTAACAAACCACCGCTTTCAGACCCGGACAAAATTTATCCGGGCCAGGTCTTAAGAATTCCGGAATTATAATCAATCCGCTCCGATTTTTATCGGAGCGTTTTTTTTACGACCTCCACCACAGAGTCAGGCAAAATGGTTCGCATTGCTTCCTCATAACCCTCACAGGTTTTATTGCCATAGATGGAACAAGGTAGGTCGGGGTATTTCTGCAGATCAGGAGTTAAGCCATTAGAGAGAGGCTGAAGAAATGGAAAAAAACCGGCAAAAGGATGAGTTGCTCCCCACAAAGTAATCGTTTTTACGCCAAATATACTGGCCAAATGTGCATTGGCAGAATCCATCGCAATCATGGCATCCAGGTTTGAAATTACTTTCAACTCTTCCTCTAAATTGTATTTTCCTGCGCATGAGTTTGTTTCCGGAAATTTTTCGATCAGCTGATTAATTTGTTCTTTTTCCTTTTTCCCTCCACCAAAAAAGTAAATCTCAATTTGAGGTTCTTTTAAAAGCAATGCAATCACTTTCTCCATCAAATCTAGCGGGTACATTTTATATGGATACTGAGCGAAAGGTGCTATCCCGATTTTTTTTGAATTTTCCGATTGGAACTCAAATTCTTCGGGTAAAGGTCTTTTAGATAAAAGTCCATTATGATTTAATTCAATCTCAAAACCCAAACTTCTGAACACATCAGCATATCTTTCATGGGTAGATTTTAGTGGTGTAAAGATCTTATTTTTAGTGCTTGTCAGCGCTTTTTTTTCTTTTCTCCCCTTATCGATTACCTCAATTAATTTGATCGAACTACTTAAAAAAGTTCTCAATATCTTGGTTCTCAACACATTGTGTAAATCTGCGATCGCATCAAATTTCAAGGATTTTAGTTCTGTTGCCAGGTTCCAAAGACCGTAAACCCCCTTATACTCTTCGTCGATATCAACACCCATAAAAGTGACATTTTCCAGATGCGAAAAAAGAGGCTTTAAAAATGGCCTCGACACTACAGTTACTTTAACATCTTTGTTCTGAAGGATAAGCGATTTTATGACGGGCACAGCCATGGCCACATCACCCATAGCCGAAAAGCGAAGTACAAGAATATGTTTGGGTTTACTCATAAAAAAAATCCTGCCTAAAGATAAGCAGGATTTAGTAATTTTTTTGAAAAGACCTAAGCGTCTATTATTTTCCTTTGATGATCGATAGATTCTTGGTGAATGGCTTTGAATACACTTTCCACAAAATCTTTATTTAAACCATGTGATTGCCCGTCGTCTAAGACTTTTTTCAAAATCTCTTGCCAGCGGGTGTTTTGCAAAATGGCAACGTTTCCTTGTTTTTTTACCCGACCAATATTCTCTACGATATTCATTCTGTTCGACAATACTTCGATTAATTGCGCATCAATAGCATTGATCTCCTTTCTCAAAGCGTCTAATTTTACCAGGTACTCTTCCTTTTCAAAAGTATCTTTCCTTACCCGAAGGCCTTCCGTAATTTCAATCAAACGCTCGGGTGTAATCTGTTGCTTGGCATCACTCCACGCTTCATCCGGATGACAATGGGTTTCAATCATCAAACCGTCAAATTTAAGATCCAATGCCGTTTGAGAAACATCAAAAATACCTTCTCTTTCTCCACAGATATGCGATGGGTCATTAATAATTGGCAAAGTCGGATACTTCGTTTTTAGATCGATAGGAATCTGCCAGTTGGGTATGTTTCGGTAATTCGATTTTCTGAAGGTAGAAAAACCTCTGTGAATAGCCCCTAGATTTTTAATGCCGGATTTATGTAAACGTTCAATAGCCCCTATCCACAATTCTAAATCAGGGTTAATCGGGTTTTTCACCAAGACAATCTTCTCTGTTCCTTGCAAGGCATCAGCAATTTCCTGAACGGCGAATGGGTTTACAGTAGTTCTGGCCCCTATCCAAATAATATCGATGTCAAATTCTAAAGCCAATTTCGCATGTTGCGCATTTCCAACTTCTACGGCAGTCAATAAACCCGTCTCTTTTTTAACTCTTTGGAGCCAAGCCAGAGCTTTTCCTCCCTGACCTTCAAAACTACCCGGTCTCGTTCTGGGTTTCCAGATACCAGCTCTAAAAACGGTTGCATCTGTTTTTTTAAGCGCATGAGCCACTTCCATCACTTGCTCTTCTGTTTCTGCACTGCATGGTCCTGCAATTAATAGAGGATGGTTTAAACCCATATTCTCTAACCATGTCATAAAATTTACTTGTTCCATTCTTTTAATTATTTTTAATTCCGGCTAATACACCTTTAATTCTATTCGTATTTTGCATTATTTGATAAACTTCTTCCTCAGAGTTCTTAGACAAAACTTCTCTAAACTGATTCAGATTCTTGATATATTCTTCCAATGATTTTAACACATATTCTTTATTCTGTAACAAAATCGGTGTCCATGTGTTCGGATTACTTTTGGCCAACCTGACTGTTGAAGCAAATCCACTGCCTGCCATATCGAAAATATTCTTTTCGTCATTTTCTATTTCTAACACCGTTTTACCCAGCATAAATGAACTGATATGCGATAAATGAGAAACATAGGCGATATGCTTATCATGCTGTATGGGTGAATCCATGAAAACATTTCTCATTTTGAGCAATTCAAACAATTTTACCGCCTTGTCCAAAATAGCAGGATCAGAAAATTGCTGCTCACAAATGATATTGACTTTGTCTTTGAATAAATCATAGATAGCGGCTTCAGGTCCCGAAAATTCTGTTCCGGCAATGGGGTGAAGTGCCACAAAATTCTTTCTTTTAGGATGATTTCTAACGGCCTCACAAACCAGCGTTTTAGTTGAACCTACGTCAAAAACCAAAGTATCATCACCAATTCTATCTAAAACCTGCACTGCCAGTTCAGGAATTACATTTACCGGTGCGGCCAAAATAACCGTATCTACCTCTTTTACTTTCTCTAAATCAACTTTTTCAAAAATAATTCCAAGGTCTATCGCTTTTTGAAGGTGCTCAGCATTTTTATCTATGCCATAAATTGTTGCCCAAGTGCTCTTTTTGAGCTCAAGTGCCAAAGATCCACCAATTAATCCCAATCCTATTACCGCAACGTTCTTCATGATATTCTAGTTAAAACCTCTTCAATTTTTGCTTCTTTTAGGCATAGTGAAAATCTAACATACCCCTTACCATTAGAACCAAATACGGTTCCGGGAGTAATAAAAACATCGTGGTTGTACAAAAGGTGATCAGTTATTTCATTTTCACTTTTACCGTCCGGAACTTTTGCCCATACGAACATTCCTGTACTATTTTTATCGTATGAACAATTTAAATGATCGCAAATCTTCCAAACGAGCTCTCGTCTTTTTTCATAAATTGAATTCATATCAGTAGTCCATGATTCAGGCAAATTGAGTGCCGCAATGGCACCTTGTTGAATTCCGAAATACATCCCTGAATCCATATTACTTTTTACCTGCAAAATGCTTGTCAAAATTTCTTTGTTTCCCACAACCATACCCACACGCCAGCCGGCAATATTGTAAGTTTTACTGAGAGAATTCAATTCGATGGCAACTTCTTTTGCCCCTTCAAATTGCAAAATGCTTTTAGGGTTTTGATTTAGAACAAAACTATAGGGGTTATCATTGATCAGTAAAATTTGATGCTTCTTAGCGAAGCTGAGTAATTTTTTAAATAATTCATCAGATCCTGCTGCTCCGGTAGGCATATGCGGATAATTGATCCACATCAGTTTTACTTTTGACAGATCCATTTTTTCAATGGCCTCTAAGTCGGGCTCCCAATGATTCTCTTCCTTGAGATCGTAAAATATTGGTGTGGCATTGACCAAATTCGTCACAGAAGCATAGGTCGGATAACCCGGATTGGGAATTAGCACCGCATCTCCTTCATTCAGAAATGCCATTGAAATATGTAAAATTCCCTCTTTAGAACCCATTAATGGCAAAACCTCGTCGTTAAAATTTAAATCGACATTGAATTTTTTTTGATAAAAAGATACCATGGCCTTCCTCAACTCAGGTAAACCCTGGTAGCTCTGATAACCATGCACATTTTCTTGAAAAGACGCTTCACTGATTGCCTCGAGCACACTTTTTGGCGGACTCATATCAGGGCTGCCAATTCCCAAATTGATAATTGGTCTGCCTTCCGCGATCAATCCACGAACCTCTCTGAGCTTTTTTGAAAAATAGTATTCTTCAACGTGCTTTAATCTATTTGCTACCTCAATCATCATTTTTTCTGTTTTGTTGGTATTCGCCGAAAATTTTTAAATCGACTACTTTCTTCCTGATCAAATGAACTGCATTTTCGTACAATTTGTAGTCATCAATTAAAAGATCAATAAAAAAGGCATAGGTCCATTGTTTATCGATAATAGGCATCGATTGAATTTTTGTCAAACTAATTTCGTGCTTGGCAAAAATGTCTAAAACCTCAGCCAAACTACCAGTTTTGTGTTTGGTAATAAATTTTAACGAAGCCTTATTTTTTATCCCCTCATACTTACTTTCATGATCTGGACTATCTAGAGATCGCTTTAAAATAAAAAATCTGGTTCCGTTTTTTTTAATGGTCTGAATATCATCCTCTAAAATTTCAAGATCGTATAATTCCGCTGCATATTTGCTCGCAATTGCGGCAACACCTTTTATTTGTTGCTTCTGAATTCTTTGAGCAACTTCGGCCGTATCTTTTTCTTCTATGAGTTTAATGTTAGGATAGGCCCTAAAAAACTTGTTGCATTGCAATAAAGCCATGGGATGAGACCACACTTCCTTTATATCATCAATCGTTTGCCCTCTTAAACCCAATAAATGATGGTGAATAGTGAGATACAACTCTCCTTCAATAGATAAATTATACTCGTCGATAAGCGCGTAGTTTGGCAGAATAGCTCCGGCTATAGAATTCTCAATGGCCATCACTGCACTATCTACTTTATGATCGCGTAATAAAATAGGTAATTCGCCAAAGGTCATGCACTCGACCACATCGATCGAATCCCCAAAAAACTCTCTGGCCACAATATCGTGAAATGAACCCTTTATCCCTTGAATAGCTACTTTCATGCTAATTTTTTGCAAAAAAAAATCTCGAAATATTTCGAGACTTTTATATTATTTACACTTTATTTTTATAACAATACTAGGTCTCGCTCTTATTTTTGAAAATAAAAGTAAAAATAGAAACGAGTAAAGCTATTGTTTTGTGAAATCATATCATTGGTATGAGAGCGCAAAGCTAAAAATATATTTTAAAATTACAACTGTTTTTTACATTTTATTATCAATTTCCTTGTAATTATTTATTTTCGTTATACTATCTTCATCCTATGAACCTTTTTTATGCAAAATAGTATGTAGCCAAAATTGCGACCTATTTAAGTAAAAGATTTTGTTACTTTGCACAATCAAATTTTCATGAGGATGTCGATCAATGTAGTGAACACTTCAAAATACTACAACAAGCAAAAAGCAATCAGTAATTTAAACTTTAAGGTTGAATCCGGAGAGATTGTGGGATTCTTAGGCCCTAATGGCGCCGGTAAGTCCACTACCATGAAAATTATCACTTCGTATATCGATCCAAGCGAAGGTCAGGTATTTGTAAATGGCTTGAATGTACAAACCCATTCACAAGAAGCAAAAAAAAATGTAGGTTACTTGCCTGAGCATAACCCAATGTATGTAGAGATGTATGTGAGGGAATACCTCGCATTTCATGCAGATATTCATCAAGTTTCCAGATCTAGGATTGAAGAAGTGATTGATCTCGTAGGGATTACTCCTGAATCTTCTAAAAAAATAGGGCAACTCTCTAAAGGTTACAGACAACGTGTAGGATTGGCAGCTGCCATATTACACGATCCGCAGGTGCTCATTCTGGATGAACCCACCACAGGTTTAGATCCCAATCAGCTGGTAGGCATAAGAGATCTCATCAAAAAAATAGGAAAGGAAAAAACAATATTGCTTTCAACTCACATTATGCAAGAGGTAGAAGCGATGTGCGACCGCGTAATTATTATTAATAAAGGTGAAATTGTAGCCGACAAAAATCTAAATGATTTGTTAGGTGATCAAAAGCAGATCATCGAGGTCGAATTCAATACACAAATAGAAGATAGGTTCTTAGAAGGAATCGGCAAAAATCTTCAGGTTGAAAATATTTATAACAATCATTGGTTACTTACTTTTGATACAGAAGTTGATATGCGTGAAGTGATTTTTGATTTTGCAATAGAACAGGGTGTTAAGATTTTGCACCTTTCACGAAAAATTAAAAATCTGGAATCAATGTTTCAAGAGTTAACAAATTAATTATGCTTAAAAGTACCATTTTACTATTTCTCTTACTTATTTTACCCATTCATTTGTTTAGCCAGCAGGAGAAGAAAGACTTTTACATGACAAAAGGAAAAGGTTTTGAATTTCACCTGTTGGATGATACCTATTTACTTCAAATAGATTTTAGAGGTCAGTTCAGAGCTTCATTCCCACATAGTAATTTTCCTACTTCTGAGAATGAATTTAGCGATGAGGAAATTTTCTTAGGAATCAGTCGGGCTCGTATAAAAATGGGAGGTTATGTCCTTAAACCGTATTATAAATTTTACCTCGAACAAGATGTTCGTGGAGGTAATTTACTCGATTTCAGAGCTGAAATCGAAAAGTTGCCCTATCTGAAACTTCGCGTGGGACAATGGAAAGCGAGATATTCCCGTGAAAGGGTTATTTCTTCAGGCGCACAAACAGGTTTAGAACGATCTTTGATCAATAGGGTTTTTACCATAGACAGACAACAAGGAGTTTCCCTATACGGAAATCTTGATGGTGGAGGAGCGGCAAATTTTAACTATTGGATTGAAATCCTGGCCGGTAGTGGCCGGGGTGCTGGCCTCGGAGATGATGAGAACCTGATGTATATGGTTCGAACCCAATGGAATCCAAATGGTAAAGAACTGGGTTTCTCAGGTTCAGATCTGGAATTTCATGAGAAATTTGTGTCTTCAATTGCCATAGCAGGAGTAACAAATACATCTAGATTTACCCGATTCTCAACAAGTGGAGGTGGACAATTATTTGGCTTTGAACCGGGGATAGACGGACAATATAAAGTAGACCAGGCTTTGTTCGAAACAGCATTCAAATACAGAGGTTTAAGCTTTGATCAGGAATTACATTACAAAAAAATTGATGATAGGGT
>CAVQQR010000021.1:0-27297 GCA_963715015.1 uncultured Flavobacteriaceae bacterium
TTTAATCTGGTCAAGCTCACCCTAACAGGGTTAATTAAATATGTTTTTAAAATTTTACCGCATTAATAAATTTATTTAGCAAAGAATTCTCTAATTTTAATCAAACTTATACAGAATAAAAAAACCTCGTCCTAATTAGCAAGAAACTAACAGTTTCCCTAGTTTCACAATAGATCTCCAATGCAGTATGAATAATACGTATCGCTTCTATATCTTTTTATTGATCTGTTCCTTTTTTCTGTTTGTTCACCTTGGGAGCTTCGGAGTATTGGAATCCAGCGATGCCAGATATGCGGAGATTGCGAGAGAAATGATGCAAGCTGATGATTACCTCAACCCTGTTTTAATGGGAATTCATCATTACCACAAACCACCTTTAACGTATGATATTACCATACTGGGTTATAAATTGTTTGGCGCAAATGCCTTTGGAGCTAGATTCTTTTTGCAAATAGCCCTTTTGATTCAAATGCTTCTGGTTTTCGAATTGTACAAGCTTTTATTTGATGATAAGCAGGGTGCTCTTTTCGCCGCTTTAATCTACTTCAGTTTGCCCTTAGTACTTATCTCTACAAGAAATTTGACCACAGACGCATACCTGAACACCTTTATTTTGTCAAGTCTATATTTTTGGGTGCGGTACAGGCAGGATCAAAAGATGCTTTTTCTGTATTTTTTCACCATCAGCCTGGCTCTGGGATTTTTAACTAAGGGTCCAGTTGTTTTAATTATACCTCTCACTTTTACCCTTTTTTATAATAGAATTCAACGGTCAACTCTAAAATGGACAGTACACCATGTATTCGCCTGGCTTATTTTCCTTATAATTTCGGGATCATGGTTTTTTTATCTCATCAATAAGGATATCCAATTCTTGAATTATTTTTTAGGAAGACACACGGTTGATCGATTTTCTGAAAATGCTTTCGATAGATCCGAGCCCTTTTGGTACTTTCTAGTTTTAACACCTCTTTTAGGTCTTCCATGGTTGGTCATCCTTCCATTCATGATCAAAAAGAACATCAAAAACTTCAATACTCGAAGCATTTACTTTGTGCTTCTTATGTCAGTTGTTTTACCCCTGCTCTTTTTTTCTATTTCAAGCTCCAAAAGAATCTTGTATATCTTACCTGTTTTTAGTTTAATGGCCATTCTCAGTAGCAGGTTAATAAGTATGACAGATGAAAAAAAATTATTGCCGGCCTATCGTTTTATTTTTGCCTTTATTTTGTTGTTTTCCTTATCCCTTATCATGGCACCCTATATAAGTTTGAACCTGCATATACCCAACTCCTTTGTCATGTATGGCTTGCTAATGCTGATCTTGAACCTGTTGATTTTTAAGGTTTTTAAGGGAGATTTGAGAGAGAAAATGGTAGGGTCTACCTATATTTGGGCCTTGATTTTAATTTTGGCAGGAGATTCGGTTTTGATCAACAATCAGGAATTGTTTAAAAGCGCAGAGCCCATTGCAGCATTTATTGAAGAGAATAATTTAAATGAAAGAAAGATAATTGTTTATAATGAACTGCATCCTTCAGTGGCTTTTGAATTAAATACATCTGTCATTTCTTTGAATAGCGGAAATAAGAATTTACAAAGGGAAGTTCAATTTGAACAGAATGACTTATGGAAAAAGTCTTTTATTGATATGCATAACCCGGAAGAAGTAGCCAATTTTAAAAATAATACAGATTTTGATCACACTATTTTAATTGTTTATAAAGGGTTTCACAAAGAGGATGAGTGGTTAAAGGATGTGTATAAAAAAAGTCAGAAGTTGGAGAAATTAACCATCTATTATTAAAGAGAATATGTTGAGAGAAAAAGTAATAATCTTTGCTATATTGATTTTGGGGGTTCATCATGGATTTTCTCAAGACTGGGCCAATTTGAACAAATTCAAACGAGATAATATGGAAATTAAAAATAAGAATAACCGTGTTGTTTTTATGGGGAATTCAATTACAGAAGCCTGGGAAAATATGCATCCTGAGTTTTTTGAGATGAACCCTTTTGTTAACAGAGGTATCAGCGGACAAACGACACCGCAAATGTTACTGAGATTCAGGCAGGATGTGATTGAGTTGAAACCTGAGTTGGTCGTTATTTTAGCTGGAATTAACGATATTGCCGAAAACACTGGTCCGATAACGCAGGATGAAATCTTAAATAATATCATTTCAATGGTTGAATTGGCCCGTGCAAATAAGATTAAAGTTTTGCTGTGTTCTGTCCTTCCCGCGAATAGATTCCAATGGAGACCTTCGATCAAACCTGCCGATAAGGTAATTGAATTGAACAAAAAAATACTTGACTACGCCACAAAATCGAATCTTAACTATGTCAATTATTACAATGAAATGGTGGACGATCAAAAGGGCTTGAAATATGAACTTGGCGAAGATGGTGTCCATCCCAATGCAAAAGGATATGATATCATGGAGGCCATACTTCTAAAAGAAATTTCGCAAGTATTGGACTAAAGAAACCAAACGCCAAACCACCTTTTCCTAAATAATTGGTTATTTTTAGAAATTCATTTTCATTTCCTTATTTTTGGAAGAAATGAGATTAAATTATTGTAAAAAATGCATAGAAGATCGGTTATAAAAAAGTTGGGCTTGTTTACGGGAGGAATAGTACTTCTTCCGTCCTGTACTTTTACCAAAGAACAAGTAGATGTCGCCTTAAGTGATATGGAAATCACTGAGCCCTTAAAAAAAATGCTGGGGATGGTAGTAGACCACCTTATTCCGACTGCCGATATGTCTGAATCGAACGAGTTAAATTTATCAGATTTTGTGATTGTCATGGCCAACGATTGTCTTTCTCCGGAAGAAAATAAATCCTTTGTAAAAGGTATGTTAGCCCTTGAAATGAATGCTAAAGAAAACCATAAATCATCCTTTGAAAAACTTTCACAAAACGATCAGTATGAAATGATCAATGGGCTGCTTGAAAATAAAAACGCTGAAGATTCCTCTTTTTTCATCAATAAGACCAAACAATACGCCATTTTGGGTTACATGCAATCAGCTTATGTGATGACCCATGAAATGCCCTATACATTAATTCCGGGTAGTTTTCAAAATTGCGTTGCGATCGATCCTTCACAAAAAATAAATATCAATGCTTAATACCGAGAAAAAGGAAGAAAGAACTTTCGACGCAATTGTGATTGGCTCAGGGATGAGCGGAGGCTGGGCAGCGAAAGAATTTTGTGACAAGGGACTCAAAACTTTAGTCATAGAAAGAGGAAGGGAGGTAAAACACAATCTCGATTATCCTACCACAAATAAAATGCCTTGGGAGTTTGAACACCGCGGTCAAATGCCGCACGAAGTGATCAATGAAAACCCGGTTGTGAGTAAATGCTATGCCTTTAAAGAAGATGCGGCACATTTTTTTGTCAAAGACAAGGAGCATCCATATGTGCAAGAAAAGCCTTTTGATTGGATTAGAGGATACCAGACCGGAGGAAGATCTTTGCTTTGGGCGAGACAAACACAGAGATGGAGTGATTTTGACTTTGAAGGTCCGCAAAGAGATGGATTTGCTGTTGATTGGCCCATTAGGTATAAAGATTTAGCTCCTTGGTATAGTTATGTAGAAAAATTTGTGGGAATTTCGGGTGACAGAGATAATATTCCGCAACTACCCGACAGTGAGGTTTTACCGAGTATGGGATTAAATTGTTTGGAAGATTATTTCAAAACGGAAATGATCAAAAAATATGGAAAGTCAAGGCCGGTGATTTCAGGAAGATGTGCACATGTTACTAAAAGTACGGATTTGATCTCTCAACAGGGCAGGGCTCAATGTCAGTACAGAAATTTATGCCAGAGAGGTTGTCCATTTGGAGGATATTTCAGCAGTAACTCCAGTACCATTCCCTGGGCAATGCGATCAGGTAAT
Source organism: uncultured Flavobacteriaceae bacterium (assembly GCA_963715015.1). GTDB lineage: Bacteria > Bacteroidota > Bacteroidia > Flavobacteriales > Flavobacteriaceae > Namhaeicola. The sequence goes on from CAVQQR010000021.1 coordinate 3,919, forward strand.
TTGACAATGCTCAACAACGCTGTTGTTCATTCTATTATGTATGACGAACAATTAGGGAAAGCCAAAGGAGTTCTTGTAATTGACGCCGAAACAAAAGAATCCAAAGAATACTTGGCTCCTGTCATTTTTGTCAATGCGGGCTCTTTAAATACCAATTTGATCTTGCTGAATTCGAAATCATCTAGATTTCCGGATGGTTTAGGCAATGATAACGGACTTTTGGGTAAGTACGTGGCGTTTCATATCTACAGAGCTAATATTTCTGCCCAATTTGATGGGTTACCTGATAAAACAACAACCGGCAGAAGGCCTACGGCAGCTTACATTCCAAGATTTAGAAATGTTTTTAAGCAAGAAACCGATTTTTTAAGGGGCTATGCTTCATCATTTTATGCAAGGAGGGGAATAGAAACCGACTATAGTGGAATGGGAGAATCTTTAAAAGCATCGCTTCTAAATCCGAAATTTGGACCGTGGTTTGTGGGGGCAGGAATGATGGGAGAAACTATTCCGAAAGAAACCAACAAAGTTTCACTTAGTTCAGCTGCTAAAGATGCATGGGGTATACCGCAATTAAATATCGATGTGAGTTATGATGAGAATGACGAAAAAATGATCACAGATTTCTTCGAACAATTTACTGAAATGTTCGATGCAGCGGGTTTTAAGAATATTGTAAAAGATGATTCTAAACAGGCTCCCGGATTGGACATACATGAGATGGGGGGAGTGCGAATGGGGAATGATCCTGAGACCTCACTGTTGAATAAATGGAATCAATTACATGCCTGTAAAAACGTCTTTGTAACTGATGGAGCTTGTATGACTTCTACATCAACACAAAATCCATCATTAACCTATATGGCCCTGACTGCAAGGGCTTGTGATTATGCAGTAAAAGAATCTAAAAAAGGAGGACTGTAAAAATACATTCCTTATGTCTTTAATATAAAATGTAAAAAAACACCATGAAAAAACTAGTTGTCTTATTATCGATCTTTATTTCCTTGAGCTCCTGTAAAGAAAAAGTAGATCAACCTGAGGAAAACAAAAGTGAAAAAATACTTTCTTCAAATGAAAACCTGGCAAAATTATTTGAAGAATACCATGAGGGTGTTTTAAAAATGGATCCAATCTCGGCCACAAGATCAGGGGATACGAGATATAATGATCGTTTCGTGAATGTTTTGAACGATAGTACCAAAGAACAAATGAAACTTTTTTATAGTTCAAATCTTGAAAAAGTATCTCATTTTGCAGATGAAGATCTCAATGAAAATGATCTATTGAGTAAAAGAATTCTTGAATGGGAATGCACCCAAAATTCAAAAAGACTAAACCTTCCTGACTATACACCCATTGACCAGATGTGGTCGGTGAATCTTGTCATGGGACAGTTTGCAAGTGGTTCGAGTGCTCAGCCTTTTCAGACGGTGAAGGACTACGAAAATTGGCTTAAAAGAGTTGATGAATTTTTAGTTTGGTTGACTGCTGCACAAGAAAAAATGATGGCAGGAATGGAGAAAGGTTACGTATTGCCAAAATCTTTGGTTAAAAAAGTGATACCACAAATGGAGGCGATGGCTAGCGATGATGTAGAAAATCATTTGTACTATAGTCCGATCAAAATTTTTCCGGAAAGCTTTACTGAAGAAGAAAAGAAAAGCTTGAAAAATGAATACGCAGCCATGGTGCGAGAAAAAATAGTCCCCGCTCACAAACAAATGGTAGAATTTTTAAAGAATACATACTTACCTGCAGCAAGAGAAACAAGTGGATTTGGTGATCTAAAGGATGGGGATCAGATCTACCAAACCTTGATTACCTATTTCACCACAACCAATATGTCTGCTTCCGAAATTCATGAATTGGGATTAAAAGAAGTGGCCAGAATTTCTGCGGAAATGGAAAAAGTCATGAAGGAAGTTGGCTATGAAGGTGATTTAAAATCCTTTTTTAATGATGTGAGGAACAAAAAGGAACTGATGCCCTTTACAGATCCTCAACAGGTAATTGATAATTTTAACGCGATCCATGTAAAGATGGAACCCCAATTGAATAAACTTTTCGAGACAAAACCAAAAACAAGTTTTGAAGTGAGAAGAACGGAAGCGTTCAGAGAGAATTCGGCAAGTGCTGAATATAATCAGGCCCCATTAGACGGCTCCAGACCGGGTATTTTTTACGTGCCAATTCCAAATGCGAGAGAATATAATACCTACGCGGATGAAGATCTTTTTTTACATGAAGCGATCCCGGGACATCACTATCAAATTTCTTTGCAGCAAGAGAATCAGGCTTTACCCGATTTTAGAAAAGTGCTTTGGTACAGCAGTTTTGGAGAAGGCTGGGCCTTGTATTCAGAATCTTTAGGAAAAGAATTGGGTCTATTTCAAGATCCTTATCAATATTTTGGCATGTTAGGAGGCGAAATGCACAGGGCAATCCGTTTGGTTGTCGACACGGGACTTCACTCGAAAGGTTGGACCCGCGAACAGGCTATTCAGTATTCTCTTGACCATGAAGCTGAGTCTGAGGCGAGTATTATTTCAGAGATTGAAAGGTATATGGCCATGCCGGGTCAGGCGCTATCTTACAAAATAGGTCAAATTAAAATCCGGGAACTCAGAGAAAAGGCTGAAAAGGAACTGGGAAGTAATTTTGATATCAGAAAATTCCATACGGAAGTATTAGAATCGGGTTGTATTCCAATTTCTTTATTTGAACTTAAGATCAATCAATGGATAGAATCCTATAAATAAGCATTGAAATTTATCAGACAGTTTTGAAAAAACTCGGTTTTGTTTTTCTGTTTTTCTTGATCAGTGAAGTGATGGTGTCTCAAAATTTAAATGAATACCAATGGAAAAACAGGCTTCTTCTCCTAATAAGTCAGGACACTGTTTCAAGTGAATTCAAACAGCAAATGAACATATTGAGGTCTAATATAAATGACTTAGAAGAAAGAAAGTTAGTTGTTCTGACCATTTTGCCTCATGAATATACCGTGGGATTAAATGAAATGAGCCCTTGGCAAAAAGGAGATCAAGTTTTTTTAAAATATGGCGAAAAAGAAGAGTTGTGTAAAGTTTTATTGATTGGCTTAGACGGGGGAGTAAAACTCAGTCAAAAGGCACCCATTCTTATGGAGTCCTTGAAGGAGATTATTGACAGGATGCCGATGAGGAGATCGGAAATTGAAAATAAAAATTGACCTAAACTAAGATAAAGTTAGGATGCTCTATAGAAAAATCATCATTCTGGGTGCCGGATTAACAGGTCTTTATTTGGCAAACCTGTTGAAAAGGGAAAAGATTGATTTCCAAATTTTAGAAGGAAGAAGGCGCATTGGCGGTAGAATTTTAACGGATCATCAAAAAGATTGTGCTTCCATTGAGATGGGAGCAACCTGGTTTGGAGAAAATCATCGCAAATTAAAACAAGTCATTAAGGAGCTGAATATCAATTATTTTGAACAATATCTAGGGAATACGGCCATCTATGAACCCATATCCAGTAGTCCGCACCAGTTGGTTCAGTTACCCCCAAATGATGATCCGAGTTTTAGGATTCAAGGAGGAACTTTTGAACTTATCAAAGCCCTGACAAAAAATTTGGACGAGGGTGACATCCTACTGGATGAACCCGTTAATGGGATAAAATACAGTCATGATGGGCTTCGTATTTTTACTGGAAATACAACTTATCACGCGGAGATAGTGGTCTCTACTTTGCCGCCTAATTTATTGATCAACAGCATAAAATTTGATCCCCAATTACCTGAAGAATTAGTTGGGATGGCCAAAAATACACACACATGGATGGGTGAATCGATAAAGATAGGACTGAGATTTGACGAGCCATTTTGGAGAAAGGGCAGGCTTAGTGGTACAATTTTTAGCAACGTGGGGCCTATTACAGAAATGTATGAGCACAATGATGTTGAAGATCAGTTATTTGCTCTAAAAGGATTTTTAAGTAGTGCGTATTACTCTATGACGAAAGACCAAAGATTGGAAAGGGTGCTCAATCAGCTGCAAAAATATTATGGTGATCAGGTTCTAAATTATCGTTCTTACGAAGAACTGATCTGGCAAAATGAAAGATTTACCTATATGCCCCATGAGGGTTCTATTTATCCCCACCAAAATAACGGGCACCCGCTATATCAGTCTGCTTTTTTTGACAATCGGCTCTATATAGCAGGTACGGAGACCGCTTCTAAATATCCGGGATATATGGAAGGGGCCATACAAAGTGCGGAAAATACTTTTGAGAAGTTAAGGGAGAAAAAGGTATAGGATTTCTTTTGATTTCGGAATAAATTCTAAAACAAACCCGCAGTTTTTGGTGAGAAGTCAGTAACTTTACTTTAATCGAACCTTAAAATGAGCATACACCATGATCTTAGATCGATTAAAGGTTTTTCAAAAATTCAATATCGCGGATTGGTTATCTTTTTACAGAATATTTTCTTTTCCGTTCCTGATCATGTTTATTTTTTTGGATTGGCGCCTTGTTTTTACATGGATGTTATTGATAAGTTATAGCACTGATGCTATTGATGGCTATTTGGCCAGAAAATTGAAGATGACCAGCAGTCGGGGTTCTCAGCTTGATTCACTGGGAGATCAATTGACATTGGTGGCGGGATTATTGGGACTTTGGTTTTTTGAAAAGGATTTCATTGTAGAAAATATCGGCATCATTGCTATTCCAATGACACTTTATGTATTGCAAATGATCATCGCCTTGTACAAGTATGGAAAAACGACGGCATTTCATACGTATTTAGCTAAATTATCGGCAATCCTCCAGGCGTTCTTCATTTTGTGGTTGCTGTTTTTTGGCCCTGTTTATTGGCTTTTTTATGTCGTTATCATCTTAGGAATTGTTGAAACCGTTGAGGAAATCATCTTGATAATGTTATATAAAAACTGGGTGAAGGATATCAAAGGAATTTATTGGGCAATAGCTGATAAACGAAGATTGGAAGAAACTAAAATCTAAATAATTTCATGCGAGCCTTTTCGATGAAATATATCCTGTTATTATGTATAGCAATATTGCTGATAGATATACTCGCATTTTATTGGTTAAGATCAATTACAAATTTGATTAGCAATGATGTACTCAAAACAACAATTCATGTTTTGTTTTGGTTTTTTACCATTGGACTGATTACTTCGATTATTGTTTTAAAAATTCGATTGGACAACATTCACCCGATCAGAAAAAATTGGCTGATTACTTCACTTTACGGATTAACGGTTTCTTCTTTTATTCCTAAAATATTCTTTGTACTGGTCATTTCGATCTTGTTTTTTTCCAATTATGCTTTTTCCGAAAAGGAATCGCTGGTTGTGATTCCCATCATTGGCCTTTTTTCTGGGTTTTTGCCATTTTTTGTGATTCTATATGCTGTTTTCCATGCCGTGCATCAATTCAAAGTGCACAAAACTAAGGTGAGATGTGATCGATTGCCAGAAGGTTTAAAAGGGATAAAAATTGTTCAAATCTCCGATATACACTTAGGAAGTTTTAACTATCGTTACCATGTGTTGGATAAGGCCATTGAAATGATCAACCATTTGAAACCTGATTTTATCTTTTTTACCGGAGATATGGTCAATAACTTCGCCTGGGAATTGAAAGGCTGGGACAAAGTTTTTAAACCTCTTCTGGCAAAATACGGAAAATATGCAGTTTTAGGAAATCATGATTATGGCGATTACAGCAAATGGAAGAACAATAAAGCCAAAGCACAAAATTTTACATCGATTAAGTATTTTTTTAAAAAGATAGATTTTAAACTTTTACTCAATGAATCCGTCATTTTCTCTAAGGAAAACGACAAATTAGCGATTGTCGGCGTAGAAAATTGGGGAAATCCGCCATTTAAACAATACGGAAAACTGGACGAGGCTCTGAAAGGAACGGAAGATATTTCTTTTAAAATACTTTTGTCGCATGATCCGACGCACTGGGAAGAGGAAGTTGTCGGTCATACCGATATAGCACTCACACTTTCCGGACATACACACGGCATGCAGGCCGGGATCAATATAAAAAATAAAAAGTGGAGTCCGATAAAATACAAATATAAACAGTGGGCAGGCCTGCATAAAATAGGAGCTCAATATTTATATGTCAATCGCGGATTAGGTTGGCTGGGTTTTCCGGGACGACTTGGAATGCGGCCCGAAATTACTTTCATAGAACTGAACAATTAGTATTTTGTAGTATGACAATCAGTGTCGCCTGTTTTTTGGAGTAGCGTTTTTAATTTTACGCGGTAAATAGGTTAACATGATAAATACTTTAGAACACTTAGAACTTACCATTAAATTGGAAGAGCTAAAAAATAACCGAGAACTTCAGAACTATGAAGTTAAAGATCTGGAGGAGCTAAAATAAAACAGGGAGGCAATTGCCTCCCTGTTTTATTAAATTTATGGTCAAATATGGGGCAGGTCTCCAATACCCTTAGTCATTAACTGACTTTCATCCATTAAAAAAAGATCTACTTCTTTGGCAGCTTCTCTGCCTTCGTTTATCGCCCAAACAATTAATGATTGACCTCGTCGCATGTCACCGGCAGCGAAAATATGAGGAATATTTGTTTGGTAATTTTTGGTTTTAAAATTCGTTCTTTCATCTAAATTTAATCCTAACTGCTCGCTCAATGTTTTTTCTGGTCCGGTAAAACCTAAAGCGAGTAAAACCAGGTCACAGGGCCAAATTTTCTCAGAACCTTCAATTTCCAGCAGTTCTGGACGCTTTCCGGGTTTAATCTTCCATTCAACTTCAACCGTTTTTACGCCGGTCAATTCATTTTTTTCATTGGTAATAAATTCTTTGGTATTGATCAACCAATTTCTATCGCAACCTTCTTCATGAGAACTCGACGTTTTCAATTGAAGTGGCCAATAAGGCCAGGGAGTAGATTCACTTCTCCCGATCGGAGGTTTAGGCATGATCTCAAAATTAGTGACTGAAAGAGCACCTTGCCTGTTTGAGGTTCCAATACAATCTGACCCCGTATCTCCACCACCGATCACGATCACGTGTTTTCCATTAGCCAATATTTGCTCACTCCCAAGTGGTTTGTCAAATAAAACTTTGGTTTGTTGTGTTAAGAAGTCCATGGCCTGGACAATACCTTTGGTACCTTCTTTTATGACAGGTAAGGTTCTTGGTTGTGTAGCACCGCCACAAAGTACCACGGCATCAAAATCATTGAGTTTTTCAACCGGATAATTGACACCCACATGAGCGTTACAAACAAATTCAATGCCTTCCTCTTTGAGAAGCTTTACCCTTCTGTCTATGATTTCTTTTTCCAGTTTGAAATTAGGAATACCATAACGCAATAATCCACCAACTTCATCATCTCTTTCCAGAACGGTTACCCAATGCCCAGCGCGATTGAGTTGTTGCGCTGCCGCTAATCCCGCCGGACCTGAACCGACAACGGCTACTTTTTTTTCTGTTCTATTCGGTGGAGGTTCAGCAATGATCCAGCCTTCTTTAAAACCTCGTTCTACAATATTCTTCTCGATGTTTTCAATCGAAACAGGATTGGTAATGATACCCAAAACGCAAGATTTTTCGCATGGAGCGGGGCAAAGCCTACCGGTAAATTCAGGAAAATTATTAGTAGAATGCAGTATGGTTAAAGCCTTTTTCCATTCACCTTTGTATACCATTTCGTTAAAATCAGGAATCAAATTCCCCAGCGGACAGCCGCTGTGGCAAAAGGGAATTCCGCAATCCATACATCTGGAACCCTGTTTTTGTAATTCTTCTTCTGTAAGCGAAACCGTAAATTCCTTATAATTTTTTAAGCGCTTTTTTACCTCGATATTCTTTTCGTCAGTTCGAGGATACTCCATAAATCCAGTTACTTTTCCCATATATTACGCTGTTGTTAATGGTTCGTTTTCCAATTTTTCCTGCTCTATTCTCGCTAAAGCTTTTTTGTACTCTGTGGGCATTACTTTTACAATATGTCTTATATTCTCGTCCCAATCACTCAAGATCTTGTGCGCTTTTTCTGAACTGGTATAATCGTAATGCTTTCTGATCAAATTTTGAAGCTCAAGCCCTTCTTCGTGGTCTAAGTCCTCAAATTCTACCATTTCCATATTGCAAAGTCCATTGCGGAATTTATTGTCAGGATCATAAACATAGGCCATTCCACCACTCATTCCAGCGGCAAAATTTCTTCCGGTTTTTCCAAGAACGACCACTTTACCTCCCGTCATATATTCGCATCCGTGGTCACCAACCCCTTCTACAACGGCAGTAATACCTGAGTTTCTCACACAAAAACGCTCTCCTGCTATACCGTTGATATAGGCCTCCCCTTTAACCCCGCCGTAAAAACAGACATTTCCTACAATGATATTCTCTTCGGCCTTGAAATCAGCGGCTTCAGGTTTTTTGACGATAATTTTAGCTCCCGATAATCCCTTTCCGAGATAGTCATTCGTATTCCCTTCTAAGGTCATGGTCAACCCATTCGTTGCAAAAGCACCAAAACTTTGACCGGCGGAACCGCTGAAATTTAAATTTAAAGTATCCTGTGGCAAACCGAAAGCACCATATATCTTAGAGATCTCGTTACTTACGATCGCACCTACCGAACGATTTGTATTGAAGATAGGATAGGATAATTCCATTTTTTCCTTTCTGTAAATAGCCGGATGGGCATCTTTAATAATTTCAAAATCGAGGGCTTCTTCGAGATCGTGCGACTGTGATTCTGTATTGTATTTTGTTTTATCTGCATATCCGTCGGTTTGATATAATATCTTAGAAAGATCCAAACCTTCTGCTTTGAAATGTTCGATCGCGTGATTTACATTGATCTTTTGCGATTGTCCAACCATTTCCTTAATGGTTCTAAAACCTAACTGAGCCATGATCTGCCTCAGTTCTTCAGCAACGAAATACATAAAATTGATGACGTGCTCCGGAGTTCCTTTAAAATTTTTCCTCAATTCGGGATCCTGTGTAGCAATACCTACAGGACAGGTATTTAGATGACATTTCCTCATCATGATACAGCCCGAGGCAACCAAAGGTGCAGTGGCAAAGCCAAACTCTTCCGCACCTAACAAACAAGCAATTGCAACATCTCTTCCTGTCTTCAATTGACCATCGCATTCTAACACGACCCTGCTTCTCAAATTATTGAGTACTAAGGTTTGTTGAGCTTCAGCGATACCCAGCTCCCAGGGCAAACCTGCATGTTTTAAGGAGGTGAGCGGAGAAGCCCCTGTTCCACCGTCAAAACCGGAAATCAAGATCACATCTGCTTTCGCTTTTGCCACCCCTGCGGCAATCGTACCAACCCCAACTTCAGAGACTAATTTTACATTGATTCTCGCTTCGCGATTGGCATTTTTTAGATCGAAGATGAGCTGAGAAAGGTCTTCGATTGAATAAATATCGTGGTGGGGCGGGGGAGAAATCAGTCCGACATACGGGGTTGAATTTCTTACCTCAGCGATCCAAGGATATACTTTCTCTCCGGGAAGCTGACCTCCTTCACCTGGTTTGGCACCTTGTGCCATTTTTATTTGAATTTCTTTTGCGTTGGTCAGATAGTTGCTCGTTACACCAAACCTGCCGGAGGCAACTTGTTTGATGGCACTGTTTCTGCTATCGCCATTGATGTCTTTGATAAACCTGTTCTGATCTTCACCTCCTTCACCGGAATTGCTTTTTCCGCCAATTCGGTTCATGGCAATAGCTAAATTTTCATGTGCCTCTTTGGAGATGGACCCATACGACATGGCTCCTGTTTTGAACCTTTTCACAATATCTGTCCATGGCTCTACTTCATCTAAAGGGATAGGGTCCAAATTTTGAAATTCGAACATACCCCTCAGTGTCATCAGGTGCTTGGTTTGATCATTGATATAATTGGCATAAGTCTGGTAACTGTCAAAACTATTCGTTCGCACGGCTTGTTGCAATTTTGCCACAGTCGTGGGATTGAACATATGCTTTTCACCATTTCTTCTCCATCGGTAATCCCCTCCAATTTCAATATCTAATTCACCCGAAATTTGATGTCCGAAATAAGCATTTTTATGACGTTTTGATATTTCCCTTTCTAATTCGTAAAGACCAATTCCTTCAATTCTTGTTGGGGTATATGGAAAGTATTTGTCCACAAAATGAGCATTCAAGCCCAGAATTTCAAAAATTTGCGAGGCGCGATAAGAATGTAAGGTTGAAATACCTATTTTGTTCATGATCTTCAGCACACCTTTTCCCACAGCTTTGTTGAAATTTTCAACGGCTTTTTCAGATTCAATATCGGTCAGTTCACCCAACCTGACTTTTTCACGGATGATTTCATTGACCATGTAAGGATTTATGGCACTGGCGCCATAGCCAAAAAGAGTGGCAAAATGATGGGGTTCCCTCGGTTCAGCTGACTCTATAACGATCCCGAATTTTGACCTTTTCTGCAATTTGTTCAAGGTGTGATGCAAATATGAACAGGCCAATAATGCAGGAATAGGTCCGTTGGCTTTGTCTGCACCTCTGTCTGAAAGAATGATGATATTGCATCCGTTATCCACGGCTTGTGCAGCAGTTTTGATCATAATTTCCAAAGCCTTTTCCAAAGCATTTAACCCCCTTTTAATGTCGTACAGCATTGGGATCACTTCTGCCTTAAAGCCCGGAATGTTGATATTTTTTATTTTGTCCAGGTCATCGTTCGAGATAACAGGATTTTGAATTTTAAGTTTTTTACAATTTTCAGGGAGAATTTTAAAAATATTGCGATCCTGACCTATGGCTAAACTAATATCCGTGATGATCTCTTCTCTAATTCCGTCCAATGGCGGATTGGTCACCTGAGCAAATAATTGTTTAAAATAATTATACAATAACTGAGGTCTGTTCGAAAGTACCGCGAGTGGTGTGTCAGTTCCCATAGAACCAATGGCTTCATAACCTTTTTTGGCCATCGGCATAATGATGGTATCCAAATCTTCTTGCGTATAGCCAAACATTTGCAATCTTTTGCTGATCGGCGTAGGTTCTATCGGACATTGGTTTCCGGTATAAGGAACTTTTGCAAGAGGCAATAAGTTTTCGTCAATCCATTTTCTATAAGGGTTTTTTGAAGAAATGGCTGTTTTTATCTCCTGGTCTTCTATTATCCGACCCTCCACCATATCTACTAAGAACATTTTTCCTGGTTCTAAACGACCGTGTTTCACCACATCTTCAGGCTTGATGTCCAGTACACCGATCTCGGACGACATGATCACATAACCACTTTTCGTCAAGGTATATCTCGAAGGTCTAAGTCCGTTTCTGTCTAAAAGAGCTCCAATAAATTTTCCATCCGTAAAAGGAACCGAAGCGGGTCCATCCCAGGGTTCCATGATACAGGCATTGTATTCGTAAAAAGCCTTTTTATCATCAGACATCATTTTGTCTTTTTCCCAGGCTTCAGGGACGAGCATCATCATCACCTCAGGCAAAGTTCTTCCTGTCATCAATAACAATTCAACCACCATATCCATAGAGGCAGAGTCAGATTTTCCTTCAATGATAATAGGAAACAGTTCTTCAGTAAACTCGCCAAAAACTTCATTTTCCATCAATTCTTGTCTCGCTCTCATACGGCTCACATTACCTCTCAGGGTGTTGATTTCCCCATTATGACACATAAAGCGAAATGGTTGGGCAAGATCCCAGGAAGGTGCAGTATTGGTGGAAAACCTTTGGTGTACAAGGGCCAGTTTGGTAACAAGGGTAGGATTGGAAAGATCCAGGTAATAATTCCGAATATCTTCAGGAATTAATAAGCCTTTATAAATTAGTGTGGTTGTAGAAAAACTGGGAATATAAAATAACTTACTTTCTTTTAATTTGGATTGATAGATTTTGTTTTCAGCGATCTTGCGGGCCGCATAAACTTTGGCCATAAAAGTGGGATCTACTTGTTCGCTATGCGCTTTGCCTACAAAAATTTGTTTAACCTTAGGCTCTGTTCTTTTCGCAATTTCTCCCAAATGTTTTGAATCGACCGGAACATTGCGCCAACCTAATATATTGAGCCCTTGTCTTTTGATCTCACTTTCCAGAATATCGATACAATACTTGCTCTGATTGACAGAATTTGGTAAGAATAACATACCTACCGCATATTCTCCCGGTTCGGGCAGATCAAAAGAGCATTCTTTTTTGAAGAATTCATGAGGGATGTCGATTAAAATTCCTGCCCCATCTCCGGTTTTCCCATCGGCACTAACCGCGCCACGGTGCTCAAGTTTGATAAGGATCTCGAGTGCATCGTGAATGATCTTATTGGTTTTCTCCCCGTTCAGGCTACAAATAAATCCTGCTCCACAATTATCATGTTCAAATTCGGGCGAATAAAGCCCTTGTTTCAAATAGGTCATAAAATAAGTTATATCGACAAAAATATGTATATTGATAGAAATAATTTAACAAAAACTGTTAAAACAAGGAAGAAATGCAGACTAAATAAAATTTATTTGATGATTTTATATAATGCAGAATATTTTCTACTTAAAATTGAATAATTGTAATTTGATCACTTCTGTTTAAGTGTTTTTGCTTGTTTGTTGGATTGAATTCTAAGAAAAAATTGTTTAATTTTTATAGAACCACAGAGTTTTTGTTTAATTTGTTTTTACTCATTCGTAAAAACGAAGTTTGTTCTTGATTTGTGTTATTTCGCTTTGCATTTCTTCCAGTCTCTCTAAAAGCTGATCGATGATATCTATACCCTCAAAATTGACCCCCAGATCCTGGTGAAGTCTGATCATTTTTTCAATGCGTGATAAGTGATCGGTGCGAATGAACTCAGAACGGTCAATGACTTCCATTTCAATCAACCCGTAGTCTTTGAGATTATGGATAAAAGAGAATTCAATATGATACAATTCGCACAATTGCTCTACTGGTATGAACGATTTTTTTTCCATCATTGCCGCATTTTAGAAAGTTCTTCAAAAAGTTCTTTTTCTTTGACTGTCAAATTCGTCGGAATCTCTATTTGATAGGTCAGGTATAAATCTCCAAAATGATTCTCCTTTTTATACACGGGAAATCCCTTACCTTTTAACTTGACTTTGCTGTTGTTCTTGGTTTCAGGAGCTACTTTTAATTTTACTTTGCCTCCCATCGTGTCAATGGTGAGTTCGCCTCCTAACATGGCAGTGTACAAAGGTAAATGAATCGTTTTATGGAGGTCATTTCCATCTCTTTTGTAAGTTGAATGGTTTTCAATTTGAAAGGTGATAAAAAGGTCGCCATTCGGACCTCCATTCATACCTGGCCCTCCATGACCACTTATTTTGATCGTTTGCCCATTCTCAACCCCGGCGGGAATAGTTAGGCGAATGTTTTTTCCATTGACCGTTAAAGTGCGTTTGTGTGATTCATATACATCTTCTAACTCCAGTCGAAGTTCAGCATTAAAATCTTGTCCTCTGTATTTTGCCTGACTGCTCTCTGACCTTCTTCTTCCTCCGAACATCGATTCAAAAAAATCGGAAAAATCTTCTTCAGAATAGGCCTGTCCGCCAAAGTCTCGGTATGGTTGGCCACCACTTGATTGTCGCTGTTTTTTGGCTTGCTCAAATTGTTCTGCGTGTTGCCAGTCTTTACCGTATTGATCGTATTTTTTTCGCTTTTCGGGGTCGCTCAATACTTCATTGGCTTCATTTACCTGTTGGAATTTTTGTTTGGCGTCCTGGTTATTTGGATTGACATCAGGATGATATTTCCTGGCCAGTTTGCGATAAGCCTTTTTGATCTCCTTTTCATCGGCATTTTTGGCAAGACCTAATACTTTGTAGTAATCAATAAATTCCATGGTTTGATTTGATAGCTACACAAAGATAACGAACAAAAAAGCCAAATAAAAATGATTATGGATCAATTCTGCAGAAGTCAATAAAAAAGCCTCTTACTAGAGGCTTTGCTGTTATGAATTTAAAACAGACCTGGAAATGACAATTTTTTGAATTTCAGAGGTGCCCTCGTAGATCTGTGTGATCTTGGCATCTCTCATCAGTCTTTCTACATGATATTCTTTTACATAACCATATCCGCCATGGATTTGCACGGCTTCAACCGTTGTTTTCATAGCCATATCGGCACAGAATAATTTGGCCATGGCTCCTGATTTGTCGTAATTCAAATGCTGATCTTTTTGCCAGGCAGCTTTCATGCACAATAATCTGCCCAACTCTATATCTGTTGCCATATCAGCCAATTTAAAGGCAATGGCTTGATGCTGGCTGATTTCTTTGCCAAAGGCCTTTCTTTGTTTCGAATAGGCTAAAGCTAATTCGTAAGCTCCGGAAGCAATGCCCAGCGCCTGAGAAGCAATGCCGATTCTTCCTCCGGCCAGGGTTTTCATAGCGAATTTAAATCCAAAACCATCTTCCCCAATACGGTTTTCTTTGGGCACCTTTACATTGTTAAACATCAAGGAATGTGTATCTGATCCTCTGATACCTAATTTATTTTCCTTTAGTCCCACTTCAAAGCCTTCCATTCCCTTTTCAACAATCAAAGCATTGATGCCGTGATGACCCTTTTCCGGATATGTTTGCGCTATGACCAAATAAACCGAAGCACTGCTTCCGTTTGTAATCCAATTTTTAGTTCCATTCAGCAGATAATGATCTCCCATATCAATTGCCGTTGTTTTTTGAGAAGTGGCATCAGAACCCGCTTCGGGCTCACTTAAACAAAAGGCGCCAATGATCTCTCCTGTAGCCAAAGGAACGAGGTATTTCTGCTTTTGAGCTTCAGTACCAAAATTTTCCAGACCCCAACAAACAAGTGAATTGTTTACCGACATGATCACAGAGGCAGAAGCGTCAATTTTTGAAATTTCTTCCATGGCGAGCACATATGAAACGGTATCCATTCCGCCACCGCCATATTTAGGGTCTACCATCATGCCTAAAAACCCCAGTTCTCCCATCTTTTTTACTGCCTCTGCAGGAAAAGTTTGTGTTTCATCTCTTTCAATGACTCCGGGCAATAACTCCGACTTGGCAAAATCTCGGGCTGCATCCCTTATCATGATCTGTTCTTCTGTTAAATTAAAATCCATAGGGCTAAATTTGATTGTGTTTTTATTTTCTCAAAGATAAGGCTTTTAGAAAATCTATTTGTAATTTTACTCCACCATGAAGAAGAAAGAATGGAAGGTTATTGGCCTCATGAGCGGCACCTCCCTAGACGGAATAGATTTAGTATTTGTTAAATTCAGCAAGGAAAATAGTTACTCGTTTGAGATATTAGCGTCAGAATCAGTTGAATATTCCGAATTATGGAAAAATAAACTAAAAAACGCTTTTCGATTTTCAGGCGAAAAAATCGCGAAATTGGATTCCGACTATGGTTTTTTTTTGGCTGAGGTCATCCATAATTTTATAGTTAAAAACACCCTGCAAAATATCGACTTTATCGCTTCTCACGGTCAAACTATTTTTCATCAACCGCATTTACATTACACTACACAAATTGGGAATGGGGCAGTAATTTCCGCAGAAACCAAACTGCCCGTATACTGCGATTTTAGAAAGCAGGACGTTGCCTTGGGTGGCCAGGGAGCTCCATTGGTGCCTGTAGGAGACAAGTATTTGTTCTCTGAATATGCAATGTGCTTGAACTTAGGGGGATTTTCCAATATCTCTTTTGATAAGCATCACGAGAGGTTGGCTTTTGATATTTGCCCTGTGAACATTGTCATGAATCATTACGCCGAGAAACTGGGTTTCTCCTATGACAAAGGCGGGGAAATAGCAGCATCCGGTAAATTGAATACAACTCTTTTAGATCGACTGAATGCACTCGATTTTTATAAGACAGAAAAACCTAAATCTTTGGGTTATGAATTTGTTGTTGAAACGATTTTTCCTTTGATTGATGAATTCAACCTGTCAATAAAAGATGTATTGAGAACCTATGTCGAGCATATTGCCATCCAAATTGGGAAAGTGATAGATAAGAACAGTACAAATTCCGGAGGAAAAGTTTTGGTTACCGGGGGTGGAGCCTTTAATCAGTTTTTGATAAAAAGAATGCAGTTTTTTACGGGAACTGAATTAGTCATTCCCTCAAAAAAAATCATCGATTTTAAAGAAGCGATCATTTTTGGATTTTTAGGAGTTTTAAAAAGCCAGGAAGAAGTCAATTGTTTGAAAAGTGTGACCGGGGCGCAAAAAGATCATAGCAGTGGTATTTATTTCAAAATATAAACAAACATGAAAGAACTTTTAAGCAAATACGAAAATAAACCTCCTGAAATTGTCTTCCACTGGAGAGATCCGGAGACAGAGGCCGAGGGCTGGACAGTCATCAATTCTCTGAGAGGCGGAGCAGCAGGGGGCGGAACCAGAATGCGCTCGGGACTCGATATGAATGAAGTGCTGTCATTGGCAAAAACAATGGAAGTGAAATTTACGGTTTCAGGACCTCCCATCGGAGGAGCCAAATCAGGGATAAATTTCGATCCAAATGATCCTAGAAAACAAGGCGTTCTTGAAAGATGGTATAAAGCGGTTACGCCACTGTTGAAATATTATTACGGCACGGGTGGAGATTTAAACGTAGATGAAATTCACGATGTCATTCCGCTAACGGAAAATGCCGGAGTTTGGCATCCGCAAGAGGGAGTTTTTAACGGACATTTTAAGCCTTCTGAAGCAGAGAAAATTAATAGAATTGGCCAGTTAAGACATGGGGTGATCAAAGTGATAGAGGATCCTAAGTACACACCTGCTATCGATAGAAAATACACCGTTGCGGATATGCTCACCGGATTTGGTGTTGCTGAAGCAGTAAAGCATTATTACAAAATTTACGGTGGAGAAGTAAAAAATAAAAGAGTGATTGTACAAGGTTTTGGAAATGTGGGTTCTGCTGCGGCGTATTACTTGACATACCTGGGAGCAAAAGTTGTTGGTATCATAGACAGGGCTGGTGGATTGATCAATAACGAAGGATTTACCCTGGCAGAGATGAAAGAGCTCTTTTTAAATAAAAAAGGGAATACCCTTCAGGCGGATGACTTGATCCCCTTTGAAGAGATGAATCGAAGAATTTGGTCGGTTCCTGCTGAAATTTTTGTACCGGCAGCTGCCTCTCGTTTGGTGACCAAAGAGCAAATATCTAAAATGATCGAAACAGGCCTAGAAGTGATTTCTCCAGGAGCCAATGTGCCATTTGCCGATAAGGAGATCTTTTTCGGACCGATCATGGAATATACAGATCAACAGGTGAGTTTGATCCCGGATTTCGTTTCGAATTGCGGTATTGCAAGGGTTTTTGCCTATCTTATGGAAAAGAAGATTGCCCTACCGATGAAAGATGAATTGATCTTTAAAGATACGTCTCGAACCATAAAAAGGGCCATCAAAAGAATCCATAAGGTCAATGCGACAAAAAAGAATATTTCAAGAACTGGCTTTCAAATTGCCTTAAGTGAATTAATATAATTGCTATATTTAACCCGAAAATCAATTAAATGGAAACACTTATCATCAGTATCTTCGTTCTGGGATACCTTGCAATTACGCTCGAACACACATTGAGAATAGACAAATTAATTCCTGCACTTGGCATGATGGCGGTATGTTGGGCCATTATTTCCTTAGGTCACTTAAACGTATTCAACGTAGATGCAGAATTGCATAAATTGGTACCTACACACCTGGAAGAAATTTTGCTTCACCACCTCGGGAAAACAGCGGAAATTCTTGTTTTTCTGATTGGTGCGATGACCATCGTTGAAATTATCGATTATTTTGACGGTTTTAGTACCATCAAGCAATTTGTCAAAACAAAAAGCAGAAAAAAACTTTTATGGATATTTGCGCTTTTGGCTTTTATCCTTTCTGCGATCATCGATAACCTTACTGCAACCATTGTATTGATAACCATTTTAAGGAAGATCATGACGTCTAATGAAGACCGAATTTGGTATGCTTCATTAATTGTCATTGCCGCAAATGCAGGTGGTGCCTGGTCACCTATTGGAGACGTAACAACGACCATGTTGTGGATTGCGAAGAAAGTAAGTACCGGAGAATTGATATTGAGATTATTTATTCCTGCGGTATTGGCTATTGTAGTCCCTGTGCTTTTGGCATCGAGATTAAAACCCTTTAAAGGGCATTTGGAAACAGAAATGGAAGAAGAAGAAATATAAATCCAAATGGCAGCAAAATGCTATACTTAGGTTTAACAGCCATTATTTTTGTTCCAATTTTTAAAACAATCACCCACTTGCCACCTTATGTAGGGATGATGTTATCTCTTTCTGTGGTAGCCGTTTTTGCTGAAATGTATTCTAATATGCAGATCGAATTGACCAAGGTAAATGAGGATGCGGCTCATTCAAATACAGGTCATAATCCCGTTCATGCTTCTTTGGGGAAAATTGAGCTGCCCAGTATTCTCTTTTTCCTTGGAATTTTAATGGCTGTTGCTGCCTTGGAATCAATAGGAGTATTGTTTCATTTTGCCGAAACTTTAACAGAAACTATTCCCATGTTGGGAACGGAAATGACGATCACCGAAGGAGATTCGATATCTGATCTCGTGGTGATCATTTTAGGTTTTGCTTCTGCCGTGATTGACAACGTGCCTTTAGTTGCGGCCAGTATTGGAATGTTTTCAGAACCAATGGACCATGAGTTATGGCATTTTATCGCTTATGCTGCAGGGACGGGTGGTAGCATGTTGATCATAGGATCGGCTGCCGGTGTTGTTGCTATGGGAATGGAAAAAATCAATTTTTTCTGGTACCTTAAAAATATTGCATGGCTTGCGCTTGTTGGTTATCTCGTTGGAGCTGCCTCATTCATGGTGCTCAGAACAATAGTATAGATTGGCAAAAGTTTAACATAAAGCTCGTTGATTAACTCAAATTAACGGGTAATTTTTGCTGACATTAATCAGAACAAATTTTATTTCAAAGAAAATATGTTAATAATACAAGAAGGAGTCCAGGAGGCTCAGGATATATTGGAAGAAGCAGTTTCTGAAGAAAGAACACTGTCTATTTATCAGTTAATAATGGATGGTGGTCTTGGCGGACAAATTATTATAGCACTGCTCTTTGTCTTACTGATTATTGGTTTGTATATTTATTTTGAACGCTATTTTGCCATTAAAGCTGCGTCAAAAATGGATAAGAACTTTATGAATCAGATCAAAGACAATATCATGAACGGAAATATCGATGCGGCAAAAGTGTTGTGTGCCAGTAATCCAAAACCCGCGGCCAGACTCATCGAAAAAGGAATTTCCAGAATTGGAAAACCATTGGAGGACATCAATACGGCCATAGAAAACGCAGGAAAATTAGAAATTTATAAACTGGAAAGGAATGTTCCGGTATTGGCAACCATAGCCGGCGCCGCACCTATGATCGGATTTTTAGGAACGGTAATAGGAATGATTATTGCTATTCACGAAATTGCCAATTCGGGGGGTCAGATCGACATAAAAATGTTGAGCGATGGTTTATATACAGCTATGACAACAACCGTTGCGGGACTTATCGTGGGGATCATAGCCTATGTTGCTTATAACCATTTGGTCGTGAGAACAAATAAAATTGTTTACGAAATGGAAGCTAAATCGGTTGAATTTTTAGATCTGTTAAATGAACCTGTTTAAATTTTAAAAGTGAATCTAAAAAGCCGAAATAAAGTCGACCCAAATTTTAACATGTCCAGTATGACGGACATTGTTTTTCTGTTGTTGATCTTTTTCATGCTCACATCAACCTTGGTAACTGTAAATGCATTGGATATTATGCTGCCCAAAGCCCAGGGGAAAACGGAGAACAAAAAATCGACCGCAGTAAGTATAACCAAAGGCCTCGACTTTTATGTCGATAAAAATAAAGTGAGTGAAAAAGAGTTGGAAAGTTATTTATTGGCCCAACTCAATAACCAGGAAAATCCGACCATTGTGTTAAGGGCAGAGGAAGGCGTGCCTATCGAAAAAGCTGTTCAGGTATTGGACATTGCCAATCGGAATAAAATAAAAGTAGTTTTAGCTGTAAGACCAAAATAGATCATGGCCTTTTTAGATACAACACATAAAAGAAAATCAGCCTTCATTACAGGGCTTATTACTGCCTTGTTGTTGTTGGTCATTTTTTTCTTCGGATTAAAGTATATGGATCCGCCTATTGAATACGGTATCGCAGTAAATTTTGGCACAACGGATTTTGGAAGTGGCGATCAACAACCACAAGAAGAATTGCAGCCCATGACACAACCTTCTGAACCGATAGAGGAACAACAGGAGGAAGTGGAGGAGGTTGTTGAAGAAACCTGAGTGAAGCCGTAAAAGCAGAAGAGGTAATTACACAGGAAAATGAAGAGGCGATCGCTATTAAAAAAGAGGAAGAAGCGAAAAAGAAATTAGAGGCAGACCGAAGAAATAAGTTAGAAAAGGAACGCCTGGCCAAAGAAAAAATTGAAAAGGAGAAACGAGAAGAGGCTGAAAGAGTGAAAAGAGAACAAGAAGCAAAGCGCAAGGAGTTAGATGCGCTCATGGGCGGATTAAATAGCGATGGTAAAGCCAAAGGAGGAGAAGGAAATGACAATCAGCCCGGTGATAAGGGTAAAGTGACCGGAGATCCAAATGCCAAAGGATATTACGGATCCGGCGGTGGCGGTGGCGGTGGCAACTACAGATTGGGTAATCGACAGGCATTGAATAAACCAAAACCTGCGTATAATTGCAATGAGGAGGGAAATGTCTATGTGAGTATTACGGTTGATCAAAATGGGAATGTAATCGGCGCTCAAGCGGGTGTAAAAGGCACGACAAACTCTGCACCTTGTTTGTTGGAAAGTGCAAAGGAAGCTGCGCTAAAAACAAAATTTAGTCCTGATGATACAGCACCTGCAAAACAGATCGGTGTGATCATTTACAATTTTTCTTTATCGGAATAGGAAATGAATTATCAGGACACTTTGGACTGGATGTTTTCGCGCTTGCCCATGTATCAAAGACAGGGCGACTCTGCATTTAAAAAGGATCTCACCAATATCCAATTGTTTTGTGATCACCTGGACAATCCACAAAAGAAATTTAAAAGTATTCACGTTGCCGGAACCAATGGGAAAGGTTCTACCAGCCATATGCTGGCCTCCATTCTTCAGGAAGCCGGTTACAAGGTAGGTCTCTATACCTCACCGCATCTGAAAGATTTCCGGGAACGGATCCGTGTGAATGGCAAACCGATCGGAGAGAAAGAAGTGGTCGGCTTTATTCGGGATAACCAAAGCATTTTTGGAAAAGCACAAATTGTCTTTTTTTGAGATGACCGTAGGGATGGCATTTGAATACTTTGCCGAAGAAAAAGTCGATCTTGCAGTTATTGAAGTAGGTCTCGGAGGCCGTCTGGATTCAACAAATATCATTCACCCGGTTCTTTCTGTCATCACGAATATCGGACTCGACCATACCCAGTTTTTGGGTGATACCTTTCCTGAAATAGCCTTTGAAAAGGCCGGTATCATCAAGAACAGTGCGCCGGTGGTGATTAGTGAGACCCAACAAGAAACGAATCCTGTTTTTTTAAACAAAGCAACATCGAAAATGCTCCCCTTTACTTTGCAGAAGAAAAATATCCCGATTATGAAATGGATCTGAAAGGGATTACCAAAAAAAGAATAAAGGCGTTTTAAAGAGCCTGGAAGTTTTGCGGGAAGCTGGATCTGAAAATATCGGAAACGGATATTCGAGAAGGGTTTGAGAAGGTTGTCAAAAATACGGGACTCAAAGGACGCTGGCAGGTTTTGCGGCTGGCTCCGAAGGTGATCTGTGATACCGCACATAATAGCGATGGACTCAAGCTCGTACTGTCTCAACTGGCCATGGAAAAAGTACAACAGCTTACATATGGTTCTGGGTTTTGTTAACGATAAGAAACTTGATGATATTTTACCGCTTTTTCCAAAAGAAGCGCGCTATTATTTTTGTAAACCGGACATTCCCAGAGGGCTTGAGGCAAATTTTAAGTGAGAAGGCCAAAGCGCGGGATGACTGGAGAAAATTTATCTTTGTAGCAGCCGCTTATTCAGCCGCCTTAAAAGCCTCAGAAACAAATGATCTGATCTTCGTGGGAGGCAGCACTTTTGTAGTAGCTGAAATGGATTTATAAGAATATATTAATATATTTGTATGGATATTTTAAAATGCATCACTAATAATAATCAAACCGATATGTATAAACGATCTATTAATAGGTTTTTAGCATTTGTCTTTGTTCTGTTTGCAATATATTCCTGTACTGAAAGTCAATCCTTGGATAATGAAAGCGTCTACACGGTGGTTTATAAATTGAAGGACAGGGACTCAGTGAATCTGGAAGAACGCAGAAAGCTTGAACAGGAATTTTTTGATAAGGTGACCAGTAAAAACAAATTTATCGCCGGTCATGAATTTTTGATCAATCAGAACCCTGATGGACGAAACGATGTAGTTATCATGAACTCCTTTAAAAAATGGGATGATATTGAGAAATCAAGAATACTTACTGAAGAGCTGATTGACAAGGCCTGGCCTGATGAAGCAGAAAGAAAGGCTTTTTTCGAAGCTTTAAACAACGGCTATGATTTGTCATATAGCAATGATATTTACGTATCTACCAAAAATGAGAAAAAAATTGATCCTGACTATATCAAGGACAGAAAAGATCCCCTGTTTTTTTATGTTGTAATCAACAAACTCGCTGATTATGACGATGCGGATTCAAGAGAGGCTTATGAAGATTATGTAAATGAAGTTACTTTTAAAAATCCCCATATCAAAGCCTATTTTGCAAGAAGGCATTATATAGGGTCCGACAGCCGCGATTTTATCGAAACGTATGTAGCCGAATCTTATGAAGAGATCATGAATTCTTTTGACTATGATAAGGAGCTGCTTGCTAAATTATTTCCGGATGAAAAATCGAAAGACGATTTTATTGAGATCTACCAAAGGGGTGTAGAAAGTGCCAGTTCATTTATCTACACAAACGTTCCCTCCATGTCTAAACCACTTAATTAGTTAAGAATAAATCACTTATAGCTCAGGGAAAATTGATTGCGGTATTCACCTGTTTTTTTTTAGAAAAACGTTTGCCAAATCAAAAAACTCATTTATATTTGCAGCCGCTCAGGGCGATTAGCTCAGCTGGTTCAGAGCACCTGCCTTACAAGCAGGGGGTCACTGGTTCGAACCCAGTATCGCCCACTTTTTAAATTCCTCCTTAGCTCAGTCGGTTAGAGCATCTGACTGTTAATCAGAGGGTCCTTGGTTCGAGCCCAAGAGGAGGAG
>CAVQQR010000022.1:0-113051 GCA_963715015.1 uncultured Flavobacteriaceae bacterium
ATACTGTATTCAAATAAATACTCCCCTTCCGGCCCAAGGGGATCAAATTGTTTCAAAGCCCCATAGCGACTGCCATTGCCGCCTGCCATGATCAATAAAGTTTTCCTCCTTTTCATGTTAGAAATTATCTTTGATCCATTGATATGGTTTTCTTTTTATCCAGTTTCCTCTGGTAAAATCAGGAAAATCCTGTGGTGCTCCGTTATTTTCAATCGATAACTCTGACAATGGGGTAATGGCACTCCAGGCGGCAGCATCATAGACATCCAATGGCGGGGCAATTTTCTGTTTCGCCGATTCTACAAATGCGTTCATCACAAAGAAATCCATACCCCCATGTCCGGCCCCTGCGGCGTATTCGCCGTATTTTTGCCATAGCGGGTGGTCGTATTTCTTCAGCCAGTCACTCGCATCATCCCATTGATGAGGTTCAGATCTCCCTTCCACATAGATCCTGTTTCCGTCTACTTCCCAAATCCCTTGGGTTCCCTGTACCCGAAATCCCAGCGAATAGGGTCTGGGCAGATTTGTGTCATGGGTCACGATGATGGTTTCTCCGTTAGCAGTTTCAAGGGTACTCGTTACAACATCGCCCAATTTAAATTTGAGTTGGGCATTGGGATGATCCTTACCGCCAATTTCTTGGATATACTTGTTTAAACCCCTGCTTTTTGTGGCATGTGAGGTCATACTTACAAAGCGATTCCCCCGATTTATATCACACATAACCGCAATGGGACCCACCCCGTGTGTCGGGTACAGATCGGCATTTCGCAGTAAGGAGTGTTGTGTTCTCCATTTCGATTCAGATATGCCTTTTTCGCCAAACTCGGCCCCTCTTCCATAAGGTTCTTTACCATCATTAAATTTTACAAACCTGAGATCGTGTTGATAACCACATCTAAAATGAACCAATTCCCCAAAAATATTTTGTCGTACCATATTCAATACCGCCAAAATATCTCTTCTGTAATTGACATTTTCCAAAATCATTAAATGGGCTCCTGTTTCTTCATGCGTATTGACCAAATCCCAACATTCTTCCATGGTATTGGCTGCAGAAACTTCAACCCCGGTATATTTTCCTGCGAGCATAGCATCTTTAGCCATACGGGTATGCCACAACCATGGGGTTGAAATAACAACGGCCTCGACTTCTTTCAGTTCCAATAAATGCCTGTAATCCAGATCGTCTTTACCGAACACTTTTGGTTTTTCGCCATTTGCTTTTGAGATCAAATCCAGACACAAGTCTGTCCTGGCTTTATCGATATCACAAATGGCAGTAACCACCACATCTTTGCGCAACAATAAATTTTCCAAATGATTTGTACCCCGCAGGCCCACCCCTATCAAACCTACTTTTAACTTCTGCTGACTTTCGTTTTGCGCCCAGGATAATTCAGGCATCAGGGATAATGAAACCCCAGCCAGCGCAGTCGTTCTTATAAAACTTCTCCGATTGTTCATGTAAACTATAAAATTTAGAAAATGTTCATGTAGTAAAAGTACTATTTTGATTAAAAAATCATTTCTTTTTTAGGAATTCATTTCTTCATTCGCGAACAATCTGTAAATGACCTTTCTTTTTTTATCTTTGTGAGGAATCAAAAAATAAATCATGTCCGGCGCAAAAAATTATATCAAAGAAAATAAGCAAAGATTTTTGGATGAACTCGTTGAATTGATCAAGATCCCATCTATCAGTGCTGATTCAAAATACAAAAAAGACATGATCAGAACGGCTGAATTTGTCCGGGATTCATTGATAAAAGCAGGTTGTAAACAGGTAGAGATCTGTGAAACTCCCGGTTATCCGGTTGTTTATGGAGAACATATATTGGATAAAAAATTTCCAACGGTTTTGGTGTATGGACATTATGATGTGCAGCCGCCTGACCCATTGGATCTTTGGGACTCACCCCCATTTGAACCGGTCATCAAAAAAAACGAAACACACCCTGAAGGCGCCATATACGCCCGCGGAGCTTGTGATGACAAGGGTCAGTTTTACATGCACGTAAAAGCTTTCGAATATTTGGTCAAACACGATCTTTTGACTTGCAATGTGAAGTTTATGATCGAAGGGGAAGAGGAAGTAGGCTCTCCTAATTTAGCTTGGTTTGTGAAAAGAAATCACGACAAATTAAAAAATGATGTGATCTTGATTTCCGATACAGGGATGATAAGCAATCAGCAACCATCTATCACTACCGGACTGAGAGGTTTGAGCTATGTGGAAGTGGAAGTGATCGGACCAAACAGAGATCTGCATTCCGGACTTTATGGAGGTGCTGTGGCCAATCCCATTAATATACTCGCGAAAATGATCGCTTCATTACACGATGAAAATAACCATATTACCATTCCGGGTTTTTATGACAGTGTTCTTGAAGTGAGTGTAGAGGAAAGAGCAGAAATGGCCAAAGCGCCATTTTCACTGGAAGCCTATAAAAAAGCATTGAATATAGAGGATGTCTATGGCGAAAAAGGGTATAGTACGAATGAAAGAAATTCGATCAGACCGACCTTAGACGTGAACGGAATTTGGGGTGGATATACTGGAGAAGGAGCCAAAACGGTCATTCCTTCAAAGGCATTCGCAAAGATCTCTATGCGATTAGTTCCCGATCAGGATCCGGAAGAGATCACAGAACTTTTCAAAAATCATTTTGAAAAGCTCGCTCCTAAAGGCATCCGGGTGATCGTAAAACCTCATCACGGAGGTTTTCCCTATGTGACGCCTATAGACAATATAGCCTATCAGGCCGCTAATGCAGCTTATTCTGAAACATTTGGTGTTGAAGCAATTCCACAAAGGTCCGGTGGATCTATTCCTATCGTATATCTGTTCGAAAAAGAACTCAAAAGTAAATCTATTTTAATGGGCTTCGGATTGGACAGTGACGCTATTCATTCACCTAACGAACATTTTGGCGTTTTCAACTACCTCAAAGGAATCGAAACAATTCCGTTATTTTACCAAAAATTTGCTGAACTACATAAATCTACCCTATGTTAATATCGGATACCAACGAATTCATTTTTGTACACATTAGAAAATCTGCCGGTGGCAGCATTAATGAAACGCTGAGGTCTGTGAGTATTCCTCGACCTTCGGATATTATTTCAAAAGTGAGAACCAAACTTGGCTGGGAAAAAGATTATCATCATTACAGGTTTAGGCAGCACGCAAGTTTATTGAAAGCTAAAGAGGTTCTGCCAGAAGAAGTATTTGATAATTATTTCAAATTTGCCTTTGTGCGAAATCCGTTTACCCGCCTCGTTTCGGAATATGAATATATCCGGGGAAACAAGGAACACCACCGAAACAGGCGTGTGTCAAGAATGAATTTCGATCAATATATCACCTTTCAGTCGGGCAGATTTGACGGGCATCAAATAAATATGCTATGCGATAAAAACGGAAAACTCTTGACAGATTTTGTGGGTAAAATAGAAAATCTGGAAGAGGACTGGAAAATTGTTTGTGAGCGATTAAATATTCCTTTGACAGAACTGCCGCATAACAAAAAAGCTGAACCTGTGAACTATGCAGATTATTACAATGAGGACAATATAAAATTGGTTGCAAAACTATGGGCAAAAGATTTTAAAACTTTTCAATATCCCACCACTTTAGAACTTTAACAAAACTTTACCAAAAAACAGGTCACTTTTGAGCAACACGAAGCACTAATATTGCGTTATATAATCATTAAACCCTCCTCATGATGCTCAAAAAATTCTTTTGGATGTGCTCCGGCGCAGACACCGACATATTATCTGATTGTCCGAAATCTGAACAAGTTAAATTTGCCGGAATCGGTGGTACCGTATTCTTCACTGCCGTCATGGCTTTTCTGGCATCTGCCTATGCCTTATTTACAGTTTTCGATCATTATTTCGCTGCCATTGGATTTGGTCTTATTTGGGGTTTACTCATTTTTAATCTCGACCGGTTTATTGTTTCTACCATAAAAAAACAAGGTAAATTCTGGAAGGAATTCTTTCAGGTCTTACCGAGAATTGTTCTAGCGGTTATCATTTCTGTGGTCATTGCAAAACCTCTTGAATTAAAGATCTTTGAAAAGGAGATCGATCAGGTACTTCTCAAACAAAAAAATCAATTGACCCTTGAAAACCAGGATCAGATTGCGCTACAGTTCAGTTCAGAAATCGCTAGAGTTGAGGGTGAAATCAGCTCTTTAAAAAATGAAATTACTGCCAAAGAAAATGAAGTCAATGAATTGTACAGCACCTATATCGCAGAAGCCGAGGGTCGGGAAGGAACCTTAAAACTTGGCAAAGGACCTGTGTATAAAGAGAAAAGAGAAAAGCATGACGCATCTTTGCTCGAGTTACAAACACTTAAAGAGACGAATCTGGCAAAAATTGATCTCAAAGAGAAGGAATTACTGGAGCTGAGAAATAATCAAAATGCCAAAGTAAACGCCGGGCAGCCAATTATTGATGGTTTTGACGGTTTAATGGCAAGGATCAATGCCCTGGACGAACTGCCTGTATTGCCATCGATGTTTATTTTCTTACTTTTTTTAGCCATCGAAACGGCTCCCATTCTGGCCAAGTTATTGTCTCCCAAAGGCGCTTATGACCTCAAGCTCGAAATCCAAGAATCTTCCTTATTACTTGTGGCTGCACAACAAAAAAATCAAAGGGACTTATTACTCAGCACTGATAAAACACTGAACGAAAAAGTATACTACGACGTAGCTGAGGATGAGGAAATTTACGCTCACAAAAAACAAAAAGCTAAAGACCTGCTCAAACTTCAGACGGACTACTTTTTCAAAAAGCAGAATGAGGCGCTGGGCAATTAACAAGGGTCTCATTTTACAAGTCGATTTTTAGAATATTAGCTATATTCGTAAAAAATCAGTTGCCATGCGTTTATGCTTATCTCTGTTTTGTTTTACCCTGCTTCTCGCTTGTAAAAAGGAAAAAGCTGAGGTTCAACATGAAGTAATTCAAACGGCTCAAAAACAAGAAAATACAACGATTCAATCTGTCAATTACGCAGAACTCTTGCCTTATTTGAGCAAAGAGGACGACAAAGTCTATGTGGTCAATTTTTGGGCAACCTGGTGCAAACCTTGTGTTGAAGAACTTCCCTTTTTCGAAAGGATCAATGAAGAATACAAAGATCAAAATGTAGAGGTTCTTTTGGTGAGTCTCGATTTTCCCACACAAATTGAAGAAAAGGTACTGCCCTTTATTGAGAAAAATAAGATCAGATCAAAGGTTATTTTGATGAGCGATCCGGATCAAAACACCTGGATTCCTAAAATTGATGAAACCTGGTCCGGCGCAATTCCTGCGACCATTATTTACACTAAAAATAAAAGAGCCTTTTATGAAAAGGCCTTTACCTATGAGGAATTGATTTCAGAATTAAACGAATTTTTAAATTTATAAATCATGAAAAACATAAGCCTGATCCTCTTGTTCATCACGTTAACATCTTTCCTAGGTACTGATCGTCTTGGTTATGAGATCGGAGATACAGCCGAAGATTTTAATCTAAAGAATGTAGATGGCAAAATGGTTTCATTGAGTCAGTTTAAAAACACCAAAGGTTTTATTGTCATTTTTACATGTAATACTTGTCCGTATTCCGTGGCCTATGAAGACCGCATCATTGCCTTGGATAAAAAATACAAGCCAATAGGTTACCCGGTCATCGCCATTAATCCGAATAATCCTGTTATTTCCAAGGGTGACAGTTTTGAATTGATGCAAAAAAGAGCTGAAGAAAAAAGTTTTACTTTCCCATATTTATTTGATGACGGACAAAAGGTTTATCCCAAATACGGCGCTACCCGAACGCCTCATGTCTTTTTATTGAATAAAGAAAATAGCCAGTTAAAAGTGAAGTATATTGGAGCGATTGATAACAACGCTCAGGATGCTTCTGGGGTGACAGAAAAATATGTGGAAAATGCCGTTGATGCCCTTCTTACAGATAAGAAAATTGATCCTGCCATCACCAAAGCGATTGGTTGTGGTATCAAAAAATAATCTTTTGACTTCAATATGAGCGAACTTCATCCCAAAGCGAGTAAAGAGATCGCAAAAAAAATACTGCGAAACAATTTTGGTATTGAAGGAGAACTCATAGAGTTAGTTGGTGAGATCGATGCCAATTTTGCCGTGACTATTGGTGAAATAAAGACCTATGTACTCAAGATCTCTCAGGCCTGTTTTTCAGATTCCATCAAGTTTCAAACTGAAATAATCAAAAATCTGTCTCAGAAAGAAATTGAACTTCCACTTCCTAAACCTGTAACGGATTTAAACGGTGATTTTTTGACGGAATACATTGAGGAGGACAATAAATATATAGGGAGATTACTGACATGGATTCCGGGCAGATTAATGGCTCAAGTAAACCCTATTCTCCCTGAACTACTAGTTGACCTGGGGAAAAAGGCCGGTAAAATAACCCGTGAACTTCAAAATTTCAGACATCCGTTTGATTCGAGAAAATTACACTGGGATATTGCACAAGGAGCCTGGTGTGAAGATTTTCTGGAATTATTTGATCTTGACAAAAAAGCGATCTTGCAGTATTATCTGGCGCTTTTTAAGGAAACCCAATCCTGTTACAAACAACTCAGAAAATCAGTAATTCACAATGATCTGAACGAAAACAACATCATTGTTTCTTTACATAAAACTCATCCTGATGTGCTCGCCCTCATCGATTTTGGCGATGCCATTTACAGCCAGACCATTAATGATCTGGCCATAGCCTGTGCTTATGGTATGATGAATTTCCCGGATCCTTTGGCCTCTTGTTTGGATTTGATAAAAGGATACCACGAATCATTTCCCCTCGAAGAAAAAGAATTGACCCATTTGTATTGCCTTATCGCCATGCGATTGGTTATATCGGTTACCAAATCGGCCATCAATAAAAGCCAAAATCCCGAAAATACTTACTTGCAGATCAGCGATAAAGCAGCATGGGATCTGCTCTTAAAATGGCGAGAAGTAGATCCTGATTTTGCTCATTTCAGTTTCAGACAAGCCTGTGGATTTGAGGCGCATCCAAATGAGATCCATTTTCAAAACTGGGCTCAACAACAGTGTCTTTCTTTGTCAAATCTATTTCCCGATTCGACTTGTGAAAAAATTCACTTACTCGACCTAAGCATTGCCAGCGAGTGGATTGGGCACCTTGAAGATTACAACAACCTGGACTTTTTTCAATTTAAAATTGATCAACTGCAAAAAGCAAATCCCGATAAAATCATAGCGGGCGGCTATTTGGAACCAAGGCCAATTTACACTTCTGATAGCTATGACAAAATTGGCAATAACGGTAAGGAAAGTAGGACGGTACATTTGGGTATTGATTTTTGGTTAGCTGCCGGAACACCCGTGGCTGCTTTATATGACGGTGAAATTGTCACCGCTGTGAATGATGCAGGTAATAAGGAATATGGAGGCTTACTGATTTTGAAGCATTGTGAGAACGATTTGATCTTTTTTACATTGTACGGCCATCTTTCTGTGGCATCTGCCTTAACACATAGTGTAGGTGACCTTGTCAAAAAAGGGGACTCAATTGCCGTGTTGGGCAATTATCCGGAAAATGGAAACTGGGCATCTCATTTGCATTTTCAGATCATGTTATCAATGTTAGACTACCAGATCGATTTTCCCGGTGTCACCTATCCCAACCAACTAAATATTTGGAAAAGTCTTTGTCCTGATCCCAATCTCCTCTTTAAACTAGATAATCTAAAAACGAAATATGGTCCGGATAACGATTCCCTTTTAAACTATCGAAAACAGCATCTGGGAAAAAGTTTGAGTCTGCAATACAAAAAGCCCCTGCAAATCGTCAGAGGACAGGGTCCTTATCTGATGGATCACCTGGGGTAAAAAATATCTGGACACCTTGAACAACGTAGCCCATGTAGGTCATGAACATATTGAGGTGGTCAAGGCAGGCAGAGCACAAATGGCTCTGCTCAATACCAATACCAGGTATTTGCACAAGAACATCAATGAATTGGCCGAATTACTGTTATCCACCTTCCCGCCTGAACTCAATGTTGTTCATTTTGTCAATTCCGGCAGCGAAGCCAATGAACTGGCTTTGAGAATGGCAAAAACGGCCACAGGCGGAAAGGGTTTTATTGCTTCTGAAGTTGGCTACCATGGAAATACAAATGCCTGTATCGATGTTAGTTCTTATAAATTTGATGGGAAAGGCGGCAAAGGCAAACCTGATCATGTTGAAATTTTCCCTTTACCGGATGCTTTTAGAGGAAAATATAGAGGAGAGAATACGGGAAATTTTTATGCTGAAGAAGTTGGAAAATGTATCCGCAATCTGAAAAAGAAAAATATGCCCTTGGCGGGAATGATCGTTGAATCGATCATCAGTTGTGGTGGACAAATAGAATTACCCGAGGGTTTCTTACAAAAATCCTTTGAATCGGTCCGTGCCGAAAATGGTGTTTGTATCATTGACGAAGTTCAGGTGGGGTGCGGAAGAGTGGGTAAAACTTTTTGGGGTTTTCAATTGCACAATGTCATACCCGATATGGTGACTATTGGAAAACCTTTGGGCAATGGACATCCGCTCGCGGCTGTGGTCTGCACTCAGAAAATAGCTGAAAAATTTGCCAATGGCATGGAGTTTTTCAATACATTTGGAGGGAATCCTGTTTCCTGCGCCATCGGATCTTCTGTTTTAAAAACGTACAACACGAAAACCTTCAGGAAAATGCTTTGCAGGTTGGAGCTTTTTTGAAAAATGAACTCAGACAGTTGGCACAAGATTTTCCAATCATCGGTGATGTTCGCGGACAAGGTTTATTTCTGGGCTTTGAGCTGGTAGATGTAAAACTTTCACCGCTCGAAGCCCAAACGACTTATTTGATCAATCGGATGAAAGAATTTGGCATCTTACTCAGCTCCGACGGACCGGACCACAATGTGATCAAAATTAAACCTCCCATGGTCTTTTCAATGGAAAACGCGAAAGAATTTTTGTATTATCTGAGAAAAGTATTCGGAGAAGATTTTATGCAACTCATCTAAATTTATACTAAAAATGAAAAAACTGATATTGATTTTTTGCTTGATTATTGCACAAGATACCTGGTCTCAATCGGCATTTGAAAAGGACAAAAAGGAGATCATGGAAGTCTTAGACACGCAAACAGACGCCTGGAATAAAAATGATCTCGAAGGTTTTATGCAAGGTTATTGGAAGTCTGATGAACTCAAGTTCTTTGGAGCCAGCGGTGTCACCTCAGGGTGGCAAAATACCTTGAACAATTATATAAAAAGATATCCGAATTCTGATTACACTGGAATATTGAATTTCAAAATTCATTCGGTTTCACCGATCGATAAAGAAGCCTATTACGTAATGGGTGAATTCTTTTTAGAACGAAAAGTGGGAAATGCCAACGGTGTTTTTATGATCATTTTCAAAAAAATAAAAGGAGAATGGAAAATCATAGCCGATACTTCTTGCTGATAAAATTTGAATGATGGAAGCTAAAATTATTCATTGGGGAATTATTGGGGTTGGAAATGTCTGTGAAGTAAAAAGTGGTCCGGCCTACCAAAAGACAAATGGATTCAGTTTAAAATCTGTGATGAGAAGGGATCTGTCAAAAGCAAAAGATTTTGCCCAACGTCATGGCGTTGAAAAATTCACAGATGATGCGGATGAATTGATCAATGATCCGGAAATTGATGCTGTATATATAGCGACACCACCGCAGCATCACTTAGCATATGCGCTAAAAGTTGCCGATGCCAATAAGATCTGTTGTGTAGAAAAACCGATGGCAGTAAACTTTGAGGAATGCAAAAAAATGCTTTCTGCCTTTGAAGATAGAGGACTTCCTCTTTTTGTTGCCTATTACCGAAGAAGCCTTCCGAGATTCTTACAAATAAAAGCATGGATCGATCAGGAAAAAATAGGGAAAATCAGACATATCCATTGGTCATTTTGTCAGCCGCCCTACCCAGCCCTGGACCATCCGGATTTTTACAATTGGCGTACTGACAAAAAAATCGCTCCGGGAGGTTATTTTGATGATTTGGCCAGTCATGGATTGGATTTGTTTTATTTTTTATTGGGCGAAGTTGAATCTGCTGCCGGACAAACCGCGAATCAGCAAAATTCATACTCAGCTGCCGATGCCATCGCCGGTACCTGGAAGCATCGATCAGGAGTAACAGGAAGTGGATTTTGGAATTTTAGCACCTGGGAAAAGAAAGATCTCGTTGAAATTTTAGGTGATCAGGGAACCATTACTTTTGCTGTTTTTAAGGATGAACCCGTTCAATTGAAAACTGAAAAAGAACAATTAAGTTTGAATATTGAGCATCCTACACATATACAACATTACCATGTAAAAGGGATGAGAGACCAATTATTAAAAGGGATACCCTCACGCCTCCACTGGCAAATCTGTGCTTCACACAGCCTGGATAATGGATAAAATACTTGGGAATCTCTGATCAAAATTTCCTGTCGGGATGAAAAGGTGCCACATTCATGCTCAATTTTCTTCCGCTCGATATTTCTGAAACTAATTTTCCTGTGATCGGACCAAGGCTCCAGCCCATCATGGCATGACCGGTAGCAAAAATTAAATTTTCGCACTTTTCACTTTTCCCTATATAGGGCAGACCATCCGGAGAACAAGGTCTCAGACCGCAGGTTGCCTCATCCTTTTCTGTTTGAGAAATTTCGATTTCAGGATAATACCTGTTGGCGGCCGCGGCAATGGCATTTACCCGAACCGTATTGATCTTGTGATTTATCCCGCCCAATTCCATCGTTCCTGCAAAGCGTGTAAAACCATTCATTGGCGTTACGGCAACTTTCGCCTCAAGCAAGATAGTTGGCATCTTAATTTTTGTCTCTCTCCTTACATTTATTCTATACCCTTTACCCGCCTGCAGGGATAATTTCAGCCCTATTTTGTTTGCCAGCGCAGGACTCCATGCTCCACCTGCCAGCACAAATTCATCCCCTCTGATCAATTGACCGGCTGTTTTTATCGCTTCTATTTTCTTATTTTTAAAAACGAGGTCCTTCACTTCCTGATTCAAGTAAAAATTCACTCCTTTTTGTTTCAGATCAGCCACTAATTCCTGCATAAATTCGCCCGGCGTAGAATGGGCATCACAGCCAAAATAAACCGCTCCTTTCATGTGTGTCTTTACATCAGGCTCAAACTCTTTTAATTCCTGAGCATTTAAATGTTTTACTTCCAATCCAAGGTCGATGGCTTTTTTACCTACCTCCCATTCTGCTTCACCGGCTGCATCTGTTTGATAGGCCATCAATAAACCCTGTCTTGTATAGTGAAACTTATAGAAAGGATCCTTTTTAAATTCCTCAAAAAGTCCCCTGCTCAATAAGTTGATCTCTTCAATAATAGGAATAGCCCTTTCAACTTTTGCAGAGGTGGCAGATTTCTTAAAATTCCAGGCCCAGGCCAAAAAGTCCTTTTCCAGTCTTGGTTTTACATAAAAAGGACTTGCAGGATTAAACATCCATTTCAGACCTTTTGTGATGATCCCCGGGGAAGACAGTGGAATAATATGACTGGGGGTGATGTATCCCGCATTGACAAATGATGCGCCATTGCTGATATCGTATTGATCAATAAGCGCAACCTGATGACCTTCTTTTTGCAGGTAATAGGCAGAACACAAACCTATGATTCCGCCACCGATAATGACAACTTCTTTTTGCATTTTATATAACTTGAAATCCGTGGGCATAGGGATCATCATTGTCGTCGATGATGATTTGATTATACCCGTAAATTTTTGCCCAACCCTGAATACTCGGTACGATGGCAATCCTATCGCCCAAATTTGTTACTGCTTCAATTCTTCCCACAAAGGTAGAACCAATGATACTTTCATGAATAAAATCTTCCCCTTCTTTGAGAAGGCCTTTGGCGAATAATTGAGCCATTCTTGCCGATGTCCCCGTTCCACAAGGAGAACGATCGATGGCTTTTTCACCGTAAAAAACAGCATTCCTGCCTGAACTTTTAGGATCGAGTGGCTCCCCTGTCCACAATAAATGAGAAACATCCCTGATGGTCTCATCTTCCGGATGAACAAACCGATCAGGATATTTGTTGTTTATTTCCTTTCTGAGTTCTTGCGAAAACCTGATCAAATCTCCGGCAGAATAATGTTGAATCCCACCAAAATTCTTTTGCGGATCAACAATGGCATAAAAATTACCTCCGTAAGCGACATCAAAAATGATTTCACCAAGTTCCTTGGAAAAAATGGTCAGTTCCGAGGCAGCCAAGTAACTTTTAACATTGATCAACTTCACCCAATCTACCTTTTTACCTGTCTGCTGATATTCTATCAACACCAGGCCGGCGGGTGCTTCCATTCTGATTTTGCCGGGCGTCTTTGGTTTTATCAATCCCTCTTCAATTGCCACGGTAATGGTCCCTATGGTTCCGTGGCCGCACATCGGTAAACATCCGGAAGTCTCGATAAAAAGGATGGAAAAATCATTTGCAGGATCATGCGGCGGATAAAGAATGCTTCCACTCATCATGTCATGACCCCGCGGTTCAAACATCAACCCTGTCCTGATCCAGTCATATTCCTTGAGGAAATGCTGCCTTTTTGAGCTCATGGTTTGGCCGATCAAATGTGGTCCTCCTTTTGCTACCACCCTTACCGGATTACCGCAGGTGTGCGCATCGATACAAGAAAAGATATGTTTACCCATTTTTCATTCGCAAAATATAATGGTTTATGCGTTCTTCGAGCATAGATAAAGTAACGGTTCCTTGCTCGAGAACAATTTCATGAAACTCACGAATATCAAATTTTGAACCTAATTCGGCTTCTGCTTTTTCTCTCAGTTCTCTAATTTTTAATTCACCGATCTTATAGGAAAGTGCCTGGCCCGGCCATGAAATATATCTATCCGTTTCAGTATTAATTTCATGCAAGGACAAAGCTGTATGAGCAGTCATATATGCCACAACCTGCTCTCTGGTCCAGCCTTTGGCATGGATCCCTGTATCGACAACGAGTCTGCAGGCACGCCACATTTCGTAGGTAAGCTGACCAAATCTTTCATATGGCGTGGTGTACATTCCCATTTCGTTGGCTAAAAATTCAGTGTAAAGGCCCCAGCCTTCGCCATAGGCAGAAAGGTATAGATCCTTTCTAAACTGAGGAATACTATCCCCCAACTCATTATTTAAGCTTCCTTGTAAATGATGACCAGGCACTGCCTCATGCACTGTTAAAGCCGGAAGTGTGTACAAGGTTCTGCTCGGCAGATCATAGGTGTTTACCCAATAATAACCCGGATCGGTACTCTCTTTGCTAGTTCCAATATATCTGCCACCTGTGTACTTGGGTGCGATGGCATCAGGCACAGGTGCGACGCCATAAGGTTTACGAGGTAAGGTTTTAAAAAAACGAGGTAATTGTGCGTCAGCTCTTTTG
Source organism: uncultured Flavobacteriaceae bacterium (assembly GCA_963715015.1). Taxonomy (GTDB): domain Bacteria; phylum Bacteroidota; class Bacteroidia; order Flavobacteriales; family Flavobacteriaceae; genus Namhaeicola. Next base: position 13,510 of record CAVQQR010000022.1, read on the forward strand.
GCGATATCCCTGGCTCTGATCAGTAACTCATCCGGAGTTTTCGCATAGAATTGTTCATCTGTTCTTAAAAAGAGAAAAAAATCGGCGAAGGTTCCTTCAAAATTTAACTCTTCGATGATCTTTTCCATTTCTGCCTTAATTCTGGCTACTTCTTTTAAACCTATTTGATGGATATCCTCTGCCGTATAAGAAGTACTTGTTGTGTAATAATTGATCCTGTTCTGATAGAACGCCTCTCCATTAGGCGTTTCAGATACGCCCAGACTCGTTCTTGTTTTTGGAAAATATTCGGTTTCAAAAAAGGCCTTAATTCTCGCAAATTGAGGGATCACGCTGGTCTTAATGGCCTGCTCTGCAGCCATTAAAACAGAATCTTTTTGTTCCCGGGTAAGTTCATTCGGCAAATTTTTAAAAGGAGAATAAAAAAAACTATCCTCAAAATTACTCACTAAATGTTTATCGTAGGAAGATTCATATCCTTTAAAAATAACGAGGGGTTGTGATATACCTTTCTCAAGTCCATTTCTTAAAACAACAACATGCTGGTTGACGAATTCAGGGATCGCATTTAAAAAATTCAGGTAGTCTCTGATTTGTTTATAATTAGTCAAAGGTCGGACCCGGTAAACTAGGTCACTGTGAAATCCGGCATCTGACAATAAAGGATTGAGGTATTGGTCGAACTCAACATAATCAATTCGCTCCTGAAGAACAAAAGCCAGTAATTCTGCTGAAATTTTTTCGGTTTCACTCAAGGAAGACTTGTCTATTTTTGACAACTCTTCTAATTGTATGCGAGCAAAATCGGCTTCCTTTTGGAAGTGGTCTTTAGTAAAAACACCCAATGGAAAATCCTTTTTATCATAACCCTCATGCGCTTCTACAGTTTTAATTAATTCGTTCAACTTTACAGTATCACCGTGTTGTTCTTGAGTACAAGCAAAAAGCAATAGCCCCAAAAGTGCAAATAAATACTTCATCAATCAGATTTTATCAGAGGTTAGACCATTATTGATTATCCTATAAATCCCCAGCGGATTTTCATTCTTCAGTTCATCAGGCAATAATCGATCCGGCCAGTTTTGATAGCAAACAGGCCTGACCCATCTTTGTATGGCACTGGTACCCACAGAAGTGAACCGACTATCCGTACTTGCGGGAAAAGGACCACCGTGTACCATGGCATGACAGACTTCTACTCCGGTTGGCACTGAATTAAAAATAATTCTTCCCACTTTATCCGACAGAAGAGAAATCAACTGGCGGTTCGAACTCAGATCCTCTTCATCGGCCAAAATCGTACCAGTTAACTGACCTTCCAGAACTTTTAAAATAGCAGCGAGTTCTTTATCATTTTCGCATCTCACCACCAAGGAAAAGGGTCCAAAAACTTCGTGATGTAAATTCGTATTCTTTAAGAAATCCTTACCCCTGACAGTGGCAAGTGTTTGTCTCGCAAAATTCGCTTTGATTTGATGGTCAGCTTGATAAATTTGATCTATACTATCTTCTTTTAACAGCGCATCTTTATCTTTTGAAAATTTACCCTCAATGGCAGGATGCAGCATACAAGTAGCCTGTATTTCACTTAAATGATGAGCTAATTTTGAACAGAAATCATCGAGATGCTCACTTTCTACAGTCAGCAGTAATCCCGGATTCGTACAAAATTGACCCGCTCCTAGTGTGATAGAGTTTGCATATGCTTTTGCCCAAAAATCGAGCTTATTTTCAAGGGCACTCGGTAAAATTACAACCGGATTAACGCTTCCCATTTCTGCAAAGACAGGAATAGGCTCTTTTCTTTTCGCTGCCAGATCATACAAAGCCTTACCGCCCGCATAGCTGCCCGTAAAACCAACTGCTTTGATCAAAGGATGACTTACCAATGACTGGCCCACCTCATAACCATTGCTGTTTACATGTGAAAAAACCCCGTCGGGCATACCTGTTTTTTTGGCTGCCTTGACAATGGCTGAAGCGACCATTTCACTTGTGCCCGCATGCATGGGATGTGATTTAACTATCACCGTACAACCAGCTGCCAAGGCAGAAGCTGTATCTCCACCGGCCGTAGAAAATGCCAACGGAAAATTACTGGCACCAAAAACAACTACTGGTCCGATGGCCCTGTTCATTCTTCGAATATCTTCTTTTGGCACAGGAATTCGATCAGGAATTGCCGTATCGATCACCGCATCTACCCAATCTCCTTTCTCCAGTAAACCGGCAAAGCTATTTAACTGCCCTATGGTTCTGCCCCGCTCTCCGAGACCTCTGCCTTCGGGTAAGCCACTTTCAGCACAATACATCAGAATCAATTCCTTACCTAAGGCCTCAATTTCACTGGCGATCGATCTTAGAAAACTTGCTTTTTGAATACCCGAAAAATCCCTGTAAGTTTCAAAGGCCCGGCTAGCCATTTGAGCAGCGCGATTTACTTCATCCTGATTGGCTTCATAAAAAACTTCGCTGTTCTCTATATTCAGCTGGGGATTAAATGTTTTAAAAGTTTTATTTCCTGAAGCCGACAATTCATTGCCGATATAATTCTTTCCTGTGATCATCTCATGTGCTATTTTATTGCAAGCTATTAGAAATTGGGCAAAGTTGGACGTGTTTTCATACTTTTCTCAATTATTTGCAGCACGCGTTTTCTTTCATCACCCTCCAGCGGAAGTCTTGGTTCACGAACAAATTCAGTTCCTATTCCTGTGGCAACTTCTGCCAATTTAATATTTTGAACTAATTTTTTATGGATATCCAATTCCAATAATGGCATAAACCATCGATAAATGGCTATGGCTTCTTTTATTCTTTCTGCTTTGACCAATTCGTAAATGGCCACTGTTTCTTCGGGAAAGGCACAAACCAAACCTGCCACCCAACCATCAGCACCCATGGCTATGCTTTCCAAAGCCAGGGTATCTACACCACATAGAATCTGATATCTCTCGCCAAATCTGTTTCTCATGCGGGTAATATTTGTGATATCCCGGGTAGATTCCTTGACCGCCTGAATATTTGAATAAGCTTTTAGTTCATCAAACATATCTAAGGTCACCTCAATCCCGTAATCAACCGGGTTGTTATAAATCATGATAGGCAGATCTGTGCTTTCGGCAATACGTTTGAAATAGACCGTCGTCTCCCTGTCATCCGCTTTATAACGCATTGGCGGCAGGAGCATTAAGCCATGCGCACCGTATTTCTTTGCATTCGCGGCTGCTTCAATGGCATTCTTGGTAGACTGCTCGGCAATATTAATGACAACAGGCACTTTTCCTTTGACGATCTCAACGGTCTTTTCTATTAAAATTCGCTTTTCATCATCTGTTAAGGTACTGGCTTCTCCCAACGTACCGCCCAAAATAATACCGTGCACACCCGCTTCCAATTGTGCTTTGATATTGACTTCGAAAGTGTTTAAATCTAACTTGTCATCTTTCGTGAATTTGGTTGTCACTGCAGGCATTACGCCCTTCCATTGTAGGTTCATCTGTTTTATTTTTTTATCAAAATTAATTCTTCACTGACAAAATAAATTCAGCTTAATTAACCTATTCTGACATTATATTAACCAATTTTGTAATTTTAACTCTATTTTAGTGTAATATAATACATTTGTGATGAAAGTATTACCTTTTAAAATTGTCAAAAGTGAGCAACAGTCCATTCTCTATCAAGAGGATAGTGATGACACTTTTTATGATTCTCTGCATAACCATAAAGAAATTCAACTGAGCCTAATCGTCAATGGCGAGGGAACTTTTGTGATCGGTGATTGTGTTGGAGATTTCAAACCCAATGATATTTTTATCATTGGTGGATACCTGCCTCATGTATTTAAAAGTGATAAAATAGCAGGTGAAAAATCGGAAATGATCTCTTTATTTTTCACAGAACAGGCCTTTGGAGAAACTTTTTTTAGCATACCGGAATTGTCGCAATTAAATCCTTTATTGAGTAAAGCGCAAAGAGGCATCAAAACGGCGTCTTACCCAAAGGAGCTCAAAGATAAATTAATACAGTATAACACTTTAGAACCTTTAGCTCAATTTATCAATTTTTTAGAAATATTATCCGTTCTATCGATCTATTCGGGTGAAGCTCTTTCTTCACAAACCGCTGTCAAAAAATATACTGATGAAGACGGTAAAAGAATGAGAGATATCTTTCAGTTTACCCTGAACAATTTTAAAAGGCAGATTCCGCTGGAAGAAGTTGCTGATCTGGCGAACATGACGGTTCATGGTTTTTGCAGGTATTTTAAAAAAAGAACGGATAAAACCTATGTCAATTTTTTGATCGATATAAGATTAGGTCACGCTTGCAAATTATTGTCGAAAGGAGAGTCGGATATAGCAGAAATAGCCTATCAATCAGGCTTTAATAATATCACGCATTTCAACAGAAAATTTAAAGAAAAAAAGAAAATGACACCGTCGGCTTATCGTCAAAATCTGAGGTCCGAAAAAGTGCTACAATAAGCCGTATTCCAATTTTACCTTTTTTGTCAGGCTCTGCACGATCAAATCATAGGAATGGTCTATCATTTTTATAAAAAGGGATGCCGGAATAGAACCATCCAAAATAACCGTATTCCAATGCTGTTTGTTCATATGATAACCGGGAATAACCGAAGCATAGGTTTCTCGAAGCTCAATTGCCCAATCCGGATCACATTTCAGGTTTACCCTAAAATCAGGTTCATCTAATCCGGTGATCGCAAATATCTTATTGCACACTTTAAAAACAAGTGTCACCTCATCAAAAGGAAAAGATTCTGTAACATGCGCTTTTTGTAAACAGTAGGCGCGAAAATCTTCGATATTCATGCCTAAAAATAGTAAAACTTTCCGAAGAAAGTTTTACTTAAAGATTGAACTAACTGATGAGCTCCTGTTCCAGATTGGCCACTACGCTGACCGATGGGGGCATGACAAAATGCTTTTTCACCGGACATTGGTCAACTACGGCTTTTATCGCTTTCTCGTATTTTGCAGGGAAACCAGCCGGTAAATTTACTTGTATTTCAATATGCTCAACTCTGTTTTCTTGTCGGTTATAATTGATCAATTCATCTAAGGTGACTCCTTCCAAACTCATCCCTCTTTGTTGTAAAAAAGCTCTGACATATACAGCAGAACACATTCCAACAGTAGCCAAATAAATCATATAAGGAGAATCAGACATACCGATTACTTTTCCATTATAACTTGCCATAATATTGGCTGATTGATCAAATTGCACTTCAATTTTCATTTATGACTATTTAAAATTATAGCACAAATGTAGACTTCTAAAATGATCGAATCTGTAACCTTAATTACTTTACTTCATCAGTCTTTTTGTATCGTTTTTTTCGAGATGGATATTTTTATCCGGCAGCAGTAAATCCTGATAATCCAGACGCCAACCAATGGTTTCGACAATGGTCTGCATCATTAAAACAGCCTGAAGTGCTTCATTTTTTGCCGTGTCTAACAAGCCGCTTTCCGGCACTTTTTCGAGAATATGTTCTTTGGCTTTTACATTGAGTTCAGTCAGATCGGCGTTGTCGAACTTATTAAACAACCCGTCCTTTTTATCGTAATACTTAAAATCGGTATCGATGCTCAATACTTCCGGCTGAGGAAAAGCTGTGAGCTTGATGGTTTTTTTATCATTGACAGCTTCCATCTTTACTTTTGATAGATCATACCCCACATGCGCTTTTGCATTGATTAAAATGATCGCTTTCTTTTTGCTTGAAACCATGTTCAAAAAACGTTCTCTCACATTTTCGTAATGATAGATCTCAGAAAATTCACCCTCTACAGTGATCAGTTTACATACTTTTCTGATCTTCTCCATCAATACAACCGACTGAACATTGATCTTTTCTTTACTTTGTTGCAGTTTTAAATATTGAAGGATCAAATAAGTGATAATCGCTCCAATCAACAATCCAAAAAGTGCTTCCATACATTCCTTCTTTTCGCTAATTTAGTCATTCTCGTTTATAAAAAACAGATCTGAAGCAATCCCGTCTACATAAAACTTTCCCTTCTCCGCAATCATCAAGGCTCCCGGTTTTAATATGAGCACCTCATCATTTATATACTTTGAAGCATTTTTTAAAAGTAAATCGAGTTTCTCTTTTCCGAATTCATGTTGAAATTCCATCAACGAAATTCCCCAAATCGTGCGAAGGCCGATCATTATTTTTTCGTTCATTTTATCTGTAAGACTCAATTCTTCAATTTCTGAAGGTAATGTATCCTCCTGAAGCGCCTTGATGTATTTTGCATTATTAGATACATTCCAGCTTCTCTTTTGGCTGTCATAAGAATGAGCCGATGGACCAATACCCAAATAAGCAACTCCTTTCCAATAAGCGCTATTGTGTTGAGAAAAATAGCCCGGCAGACCAAAATTGGAAATCTCATAATGAACGTATCCTTCACGGTGAAGTATTTCACATAATAGTTGAAATTGTTCGTTTGCCAGTTCTTCATTTAAAGGTTGATATTTTCCCGACTGAATAAAACCTGCCAGCGCCGTTTTATCTTCTACTGTTAAGGCATAGCAACTCAAATGAGGAATCCCCAGATCCAATGCCTTTTGGATATTATCTCTCCAGCGCTCATGAGTTAAACCGGGCACACCATAGATCAGATCGATCGTGATATTACTAAAGTATTGCTTGGCATATTTTAAAGATTCTTGTGCTTCTTTCGCTGAATGTGCTCTGTTCATATAAATGAGGTCTTCATCAAAAAAAGATTGAATTCCTATACTTAACCGATTGATCTTGGTTTTTGACAAATCGATGAGTTTTTCTTTACTTAGATCATCCGGGTTGGCTTCAAGAGTTATCTCAGGTGATGCTGAAACCGGATAGTTTTCAACAATAATATGCAGTAAAAAGTCAATTTCATCCCTGTTCAAAATACTTGGAGTACCTCCTCCAAAATAAATGGTTTGTATTTCTTCAGCTATCTCATTTTTTCTTAAAACAAGCTCTTTAGCCAGGGCTTCAAGCAAAGGTGTTTTGTATTTTAAAGATGTTGAAAAGTGAAAATCACAGTAATAACAAGCCTGTTTACAAAACGGAATATGCAAGTAAATTCCCGCCATTACAGATAGGTGTAGTTTAGGGTAATTTTACCCAATGTTTTTTCATCTTTTTCAGGAAAATTGTTCACATTTTGTTCCCTTCCAATAAATTTCAGGGGCAACTTGAATTTTTTTACTTCAAAAATAATTTCCGACCGGCTTGGAAAATGCTCATCTGCATATTGATTTACGGTCTGAAAGGTACCGTATGCTTTGGTATTGACAACAGACTCCAGAATTTGTAATTCATTTTCCAAGAACTTAATATCGGCTGTGATCCAATCCTTTTTTTGATCGAGAGAAACCAGTTTATATACCAACTGATTACCCTCTTTACCTAAAAATATGGATTGAAATGGGGCATTGAAAAAATCAAAAATTTGATTAACTGTTCCTTTTTTTGGCACAAGCGCCAGGCCTTCTCCTTTCACCACCATTTTGTTTTCTTTATCAAACTCCACATACACTTCTTTTTCCGGAATTTTAATTCCTTCAACATCTATTTTGACCTTGATGAAACAGGTGATTTTTTTTTGATCGGCGTATTTTTGAATGAGCTTTTCAATCACCGGATCATGCTGCGCAAATAAGCTCTGCCCAAAACAAAAAAGGAAAAGAAATAAAAAAGACTTCATTCGGTTATTTGCATTTTTTCAAACTTTCTAAAGGATAAAACTATAAAAAATAAAGCCATCACGCATAGAAACAAAATTGATTGTAAAATACTTTGTTCTGGAACTGCATCAACAAAAAACAATTGCCATTTCGCCATATGATGGGTGAATAGAAATGGTTGCCAATGGCTAAAAAAACCAAAAACGAAGGTTTGTAAAAGCGTACTGACAATAAGTAAACCCAAAGACAATAAAACAGCAGTCAGCGTGTTTCTAAAATAAATGGCGAAATACATGGCCATACAGGTAAATGCAAACATGGCTAATGTGGCAAAAAACAGTGCTTTGATGTACCTGAGCAAATAGGTCGACTCCTGAATAAACTGAATCCCGTCAATAAAAATGATCACATCTCCCGAGCCAAAAAAGAGCACCGAAGGGATCAAGGCCATAAAACCTGAAAGAATCATAAAGAGGAATACGAACAGCAGCATTGCCGAAATTTTTGCAGCGAGTAATTTCTTTCTTTTGATGGGTTGAGTCAACAATGTTCGGATCGTTCCCATCTCGAATTCTCCGGAAAAAATATAGGCAGTAACGATGACCACCAAAACAGGTAAATGAACCCAGAGTGTATTTAAGGCAAGGTAACTGATCAAATACCCATTCACAATATGACCTTCTATATAGAAATTTTCCTCAATGGATTGTAATAGAAAATTGAACAAGTCCTTACCGTCATTGTATAAACCCAAATCAATGATGAGCATAAGAAATACTGAAATCCCCAAAGAAATGTAGGTTCTGTAAGTACTAAATAATTTATATATTTCTACCTGAAACAATGACATTATTGGGTGATTTGCATATATTTATCTTGTAATACCGTCCTGGTTTGAACATTGATAGGGGTACAACCCAAATGAACTAAACTGGCAATAGTTTCCGCTATCTTATCCGGTTTTAAATTAACGAGTACTTTTTTGGGTTCTATTTTTTCAACCTTGTACCTGGTAAATAATTCCATCGCTCTTTCAGAAAGATCCGTTTCAAATATGAACTCTACTTTTTTAGGAATTTTTTGCAATTCTTCTTTTGATATCTGCATGGCTATATCTCCTTTATGGATCAAAATGAACCTATCGGCCAGCTCTTCAAGTTCATTCAATAAATGTGAGGATATAAGGATCGTTTTCCCTTCCTGATTAATTTTTCGGATAAGGCCTACCAAGTCCTGAAATCCGTTGGGATCTAATCCGTTAAAAGGTTCATCCAAAATCAAGATCTCCGGATCTCTGATCAAGGCCTGGGCAATGGCAAGTCGCTGCTTCATTCCGGTAGAAAAATGTCTCACTTTTTTATACCCTGTGTCAGCCAATCCAACTTCACTCAATAAAGCATTTGTATCTAAATTCAGTTTGTTAACTTTTGCGAATAATTGAAGGTTTTGCTTTGCATTCAAGTAAGGGTAAAAGGCGGGATAATCGATCAGATAGCCACATTGTTCCTTTAAATCTTCAAAGTTCAACTTAGTATTATCGAGGAATAATTCACCTGAATCAGGATAAATCAAATTGGCCAAGACCTTAATTAATGAACTTTTGCCGGCACCATTTGGACCGATCAAGCCAATGATATCGCCCTGTTTTACAACAAAAGAAATTTGATTTAAAATGATCTGGTTGCCTAAGGTTAAAGTGACTTTATCGAGTGAGAGCATAGCTTACCATAAGAAATATTGCCGGTTGTATTTTTTGGTAAGCAAAATATTCGCCCAAAATGTACCGTAAAAAACGATCAAAGGGTTCCTCACAAAGGCATCGGGTAAAATATGATACCAGCGATATCCTTGTTCCCTGAAATATTGCTTAGTTTCTTGTTCAAATCCTAGATCTTTTACCGCCATTAAAACAGCATCTCTTTGGCATTTTGAATACATGAATGGGCGGATCAATCTGGTGTCGAATCCTATTTTGAATATTGTATCTTTTATCTGCTTGTAATTTTGATATCTGCCCAATGCATCAGCTTCTGCAAAAAAAGCAAGACCTAAACCGTAAATGGACAATATTATCGACCAAATATGAGGATAAAAATCTGAGTTAGAATTAAAAAAGGATTTCATTCCGAGAAAGGCCAGAAAGATACCTAGAAAAAAAAACAGATGTAAAAAATATCCCACCATCATAAAACGAAGCATTCTTTTGCCATGGACCAATAAATTGACAGATTCTTCATATGGAGGGAAATACTTCAGCATAACCAAAAATATCATTTATTTATCAAAAGTTAAAAAATATTTGACCTATTGCGTAAATCACTAACATTCAGTACATTTGTTAGATTAGCTATATTGCAAAAAAACTTAATTCCCCAAAAATCCAATGTATGTAAATATTTTGTCCTTCAAATTAGATGAGAAGGATGGCATTTCCGGTAACGAACTAAGCATGTTCGAAGACAATCTGACCAAAAAACCCAAAGGACTAGATCGTCTACACATTTTTAAGGACAAGGTAAAAGAAAATAAGTTTTACCTTATTGAATATTGGAAATCTGCAGAATACAAAGACCGAATGGAATCTAAGGATAAAACGAGTGTTTTATCAAGAATTCATAAGGTTTCTCAGGATCACCGATATAAAAAAATCGAGTGTGACGTAGTCATTTAAAGAATTTTATAACTGCCAGACCTTAACCGTCAACTATCAAACCGAACTGATCGTCTCGATAGTGATTACTATTTATTTTCTGTGTTTGCCCCCCAGTAGTAATTATTTTTTGAGACGATCTTTTTACACCTTCTGACTTTATTTTACAATGCGCTTGTCGTTCTGACTTACAAATGAAGCCCAGCCACTGTAACCTTTCGAACTCTCAGTTTTTCCTTCATTAAAAAAATGACAGACTGCAGCTGCCAGTCCGTCTGTGGCATCTAAATTAGTAGGCAGCGTCTTTATCTTCAATAATTGTTGCAACATTTTTGCCACCTGTTCCTTACTGGCATTGCCATTACCTGTGATAGACATTTTTATTTTTTTTGGAGAGTACTCTGTAATAGGTACATCTCGACTTAAGCCAGCTGCCATGGCCACACCCTGAGCTCTTCCCAATTTGAGCATAGATTGAATATTTTTACCAAAAAAAGGTGCTTCTATCGCAATTTCATCCGGGTGATAATGATCTATGATCTGAATGGTTCTCTCAAATATTTTTCTCAATTTAAGGTAATGGTCGTCGTACTTTTTCAAGATCAGTTCATCCATTTGGATCAGTCTCATTTGGCCATTTGTGACCTCAATTAAACCAAAACCCATGATCGTTGTACCCGGGTCAATCCCCAATATGATTTTTTCTGTTGGCAAATTCGCAGATATTTTTGAAGAAACCAGATAAAAATATTTTGTTTCTTTGCGTAAATGTACAATAACTTATCAAAATACAAATCTGAACTCACCTGGCTCTTAAAGGCAGGAGTTTTGATTTGTTCCTTTTTTGTCATTGCCATTAAAATTAAAGGAAACAGCTTATTGACCGGAGATCATATTTCTAACTGGCAGGACATATTTGCCAAAAATCAATTGGCGTTTACAATTATCTTTTTGATGACAATTTGCAATTGGGCTTTGGAAATATGTAAATGGGAGGTTCTGGTGAGTGCGGTTCGAAATATTACATTTTCAGAAGCCTTAAAACAAAGTTTAGCTTCTCTAACTGCCTCGCTTTTAACCCCTAACAGAATTGGCGAGTATGGCGTAAAGGCCCTTTATTACAGAAATTCCGAAAGAAAAAAAATAATGGCGCTCAATTTATTGGGCAATAGTTCTCAAATGGTGGTTACCGTTGTATTTGGCTTGATCGGAATCCTTTTTTTAGCCGAATATTTTCTTGAATTGCGATGGGTTTTAACAGCTTTTATTTTATTTTCCCTGTCCATTTTAGTTTTTTATCCCTTTTTCAAATCGACATCCTTTTTCCCTTTTTTTAAAAAAATTATTTCATTTTACGGCGATGTCGGAAATGGGAAACATATTAAAATCTTTTTTTTAAGCACCTTGCGCTATTTGGTATTTTCACATCAGTTCTATTTTTTACTGGTGATCTTTGGACTTGAACTGGACTATTTTTTGACCATGCATCTCATTTTCTCGATGTATTTTTTAAGTTCGATCATTCCTGGATTTGTTGCTTTTGATTTTTTGATCAAAGGCTCCGTAGCCCTCACCCTATTTAGTTTTTTTGGTGTAAACGAATCCATTGTCTTAGCGGTCACCACACTCATGTGGTTGCTAAATTTTGCGCTGCCTTCTATTTTTGGAAGCTACTTTGTCTGTCGTTTTTCATGGCCAAAACCAGTAAAAATCCCCGCCAATTAATTGATATTACTCGCCCTCATTCCGTTGTTTCTCTATATGCTGATACTTTTCTATTTCAGTATAGGATACAGACGATTAAGTATCTTTAAAGGTTGTGAAAACACACAAGGATCCCGATTTTCCATCTTGATCCCTTTTAGGAACGAACGTGAGCACCTGCCTGCATTATTGCAAAGCCTGGCGCTCTTGAATTATCCCAAAAATAATTTTGAAATTTGGATGATTGATGATGATTCTTCTGACGATTCAGTCGCAATGATTCGTGCATTTATCTCAGAAAACGCCGATTTACAGATGCACCTCATAAACAACGAGCGAAAGACAAACTCGGCAAAAAAGGATGCCATTCTTTCAGCGCTTGAATTGTCCAATTTCGATTGGATCATGACCACTGACGCAGATTGTTTATTGCCAGAAAATTGGTTACAGCTTTTTGATCAGGCCATCAAAAAACACAAACCCGTTTTACTCGCGGCACCGGTTATGTATTCAAAAATTGAGCAAACTCTCTTGGATCAAACGCAATTTTTTGAGTTTCTAAGTCTGCAAATCATTACGATGGGGGCTTTCGGACTGGGCAAACCTTTTATGTGCAACGGCGCCAATCTTTGTTATCAAAAAACTACTTTTTCTTCCTTAAAAGGATTCGAAGGAAATGAGGACTTTGCAGGTGGAGATGATCTTTTTTTGCTGGAAAAAATGACAGAACATTTTCCGGAGCGAGTGCATTTTATAAAGCACAATGATTGTTTGGTGCAGACCAATACAGAAAATTCTTGGAGTTCATTTTTCTCTCAAAGAATTCGCTGGGCTGCAAAGTCAGGGGGATATAGGCAAATCATTGGCAAACTTACAGGATTGATCGTTTTTTCCTGCAATTTGACTTTGATTGTTTTAGTTCTGATTTCAGTTTTTTATCCGGAAACATGGGGTCTTGCTTTGTTGGGTTTTTTCTTAAAACTACTGACCGACCTGGCACTTCTGATGAACGGTAAAACGTTGTTTCAAAAACCGATTTCACTTTTTTATTTTTTTGTCACAAGTTTAATTTATCCTTTTTTGAATGTATCTATCGGATGCAGATCCTTATTCGGTTTTACATGGAAAGAGAGACGCTATCAAAAATAAATCAAGACTTTACTTTGATTATGATAGGCAGTGTAAAAATAGAATGAACAGGAATTCCCCTTTCAGTAGATGATTGCAACAGTGTTGGAAATTTTTCCACTTCCTCTCTAAAAACTGTATCAAAATCAGGAATTTCTTCTTTCACCAGGTCAGATAATTCCAAATTCTTTACATACATTTTCCCTGTATTTTTAAAACCTATCTGTGCGTAGATCGTGTCGTTAAATTCAGTGTAAACTTCAAAAATATGCTCGTTTAATCGCTCTTCCAATTCTTCTTTCAAAGTTTGTTCAAAGCAATAATTTTGGGTTGATGTATCGAAATTCTGACATGTTTCAAAGAGTGGATAGGCATCTACATGGCCGAGATCTAAAATTGTATCTACAGACTTTTGATGACCTGTTTTATAGGGATTCGAGATCATTTCGCATGAAAGCAAAGTAAGCAAAGCAAGTCCAAAAATGCCCCATTTAAACATTTGAAATGATTACAATTGGGTGAAAGTACAAATATTTTAACTGAATACTATTTTTTGTTAAAAATGAATGATAAAAACCATTACTCAAACGGGTTAGCCAAGTTTTTTATTAAAACCCCATCAATCTTTTACCGTGGTCTCTTTTTCTCCTTTTAAATATTCATCCAAAAAAACTAAAATAGATCCATAGCCTCTTATCTCGTTTTCCTTTTTTACAAACCCGTGACCCTCATCAGGAAAAATGATATAATTCACCGGGACATTGTTTTTCTCCATGGCCTCCACCATCTCATCTGATTCAATTTGCAGAACCCTAGGATCGTTCGCCCCTTGCAAGACCATCACAGGATTTTTTATTTTTTCAGCGTGAAACAAGGGTGAAATTTCGTACAATCTTGTTGAATCTGACGAAAAAGGATCGCCGAGCTCTTTGTACAAAGCTTCCCTAAACGATTCCCAATAAGGTGGGATCGATTTAAGCGTTCTTATCCAATTGGTGACTCCAAAAATGTTCACCCCAACTTTAAACTCATCAGGAGCAAAGGCCATAGCGGCCATAGTCATATAACCTCCATAACTTCCGCCAATAATGCCAATTTTTTCGCCATCAATATAGTCTTGAGATTGCAACCATTTCTTGCCCCAAATACAATCTTTTAAATCTTTATCTCCATGGTTTAAGTCATCCATGGTATAAAATGTTTTTCCATAACCACTGCTTCCGCGGTTGTTAACCGCTAAAATAGCATAGCCATTATTTACCAGGTACTGAATTAGTGAAAAATAACCCATTCGGGATTGACCGCCCGGACCTCCATGAACCCAGACCAAAGCAGGGACTTTATTGGAATTTGAGGCATTTTGTGGTTTGTAATAAATGGCAGGAATTTCCAGATCGTCAAAAGATTTAAACCGAACAACTTCCGCTGAGACCAAATCATTTGGATCGATATCCTTATTTAAGGTTTCGGTTAATTTTTTCAGATCTTTGGTTTCTAAATTGTACACATAAATATTTCCCGGAGATTTAGAGGTTGATACTGACATTCGAATCAAATTTTCAGAATCGGAGATATTTACGGCTGATATATCACCGTCCGGGAAATCCGGCACCACAATCTCTTTCCCATCACTATTAGCCCTGATGATCAAACTGTTTTTACCGTCTTCATTAATGGCTATGACCCTATACTTTTCATTTTCACTCAAGTAACTGTACATTAAATCCCAGTTGGTTTCAAAGAGAATTTCTTTATTTCCGGTGGCTATTTCGTATGCCACCAAATAGGTAAACTCCTTACCCGCATTGGTTAAGTAATAAAAATATTTATCGTCTTTACTAAATCCCGAACCGCTATAACTCCCTTTTTCCTCTGATATTTCTTTCATTTTATTCGCAGACCTGTCATATAAAAATAATTTATCCTCACTTGTTGTAATAGATTTATCTAAGGAGAAATAGTTTTCATGATGAGAAATTGCGGAAATATTTAAACCTTCATTATTTTCATAGATCAGTTCCGGATTCCAATTTTCGACAGACATTTCATACAAATCAAAAAACCTGGAATCTCGCTTATTCGACAAATAAAACATCGACTTTTTATCATCGCTCCAACCTTTAAATTCTGCTTTTTCATTTTCACCGGGAGTTAAATCAACGCTGGTCCCGTCCTTTTTTAGTAAATACAAATGATCTATTTCGTTTCCTCCCTTGTCGGCAAAGTAGAGGATCTCACCTGAACCGGGAACGTAATCTACCGAGAAATACGACTCATTTTCAGATCTTGTAATTTGAGTTTGCTCACCTGTCGCAATATCGATTTCATACACATTAAAGATGCCCGAGGCATCGCTGTGCACCAAAAGCTTGGTTTCATCTTCCGAGAAACTCCCTCCGCCTATTCTAAGATTTTTGTAAAAATCTTCTATCGGATACGTTTTTTGAACAAGAGGTTCAGGATTCTCCTTTTTACAAGAAATCAGTAAAAAAAGAGCGAATAGACTTAAAAATAATTTCATGGGTCAAGATTTTGAATTAATTATATGGCTGAATGACACTCAAATATAAGGTTTTTAAAAGATAAATTACCCGGATTTAGCCCTTATATGAAATGGAAAAAAGTCCCTTCATTTAAAATAAAATTCATACTTTTTAACCTAAATTATTTCGATGGATATCTTTTTACTCATTGTCGGTTTTATCTTTTGTCTGATCGGAATCGCCGGAGCTCTTTTGCCCGTCTTACCTGGACCTTTTATGGGATGGATAGGCCTTTTACTTCTGTATTTAACATCACCTATCGAAATGAGTTACTGGGTTTTGGGCATCACTTTGTTTATTTCCATCCTGATACAAGTTTTAGACTATATCATTCCCGCCATGGGTACGAAAAAATTTGGCGGTACAAAATACGGTGCCTATGGCACTACAATTGGTTTAATTATCGGCTTACTCGTTCCTATGCCCTTAGGGTTCATCATTGGGGCATTTATCGGGGCATTTATTGGAGAAATGATCTACGATGCCGGAAATCCAAAACGTGCGGGTAAAGCCGCCGTGGGCAGTTTTCTGGGCTTTTTAGCTTCTACAACACTAAAATTAATCGTAAGTGTGGCATTTACCGGAATTTTTATCCAACAAGCACTGGCAAATTGGGATAATTTGGTAAATTAAGCTCATGGTAATGATTCAGATTTGACAACTCATCTAACAAATAACCATTCAGCTGATATCGCCATAATAGGCGGAGGAATTTCCGGTATTGTTACGGCCCTGGAATTATTAGATTCAGGGAAAAAAATTGTGCTTTTTGACCGTGATCTAGAAGAGAATTTTGGCGGATTGGCCAAAGAATCTTTTGGAGGAATGTTTTTTGTCAACTCTCCACAGCAACGATTGTCTAAAATTGATGACCATATTGACCATGCCATCAAGGATTGGTTTTCCTTCGCAGAATTTGATCAAGACGAAAAATGGGGTAAAATTTGGGCGAAGTCTTTTATCGAAGAAAATCATTTGCTCTACCAGTGGCTGAAAATCAGGAAAATTAAGTTTTTCCCCATCGTACATTGGGTAGAAAGAGGCCTTGATATACCTGGAAATTCTGTTCCTAGATTTCATATGGTTTGGGGCACAGGATACGGATTGATGGAAGCAATTATTTCGTCTCTAAAATCACATCCTAATTTCAAAAACCTAACCCTGCTCTTTCAGCATTTTGTTCAAGATTTTGAACTTGTCAATGGCAATATTTCGGCAGTTAAGGGGATAAATGAAAAATCTGAGCAATCCTTTGTTTACCATGCGGCTGAATTTGTGGTCGCCACCGGGGGAATCAATGGCAATATAGAAAAGGTCAAACAACATTGGCATAAAGAATGGAATCTGCCTCCGGAAAAAATCTTAAATGGCTCTCACCAATATTCTGACGGCATCATTCATGATCAAGTTAAAAAATTGGGTGGAAATATTACCCATTTAGACCTGATGTGGAATTATGCCGCCGGAATTCCGCATCCTTATCCCAAAAGAGAAAACCACGGTCTCAGCCTGGTTCCTCCAAAATCTGCCTTGTGGTTAAATTACAGGGGAGAAAGAATGGGTCCAAGACCTCTGGTAACGGCTTATGACACACGTTATTTGGTCACTAAAATTTGCGAACAGGAAAAGCAATATTCCTGGCAGATCTTAAATAAGAAAATAGCTTACAAAGAGTTGGCCGTTTCGGGAGCCGAATTTAATGACGGGATCAGAAACAAAAGTCTTTTCGGATTTTTATCCGCCATTCTCTTTGGCAATAAAAAACTGATCAGGTCATTGGAAAAGGATTCACCCAATTATATTGTGGCAAACAGCATTGAAGAATTGGCAGAAAAGATGAATGCCCTTACAGGTACAAATGACGTGGATGCTGCCCTTCTGAGAAAATCCATAGAAAGTTATGATGCGAATTTTGAAGAGGGAAAAGATCCTCTAAAGGATGAGCAAATCAGATTGATCAGCAAAGCCAGAGCCTATAGAGGTGATAAAGCACGCACCCTAAAACCTCAGCCATTGAATCAAAAAAATGCTTACCCGCTAATTGCCATCAGAGAATTTATACTTTCGAGAAAAAGTTTGGGCGGAATTCAAACCAATTTACAATCGCAAGTACTCTCTGTTCCCGACAAGAATAAAGAACAAAAAGCCTTTAACAATTTATACGCCGTGGGAGAAGCTGCGGGTTTTGGCGGGGGTGGATCTCACGGAAAAAGAGCTTTAGAAGGTACCTTTTTAACGACCTGTATTTTCACGGCACAGAAAGCGGCCGAACATATCACGAAAAAAAATAAAAACTAGACACATGCAAAAGACCGGAGCACAATTAGTTGTTTATGCCTTGGAACAAATAGGTGTAAAATTTACCTTTGGTATACCCGGCGTACATAATATCGAATTGTACGACGAAGTTAATAATTCTGAAAAGATCGAACCTGTTTTGGTTACCCACGAAGGAGGTGCTTCATTTATGGCCTTGGGATCTTCGTGTACTTCAGATCATATTGGCACTTTAATGATCGTACCTGCAGCGGGAACAACCCATGCCATGAGCGGAATTGGTGAAGCTTTTTTAGACGGCATTCCCATGTTGGTCATTTCAGGAGGCACAAGATTAGATACGGGAAGACAATATCAATTGCATCAACTCAATCAAGGCAATTTAGTCAAAGAAATTACCAAAGCTTATTTTAAAATCACCTCTCACGAAGAAACGATTTCCACTATTTATAAAGCCTTTGACCTAGCTACCTCAGGGGAACCTGGTCCTGTTTTTATAGAGATCCCTACAGAAATCCAAATGTTCAAAGGCGAAGTCAAATCTTTACTCCCCTATAAGAAAAGTATTGACAATCCGGAATTTGACCATAGCGCTTTGATCGCTGCAGCTGAATTATTGGCCCGATCAAAAAACCCGGGAATTTATGTAGGTTGGGGTGCCGCAGGAGCTACGCGAGAACTGATTGAGATTGCCGAGGTAATTGGAGCACCGGTCTCAACAACCCTGCAAGGAAAAGCCTCTTTCCCTGCTTCACACCCTCTGCACACAGGATTTGGATTTGGACCAAACTCGGTTCCTGCCTGTCAGAAGGCTTTTAAAAATTGCGATGCTATGTTGGCAGTAGGAGTTCGATTTTCAGAAATAGGAACAGGAAGTTTTGGTGTAACTGTTCCGGAGAACCTCATTCATATAGACATCAATCAAACAGTATTTCACAAGAATTATCCGGCAAAAATTGCCGTTCAGGCAGATGCCAAAGAAGCATTGGGCATGCTATCTCAAATTTTAAAAACGACCGCGGTAAAAAGAGATGCTAAAGAACTGAAAGATCTAATAAAAAAAGAGAAACAGGCCTATTTAAAAGAATGGAATGCCCCTCAAAATAAAGAAAAAGTAAGTCCGGGTCATTTTTTCAACGCGCTGACAAAACACACTGATGATGACACTTTTTTTGTTGTGGATGATGGCAAACACACTTATTTGGCTGCTGAACTTTTACCGGTAAATAAAGCCAGGCATTTTGTTTCGCCTACAGATTTTAACTGCATGGGGTTTTGTGTACCTGCTGTCATAGGTGCCAAATTGCACAATCCGAACAGTCAGGTCATAGGTATAGTGGGTGACGGCGGTTTTTTGATGACCGGATTGGAAACCTTAACTGCTTCTACTCAAAAATTAGGTGTCATTTATTTTATTTTTCACGATGGGGAATTGGGTCAAATTTCTCAATTTCAAAAAATTCCACTGAAACGAAAAGTGGCTACGGTTATTGGTGATGTCAATTTCAAAGGAATTGCCGATGCGGTAGGTGCTGCGTATTATCCTATTCAAAATGATCTCGATCTCGACAAGCAGATGAAAGCGATTTTTAACCACGCCAACAAAGAGCAGCCGATTATCGTAGATGTCAATATAGACTATTCAAAAAAGACCTATATGACCAAAGGAGTGGTAAAAGTGAACTTAGCTCGATTCAGTTTAAAAGAAAAGATGCGATTTTTGGGCCGAGCGGCAAAAAGACATTTAATGGGTTAGTTTTAAATATTTTATACGATGCAATTTACTTTTTTAGCAGGTTTATTGGCCTCCATTTTACACGTACTCGCGGGCCCGGATCATTTGGCAGCCGTCACTCCCTTTGCTATTGAAACAAAAAGAAAAGCATGGAAAGTTGGCCTTTTCTGGGGATTTGGACATTTGGCCGGGATGATTGTCATTGGGCTATTGTTTTACTTCTTTAGAGAGTTAATTCCCGTTGAAAAAATTTCAAACTATAGCGAACAATTGGTAGGAATCGTATTGATCTTTATCGGGATTGCCTCCTTGTACAAGATTTTTCAAGAAAAAAGGAATCATAAACACCTCCATATTCACGCACAAAATCCCAAGATACACACGCATCCTCATCAGCATACACATGAAAATGGGCATACCCACGTTCATCAAGCCGAAAAGAAACAGAAATTACTCAGCTCATTCTTAATTGGCTTCCTTCATGGTTTGGCAGGTATAGCGCATTTTATTTTATTCTTACCCGTTCTAGGCTTTGAAAATACCAGTGATGCCCTGTTCTATATTTTTGGATTTGCGCTGGGAATATTGATCGCCATGGTTGCCTATGCCGCTGTCATTGGAAGTGTCTCCAACTTTGCCAAAAATGAGCACAATGAATATTTTTTCAATGGAATCAGATTGATGGGGGGTATATTTGCTTTGATCATTGGCGTTTATTGGCTTCTGTCAACAAATCCGGGGTAATTGTTCGCCGAGCAAAGGCGTGACGATTCTTTTTCCTCCAATCACACTTTTCATCACAACTTTTTTAGGATGATCTGAGGTGAATTCACCAATCGTCTGACTGTTTTTACCTTTGTTCTTTGAACGCATGAGCGACAGAACATCTGACTCAATTTCTTGGTCTACAATCGCTAAAAATAAACCTTCATTGGCCACATAAAGCGGATCTAAGCCCAATAATTCACAAACAGCTTTAACCTGTCTGTCTATCGGTAAATTATTTTCATTCAAAGAAATTCCCAGGGTAGTTTCTCCTGCAATTTCCGAAAGAACGCTGGCCACACCCCCACGGGTTGGATCTCTAAAAAGTTTGATCTTTTCTCCAAATGTATCTAACAGATCTTCCACCAATTCATGCAAGTAAGTCGTATCACTTTCAATGTCAGATTCAAAGGTGAGCCCTTCTCTTTGCGACATGATCGCTATGCCGTGCTGAGCAATATTTCCATTCACAATGATCTTGTCTCCCTCTCTAATTCTATCGATCGAAATATTGGCTTTGGGATGTATCGGTCCGAATCCTGTCGTATTGATAAATATTTTATCTCCCTTTCCTCTCTCAACTACTTTGGTGTCGCCGGTGATGATTTCTACCTTACTCTCTGCAGCTGCTTTTTTGATCGATTCGATAATTCGCCTGAAATCTGTCATCAAAAGACCTTCTTCTATGATAAAACTAAGTGTCAGAAATTTGGGAATTGCACCGCACATGGCTACATCATTTACCGTTCCGTTGATGGCCAGATCTCCGATATTTCCTCCCTTAAAAAAAATAGGAGAAACGACAAAGCTATCTGTGCTTATAGCCACTTTTCCATTCATATCCACAATTGATCCATCGTGCTTTTTATCCAGATAGGGATTAGAAAACGCTTCAAAAATAAGTTCATCGAGCAATTCTTTTGTCATGATACCTCCACTTCCATGACCTAATTGAATCCGATCTTCCATAGTTTAAAAATTTGAAAAATGATAATACGCGGCGCAGGCTCCTTCCGAAGAAACCATAGGCGCTCCCAACGGATTTTTTGGATGACATCCTTTCCCAAATTCCGGACATTGATTTGGCTTTTTTATTCCTCTGAGCACTTCTCCGGCTATACATTTTGTGTTTTCGGGTGAATTGATCTCTGTGATACTAAATTTTTTCTCAGCATCAAAATCAATAAATTCAGTGCGCAGTTGATAGCCACTTTGCGGAATTAATCCGATGCCGCGCCAATTTCTATCTGTTACTTCAAAGACCTGTTCAATGATCTTTTTTGCGGGTAAATTTCCTTCTCTATGCACAACACGGGCATATTGATTTTCTACCTTAGTTTCTCCCTTTTCCAACTGACAAACGGCTAAATAAATTCCCTGAACCAAATCCAAAGGTTCAAAACCGGTAATCACAATGGGTATCTTATATTTTTCACTTAAAGGTTCGTATTCTTGATACCCCATAATTGCACAGACATGACCCGCGCCTAAAAAAGCGTCAATACTGCTAAATTCATCATCTAAAATAGCTTCCATCGCTGGAGGAACAAGGACATGTGACACCAGCAAGGAGAAGTTCTTAATTCCCTCCTTCTGTGCGTGTAAAACGGAAAGTGCGTTGGCCGGAGCCGTGGTTTCAAAACCTACGGCAAAAAAAACGACTTCCTTATCAGGATTGTCTTTGGCAATAGTTACCGCTTCTAAGGGTGAATATAAAATTCTGAGATCTCCGCCTTTTGATTTAGTTTCCAACAAACTTTTCTTACTCCCGGGTACTCTGATCATATCTCCGAAAGAACAAACAATAACGCCTCTTTCGAGCAGTTCAATGGCCTTATCGATCAGGTTCAGCGGAGTGACACAAACAGGACAACCGGGGCCGTGTATCATTTGAATTTGAGGCGGTAACATGTCGAGTAAGCCATTTTTAACAAAACCATGTGTTTGTCCACCGCAAATCTCCATGATCTTCCAGTCACACGTAACCACTTGTTGAATCTTTTTTAAATAAGATTCCGTTGCTTTCAGGTTTCTATATTCGGTTAAGTGCTTCATGGTTCCAAATTCTCGATATGTAAAGCGTACATTATTTGACCAAAAGAAATATTTTCATCGTTTGGAGAAAAACTTTCGTTAAAATACAAATTATAGTCGTTTCCTTTTAAATCAATAAGTAAATCTACTAAAAATGAATTTTGAAATACGCCTCCGCTAAAGGCTAAATCTTTTACTTTATACTTCTCTGCTATGTCATAAACGATTTTAGCCAAGGTAACCATAAATTTAGACAAGATGATTTCTCGTGACATTCCCTTTTTAAAATCTAAAAAAATAGCTTTCAAAATGAGTTGAGGGGAAACGTTTTTTTCATCAGATGAAAACAGATAATACTCATCCCTGTCATAATTTGATGACCTTAATTCATTCTCCAGTAAAATAGCCGCTTCCCCTTCATAACTGTTCCTATCGCATATACCCAGTAAGGAAGCTACCGCATCAAAAAGTCGTCCTACAGAGGATGTTCTCAATTGATTTTTATTTAACAAGGCCTTGTACAACTGCAACTCTTCTTTTGTGAATTTGGTCAACAAAAGCTCATCCATGGATTCATCAGCTAAAGAAAGTAAAGACAATCGGGGTTCAAGAGACATTTTATCACCGGCTAACCAGTCAAAATATTCAAAATGCTCTACTCGATCGATCTTTTTGTGGTTAAATAAAAAGAACTCGCCTCCCCAGATCTGCCCATCCTCACCATATCCGGTTCCATCCCAGATGACTCCTAACACGCTCTCATTTTCGAACAGATCATGTTCGCCAAGAACGGAAGCAAAATGCGCTTTATGGTGTTGTACTTTTATCAAATCACATTCCAGTTTTTCTAAAAGCTCTTTTCCAAAAAGTGAGCTTTGGTAAGCGGGATGGCCATCGGTCATAATAGTTGCCGGTTCTTGTTCGAAAAGTTCTGTAAAGTAGGAAGTGGTTTTTGTAAACCTTTCATAAACATCAAAGTGGTCTAAATTGCCAAGATACTGACTCACATATACATGATCATTTGGCATAAAAGCGATGGTGCTTTTTAAATGAGCGCCCAAGGCTAAAATGGCTTTCTTGCTTTTTTTAACTGAACCGAAATAGGTTGGTGCCATGCCCCGTGATCTTCTAAAAATGATCTTTTGTTTATTCTTTGAGGAAAATTTTATCACCGAATCGTCTTGTGGGTTAAAGATCTCCAGGTCGTGCGTTAAGAAAAAATCTGCAACTCCCTCTAATTCTCTGATGGCATCTTTACTTTTGGCCAGAATTGGTGATCCATGAATATTTCCACTGGTTGCCACAAGAGGAATTTGAAGTTCATCCATTAGCAATGATAAAATACCGGAATAGGGCAACATGACACCAATTTGTTTTAAACCCGGAGCAATATCGTGTATCGCCAAATTATTCTTGGTTTTAGGATGAGATAAAATGAGGATGGGTGATATCGCATCTTTTAACTGGTTTTCTTCTTCTTCACAAATTTCGAAATGATTTCTGACGCAGGTCAGATCAGGATAGAGCACAGCGAAAGGTTTTTTGGGACGTTTCTTCCTCTCTCGAAGTTTTTGCACTGCTTCATTATTCTTTGCATCACAACAAAGTAAAAATCCGGATGTATTTTTTATGGCAATAATGGCTCCATTTAAAATTTGTTTAGCGAGTTCTTCAAAAATTTGTTTCTCACGTTTCATCACCTCTTCACCTTGACCTGTGCAAAAGGAAAGCTGGAAACCGCAGGTCAGACAGGTATTTGTCTGAGAGTGAAACCTTCGGTTAGAGGGTGTCATATATTCATCTAAACATTCCTTACACATAGCGTGGTCAACTATGGTCGTTTTTTCTCTGTCGAATGGAAAGTTTTTAGTAATTGCCCATCTTGGGCCACAATTGACGCAGGTTGTAAAAGGATAATAGTAGCGACGATTTCCTGTATCCAAAATTTCTTCCTTACAGGTAGGGCAAATGCTGAAATCCGGCGTAAGAGGTAAATTTAGCTTTTCCCCTTTAGAACTTTTTCTGATCTCGAAGCGCTCAAAATGGATTTCTGCGATCTCAGAAATAGAGCACCGATTGATAAAAGCCAAGGCCGGTGGATTTTGAAGGATGTCCTTATAAAAATTGTTGACCACAGAAGGGCTGCCGTTTACCTGTATGATAACTCCCTTTTCATTGTTCGAAATGAATCCGTTTAAACTGTATTTCTGCGCCAAATTAAAAACAAAAGGTCGGAAACCGACCCCTTGTACCTGACCACTAAATGTAATTTCGAAAGTCATGAACGGATATAAAAGTTTACCATTTCTAAATTAATGCTTTACTCGTTATCTGTTCACTTAATAATTGAATTTGTTCGATTAAACCGGGTATCGACTGCCTAACTTGAGGAGAAAGTCCCACTTCCATAGGCGTCATATTTTCTATGGAGACCGTAAATAAATATAATTCCGGTATTTTTTCCATGAGAAATACAGATTCTATCATATCTTTTAAGCCTACATCATGAACGCTAAG
Organism: uncultured Flavobacteriaceae bacterium; assembly: GCA_963715015.1. GTDB lineage: Bacteria > Bacteroidota > Bacteroidia > Flavobacteriales > Flavobacteriaceae > Namhaeicola. Next base: position 38,579 of record CAVQQR010000022.1, read on the forward strand.
AGCCGACGGAAAATCACTTGCAAATCTCGGTTTGATCAGGCTGATGGTTCCTTCAGCCTTTCCATCCATTGTCGCATCGACGATGATGATATTGGGATAGGTTTCAAAATAATTCAGCAGCAAAAATCCACCCGTTCCCCCATCCAATAAATCAATATGATCCGGTAATTTGGTTTTGTATAATTCTTCAATTAAATGAACACCTACGCCTTCGTCACCCATGAGATAATTTCCGACACCCATCACCAAAACGCTGTCAGATTTATCTTTTTCAAAATAATAGGCGTCACTGCTCACTGCCAAAGGTTGCTCTCTCATGCTTCTAAAATTTATTCTTCAGGTATTAAATCTTCTACTTTGGGAGAAGGTTTTGTGTCGTCCAGATCCTTTTTAACCCTTTCTTCACTCACAAATTTATAGCCACCAAACATGGAAGATACTTCTCCTCTACCTTCTAACCAATCGTGATAAAAAACAAGATATACATGAATAAAAGTAAAAAAGATAAAGCCCCACATGGCGATATGATGTACTTGTCTTACTGCAAAATCTCCCCCTAAAAGTGGCGTTACCCAACTAAAAAGTCCGGGCAACCACCAAGATGCCGTATCTGCATAAAGAGCAAATCCGGTAAACACTTGGATCAAGGCGAGAATAAATAGCGCCACATAAGAGATCGCTGCTACACTGTTATGACCAATACTAATATTCTTTACGTCATGAATCTTTTCATTGCGCAAAAGAATATCTATTTTCAAAACATGCCCTATATTGTGCAGTCCTTTTTTGTCAAAGGGAAAAAGTGCCTTCCAGCTAGCGTATCGATTGCCCACGAACGACCAGTATATGCGCAAAATCATATTGAAAAAGAAAATATAGGCTGCCGTAAAATGGATAAATCTGACGATACCGAATGAGTGCAAGTTTGTTGCCTCTGCATTGGATAACAACACAGGCGGATCTGCAATAATGAAACCTGTTACAATGAGAGTGAATATGCACAATACATTGATCCAATGAAATATTCTAACCGGTAACTCCCAAACATAAACACGTTTAAAATTTTTGGTTTTCATGATAATCTATTTAAAATTCTAAGAGCAGCTCGAAATATTACTCACCTGAGAAATATGTTTTCCGTGTTCGTCATATAAATGAACCGCACAAGCAAGACAAGGATCAAATGAATGAATTGTTCTTATGATCTCCAAAGGCAACTCTGGATCTGCTACCGGAGTACCTATCAAAGTCGATTCATAAGCAGACCTTTGTCCGTTGGGATCTCGTGGGACTAGCATTCCAGGTAGATGGAACAACCTGCTGATAATTTTCGGTTTTACCATCCTTTATTTTTATCCAATGCGCTAATGCCCCTCTTGGCGCTTCCATGAATCCAACACCTTTAGCCTCTGCCGGCCAGGTTTTTGGATCCCAGTTCTCTGTGTTGGCCATTCTTTCATCCCCATTTCTGATATTATTGATCAGACTATTATAAAATTCCATGGTCCAATTCGCCACTAATTGCGTTTCAATTCCTCGGGCGGCTGTTCTGCCCAAGGTTGAAAATAGGGCATCTACAGGTACCTCAAGATGTGCCAAGGCTCCATTCACTGCATCCTGGATTTCCTTGTTTCCTCGTCCGTAACCTACTAATAAACGAGCTAGCGGACCAACTTCCATCGCTTTTCCTCTCCAGCGGGGTGTCTTGATAAAACTGTATTTCTCGTTCACATCTAAAAAATCATAGGGGGGTTTAGGCCCTGTATAGTTCAAATTTGTTTCCCCATCCCAAGGATGTTTACCTACTTCATTTCCTTCCGGATAATCATACCAGGAATTATTGATAAATTCTTCTATATCTCCATTTCTGTGATCGACATCGTGCACTTTGCTCAGATCTCTGTTTAAAATAACACCTTGTGGGAATTTAAAATTCGATACATCGGCATATCCGTTGGTTGGAAAATCTCCGTATGACATATAATTGCCAAATCCCTGTCCGATACCGCCCCAATCTTTATAAAATGATGCGATGGCTAAAAGATCCGGGATATACACTTGCTCAATAAAATCTTTCCCTTCTTGCAGCAATTTGCCTACAAAAGCCAACCTTTCGGCATTTAAACCACCTGGATTTTCAGAATTGATGGCACATGCCATTCCTCCTACCAAATAATTAGGATGTGGATTTTTACCGCCAAAAATAGTGTGCACTTTTACAATCTCCTTTTGCCATTCTAAGGCTTCCAAATAATGCGCAACTGCTAAGAGGTTTACCTCCGCAGGTAATTTCATTTGTGGATGACCCCAGTAGCCGTTCGCAAAAATTCCTAACTGACCGCTTTCAACAAACTTTTGGACCCTTTTTTGAATATCAGAAAAATATCCGGGTGAGCTTTTTGGCCAGCTCGAGATACTTTGCGCTATTTCAGAAGTTTTCTTTGGATCTGCCTTTAAAGCGTTTACTACATCAACCCAATCCAAAGCATGCAGATGATAAAAATGAACGGAATGATCATGCATATACAAGGCTCCTTCCATAATATTTCGCACCAACTCTGCATTTTGGGGAACGGCAATGCCTAAGGCATCTTCTACAGCTCTCACAGAAGTAAGCGCGTGAACCGTAGTACAAACCCCACAGGTTCTTTGTACAAAGGCCCAAACATCTCTCGGATCTCTACCTTTTACAATATTCTCGATGCCCCGTACCATCGTACTCGAGCTGTAGGCATCAACAATTTTACCATCTTTTATTTCAGCTTCTATTCTTAAATGACCCTCAATTCTGGTTACAGGATCAACAACAATTCTATTTGACATGATATGCGTTTTAAGAGTCTATATTATCTAAATTGGATTTTCCGCGTGAGGTTCTGTCCCTCAATTCTTTGCGTTTTGATACATTTGCAGCAACTGCGTGTAGCGCAATACCACCGGCCAAAGCACCGGCTGCGACTTTACCAATTTTATCTGCATTGTTTTCTATGGTAAATCCGGGAACATTAGTGAGTCTTTCATAGAAAGGACCATTATCCCAGAAATTAGCTTCGCTACAACCAATACATCCATGTCCTGACTGGATCGGATAACTCACTCCGTTATTCCATTTAATCGTTCCGCAGGCATTGTAGGTCATCGGTCCTTTACATCCTAATTTATACAAACAGTAACCGTCTTTTGCATTTTGGTCATCAAATGATTCTGCAAATAATCCTGCATCGTAATAAGGTCTCCTGTAGCAACTGTCGTGAACACGTTTTGCATAAAATGCTTTAGGTCTTCCTAACCTATCCAACTCAGGCAATCTTCCAAAAGCAACCACATGTACAATGACGCCGGCCATCACTTCACCAATTGGCGGACAACCGGGAACTCTGATAATAGGTTTGTTTTTGATGATCTTATGAATGGGCGTAGCATCTGTAGGATTTGGTTTAGCAGCCTGTACACAACCATTAGAAGCACAACTTCCCCAGGCAATTATTGCTTTTGCCCCTTCTGCCGCTTCTATCAATTGGTCTTTAGCAGACCTACCGGCAATACAACAATAGTTTCCATCTGCCCCCATGGGAACAGATCCTTCCACACAAAGAATATATTCTCCTTTGTATTTTTCCATCGTCGCATGTTTGGCTGCTTCCGCCTGATGTCCAGATGCGGCCATTAAAGTTTGGGTATAATCCAGAGAGATTTTATCGAGTATGATATCGGCCACAATGGGATGGTTCGACCTGATAAACGACTCACTACAGCAGGTACATTCTTGAAAATGTTCCCAAATAACCGGTAATCTATGCGTTGATTCTAAAGATTTGGCCACCTGTCCTACCATAGAATTACTCAATCCCATATAAGCAGTCATGTAGGTAGCAAATTTCATAAAATCACGACGAGAATAGCCTTGTTTGATAATGCTTTCGTAGTACGTTTCCTTTACTTCTGTTTTTGTTGCCATAGTCAAGAAAATTAAAAAAAGACCTTATTTTGAAAAGCGCTGAATTAGCGTACTTTAAATGTAGGAATAAATGTTAAAAAAATCAAGCTAAATACCTAATTTAGAACAAGTTAAAATAGGCCTCAAAACATGATAAATGTCATGTTTTTTCTATCTGTTTTTTTGCTCTTTTTTAGCGATTTATCCTTAATTTTGTAAGACCAATTTTAAATTGGTAAACTATGCATGAACTTTCAATTGCATTAGGTATTGTCAAAATTGCCGAACAGGAAATTGCTAAATCGGAGAAGAAAAAAGTCGATGTCATTGAGTTGGAAATCGGAACACTTGCCGGAATCGAATTTGACGCTTTAGAATTTGTCTGGCCAATGGCCGTTGAAAAAACAATTTTAGAAAAGTCTCAAAAGAAAATTGAAATTGTTAAGGCCAAAGCCAAATGCATGGATTGTGATACCGTTTTTAATTTGGACTTCATTTATGATGCTTGTCCAAACTGCAACAGTCATTTAAAAGCCATACTACAAGGGAAAGAATTAAGAGTTAAAGCACTTCAGGTGTCTTAACAATGATGATATACGTCGCGCTGTTATAAAGAAGGACAGCAATTGGGAACAACAGAAGAAAACAATTTGTGATTAGCCTACATAGGGCTGGTCGTATCTATATATTTATTTCTTATGGCAGTTCTAACCCCTCCTCGGCCAAAAACCGAATTGATGAATGTCTTGTGGGATATTCAACGGAAAAGAAGATTTATCAGTCATGATGACATGACAAAAATCTGTGAAGAATTTCACATGTCTCGTATGGAACTGGAAGGAGTGATTACCTTTTATCATTTTTTTCATCGGACACATTCGGGAAAGTATACGATCTATTTAAACACCTCACTCGCTTCCAAACAAAAAAAATTCAAAAAAGTAAAAAAAGCCTTTGAAAAAGAATGTGGGACTCGCTTTGAAACAGTGAGTAACGATAAGATGTTTGGTTTGTTCCTCACTTCCTGTATCGGATTAAGTGATCAAGAAACCGCTGCATTGATCAATTTTGTTCCTTTTACACATCTCACAGCCAAAAAAGTCAGAGCTATTATAGACCACCTCAAAAAAGGCGAGCCTATAGATTCCCTATTTGAACTACCTGATACAAATATCAGGTACAGTCCAACACAAGAAAAAACCATTTTCTTTAAAGATTTTACAACCGGGACATCGCTAGAGAAGCTAGTCAAAATTTCCCCTGAAGAAGTGATCGGGTTAATTAAAGATTCCCGATTAAAAGGGCGCGGTGGTGCATTTTTCCCTACAGGCATCAAATGGGAATTATGCAGAAATAATTCATCAGATCAAAAATATATCATCTGCAATGCCGATGAAGGTGAGCCCGGAACTTTTAAAGACAGGGTTTTATTGCAGCGATATGCATCTCTTTTGATCGAAGGAATGACTATTGCCGGTTATGCGGTTGGTGCAGACAAAGGAATTATTTATTTGCGGGCCGAGTATTTCTATCTGCGGGATCTGGTCCAAAACGCCATTGATGAAGCTACTCAACAAGCTTATCTGGGCAAAAATATTACAGGCATTGAAGGATTCAATTTTGATATTTCCATTCACATGGGTGCCGGTGCTTATATCTGTGGCGAAGAAACAGCTCTTATACATTCTATGGAAGGAAAAAGAGGAGAACCGAGTACAAAAGAATATTTCCCTGTTGAAAAAGGTTTTTTAGGAAAACCGACTATTGTGAATAATGTAGAAACCCTTTGCGCAATTCCCAGAATTTTGGAAATGGGTCTCGAAAAATACCTGGCGATTGGAACTCCCATGACACCCGGCACAAAATTATTAAGTGTTTCGGGAGATTGCAATAAACCCGGTGTCTATGAAATTGAATGGGGGATGAAATTGAGAGATTTTTTGGAACTCATAGAGGCCGAAAATCCGAGGATGATTCTCTTCAATGGTTATGCTGGTGAAATTTTATCTCATATAGATTTTGACCGGGAAATTTCAGGAGAAAATCTTTTGGCCGAACACATTCAATTCAATTTAAATGACCCCATCGAATATGCCAGAAAAATGAGTGCTGTTGGCCTGAGAAGCGGAGGTTCTTTTATGGTCTTCAACGACAAAAGAAATTTGTTGGAAATCCTCAAAAATATCAATGATTTCTTTGTCAAAGAATCTTGTGGTGTATGTGTCCCCTGTAGAACGGGTAATTTCCTGCTTACCAAAAAAATCCACAAAATAGAACTTTGTCATGCAGATAACAACGATCTGGATGAGATCAAAGAATGGAGTACCATCATCAAACAATCCAGCCGCTGTGGTCTCGGGAAAACATCCACCAATGTCCTATTGACGGCTATGCTAAAATTTCCGGAAGAATTCAGAAAATGCTTACTGGCCGAAAGCGACTACAATCAAGCTTTTGATCTTGGAAAAGCAACCAAAGAATACGAGCGCATTATAAACGAAATCGAAAATAACTATGGATAATCCTGTAAACATAAAAATAGACGGCCATAATTATCAGGTAGAACAAGGTCGAAACTTGGTCAATGCAGCAAAAGAAAACGGCATTTATATTCCAACCTTATGCCATTTTCACAACCAAAATCATCCTTTGGGAACCTGCAGAATTTGCACGATAAACGTAAACGGAAAATTTACCACCGCATGTACGACCAAGGTCCATGAAGGCATGGACATTGAAATCAACACCACGGAACTGATCAATACCAGAAAGGCTCTCATCGAAATGATCTACGCCGAAGGAAATCATTTTTGTCCCTCCTGTGAAAAAAGTGGCCATTGCGATCTTCAAAATTTGGCCTATGACATGGGCATTACCGTTTCTCGATTTCCCCATGTTTTTAGCGATAAAATGGTCGATTTTAATTCAAAGCGAATCATCATGGATTCCAATCGGTGTATCCTTTGTCAGCGCTGCGTTGAAGAAATAAAATCAGAAGACGGAAAAAAACTATTCTCATTTGTAAAACGCGGCGTAAAAACTCGGGTCTATATAGACTATGAATTAGAAGAAAATCTGTCTGAAGCACAGGCCATAAAAGCGATGAACACCTGTCCTGTAGGGGCTATCTTGGTAAAGGGCATGGTCTACAAACAGCCTTTTGGTGAAAGTAAATATGACCTGACGGGAAAGAAAAAGTTCACCCAAAAAAAAGGCAACATGCGCAACGGCAAAAACAAATTTATTGTCGCCACCACCTCCTTGGCCGGTTGTTTTGGCTGCCATATGTCTTTATTGGATATCGACACGGATATTTTAGAATTGGTAGAATTTATAGAGTTCAATAAATCGCCCCTGACAGATATTAAAACTTTCAGTAAACGTTGCGATATTGGATTAATTGAGGGGGGATGTGCTAATTCTGAAAACATTCACGTATTAAAGGAATTTAGAAAAAAATGCGATGTCCTGATCGCCTTTGGAGAATGTGCGATCATGGGCGGTATTCCGGCCATGAGAAATTTTGTTCCCCTAGAAGAGTGTTTGGAAGAAGCTTATATACACGGTGTTACCAGCGAAATCGGTGCCAATGTCATTCCGAATCATGAAGACATTCCCCAAATACTGAACAATGTTTACCCTTGCAATGAGATCGTAAAGATTGACTATTTCATTCCGGGCTGTCCGCCAAATGCCAATCATATCTGGAAGGTGGTCAAAAATGTTTTGAACGGTGAAGAATATGCCATAGCACACGAAGAATTTAAATACGATTGACGATGAGAAAATTAGTAATAGATCCTGTTACACGTGTTGAAGGTCACGGTAAAGTCACGATACATTTAGACGAAAATAATCAAGTAAAAGATTCCTTCTTTCATATCGTAGAATTTCGAGGTTTTGAAAGATTTATTCAAGGCCATCCCTATTGGGAAGCTCCGGTGCTGGTTCAGCGTTTATGCGGAATTTGCCCTGTGAGTCATCATTTGGCAGCGGCCAAAGCCATAGACCAAATTGTGGGCATAGATCCGAATGATCTTTCTCTGCCGGCTCAAAAGATCAGAAGATTATTGCATTTCGGACAAATATTTCAGTCGCATGCCCTGCATTTCTTCTATCTCGCCTCGCCCGACTTACTCTTTGGAGTAGATGCAGCACCCTCAAAAAGAAATGTGGTTCAGGTTGCCATTAAAAATCCGGAATTGGCAAAGAAAGGCATACTCATGCGAAAATTCGGTCAGGAAATCATCAGGATGATTGCAGGGAAAAGAATTCACGGAATCTCTGCCGTACCCGGCGGTGTTCATAAAAAAGTCAGTACCAAAGACCGGGACTATTTCCTTTCAGGCAAAGATATCCCTTCTATCAACGCCATGATCAACTGGTCTAAAGAGATCATAGAATTTATGAAAAGTTATCACCAAACCAACAAGAAATGGTTAGATGAATTTGCTGCTTATCCTTCCGGACATCTGGGACTGGTCAATCAAAAAACAGGTTTTTTAGAATTATATGATGGAAATTTAAGGGCGATTGATGGTGATGGAAATAGTACCCTAAATGATGTGCCCAGCGACGATTATTTAAAGTATTTTAAAGAAAATGTCGAAAAATGGTCCTATCTGAAATTCCCTTATCTCAAAAGTGTGGGAAAAGAAAAAGGCTGGAATCGCGTAGGGCCTTTAGCCAGAATGAATGTTTGTTCCGGGATAGAAACTCCTTTGGCCGAAAGAGAAAGAATGATCTTTAAAATGATGACCGAAGGGAAAGTAAATAACAGAACCATGTATTCACATTGGGCCAGATTAATTGAGATGCTGTATTGCGCAGAAATGATCAGAAATTTACTCAATGATGACGACATTTTAATAAATGACCTGGTCAGAAAAGGAACGAGGAGGAATGAAGGAATTGGTATCATCGAAGCACCTAGAGGAACCTTGATCCATCATTATGAAGTGGACGATAAAGATAGAATTACCAGATGCAATTTGATCGTATCGACCACGCACAATAATGAACCGATGAACCAGGCTGTAAAATGGGTAGCAAATCATGTGATCAGTGGCAAACCGAAAGTGACCGAAGAGATGCTGAACCAGGTAGAGGTAGCGATCAGGGCCTACGACCCTTGCCTGAGCTGTGCGACTCATGCGCTGGGAGACATGCCTTTGCACATTAGCCTGATAGATCATTTTGGAAATACAATAGATGAGAGAAAGAATTAAAAAAAATTGTTTGGTCCTTGGAATAGGAAATTCTGGGAGACAGGACGATGGTTTGGGATGGGAGTTTTTGCATCTTCTTGAGCAAGAAAATTTGAAGCATGTTATTTGCGCGTATCGGTATCAATTGCAAATTGAAGATGCAGAATTCCTGAACTCATTCGATTCGGTGATTTTTGTGGATGCCTCCAGAGAAAATTACAGGGATGGTTTTACATGGAAATTAGTTGTACCTTCAAACCAATACAGTTTTAGTACGCACAGTTTAAAACCCGAAACGATTTTGTTTCTCTCAGAAAACCTTTACGATCATAGACCCACTTCACATATTTTAGGAATTCAAGGTTATGAATGGGCATTGGAAAATAAAATTTCAAAAAAAGCGAAAACAAACCTTCAAAAAGCATTTGATTTCATGCTCAAGGAGGTATTTGTGCCTCATCATACAGCATAGAAAGGGTAACAAAAGTCATCTTTCAAAAATGAAGAATTCACTATATTTGAGTAATTAAATGCGAATATTATGTGCGGAACATGCGGTTGCGGAAGCGAAGAAGTAAAAATTTTGGATCAACACAGTCATGATCACCACCATCACGGACATAGCCATGACCACGATCATCCCCATCACGAACACGGTCATGACCACGATCACCACCATCACGGCCATAATCACGATCACCACCACGATCATGGTCATCCACATGCACACACACATCATGACCATTCGGTTTTGGAAGTGGAGAAAAATGTTCTTTTTCACAATGACCAGATGGCCGAAAGAAATCGCGGATATTTTGATGCCAAACAGATCAAGGTCTTTAATCTTGTGAGTTCTCCCGGTTCGGGAAAAACTTCTGTTCTGGAAAGAACTTTGCAGGACTTGAAAGCAGACCATCAATTTTATGTCATTGAAGGTGATCAGCAAACCATGAATGATTTTAACAGAATAAATGCACTTGATATCCCGGCAGTTCAAATCAATACGGGAAAAGGTTGCCATTTAGAAAGCGATATGATCTACAGATCGGTAAAAAAATTAGACATGAAAGACAAGTCGATTCTGTTTATTGAAAATGTAGGGAATCTCGTTTGCCCGTCGATGTTCGATCTGGGTGAAGACAAGCGGATTGTCATTATCAGTACAACAGAAGGTGAAGATAAACCGCTAAAGTACCCGGATATGTTTTATTCTTCTCATATTTGTCTGATCAATAAGATCGACCTGCTGCCCTATCTCCAAACAGATATTCAAAAGATCAAAGAAAATGCTTTGAAGATCAACCCGAATTTGGTGTTCTTTGAAGTGTCTGCCACAACAGGAGAGGGTATGCAAAAATGGTACGAATGGCTCAAAAATTTTAAAAAAGAATAAGCGATGTGTTTATCAATTCCTGGAAAATTAGTCAAAATAACGGCAGAACTGGACGAAACCTTTAGAACCGGCTTGGTTTCTTTTGACGGGATCACCAAAGAGATCAGTTTGACCCTGGTACCTGAAGCAAAAATTGGCGATTATGTCATGGTTCATGTAGGGGCTGCCATTGGTGTGGTTGATGAAGAAGAAGCTAAAAAAACCTTTGATCTACTCAAACAATTGGGCGAATTACACGAACTGGAAACTGACGAACCGGAAATGTGAATTTCCCCAGATTTAAAGCATAAAAAAAAATAAGCAGACTTCTTACAGAATTAGGTATAAAAACATGGGTCTAAATATCCATTTTTTGCCTTACAGTTGCAAACTTTTTAAGGCCTCTTCCAATTTAGGATACTGAAACTCAAAACCATTTTTCAATATTTTATCGGCTGAAACTCTGCTGCCTTCCAAAATGATTACGGCCTGTTCCCCCAACATCAATTTCAGCATAAAACCGGGTACTTTTGGCATAAAAAAGGGTTTGTTTAATACCTGGGCCAATGTTTTCATAAAAGATTGATTGGTTCGAAAATCGTTTGTAGCCGCATTATAAGCTCCTGACAATTTTCCATCTTGCAAGGCTTTTAAATACATTTTACACAAATCATCGATATGAATCCAAGGCATGTATTGTTTTCCCGTTCCTACGGCAGAACCAAAGCCTGATTTGACCAGGGGTACTAATTTTTGTAATGCTCCACCATTTTTTGCGAGTACCACACTTGTTCGTAATTTAACCACACGACTTCCCAATTCGCTAAATTCATCGGCAGCATCTTCCCAAACCTTACAGGTATTTCCCAAAAAATCATTGTAATGCGGATCTGATTCGATAAATATCTTTTCTGTAGTAACTCCGCCATACCAACCCACAGCAGAAGAAGAAATAAACCCTTTGGGTCTGATATGTTGCTCCTTACATTTTTGTAAAAGAAGTTTTGCCGAATCAACTCTGCTGTCAACAATATCTTTCTTTCGCTCATGAGTCCATTTTTGATCACCGATACCTGCTCCGGCCAAATGAACGATAAAGTCGACATTTTTTAAAGCCCCATCTTCGATAAACCCTTTTTCGATATCCCATTCAAAAGTTTGAAATTTCGATGTTGAATTTGATGCTCTGCTTAGCATGCAAACTTCAAAACCATTCTTTGATAGCAGATCACACAAGCTCTTCCCCACTAAACCGCTCGCCCCTGTGACTAAAACCTTTTGCATCTCAAATAAATTAGGGTAGTTCTTTACCTAAACCAGCTTCAAATATTTGAAACCATTGCTCCAGGTCCATGTTAATTTCCAAGGATTTCGCTGCTGAATTTACTCTTTCGATTTTACCTGTGCCGATTACGGGACAAATACCAACCGGATGTTTGAGTAACCAGGCGTAAATTACCTGATCTACCCCACAGTTGAGCTCATCACCAATTCGGTTGAGCACTTTCAGGCAATCAATGGTTTCTTTATCTTTCGTATGAAAAATATCTCCACCTCCTAAAGGAGACCAGGCCATTGGTTTTATTTTGTGTTTTTGGAAAAAATCTATATTTCCATTTTCAAAATGCTCTAAACAAAACGGAGAAATTTCCACCTGATTGGTAACTAAGGGTTCAGGTAAATAGGATTGTAAAACATCAAACTGACCGGGAGTGAAATTAGACACCCCAAAATTGAGCACTTTTCCTTCTTCTTTCAGAAATTCAAAAGCTTTAGCCACTTCTTCTGCATTAAAAAAAGGAGAAGGCCTGTGTAGCAATAACAAATCCAAGCGATCTGTTTGCATATTTTTAAGTGATGTCTCTGCACTATTTACGATATGTTCATAGCTATAATCGTAATGCTTCGCTTTTCTCTCCGGAAATTTATCAGACAGCAGCTTAATTCCACATTTACTGATAATCTGAATTTCATTGCGCAGCGAAGGTTTCAGTTTGAGTGCCTCGCCAAATCTCTTTTCCGATTCGTAGTTGCCATAAATATCAGCTTGATCGAAAGTGGTTATGCCCAAGCTAAAAACCTGTTCAATAAAGCTGAGCAACTGGGCGTCTGAAAAATTCCAGTCCGTTATTCTCCATAATCCCTGAACAATTCTCGAAATTTTTAATGATGCAGATAGTTTTGTGTATTCCATCCTCAAACCTTTTACAGATTATAATTCAGCCATTTAAATTCGTATTGTTTTTCCGGGATAATTGATCTTTCAGCAATCTTTATCAACCTGTCCGGTAACTTCATCAGGTAATCTCGGGTCTTTTCGGCTGATTCATTTAAAGATTTTATATTGGCAATATCCCATTCTTTGATCAACATAGACAAAATATCGATATAATCTTCTGTGGTATACACTTTTGCTCTTTGGGCGGCATCAGAAAAATAGCTGAACAAAGAACCAATAGAACCACCTGTTTCCCGCATGAAATGAGCAGGCATCACAATTTTTTTCTTCATCATATCACCAAAAGCCAGCATCATTTCACTTGGGTCAAGCTCAAATATCCTTCTGATAAACTCCATATAGGCTCTGGCATGGCGGGCTTCATCACTTGCAATCACCCCGCACATCTTGGCTAACAAATGATTTCCGGATTGTTTTGCCTGAGTGGCCACTCTCCTGTGAGAGACATTGGTAGCCATTTCCTGAAAACTCGTATAAACAAAATTTCTATAAGGGTCTCCTCCTGTTTGAATATCGAAACCGTCATTGATCAAATGCTGAGTTGTTATTTCCATTTCTCTCATGTTGACACGGCCGGATAAATACAAATATTTATTTAACACATCTCCATGTCTGTTCTCTTCTGCTGTCCAGGCTCTTACCCATTTGGTCCAGCCCGAATGATTGTATTGATCTAATCCTTCCAATCCCATCAACCAGGACTCGTAGGTTGGCAAGGCTTCCTCTGTAATGGTATCTCCAATTAATACAGCAAACAGATCATGGTTCATTTCTTTACACTGGCCTTGTATTTCGCGCATTTCTTCCATGAAATGATCACTCGTCGTATCTGGAAGATAATCGGAAGGTTGCCAGTTTTCTTCGATAGGCTTTAAGTAGTTAGACAGAAATTCACCCATCGATTTTTCTAAAACCTGCATCACCTCAATCCGTGTTCTTCCTTTTGCTGAAAAATTCATTTGATTATTTTAAAGATTTTGATTTTTTTCAAAAATACATCTATTTCATCAATTCAATTCGGAAAAAATAGAGGAAATTTTATTTAGGAATAAAAGCAATTACAAATTTTCTTCTGAGAATTGCACGTTTTTCTTGAAAAAGATAGAACTAAGAATACACGTTTAGCTCATTATCAAAGCAACAAATATAACATGACATTTGTCATTAAAATTAATTTAAAAATAGCTTAACTTAATTGTATCAATATTATAGCTCATACTGAGCAACTGGATTTTGTTATGAAATCACAGCATATTTTTAACGCTTAAAATTAAAATTATGCCAAAATTGATCTTTCGTTTATTCTTTTCCTTTGTTGTATTTGTGAGTGTATTTATTCTAATACAACGTGCTTTAAAGCCTGAGTCTTTTGGTAAATATGGACATTACCGAGCGGATGCCATAGATGATAATATTAGAAAGACCTCTTATTTTAAAGGCAAAGAGGAATGTGCTTCATGTCATCAAGATATTTTTGATTTAACAGATTCCGATCTGCATGCTGAAATAAGCTGTGAAAGTTGTCATTCACCAAAAATTGATGCCAATACAGAATGTAAAGTAATGCCACCCATAGTTGAGGGAACAATAAAATTCTGTGCCACTTGTCATGCAACCAATCCGGCAAGAATAAAAAAAGGAGTACCCCAATTAGACTTTAACGAACATGAAAAGGGTAAGAATTGTATAGAATGTCATAACGCACATGCACCATGGGAACTAACAGAAAACTAGAAAACAGAAGGACTTTCTTTCAAACGTCAGCGGCCTTATTAGGTGGAGCCCTTCTTTCTTCCTTAATAAAACCTATAGAAGCCATTTCCGGCACTAATCAGGAAGAAGAATTGAAAAATGAAAAAGAAGATCTTCCGCTTTGGGGTATGGGCGTAGATATTGAAAAATGTGTAGGTTGCGGCAAATGCGCTGAAGCCTGCAAAATTGAAAACAATGTGCCTCTTGAGCCTTTCTATTTTAGAACCTGGATTGAGCACTATACCGTTAATAATGACGGAGAAGTAAAAATTGAATCTCTCAATGGAGGTATTGGAGGCTTAGAACAATCTTTAGAAGATGAAGATATTTTCAAAGCATTTATGGTTCCTAAATTATGCAACCAGTGCTCCAATGCACCATGTATACAGGCATGTCCTGTAGGTGCCACATTCATCACACCAGATGGGGTAGTTTTGGTAGATGATAAGTACTGCATTGGATGTAGCTATTGCATTCAGGCTTGCCCATACGGCGCCCGATTTATGAATCCGATAACTAAGGTAGCAGATAAATGTACTTTCTGCTACCATCGAATCAAGCAAGATCTACAACCCGCATGTGTAGAGGTTTGTCCGACACATGCGCGAATTTTTGGAAATTTAAGAGACAAAGAATCTGAATTGGTTTCGTTTTTACAAAAAAAACCGACACAGATACTAAAACCACACTTAAATACCCAATCAAAAGTATTTTATAATGGATTAAGTTCAGAAGTCAGGTAATTATGGAAGAGCATTATCAACATCTTTATGAAGCACTATCGCAGGTAGATGGTTATATTTACCCAAATGAAATAGATCTGCATTGGGGATTAATGATTGTTTTATATCCTTATATAACGGGTTTGGTTGCTGGCGCTTTTATCCTGGCTTCCTTGGAACGTGTTTTCAATGTTAAAGTGCTAAAACCCACTTACGGACTTGCCTTATTAACAGCCTTAGCCTTTTTATTAGTGGCTACTTTACCCTTAGTGAGTCATTTGCAGCATCCTTTGCGTAGCTATGAAATTTTTATGACACCCAACCCTAGTTCGGCTATGGCGATTTTTGGATTTGTATATCTTTGGTACCTAATGGCAGTACTCTTATTGGAGATCTGGTTTGACTATAGAAGGGACTTTGTTCTTTGGGCAAAGCAAAGCAAAGGATTTAAAAAACTCTTTTATAAGGTAATCACGCTGGGTATAAACGAAACAGATGAGAAATCAGCCAAATTAGATGATAAACTAGGTTACTTTATCACGGTTATTGGTATTCCCTCTGCATTTTTGTTGCATGGATATGTAGGCTTTATTTTTGGTTCGATCAAAGCAAATCCGTGGTGGTCGACCGTTTTAATGCCAGTTATTTTTCTATTCTCTGCGATGGTCTCAGGAATTGCATTGGTGATGGTACTCTATATGGTCGTGAGCTGGATAAGAAAAGTGAAAATTGATATGGCATGTCTGGATACCATTGCCAAATATTTATTCTATATATTGATTATTGATTTCGTTTTGGAATCTTTAGATCAAATTCATCGAATTTATGAAGCAGAAGAATCCTTTGACGCAATCAAAGTTTTGGTAAGTGGTAAATTAAATATCACTCTTCTCTTCATGCAGATTACCTTAGGAACGCTCATCCCTCTGGGAGTTATTGGTCTTTTTCAGTTCTTTAAACCCACTGAAAAAATTCGAAAAATAGCCTATTTTATCGTTGGAATACTCGTTCTCATCGGAATATTCTTTATGCGATGGAATGTGGTGATAGGTGGTCAATTATTCTCAAAAAGCCTGAGTGGTTATACAACCTTTAAAGCTGTTTATTCAGGAATGGAAGGTTACTTGATGGTGGCTGTCTGGCTTATACTTCCTCTTTTGATCCTCACATTTTTGCTTTGGCTGATGCCTCCATGGAAGAAGTTTTCAATGACTCATTAAATATCAAAACCAAAAGGATGATATAATGAGTAGGAAGATCATTTAATTCTATCAAGATTCCATACGCCTCATAAAGAATAATCTTCAACAAAAAAAGAGAGCCTGATGGCTCTCTTTTTTTGTTGAATTATTTTCAATTATTCCTTTAATGTTCTCATATAATTTACAATCAACCATCTGTCTTCGTCATCTGGCATTTTCTTTGTAAACTCAGGCATATCATCTCTCCCGAAAGAAGTTTTGTAGAATAATTCCCCATCAGTTTGTTTGTGGAATTCTGCAGATGAGAAATCTCCCAAATCTCCTTTCATTTCATTCGCTTTCGGACCATCACCATATCCTTCTTTACCATGGCAAGATTTACAATGCTTATCGTACAAGGATTTACCTACATTCAAATCAGTTTTTGGATCAGTAGGGTTTTTCATATTTACATACTTCTCAGGAACAACCCATTTTTCCTGTACCACAGTGGTAAAAGAATAAAGTACAAAGGCAAATGCACTTACAATAGTAATTAATTTAAAGATTTTCATAATATTTAAGATTTTGATATTTTAAAAAGATTTCGGATCAAATAAAGAATTGTAATCCATATTCCAAATATAATAAAATTAGCAATAATTAATAAATACATGGGTGCTTTATTTTTGGGAGCCCACATGGTCCGACTATTAAAAGTAGATTCCTTCACCACCGGTATACCCACCTGAGCATTTACGCGAGCTTTAACCGTTCCGTAATCTTCACTTTCAGAAAGTACAACTTCCAATAACAAATTTCCATCGATACCAGGAATATCCTTAGGAATTTCAACCAAAATAGACCCTTCTTCATCTGTATTATTAAATTCCTCACCAAATCTGAGAGGTCTTATTAATCTGTCCACTTGTGTGAATAAGGATTGATCTACCAATACGCTATCTGTTGCGGTATCTATCAACTGCGCACTTAGATAATTCGTACTATCCTTTTCTACGACCTTTGCTAAAATGTTGACATCTTTTACACTTATTGAAGTGCTCGCTCTTGAAAGTGTGTCATTCCCTTTGAACATCGCCCTTATGTTATAAGTAAATGTACTGTCCATCTTTAGAGCGCTCAATCCGGGTAATGTCAATCTTCCCTCTCCATTTTCGTCAGTCATCACATGACCCAAAGAAATTTCATCATCTCCTACTTCATTGGAGACCATAATATGTGCACCGGCAATTCCAACGTTTTGCCTGTCGATTCTGGAAGTAGCCTTTACATTGATATATACTTCACCGTCCATAATTTTAACATATTGTCCATTCAAACGAACTTTATGCTTTTCTACATCCTGAGCCACAGAAAATTGTACAATAAATGAACAAATGAAAATGGCCAAAACTTTTCCGACCATATGGCTTTTTATTCTTGAACTTTTCATGATACTACATTTGATTTATTCTCATTAGCCTCTTGTTCATCGGCCGTTCTTTGTATAGGAATAACGGGTAAATACCTAACCAATAAAGTGATAATCAAAAGGGCCATGGCCAAGGTTGCAAATGTGATGATCCATTCATGGAAACTTGGATAATATTCGTGCCATGACTCAGGTACACCCTGTATAGGTAAAAAAGGATGCAACAAGGTGGGGGTAACAATAATAAATCGTTTCCACCACGAAGTCACCACTACAACCAAGCTGATGATGAACATGGCTTTAGGCTTCCGTCCATTTTTGAATAGCAAAATGGTAATTGGCAATACCAAGCCTCCAATTGTAACAATCCAGAATAAGGTAGCATAGTGCCCTGTGAAAAGTGTTTCTAAGTGTAAAGCCTCATCCTTTTTGGCCGTAATTAAGGGTAAAAAATATTCATTGATGGTAAAATACAAATAGATCATACACGTAAGTGCCAATAGTCTGCCCATTTTTTCAAAATGCATATCTGTGATATATTCTTCCAAACCAAGAGACTTTCTAACGACATAAATAACGGCGACAAGTGCACCAACACCGGCAACAGCAGCTCCTGCGATAAAATAAGGGGCAAGGCTCGAACTGTCCCATCCTACGCGGTAGGTGGTAGAAAATAACCAGGCGTCAATGGTTTGTAGGATAATCCCCACCGGGATAATTAAAGTAGCCACTATTTTAATTGATTTAGCAAGGATTGATTTTTGTTTTGCACTACCCTTCCAATTAATCGCGAAAAAACCATATAATTTACTCATCTTCGGTTTCTTATCTTTAAAATAATTTTTGAGTAATGCCAAATCAGGAATAAGTGGAATAAACAATAACAAAATAGCCACTGTCATAAAGGTTGGAATAATAAATACATCCCAGGTGATAGGCGATTGAATTCTGGCATGTACAAATAAATTCAACAATCGATCAGGACGCGCCATATCAATAATGATCGTTATTCCTGCCATAATGATTGCAGCAACAGTAATAATTTCAGCAATTCTCACAATTGGAGTTCTCCATTCCTTACCCGTGAGTCTCAATATGGCTACGGCAATGGCACCTACAAAACTGGTAGCGACAAAGTAAACGAAATTCGAAATATAGACACCCCAAAGCATATAATCTCTGAGATGTGTAACTTCTTGTCCTTTAATGATTTGATCGATATAGGCAATGAGCCCTGCAATAATGACCAATACTAAAAATACTACCCATAAAATACCCTTTTTATTAAATTCTCTGGGCGCTAGGTCGTTTAAAAGTTTATCGTAATTTTTCATGATTCTTCGCCTTTATCAACAGATTTAAATTCATTATAATTTTCTAACCCATCTTCAAACTCAACCAATCGATTCACCGGTGGCAAATAATATACACTTGGCTCAGTTCCCAAACCTTCCATTAATCGATAGCCGGCTTTATCTTTTAGAAGTTTACTAAAACGCAAGGTTTCTTCTCCATTGGTAACGGTGTCTTCATATTTATCTCCGAAGTAGAAAACGCCATTCGGACAAGCTGTGACACAATGAGGTAATTTATTCTCTTGAACAGCATGAGGACAAAAATCACATTTATCAACAGTTCCTTTGATACTGTGGTGCCCCTGATGTTCGGGGGTATGCTGGTGTCCGGTAAGGTCTATATTTAAAGTGACCTCCTGATTAGGTTCACCCCAATTAAAGACCCTGATTGAATAAGGACATGCTGCCATACAAAAACGACAACCCACACATCTTTCGTTATCGATCAAAACCAATCCGTCTTCCCTTTTGAAAGTTGCTCCAACCGGACATACAGTAACACAAGCAGGCTGGTCACAATGCTGGCAGGTAGTTGGCATCCAATAGGGAGCCGTATCTTTGGTCTCCTGCATTTTATACACTTTTAACCAGGCATTATCACCGGTTATATAATGGTGTTTGTTGCAGGCCGACTGGCAAGCCAATGCATTTTTACATTTTGCGAGGTCAATGACCATGACAAACTTTCTGTTGGGGATTCCTTGTCTTACATTGTACTTATCACCTGTATCATGATGATGTTCCACTTCGTGAACCTCAGAAGAATCTACTTGTATCAATGTGCCATCGGCTGTCATCAGTTCAACGGTTTCACCATCCGTATGGGCATTTAGCTTTGAGGTGAGTTTAGAAATTCCTAAACCACCCACTACTGCCGCAAGTCCTAATTTCAATCCCTTGTCGAGAAAATTACGTCTTGGATTTTTATTTTGCTCCTCCATAATGCTTTAGATTTTTATCAAAGTTTTTTACCCAGCCAGTTCAACAATCCCTTATTCGAAAGATTCTTTTGAACCACTTTAGATTTTTGAATGGCACTAGACCTTACTTTGACCACTGTACCGTCAGGTTTTAGCAGAGTTTGAAATTCATCTTCCTTCTCCTCTTCAGGTTCAGGTTGAGTCGTTCTTCCGATACCCAAAAAAGGGATCAATAAAGTACTTCCCAAGATGGGTAGCATACTTCTTCTGCTAAGCTGGTTTCCTTTTGTAGGTTTTTTCTCCATGATTTTTTACATAAAAAACGGCAAAACAAATTTCCCCCTATGTTGTCTTGCCGTTTTGTTAAACTAACTAAAAATTATAAACCCTTGTAATGTTGAATCCTAACAGGATGTCTCCATTAAAGAAATCATTGGTGTTCCACATGTAATTTTGCTGAGGAACTATACCATGTAAATTGCTCACAAAAATTTGAAAAGCGTGGGCTGAGGTGGCAAATTCAAAACCTAAACTCAATCCGGGATTGTTTGAATAATTTCCTTCATCAGTCACATTGTCAAATTGGGTGATGGGTTGACTGTAATCTACCAAAATAGAGGTTTGAGGAGATATTTTATATCGTGCCCCAAAAGCGATGGCAAATCGGTCATTTTCCATTCCTTCTTCCACTAAATTGAAATGAGATATACTCGGTGCAACCTGCATTGAAAAATTAGGACTGAATCTTCTGGAGATGATGATCTGGTGGAAATACGAATAGCGATCCTGGTCATAATTAAAATAATCGCCGGGATTTTTTTGCTTCAAAGCATTGTAAACGAAATTACCGTAATAAGTTACATTTACAGGTATTTTACCGGATCTGGTCTGTTTTAATATCCCAACCTTCAAGTCAAAATCTTGCAATCGTTGATTTTTTGTTGTTCCGTAACCTACGGTGATCCAATCTAAGATGGCGTAGGAAAGACCCAATCTGATGTTTGAAGCTCCCCATATACCGGCCATGTCATTTTCATCAAAATTGATCGTTCCAAACCTGTGGTTCATTTGTACTTCCATCGTGTTTTTCTGAAAGAGCACATCTGTAGGGTTATCAACGATAAATGAACTTTCAAAGGCACGACGTTCTGGCTTATCGACAACTTCTTCTTGCACCTCTTCTGTAGTAGAATCATCTTCTTGAGCCAAAGCTAAAAAGGGAAATGCTAAAAAAATAAGAAGTAATGTTATATATTTTTTCATGATTATCTTGCTTTATTGTTAATTATTCTTGGCTCCTTGATCGATCCACCCTTTCACCAAACCGATATTGGTACTTGATAATTTGGCTCCCGGAGGCATTAAAGGAACACCATTTGTCCCTAATAAAGAATGATATAATATGCTGTTTTCTGCATCCCCGACGAGAACATAACCGCCGTTTAACAATGCATTATAAGAATTGGCAGGTCTTAGATCGGGTGCAACTGCGCCTTTATGGCAGTTCACACAATAGTCAGCCCAGATGGGCATGATTTGTTCGCTGTAGGATATATCATCTGGTGGTGGAATAATTTCTCCCTCATCTACAATCACTGTATCGTAATAACAGGATTGGAAAAAGAGCATTCCCACACTAAACAGAACTATTTTAAATAGTTTTTTCATTTTACTCAGTTTTAATTTTATCTTAGGTTAACTCAATTATGTTTTGAACAAAACACAAATCAATTAAATACCATTTGAGAATTTTGGGTGTTTTAAAAAAAGTTCAGAAGTAAAATTTCCTTCTGAACTTTTTCTTTTTCCCAAATATTAGTTTTGTAAAGCCTCTATAGAGTTTTTCAACAAGGCTCTTGTATAAGCAGGGTTGTGGATACCATTACTGCTATCTTCTGTCAATGTTTTGTAGTTCCAGGTTGCTTGTGCAACATTTGCAGGCCATATACCAGAAACTGTGCTTCCAGATTCTGTAATTGCACCTTTAGCAAGAAGTAGATCTTTTAAGGTAGCTAAATCTGTTCCATATCCGTTGATTTCGTCAGGGATCTCAGTCATGTTTGGATGACACACGGTACATGCATTTAAAGTAGGTACAAAGGTATGCGAACCATTATCCTCTGCGGTTCCATCACCCATGTGGCAATTCGTACAAGAAGAACCTGTTCTGTGTGTAGCTGAACCCGGTACTGGATAGGCAGTAGTTCCAACCACATTGGCTCCCATAATTCCCTCTAACATAGTAGATTGTGGTCCGTGGTGCGGTCCAAAACGAGAACTGGTTACTTCATAATCTTCTGTTGGACCTGGAATAGCGTAGCTATTTCTAGGCTGGTGACAAGTAATACAGTTGTTGCTAGAACCTCCAAAATCAATGATGGTAGCTTCATCGATCACTAAAGTTACTGGGTCAAAATTTCTTAAGGCGTAATCGTAACCATCGTTTTCAAAATCAAATGTAGTATGTGTACCGTGACAAGTTTTACAGTTCATCGGTGTTGTTTTGTCATAGGCGCCTTCCTCTGTACTAACCGCTCCTGTGGTGATATAATCAATATATCCTAGTGAACCGTGACATTGTGCGCAACTAGCAGATCTTCCTCTTGCCCAGGCACCTTCTTCATCTGCGTGGAGAGACATGGCAAATTTTCCTTCTATTTCTTCTTTGTGTGCTACAGTATGACAAGTAGCACATTCGGTGGTTCCGTTGATACCATCCATACCGTCTACACCATCTACACCATCAAGACCATCGGCACCAGGAGGACCGGGAATTGGGTCGGTTGTACATGACATGACCAGGATACTGAGTGCTAATAAAAATAGCGAACTAATTGATTTAAGTGTTTTCATAATATTTGAGATTAACATATTCTTTTAAATAATAGTTAAATTTAGAAATACATCAATTCTCAAAGTATGACAAATGTCATATATAAAAAAAAATTAACCGTCTGTTTATCAATTAGTTAAATCTTGTTTAAATAAATTCTAAATAAAATGTTAAAGAAAAAAGGAGAGTTGGTTACAAAATTAAGTAACTTTTGTAACGAAAAAGCTGAACTATTTTTATAATACACTGTTTAAAACAAGGCAAAATACATCCAAAAACAGTGGTTTTTATCAGGCAGAAACAATTTAATAAGAAAAGAGTTCCGGGCTACTATTTTTGCCTTTGGTTGGCGTCAAAAATTCCGAATCTTTTTTCTAAAATATTTTTTCGGTAAGAAAAGATTTCCTTCAGCTTGCGGTCAATAATTAATCCGTTGGCCATGGCCCCTAAAAAGCCTAAAGGTGGCTGGTAGGTAATGATATCTTTCATATAGACACCATTTTCAAGAGGTGCAAGGTGATGCTGGTGATGCCACATGGCATAAGGACCGATTCTCTGTTCATCAATAAAAAATTCCGGTTCTTTGACCTGAGTGATTTCAGTGAGCCAATTCATGTTGATGCCTAACATAGGGCTAACTCGATAACCGATGACCATTCCTGCGTACATTTTTTCAGGAAGATCGGGGGTAATGACTTCAAAGCCCATGTAATCCGGAGTGATCTCCTTAAGATTAGCTGGCGATGAAATAAAATCCCATAATTCATCCACAGAACGGTTGAAACTTTGTTCTTGTATAAATTGATAAAAGGCCATTAGTTGTTTCTCAATAATTTCAATTCGTGAAGTAAGCTCTTCGCTTCTTCGAATTTCTGGTCACTTTCCTGTTTGTTTGTTTGAGAAAGATCAAACCACTGCTCTATTAAGTTTTTGATCTTCGCTTTTAGCTTTTCCTCATGTGACAAATCATTTTTGTTTGCTTTCATGATGCTTGAAGAGATTGGTTTGTAAATTAAGGTGTGATTCATTTTGTTGATTTAAAAAAAACCGGCGGTATGGGGAGCCGCCGATTTTCATCCTAAAATCTATGTTAACTAATTATGAAAATAAGGGTATTATAAAGCTAGTGGTAGCAATACTTTATCGATCACATGGATCACACCATTACTACCGTGTATATTTACTTGGGTAATATTTGCATTTCTTCCACCTGAAAGATCTTGCAAGGCTGCAGCTCCATCTGTAATTCTTACTCTTGTATTTTGTCCGCTCAACATGGGAATAACCTGATTATTTACCAACTGAGTGCTGAATACTCTTCCGTTAGTTGCGTGGTATGTTAATACAGCTCTGATCTGATCTTCTGTTAAAGTTGGAATTACAGCAGAAATTTCTGCAAAGGCCGCATCGGTTGGAGCAAATACAGTAATGTTAGCTGCACCTTTGATAGCCTCAGTGATATCAGAATACGCCGGGTTTGTCAATAAACTTACCAATACGGTAAACTCAGAGGCTTCTCCGCTGTTTGCCAATGCTGCTGCGATATCTACAATGTCACCTGCAGGCGGAACCAAAGTTCTGTCAATGACATGAATAACACCGTTATCTTTTTCGATATCAACAGCTGTGATCGTGCTTAAACCATTGATCAATACTGAATTTGTCAAATAACCTAAATAGATCATTTCATCATTCAACATTTTCGCCATACCATCAGCAGGTAATTGAGTTGACAATACTTTTGCACCTAAAACGTGGTACAATAGAATCGGAGTCAAATCATCTTTTGACAATCCGTCCAAAGAAGTTATTCCGGCTTTTACAAAGGCTGCGTTATCTGGAGCGAAAACTGTAATATTATCCGTCGTAGAAACAGCATCTAATAATTCAGCTTTTCTAAGTGCCGCTGCCAATACAGTGAAATCTTTATTAAACAGTACTACTTCTCCAATGTTTCCAACCGCAGTAGCTACATAAGAAGGAAGCAATACACCATCTACGGCGTGAATCACTCCGTTGATCGCTGCTACATCAGCAGCAACTACATTGGCATTGTCAATCTTAACACCGCTTCCGCTTACGTCTACAGTAATAGACTCACCAGGTAATAAAGTTTCAACACTACCATTACTTAATTCATTTGAGAAAACCGCTCCACCTAATATATGGTAAGTAACTATTTCTTTCAAAATTCCTGTGGGTATGTCATTGATACTGTTTTTCCCTAAAGCAGCAAGTGTGGCATCAAAAGCAGCATTAGTTGGAGCAAAAACAGTTAGATCTGCTGTTGGATCATTAGCAGCAGCTAAAAGATCCGACATTTCAGGTAAGCTTAAGATCTGTACCAAAGTACTGAAGTTTGGATTTGAGGCTGCAATTTGAACAATTGTTTGCGCTGCAAAGTCATCCGGAAGTAAAACTTCATCAATAATGTGAATAACACCATTAGATGCTTTGATATCCGCATCCGTTACATTAGAAGAACCATTGAGGGTCACAGAGTTACCGTTTACATCTACTAAAATAGTCTGACCAGAAAGTGCAGTATTCACTTCACCGTCAGTCAAATCTTTTGAATAAACTTGGCCATTCACAACATGGTACTGTAACAAGGCCGTCAATAAGGTTGGGTTACCTATGATATTGTTCAGTGTTTCGGGATCTAATTTCGCGAAAGCTGCATTTGTTGGTGCAAATACGGTGAACGGTCCTGTACCAGATAAATAACTTGTTAATCCGGCTGCTTGGATAGCACTTACCAAAGTACTCAATTCTGCATTTCCTTGAGCTACTTCTACTATGTTCTTCGATGGTTTATCATCGTCGTCGTCACAACTTGACGCAAATGTCAAGAGTCCTACCATTAATACAGAGAGAAATAATCTCCCGGCTACTTTTAATTGGTTTG
Source organism: uncultured Flavobacteriaceae bacterium (assembly GCA_963715015.1). GTDB lineage: Bacteria > Bacteroidota > Bacteroidia > Flavobacteriales > Flavobacteriaceae > Namhaeicola. Next base: position 64,437 of record CAVQQR010000022.1, read on the forward strand.
AAATTGTTTTCATGTTTAACTTTTTTTATTAATTATTAGACAAATATAAAAACTTTTTCTATATTTGTTCAACTTTTTTAAACTTTTTTTAAACAAAAAACGTAATTATTTTTTAAAACACTGATTTTAAATAGTTTAATCTTCAAAAAAAAAGAACATGACCTATTCAATTGCCGAGGCAGAAAGACTAACAGGTATTAAGGCACATACCTTAAGAATTTGGGAGAAGAGATATGATTTCTTGGCACCGGAAAGAACCGATACAAATATCAGATACTTTAGCGACGACCAACTGAGAAAACTAATTAATGTCAGTATCCTTTTAAAAAACAATCACAGGATATCTGCCATAGCCAAAATGGATGATGAGCTAATCAATCAGATCGTTACAGGAATTTTGACATCGGATGACACAGGTCATGATGAAATCATCAAGGCATTGGTGATGAGTATGTTAAAGTTAGATGAAGAGGAATTTAATAAAATATTCAACAGGCAAATATTAAAACAAGGTCTTGTCAATACGATCTTACATATTATCTATCCTTTTTTAGATCAGGTAGGTGTGCTTTGGGGAACCAACAAAGTCTTACCCGCTCAAGAACATTTCACTTCCAATTTGATCAGGCAAAAAATAATATCAGCCTTTGAAAGTTTACCTCAGCCCGCAGCGTATGCCCCAAAAATTGTTTTATTTCTTTTAGAAGATGAAAATCACGAAATAGCCCTATTGTTAGGGGCATTTATTGCAAAAGACTTAGGTTGGAAGGTCTATTATCTAGGTCAAAACGTACCTTCAGAAGACATTGGAGTACTTGTAGATTATTTAGATCCCAGGCTACTCATGACCATGTTCATTATTCCAAGAGCCAAAAAAAGAGATGATTGCTTCTGTGAAATGCTGGTAGAAAAAAATATCACCTTGTTATACGGTGGAAATCCGAAAAGTTTTCCCTGCACCAATAAATCGGAAAACTTTGTAGCGATTCAAAGTCCTGATCATTTTATAGCATTCTTAAACAATAGCGCTGCTCAATTGAAAGAAGTTTAATATAATAGGTGTAATACTTGTAACTTTACTCATTTTGTTTAATTTTGCTCAGCACATCATTAATCAAAATGAGTATAAAAACGACCTATTCGATCAAAGACCTGGAGCACCTAAGCGGTATAAAGGCACATACAATCAGGATTTGGGAACGCAGATATAAACTATTTGAACCGAACAGAACAGACACGAATATCCGGACCTACGATCAAAAAACACTTCAAAAATTGCTCAATGTAGTGCTTCTGCTGGAAAACGGTTTTAAAATTTCGAAGATCTCAGAAATCAAGGAAAGTGAACTTTTTAGCCTTACCCGAGAATTACAACTCAAAAAACATTCCAGTACTTATGCTTTAGATACCTTAAAATTATCCATGCTAAATTTTGATCGTATCCTATTTGAACAAGTATACAATCAACTGCTTGAAAAACATGATTTTAGAGAGATTTTTGTCAATTATTTCATTCCATTCCTCAATGAAATTGGCATGCTTTGGCTTACAAAGACCATCTCACCCGCGCATGAACACTTTATTTCTAATTTAATTAAACAAAAAGTGCTGACGAATATTGAAAAAGTGCAACAAATGCCGTCAGAGAAAAAATCGACCTGGGTACTTTTTCTGCCCTTGAACGAAATACACGAATTAGGTTTAATGTATATCCATTTCGAATTATTGCTTAAAGGATACAATTCTATTTATTTAGGGATGAGCACACCGATCGAAAATCTAATGGATTTACAAGATGTCTGTAAGGATATAACCTTTTTGAGCTATTTTACCGTAGAACCCAATGAAGAGAAAATAGAAGGCTATTTATCCAGAATAGATGAGATCATCCTAAAACCCAGAAACGAAAAATTGCATATTCTCGGAAAGAACTGTGAAATGGTGCAAACAGATAATTTGAACCCAAACATTATTAAACACAGTAGCCTTAAAAGTTTCTTGGAAATATTAAATTAGCATAGATCAATTGCGTTTCTTTTTTTTATACCTTAAGAGAAAGTAAAAGCAGAAGCTTATTTTTTTGGTTTAAAATTTGTTTTTGTTTAACTTTTCATTACATTTGTTAAACATATGAAACGAACAATTGCTATTATAGGATCTGGATTCTCTTCTCTTGCTGCAGCTTGCTACATGGCCAAAGCGGGATATGAGGTTACTGTTTATGAAAAGAACAATGATCTTGGAGGAAGGGCCAGACATTTCACCTACGAAGGTTTTACCTTTGATATGGGGCCAACCTGGTACTGGATGCCGGATGTTTTTGAGCGTTTCTTTGGTGATTTTGGTAAAAAGCCTTCAGACTACTATCAATTAGAGAGACTTTCACCGGGCTATAGAGTGTATTTCGGCGAAAATGATGCCATCGATGTATCAGCGGATTTCAACCAAATTGTTGAAACATTTGAGCGTATAGAACCGGGTGCCGGAAAAGAATTACAAAAATTCATCCATAAAGCCGGAAAGAATTATGATGTCGCGATCAAAAATCTGGTTTATAAACCGGGCTTAAGTCCCTTAGAATTGGTTTCAAAAGAAACGATCACAGAATTGAAACAATTTTATCTCACCATCAGCGATTACGTAAAAAAACATTTTCAAGACAGCAGATTACAGCAAATTTTAGAGTTTCCCGTTCTGTTTTTAGGCGCTAAACCCAGTAACACGCCTCTGTTCTACAGCTTTATGAATTATGCCGATTTGTATTTAGGCACCTGGTATGCCAAAGGAGGAATGGCCTCTGTTGTCAAAGGTATGGTTGATCTGGCCCTTGAACTTGGTGTGACGTTTAAGACCGGGGCAAGCGTTTCTGCCATTAACGTAGATGAGAAAGGTAAAGTTTCGAGTATTTATGTGAATGGAGAAATTATTCCCGTGAAAAATTTGATCTCAGGTGCCGATTACAAGCATTCGGAAAGTTTGTTGCCTGAAGAATTAAGAGGTTACACAGAATCTTTCTGGAATAAAAAGATCATGGCACCGTCATCCTTACTTTTTTATGTTGGATTTGACAAGAAACTGGAAAATGTTTTGCATCATACCCTGTTTTTTGATACTTCTTTTGATGATCACGCCGTGAGTATTTACGATGATCCTGCTTGGCCCGAAAAACCGCTTTTCTATGCGAGTTTCCCCAGTATGACAGATGAAACTGTGGCTCCTGTTGGTAAAGAAGCAGCCATTTTTTTAATCCCCTTAGCCCCTGATCTGGAAGACACGGAAGAATTGAGAGAAAAATATTTTCAGATCATTTTATCAAGGCTTGAAAAATTAACTGACCAAACCTTACATAATCATATCATTTTCAAGAAGTCTTATTGTGTTCAAGATTTTAAAGATGATTACAACTCCTTCAAAGGCAATGCCTATGGCATGGCTAATACGCTATTTCAAACTGCTTTTTTACGCCCCAAACTAAAGAGCAAAAAAGTTAAGAATTTATATTTTACCGGTCAGTTAACTGTCCCCGGACCCGGAGTTCCACCCTCGTTAATATCAGGTAAATTAGTCTCAGAAATTGTCACCAATCAAAACAAATTACATCATGAATCAGTTATTTAGCGATGTCGCTTATCTATGCAGCCAAACTGTAACTTCCAATTACAGCACTTCTTTTAGTCTGGCAGTTAAAATGTTATCGCCAAAAATACAAAAGCCTATCCATGCCATATATGGCTTTGTCAGATTTGCAGATGAAATAGTCGATACCTTTCATGAAACAGATCAGGAATTGTTGTTGAACGAATTTGAAAGAGACCTCAACGCAGCACTCGAGCGTAAAATCAGTCTGAACCCTATACTCCATGCATTTCAGGAAGTGTATCACAAATACAATATAGATCGGGAAATGGTAGATGCATTTATGCACAGTATGCGCCTAGACCTGCACCAGCAAAATTACAATTCCATGGAAGATTACAATGAATATATTTACGGTTCTGCCGATGTGGTTGGTTTGATGTGTTTAAAAGTCTTTGTAAACGGAGATCAGGCTATTTATAATGACCTAAAAGATCAAGCGATGAGTTTGGGCAGTGCATTTCAAAAAGTCAATTTCCTGCGCGACCTAAAACAAGATTCAGATGAGTTAAATCGAATTTACTTCCCTCATTTACAAGGTTCTGGACTAAATGTAGAGACAAAAAAACAGATTATCGAAGAAATAGAAGGAGATTTTAACATAGCCTATCAAGGCATTAAAAAATTACCTATCGAAGCCAAATTTGGCGTGTATACAGCATTTATCTATTACCAAAAACTGCTTCATAAATTGCAAAAGACCAATGCAGAAGAAATTAAGACGAAACGGATCAGAATTAACAATCCTACTAAAATTAAACTATTAGTTTCTTCCTACGTGAATTATAAATTAGATCTTATTTGATGTTTAAAAAGTTTATTTTTTTAATTCTTTTAGGGCAAATGACCGCTCAGGCTCAAGAAGATTTGTCCTATGTACGAAATGAATTTCATAAGAACACGGAACAATCTTTAGAGAATATCATCAATTTAAAATTGACCGAAGGCGCAGAATATGATCAAATATTGGCCTATGTAGGGGCAAGTAACGCTAAGATGGCATCTTATGTTTCTTCTCCGATCAGCAAATTAAAATATTTCAATAAGGGAAAAACGAAACTAAACGAAAGTCTGGCAAAGAAAAAGTCTGTCGAAAGTGTTTATTTGAGATTGCTCATTCAATTGAACGCACCCTCTTTTTTAAATTATAACGATTTTATTGAGGAAGATTTAAGCTTTTTCGAGAACAACATTAAAACCGATCCTTTACCTGTGAAGTTTAAAAAGGAAATGATCGATAATTTAAAGGCGAGCAACACAAAAAGTTCACTGAACGCAAGACTCGATAATATTAAATTTTAGAAATCTCTGTATTTGTCCGACGTTTATTTAATGATTAAGTATCTTTGTAAAGTATAGTATTTAAACCTTCAATTTATGGCACTTTTTATCACCATTTTAATTACTTTTTTCCTCATGGAGGGGGTTGCTTGGGGAATGCATAAATATATCATGCACGGTTTTTTTTGGAATTTGCATGAAGATCATCACCTTAGAACCAATCACGATTCTTTCTTCGAGCGTAACGACACATTTTTCATATTTTTCTCGATACTTTCCATCGGTTCATTTTTAATATGGAAGTTTTACGACTCATCCTTATTTTTAGGCGTAGGGATTGGTATCTGTATTTATGGTGTGGTTTATTTTATCATTCATGATCTTTTTATTCATCAGCGGATCAAAATTTGGAGAAATACTAAGAATCCCTATTTGCGAGCGATTAGAAGAGCACATAAAATGCATCACAAGCATTTGGGCAAATATGAAGGTGAGTGTTTCGGAATGCTTTGGGTACCCTTTAAATATTACAAATCTGAATTCAAAGCCTAATGTCGCTTTATTTTTGGATCAATTTGCTGTCGATTTCGGTCCCTTTCCTGGTTACCTTTCATCCCAGAATTAAGCTTCACCATTATTGGAAAAGTCTTTTCTCGGCGATCGCACTCAGCATGATCCCTTTTATTATTTGGGATATTTATTTTACCGAACACCAAATTTGGGGTTTTAACCCGGATTATTTATCTGAAATATACATTTTAGGACTCCCTGTTGAAGAATGGTTGTTCTTTATTTCTATCCCTTATGCTTGTATTTTTACACACGAATCAATTCTGGCGTTAAACAGAAATATTGCATTAAAAGAGAAAACTACGAAAATGATCACTTATGCACTTTTGATTTTTTTCTCTGTTATGCTAATTCAACATTATGATAAAGCCTATACCGCTGTAGATATGATTTTTGGAATCATCATTTTATCTGTTGCTTATTTCGTCAATCTCAAATTACTGTCTTCTTTTTACATCACTTTTTTAGTCATGCTCATCCCGTTTTTCATTGTGAATGGCATACTCACAGGTACCGGTATTCAAGAAGAAGTAGTGTGGTACAACGACGAAGAAAACCTCGGTGTAAGGATTCTGACGATTCCTGTAGAGGATATACTCTATGCCTTTTCTTTAATCCTGCTGAATTTAATACTGTTTAAAAAATTCAAACAATACGACGTCTAATTTTAATAATCAATTGCTTGGTCATTAGAAAAATCGAATATCAAAAATGAGTCAAAATATAAAGTTATTTATCAGTTTTTTTATCCTTTCCCTGCCGACTTTGTTCGCTCAGGATAAAATGACCCTGAGCGGAACTATAACTGATGCCCTTAACAACGAAACCTTGATTGGAGTGACCATTATCATTCCGGAATTAGGCACCGGTACAACCACCAATGAATACGGCTTCTACTCTATTTCTATCCCGGAAGGAGAGTACACCATAGAAATAAGCTACGTAGGTTTTGATCCTATTTCTGAAACCATTTTACTCAATGAGAATATCAGAAGGAATTTTTCTTTGAACGAATCTAGTCAACAATTAGAAGAGATCATCCTCACAGATCAAACTGTTAGAACAGAAATACGCAGACCTGAAATGAGCGTCAATAAATTGTCTATTAAAGAAATTAAAGATATGCCTGTGGTACTGGGAGAGGCAGATATCATCAAATCCATCATTACACTTCCAGGGGTAACAAATGCCGGCGAAGGACAATCAGGTTTTAATGTCCGAGGGGGTGGTGCCGACCAGAATTTAATTCTTTTGGATGAGGCGACCATTTTTAATTCTTCGCATTTATTCGGCTTCTTTTCTGTATTTAACCCTGATGCGATCAAAGACCTCAAATTGTATAAAGGCGGTATCCCCGCACGCTATGGAGGAAGATTGTCGTCAGTATTGGATATATACCAAAAGGAGGGGAACAGCACTGGTTTTCATATGAATGGCGGCATAGGAATTATCTCTAGTCGATTGCTGGCCGAAGGTCCTATTGTAAAGGACAGAGGTTCATTCTTAGTAGCCGGAAGAGCTTCTTATGCCCATCTTTTTCTAAAACTTACTGATAATCCAAACTCGGCTTATTTTTACGACCTCAACACCAAATTGAGCTACAGGCTCAACGATAATAACAATGTGTTCTTATCCGGATATTTTGGAAGAGATGTGTTTGATATCAACCAGAGTTTCCAAAATACCTATGGAAATGCCGTCATAAACTTAAGGTGGAACCACCTTTTCTCTGACAAACTATTCTCAAATATGTCATTTATTTATTCAGATTATTACTATGGTCTTACACTTGATTTTGTCGGATTTAACTGGGATAGCGGTATTAAGAACTACAATTTTAGGTACGATTTTAAGCATTACTTAACCGATAAATTGAAACTTTCTTATGGTTTAAATTCGATTTATTACGACTTTAATCCTGGTAAAATTGAACCGAACAGCCCTGATTCCGGTATAAACCCCGATCAATTGGATAAGAAGTACGCGTTTGAACCTGCTTTTTATGTAGATGCCGAACAACAGCTCTCTTCTCGACTTTCCATTTCTTACGGACTTCGTTTCAGCCTGTTCTATCGATTAGGTGATCAAAATATCAATATTTACGAAAATGACCAGGCAGTACTCTTTAATGAACAATTTCAAATCTATGAAAAAGCAAACCCGATTGGGCAGGAATTTTACGATAAAAATGAAGTGATCGCCAGCTTCAATAATTTTGAGCCGCGTATTGCTGTTTCTTATGCCATTAACGACAATCAATCTGTAAAAGCGAGTTATAACAGAATGAGTCAGTATTTACACCTTATATCCAACACCCAGTCGCCCACGCCCCTGGATGTTTGGGTACCTGCTGATGATTTCTTAAAACCGGAAATCTTAGATCAATTGGCAGTGGGTTATTTTCAGAATTTTAAAAATGACGCCTTTAGTTTAGAAGTGGAAACTTTTTATAAAGAAATACAAAACCGATTGGATTATATCGATGGAGCGAATTTGATCGCCAATAATGCAATTGAAGAAGTAGTGCTGAATGGCGAAGCGCGCGCTTATGGTTTAGAGGTGTTATTCAGAAAAAATGTAGGAAAACTAAATGGCTGGTTAGCTTATACCCTATCCAGATCAGAACAAAGAGTAGAAGGAAGAACACCCGAAGAAACGGGAATCAATAATGGTGATTGGTACCGAACAGGTTACGATAAATTGCACGATATCTCTGTAGTGGGTAATTATCGACTCAACCAAAAATGGAATTTCAGTGCAAATTTCGCACTGCAATCAGGCCAGCCTGTTACCTATCCCAATGGACAATACCAGTACCAAGGCATTTCTGTTCCCAGTTTCGGTGCGCGAAATGCAGATAATTTACCTATTTATCACCACTTAGATATTTCTGCAACGTTAACCCCCAAAAAAAATCTGCAAAGGAACTGGCAAGCTGAGTGGGTTTTTGGAATTTACAATGTTTACAACAGAAGAAATGCCGCCTCGATTACATTCAGACAAAACCAAGAAACAGGAGCTAATGAGGCACTGCGTTTATCAGTTTTCGGCATAGTACCAAGTGTGTCTTATAATTTTAAATTTTAATTATGAAATCTATTTCCTTAATACGAATCTTAATGATCGGTCTGTTCTTTATCAGCTGCGAAGATGTTGTTGATATTGATTTAAAAACAGCACCACCAAAACTGGTTGTAGAAGCTTCAATTGAATGGCTAAAAGGAACCACAGGCAGTGTACAGTTAATTAGGTTATCGACCACAACCGATTATTATGCGACGGAGATCCCGGCGGTTTCGAACGCCACTATTCGTGTCGAAAATTCAAAGAATGATGTGTTCATTTTTCAAGAACGAGGTGTAGCAGGAGATTATATCTGTGACAATTTTATACCGGAATTAAACGAAACCTACCGTCTTTTGATAGAGTATAATGGTGAAATTTTTACTGCAGAAGAAACCCTTTTGCCTGTTCCGGTAATCACGAGGGTAGAACAAGTGAATGATGGTGGCTTTTCAGGAGAAGATATTGAAGTGAAATTCTTTTTTGACGACATTAAAGATATCTCCAATTTTTATCTCAGCTCCTTTCAATCTCCTTATGTTGTTTTTCCTGAATACAGTGTTTCCAGTGATGAGTTTTTTGAGAACAACGAAATGTTCTCCCTCTATTTCAGTGAAGATCTGAAGGCCGGCGATGCATTAGATTTTACCCTCGGTGGCATTTCAGAAACTTATTTTAATTATATGAATATTCTGCTCAGTCAGGGCGGAGTAAACAATGGCGGGCCATTTCAAACGCCTTCTTCAACGGTTAGAGGAAATATTGTAAACCAAACGAACTTCGATAATTTTGCTCTAGGTTTTTTCAGACTAAGTGAAACAGACGAGGAAATTTACATTGTCCAATAGTCATTTGTGAATAAATAAGTAGAACGGGGTGCGAAATTGCAGTTACAAAATTGTCATTGAAAACCTCTTTATAAAAAATAAAATAAGTGCATTATCTTTACATTATCTAAACTGATAAAATGGAAAAGAAGTTTACCATCGCACTTGTACAAATTGGATTAAACGGAACACCTGAAAAGAATCTGACAAAATCTATAGATTGGGTGAGAAAAGCTGCATCCAAAGGTGCTCAAGTCATTTGCCTCCCTGAGCTGTACAGCTCTTTTTATTTTTGCCAAAAAGAAGATACCGAGTACTTTTCTTTTGCAGAAGAATTATACACTACCTCATTCAAAGCCTTTTCTTCCTTAGCAAAAGAGTTAAAAGTAGTGATTATCGTGCCCTTTTTTGAAAAAAGAGCCATGGGACTATATCATAATACCGCCTATATTATAGATGCAGATGGCTCGGAAGCCGGATTATACAGAAAAATGCATATTCCCGATGATCCCTTGTTTTACGAAAAATTTTATTTCACGCCGGGAGATATTGGTTTCAAAGCTTTTCAGACAAAATACGGCAAAATTGGCACACTGATCTGCTGGGATCAGTGGTATCCTGAAGGAGCCAGACTTACTGCTTTGCAGGGGGCTGAAGTTCTCTTTTATCCTACCGCTATCGGTTGGCATCCTTCGGAAAAAGCAGAATACGGTAAAAAACAATTTGATGCCTGGCAGACAGTTCAAAGGGGACATGCGGTGGCCAATGGTGTTTTCGTTGCTGCCGTAAACCGGGTTGGGTTTGAACAGCCAATCAAGGAATTAGACGGACTTGAATTCTGGGGCTCTTCTTTTATAGCCGGACCACAAGGAGAAATTATTGCTCAGGCTTCAACTGATAAAGAAGAGATCTTATTGGCTGAAATTGACAGAGAACTCATGGAAGACGTCCGCCAAAACTGGCCTTTTTTGCGCGATAGACGTATCGATGCATATGGAGAAATCACAAAAAGATATATCGATTGATGAATCATTTTAGGTTACCTGCCGAATTCGAAAAGCAAGAAGCGGTTTTACTTTCATTCCCTTTCGAAGGAAACGATTGGCCGGGAAAATTTGGTGCGATACAATGGGAGTTTACTGAGTTTATAAGAAAAGTCTCCTATTTTGAAAAAGTATTGCTCATTGTAAAATCTGCTGAGCATGGCGATAAAGTAAAAAATAGGCTCGATCTGGCTCATGCCGATCTCCAAAATATCGATTTTATCCCATTAAAAACCAATCGTGCCTGGATGCGCGATTCAGGTCCAATTACTGTAAAAACCATTGACGGAAAAAGAATAGCCCTGCAGTTTTCATTTACCGGATGGGCAAAATATCCCAATCATAGATTAGATCAAAAAATTCCGCAAAAAATTGCTGAGAAATTAAAAATTCCGAGTCAAAAGGTATTTTACCAAGAGAAGCATGTAGTGCTGGAGGGCGGTGCCATAGATGTTAATGGAAAAGGTACGATGCTGACCACAAAAGAATGTTTGCTGCACCCCACTATTCAAATAAGAAACAAAGGATTTGACCAAAAAGATTACGAAGCAATTTTTAAAGAAAATTTTGGAATTACAAATACAATTTGGCTGAATGAGGGAATCGATGGGGATGACACCCATGGTCATGTGGATGATATTTGTCGATTTGTAAATCCAAAAACCGTTGTGGCTTGTGAAGAGAAAAACACCAAAGATAAAAACCACAAGAAACTTGCCGAAAATGTAGAAATTTTGGCGGGTTCCGCTTTAGAAAATGGTGATAAAATTGAAGTCGTAAAAATGCCAATGCCGTCGCCCATATATTTTGACAATATGAGATTACCTGCCAGTTATGTCAATTTTTTGATAGGCAATGATTTTGTTTTAGTACCGACCTTTAACGATAAAAACGACTATAAAGCTTTAGGGATTCTCAATGAACTCTTTCCTAAAAGAGAGGTCACAGGAATCAATGCCACACATTTGGTTTGGGGTTTAGGCACATTGCACTGCCTGAGTCATGAAATTCCCGCTTAATAAGATCATTATGAATTATAGAAGACTTGGAAAAACAAATTTTAATGTCTCCGAGATTTCTCTGGGAACATGGCAAGTTGGCGGAAAATGGGGTTCCGGATTTGATCAGAAAAATGCGGAGACCATTATCGAGCAGGCCATTGAACAGGGAATTAATTTTATCGATACCGCAGATGTTTATGAGGCCGGACTGAGCGAGGCTGCCGTGGGCAAGATCGCTCGAAGGCACAAGGAAAAAATATTTGTCGCAACCAAATGTGGCAGACAGATCACTCCTCATATCAATGCAAATTACCAACCTAAAGTACTCAGAAAATTTGTTGAAGACAGTCTGAAAAATACCGGATTAGAATGTCTTGATTTAATACAGTTGCATTGTCCGCCCACCGAGGTATACTATCGCCCCGAAATATTTGAACTCTTTAGTCGATTGAAAGAGGAAGGTAAGATCAAAAATTTAGGTATTAGTGTAGAAAAAATTGAAGAGGCCTTAAAAGGTATAGAATATAACAACGTCACAACTGTACAAATCATCTTTAATCTTTTTAGGCAAAGACCTTCAGAGCTGTTTTTCCAGGAAGCGATAAAAAAAGATATTGGTATTATTGTCCGTGTTCCATTGGCAAGTGGATTACTTACAGGAAAGTTCCATAAGCAATCAAAATTTGAAAAAGATGATCATCGTTTCTTCAATCGCGAAGGCGCAGGATTTGACAAGGGTGAAACTTTTTCGGGTGTGCCCTATGAAATTGGTTTGGAAGCAGTAGAAAAAATTAAACAACTTTTTCCTGACCAAAATCTGGCCACTATTGCTTTGCGCTGGATCCTGGATTTTGCTCAGGTGGCTTGCATTATTCCTGGCGTATCCAGAGTCGATCAATTGAGTTCAAATATCCTGGCATCTGAAAGGGGCTCCTTATCACAGGAAGAACGTAAAGCGATCAATCTGATTTACGAGAAAAATATCAAGCCCTGCGTTCACCAATTATGGTAGGCTAAAAACTATTGATAAAATATATCGGGATATTTGAATAGGTAGTTGAGCACCGATTTGATTTTTGCATTACTCACTTTTTTCCATTCGAAAAAATTTCCTTCTTCAAAAACAGCTTCCTCACCTCTGTATTCCCTGATCAATTTACCGTAATATTCCCGTTTGCTCGGATGGGCATCGGCACAGGCATTATAAACATCTCCCCAAATATCATGAAGGATCAAGCCCTCAATTATACCTATACAATCATCTCTGTGGATCATATTCACAAAATTTTCAGGATCTTTAATGACTTTTCCGTTTCTAAAAAAATTGCCGGGATGTCTGTCTTCAGCAATTAAACCGGCAAATCGCATGATCGTTGTTTCGTATTGATCTGTCGATTTTAACAGCGTTTCAATTGTAGACAAAGGGGTGTCCAAAACGGGGCTGTTTTCAGTGACCCAATCATTTGGTAAGGGGTATACTGAAGTTGAACTGAAAAATAAAACTTTCTTTACGCGAGAGCTTTCAATCTTTTGTTTTAATTGAGCAAAACCATTTGGGTTTTTAGAGGTTATGGAAATAATGAGTATATCGCAATCCAAGAAGTCAGACAAGTCGGAAATGTCATCATCTAAACTGATTAAATAAGGCTTAATTCCCTTTTCATTAAACCTATTGAGTTTTTCTTTGGAAGTTGTTGAGCCCTTTATTTTGAATCCTCGTTTTAATAAGACATGAGCCAAGGGTTCGCCCAACCAGCCACATCCTAAAATACTAATTGTTCTAGTTTCTTTCAAGCCCATTTTTATAAGTTTCTAAGGCCCTTAACCTCGCCATTTTATGCTCAACCATAGGCTGAGGATAATGAAAGGATTCTAATTCCGGTACCCACTTATGAATATATTTTAAATCTTTATCGAACTTTTTAATTTGTTCGGAAGGATTAAAAACCCGAAAATACGGAGCGGCATCACAACCTGTTCCCGCAGCCCATTGCCAATTTCCATTGTTCGATGCCAGTTCGTAGTCAAGCAATTTTTCGGCAAAATAAGCTTCACCCCATTTCCAATCGATCAGCAAATGTTTGCACAAAAAACTTGCCACAACCATTCGAACTCGGTTATGCATAAATCCTGTCGCATTCAATTCTCTCATTCCGGAGTCTACCAGCGGATAACCCGTTTGTCCAAGGCACCATTTTTCAAATTCCTCTTGTCTGTTTCTCCAGTTAATGTGATTGTACTGTGGTTTAAAATTTTCCGTAACAACCCTGGGGAAATGATATAAAATTTGCATAAAAAATTCCCGCCAGATCAATTCACTTAAATAAACTGAATCTTTCTTTTGCAGATGTAGAACTACCTGTCTAATACTAATAGTTCCAAATCTGAGGTGTGGACCAATTCTCGTGGTTGAAATCGATGGAAAATCTCGCTGGTCAGCATACTGATAGATCCGATCAGCACAAAATGGCGGCACCTTAATAGTCGATGGCTGAAAACCAATGTCGTCCATAGTTGGAAATGGTTCATTTATTTCAGCATAATTCTTAAAGACAGCAGAATCGTATGATTTGATGACTGACTCTTGAAAAAGAGACAACCATTTGTTCTTAAAAGGTGTAAAAACAGTATACGGTTTTCCATCCCCTTTTAGAACTTCATTCTTTTCGAATATGACCTGGTCTTTAAAAAAGTGCATTTGAATGCCTTTTCCCAGCAGAAACTCCTTTACTTCCTGATCTCTTTTTAGTGCATAAGGTTCATAGTCAGCATTCGTAAAAACTGCTTTGATGTGATAGGTCTTTATCAGACTTGCCCATACATCCATAGGTTGGCCATTTTTAACCAATAAACTACTGCCATAACTTTTTAAAGTTCGATCTAAACCGAGTAGATTTTCATAAATAAAGCTAACCCGCGCATCATTTTTTGGCAATTCGCTTAAGATCTGTTCATCAAAAATGAATAAGGGAATAACCTTTTTAGAACTTTGTAAAGCCCTGTATAATCCATGATTATCAATGAGCCTTAAATCTCTTCTAAACCAAAAAACAACATTTTCTTCTCTCATTTTCTTTAAAAAAAGATAGTTCAAATAAGGAAAAGCTTAAAATCCTTATAAATCAGATATAAAAAAACCCACTTTAAGTGGGTTTTGAGTAATTATTTTACTTCGAGAAGTGGTATTTCTAAGGCCAGTTTTGCATCTATCATGGTCTCGATTTTATTCTCCAATTGCATGAATCTTGCGGCTTTACCGTTAGGTAATATTTTCTTGAATTTCTTGTAATATGCTTTTTTCAATTTTAATGATTCCTCATCAAACTTTTGAGCAGCTAACCACAATTGATCGGCTTTCTCTGCTGTTAAGTTCTCATAGTTCTCAGCAAAATCTTTGATGATCTCGATTCTTGTGTTTTGAATCTTATACATTTGACCTTGGTACTCATTGTAAAGAGGCCAAAAAACTTGACTTTCAGCATCAGTGAAATTCATATTTTCCGTAATGGCTGCCTTTTTCTCTGTGTTAATTACCTCTCTTACTAATTCGGTATAATCATTTTCGGTCTGTGCAAACAAAGACATCGTACAGATAAATACCCCAAGTACTAAAAATTTTTTCATGTGATTTGATTTTTCGTTTTAATAAATATTAGATAAAATAATTTGAATTTTTTCGTTTTTAAAAATCCGATTCAAATTTAAGCATTTAAATTCTTCTTATGTAAGAATTTAATTCGCTATTCTTTTCGCCATTGTTTTAAAAATAATTTCATGGAAAGGCAGAACACTATACCAATATAGACGTCCCCAAAGTCCCTTAGGCCTGAAAGTAGCCGTTTGATGTAAAACATCATCTTCAATTTTGAACTCGAGCCAAGCTTCTCCCGGCAATTTCATTTCGGCAAAAAGCAAAAGCCTGCCCTTATCTTTGTTGGCCTCTAAGACACGCCAAAAATCAATAGCATCACCTGCAGATAATTCGTTTTTATGTGTCCTTCCTCTTCTCAGGCCAACTCCCCCCGCCATTTTATCCATGATTCCGCGTATTTCCCACAACCAATCACCAAAATACCAACCGGTTTCGCCACCAATGCTCCAGATCCTTTCTAAAACTTCCTCCCTGTTTTTAACCGGAAATTCTCTGTGATCTATAAAAACACCATGGTTCGGCACGACAGCAAAATCGCCAATTTTATCGTGCATTAATCCACTCACCCAAGCATCCTTCCAGCTGGAAGCAATTTTATTCTCTCCAATTTTAAGTACCGTTCTTTTCAGTGCTTCTTCATAGTTAATAGGTTTTATGTGAAGAATTTCTTCTAAATCCTTATTTCTGCAAACCACTTCAACTTTCATACTGCTTACCAAGGCGGATGCCAACTTATAAGAGGTGGAAGTAACAAAATAAAGCCAATAAGAAGATAGTTTTGGCGTCATGACGGGTACTGTAAAAATATATCTTTTTAATCCCCTTACACGGGCGTAGCCCAGCAACATTTCTTTATAGGTTAAAATATCAGGTCCGCCAATATCAAAATTCTTGTCATAGGTTTCTTTATGGAATAAAGAACTTGTAAGGAACTTGATCACGTCAACGATACCGATGGGTTGACAACGGGTTTTAAGCCATTTGGGCGTAACCATTACGGGTAACTTTTCTACCAGATCCCTGATAATTTCAAAAGAGGCACTCCCGGAACCAATAATAATTCCCGCCCTGAGTGTGGTGAGGTGATAATTGCCTTTCTGAAGAATTTCCTCAACCGCTTTTCTAGAACTCAAATGTTTCGACAAATCTTTTTCATTTACCATCCCACTGAGATAAATGACCTGCTGTAAACCCAAATCTTTTGTGGCTTCCACAAAATTATTTGCGCAAAGCTGTTCCAAAGATTCATAATCTTCAGATGCCGACATGGAATGCAGGAGATAATAGGCTGCATCTATCTCTTTGGGCAAATTAGACAGACTTTCTTTTTGGAGAAAATCTACTTCTATTACTTGAATTTTTCCAAGTAAATTTTCTGCTGCATGAAATCGCTGCTTGTCTCTTACACAACAAAATACCTCATGACCTAGCTGAATCAATTCCGGCAATAATCTCTGCCCTATGTATCCTGTGGCACCTGTGAGTAATACTTTCATCTATGATCTTATCTTATGTAAAAATACGAAATAATACGCACTCATTTTTTTTAGTGTTTGAGCCAAATTTTTGAAGTGATCAATTGAAAAAAAGGATTTTTATAGTACTGATAAACCCGCTAAATGATCGGCAAAAGCCAAATAATAATTATCTTAGCTCTTTTGATTTTCTCGCTCAACATACAGTCATTGCGAGATTTACAATTGCTGTCAATGAAACATTACAAACCCAAAAACCGCTTGAGTTCTCAAACCTATATCGATGGTATCTTAAAGGGTGATCGTGTTATTCTTTCAAGAGCCATCACCATTATTGAGAGTCAGTTAGAGAGCGATAAAAACCTGGCCAAAGAAATTATTCAAGGTGTATTACCCGCTAGCGGAAAATCGATCAGAATCGGGATTACAGGTGTGCCGGGAGTCGGGAAAAGCACCTTTATTGAAGCTTTTGGAAAATACATAATCGCTCAGGGACATAAAGTGGCCATTCTTTCCATCGATCCCAGTAGCCAAAGGTCGAAAGGCAGTATTCTCGGAGATAAAACCCGCATGGAAGAATTGGCGAATATGGAGGATGCCTATATCAGACCTTCTGCTTCAGGTGATACACTCGGTGGCGTAGCCAATAAAACAGGCGAAGCCATGCTCCTCTGCGAGGCGGCGGGCTATGATGTTATTCTTATTGAAACCGTCGGTGTTGGACAATCTGAAACTGCTGTTCACGGTATGACCGATTTCTTTTTATTGTTGATGCTGGCAGGTGCAGGGGATGAATTACAGGGGATCAAAAAAGGAATCATGGAAATGGCCGACATGGTGGTCATCAACAAGGCTGATGGGGAAAATATTAAAATGAGTGAAATGGCCAAATTGCAGTACCAAAACGCGCTGCATATTTTTCCACAATCAGAATCGGGATGGACACCTGTGGTAAGTACAGCTTCTGCTATCAAAAATATAGGGATTGATCGCGTTTGGAATGAGATACAAAAATTTAAAAAATTGGTAGACGAAAACGGTTATTTTGAAAAAAACAGAAATTACCAAAAGATACAATGGATGTATAACAATATCAATGAGGAGTTAAAACGCCTTTTCTATAAATCTCCACATATGGCCAAGCATCTTGCAGAACTGGAAAAAGAAGTGGTTCTATCTAAAATATCCCCGGTAAAAGCTTCACAAAAAATGATTGAAGAGTTTAGGAAATCTCTTTAATGTTTTCTTAAAGAAAAATCCTGCCCATTTTGTTATAGCCAGGATTTTTCAATTAAAGAGTAAAACGATACTTATTCTTGTTCGAGGTATTTCTCCATAATAGATATAGCCGCCTCAGAAATGACCGTTCCGGGACCGAAAATAGCCACAACTTTTCTCTGGAGCAAATAATCGTAATCCTGAGCAGGAATTACACCACCGGCAAAAACCATAATATCAGGTCTTCCCAATTTTTCCAGCTCATCGATCAACTGCGGAATTAAAGTTTTGTGACCTGCGGCTAAACTGGATGCCCCAATGAAATGAACATCATTTTCTATTGCCTGTTTCGCTACTTCCTCCGGTGTTTGGAACAAGGAACCCATATCGACATCAAAACCGAGATCAGCAAAACTGGAAGCTACTACCTTAGCACCCCGGTCGTGCCCATCCTGTCCCATTTTAGCGATCATCACCCTTGGTCTTCGCCCTTCAATTTCAGCAAATTTATCTGTCATTTTTTGCGCTCTTGCAAAAAGGTCATCATTACTTACTTCCTTACTGTACACTCCGCTTATTAATTTAGTATCTGCTTTGTGTCTTCCAAAATGAACTTCCAAAGCATCTGAAATTTCACCTAAAGTAGCAAAATTTTCTGCGGCTTCTACTGCCAAAGCTAACAAATTGCCTTTTCCTGTTTCGGCACATTTTGATAAGACTGCTAACTTTGCATCAACTGCCTTTTGATCTCTATTCGCTTTCAATTTTTTCAAACGTTCGATTTGCGCATTTCTAACGGCTGTATTGTCAACCTCCAAGATCTCTATTTCCGATTTTTCTTTGGTTTGGAATTTGTTTACCCCCACCAATATATCCTGACCAGAATCTAAACGCGCTTGTTTTCTGGCAGAAGCTTCTTCTATTCTCATTTTGGGCACTCCGGTCTCTATAGCTTTCGCCATTCCACCTAATTCTTCAACCTCTTCAATTAATTTCCAGGCTTTTTTGGCAATTTCCTGGGTTAAATATTCTACATAAAAACTTCCTGCCCAAGGATCAACTGCCTTGGTAATTTGTGTTTCATCCTGAATGAATATCTGTGTATTTCTGGCAATTCTCGCAGAAAAATCAGTAGGCAGGGCAATCGCTTCATCCAATGCATTGGTATGCAGTGACTGCGTTCCTCCTAAGCCTGCCGCCATGGCTTCTATACAGGTTCTCGCCACATTATTAAACGGATCTTGTTCACTCAAACTCCATCCTGAAGTCTGACTGTGCGTGCGCAAAGCCATCGATTTTGGGTTTTGCGGATTGAATGATTTAATGATCTTGGCCCAAAGCATCCTTGCTGCACGCATCTTTGCTATTTCCATAAAATGATTCATACCCACTGCCCAGAAAAAGGATAATCGAGGAGCGAACTCGTCAATTTTTAATCCTGATTTTAATCCTGTTCTGATGTATTCCAACCCATCGGCCAAGGTATAAGCTAATTCAATATCTGCAGTAGCCCCAGCCTCTTGCATATGGTAGCCACTAATGGAAATTGAATTGAACTTAGGCATGTTTTTGGTGGTGTAGTCAAAAATATCTCCAATAATCCGCATGGAAGGCAGTGGCGGATAAATGTAGGTATTCCGCACCATGAACTCTTTTAAAATATCATTTTGAATGGTGCCGCTCAACTGTGCTAAAGCCACTCCTTGCTTTCTTGCAGCCGCAATATAAAAAGCCATGATAGGTAAAACAGCGCCGTTCATGGTCATAGAAACCGACATCTTATCCAGCGGAATTTGGTCGAATAAAATTTCCATATCTAAGATCGAATCGATCGCAACTCCCGCTTTTCCGACATCGCCTGTTACTCGTGGATGGTCTGAATCATATCCTCGGTGGGTAGCCAAATCAAAAGCCACAGATAGTCCCTTCTGTCCGGCCGCTAAATTTCTCCTGTAAAAGGCGTTAGATTCCTCTGCTGTTGAAAATCCGGCATATTGCCTGATCGTCCAAGGGCGCGTTACGTACATGGTGCTGTAAGGTCCTCTTAAAAAAGGAGCTAATCCTGCTGCAAATTGCAAATGTTCTGCGTCTTTTACATCCTCCTGCGAAAAACGTTTTTTTACCGGAATTCCTTCAGGAGTGTTCCAAACCTCTTGGTTATTGGCAGCTACTTTCTCTTTCTTTGCTGCAGAATTTAATGTTATATCTGAAAAATTTGGTTTCATCTCTTAGGCTTTTACTTTTTTTTGTATCTCTTTTTGTATCTCAGATATGGTCTTTATTACATCCGATCTCAAATTCACACATCCGTTTAAACCGGCCTTGGTAAGATCCTCTACATTTGCCGGAGCTCCTGCCAACAACAAAACTTTATCCGAATTCAATGCCCGGAAAGATTTGACAAAATCAAGTGCGGTTTCATCATAATCCTGGTCAGAACTGCAGATCACAACCACATGTGAGTCAGATTCAGCACCTGCCTTTGCCCCTGCTTCAAAATTATCAAAGCTTTTTTCTTGTAATACGTGAAATCCGCTTACCCCAAGAAAATCGTAGGCAAATCCGGCCCTTGCCTTTCTCATGGTCAAATTGCCATAGCTCACCAATTCTACAACAGGACGAATACCTGTTTTATCACAAAGTTCTTCTGTTGTTTTTCTGATTGCTTCAATTTCTAAAGAAGCTCTTCTGGGTTTCAGTAATTTCCCGTTTTCATTGCTGGTTCCATCTGCTAAAATATTTGCAGAAATGGTTTCCATCAAGTTTGGATATTTATTTATCCCGACCATTGGCAACCTTCTCTGACTGATCAATTTCAATTTTTGCAGACGAATTTCTGCAATTTGCTCCTGGATCAAGCCACCTTCAAAGGCCGCATAAAATCCTCCTTTCTCTTCGATGAACTTAAATAATTCCAAAGCTTTTTCTGCGATCTTCATACTTACCTCTTCCATATAATATGAACCATCAACCGGATTTGCCACTTTCCCAAAGTAAGATTCTTCCCTGAGGATGGTCGTGATATTACCCGCAATTCTTTTTGAAAAATCTGAGGGAGGCTTAAACTCTTTGTCGTAGGGATCGATCAATACCGCATCGACATTCCCTAATATAGCAGACATCGCCTCTGTAGTTGCCCGCAACATATTGGTGTGCGCATCTGTAACAGATTTACTCCAAACAGAGGTTTTGGCCATAATTGTATGGGCAAAAGTTTCTATTCCATATCGACCGGCGATCTCGGCTAATAAATGATTGAAAGCCCTGAATTTACCAATCTCTACAAAATACTCTATACCAATGGCTAAGTTTATATGCAAATTGTCAAAAATAGCTTGAAGCTCAAGCCCTCTTTTGGTCAACTCGTCAACCAAATACACCAAAGAATTTAATGTATAAGCCACTTCCTGCACTTGGTTAGCCCCTGAATCTAAATATTCAGTTCCAGAAATGGTGATTGCTTTGTAATTGGGAAAATTTTTAGTCAGCGTAATTAATTCTGTTAAAAGTTTAAAATCCGCCTCCTCAATTTTACCTGTAGTTATATAATTGCTAATGATTTCAGAATTAAAATACCCTTTTAAATGCTCATTTGATGTAACATTTTTTTGGGCAAAATCGAGAAACTCTTTAGCGAACACCAATGTGTTTTGCCCCAAAACGAAAGAGAGGCTTATCTGATCTAAATCGATCCCTGAGAGCAGTTTTTCGGGAACTATGTTCTCCGAAATATGGAAAAGTAATCCATTTATTCCTTCTTCAATGGCTTTTAGGGCAAGACCGTTTCCGGATGCTTCATTGCTTACTTCTATATGGCGATAGTTTACGAGGGTTTGTGTATTCTCTCCTGTATTCTGTAAATATGCTTTTTTATCTTCGTGGTTATAAAAAGGTTGAATTTCAATATGACTCAAGTTTTTCCAAACCAAAGTTTTATCGAAATCTGCTCCTTTTAAATCAACCTTCACTTTTTCGATCCAATCCTGTTTACTCACGGGACCGAATTCTGAAAAAAGTGATTTGTTTTTATTCTTCATTGTACTTGATTTTTTGTGATACATCAAATTGCTTTTAGATCGACTTCACTAAAGCAATTAAAATAAAACTATTTGATCATTAAACTACTTCCGAAACGCTCAAAAATAGCTTTATCCAGTTCTTCTCTGTGGTCAGGATGAGCAATGTCTCTAAGTGCCCTCGCCCTTTGCTTTAAAGTTTTACCAAATAAAAATGCCACACCGTATTCTGTAACCACATATCGTGCATGTGCTCTGGTGGTTACCACACCGGCACCTTGTTTCAACATGGGTACGATCTTAGACACACCTTTTTGTGTCGCTGAAGTGATGGCGATAATTGGTTTTCCTCCTTTAGACAGAGCAGATCCTCTCATAAAATCCATTTGTCCTCCAACACCCGAGAACATTCTGGTTCCAATTGAGTCTGCACAAACCTGACCGGTAAAATCGATCTCGATGGCTGAGTTGATGGCCGTAGCTCTTGGGTTCTGACGAATAATGGCCGTATCGTTTACATAGGTGATGTCTTTCATTTCAATTTCCGGGTTGTCATCCATAAAATCATAAAGACGACGAGTTCCCATGGCAAAACCGGATACAATTTTATAAGGATTCATTTTTTTCTTTGAACCATTTATAATTCCTTTTTCTACGAGATCCACAATCCCGTCAGAAAACATTTCAGTATGGATACCTAAATTCTTGTGACTGGTCAAAAAATTCAAAACCGCATTTGGAATGCCTCCAATTCCCATTTGAAGGGTAGCACCATCCTCAATGATCCCTGCGATATGTTTACCGATGAGCACTTCCTCTTCTGAAGGAGCCGCTAATTTCATCTCGTGGATTTCTTCCACTACCTCAACACAAGCGTCAAAATTTTTAATGTGTACCAATGCATCTCCAAAGGTTCTTGGCATTTTCGGATTGATCTGAGCGATCACTTTTTTACCTTGTTCAATGGCAGAGATCACAATATCTACAGAAACCCCCAAAGAGCAAAAGCCGTGCTTATCTGGCGGAGAAACATTGACTAGTACCACATCCAAATTCATAATTCCGCTTCGGAATAAACTGGGAATATCACTTAAAAAAATAGGGATATAATCTACTGTTTGTCCGACCATTTTTCTCACATTCGCGCCAATAAAGAAAGCGCTCGTATGAAAACTTTCACTTAGTTCCACCGCAGTATACCCTGCTTCTCCTTCGGTGTGTAAATGAACAATTTCTACATTTCGCAACTCAGCTGCTCTCGCAACCATGGCGCGAATTAATGCTTGAGGTGTAGCCGAACCTCCCTGAATCATTACTCTATCTCCTGATTGTATAATTTTTACGGCTTCTTCCGCTGTCATTTTATTTGGTATATTCATGTTGTAGTGATTTTAATTGTAATTCATTTGAAATAAGGCATTCATACATTTTATCCTAAGAAACTTAAGATGATACCAGCTGCTACGGCAGATCCAATAACCCCTGAGACATTAGGTGCCATAGCGTGCATCAATAAATAATTATGGGGATCTGCTTTGATTCCTTCTGCGTGTACAACTCTTGCACTATCGGGTACCGCAGAAACACCAGCCGCCCCGATAAGGGGGTTCAGCTTATCATCACCCTTTAGGAATAAATTCATGAATTTTGCAAAAAGTAATCCTCCCATTGTGGCGATCACAAATGAAATGGCACCGAGTCCAAAGATCATTAAAGAGTCTTTAGTGATGAATACGTCTGCCTGAGTTGAGGCTCCAACGGTTACACCTAAAAGTATGGTGACAATATCGATCATTTTAGTTCTTGCCGTATCTGCCAATCTCTCAGTTCTTCCGGATTCTTTTAATAAGTTGCCAAAGAACAGCATTCCCAATAAAGGTAAGGCACTTGGCGAAATAAATGTTGTCAATAACAATCCAGCTATGGGGAAAATCATCTTTTCCTTTTGAGAAACCGCTCTGGGTGGCTTCATTCTGATCAATCTTTCTCTTTTGCTCGTAAACAATTTCATGATCGGAGGTTGAATCACCGGTACCAGAGCCATATAAGAATAGGCAGCAATGGCAATGGGACCTATCAGGTTCTTCACTGTAGTTCCATCTGGTAAAATATTTATTCCGTTGGCTAATTTCGATGATAAAAAGATCGCTGTAGGACCATCTGCTCCTCCAATGATACCAATGGCTCCTGCTTCGGGAAGGTTAAAACCCAGGTAGAGTGCGCCTAAAAATGTAGCAAAAACACCAATTTGTGCGGCAGCACCTAATAACATCAATTTTGGATTGGCGATGAGGGAAGAGAAATCTGTCATCGCACCGATGCCCAAAAATATAAGTGGTGGATAGATCCCTTTTACTACGCCAAAATAAAGGTAATTTAAAACCGATCCCGATTCGTAAATTCCGGTCTGAAATCCGGCAACAAAAGGAATATTTCCGATAATGATCCCCGTTCCAATGGGAATCAATAGCAGTGGTTCGTAATCAAATTTAATTCCTAAATAGATGAAGATGATCCCAATTAAGATCATGATCAAATTTCCACTGGTGGCATTGGCGAACCCTGTATATTGATAAAATTGTTTGATTCCGTTAAAAGCTTCATTTACAAAACTTTCATTAGATGACATCTCTGTTTGCATCACAGTTGTGGAGGTCACAGTATTTGTGGTACCCGCATTTAACCCCAGCACAGGCCTGATACTTACCAGCAACGAAATAACACCAAATATCAAGAATATTTTTTTCATTTTTTTCATTTTTTAACAGAATGTCGTGATTACTCAGGGCATTCTTTCAACATCTATCCAAGTTCTATCATCACGTCATTTTGCAATACCTGTTGCCCGATTTTTACATGGATTGCCGTAATGGTTCCCGCTTTTTCAGATGCAATATTATTTTCCATTTTCATCGCTTCTAAGACGAGCAATCTATCCCCAATTTTGATCTCATCACCAACCTTTACATCGATGGACAAAACAGTTCCGGGAATTGGCGCAACGATTTTTGAATTGGATGAGCTCGGGCTCACTCTCAAGGGTTCTGCAGGTCTTTTAGAGGCTGACCGCACTAGTGTTGGTGTTTTGGTCGTTTTCACTTCATTGCTCAGTTTGACTGAATAAGCCGTACCATTTACCTCTAAGTCAATGATATTATCTTCGTGAGAAATGATTCTCACATTATAATTATTCTCGTATATTCTAAATTTGAAATTTTTCATTTTCTCTAATTGTTAAATGACAATCCTTTCACTAATGCTAACTTTTCTATTTAAGGGATTGATGCGTGCCATAGATCTTTGAACTCCAGGGAGAATACATTTTTCTGGCCTGTTTAATAGTAAGCACAGCATTTTCGCTGTCGTGCTGTTCACGCAGATATAAGTGAATTGCCGCTGAAATAGCCGCAGCTACCTCTCCGGTAAACCTTTTATCTGCCTCAATAGGAATATCCTTTATCTTTTTGTCTCTGCCTTTAGTAATGATCTTGTAGACATAGAGCATGACCGGTAAAGCGAATTTGAAAAAGGCCGCGAGTAAAAGCAGGGCAAAAAATACAATGGATAATCCCGTGATCAAAATAACATATCCTTCGTCTAATTGATCTATATATAATTTTGTCAGTATCATTACAGGGGTATATTTGAGTGTTTTCTGGGCGGATTGAGCTCTTTTTTATTCGATAGCATCTCCAACCCTCTGATAATTCTAAATCTCGTATTTCGAGGCTCGATCACATCATCAATAAAACCGTATTTCGCCGCTACATAAGGATTGGCAAATTTGGTATTGTATTCATCTTCCTTTTTCTCGATATACTCCAACTTTTCGTCAGCATCCTCAATTTTTCGAATATTGGATCCTTCTAAAACTTCTATGGCTCCTTTCGCCCCCATCACTGCAATCTCCGCCGTGGGCCATGCATAGTTCAAATCGCCGCGCAATTGTTTACAACTCATTACATCGTGAGCACCACCATATGATTTGCGCAGAGTAATGGTCACTTTGGGCACTGTTGCTTCACCATAGGCAAACAATAGTTTGGCTCCGTGAAGGATGATTCCGCCATACTCCTGGCCGGTTCCGGGTAAAAAGCCGGGTACATCTACCAAAGTGACAATCGGGATATTAAATGCATCGCAAAAACGAACGAATCTCGCCGCTTTTCGAGAGGCTTCAATATCCAGAACACCTGCGTAATATTTGGGTTGATTCGCTACAATACCTACTGAACGTCCATTAAATCGAGCAAAGCCAACAACAATGTTTCTGGCGTAGTTTCTGTGTACTTCTGTAAATTCTCCGTAATCCACTATTGTAGAAATAACATCAACAATGTCATAGGGTTGGTTGGCGTTTTCAGGAATGATTTCATTTAAAATATCGTCTAACCTGTCTATCGGATCATCACAATTGGCTGAAGGTGGTTCTTCCAGATTATTGGAAGGAAGGTAACTCATCAATTTTCGGATGAGCATTAAATTTTCTTCATCGCTATCTGCTAAAAAGTGCGATACGCCAGATTTTGTGGAATGGATTTGAGCTCCTCCTAACTGTTCAGTCGTAACAACCTCACCCGTTACAGACTTTACTACTTTAGGCCCTGTAACAAACATATAACTGGTTTGATCTGTCATGATCGTAAAATCTGTTAAGGCTGGTGAATAGACTGCACCACCTGCGCAAGGACCCAGTATAGAAGAAATTTGAGGAATTACCCCTGATGCCATAATATTTCTCTGAAAGATCTCTGCATAACCCGCCAAAGATCTCACTCCTTCTTGAATTCGTGCTCCACCACTGTCGTTCAACCCAATAACAGGAGCACCCACTTTCATGGCCATATCCATGATCTTGCATATTTTCAAGGCATAGGTTTCTGAAAGTGAACCTCCAAAAACCGTAAAGTCTTGTGAAAAAACATATACGATTCTTCCATCTATGGTTCCATGACCGGTAACAACACCATCCGAAAGATAAACTTCCTTATCTAAACCAAATGATTTGGTTCTGTGTGTGACAAACATATCGAACTCTTCGAAACTATTTTCGTCCAGGAGAATTTCAATTCTTTCTCTTGCCGTTAGTTTTCCTTTTGCGTGTTGTGAATCAATTCGTTTTTCTCCACCACCTAATCTCGCTTCAACTCTCTTTTGAATGAGCTCATTAATTTTATCCTGATTTGCCATTGTACAACTATTTTGCTTAGCGATTTATTTCGAACAAAGTTCTGTCAACACTCCTTGTGTTGATTTCGGATGTAGAAATCCAATTTTCAATCCTTCTGCTCCCTTTCTGGAAACTTTGTCTACCAATTGTACTCCTTTCTCTTCCGCCTGTTTTAAAGCTTGATCTGCATTCGGAACAGCAAAAGCGATGTGGTGAATTCCTTGGCCCTTTTTTTCTATGAATTTCCCGATTGGTCCATCGGGAGAAGTACTTTCCAATAATTCAATTTTTGTCTGACCCACCAAAAAAAAGGCTGTCTTCACTTTTTGATCGACAACCTCTTCTATGGCGTAGCATTTCATACCAAGGACCTCTTCATAGTATTTGATTGACTCAGATAAATTTTCGACAGCTATACCAATGTGTTCGATGTGTGAAATATTCATAATAAAGAATTTTTTTGTTTATAGATCAGTTTTTTGTTGTCTTTTCAATTACGGGGCAAAATTAGACCATGTTTCAAATTCAAATCATGATAGTTATCATATTCTAAAAATCATTCGAAAGAGCTAAAATTGACTAAGTAAAGTTCGTGAAAAGTGGCCTCCTAATGCAGGATTATTTAAAATATTTACAAAATCGTTTAAGTAAAAAAGGTAGGAGATCAGCCTCATTTCACCTTTTGTCCGTAAATTTGCAAATCAAAAAATCAATCTTATGGCCGATTCAAGAAGTGCATCCGAAAGGTACATGCACAAATACCAACATTTAGTTGATATTCAGCAGAGAGTGATCTACTTTTTGATCAGTGTGATCTTCGCATTTGGAATTACCTATGCTTTAGATAGCCCTGATTTAGACCAGGCACAGATATACGTGCTTTTTTTATTGTTCTTATCTATTGGTCTATGGATTACAGAAGCGGTCCCTCCGTTCACCGTTGGTTTACTCATATTTGGTTTTTTGGTCTTTGCCCTGGGAAAGTATTACAATGAAATAGATCCGGAAAATGCCAGTAAATATGTACTTAAGTACGTTCAGACCTGGTCAAATAGTGTGATCTGGCTCATGTTAGGTGGCTTTTTTATGGCAGAGGCACTTCAAAAAGTGGGTCTCGATAAAGAAATCTTTAAAATGACCATATCTAAATTTGGCACCAAGCCAAAGTACGTGCTGTTGGGAATTATGTTGGTGACCGGCGTATTTTCCATGATCATGTCAAATACCGCTACCACTGCGATGATGATCGCGGCGGTTCTTGCCTTTTATCAATACCCTTGATGACAATGCACCCATGTCTAAAGCCATGCTTATAGGTATTCCTGCAGCGGCTTCACTGGGCGGAATGGGAACGATCATTGGTTCCCCTCCGAATGCCATTGCGGTTGATGCCTTAAATAGCCACGGGATGCCCTTTGGTTTTTTGGAATGGATGATGATAGGTTTTCCTGTTGCCATAATCCTCGTTTTTGTGATGTGGTATATGCTTACCCTAAAATATGTTCCAAAAGTGGATTCTATTAATCTGTCCTTTTTAGAAGAACCTGAAAATACAGACAATTCAAAGCTGTTTGTGGCCAAAAAGAAAATTGTTGCGGGAGTTCTGATCCTGACACTTTTGCTTTGGTTAACGGGAAATCTCCATGGCATTCCCGCGGCAGCCGTTTCACTTTTGCCCATTATGATCCTGACTATGTTGAGGATCGTCACCGGCGACGATGTGAGAAACCTGCCTTGGGACACCCTCATGTTAGTGGCGGGTGGTCTATCTTTAGGTTTGGCCATTCAGGAAACAGGTCTCGCCGAATATTACGTCAATAAATTGCAGAACTTTGAATTGAATTTTTACGCTTTGGTCGGATTGTTCGCCTTTTTGACCGTTATCATGTCCAACTTCATGAGTAACACGGCAACCACTACCATCTTAATCCCCATAGCCATTATTTTGGTCTCGTCTCACAGGGAAATACTGCCAATCGTGATTGGACTTTGTGCTTCGACAGCCTTATTTTTACCTATCTCTACTCCTCCCAATGCGATCGCATTTAGTACAGGGAAAGTGAATCAAAAAGATTTTAGGTATGGTGGATTAATTGCAGGTTTATTGGGTCCCGTCATCATTATAGGATTTGTTCTGGTTTATGGTTTTTTTATTTACAATTAATCCTTAGCAAATCTTTTTCAAGATATTCGGAAACAACAAATTCAAAAATTATACCCGAAATTGATCCCTACAAATGGATAAATTCCATTGTCATCTGACAGGTCATCTGAGGTGTCACTCATATATCCCCCGCCGAGCATGGTATCAATGGTAAAATGAGAGGTAAAGATCCATTGATATCCGCCAACAAGACCAAGTCCGGTCCGGTCGAGCTGATAATCATTTTGAGTTTTGGTATTCAAATAGTGCAGATATACACCTGCATGCCATCCCTCCATGAGGTCCTTGTTCCGGGTAAAATAATATCTCCCTTCTCCAAATAAGCCAAAGCCGTTTGCGTTTTCGCCAAAAATATCTAAAATGGACGCATAGCCGACCTGTGCGGAAAGTGAAAAGTGATCGCTAATAGATCTTTCATATAGCAATCCGGTGTTGATCCCGGAAGAAGCGACAAAACCTAGCTTAGCCATATTTTTTTGCCCCCATAGCTCAAGCGTACATACAATAATGATGGATGATAATAAGAGAATCTTTTTCATCAGATAAATGATTGAACTAGTTGATTAAAGTCACCACTGAGTAACCTTATTAAAATTAGTGAATTAACTGATTCCAACGAATAAAAGATTTTCTTTTGGAATATGGTTTGATGAGCTTCCTGAAAGGAATGAAAATAAAAAAGGATGAGCCCATGTTTCATGACCCATCCTTACATCTAAAAACAATTTAAAAAACTTCTTATTTCTTAGCTCTTTTCTCTAGTTCAGTTCTAGAGAGCAACAATTCTCTTCCTACAGGTTTCCCGTCTACGTAGGTCTGAGTTCTCAGTGACAACTTTCCTTTCGGAATGATAAATTCACCTTCGTATTTCTTGCCAAAATGTACCGGATATGTATTATCAATGGTGTAATAGATCTCGCTGTTCGGGATAGAATTGCTCAAGGTACAATGCAGGGCTTCACCTTTTAAAAATACGTTTACTTCCGGGTCGTATACGGCTTTTGAAATACTATTGCCCATTGCATCGAATCGATCAAAATGATGCTGAGTTCTCATCACAAAATCATCGTAATTCTTATCGGTCTTTTTACTCCATACACTTTCTGCAATGGCAAAAGCTCTGGGGTAGGTCATGTAGAAAGCAAACTGCATATCCGGAATGACCTCTGTCCACAAATTACCTTGTCCGCCTAAAATTAATTTAGCCTCAATTCCTTCCGGAACAGGCTCAAAACTATAGGCTTTTTCGAGAGAAAGATCAGCATAGATAGGGTTCTCGACGGAATGATCTCCTTGCGTATAATCTAAATAGGCAAATGTGGTTGGCGACATCACCACTTCATGGCCCATTTTGGCCGCTTCGATACCACCTTTCATTCCTCTCCAACTCATCACAGCAGCCCCATCAGCTAAACCTCCTTCTAATATTTCATCCCAGCCGATCATCTTTTTACCCTTACTGCTGATAATTTTTTCAACCCTTTTTACAAAATAACTCTGCAATTCATGACTGTCTTTGATCTTATTTTTTTTCATGAATTGCTGTACATTTTCATCTCTTTCCCAATAACCATGGTAACACTCATCTCCACCCATATGGATAAATTCTCCGGGAAACAGCGCAGCTACTTCTGTAAATACCTTATCTACAAATTCATAGACCTTTTCATCTGCGGGATTCAAAGTGTTCTCTACGATCATTTCAAATTTCCCGTCTCCAAACCAGTTGGCAAATTTATTCCCCGGACTGACATATTTCGGTTCCTTTTTGGTGGACAATTCAGGGTAAGCCGCCAATGCAGCCATACTATGCCCGGGTATATCAATTTCAGGAACGATGGTAATATTTCTATCTGCGGCATAGGCTACGATCTCCTTTATCTGCTCTTGGGTATAAAATCCTCCATAAGTCGTTTTTTCTCCCGGTTTTGGCGCTTCACGCTCTTCTCCAAAACGCCCAAAACGCTCTACTCTCCAGGCTCCGACCTCAGTTAGTTTAGGTAAAGATTTGATCTCAATTCTCCATCCTTCATCATCAGTTAAATGCCAGTGAAAAACATTGTACTTGTACTCCGCCATCTGATCGATATAATGCTTGACATCCTCCACACCAAAAAAATGACGGCTGACATCCAACATCAGTCCGCGCCATTTAAATCTTGGAAAATCAACAATTTTACAGGCTTCTATTACCTTTTCTTCTTTAGAAATAGGAACCAATTGTTTTAAGGATTGAAAGGCATTCCATATACCGGCTTCTGTATTTGCCTGGATATCTATGCCGCTTTCCTTCAATTCCAAAACATAACCCTCTTCTCCAATTTCAGCATTACTTTTTGAATTTAAAGACACTTTCACCGGAATTGAGCTATTGGAAGAGGCTGAATAGCTCATATTCGCTTTTGTCAAAAATGCTTTAAAATCATCAATTGTTTTCTCAATCTGAAGATTCTTTGGCGCTTCAAAAGCCAAAGCTTTGTTCAATGCAAGTGTACCTTCCAATGTTTTATAAGATACAGGCTTCGGAATGATATGATTTTGAGCCAGGTTTACCTGAACGGCAGTGAACATGACTAGAACTATGACTTTGATTTTCATAAAAATTGATTGAATTAAACGATCCCCTATTTGATTGATAAAAAAGTAAACATTCAGCTAGAGCTGCGGAGGCTAAAATAAAAACAATTGGCAAAATAAGCATTACTTTTATTGGTAATTCTTTGTACTAAATGATCAAAAAAATTCAACAAAAGTCTTGTTATGCAGTTAATTCTTGATCAGTTTTTTTACAAAATGACCTTTGGCCGTATGTATTTTGACCATATATATGCCTTTGGGCAGCTCAGAGACATTGATGAGCTCATAATTATTGATGATATCTCGTTCTTTAAGACCAATTAAAGAATAGATCTCTACCCGGATAATCTCAATATGCTGGTGTTCTATGGTGAATACATTGTTCACAGGATTTGGGAAGATCCTGATCACGGGTTCTTTTGATTTGTCTTGCGCAAAACCAAAACTGATGAAAAGAAAAAAGAAAAAAGACAGCAAGTAATTTTTCATCATACAGGGAAAATTAATCTTGCATAAAATTACAAATTGTATCCGAGGGAATTTGTTAATTTTACGATAATTTATACATTTTCTTTAAACAAGATCCGATGAAAATTTTTCAAAAAGAAGTTGCTTTACCCGCCTTCAAAAGAGGCTTTCATTTGATCACCCGTCTGGTTGAAAGTGAAATACCGGAAATTAAAGAAATTAGAATGGGCGTACTTCAGGTTTTTATCAAACACACCTCTGCCAGTTTATCGATGAATGAAAATGCCGACCCCACCGTGCGATTAGATTTTGAAAGTCATTTTAATCAAAGTGTTCCGGAAAATATGCCCTATTACCAACACGATGAGGAAGGATCTGACGACATGCCTGCGCATATCAAAAGTGCTTTGCTGGGCAGTTCCGTATCAATTCCCATCACCAATGGAAAACTGAATCTGGGAATTTGGCAGGGAATTTATG
This sequence comes from uncultured Flavobacteriaceae bacterium, assembly GCA_963715015.1. Lineage (GTDB taxonomy): Bacteria > Bacteroidota > Bacteroidia > Flavobacteriales > Flavobacteriaceae > Namhaeicola. Next base: position 97,078 of record CAVQQR010000022.1, read on the forward strand.
TAGGCGAACATCGAAATTCCGGTGGAAATCGCAAAATTGTCCTAACGGCCTTTGGAACTTAACTTCTGGATTTGACCAATTCTTCCAAAACCAATTCTACTCCGCCCTCATTATTACTGGCAGTGCTAAAATTGGCGATCTTTTTGATATTAGGATGTGCATTTTCCATGGCATAACTAAAATGGGCTTCGCCCATCATTTCCAGATCATTGTTGTAATCTCCAAATACCATGGTTTCTTCTTTAGTTACTCCTAAATGATGCTGAAGCATTTTTAAGGCAAAACCTTTATTGGCATTAAAATGTGAAATGTCTACCCAGTTCTTACCCGACACTTTTATCTGTATTTCCTTATCCAAATGAGCCACTGCCGGATAAACATGTGATTCTGAGCACTCATCGTGGTAAATGGCAATTTTAAAGAACTCGTCATGCGTGACAGAAACGAGATCGTTCACCAATTCATAAGAAGCGTAATACTCCTGAAATAAGGCGAGAAACATATCGTTTTTTGATTCGATATAGGCTTTGTTCTTCCCGCATAATACAATAAACGCATTGGGTATGGTCCTCAAAATAGGAATCACCCTCGCAATTTTATCTTGCTCCATTTTCGCTACGAGTAGTTCCGTCTCTCCTTTTTTGGCCAAACCACCGTTTTCTGCAATAATGGTGATGTCATTTTTGATTCGATCCAGTTTCTTTGAAATACTGTAATACTGTCTTCCACTTGCCGCTGCAAAATGAATACCCCGGTTCTGTAGTTCCGAAAACAATTCAAAAAACCTTTCGCTTACCTCTCCTCTTCCATTCAGAAGTGTACCGTCCATGTCGGATACCACTAACTTTACTTTTGATAAACTCATTGTCTAAAATTACAGGGCAAAAATAGAGCTATTGACTCAGATTCTCTTTAAATAAATGTTATTTATACGAAACTTGATCTCTAATAAAAAGTTTCATAGGCAATGACCACACCATTTTCTATCTGTGGAATTTCTATACCGTACAAAATACCATAATTGGGATCCTGATCTTTGGTAATTCTGAAATAATGGGTAAATCCGTCTTTAAAGAACTCCAATAAAAAGAAAGTACGGCCATCTGCATGGAGTTCACTCACCCTTTCAATGGGCGTTTCCAGTTGTTCAAAATAGAATTTATTCTGATCCGGATAATATAACTTGAGCTTGTTATTCTTTAGTTCAACTCTTAACGGGAATTTTAATTTCTGAGTGGTCTCGCTATTTCTTCCAAGTGGCAACACCCATTTATTGGGTGCATCAAAAATGATTGTTTGCCCGTAGCTGAAAGCCGAGAAAAAAAACAAAAGAAGGATTATTCTTGACATTTTTGGGGGAATTTCCGCCAAATATAAAAAGATCTTCAAAAAATCAAAAATAAATCACCCGACTTTCCTTAGATAAGCCATTCATAATCAGGTTTTAATTTACTATCTTCGGAATTATAAAAACCAACTAAATTTCAAACCTATGACCAAAGAGAAGAACACCACTACAATTACGCTGACAATCGGAACCTCAAAAATTACTCCATCTACAGTGAACGATTTTGCTCATTTTTCTGATAATTGGAATCAAAAGGAAGATGGTGATGATCCAAAAAAATATAAATCGTCAGTATATAAAGACAAAGATATTTATTGGGAGGCTGCGTTAGACACCAAAAACAGCAACTCGCAAGATAGTGTGCAAATAATAGTTGTATTTAAAAAACCTGATACAACTGGGGCTAATGATATATTAGCCAAAGACTGTTATTATGGCAGTAATGGTGTTGTTGTAGGAAGGGCTAAAAAGAATCCTGATGACAATGCCATTGAAGAGTATTTGGTCGTTTTTTCAGTAACAATTGCCTCCACAAAAGTTACTACTTTTTATGTGATTGATCCAAAACTGCAAATCCAAAAATAGGTTTAAATGTATCTGAAAAAATATATTTTTTCTATCTCATTTACCTTTTTAATCCTTCTTGTTAATGTATCATTTAGCCAGAATCAAAAAGAGTCAGACAGCTTAATTCAACTTTATAAGTCAGGTGATTACAAAGAAAATGAACTGGAAATCCTTAATCTTATTGCCAATGAAGAATCAAAACCCGATCGTAAATTAGAATACGCCGACTTATTAATTGAAAAGGCCTCTCACTTATTAAATGAGAAAGTTTCAATTGATTCTGTATACAACTACCTTTACAACGGTCATTTGCAAAAGGGAAATGCCTTGCGATTAAGCGGAGATTATGAAAAGTCTCTCGACGCCTATTTCAAAAGTTTATCCCTGGCCAACCAGAAAGACAGTCTCAAAGATGCCGGTGCTGTAAGCATCTCGATTGCGGATGCCTATTCAGAAATGGGCAATTCGAATAATGCAGAAAAATATTATACTGATGCGATCAATCTATTAAGAAATACGAATGATTCTCTAAATCTAGCCAAGGCACTTTCAAATGCCGGTGACGAATATTTTTATCAAAATAAATTTGATCTGGCGCTACAATATTTTGAAGAATCAGGATCTATTTTCAGAAGATCTAAAATGTTAATCGGCACCGCCTATAACATGGGTAATATTGGGATGGTCTATGCCGAGCAGGGAAAAGACAAAGAAGCCGAACAAAATATCACTGAAGCCATTCAAATATTAGAGGAATTAGAAGATTACTACCCGATTTCAGTGTACCTAACTTTTATGTCTGATATCTATCTCAAAAAAAATGACTGGCCAGCAGCGGTGCGGTATGCAAAAAAAAGTCTAGATCTGGCGCAGAAATACGGATTAAAAGACCAGATCAGTGATGCCAACCTGAAATTATCCGAGTTGTACGAACAGAGGGGTAACTATAAAATCTCCAATCAATTCTATAAAGACCACATAAAATACCGCGACAGTGTTTTGAATATAAAAAACATTGAGGCCATGGCCGACCTTCGCACGAACTATGAAGTGGGACAAAAACAAGCAGAAGTAGATCTGCTGGAAACAAAAACACAATTACAAACCCTTCAGGCCAAAAGGCAAAGAAATTTTCTTTACGCTACGGGAATAGGATTATTCTTGACTTTTTTATTGGCAATGGGTTGGTACAGGCGCTATCGATACATTAAAAGAACCAATTTGATCATTGAAGAAGAAAGGAAAAAATCTGACCATTTATTGTTGAATATCTTGCCTGAAGAAACGGCTGTAGAATTAAAACAAAATGGAAAAGTACAAGCCAAAAAATTTGACTCAGTAAGTGTTTTATTTACTGATTTTAAGGAATTTACTCAAATTGCCGACAATCTTCCTCCTGAAAAAGTAGTGGAAAGTGTGGGGTATTACTTTTCAAAATTTGATGAGATCATAGAAAAACATGGCCTGGAAAAAATTAAAACCATAGGAGACGCTTATATGTGTGCCGGAGGATTACCTTATCCTTCAGAAGATCATGCCTTACAGACCATTCAGGCAGGGTTGGAAATTGTGACATTTGTGGAAGAGTGTAAACAACAGATAGATTCAGACCTGGCAAAATTCGAGGTTCGCGTGGGAGTCAATACAGGTCCGGTCGTAGCAGGTGTGGTAGGAAGTAAAAAATTTGCCTATGATATTTGGGGTGATACGGTAAATATTGCCGCCAGAATGGAGTCTAATTCCGAAGTGGGAAAGGTCAATATTTCAGAAAATACCTATACCTTGATCAAAGAGGATTTTACCTGCGAATTTAGAGGTGAAATTGACGTGAAAAATAAGGGAAAAATGAAGATGTATTTTGTAAAAAGTCAGGTCTAAAGAGCCTCAGCTAAAAATTATTCATTTAACTTTTGAATAATATTTCTTATATTTATCATAATCTTGTTAAATAACAACCCATTGTTCATGCCTTGAATATTTTTTCAGGGCAGTTTTGTCTTTAAGACTCCGATGAATGTTGTCGTTTTGAGTTTTAATCATAAAATGAACCAGTCTAACCAAAAAATCAACTTATGAAACCAAATTACAAATTGTCCTTATTAATGGCCCTGTGCCTTATTTCATTGACCAGTCTATTGAATGCACAAACGGTAGTGACGCTGAACGTTGATACCTCGGAAATTGACAAACACGAAGATCTGAATATGACCTGTTATTTTACAGGCCAACCGGAAGGTGTTTCACTTGAAGACTTTACCATAGAAGTTGTTGTTGGGGAGGAAATTACCTGGGTAGGTCAATCTGCGGTAGATGATACAACTGTGGAGATCAAAAAGATCAAATATGAAAAAGGTGTTAAACTGCTCGATGGAGATGACATTGATTCACAGGGAGATGAAAAATTTGTAAAAGCCAAGGTGGACAAAGGTAACCCGGCTGATGTCGAAAAGTATACCATTTATTTTAAGGTAGGGAATAAGCCCTTTAAAATAGATCCACAAATACGAATTAAACCAGGTCAGTAGTGAATGATCGAGGCAAATAAATACATACTGAACATGTCATTTTTAAATAGGGTCATTTTTTTGATTGGCCTTTTTTTTTCTCTTTGCCAACATTCCTACGCACAGAAGCAGTATAACATTGACAGCCTCGAAACGATCTATCATAAGGGAGAGCGTTCGACAAAAGATTACCTGGAAGTTCTTAGATTACTGAGTTATAATCATCCCAATCTTGACCAACAACTTTTTTACGCTGACGAACTCATCTTTAAAGCAAAGGCATTAGATTCTATGAAGAAATTGTGGGAGGGATACAGCGCGAAAGGATATGCCCACGGTTTAAAAGGAAATAGACCAGAAGCACTTGAAAATCATTTTAAAGCAGCCGACATTGCTGAAAAAGATTTACCTGATAAAAAATATACCGCGTACTCCAGGATTGCTATCGGCGACGTTTATGCCAGTATGAATGACTCAAAGAATGCCATTGACTATTACTCAAAAGGTTTTCCCATACTCCAAAAGGAGAATGACACCATACAATTGGCGGCAGCCTATTATAATTTGTCAGATCTTTATTTAAAACTGGAAATGCCTGATTCTGCCTTGGTCTATTTGGAAAAATCAGGTTCCATCTGGAAAAATGCAAATTATGAATATAATTTAGCCTACAATACAGGAAATATTGGGCGCGTATATGCCTTACAAGGAAAGGATGAACTGGCCGAAAAGAAACTCGATGAGGCAATCACTGTACTGGAAAAAAATGACGATTACTATGCCATTGCAGAATTTTTAAACAATATTGGGCGTATCAATCTAAAACAGAATAAATTAACTCCTGCCCTAAAACATACCGAACGCAGTTTACAACTGGCCAGAAATAACGGACTGAAAGAGGGCATAAGCACTTCTAGTTTACAACTCTCGGAGATCTACGAAAGAATGGGCATGCCAGGCAAGGCTTTGATGTATTACAAGGACTATAACGTGTACAATGACAGTGTCAAGAATCTGGCAACGGTTCAGGAAATGGCCAATATCAGAACGGAATACGAGGTAGCTCAAAAACAAGTTGAAGTAGATCTGCTGGAAAAAGAAGCCCAAATCCTGGAGTTGAAAGAAAAGAAACAGAAAAATATGCTTTATGGAGCAGGAGCACTTTCCTTTTTGATCTTTTTGCTGGCGATGGGTCTTTTAAGGCGTTTTATGTATGTTAAAAAAACCAATAAGATCATTGAAAAGGAAAAGAGCAGATCAGAAAATTTATTGCTCAATATTCTACCCTCTGAAACTGCCGAAGAATTAAAAAGAGAGGGTAAAGTAAAAGCGAAAAAATTTGAATCGGCAACAATTTTGTTTACTGATTTTCAAAGCTTTACACAATTTGCAGAAAATTTGGATCCTGAAATTTTAGTAGAAACAGTTGATTATTACTATTCCCAATTTGATCTGATTATAGAAAAATATGGTCTTGAAAAGATCAAAACAATCGGAGATTCGTATATGTGTGCAGGAGGCCTGCATGGCTCTAAACAGGACCATGCAAAAAGAATGATTTTAGCGGCCTTTGAGATCGTAGATTTTGTAGAGAGAGAAAAAAAGAATGCCAAAGAAAACGATATCCGTTTTAATGTGAGAATTGGTATAAACACAGGACCTGTAGTAGCCGGAGTAGTGGGAACCAAAAAGTTCGCTTATGATATCTGGGGTGATGCGGTAAATATTGCAGCAAGGATGGAAGCGCATTCAGAAAGCGGTAAAATAAATGTTTCGGAAAATACCTGTGTTTTGATCAATGATGTTTTCGACTGTGAATTCAGAGGAAAAGTGGATGTGAAGAACAAGGGAATGATGAATATGTATTTTGTGATTGGTAAAAAAACAATCCACCACAAAGAAACAACAAAAGCTGAACTGAGCGAACCAAATATCATATAAAATAGAGTTTTAACGTCCTTATTATTTGTATATTGTAAAACCCCCTTCCATCAAATAAATGATGGAATATATATTATACTATGCCATTTTGGCGATTAAATATACTTAAGTATGCACAACACATTTTCAGCCTGAGAAAATGCATACTGCTGTGGTTTTTCTTCTGTACGGTTTCACTCGTTTATCCTCAACAAAACAACATCGACAGTCTGAGTGCTGTCTATGATTCCGGCGAATTTGAAACAGATGAAAGACTTCATATTTTAAAGCGGTTATCATCTGACCATCCCGATCCCAACAAAAAGCTTATTTACAGCAATGAATTGATCAAAGAGGCAAAACTGGCTGATTCTACTAAATTACTTTTTGATGGTTATTTGAGTAAGGGTTATGCCTTATATTTTAAGGCCGATTACGTAGAGGCTCTGGAAAGTTTTATAACAGCCTCGGAGCTGGCTTATGAGCGTAACTCGGAAAAGAATTTAAAGATCGTAAACATCCCCATTGCCGATGTTTATTCGGCCATGGAAGACCACGATAATGCCATTTTTTACTACGACAAGGCACTAGACCTCTATAAAAAAGAATTGGACTCGTATGGAAAAGATACAGGAGATAAAAAAAATCTTAGTTCTATGGCCATTATTTCTTACAATTTGGGCGATGAATACATTAAATACAAAATGCCTGATTCGGCATTGGTCTATTTAGAACAGTCAGATAGTTTATTTAATGCCATTGATGAAAAAGCCTATGCGCCCTATATCATTGGGAGCAAAGGACAAGCTTATGCCTTACAGGATAAAAATGAAATGGCCACCGCTAATTTAATTCTCGCTGTTGATCAGTTGAAACGAAATGAAGAGCATGATGCGGTAGCTGAATTTTTATATGCTCTTTCTGATATCTCATTCCAACAAGGGAAAATGAGAGAGGCGATTACTTATGCGGAAGAAAGTTTAGCCATTGCCCTAAAATTCAGCATGAAAGATCATATAAGCAAAGCCAATTTAAAGCTCGCTCAAATTTATGAGGACTTAGGAGAAATAAATAGATCCTATACCTTTTACAAAGATCATATAGCCTATAGAGATAGCGTCAATAACCTGACGACGGTTCAAAACCTCGCCAATGTGAGAACAAATTTTGAACTTTCTAAAAAACAAATCGAGGTGGATTTGCTTGAACAACAGAAAAAAAATCAAAAGATTCTCATTTTGTCTGTGGCCATTGCACTTGTCTTGAGTTCAATAGTCCTGATAGGTCTGTTCAGGCGAAACAGATATATCAACCATACCCAGAAAATCATCGAGAAAGAAAAGGAAAAATCAGACCAATTATTGCTCAATATTCTTCCGGGTGAAACCGCACAAGAATTAAAAAGCAAAGGTCATGTCAAAGCGAAGAAATTTGACTCGGTAAGTGTCATGTTTACCGATTTCCTGAGTTTTACCCATATCTCAGAAGATCTATCTCCGGAAGAATTAGTGCGAAGTGTAGATTTTTACTATGCTAAATTTGATGAAATCACTTCCAAATTTGGTTTGGAAAAAATCAAAACTTTGGGGGATTCTTACATGTGTGCCGGCGGTTTGCCTTTTACCGATGAGAATCATGCCAAGAAAATTGTCATGGCCGCTATAGAATTTTTGCAATTCGTGGAGGAATCAAAACAATTTGAATCTGAAGAACACACCCGCTTTGACATGCGCATAGGAATTAATTCCGGACCTGTGGTTGCGGGAGTTGTAGGAACCAAAAAATTTGCCTACGACATCTGGGGAGATACTGTAAATGTGGCGGCAAGAATGGAATCTATGTCAGTCCCGGGAAAAATTAATATTTCTGAAAACACCCATGAATTGATCAAAGACACCTTTGATTGTGAGTACAGAGGCGAAATAGATGTGAAAAACAAGGGGATGATGAAAATGTATTTTGTGAATTATGCAGAAAAAAAAGAAGCAGAAAAAAAAGTTTGGACGGAAAAGGAACTGAATAAATAAAGTTTTGACCTCATTTATCAATTTTCTTTGAGCTGTCACTTTATTTTTAGTAAATTTCGGCCTAAATGATACCTTAAAAATGAAAAAACTACACTTTACTAAAATTTTATTTTTTTACTTATTGTCCCTTGTTGCCATACAAGGTTTTGCTCAGCATAATTTCGGTGGTCTTGCCCTTTATACCGTCAGGGATGACATGGGTAAAGACGCAGAATCGACACTTCAAAAAGTGGCAGATGCCGGGTATGCCTATATCGAAGCCGCCGGTTACAAAGAAGGTAAATTCTATGGAATGAGCCCTGCAGATTTTAACAAAACGCTTTCCAAAATAGGTTTGACTCCCGTAAGTACGCATCAAGGGGGGCTCACACTGGAAAATGTAGATCAGATGATCGCCGATGTAAAAGCCGCCGGTTTTGAATATTTTGTGATTCCGGTTCCTCCGCTCGGTTATTTTAAAAGTGGTGCAAAGGGTATGAGCATGGAAGGTGACATTGCTTACCTCGCTCAATTCTTTGATAGCGTAGGTGAAAAATGTAAGGCAGCCGGTCTGAAACTTTTATACCACAACCATGATTTCGAATTTAAAAAAGATGAAAATGGCACTGTTCCCATCGAGTATTTTCTTGAAAATTGTAACCCGGAATATGTAAACTTCCAGATGGATCTATATTGGGTAACTAAAGCAGGTGCAGATCCTATTGCCTATTTTGAAAAATACCCCGGGAGATTTAAAATATGGCATGTGAAAGACATGGATAAAGAAGGTAAATTTGCTCCTGTAAGCAAAGGAACGATCGATTTTGGAAAAATTCTCGCCAAAAAAGATCTGTCTGGAATGCTTTATTACATGGTGGAACAAGACAAAACCTTTGACGGTCAAAAACCTTTGGAAGTGATTAAAATCAGTCACGGAGGACTTGAGAAATTTGGCTTTAAATAAGCGCTAATTCAGCTTTATCCTTTGGCTAATTCCATATAGGCTGCCGATAAACTGCGAGAAATTCCATCGCCTTTCCATTCGTCCGCGCCTTTTATCGAAGTAATTTTCATAATTTCTTCTTCGCTTTTTCCGGATTTTATGGCAGCATCTACTGTTTCCAGTAATCGGGAAAGGTAATTTTGGAATGCATTGATGTCTGATTTTTTTCCAACTACCTCAAAACCATTGTCTGAATGTCCGAAAATAAATTGCGTGTCGTTGTCGTAAATCTTTTGAGCTTGTTCTAAAACTACAATCCAATTTTGAATATTTGCTCCAGCTGTTTTATCGATATATGGGAATCTTCTATTAAAAATGAGGTCTCCGGCATGCACCACATTGGCATTTTCAAAATGGACAAGAGCGTCACCATCAGTATGTGCAGCACCAAAATATTTCATGCTAATGATTTCTTTTCCCGCCTTTCCCGTCCATTCCTTAGAAAAAGTAGTTTCAGGATATAGCTGAGCGTCTGTTCTGTTGTTCTCCTCGGCTACGCGTATCTGGTTCTTTTTAGAATTTTCGTGTGCCACTACTCTATTTACAATTCCTTGATAAGCAATATTTCCACTGGTGTGATCTCCGTGATGGTGTGTATTGATCAATAGATCAATTTTTCTATCGTTTAGTTTTTGAATCTCGGCAATTAAATGCTGAGACTGCTCAGGAAATTGCGTGTCTACCACCGCAATGCCTTCATTATCGATGAAATACCCTATAGTTCCTCCTCTTTCTGTGAAATAACCAACCTGATTTCTGAGCAAGGTCATTTGATAGGGTGTATCCTGATTTAAGAGTTGCGCAAAAAGTTGTGAATTTGCCAAACTCAAACCGGCACCGGTTAAAAGTGAATTTCTAAGAAAACTGCGTCTTGTGGTCATAGGATTGTTTTTTATAAAAATAAGGATAAATTCTCATTCAAGATTCATTGGAAACCAGACTGAAAAATAGAATTTCTTTTTCAAATATTTTTTTACTTTTGCCTCAAATTCTTATTAAGAATGATTAAAAATAACGAGATTGAAATTCAGGGTAAATTCCAAAAAAACATAAGTCTATGAAAAGCAACAATTTAAATAAAAATATGAGGATTTACCACCGGTATTTAGGTTTTTTTCTCGCCGGCATCATGGCGGTATACGCCATTAGCGGAACGATCTTGATCTTCAGAAAAACCGATTTTCTCAAAGTCGAAAAAACAGTTCAAAAAGAACTGGATCTAAATTTAAATGCAGAAGAATTAGGTAAAGTGCTCAGAATTAAAGATCTGAAAATTACTGAGCAATCCGGTGATCTGCTCTCATTTGAAGGTGGAAATTACAATTTGACAACGGGCTTAGCTAATTATACCGAAAAGGATCTGCCTGTTGTACTTAAAAAAATGACAGATTTACATAAAGCCACAACCGACAGGCCTCTGTTTTTCTTGAATATATTTTTTGGCCTCTCACTGCTCTTTTTTGTCATCTCATCCTTTTGGATGTTCGTGCCCAAAGCCAGTGCATTTAAAAAAGGAATTTATTTTTCTCTGGCCGGCCTGATTTTGGCACTTTTGATTTTATTCTTATAAAAAAACCTCAGCGCGAACTGAGGTTTTTACATGGGTCAATTGTATTTCGGTCAATAATTTGTCGACTTTAAAAATGATAAACTTTTTTCGCAGCTTACCAACGGGTCAAAGTTGTACTCTTCTACCTCAACGATACCATATTCAAACCCGGATTCCTTTTTAGCATTGAATATGTCTGTAAAATTCATTTTGCCACTACCCAGCTCTTTTTCATCTTTGATATGCCAGAGTTTGAATCTGCCAGGATATTTTTCAAAATAATCAAGGGCATTTTTCCCGCCATAATTAATCCAGTATAAATCCAATTCGAACATCACCAAATCAGGATCTGTCAATTCAAGCATATAGTCATAGGCAGGTTTTCCGTCAAAAACAGTGGTAAATTCTTTGTCGTGGTTGTGATAACCGAACTGAATTCCTGCTGCCTTGCACTTTTCTCCCACCGCACTAAAATAAGCGATATAATCTTTAAGCCCTTCTAAACTATGGTAGCCTTCTTCTCCCATCCAAGGCTGAACGATCCACTTAACGCCCGCTTCCTTGTGAGCGGCAATCGCCATATCCCACCACGCCATTGTTTTGTTCCAATCGGCTTTGCCAGGCATATTTTGTCCTGTGTGTGATCCCAGAAATTTGAGACCATTATCCTCACATAATTTCTTAAACGCTAAAGGGCTCATTCCATAAAATTTACCATTGTCAAAGCTTGCTGTTTCGACAAAAGTATAGCCCATAGCCCCAACTTTGGCGATGGTAGCTTTTGCATCATTTTTCATATGATCCTTGACGGACCACAACTGCAAGCCTATCATTTTTTCTTTTGGCTTAAAGCCGAATAAGGTTAATCCTTGAACTGCCACTCCCACAATAAACAAGGTTAACAAAATTTTACTACTCCATTTTTTTTGATTCATATCTGTTCAATTTAATCCAACGATAAATTTGAAGAGTTAAACCTGTAAAACAGCACACTCATTCTTCTCAAAATTAGTAAATCTATTGTTGAATTTTCTTACAAACAGCGATGAATATTGATGCTAAAATGACGATTTTCAATACAATATGATCGGTTAATTTACCCTATCCCGTACTTCCTCTGCACCGGTATCTCTTTGTCTTGCAGATTTCACCTTCGTGTTACCGAAATTTCGCGTATAGGTTAGCACAAAAGTTCTATTGCTAAAATCGATATCGGCCCAGGCTCTGATGTTTTCTTCAGGCAGATCTTGTGTGGCCTGAAATTTTAAAGAATCAAATATATCATTGACATTAAATCGCAAGGTTCCCCATTTTTCACCGAATTTCTTTTGAATGCCGAAATTCATAAAGAACTGACTATCTGCCTTGATAGCACCGCTAATACTCGGACCATTATAACCAATATTTATCTCAGAACTAAGGGTCTCACTGAAGGTAATGGATTGTGTACTGTTGATATTGAACGAATTCTGTTCGTACTTATAAGTAACCTCCTCAATCGTATTTTTTACTTGGGTATTGATGAAAATAAACGTGTTCTGGGTTTTCCACCAGGAAGTCATTTTAATAGGTAAGCCAAGGGTTAACGAAAAAGTCTTTGTTTCGTCTATATTTCCCGAGACATAGATCAAACGGTCATTGACCTCATCATACTCCTGCTGAAATCTGGCAATCGTGCCGTCTTCAATTGTGTATTGTGCCGAAAGCAGATACGATTTATAATTCGCTCCCAAATTAAACCCATTGGCAATAGAAGGCTGAACACCCGGATTTCCGGAAAAAAAGGTATTGGGATCAAAAAAAATCACAAATGGCGCCATGTCATTAAATGTTGGTCTTGAAATTCGTCTGGAATAGGAAGTATTAAAACTGAGTGAATCATTTACCTTATGAGACAGAAAAACACTTGGAAATAATTCTCCATAATTTCTATCTACCACAATTCCCTCTGTATCAGAACTCAGTTCAGTATCTGTCTGCTCAAATCTCAAACCTACTTTGGCGCTGGTCTTGTCTGATATATGGTAATCAACAGAGCTATAGATGGCATAAATCCTTTCGCTTAGATCACTTCGGTTCGTCAAGGTTGGATCTTCTACAAAATCATTTCCCTCAAAATTAGCTACGATGATATCGTTTTCAAAGGCAGAAAAGGAAGCTTTGGCCCCAGTTTGAAATTTAAATTTGTCTGTGAACTGATTGCTGTAATCGGCATTGGTCACCAGCGTATTGATGGGTGTGGTCTTATCCGATTTGGTCAACTCCTGAGTTAAGAAATTATTCTGTCCGTCATAAAAATCATTAACATAATCCGTTGGATTTTCATTGTAAAAATAGAGATAATCAATATCTACATTGAAAAATTCATTCTCCTCAAAATTATGCTTAAAATTAAAATTACCTCCTATATGCGACCACTGATTTCGTTCCTGTATATCCAATTCTACATAGAAAAAGGTTCACTGTACCGCCAATATGCGACCATTGATTTCTCTCTTGTACATCCAATTCTACAAAAGATAGGGGCATGTCATTCTCAGTTTCATAACTTTCGCTTAGGGCATCCATGGTCCATTTTTGATCATAGGCATCAACAATGACACCCACGATTGTTTTTTCGGTCAGCTCATAATCCAGTCCAAATCTTAGGCTGTGATTGCGCTGTATGGGATCTCTGTAAGAGGTGGTACTCAAATCTCTCGAATTACCAAATTCATCCATTGACTCTCTGCCTAATTTAAAGACCTGTTTCTGATTTCTTCTCAGAAAGGAATAATTTCCAAATAGATTTACCTTATTTTTTCTGTAATTAAAATTGATATTGTCTTGCGTTGTTGTACCATTTCCAACACCCGCAGACAGGGAGTAGGATCCATTGACACCAATGTCCTGTTGTTTTTTCAAAACAATATTGATAAATCCGGCATTCCCTTCCGCATCTAAATTCGCCGGTGGCGTAGTGATCAATTCTATGGATTCAATATTGTCCGAGCTCATACCTTCCAGCATCTGTACAATACTTGCCTGAGGCATATAACTGATCTTCCCGTTGATCATCACCATCAGACCTTGCTTACCCACCAGAGAAATGCTATTGCTTTGTCTGTTGACCAATACCCCCGGAGATCTTTCCAAAACCTCCAAAGCGGTCGACCCGGCTGCTAAAATACTGCTTTGCACATTGATAATAGTCCTGTCTACTTTTTGAACAAATAAGGGTTTATCTGCTTTTATGGTCACCTCCTCCAAACTTTGACCAATATTGGTTATGGCGATAGTTCCCAGATCCATTTCAGTAGCGCCCGTTTTTACTTCCAGCTCCCTGATATAATTGTCATAACCGATAAATTGCACCTCAACCGAATATTTACCTGCCGGTATATTTTCAATCTCAAAATCACCCTGATCTCCTGAAATAACACCGCCAATACTTTTCCTGTTCTTATCGTAAATGACAACTGTGGCGAAGGCAATCGTTTCTTTTGTGGAGGAATCGATGACCTTACCCTTGATGCTGCAATTTTTTTGTTGATCCAAAAAACCAGGCATCCCAAGGATAGGTATAGAAAAAATGATGGCAAAAAATAGGCAAAGACTTCTCATAGGGGCTTGGTTTGAAAATGATAGACCTCGTAATCAAATGGCAGTAAAACAAAGTCTTCTTAAAATTAACCATAGTCATCCAATAATAGTTTGGACATATCTTGCATAAACTTGGATTTTTATTGCATTTTGAGCCTGTAAATTGGCTTATTTCATCTTTTTGGAAACGTAGAAGTGATTCTCCGGAAACAAATACAGTGTATTGTTCTTCAAATAAAAAAGACAAGTGACCGAGGTGTATGATGATTATGCCATCACTTTTTTTAAGGCAGCGCCAAACATTTCCATTTCAGGCATCGTACCTGTGCTTATTCTCGCCCAATCATACATAGGGGGAAACGGTCTCCCTATCAGAATATTTTCATTCTTCATGGCTTGTATTAACCCATCGATAGGTCTGCCCGATTTAAAGAAAACAAAATTGGTATGTGACCTCAGGTATTCTAGCTTTAGATCATCGAGTGTTTTATAAATATACTCCTTCGCTTCTTTGTTCTTTGCTATACTAAATTTATAAAACTCATCATCTTCGATGGCCGTTTTTGCGGCTTCTATGGCAAGAATATTGGTGTTGGCCATTACGGCCGACTTCAATCGATCGGCAATATCAGGCCTGGCGATCAAATAACCAACCCTTAGACCTGCCATACCGTATACTTTCGAAAAAGTTTTACTTACGATGACATTTCGACCTTCTTTGACCAGCTCGACCATAGATGGATAATCGGGTTCTGTAATAAAATCATAATAGGCTTCATCACTAAAAATAACTGCCTGATGATCGACAGAAGAGCAAAAATCTTTGAGTTGATTTTTCTCTAACAAAGTCCCGGTCGGGTTATTGGGGTTACAGATAAAAATAAGACTGGTCTTGCCGGTAATCCGATTATTCATGGCATTCAGATCATGTGTAAACTGATCGTTCAGAGGGACCCTGTGAATAAAAGCGCCAAAATTTTCAGCATAATTTAACAAAGACTGAAAAGTCGGATCTGCAGCAATAATTTCACCTCCGCCCAAACCATATACCAAACCTGCCGCCGTTAACCCTTCTGTAGAGCCCCCTGTGACAACGACACAGGCTCTCGGGAACTCCCTCCTTTTCAGCGATCATTTCCTCTAAAGACGAAATAATTTTAAAGGGGTATCTGCAGGCTTCATCAAAAGAATTTGTGATGGCTGCTCTTACCTTTTTGGATGGACCATAGGGATTTTCATTGGCATTGAGCTCAACCATTTTATCGGAACTAATTGCTCTGGCAGGAAAATCCAAAGCCATGGTTTCCAGACCTCCCAAAAATAAAAATCCTGATGATAAGCCGGCTGATCTGAGCCATTGTCTGCGATCTAAGGTTTTCATAATGATACAATTAAAAAAATGAAAGTACAAAAATTATCAGACAATGAACTAATGAAAAAAAAAGCATCTATTCCAGCACCCTGACCGACAGAATCCTTACATCGATAATTGGCC
>CAVQQR010000023.1:0-8050 GCA_963715015.1 uncultured Flavobacteriaceae bacterium
CGGAGGTACATTGAATACCCCTGCCATAGTTGGTTTTGCCAAGGCTGTTGAATTGTCTGTTTCGGTTTTGTCGCACGAACAAGATCGACTGAGGATCTTACGAGATAAATTGGAACATGGCTTGTTGAAAATTGAGCATGCTGTTTCAAATGGCAAAGGTGCCCTTCGTCTTCCCAATTCGCTCAATATTTCCTTTGCTTATGTCGATGGATTTAACCTTTTGAACGCTTTGAGTAAATATATGGCAGTCTCAAACGGATCTGCCTGTAATTCAGCCAATGAGGCGCCCTCACACGTCCTCTTGGCCATGGAAATTGACCCGGACCTCGCTTTTTCGTCTATTCGAATCAGCCTGGGAAAATACACCTCTGAAAGCGATATAGATCGAGTCATTGAAATTCTGACCGACACAGTGGCTTCTCAAAGGGCTAATAACATACTCTGGGAAAGAAGATCTTTGTAAGAAATTCTCAATTATTTCCTCTCGTGGATAGGCCCAATTTTGTCTCTGAGCATCCCGCCAGCTTTCCCTGAAAAGGAACTAATGATCTCCGAACATAAACTCAATGCGATCTCCTCAGGACTATCAGCGCCAATATCGAGACCGCAAGGGGCATAGATTCTGTTTTCTTCAAATTCTCCAACATATTCTCCTTCGTCGATTAATTTTTGTTGAATTTTTTCATACCTAGTTTTGGGTCCTAAACTGGCAACGTACGGGGAAATACTTTTGAGGGCAAATTTGAAATTCTCAAGATCCGTTTTAAAATCATGCGCCATTAGAACGACGGCCGTTCTCTCGTCAACAACAGGTCTTTGCTGTGAGTTCTTGGGGTAAATATTCCTGACCGGTTTAAGGTACTCCTTTTTCAGTTTTTGAACATTTCCTACCAGACTGATCTCCCAGTCGAGTAAGCCCGCGATCTGAATTAAGGGATATACGTCGTAGTTGTCGCCAAAGATCGCGAGGTGGTATTGTGCCGGGATAAACTCAATGTGAAAACTCAATTCAGCATCCGTTGAAGTATAAGTGTAACTTCCTGATCTATTTTCGGATTGCACTTTATCGATCTTTTCCAGGATAAAATCTTTTATTTCAGAAGAATCAAGTCCTTCTAGGACTTTCTTTTCCGTGTCGTAATACAGACAATTTCCCAGCTTTAGATCTTCATCTTTCAGATTCGACCCTGTTACCGTAACGATCAGATGAGTTTTTCTTTCTGAAACAATTTTCTTCAGTATTTTTATTTGTGGTGAATCTTTTGAAATAGGGGTCAGCAAGACATCTATAATTCCATTACATCCCAGTCCGATGCCAATTTCCAATTCTTTCGACGTATCGTAGGTTATGATGGTGGCCTCCTGTTTTAATATAGCCAGTTGAGATCGTTTTAAGGCATCGCCTTCCAGACATCCCCCGCTGATCCCTCCTTCGAAAATACCGGATTCAAAAACGATCATTCGGGCACCTTCTCTCCTATAGGAGGATCCATCCACCCTGACGACCTGAGCCAAAGCACATCTTTCTCCGGAATGTTGGCCCTGTTCGAAAAATCTTAAAATGGATTTTATTTCTTTCATATTTCTTTCAAAAATACCTAATTTAAGGCAAAATATTTTGTCAATTTGTTCATTATAAGCCCCATATTTCTTTAACCTTTCGCATTTTATGCGTTTACTTTAAAGGTGATCGGGTATGCATTAAATGCCATTTGCTGTCAGGGACATCCGATCGCATCTGACAACCTTTGATTGACGATCTCTCTTTGTTTTGGAGAAAATGTAGTTGAGGTAGCATCACCTCTCATGATCGAATTTTCCCATTCACGCCAATAACCGATTGAAACATACCTGGCACCTTCAAACCAATTATTTGGGTTATAGGTCAATACATTGAGTTTGGGTTCCTGCGGCAGATACCAGGGCTCGTAATTTCTGATCGCACAATCAGTATTTTCACTTTCATACTCATCATCCAAATTTCCAAAAGAATGCCCGAATTCATGCCTCATCAGGTACTTAAATTGATCGCCGCTGTCATATTTTGAAACGATCATATTTGAAACTTTAGGATTGATTATTGTGTTATGTTCCGTAACCCCGGGAAATTCAGCACCGCCATAGTAGGCAGTTGTATTCGCTATAATGATCGTATATACATAATCCCCTGTGGCATAATTACCGTACAAATATTCCAGCAAATCCCTTTTTGAAGGCTCCATACCGACATAATGTTGAATCCCTACCCGATTTCCAAAAACAGACCACGCAGTTGTTGAAGAAGTATTGACAACATTATTTTGAGAGCAGGTACTCGTAAATTCTTTTGTCTTGATTCCCGAAGTGCAAGAAATCGAATTTACCCGATAAAAGTTCAAGCTATTGGCAGAAGCGAAAGGTTCCATATCGAGTATGGCTTGTTTTGCAACCTCACATAACTCCATAAATTCAGTCATTTCTGGATCGGTGAAACCTTCTGCCAAAAAAATAATATTTGCCACACACCCTTCATTTTCTTGTCCGATGATCACCGGGCAAGGAACTTCAGCATCTATGCAAGGCTCTTTAGGCTCATCATCCTCGTTAATACAGCTGCTAATGGCAAAAAATAGGAATAGGTATAAGATGCTTTTTTTCATTGATGTTTTATTTTTTATAGTTTATCCAGTGATCAACTTTACGACAAACACAGGTATAACTTTATGCTCATGCATAGCAGATCTCACCCGTTTTAAAGTATATTTCCTTTACTTTTCGGGGTCAATATCCTGATTTTTTATGAATAAACAACTGATCTTTCTCATAGATCACAAATCGAATTTTTTAGTGAGAAAAACAAAATCCCATCATAGGGTTTAGTTTGATCTTCTGCAATATCCTCAAAACAAAAGGCTAATTTATTTTAGTTACCACATCTTGTTTTTTGGAGTGTACAGAATTGTAAATTATTAGTGTGAAAAACACTATATTTAAACTCAGATATTTCAAAATATGGAAAATTCAAATCGCACCTCTAGCAGAGAAGACAAGAAAAACTTAAGTCATTTCGCAAATATTGTCAGAATAGCCAGATCTGATCAGGAAGTATCAGCTGAAGAATTGGAATTACTGCTCAAAATAGCGAAAAAATATAAGATCTCTGATGAGCAGTTTAAAAGTGTAATTGCGGATCCAGACTCGATCCCTACCCTTGAACTTCTCGAATTAGAAGAGCGAATTGAAAGACTTTACGAACTTATGCAGATGATAGAGGCCGACAGGGAGATGAAATGGGAAGAAGTAGACACCCTAAAAAAAATAGTGACCGGTCTGTCTTTTCCATTTAACCAAATCGATAAGATCGTCAAAGAGTCTCTTAAAACAGACCTCCATATTACAGATCTTGACAATTTCAAGCGAGATATTTACAAATTGCTAAGAGTGTAATAGTTGAAGAATTTAAAGGGAATAAATACGATAAGAACAGACTTTTCCTGATCTACACAATTAAAAAGCGCAGCCAACGACTGCGCTTTTTTTATACTATTTATCATAAAAATTGATCTGCCCAAAAACAAAAAAACCTTAGCGGAAACTGAGGTTTTTTACTTCGGAATATTTGCTGTTAAGCGAAATTTGTCTTTTGTACTTAACTCTTATTTTTGTGGTCTAGACGAGTCGTACTTTATCCTTTACAAGCTGGTATTCCCCATTAAAGGTATCCATTTCTTTTCAACTTACCTCTCTGCATCATGAATTTACCTATATTTAGCGTGCAGCAACCTAATCATACTATCCCAACTTATGAAAAACCTGATCTATAAAGTCTTTTACCTTGCCCTCACAACCATTCTGATCTCCTGCAGTCAAAAAGACACCTCCTCTCCTGACACAGTCAATAAGGTTAGATCTTTTTCCAAATCCTACAAGGCTCCGGCCTTTGAGCATGATAACAGAATAGAAAAAATTAAAATGATAGCGCCTGAATTACATCAATTGATCGTCGGACATGCAAAGGCGCAGAACATACCGGGAATTTCCTATGGCGTAGTTGTAGATAATGACTTGATTATTTCCTCTTCAACAGGGCTAATTGATCTGGATTCAGAAAGGCCTGCAACAACGAAATCAGCCTTTCGAATCGCTTCCATGACTAAGAGTTTTACTGCCATGGCCATAATGAAATTAAGAGATGAGGGAAAGTTATCTTTGAGCGATCCGGTAAGCAAATACATCCCCGAAATGTCTGCTCTGGAATACCTCACAGCAGACAGTCCAGCCATAGATATTGAAAATCTCTTGACCATGACCGCAGGATTACCGGAAGATAATCCCTGGGGTGATCGTCAACTTGATGAATCCGATCAAATGTTAATTGATCTTTTGACAGAGGGACTTTCATTTTCAAATCCTGTTTCTTATACATTTGAATACAGCAATACCAATTATGCGCTTCTCGGACATATTATTTCAAAAGTCACAGGTATTCCGTATCAGCAATATATTAAGAAAAACATCCTTGAGCCCCTGGATATGAAAAATACCTATTGGGAGTATGATAGTGTCCCAAAAGAACAATTGGTTAAAGGTTACCGATGGGAAGATGATCAATGGAAACCTGAGCCTATACTTCATGACGGCTCATATGGTTCTATGGGTGGGCTTATCACTTCTATTGAAGATTTTAGTAAATATGTTAGTTTTCATCTCTCTGCCTGGCCTCCGAGAAACGACGAGGAAACCGGACCTGTAAGAAGAAGTTCGCTTCGGGAAATGCAACAACCAAAATTCTCCAATGTATATGCAAAGGCAACTGATTTTAAGGGAGACTCATGTGCTGTGATTTCCGGATATGGTTATGGACTTGGAATCGCTAAATACTGCAATGGTTTAATACGGGTCTCCCATGGAGGAGCACTTCCCGGATACGGTAGTAACTACGTCTTTTTTCCTGAATACGGCATCGGAATAATGGCCTTTTGCAACCTTACCTATACTACACCCTGGCCGTTCGAGGAAATAGGAAAATTGTTATTTGAAACTGCAAAAATAGAACCCAGAAAGCTTCCTGTTTCAGACATTCTTCTGGAAAGAAAGGATCAGGTGACTCAATTGATTCAGAACTGGGACCCTGAACTGGAATCGAAGATTTTAGGGGAAAACTTTTATCTTGATCAATCGAGGGATAGTCGTATACAGGACGCTCAGGAAAAATTGGGGAAAGCTGGAAAAATTCAAAGCATCGGTGAGATGAACGCCTATAATCAGCTACGGGGCACTTATGAAATCCTAGCTGAAAATGGCATTATTGAAGTCTATTTTAATCTTACCCCTGAGAAATATCCCAAGATCCAGGTTATAGTCCTGGAATTGAAGTTAAATGAACCCAAATGATCATAGTCCTTCTGACAAAGGTGCCCCTTCTTTAGAGGACAGCGCGTCAAGAGGGCAGAATGAAAAAGCCAACGATTTGGCTTTTGAATGATGAGCCAGATGAGGCGAGGGTATTGAAAATAATAACTATGATAAACTTCTTTCGAAAAATCCGCAAAAAAATGGCAGACGACAACAAGCCTTTAAAGTATATGAGATATGCTATAGGAGAGATTGTATTGGTAGTGATTGGGATATTGATTGCGCTCCAGATCAATAATTGG
The DNA here is from genome assembly GCA_963715015.1 of uncultured Flavobacteriaceae bacterium. Lineage (GTDB taxonomy): Bacteria > Bacteroidota > Bacteroidia > Flavobacteriales > Flavobacteriaceae > Namhaeicola. The sequence continues at coordinate 5,637 of CAVQQR010000023.1, forward strand.
AATGAAAGTAGGAAAGAACGTCACACAGAGCGAATCCTTCTTATGAGCCTGAAGGAAGATCTCTTAAGAAATAAAGAATTGATTGAAGGGAATATGGATGCTTATAATTTTTTATTAGCACGGATTGATGTTTTACTAAAGGCACATGCAGATAATCTGGCTTATAATGACACACTTAATGGTTATTTCCATTTGGCTAGGGTCTTTCCTGAATCGCAACTTTCTTTCGTAGCTTTTAATGAAATAAAAACGAAAGGAACAGATATCATAGCTTCTACCATTTTACGAAAAAAAATAGTGAATTTATTTGAGATCACTTTTCCAGATATGTTAGAAACTACTAAGCGGCTTGAAGGCCCCTTGAGATCAATTCAGCTTGAACATCAAATAAAAAATTTTTATGCCACAGATACTTTGGGTCTCATTCCAACTAATGGTGAACAACTAATGCAGGATAGCGAATATTTTAATATTATTTCACAGCGAAAAGCCTATTATAATTATTTCATTTCTATGAAGGAAAATAGTCTTAAAGAATTAGATGAAGTCCAAAACCTATTGGAGCAAAAACTATCGAACTGACTAAACCATGTTTTAGCTCCTCTTCCATTAAACAGTGATTATTTATCACAAATAAGAATAGAGTTTTCCTGAAGCGTATAATAAAAAAGAAGTCTAGTTAAATTGGTTAGAACAAAGAAAAACATTTAGATCAACTGCCAAGGATTTTTAGATTTATAATTTTATTGCACTCATTTTTTTGTTGAAGAATACCCTGCATTTGATTCATAAAAATTCAACATTTGTAAGAGTTATTAACATTTTTCTTTAATCTAATTACCAAATGAATAATGAATATTATATTTAAAAGATTCTGTCTAACCAAATTTAATAATCATGAAAAAAACAAACAAAAATCAAAATCAAACACCTGTCAAATCAGTTTTTAAAAAGGCCTATAAAACTGGAAATCAGAAAAAGATGGTACGGGCCATTTGTTCTATTCAATTATTTTAGGAAGCTTTTTAATTACCTTACTTTTTGGCTCTTGCTCCGATGACTCAACGGATTCGAATTCAACAGTTCTTGCGGAAAGTCAAATGATTACTTTTGATTTGATCGAGAAAACCAATGAACTTATCCATATAAGAAGTAACTCGGAAGACTTAGTAAATATTGCTTCAAAAACTACAACTGCTCCTGGTGATGATAAAGGTAGATTCAATATCACTCTTAAATATTTAGTCCCCGTAACTGAAAGGCAGAGAGAGGTTTTTGAGTCAGCAGTTGCTCGATGGGAGCGAATTATTATTAAGGATGTTCCTTCTTTTACAGGAACCATCCCTTCTGCTTTTGTTGGCTTTCCTCCTGTTATAAATAACGAAACAGTAGACGACATCATCATTGAGGTGGTGCTAGCACCAATTGATGGACCAGGCCGTATTCTTGGACAGGCAGGACCCCGATTTTTCCGTACAAGTGATTTCTTAACTCTTACTGGCGTTATGTTTTTTGATGTAGATGATCTAGATTTCCTTGAGAGCTTAGATTTATTTGAAGAAGTTATCGTCCATGAAATGGGTCATGTATTAGGCGTTGGAACACTTTGGAATCTTGATTTCAATTTTGAACCGTTCAACTTTTCCAGAATGCTTCGAGGAGGAACCTCATCCAATCCATATTTTACTGGAAGGATGGCCAATGTTCACTGGAATGCTGAAGGTGGAACAGGCGAATTACCAATTGAAGGTGACTTTGGACCAGGTACACGATTTTCGCACTGGGATGAAGCTACTTTAAATAATGAATTGATGACTGGATTTTTAAATTTAGGTCCAAACCCACTAAGTCGTATAACCGCTGGATCATTAAGAGATCTTGGTTATGGCACCGCTGTTAAGGGAGAAACTTATGACCTACCTAAAGGTGCACCCGGCGTCGATATTAATGAAATTGCAGGCAGCGAATCTGGTCAAGGACTAAATATTGGCAAAATGGAAGTAATTCTTGAGCCGATCGGATACGTAACAACAGAGAATTAAAAAATATATTAAAACCCGTGTGATAATTCATTCGGGTTTTTTATTTTCTATCCAAAACCATAACACAAAGAAATAAATATAGATCATAACAAGCTACTTATCCCTAGGCTCCAAATTTGCAGTCCTTAAAACGTGCCTTTTACTATTCAATACACCATATTCAGGGAAGCTATAGTAACTACCTACAGTTAGAATTAAGTAGAAAAAAAGTCCGCCCCTCTGGAATTTTCCGTCTCTTCTAGCGTACCTTTTGGATGAAACAAAATAACAAGACTTATGTACTCTTAATACACGTGCTCCCTTATAATACATGGCTTTTAAAGAATATTGAAATAAATAGAGATAACAAGTTTAGGAAAGTCTATAAGACAA
>CAVQQR010000024.1:0-103538 GCA_963715015.1 uncultured Flavobacteriaceae bacterium
AATTCTCTAAAAATGCATTGGCTGTTGAGGATATTATTAACAGCAGTGAATTTACATTATCTAATTCAGGAAATGGTTTTAGAATCAACTCAAGTAAAACGGTGAAAGAAGTGAAAGTGTATGATGTATTAGGCAGAAATATAGTAGTGAGTCGTCCGAATTTACAAAGTTTCTATCTTGATGTCCCACAAGCTCAAACGGGTGCTGTTTTGATCTTTGAAGTGAAACTAGAAAATGGATCAGTACTAAACAAAAAGGCAATCAAATTGTAATAGTTTGATATCCAAATAAACTTTTTCTTAAAACCACGCTTATAGCGTGGTTTTTTTAGTTAATAGAGATAAGTAAGCTCTTACTTTTTGGATTTTAGTGGGAACACTATACAGGCATCAATAGAACAACCGAAGGCAGTATAGCCAAAATCTTTTGTTGATCTTGTTTTGCCAATGGCAGGATCAATTAATTCTTTTACCCAGACCTATGGATATGCCAGCGCCTGTTCCCCATATCCAACTTTTGAATTTATTGTTTGTTTTTCTATAAACAAAATAAGATGTGCCTGCACCTATGGCCATACCCACAATAAAATGTTCTGTATGACCTTTATTTGAATCTGTCTGCGCAGATGTACTTTGGTAAGTACAGATAATTATAGCAATGAGTATAACATATCTCACTTTTATTCAATTTATGGTTATTGAAAAGTAAAAGTTACGATATATTATTAAATTTTTAAAAAATAGCAGACAAGAAGTGATTGAGTGCTAAGAACTAGATAATTCAATTTGAAGTTTTATGGCAAATCAAAATGCCATTGAAATTTATCCAGTAATTCAATGAGTTCCTCTTTGTTCTCTTTTTTACAAGCCAAAAAGTCGAAGTTGTTTTGAAAGATCAGGATGACCCAACCTTTGCTACTGATACCTTTGTTCATTCTTTCTAGATAGGAATAGGTATGGTCTGATGCGCTATGTGCCGGAAAGTTGTATTTTTTTAGAGGGAGCAAGTTTTTGATCTTTTTCGATGCCACTTTTGCTTCGTCGGCATAAGCCATTAATCCTTCATGTATCAATATTCTCGTGATAGCCCATTGAAAATAGGTGTATTCGTCCTCAGTGATGGTCCATTGATAAAGGTAAGGATTGGGTTCAAAATTTGGATCTTCAAACTTTATTTTTACCCCCCAATTATCAATTGTTTTGATCGAATAGTCTTTATGGACAAAATCAAATTTTTCGGGATCACTGATCGCTAACCAAATTTTATTGGCTATTTCCTTCTCTTGTTTTTCGTCTAAAACATCCTCGCACAGCAATTTTACCAATTCATCTGTTACCTTCCTATCGATCCCTTTTTCATGCGTTTTAGGTAAGGTCTGCGCATAGTTTCTCACTTTGCTTTTAAACCTGATATTTTCGTAATCAATTTGCTGAGAGAACAAATTAACAGAAAGCAATAAGACGCCGATATAGAGGGTAATCTTTTTCAAAGGTTTTACTTTAATTATATACTTATGCCATAACGATAATAAAGCGCAGATAGTATAAAATAAAATAAAAATCCTCCATACAACAAGTGTAATAGAGGATTTCCTGATTTGAGGGGAGGTAATTGATCTTATGGTTGAACCAACTCCCATTTGAACTTTTCAAATAAATCGGTTATTTTATCTTTATTTTTTATTTCACAGACCACTATTTGGTAATACCCTTTAGTGACCAGAGCCACAAGACCTTTTTCCGCCAATTCACTATTGATCGTTTCTAAATAAGAATAGGCCCAATCATCATCCTTTGGTTCGGTGAATTTAAAATCTTTAGTAAGCAATAATTGGTTAAAGCTCGATGCCACACTTTCGGCATCATCGCCGTACGCCATTAAATTAAAATGATCGAGAATCTTATTAAACGCCAATTGAAAATAAGGGTACTCGTTATCGCTGATCGTCCAGTCCGTTAGATAGGGGTTAGGCTCTAAAATAATTTCACCTTGAGAATTTCTGCTGCCCCAATTGTTATTGGAGGTCACAGCAAAATCTTTGTATACGTAGTCGAAAAGTTTTGGGTTAGAAAGGGCTAGATATGCCTTTTCTATAATTTCTTCTTTTTCTGCTTTCGAGTAACATGAATGACCGAGGGTCTCAACAATTTCAGCCAATAAATATTTGCTTATGCCCAATTCTTCTGTTCTAGGCATTTGATCTTTGTATTGGTATACGTTGCTTTTAAATTTGATTTCAGAATAATCTGTTTGGGAAATTCCAAACATACTCCATAAAACCAACAAAGAGAAGGATAGTAATTTTCTTTTCATACATTATTTTTAGTTAAACTTCTTAAGTTTAATTTACTGTAAAACAGCAACTTATAATTAGCAATTTTTTAAAGTTGTACTAAAAACAATTGAATTTTGGGGGATTCAACTAGTTTTAATATCACAAATATAGTAAAAAAGTTATTAACAATGTGTTGATAGTGGGAAAAAGTTAAGTAATAAGGGTAAAGTGAGAGGTTTGAAGTGGGAAGGGAGAAGTAGCAGAAGTTAATGATAAATGTTGAATGATTTGAGCTTGATGCCTAAATAACGTTGACCGTTTTTATGTTCATTTTTACTTCGTCGAATCTGCGATTTAGCTCCGCTGAATTTTCAATTTCCTCCTGTTAGTCGGAAATGACTCTTCTATTCATTTTTGGCTTGATCCAAAAACGAATCAAAAAGATCAAGGCTGCAAATAAAAAAGCACTTCACTCTTTATCAAGGCTAAGTGCGGCCGGGTGATATTCTCGTCTGCACTCGAATCTTCCCGGTCTTACTATGCCTTGATTTTGATCGCAGCACTTTTTTCTTTGAGGCCGAGGATTAAATCTGTATTTTATCCTTTAAAAGTTATCCCTTATCCCTGCCTACCAGGCACCATATCACCGCATAGCCAATTTAACATTCATCCTTCATCATTCAACCTTTTCTTTGAACTTTATCCTTTTGCCTTTAAACTTTATACTTCGGTATTGATCATTGAGATTTGGTCTCGATGCCTAAATAACGTTGACCGTTTTAATCTTAATTTGGAAATTGAACTTTATTCTTCTGCCTTTAAACTTTGTCCTTGCTGCCAAACGGGTTATACAGTTATACGGTTATTCAGTTATGCTGTCGGTTGTGGAGTGGGAAGTTCAAGATATGAATATGAGATTTTAGATATTAGTATTGAGATTTAAGTTTTGATTTATCGTCTATTGTGATTTGAATTATTTAGGATGGTATTTTCTTCATTTTGTGATTTGGTAATTGATCATTGTGTTTTTCTTGAAGGGCTGAGATTCCTTCTTTTAGTTAATTTACGCGGGTATCAATTCCCAATCATCACCGGCATGACCAACATGGTAATGTTTTCACCCTCTTCCAATCCGTCAAGAGGAGTAAGGATCCCTGCACGATTTGGTAAAGACATTTCCAGCATCACATCTGTTGCGCTCAAATTGTTCAGCATTTCAAGTAAGAAGCGTGAATTAAATCCAATCTGCATATCATCACCTTCATAACTGCATTGCAAACGTTCATCAGCTTTATTGGAAAAATCGATATCCTCAGCAGATATTTTTAATTCTGTCCCGGCCATTTTTAGCCTGATCTGGTGGGTAGATTTACTTGAGAAAATAGAAACCCTTCTCACAGAATTCAAGAACATAGATCTATTAAGCACTAATCTATTTGGATTCTCCTTTGGGATCACGGCTTCATAATTGGGATACTTTCCGTCTATTAATCTGCAAACTAAGGAAATATTGTCAAACGTAAATTTGGCGTTGCTATCATTAAATTCAACTTTAACATCACTGTTGGAACTTGAAAGGATGTTTTTTAATAAATTCAATGGTTTTTTTGGCATAATGAATTCAGAGGTCTCATTGGCAAATACATCATTTCTTACATATTTTACCAATTTATGCGCATCGGTAGAGACAAAAATCAGACCTTCCGGAGAAAATCTAAAAAACACACCGCTCATGACGGGTCGTAAATCGTCATTTCCTGAGGCGAAAATCGTTTTAGAAATAGCCTCAGCCAAGACAGCTCCATTCAGAATAATTGAACTTGCTCCGTCTAACTCAATTGCTTTAGGGAATTCTTCTCCGTCGGCGTAAGCCAAAGCATATTTTCCGCTGTCAGAACTGATCTCAATGATATTATTCTCTTCAACGGTAAATGTTAAAGGTTGTTCAGGAAAAGTTTTAAGTGTATCGAGTAATAATTTAGCAGGGATGGCGATAGATCCGCTTTCATCAGCACCCACTTCAATAATGGCCGACATGGTAGTTTCCAGATCAGATGCGGATATTTTCAGTTCATCATTTTCAAATTCAAATAAAAAATTATCCAAGATGGGCAGGGTGTTATTGGAATTAATCACACCACCTAATATTTGCAATTGCTTCAGTAACTGAGAACTCGATACAATAAATTTCATTCAATTGGAATTGAGGGTTGAGCTATTCAGGTTATAGCTGCCCAGATTAAGGATTACAAATATATTATTTTAATAGTTATGGCAAAAATAAATGTTTGTTTCATGGGTAGTGGAAGGGGTGAAGTTTGAAGTTCCTTTAGTTATGCGGTCGATACAGTTATGTAGTGGGTTGTGAAATGGTAAAGTTGTGATATAGTAGTTGATCGTTATTTAGATTTAGATTTACATCGAGCTGAATCTTTGATTTAATTGGCTGAATTTTAATTTCTACCATTGGAATTTTAGTCAATTGACTTCCCCTCCTTTTGGATTTAGGTACGCGAATCGTTTGTTTTGGATACATGATATTTTAACCACCTCCTGGTTAGGGCACTTGCCTACCGCAGGCTGGCTCTTGCCTGACAGAAGAAGTAGACATATAAAGATCAAGCTGCTGCATCAATTTGTTACGACCAAAATGCATCTTCGATCCTAATTTTGAAGAACTTCGCTGCGCTCGACATCTTCAAAATTTTAACGGATCTTCGGTGTTTTGGTACTCGGAAAATTAATAAGGCACGGTTTGAAGATTCTTGAAGTTAATTTGGTTTAGTAGTTATTTAACCTTGATTTTGATCGCAGCACTTTTTTCTTTGAGGCCGGTTTTTAAATCCGTATAATGAATACTTTAAACTTTATCCTTTGAATTTTATCCCTGTTCATCCCCTTGTTCATTCCGAATCCCTGCGAAGTAGGGTGAGGAATCTCATAATTGGCATTTACACTTTATTCCTTATCCCTGCCTACCAGGCACCATATCACCGCATAGCCAATTTAACATTCATCCTTGATCATTCAACCTTTTTTTTGAACTTTATCCTTTTGCATTTAACCTTTATCATTGAGTATTGATCATTGAGATTTGGAATTTAATGTTTAGCAAATCCCAAATATTTTTGTGTTTGGCTGTTAAGGTTTTCTTAATTTAGATTTGGTCCTCTTAATTTTTTTAGATTTGTGCTTTACACAAAAATCTATGCAAAGAATCTTGATTACCTTCATTTTTGTTCTTATTTCAACTTTCACATTTTTTGGACAAAAACCTGAAAAACTATCTTCGGATGAAATTTATAAATCCATTGAAAAACTCAACTTTCTAGGTTCGGTATTATATGTGGCTGCACATCCTGATGATGAAAATACAAGAATGATTTCCTATTTCTCTAACGAGCTCAATGCCAGGTCGGCCTATTTGTCCTTGACAAGAGGTGATGGAGGGCAAAATTTGATCGGTCCCGAAATTAGGGAACAACTGGGACTTATCAGAACCAATGAATTATTGAAAGCGCGTTCTGTTGATGGCGGAGAACAGTTTTTTACCAGAGCAAATGATTTTGGATATTCAAAAAATCCGGAGGAAACCCAACGTATTTGGAACCGTGCAGACGTATTGAACGACGTCGTACGAATCATGCGTGCCTATCAACCCGATATCGTGATCAACCGTTTCGACGCAGGTTCAGCGGGCCGTACACATGGACATCACACCACTTCGGCGATCTTGAGCTCAGAGGCTTTTGGTCTTGTTGGCGATAAGAATTATGCGGTTGGAAATTCACAACCCTGGCAAATTAAAAGGATGTTTTTTAATACCTCTTGGTGGTTTTACGGAAGCAGAGAGAAATTTGATGAAGCCGATAAAAGCACAATGATGGAAGTGAATATCGGTACTTTTTATCCTGAATTGGGTTTGTCCAATAATGAAATAGCCGCAACCAGCAGGAGTATGCATAAATCTCAAGGCTTTGGAAGTACCGGTTCTCGCGGAGATGAATCTGAATATCTGCAATTGATCAATGGGGAGATGCCTAAAGACCCAAATAATATATTTGACGGCATTGATACTTCATGGAATCGAGTTGCCGGTGGTAAAGAAATTGGAGAAATTTTATCCCGTGTACAGAGAAATTACGATTTCAAAAATCCTTCTGCAAGTGTACCTGAATTGCTCAAAGCGCGTAAATTAATTCTAAAGCTAAATAATGATCATTGGAAGGAGATTAAAAAAAGAGAAATTGAAGAAATTATTTATGCTTGTTTAGGTCTATACTTAGAGGCGGCTTCTGAAACCGCTGAGACTACTCCGGGCGAGATCGTAAAATTGAATATAGAGGCCATCAATCGAAGTTTCATTCCGGTAAAGATTGAAAATTACAAAGTAAGCTTCGAAGATTTTCAACAGACAAATCCGATTAATAAATCTTTGGATTACAATGTGGCTAACAATTTTACTGCAGAATTGAAAATTCCGACAAACGCATCTTATTCTACTCCCTATTGGTTAAACGAAAAAGGTTCTTTGGGAATGTATTTTGTGGAGGATACCCATAACATTGGAAAACCTATGGGAGATCAATTGGCTAAAGTCGATTTTTTATTATCCGTTGATGGAAATCCAATTCATTTTGAAAAGGACGTGATCTATAAATTTAATGATCCCGTGAAAGGGGAGGTGTATGAACCATTTGCTGTTTTACCTGATTTTACCTCAACCATAGAAAGCAGTGTTGTGTTGTTTAATGATGTAAGTCCTAAAGAAATTCCTGTGAGTGTCAAGGCTCATAAAGCTGCAATTCGCGGTGAGATTAGCTTACAAGTTCCTGACCAGTGGAAAGTAGAGCCGGCTTCAATTCCTCTCCAGTTAAATGAAAAAGGAGAAGTAAAAAAGGTGAATTTTTTGGTGACACCCCCGGCAGGCCAATCAGAAGGAATACTTCAGAGTGTGATCAAAAGTGAAGGAAGAGAGTTCAAACAGTCTTTAACGGAGATCAATTACGATCATATTCCCAAACAACGTATCTTATTTCCGTCAAGTGCTAAAGTTGTGCGATTAAATTTGGCGATGTCGCCTAAGCATATCGCCTATATTAAAGGAGCCGGTGATGATGTACCTGAGAGTTTACGTCAAATTGGGTATACGATAACAGAGCTGAATCCCGAAGAGATCGGCAATGATCTGGATCGTTTTGATGCAGTGATCATGGGAATTCGCGCCTATAATATCCATGAGGAATTAATAAATAAGCAAAAAGCACTTTTAAAATTTGTTGAAAACGGAGGTAATTTAATTGTTCAATACAATACCTCAAGAGGATTGAAAATTAATGGCAGTCTGGCACCTTTTGATCTTGAATTGTCGAATGATCGAGTTACAGACGAAACTTCGGAAGTTCGTTTCATCGATCCTAAGCAATCTATATTAAATTATCCCAATAAAATTACCCAAAATGATTTTGAAGGCTGGGTTCAGGAAAGAGGCCTATATTTTCCCGATAAATGGGCGAAGGAATTTACTCCTGTTTTTTCTATGAATGATCCGGGAGAATCAGCTAAAGAAGGATCTTTGCTTATCGCGAAATACGGGAAAGGAAATTATATTTACACAGGCTTATCTTTTTTTAGAGAATTACCAGCCGGAGTTCCAGGTGCCTATAAATTATTTGTGAACATGATCTCTGTAGGTGAGGAGCAAAAATCAATAACTGTAAAACAATAAGAATGGAAGATCAGGAAAAAAAAGAATTTGTATGGACGAAAAGCTATACAGCTATTATTGCCATCAACATACTTTATATACTCATCTTTTATTTACTCATGCAAAATTATCATTGATATGGCCTTCATAGACTGGATTGTATTATTGGCCACCTTACTATTTATAGTGTTGTATGGTTCCTACAAAACAAAGGGAAGTAAGAATATTCACGATTTCATAAAAGGAAGTAAGGAAGCTAAATGGTATACGGTAGGCTTATCTGTTATGGCTACCCAGGCCAGTGCGATTACTTTTTTATCTACTCCCGGTCAAGCCTTTCACAGCGGAATGGGCTTTGTTCAGTTTTATTTTGGATTACCTATTGCCATTGTGATCATTTGCATGGTCTTTATCCCCATTTATCACAGACTAAATGTTTATACTGCTTACGAATATTTAGAAAGTCGTTTTGATCTTAAAACCAGAACACTTACGGCTTGTTTATTCTTGATTCAACGTGGATTGGCTGCTGGAATTACCATTTTTGCTCCGGCCATTATTTTGTCTGCCGTATTAGGTTGGAATTTGCTTTTTCTAAATATTGGTATTGGTCTTCTGGTCATTATTTATACTGTTTTTGGAGGTACTAAAGCAGTAAATGTGACTCAGAAACAGCAAATGGCCATTATTTTTCTGGGTATGTTCGCGGCCTTTTTTGTGATCCTCTATTCTTTGCCCGAAGAGATCAGTTTTAATAAGGCCTTAAAAATTGCCGGCGCAAGCGGAAAAATGGAGATTTTAGATTTTTCTTTCGACCTGAATAACCGATATACTGTTTGGACAGGATTTTTAGGTGGAACTTTTTTAATGTTGTCCTATTTCGGAACCGATCAGTCGCAAGTTCAGCGTTATTTATCCGGTAAATCTGTTCGCCAAAGTCAAATGGGATTAATGTTTAATGCCGTGTTAAAAGTACCCATGCAGTTCTTTATTTTGTTGGTAGGGGTATGTGTTTTTGTTTTCTATCAGTTCAATCCTTCTCCTTTAAATTTTAATCCGGCTGCGACTATCGCGGTAAAAAATTCAGATCAAGCGACAATCTATAATTCTCTGGAAGAGGAGCACAACAGAATTTTAGAACAGAAGAAGGTGTTACAGTTAAAATTTGGTCGAGAGGAAGTCGATGATCAAACACGAGAACAAATTGCTGTATTAAATAAAGAAGAAATTGAAAATCGAGAAAAAGCAAAGGAAATAATCACTTTGGCAGATGACAAAGTGGAGACAAATGATAAGGACTATGTTTTTATTCATTTTATACTCCATAATTTGCCAAAAGGTTTGATTGGTTTACTTCTGGCAGTAATTTTATCCGCTGCCATGTCTTCTACTGCTTCTGAGATCAATGCACTGGCTTCAACTACGGTGGTGGACATTTATAAGCGAAGCGTGCGGGAAGATGAAAATGAAAAGCATTATGTAAATGCTACAAAATGGTTTACCGTTTTATGGGGTGTTTTAGCGATTGTTTTTGCAAGTGTGGCAAGTCTTTTTGATAACTTGATTCAACTGGTCAATATCATTGGTTCTATTTTTTACGGCAACATACTAGGGATCTTTTTAATAGCCTTCTTTATCAAGTATGTCAGGGCCAATGCTGTATTTACAGCTGCGATCATTACTCAGGTAATTATTATAGCTATTTTTAAAATGGATATTCTTCCATTTCTCTGGTTGAATTTGTTAGGATGTGTGCTGGTCATCATTTTAGCGATGTTCCTACAACAAATTGGTCTTCGAAAAATTCAGGCATAAAAAAACCCCGAGTCATCGGGGTTTTAATCGTTTTTCAAAACGCTTTATTTTACCGGAATCTGTAATCTTGCTTTTTCCCAGGCAAAATCAATTCCGCTGCTTCCAACTGAAAACTTTAATTGTTCTTGGTTATCTGAAACCATTTTTGGTGCAACGCTAACTCTTAATGCATCATCGCTTTCAGCATATCCGTTAGAACCCCATGCGTCATTCTTTTTGCTAAAAATAGCTGTCCAATCGCCAGATTGATTTGGGATCATAAAAAAGCCATATTTACCGGCTGCCAATGGTTGCCCGGCAATCGTCACATCTTTATCGAATGTGATGGTGGTATTCTCATTTGCTCCGGCTCTCCATACTTTGGCATAGGGAACCAATTCTCCCCAAATCACGCGATCTCTAACGCTTGGTGCTCCGTAGTCTACTGCTACATTAATACCGTTAACGGTTCCTGAGGCTTGCTCTCTAGGACTTTTTTGTGCACAGGCCATGGTTACACTTGTGACCAAAACCAATAAAATCATTATTTTTTTCATCTCTATATCAATTATTTGCTCCACTCTGCGATGGAATCTTCATTCATTTTAACATAATCTTTGTTCCCTGCTTTTTGTGCTGAGGCCAAAGAGTTTTTTGCTGCAACTATTGCTCCATTTTTATCTCCCATAGCTGCATAGATCAACGATTGTTCTCTCATATACCAGTAAGCTTCAGGTCTCATCGTAACCGCTTTATCGATCCAGGTTTTAGCCTGATCAAGACTCTTTCCTGATTTTCTGTAATAACTGGCTGCATTGAAATAATCATTAGCGTCAGCACCTGCCATTACCTTTTGAATGCTCGCGACGGTCAATTCATCTGTAGGAACCTCAATTTTAACAGCAACCGCTGTTTTGTCCCAAAGAATATTTAAGTGGCCATAGGTAAAGTCGGCCAAATCACTAAAGTCTATTGTAAAAGTTTCTACTTTGTTGGCAAGGGCCATAGTTTTAGCCGATGTTTTTAAAGCCACTTTACTCTCATCCCATTTTTCAGGTGTACCCCAATTTGTTACATCACTGTAAAAAATAACATCCCAAGCATTTGCATTAGGCACTGTATAAAGAGCGTAAGTACCTTTGGCTAATTTTTTTCCATCGATTGTTACATCTGTGCTAAATGTTATTTTCGTATTGGCATTTGCACCTGTACGCCATGTTTGGCCAAAAGGAACTAACTCACCAAAAGCACTTCGTCCTCTTAAAGAAGGGCGCGAATATTCTAAGGTTACATTGGTTAATCCTACAACTTGTTCAACTTTAGCAGTTGGGCTAGGTTGCGGAGCGGTAATTTGTGCCTGCGAAACGAATGCAAAACACATAAATAAAATAGTTAAAAGCTTTGTTTTCATTGAATTATGTTTTAATTAATAGAATTTCTAATTTAGTGACAATTGTCACATCAATTCGGAAAGAATAATTTTTTAACAAAAAATTAAGAAGTATATTTTTTCTTGCGAATATAATTGAAAATAATTCCGAATAGGGTCAATAAACCGATGGGAAGCAGTATATTGAATACTTGCCAAAAACCCCTGTTTTGGAAAGCCTTTTCTTTATCCAAAAATTTGATCTTGATCTGCTTGGAACGCAGTTCTAAAATGGCCTGATCCTCAAGTAAAAACTGAACTGCATTCAGAAGAAATTGTTGATTCCCCAATGGTTTTTTTGTCCATTTATCCTGATCTAACGGAAGTGGTTGGCCTCTGAGCACTTCATTGGCGATCAAGTCACCATCAGAGACTACCACCATTTGGTTAAAAGCCGATTCATCTTTAACAGATGGCAGTGAAAAAGGTTTAATTCTATTCTTATATGCCGATTGAAATTTTCCTTCGAGTAATACGCCAAAAATGAGGTTTTTCTGATTAAAACTCTCTTGACTTGGATTTTCTGCAATTTCATTTAACGAAATGTCCGCCGGTGTACCTATTATTTTGGCATAAGGTGAGCCGCTCAATAAAATCGTTTTTTTGACATTATTCTTTAGCGTATCGATCGTACTCGGAAACCTCAAAAAAACCGGATCTAAGTTTGTATTGATCGGATGATTATTTTTACTGAAGACCAAAGGAAAATACAACCAAGGGAAATCTTCAAATTGTGTCTGATTTCCTGAATTACCTGCTGCCAAACGAATAGTGCTGGCGTACATGTCTTTTGTCAGATTGTAGTTTACTCGAACGCCATATGAAAATAATAGATCGGTTAAGGCAAGGTCACGGTTCATGACCAATGAATTACCTGTATCCATCAAACTATCCAGTTCTGCCGTAGTCTGATCTATGAACCAAACGGTTTTCCCACCATTTGTGATGTACTGATCTAAAGTGAATTTTTCATTTTCACTAAATAGTTCAGTAGGTTTTACGATAAGCGCCAGATCGTAATTTTGTAATTCTTTGAGCGTTTGCTGCGGGTTAATTTGAGTAGAATCCAGCGTAAATTCTGCCAAATGCACATATTCCCCAAGTTTTTTTAAGGCGCTATACAGATAAATGTCATCTAATTCACCATTCCCTCTCAATACAGCAACGGATCTCTGTTTATCTTGAACTAATTTGTTGATACCGTCTGTAAAGGCAAATTCTAAATTTTGAATACTAGTTTCCAGCTGCTCTTCTTGAGATGTAGCCGGAGCTTCACTTAAGAGTGAAACATTTTGTTTTTTGCCTTGGTATTCAAGTACGGCATATGGAAAAATAATAGCTTGAGATACTTGTCCGTTTTCTTGAACTGATAATTTAGAGGGCTGTAAGCCACTTTCAATCAGTTCATTGGCTTTGGTCAGGGGATTAATAAATTGAAATACGATGTTCTTGTTCAAAGATCTCAGTTCTTCAAGATGTTGTCGTGTTTCTGTCTGAATTCTTTTGAATTCAGCAGGAAAATCACCTTCCAGGTATACTTTTACAAAAAGAGGGTCTTCTATTTGCTCGATAATTTCTTTCGTTGTATCAGATAGCGTATACCGCTGGTCAGCGGTCAGATCAAAACGATGGTAAAATGAATTACTGAGTCCCAGAATGACTGCAATGATCACAATAACCCAAATTAATTGTATGCTAAGCTTTTTATTCAATTGCTCCATCACTCTTTATTTTTTATCCACATTGAGTTTGGTTAATGCCAGAAAAAAGTAAATCACACATACAAAATAGAATACATCTCGGGTATCTATCACCCCGCGACTTATACTTTCAAAATGACCCTTCATTCCGATATTTGCTAAAAAATCAAGCCCCAAGAAATCAATTTCTTGTAAGGCGTCAAAACCGGCATAAATTAAGTAACTCAGTATAACGCCAAATAAAAAAGCGATGATCTGGTTACCGGATAGTGTACTTGTCCATATGCCAATAGCGGTAAAGGAGGCGCCCAACAAGACTAAACCGATGTATGAGCCAATAGTAGAACCCCAATCTAAGTTTCCAACCGGATTGCCGAGCTTAAAAACGGAGTAAATATAAACTGCGGTAGGAATGAGTGCTATGATGATGAGCAGAACCGCACTCGCATATTTTCCCATAACAATTTGCCAGTTGGTTATAGGCTTGGTCTTCAGTATTTCGATGGTTCCCAAACGCATTTCATCGCTAAAGCTTCGCATGGTAATAGCCGGAATCAAAAAGATAAAAAACCAGGGCGTGATAAAAAAGAAAGCGTTCAGATCAGCAAAACCCGCTTCGAGGATATTGAAATCGCCTCTAAAGACCCAAAGAAACAAACCGTTGATCAATAAGAATGTTCCAATGACTAAATAAGCAATGGAAGAGGCAAAAAAAGTATTGATTTCTTTTTTAAAAATTGAAAACATTTTTCTTCTGTTTAGGGTAAACTTTCGATCTTGTCTATGCTCCAAGCTTCGGGTTTATCGCTAAATAAAATTTTTGTTTCAGACCAAACCGTTTTAAATAGGTCTGAGTTTCTATATTTATTCAGATCGTCTTCAGCTTTCCACCAGCTATACGTAAAAAAGGTCGATCGATCATTTTTGTCGCGAAAAAGCTCTAACGAAACACATCCCTCAAAATTTCTGATCTTCTGTTTATTCTTATGAAAATTGTCTAAAAAAAGATCGATCTTTTCCGTTTGAAATGTCATTTTCACGATTCTGGCAAACATACTTATTTTATTTAAATTTTACCGTAATATTATCCCGGTAATCAAGTCCTAGCAAACTGGAAGCTCCTCCAACTGTTTTTTTATTGCTCCTGTAAATCGATAATTCCAGGTATTTGGAGCTATTGAACAAAGCCAGACTTTTTCCGTCGTCTTGCCTTTTGTCGATTGGAAGTGAAAAATCGACTATATCGTTGTATTTGCTGTAAATTTTTTGGAAGGTATGTCTTTTGGCAATGATCTCAAATTCTCTTCCTTTGCCAACACTTTCAAAAATATGTTTAGAAATATTGCTGATGGCATTACCAAAATTGTCAATATAGATAACGCTGCCCATGATCTGATTTTGCTCTGCGTTGATAGAAGGTTGCAACTCTTTGATCTGTTTGATCTGATCGATCTGCTTCCCAATGACTTCCAGGGTACCACCTCTAGCTAAATGACAGGCAACTTTTACAAAAAGATCGAGGGTGTCGCACAGAATATCGTAATTCTTTTGAATGGTAATTTGAACGATTTTTTCCGGTTTGATTTCAGATAGGATCATCGAAATGATCCCATTATCACAACAAATAAAATATTGATTGTCTAGCTGAATGGCGATGGGTACATTTTCCGGACTCACTTCAGCATCAACACCAATGATATGGATAGTTCCATCAGGGAAATTGGTATACGCATTTTTGATCACATAGGCGGCTTCTGTAATGCTAAACGGTGTGATATGATGAGATAAATCGACGATCTTTACATCGGTCAGTTCTCCGTAGATGGCTCCTTTTACAGCTCCCACATAATGGTCTTTGGTTCCAAAATCAGTAGTAAGCGTAATTAGAGGCATAAAGTGGTTTGATATATTTATTTTCTGTGAATAAAAAACTGTTTGCTATTTGCAAATCTATGCGTTTTTTCTTGACTTAAAATACTATTTTTGCAATACAAATCTAGTTAAAATAGGCTTGTTTAACCAAGTAATCTCTGATTAATTTTTAATAGAAAAACAATAGCATTTGAACGAAAGATCTATCACACTTGAAGATATAAATGTCAAGGATTTTTTTGGCATCAGCAATCAGAATTTTAACGAACTCAAGAAGTATTATCCCAAGTTAAAACTTGTTGCCAGAGGAAATAAGGTATATGCCTTTGGAGAAGCAGCCATACTTGACGAATTCGAGAAAAACTTGGATCGCCTGGTAAGTTATTTTCAAAAATACAACAAAATTGATGCGCATGTGATTGAGCAGATAGCCACTACCCATCAAACAAAAGATCTAAAAAAGTCAGATACCATTGTTCACGGTGTAGGAGGGAAGCTGATCAAGGCTCAAACGCCCAATCAGCAAAAGATGGTGGATGAGATCAAAGAAAATGATATGCTTTTTGCCGTTGGTCCGGCAGGAACTGGAAAAACCTATACTGCCGTTGCACTGGCAGTTAAAGCCTTAAAAGAGAAAGAAGTCAGAAGGATCATTCTTACCAGACCGGCTGTGGAATCCGGTGAAAACCTGGGCTTTTTGCCCGGCGATCTGAAGGAAAAATTAGATCCGTATATGCAGCCACTTTACGACGCCTTACACGATATGATTCCTCATGAAAGATTGGTTTCTTATTTAGAAAAAGGTGTGATTCAGATCGCTCCCTTAGCTTTTATGCGAGGTAGAACCCTAGATTCAGCCTTTGTGATTTTGGATGAGGCGCAAAACACGACCCATAACCAGATGAAAATGTTCCTGACCAGGATGGGGAGAAATGCAAAGTTCATAATTACAGGTGATCCGGGGCAGATCGATTTACCTGCTAAACAAATTTCAGGTCTAAAAGAGGCTATTGTCACGTTAAAAGATATTGAAGGGATTTCCTTTGTGACGCTGGATGCAAGAGACATCATCCGCCATAAATTGGTCAGTAAAATTTTAGCAGCGTTTAAGAATTTAGAAACAACCTAACAAATTATAAAAGGATGCAAACCATTAACGATACCCATTTCCAATTTCCGGGACAGAAAAATGTTTATAAAGGAAAAGTAAGAGAAGTCTATAATATTGCTGATGAGTTGTTGGTGATGATCGCTTCAGACAGGCTCTCAGCTTTTGATGTAGTGATGCCTAAGCAGATTCCATACAAAGGTCAAATTCTGAATCAGATCGCTTTATTGATGATGGAAGAGACAAAGGATCTCGTACCCAACTGGTTAATGGCGAGTCCGGATCCCAATGTTTCCGTGGGGAAATTGTGCACTCCTTTTAAGGTTGAAATGGTTATCAGAGGTTATTTGTCAGGCCATGCCTGGAGAGAATACAAAGCAGGAAAGAGATCGATCTGCGGGGTGGGGATGCCTGATGGAATGAAAGAAAATGACCGTTTTCCTGAGCCCATTATTACACCTACCACAAAAGCGGAAAGTGGTTTACACGACCAGGATATTTCTCGTGAGGACATTCTGGCTAAAGGAATTGTGGATGAAAAAGATTATTTGATCCTGGAGGATTATACCAGAAAACTTTTTAAAAGAGGAACGGAGATCGCAAAAAAAAGAGGTTTGTTATTGGTAGATACCAAGTATGAATTTGGAAAAACCAAAGAAGGTGAAATTGTGTTGATCGATGAGATCCATACGCCTGATTCTTCGAGGTATTTTTATGCAGAGGGATATCAGGAGCGACAAGATCAAGGTTTGCCTCAGAAACAATTATCTAAAGAATTTGTGCGTCAGTGGTTGATCGAAAATGGGTTTCAAGGATTGGAAGGGCAAAAGATTCCCGTAATGACGGATGAAAAGATTGAAGAGATCTCTAATCGCTATATAGAATTATTCGAAAATATTACCGGCCAAAAATTTGAAAAGGCAGATAATTCTCAAATTTTAGATAGGATAGAGCGCAATGTTTTGAGTTACCTAAAGGGATAGATTTTTTGTCACCTTTGTTGAACTTGAAATAAAAAAAACCGTATCACAACTTGATACGGTTTTTTATAGTCAGTATATATATTTCTTTTAAGAATGAACGGATACTTTTTCCTGTAAAATATTCAGATCAATCATACATTGTTTCATGGCTTCATAGGTTCTCTCAATGTCATTGTCCAAACCAATAGAGAATCTGATCAAACCATTGGTAAGTCCCATGGCTTCCTGTTCTTCAACCGGGATTTCTGAGGAAGTAGCTGTGCCAGGAGCATTGAAAAGGGTTTTGTAAAAACCCAGACTTACTGCTAGATAACCCAGATTTCTTTTTTGCATGAGCTCCATCAATTCATCCGCTTTTTCCAGTGACCCTGCATCAAAAGCTAACATACCTCCAAAACCGTATTGAGGATTATAAAGTGATTTAAACAATTCGTGTTGAGGGTGACTTTTTAATCCGGGATAGATCATTTTGATCCCATCTTTTTCGAATTTTTCGGCTAAATACATGGCGTTCTCGCTGTGTTTTTTCATTCGGATATGCAGCGTTCTCATGTTTTTCAATACACTCGCAGAGCGCAAACTATCCATCACCGATCCAAGCAACATACAGGCACCGTCGTTTACATTTCTTGTGGCATCGATAAATTCTTTACTCGCACAAATTACACCGGCCACCGTGTCGCTGGTTCCATTGATGAATTTTGTCAAACTGTGAATTACGATATCTGCACCCAAAATCGCTGGAGAGATACTCAATGGCGAAAAAGTATTGTCAACCACCAATTTGAGATTGTGTTTTCTAGCGAGTTTTGCCAGCGCCTTGATATCGGCAACCTCCAATAAGGGATTGCTGACACTTTCGCAATAGATCACTTTTGTATTTTTTTGAATGGCCTTTTCAACTTGCTCTAAATTGGTAATATCTACAAAAGAGGTATTCATTCCGAATTTAGGAGCGAAATTTTTGAAATAAGCATAGGTGCCCCCATATATGGTTCTCGCTGATATGATGTGGTCACCACTGCTGCAAATTTGCATTAGTGTGGCTGTGATAGCCCCCATTCCTGAAGAGGTAACGTTGGCCGACTCTGTTCCTTCCATGGCGGCGAGGGCCTGACCGAGGTATAGATTACTCGGGCTGCTATGTCGTGAATACAGATAACAACCTTCGGTGTTTCCTTCAAAGGTATCCATCATCGATTTTGCTGCCAAAAAAGTATAGGTAGATGAATCTGAAATAGAAGGATTTACACCTCCAAATTCTCCAAAATATTGTAGGTCTTGTATTCTGTCTGCCGGTTTAAAATCTGAAGCCATAGTCTTTTATTTTTCTACAAAATACGGAATAAATAGATAAAATAACAATATGTTAATTATAATGTAGATAATAAAACTAGTATATCTATAAAAATAGATAATATATTCTATAAATTTGCTTTTTATCAGAAAATTATAGAAAATATTTCATGAATTACGATAGTATAGATCAGGAAATTTTGTGGATTTTACAAACAGATAGCAAAACAACCACTAAACAAATGGCCCATCAATTGGGTTTGTCGAATACGGCAGTTTATGAGCGCGTGCGAAAATTGGAAAGAACCGGGGTGATCAAGCAATATGTCGCTTTGGTAGACTTTGAGAAAATAGACAAATCATTTATCGCTTTTTGTCAGATCAAATTGGTGCAGCACAGGCATGATCTGGTGAAGAAGTTTGAAAAGGAAGTCTTGCAATTTGATGAGGTACTCGAGTGCTATAACGTCAGTGGCGAATACGATTACATTTTAAAGGTTGCGGTAAAAAACATGAAGGCTTACCGGGAATTTTTAAACAACAAACTCACGATGTTGGATTATATCGGCAGTGCCTATAGTACGTTTATTATCAATGAGGTAAAGAATTCTGTTCAAATCAGGGTATAAAAAAAGGCCGTTTTTTTAACGGCCTTTAATTTGTTATTGACTTACTTTATTTTTTTGAAACTGGTCAAATTTGGTCTCTTCCTGTTTTTTAGGCCAACTGTTATTAGACTGGTCAATATCAGCGGTCAAATTATTTGGATCGACGGTTATCGCTACAATTTCTTTTTCTGAAGGAACTAATTTTTTGATCTCTTTATCGTTAAATCTCCAGATTTCTGCCGGATAATATTTTTGCTCTTTTGTCCCGTCAGCATAGGTGAATTCTGCTAAAATAGGCATCACCAAGCCTCCCGGTTTTTCAAACACTATTTCGTAAAAATATTTTGTTTTCTTTAAAGATTGTCTTTCCTCTTCTGAGTAATTTTCATTGAGGAAGTCGCCCAAAAATTTATAATCTTTAACAGGGTCAATATCTTTGGCCATATCTTTGTTGTATTCCTCACTGTCAGGATTGATTAAGAAAAGCGCAGGTAAGAAATCTTCCACTTTCATTCCATATCTGGCCGCCATAGATTTCGCTCTTTCAGTAGGCTGATCTGTCACCACATATTTATTTACTTCTTTAACCCCTATATCCGTATAATCAGTCGTAAAGAACCAACCTCTCCAGAACCAATCAAGGTCTGTGCCTGAGGCGTCTTCCATGGTTCTGAAGAAATCTGCCGGAGTAGGGTGTTTAAATTTCCATCTCTCAGCATAAGTTTTAAAGGCCTTATCGAAAAGTTCATGACCGAGGATCACTTCTCTCAACATATACAAACCTGCAGCCGGTTTAGAGTAAGCATTTGAACCACTGCTGTATACATTGTCGTGTTGCGTCATGATGGGTGCAATTCTGCTTTGGTCGCCACCCATATAACTTACCACATCTTTCGGAAATCCTCTTGATGGAAATCCTGATTCAAATTCCTGCTCTGCTAAAAGTTCGGCAAAAGTATTCAGGCCTTCGTCCATCCATCCCCATTGACGTTCGTCAGAATTCACGATCATAGGGAACCAGTTGTGGCCAACCTCATGTGTAATTACACCGATCATTCCATTTCTCGTTCTTTCGGAATAAGTTCCATCTTCATTAGGTCTGCCAAAATTCCAGCAGATCATTGGATATTCCATACCTTGTTGTTTGGCATGAACAGAGATCGCTTTATGGTAAGGATAGTCGAACATTCTTCTGGAATAACTTTCAACAGTATGTGCAACAACTCTGGTTGAGTATTCTTCCCATAACGGATTTCCTTCTTTAGGATACATAGAAATGGCCATTACTTTTTTATCGCCAATTTTCACTGCCTGTCCATCTAAAATGTATTTTCTCGAACTGGCAAACGCAAAATCGCGCACATTATCTGCTTTTAATTTCCAGGTTTTGGTTTTTTTGGAAAACGATTTTTCACTTTCTTCTACTTCTTTTTGTGTGACAATGACCACGGGTTTGTCATAAGAATTTTGTGCCTGTTCGTATCTTTTCCATTGGTCTTTGGTAAGCATGTCTTTTCTGTTCAAAACATAGCCGGTCCCATCTAAAATATGATCTGCCGGAGTGGTAATGTTTACTTCATAATTTCCGAAAGGCAAGGCAAATTCGCCGGTTCCCAAGAATTGAAGTGTTTGCCATCCTTCCACATCATTATAGACAGCCATTCTAGGAAAAAATTGAGCGATGATATAGGTGTTATTTCCATCTTTCGGGAAATGTTCATAACCAGATCTTGAGCGATCAACAGTGTGCTCAGGGATGTTATACCACCATTTTACTTTAAAGCTCGTATTTTCTCCAGGCTTTAAAGTTTTTGGTAAATCCACACGCATCATAGTTCCATTAACAGTGTAAGGCAAATTTCCTCCGGTAGTATTCTGCACATGGTCTATCTTGAAACCTCCGTCAAAAGGTTTTCCTAAAAACGATTGGGTAAATTTCTCAGGGCTATAAAAAACTCCCGGTCCTCCTTCTTTTACATCTTGAGTTTTAGCATCTGCAGCTCTGATATTTTGGTCTAATTGTACCCAGAGATAATCTAAATGATCAGGTGAATTGTTGAAATAAGTAATTGTTTCCTCACCATAGATACGTTGTTTTTCATCATCCAAAACAATATCCATTTTGTAATCAGCCTGTTGCTGGTAATATTCATGGCCAGGTGCTCCAGAAGCTGTTCTGTAGCTATTTGGAGTTGGTAATTCCTGGTATAATTGTCTGAATTTACTAGTGTTGTAATGTCCCTGTTCTCTTTCTGCAGGTTTCGTTTCTTGTGCGAACATAGAAACTGCTAAGATCCCGGATAGTAGTGTTAAAATAATTTTTTTTCTCATCTTGTATTTTTTCCTTTAAATCCGTGCCAATATAGGGTAATTCCCTTTTTAGTCGTCTGTTGATTTTAGTATTTTAACATTTCTTTATCATTCCTTTTGGTAAGGATAAAAGTATTACGTTGATCATTGATATTCAGCTGAATATAATTTTCCTGATCTTCAAATTTTTCGTAGAGCATTGTGTTTGTAACTTCTATTACATTCACGGAACTGATTTTATCGGCTAAAAGGTAAAAATAGACCACATCATTTTCGTATTCCTTACCCAGGTATCTGGCAGTAATAGATTGTCCGTTTATTTTAATTTGAAATTTTTGATCGATATATAATTTGAGGTAATTATCTGCATCAGTCAGTTCTTTTTTCGTAGACAAAAAGAATTCTTTGTCAAACCTCTGATTCAATACAGCTTCTACGTCATCGATAAAAAAACGCATGGAGATCTGTAATTCCTGTTTTTGTTCTGCGAATTTTATTTCTGTTACACTGACATAATATTTGTGGGCAGAAAAAGAAAGAAATACCAAAGAAAGAAGAACGAAAATATAATTAAAAAATCTCATGCCGAATATTTATTAACTTCGTGGAAAATGCAAATCTAAACCAATTAAATAAAAACTAATTGAAAGCATATCAAGAAATTATTCCTCATTACGAGGTGGACCCCATTTTGTACAATGCTATCACTTCCTCCGGTATAAGTATTCGTCCTTCTGTGGAAACAGATATTTATCAATCTTTGCTCAGATCTATTATTTCTCAGCAATTATCTGGCAAGGTTGCAGATGTAATTTGGAAGCGATTTATTGATTTATTTGATTTGTATCCGGGGCCGGAGGAATTGGTTAAAACGGATATTTCGGTACTGAGAGCAGCTGGTTTGTCATTTAACAAAGCGAGGTATTTACAAAATGTAGCCGAGTTTTCATTGGAAAATGATCTGTCTTTTGAAACAATTGTCAATTTTTCCGACGATGAAATTATCGATTTGCTGACTCAGATCAAAGGGGTAGGGAAGTGGACAGCTCAAATGATCCTGATGTTTCCTCTAGATCGGCCTGATGTTTTTCCAGTCGATGATTTAGGTATTCAGCAAGGGATGAAAAAACTATATGCCATTGATGCAGAAAAGTCCTTTTTGAAAGAAAAAATGATCGCAATTTCTGAATGTTGGCGACCTTATCGAAGTTTGGCCAGCAAGTATATTTGGAAGATCTAATCAAAATTTTTACTACAATCGTCCAAAGTAGAGATCAGTTCTCTAAAGGCTTCTATTCTATATAGTTGAGCGATGTTTTGTTGTTGACAAATATTCAGAAATTCAGCAATTCTGTTTTCTTCTATACCTAATAAAGTAGAGAAATACTTATCAGAAAAATATACTTGTATCAATTGCAACACTTCATCATCACTAACATTAGATTGCATTTGTTTTAACGCTTTGGTATCGCCCGACAAAATTCCGTACAACTTATCAATACTTCCACCTTTTTTATAATAGTTTACTTTTCTTTCTATAGGAGTTAAAACGCGTGCATCATGGTTTGGTAAGGCCAAGGTTTTGGCATTAACTTCCACGGTCGGGGTGTCTTTCACGATCAAAAAATCTTTATTTTTAACAAAGATTTCCTGTAAAATTTCTACTTTAATATTTAATTCAATCGAGATTTTTCTGTCTTCGATGTTTTCTTCTGTGACAATTATTTCGTTTTTATCAAAAATAAGACTGGAAATTAAAAGGGTATCGTTGGCTTTTGCTTCTATTTCAAATTGTCCGAAAGCATCGCTCAACGTTCCTCTTCTGCTTGACAGGTTGATCACATGAATATCTTCGGTAGATTGTTCTTCATTGATCAATTCTCCTCGCAATACAACCCGTTCTTCCTGTGCATTGGACATATAGGCCATGAACAAGAAAAAGCACAGTGAAACAATTTTTTTAAGCACGAATTATTTATTTTGGACTGCTTCCATGAAATACCTTTTTTCTCTAATGAAAACATCAGTGAGTTCAAGGTATCTTTGTTCTTCAAACAAATAGGAAACGTTAAACTTCTTGCAATGTAGTAAAAATGGATTAATCCATTCTTTGGGGATGTTCAATTTTTCAATAAAAAAGTTTTCTCCAAAATGTTCCTGAATATCTTCACATAACAACAAATATCGATCTCGTTCTATATCTTCTTGGATGTATTGATTCAGTTTTCGGTGTTTTTTTCTGTTACCACTGATGATATTGTAAAGGTCACTGATTCCTCCTTTTTGACCCAGGAGGGCTCCCAATACCACAAGAGGTGTACTCGCCTGACTGTACTGGTTCAATTGTCGTTCAACTTTTGTCAAAGGTTCTTTCCCCGCATTAGGCAAGTTGAGAGAGGTAGCCATATTATTGGTTTTTTTAAGAATTACTTCTTCCAATTCAATTTGCCTCGGTGTCAATTTAAAAAGTGTGGTTGGATTTTGAATATCTTTTTCAGCAAGTACCCAACTTTTGTCGTAATATTCAATATTTGAGATGACAATGGTATCTGATACTTTTGCCCAAATGGTAAAAACACCCTGATTATCGGTTGTAGTTCCTCTTTTTGAGCTGAGGTTGATGACATGAGCGTCTGCAATCCGAACAGAATCTGAGTACACTAAGCCCCTAAAAACGACCCTGTCATTTTGGGCATTGGCCAAACCGGTTATCAAAAAAACGAGTATCAACAGTTTTTTCATCGGGTGTAAAAATAAAAAGAAGCGTCTAAAATCTGTCTGATAAACTTTTGTTAAATTGAACGATAAAATTATTCTCATGAAAAACATGGTCATAGCCAGCACTTCTACTTTGTATGGAGGTCAATATTTGGGCTATTTGTTGCCTGTATTAAGTCATTTTTTTAAATCGGTAGATGAGATCCTATTTATTCCTTATGCCAGACCGGGAGGGATCTCTTTTGAAGAGTACACTTCAAAAGCTCAGGAAGCTTTTTCAAAAATTGGAAAGCAAGTGAAAGGCATACAAGAATTTGAAGAACCTAAAAAGGCCATTGCTCATGCGGCAGGGATTTTTACCGGTGGCGGAAACACTTTTTTGTTGGTAAAAACATTGCACGATCTGGACTTGATGGAAGTTTTGTCGGACAGGATTAAATCAGGGGCGACATATTTAGGCACTAGTGCCGGAAGTAATATAACCGGACCCACGATGCAAACTACCAATGATATGCCTATCGTTTACCCCTCCAGCTTTAACACATTAAACAGTATTCCTTATCAAATCAATCCGCATTATTTAGATCCTGACCCAAGTTCAAAGCACCAAGGAGAAACTCGAGAAACCAGAATTAAAGAATACCATACACTAAATAAACTTCCGGTAATCGGTTTAAGGGAAGGGAGTTGGCTGGAAGTTACAGGTGAAAAAATTGTACTAAAAGGTGATTGTAGCGCAAGACTATTTAGAAAGGATGAAGTACCCGTTGAAATAGAACCAGGCACCTATTTATAGATTTTGATTCAACTCACTTATTTTAATTCTCATGACCGTAGCGATAGACAAGGCCCTGGTTTTTAATATCTGACAATTATCGCCTTTAAAATGCTCATCGACGGCAGCCGATAAATGGTTGAGCCAAATCTCAAAATGCTCGGTTTTCATGGGGCTTTCTTTGTGCAGCATCAAATGAGGCGCCATAGCGTTGCGCTGATAGGTGCCTGAATAAAAGACGATGTTATCCCAAAAATCGACTAAAATGGCAAGGTGCTCTGACAATGTTCTGGAGTCTCTGAACTTTATAAAAAAATGATTGATCTTATCGTCAAACAAAAGTTTTTCATAAAATAATTGCACTATTTGTTTGAGATCTTCTCTATTTTGGATATCCCGCATGTTATAGATAATCCTGATTAAAAGCAAAGGGCAAAAGATGATTTACACTTTCTACTTTAATAATTTTACCTGTTTCGCCTGCGAAGTAAATCGACATAGGCTTTTTTTGACGGAATTCATATTCTAATAAGGTTTGGCGGCAACTTCCGCAGGGAGGGATAGGTTCTGCTATGTTATAATTTAATGATTTTGCTACAATGAAAACAGCTTGAATGGCTAGTTCCGGGAATTCAGACATGGCTTTCCAGACCGCTACTCGTTCGGCACAAATGCCGGAAGGATAGGCGGCATTTTCCTGGTTATTACCTGTAATGATAGCGTTATTTTCTAATAGGACTGAAGCACCCACTAAAAATTTTGAATAAGGTGCATAGGCTTTATCGCGCGCCATTTCTGCTTTTGTAAGCAATTCCTTTTCCCTATCGTTTAAGGAAGAACGATCTTCTATTTCGACAAATTTAATCGGATGTTGAAATTCTTTCATTAATAATTGTCATAAAGATCACCTAAGTTAAAGGTAAGTGAAAAGCGCAACGTATTTTCTAATGGATTATTCACATCTGATGTGTTGACCAAATAGGAGATGTCCAGCATACTGCTTCTGAATTTAAATCCGGCTCCTAAGGTGAAATACTGTCTTCCTCCTTTCATTTCATTTTCATGAAAATAACCGGTTCTTAAGGCGAAAGTATTATTGTACATATATTCCGCACCTAATGACCAAATAATCTCATTCAATTCTTCAGAAAATCCATCGGGAGCATCATAGAAAGATTGAATCATCCCTTCAAGGAAATTGACGTTATCGTCTTTTCCGGCAATGATTTCTCCGGTTTGATTATCGATGATCGGTGGAGTTGGAACAAGTAATTTATTCAATTCTAAGGTTGTGGTAATCGAATTTACATTGTCTAAAATAAATTCAAATCCACCACCCAATTTTAAATTGGTAGGAATAAAACTCTCGTCGCCACCGCTGGTTAATTGTACTTTTGGACCGATATTGGAAATATTCCAACCGGCTCTCCATCGACCGTTAAAATTATTGTAGTACTTCTCTTCGGTTTGGTAAAAACCGTTTACATCTACGGAAAATGTATTAACCGTATTTAAATCAGAATTCTCCACACGAAGTGCGTAATCAGAGCGGATATATCTCAACACAACTCCCATGGAAAACTCTTCGCTTAATTTTAAGGCATAAGCACCGGCTAAGGCAAATTCATTTGGATTTTCAGAACCGATAATTTGTCCTGTATCATCAGTTAAATCGATAGTTCCTAAAGAAAAATAAGTCAAACTTGTTGCCCATGCACTTCTTTCACTCAATCGCTGACTAAAATTTAAGTTCCCCACAAATACATCGTTGGTGAGGTTTCTAAGCCAGGGCGTATAGTTAAGGCCAATGGTATACTGAGCTTGAGAAAAGGCATATTTTGCTGCGTTGTATTGCAAGGAGTTGGCATCTGCTGAGGTTGCTCCTCCCATATCTGCCAGACCACCGGCGCGTGCATCAGGTGCAACCAATAAAAAAGGTGCCGCAGTTGTGATGGGATTAGGTTCGTCCTGAGCGAAAATATTGAATGATAATAAGGTGATTAGTAGTAGAGCGCTTAATGATTTCATCTAAGTGTTGTTACAAGGGTTTTGGGCTATAAAATTACCAATTTTTCTATTTTTTCAGCAGTAAGATTTGATAATGGAGCTGTTACCTTCAATTTATAAATATACACACCTTTTCCGATTTTATTTCCAAAATCATCCAATCCATCCCATTTTATCTCTCTGGATAAATTACCGTTTGTTTGGATACTCGCTTGCAAAGTCTTTATCAATTTTCCGGAAATGGTAAAAACCTGCACTTGAGTTTCCAATAACTGATTAGGTTTATTATGGTTAAACCAAAATTCAGTATAGTTTACAAAGGGGTTAGGATAGTTTAACACGTTACTTAAAACCAGTCCACTATCGTCTACTACAACAAAATTCAACGCAGATTCGGATAAATTATTGTACGTATCCCAACATTTAAATGATAAATTATGAACACCCGGTTTTAAACTGGGCAATTTGTACCTCACCTGCCCACGCGTAAAGTCGTCGAGTTCTGTTTTGTAATAATCGTTTAGAACAATTGGATTGGCCTCATCATTGTCTAAAATAGCAATGATATCATGATCCACAGCTGTAATTGAAGTGTTTATTCCCGATACATCAAATAAATTGGCGATGAGTACCGGAGAACTATCCGTATTTCCTCCTTCCACGAAATACTCATCATTTAAAAAAAGTTTTATTTCGGGTCCAATTTTATCTTCTTCTGCATTTTCATCCAACCCTCCAATCAAAATTTCATTATTTAATCCTGCAAATTCGAGTGCAGAATTATTGGCGTAAAAGCTAAATTTGGCCTGTCCAAATGCAATTCTGATATCTCTGGGAACAACAAAGGTAAGTTCAAATTTTCCATTGTTTACCGTTGCACGACCTCTGAAAATTTTGCTCTCTACCGCTGTAAACTCCATTTTACGGCCAAAATTATCGTTGTCCAGGGTTGTTTTGTCCAGCGGTTTGTCGAAGATTGTCGTGCTGATTTCTCCGTTAAAATCATCAAGGATTTGATTATTACTGTTCGTTACCCATCCTTCAATATTGATTTTAGAAAGTGCTTTCAGGGTATCTTTTACTTGGGTGATGTCTTTCCCATTCAGTTTACTGATCTGTACATTAGGTTTCGCTCTGCCTAATTGAATGGCCGGATCACCAAAATAATAGACGAAAAATTTTTGCGTACTGAAAGTTTCGTTCTTGGTTCTCATCAAAGCCTCTGCCATGGATTGTTCAGTATCTATTTGTAAAAGATTTTTGATCAAACTTCTGTTGAAAATCTGACCGGTACTGATAAAGATCTCTCTGGTTGTTGAGATCATGGCAGATGATCCACCATTTTGATTCCAAAAAACGTATTCTCCGGCCGTTGGTCGCAAGGGATTATCGAATCGAGAAAACTCGCAAGTAACCGTGATCATTAACGGGAAAAAAGGAGTATTTGTCCAATTTTGAATTTGAGGCACTTCCAGTATACGTTCGTTTGCCCAACCATCTACGCCGCCGTGACCAAAGTAATCGACCAAAAGTGTCCCTGCTGTGATAGCATTGTCAATGGCTAAATTTACAGTTGGATATCTTTCACCTCCTGCCGAAGTTTCCTGCTGGTAGGCATCAGCATATATTTTTTTAAGGTTAAATACCGGATGGTTTTGCTCTATATCCTGCGCGATCATATCTACTGCCTGCTGTAAGACAAATTCTGAAGGATCATCCGGATCATCGGCGATCATGGTAATTTGGTTTCGCCAATCACCAAATGAATCATTTTCAAAGGCTAAAATCTTATCTACTGAAGCCTTTGCTTCGACAATATTGGAAACAGGAAATCTGCCGGTAGCTACCTCTTGTTGATCTGAGCCTGAAAGTTCTCCGGCACTATCTGCCATCATACCAAAATAATCATCAGTTACATATCCTCTGGCTAAATCAAAACTTTCATAAGATTGAAATGCCGGGACAATATTGTTGTTTTGATCGATCCTATCTTTGAAATCAAATGAAGAATCACCAAAGAGGCATACATATTTAATTTGTGTATTACTGGAACTGGCATTGTCATAGAGAAATTTGACAAAATCTCTGATCGCGGTTAGATCAGGTGAACCGGAGCCAAACTCATTGTAAACTTGATCAAGTTCCACCAAAGCAGTTGTTAATCCTTTTTTTTGATGATAATCTGTAAGTCTTTTAGCTTCCGATTTTAATGCATTATTGGTAATTAGAAGGTACTGTATGTCTTTCAGTGCATGGAGATTTTGGTTGGGAATTCGAGCTTTATCAGGGACACCTGGACTATAAAAATCGGAATCATTCAATACGATAAATGCACTATTTTCAATACCGATGGTTTGAAAGGTAAAGCTGTTGTTGTTAGAGTTATCATTGATTTTAATGGGGTTGTATGGGTCTGTAATATCCCATAATTCGTCTATATTTTGCTTATTTTCGATGCTATATTCGTAGTTCATATTCTCTGTGGTCTCCGTATTTCTAAAAACAAACTGTTTTCCATTTGCCACTAGTTTTTTTGTACCAATAATTTCGATATAATCTAAAAATCCTCGGGCAGAAGGATTACCATTGTTGTTATAATTGACATCGATCTTTAGAGTGGCAGTGGGCGCAGAAATATTTTGAATGCCTTCGGCTGTGCTTGCCAAACGAAGTGAATTATTCGAAACAGGAGCAAAATTTAGGTTAACGGCCTGCACTCCATTTACGGAAAGACTCATATTTGAAGAAGTGCTGGAAATGGTAACCCCTCGACATCGAATCCATAAATCTTCATTTGATACAATATTTTCAAAGGGAAGATTTAAACTGATGCTATTTGAGAAACTGAGGTCCTCACCAAGCCATTGCTGTCCGTTGGCAAATAAATTTCTTTCCTCTAACTCATATACATAAAAGTCTTGATAAGTGTCAATAGCAATTGGATTAATAAGGCTTGCCGGCTCTTTTTCTCCAATTCTTAAACCATTACCTTGATCGACCGTTATGAAGTAATAGGCCAAATCGGAATAAATATTGTTTATATGACGGCTGTTTTGAAGAATTTTTTCTACCTGCCAGCTCTCGGGCCCTAGACCATAAAAAAGAATGTAATCATCATTGTCGAAACTTCCATCTTCTCCACCCACCACTTTAATGGCATTTTCTTTTAAGTCGTCTTGTCTGGAAAAATGATTGGCTTGTGGAAGTAACTTACCTCCATTGCCAAAGATTCTGATATTATTTGGATTTAGATTTTGAGTAGCGATCCCAAGTTTATTTAGAAAATCTCTATCGAGTTTAAAGACCCCGGTGGTATCAATGGAGAATTTATACCAGGTACCTTGAGAAAGCACAGAGTTATTAACGGCTGATTTTTGTAGTGAATTTTTACTGACAGCATCCTGAAAAGGCGATGATACAAGAGAGAAAGAACTTATTCTTTTTATCGTACCATCCTCTTTATATATAGGTATAAAGGAAACTCTGTCATACCATTGATTGTTTTGAAAAATTTTATGACTGATTATTTTAGGTTGAATGGGAATATGCTCTATGGAGCTCTGAGCTAGCTCTCCCGGATCTATTATTTGCGAATTAATGTTCGTTAAATCGTAATTGTAGCTTTCATTTGGGTTAGATAGAGGAATATCGGTACTAAAAACGGTTAAAAGATTTTCATTAAAAATTTCATTCTCCAAGGTAGGAATCGTAACTTGCACCCCAGATTTTATGGCTACCTTAGTAGACTTCCAATCGAGCTTAATAACATTGTTATCAGTATTTTGTCCAATCATTTTGCCAAACAACAGGATGGTGAAAAAGGTAAAAAAGAATTTGGATTGGGGCATAAAAATTGCAACTAAATACTAAAGAACAATGAAAATACAACATTAAACATAATAAAGAAAAAAAACAATCGTTATACTTGAACCGTTCCTCATTTTCCGGACGGTAGTAATTGACGAGAAAATTTTAAAATCATTTGCTCTACATTGTAATCAAACAAAAAATTATGAAAAAGTTTAGCAGTAACAAATTATTAATCATTCTTCTATCTGCGGTCGCTCTTACGAGCTGTAATAAAAGCAGTAAAGGTGTTTCTACCTTAACTGGTTGGGAATACAATGATCCTAAATATGGAGGATTTGAAACAAACCCGAGTTTTAGAGAAACTCCGCCACCACCAGGAATGGTGTTGATCGAAGGAGGAACGTTTACCATGGGATCTGTACAAGACGATGTCATGTTTGACTGGAATACCACTCCGGTTAAGCAACAAGTGCGTTCTTTTTATATGGATGTTGCAGAAGTAACTAACCGAGAATATGTATTGTATCTACAATATTTAGAAAAGGTTTTTCCACCTTCTGATGATACCTACAGAAAAATTTATCAAGCAGCTTTGCCTGATACCTTAGTATGGAGAAATACTTTAGGATTTAACGAATTGTTAACGGAGAACTATTTACGTCATCCGGCCTATGCAGATTATCCGGTTGTAGGTGTTTCTTGGAGACAAGCAACTGAATATTGTAAATGGAGAACGGACCGTGTTAATGAAAAAATATTGATCGAAAAAGGTGTATTACATACTCTTTTTGACCACGATTCATTAAAAGTTGAAGGAGCAAATAGATTTGATACAGAAACATATTTAGCCAATCCGAATTTGTTATTCGACGGAGATTCTAGTATCTATTATAAAGGTATCAGAGATTATTCTAAAAAGTCAGAAAAGAAATCAAAAGGATCATTTACAGGTAGACATGTAAAAATATCAGATGGTATCCTTGCTCAAAGATTTCGTTTACCAACAGAAGCGGAGTGGGAGTATGCTGCAAAAGCGGAAGTTGAAAACAGAGAATATAACTCTATCAGAGGTCGTAAGAAATATTCCTGGGATGGTAACACAACCCGTGAGGAGTCAAGAAGATACCAGGGAGATCAGTTGGCTAACTTTAAACAAGGAAAAGGTGACTATAGTGGTCTAGCCGGTTGGAGTAATGATGGTGCTGATATCACCATGAAAATTAAATCTTATAAGCCCAATGCATTTGGATTATACGATATGTCCGGGAACGTTGCTGAATGGGTAGCTGATGTTTACCGTCCAATTATTGATAATGATGCAAACGATTTCAGTTACTTTAGAGGAAATGTTTTCGAGAAAAAGAAAATAGACGAATTTGGAAATGTAGTAGTTGTAGATTATAATTCAGTTGAATTTGATACACTAGATAACGGAAAATTAGTTCCTAAAGATTTACCAGGTTCAATTAAATATGTGCCTATTACGAAAAGAGATGCCTTTATGCGCAGAAATTATGAAAAGGCATATAACATTGATAGCAGAGATGGTGATCTAGCATCTACTAATAAATTCCAGATGATGGATGATGAAATGGATGATGATATCAAACCAAGAATGTATAATTCACCGGAGATTCCAAGACAAATTGGTGAAAGTGGACTGATCATTCAACAGTATGATACTAAGACCAGACACACCTTAATTAGTGATCAAACGAGGGTTTACAAGGGAGGATCATGGAAAGACAGAGCGTTCTGGTTAGATCCGTCACAAAGAAGATATTTACCCGAGTACATGGCAACCAACTATATCGGTTTCAGATGTGCCACCGATAAATTAGGTCAAATGTCTTACTCGAAAAGAAGAAAAGAAGGAAGAAAAGTAAAATAATCTAATTCTATAAAAAAAATGAAAAACTCAACATCGTTTCCGATGTTGAGTTTTTTTATATTTATGCCATGAAATTAGAACAATTGTACAGCTTATATGCTGAGCATTTTAAAGTTGAAACCGATACACGAAAAGATCTGAAAAACGCGATCTTTTTTGCTCTCAAAGGAGATAATTTTAATGGAAATCTTTTTGCTGAAAAAGCCATAGAAGCAGGAGCACGTTATGCCGTTGTGGATGAGGCGCAATTTGCAGAGAACGACAAGATGATTTTGGTTGAGAATACGCTGGAAACCCTGCAGAAACTTGCTAATTTCCACCGAAAAAAGCTAGGTTTACCTATCGTATCTTTGACGGGGAGCAATGGGAAAACCACTTCAAAGGAGTTGATCACAGCTGTGCTTTCGCGTAAATTTAAATGTGGCTCTACCAAGGGAAATTTTAATAATCATATCGGTGTTCCATTGACCTTACTGTCCATGACTCCGGATACGGAAATAGGGATTGTAGAAATGGGTGCAAACCATCCCAAAGAAATTGACCTTTTATGCCGAATTGCGGAACCTGATTTTGGTTATATCACCAATTTTGGCAGAGTACATTTAGAAGGGTTTATCAATTTGGCAGGAGTGATCCAATCAAAAACTGAAATGTACAGAGAGATTGCCGTTCGGAATAAAATGGTCTTTGTGAATGCAAACGATGAGGTGCAAATGGAAAGATCCAAAAACCAAAAAAGAAAAACTTTTGGTCCGAAAGATGCTGATTACCCTATTGAATTCGTGAAAGCGGATCCATTTGTGGAGGTAGATTTTAATGGGATTCATGTCAGAAGTCAGTTAATCGGAAAATACAATTTTGCCAATATTTCTGCTGCCATTGCTATTGGCAGTTATTTCGAAGTAGCACCACAGAGTATTAGAGAGGGGATCGAGGCTTATGTGCCTCAAAATAATCGCTCTCAGATCATTGAAAGAGGAAAGCTAAAAATCATACTGGATGCTTATAATGCCAATCCAAACAGCATGGCTGCTGCTCTTGAGAATTTATTTCAATTGGCTGCTGCCAAAAAGATGGTGATTTTGGGGGATATGTTTGAGATTGGGGAAAAAAGTCATGAAGAACATCAAGCTATCACTGACCTTTTAAAAGAATCTGATTTGCACAAAATCATTTTGGTCGGTAAGAATTTTGCTGCTACCGCATATCAAAATAGCGGTATAGTGTGTTACCCAACTTTTGAAGAGTTAAAGCTAAAACTAAATAAAAGAGATTTTTCTGAGGGAGTACTCCTCATCAAAGCTTCTCGCGGAATGGCATTGGAAAGAGTGGTGGAGTTGTTATAAACTTACCATTCTTCCTCTGTTTGATTCATTTTTCCTGTGATGATATAATTTTCAAGACTTGTAATGGCTTTTGTCAATTCCGCATCGATAGGCTCTTCAAGAGCCAGTAAGTATTTATGTGGGAAACGCTCCATGTAAGTTTTTAAACTAATCGCATCAATTTCGTCTTTATAAACTTTTCCAATTCTAAAATTTGTAAAAGCATATTTATAGCGATTGTCTTTTACCTTAATTTCTACATCATAAATAAGTGTAACCGGAATAGGTTTTGAAATAAACTTCCAAGTAAAGCTAAATGGTACAGTTGCATTGGCAGAAAAAGCTGTATCATTCTTTATTAAAGCATCTTTGTAATATTTAGAAATCCAAGTTTCGGATTTTTCAAGCAGCTTATCTTTCGTTTGGCCATCGGCCTGAACTACTTCTTCATATTTAAATTCACCAGTTTCACTATCAATCTTAATCAATTGCGCTTGGATGTTGGTTGAAATAAAGATAAATATGAGGGAAAATATCAATCTTTTCAATATCATAGCATAAAAATTTGGGGGCCATTTTTATGGGGCCTAAGGATGCGAAGTTAAGATAAAATTTTACGCAAAAAAAAGAAAATTATGCAAAAAAGATGATTACATTCTTTCAGGCACTTCTATGCCAAGTAAAGAAAACGCACGTTTAATAATAAGACCGACCAGTTCTGTTAATTGTATTCTAAAAATCTTTTCTTCGTCATTTTCAGTACCTAATATCGGAATGCTTTGATAGAATGAATTATATAACTTTACTAAGTCATAGGTGTAATTTGCGACCAAAGCGGGACTAAGTTGCAAGGCCGCTTGATGTAAAATAATTGGAAAATTTTCGACAAAGCGTATTAAGTTTCGTTCCTTTTCTTGAAGCTCTAATTCTTTTATTGGATTTGAATAGTCAAAATCTGCTTTTCTCAGAATGGATTGTATTCTGGCATAAGTATATTGAATAAACGGACCGGTGTTGCCATTAAAATCGATGGATTCTTTTGGGTCGAAAAGGATTCTTTTTTTTGGATCAACTTTAAGTATGTAGTATTTTAAAGCTCCTAAACCGATAATCTTATATAAGCGTTCTTTTTCCAGATCACTGTAACCTTCAAGTTTGCCAAGTTCAGTTGAAATGTCTCTAGCGGTATTGGTCATTTCCGAGATCAGTTCATCGGCATCCACCACTGTGCCTTCTCTGGATTTCATTTTGCCCGAAGGAAGATCTACCATTCCGTAGGATAAATGATATAAATTCTCAGCCCAGCTAAAACCTAATTTTTTTAGAATTAAGAAAAGAACTTTAAAGTGATAATCTTGTTCGTTTCCAACCGTATAAACGAGTGTATCAATATCCGTATAATCTTTGATCCGCTGTATAGCAGTACCTATATCTTGTGTCATGTAAACGGCGGTACCATCTGCTCTTAAGACAATTTTTTCATCCAGCCCTTCATCGGTGAGATCGATCCAAACAGAGCCATCCTCTTTTCTGTAAAAGACTCCTTTGTCCAAGCCTACCTGAATGACGTCCTTTCCTAGTAAATAAGTGTTACTCTCATAATAGTTGACATCAAAATCTACACCTAATTCAACATAGGTCTTATTGAAGCCATCATATACCCATTCATTCATTCTTTTCCATAAATCAATGGTTTCCTGGTCGCCCGCCTCCCATTTTCTCAACATTTCCTGAGCCTCCAGTAAAGCCGGTGCCGTTTTTTTTGCCTCTTCGGCTGAGACGCCCTGGTCTATTAATTCTTGGATTTGGGCCTTGTATAACTGGTCGAATTTCACATAGAAGTCACCTACGAATTTATCTCCTTTTAGTCCGACATCTTCCGGAGTTTTTCCTTCACCAAATTTTTGCCAGGCCAACATACTTTTACAGATATGAATTCCACGGTCATTGATGATTTGCGTCTTATACACCTTTTTTCCATTGGCAGCAATTATTTGAGCGACAGAATAACCCAATAAGTTATTTCTGATATGGCCTAAATGAAGAGGTTTGTTCGTGTTTGGAGAGGAATATTCTACCATAACCGCATTTGCATCAGGATCGGGCTTTCTTATTCCATAATTAGGATCAGCAGCCATGTCTTGAAAGGTCTTTAGAAAATAACGATCGGATAAGCTGATGTTCAAAAAACCTTTTACCACATTGTAACCCGTAATTTCTTCAACATTTTCTTTTAAATATTCGGCTAGTTTTGTGGCTATTTCAGCAGGATTACCTTTGACATATCTCAAAAAGGGAAAAATTAAAATAGTTAAATCTCCTTCAAAGTCTTTTACAGTTTCCTGAAAATCAACTGTAGGGATATCTACCTGAAAGATTTGGTTCATTCCCTTTTTCACTTCCTTCTCTAAAATATTGTAAATCTGCATGAAATCATAAATTTGGCTGCAAAAATAGCTAATTTTACAGGAATTTTAGCATTGAACCGAGAAATGCTTGCAGATAGAAACAGATGAGAATAGGACCCGAAAATTTACCAAAAGCAGCATTGGATCTCGCTGAGGTCAATAAGAAATATATAAAAGGATTGAAAAAGCGCAAACCCAAAGGTCTGGATTTATTGATGCAAGATCTTCATGATCAGGAGTTTGAACAAATGGATTGCCTTACCTGTGCCAATTGCTGTAAAACGACTAGCCCGATGTTTACCGATAAAGATATCTCAACGATATCTAAAAAGCTCAGAATGAAAGAGGTTGATTTTGTTAAGACCTACTTGCGTATGGATGAAGACGGATTTATGGTTTTGCAGTCTGCCCCATGTACTTTTTTAAATGATGACAACAGTTGTTCTATTTATGAGTTTAGGCCAAAAGCATGCAGAGAATATCCCCATACAAACAGAAAGAAATTCTTAGGTATAGCCGATTTAACCTTAAAAAATGCGGAAATCTGTCCGGCGGTTTTCCATAT
This sequence comes from uncultured Flavobacteriaceae bacterium, assembly GCA_963715015.1. Lineage (GTDB taxonomy): Bacteria > Bacteroidota > Bacteroidia > Flavobacteriales > Flavobacteriaceae > Namhaeicola. Next base: position 36,582 of record CAVQQR010000024.1, read on the forward strand.
TCTTGAAGAGCTCAAGAAAAAGTTACCCATCTAAAATTTTTAGAAAAATTGAATTTTTTTCTATTTCCTAACATTCGTCATAAGTTAGAAGCTCTATTTTTTCCTAAATTTAGGCTTCTTAACCTTTAAAACACTATTATGAAAATATATGACGAAAAACACATCAAAAATGTGGCTTTTGTTGGCTCTCATAACAGCGGCAAGACCACACTTGCCGAAACCATGTTATTTGAAGCCGGCTTGATCAATCGCCGAGGAACTGTTGAAGACAAAAACACCATATCAGATTTTCAGGATATCGAACAAATTAGGCAAGCTTCAGTTTTTGCTACTCCTTTACATACTGAGTGGAGAAATTATAAAATTAATATCATTGACACACCGGGTCTAGATGATTTTATTGGTGAAATTGCCAGTACAATGAGGGTAGTCGACACGATTGCAGTTGTGGTAAATGCTCAACATGGTGTTGAAATTGGTACAGATATTATTTGGGAATATGTAGATAAGTTTATTAAACCAACACTTTTTGTCATCAATCAAATTGATCATCCTAATGCGAAATTTGATGATGCTTATAATAGCATAGTGAATTTGGCAGGGAAGAATACCGTAAAAATTCAATTTCCAACAGTGATAGACGGGTCACAAGCGATCATAGATGTCTTAAAAATGAAAGCCTACAAGTTTGGTCCCGATGGAGGCAAGCCCGAAAAATTACCTATCCCGGAAAAACATAAAGCGTTAGCCGATGAGCTGCACAACGAATTAGTTGAGAGAGCAGCTGAGAACGATGAAGACTTGATGGAGCTGTATTTTGACAAAGGCACTTTGACAGAAGAGGAAATGCGTCAGGGAATTAAGAAAGGAATGATGAACCATGAATTGTTCCCAGTTTTTTGTGTATCCGCATTAAAAGATATGGGTACGGGAAGATTGATGGGCTTTATTGATAACGTTGCTCCTGCGTCTGGTGATTTAAAGCCAGAGCAAAGTGTAGAAGGTGAGGATGTGATTTGTAAACCTGATCAACCAGCTGCCATTTTTGTCTTTAAAACCTTTTTTGAACCAAGTGTTGGAAAGATCAATTTCTTTAAGGTGAAATCCGGAGAGGTGAAGGTTGGTGATCGCTTAGAGAATTCTAGAACCGGAGATTTGGAAAGTTTGAATCAGTTGTTCATCATGGATGGGAAAAAACGGGAATCTGTTGAAAAACTTTCTGCGGGAGACATTGGTGCGGCAATCAAACTAAAAGATACAGAAACCAATGATACATTGCACACTGCCGGCAAGAATATCACGATAAAACCAATAAAATTTCCCGATGGCAGAATTAAAAAAGTGATACAACCTCTAGAGAAAAAGGACGAAGAAAAATTAGGAGAGGCATTGAAAAGAATGAACAGCCAAGATCCTACATGTGAGGCAAAATATTCTGCAGAATCAAAACAATTGATTTTATCTTGTCAAGGGGAGCTTCATTTGTCAATCATCGAATGGACATTGAAGAATGTCTATGGAATTGATGTAGAACTCAGTAAGCCTAAAGTAAATTACAGGGAAACCATTCAACGACCTGCTAATGCAAATTATAAACATAAAAAGCAATCAGGGGGTGCGGGGCAGTTCGGTGAAGTGCATTTGAAAATAGAGCCTTATCAGGAAGGGATGCCAGAGCCCGAAGGATTTAATATCAGAGGAAAAGAAGAAGTGGATTTAAAATGGGGAGGAAAGCTCGTTTTTTATAATTGTATTACCGGAGGAGTAATTGATGCGAGGTATCTGCCCTCCATTCTGAAAGGTATTTTAGAAGTGATGGAAGAAGGTCCGTTAACCGGGTCTTATGCAAGAGATATTCGGGTTATGGTTTATGACGGTAAAATGCACTCCGTTGACTCGAACGATATTTCGTTTAAAATAGCAGGTGCACACGCATTTAAAGAAGCTTTTTTAAATGCAAAACCCAGACTGTTAGAGCCTATTCATGATTTAGAAGTCAAAGTTCCTGAAGAATTAATGGGAAATGTGATGACCGATCTTCAAACAAGACGAGCGATTATCGTGGGCATGGACAGTGAAGGAAAGCATCAAATTATTAAAGCGAAAATCCCACTTGCGGAGATGTATAAGTATTCGACTAATTTAAGGTCAATTACACAAGGTCGAGGAACATTTAAGACTAAGTTTTCGTCATTTGAGGTAGTACCTTCAAATATTCAGGAAGAATTAGTCGCACAATAAAAGGAAAATTGGTATTTGAACTTGCAGAATAATCTAAAAGGGGATTCTGCAAGTTTTTCTATTTTAGCCAAATAAGATTCTTCACTATGAAAATTTTTTTATCGGAAAGCTTAGTTCAGTACAATACGTATACCTTTAATTACGCGCTTTATTGTTTACTCGAACACGACAAAGAAATACCGGACATTTACAACCTAGGATTTTTACCTTATTCTAACGACCTTACTTTGGATAAGTCTCTTTTTTATATGGCCAGAAGTTTAAGAGTTAATTTGTCTGATTTCAAAGAGACTTCCGAGAACAGAAGGGTTCTCAAAAAGATAGAAGAATTGAAACCTGGTTTCAGGGTTATTCCAATTGAACAATTTGATACGGAGCAGGACTCTTTTAGATCATTTTGTTATGATTTTGCCAATGAAAGATTTTCGGAGCCAATTTCTAAAGAACGGATAGAATATATTTTAAAATGGAAAAACTTAAGTCATGTATTCGAATTTTCTTTAGATGATAAAAAAGTAGGCTATGTACTATGTATTATGTTCGAGGGGACATTGCATTATTGGTTTGCTTTTTTTGACCTGAACTACCCAGCGTATTCACTTGGAAAATATATGATGTACAGCGTTATCAACTGGGCTTTAGAACAAAAGATGGAATCCGTGTATTTAGGGACTTGCTACGGGGAAAAAGCACTTTATAAGGCCCGAGATTTTAAAGGACTCGAATTTTTTGACGGCAATATCTGGAATAGTGATATGAAACTCCTGAAAGAAAAATGTAAGAATGATGCTCATGTCGAGTTAGATCATTTTAAGAGAGATAAGAACTATTTCCTGAAGAATAATTGATCTAATGAACAAATGAAAAAATTTGTTAAAAGAGTTATGTAATCGGTTTAAAACTGGAAAAAAGCTTAAATTTGCCCAAAAATATTTCACATGAAACTACTCATCATTTCTATCATTTTATTAGGGTTGGCCTTTGCCGGTATCGCGATCAAAATTTGGGCGAAAAAAGACGGAGAATTTGATGGAACCTGTGCCGGAAGCAATGCTAAAATGAAAGCTAAAGGGATTACTTGCGGTTGTGGAAATGAAGAAGGATGCAGTAACAAGAAATTAGCTGCTGAAAATGTCGCTGCGCATTAAGATGCGTCGATCAAAAAAATGACCGTTTTTATAGTCTTTCTGTTCATTTTTTTTATTCAATTATTTTTTTATTCCTTTTTTTTTAAAAAGCTAAAGCATCAAAGTTCAGCAAAATTAACACCTTCTCAAGGCGTTTCTGTGATCGTGTGTGCCAAGAATGAAGAATTGGCACTTCCTAAATTATTGCCTGTTTTATCTGTTCAAAACTATTCAAAGTATGAAATAATTCTGGTGAATGATCATTCAACTGACGGAACAAAAGGGTTATTAGAAACATTTCAAGCAGCACATAACCGGTCTGAAAGGCCTGTAAAGATTTTAAATGTTATCGATTCATCTTTAACAGGAAAGAAAAATGCCATTCAAAAAGGAATAGAAATTTCAGAATTCGATTATTTGTTATTCACGGATGCAGATTGCGTCCCAAATTCTGAGCGCTGGATAGAAGAAATGATGAAAGAATTTAATGAAGATAAGAGAATTGTTTTAGGTTATGGACCTTATAGAAAAGTACAGAATTCATTTTTGAATAAGCTAATTCGTTTTGAGACGATGATGACTGCTATCCAATATTTTTCTTACGCTGAAAAAGGTATACCCTATATGGGTGTAGGTAGGAATTTGGCCTATCACAAAGACCTGTTTATTCAACAAAACGGATTTGAATCGCATAAAAATATCCTATCCGGTGATGATGACCTTTTTGTCAGCGCGGCAGGTAATTATAAAAACACTGCTCATTGTTTATCGAGGGAGTCATTTACCATTTCAGAAGCTCCTAATTCATTTAAAAACTGGGTAAAACAAAAACGCAGACATATTACTACTTCAGGAAATTATCAGTTCAAACATCAAATTTTATTGGCCCTATTTTATTTCAGTCAGTTGTTGTTCTGGATGCTGCCCATATATCTTTTCATCAATCATATCCAGGTACCCATTGTTATTGTATTAATTCTGATAAGATCATATGTTTGGTTTGACAACATCAGGCACAATGCTAAAGTGCTGGATGAAAATGATTTAATTTATAAATCTGTTCAGCTTGAAATTTGTTTAGTTTGTTTTCAATTGTATATATTTATAGCAAATATTTTATCTCCTTCCAAAAACTGGTAATTTAAACTGATGAAAGAGAATGAGCAACTAACAGAGGTTATCAAGCGCGCAAAACAAGGAGACCAAAATGCCTTTACCACATTATTGAATAAGTATTGGAAAGAAGTTTATCGCTTTCAATTTAGTAAGAGTAACGATGAAGATGAGGCAGAAGACATCACGATTAAATCTTTTGCCAAGGCTTTTGATAAAATACAAACTTTTGACGAAAGTTATTCCTTTAAAAACTGGTTAATAACTATTTCAGCCAATATTTTTGTCGATCATATCAGATCTCAGAAGGGGGATACGGTATCTATGAACAAAGAGAAACATCGCTTATTAGGTATCATAGACGAAGAACCTTCTCCGGCTGATTTGTTAATTCAGGAACAAAATTTACTTCAACTAAAGCATTATATCCAGCAATTAAAACCCCATTATCAGCAGGTAATCAATTTGAGATATTTTCAAGACCTCAGTTATAAAGAAATTTCAGATATTTTAAATGAGCCTTTGAGTAATGTTAAAGTGCGTTTATTGAGAGCAAAAAAGATATTGTCTGAAATTATATTGTCAAAAGATTTGCCCTAATATGTTCGTAAATTTTCGCTCTTTTTTTCGGTCTTTGGGTCCTGGACTTTTATTCGCAGGGGCTGCAATAGGTGTCTCACATCTGGTACAATCAACGAGAGCCGGTGCAGATTTTGGTTTTGGTTTGATTTGGGCCTTGCTGATTGTCAATTTATTTAAATACCCATTTATGCAGTATGGCTTGCGTTATGGAATGGCGACAGGTGAAAGCTTAATTGAGGGGTACCGGAAATTAGGTAAGGGATTTTTATGGATTTATTTTGTGATTACATTTTTAACTATGTTTACCATCCAAGCCGCGGTGACTATCGTAACAGCAGGCTTAGCATCAAATTTGTTTGGATCGGGTTTTTCGCTTACGCAATGGAGTATCATCATAACATTAATTAGTTTGTTTCTTTTACTTTTCGGAAAGTATAAAATGCTCGATAAGGTGATGAAAATAGTAGTAATTGTGCTGACCTTGAGTACGATTATTGCAGTCAGTATTGCATATATTAGCTATGAAGCACCCATGAGTTTCAAACAAGTTCTTCCAAAAGGAAGCTTAGAGATATCTTTTTTGATCACTTTTTTGGGCTGGATGCCTGCTCCTTTAGATGTCTCTGTATGGCAATCGCTTTGGACAGTTGAGAAAAGAAAGAGCAATGCGGACTTTATCGGGAAAAGAGCTTTTTTCGATTTTAATATTGGCTACATCTCAACGGTTTTTTTAGGAATTTGTTTTTTGTCATTGGGAGCCTTAGTGATGTATGGCTCAGAGGAGGTTTTTAGTTCCTCAGCCGGTCAATTTGCAGATCAGTTGATTCAGTTGTATACAGAAAATCTCGGAAAAGGCAGTGCAGTTTTTATTTCGATAGCCGCTTTTACTACGATGTTTAGTACAACTTTAACTACCTTAGACGCTTCACCGAGATCCTTGGCTAGGACTACCAAAATATTATTCCGATCAGATGAAAAGAAGGGATATTTATTTTGGATTTTATTTTTGGTTGGAGGCACAATGATTATCCTGAGCTATTTTCTGACCAATATGGCAATACTCGTCCAAATTGCTACGGTTTTATCTTTTTTAACTGCTCCTTTTTATGCCATCGTAAATTATATTCTCATCAAAAGCGAGCATACCCCAATTGACTACCGGCCAAATCTCTTTTTACGCATATGGAGTATATTAGGTATACTTTTTCTTATTGGATTTGGACTCTGGTATCTAGAAAGTCTGTTATAGCTTATTCTGATAAGTGTTCGTTTGGCAAAGAAATTGTTTCAATTTATTCGTATTTTTGCAAACAAATTTTCGATATGGCAGAAGAATCAGTGATACTTCCTCTTAAGAAACCTGATTGGTTAAGAGTAAAGTTACCTGTGGGTAAGAAATATACCCAATTAAGAGGTTTAGTAGATCAGTATAAGTTGAATACCATTTGTACAAGTGGTAGTTGTCCAAACATGGGTGAATGCTGGGGAGAAGGAACTGCTACATTTATGATTTTAGGAAATATTTGTACGCGTTCATGTGGTTTTTGCGGAGTGAAAACCGGAAAACCGGAGAGTGTAGAGTGGGATGAACCTGAGAAAGTAGCGAGATCAATTGAGATTATGCAAATCAAACATGCTGTGATCACTTCTGTTGACAGAGATGATTTGAGGGATGGGGGTTCAATTATTTGGGCAGAAACCATAAAAGCGATTAGAAGGACAAGTCCGCAGACTACATTAGAAACCTTAATACCAGATTTTAGAGGAATTGAAGTCAATATCGACAGAGTAGTTAATGTGGCTCCTGAAATTATTTCGCACAATATGGAAACCGTAAAACGTTTGACAAGAGAGGTGAGAATTCAGGCTCAATACGAAAGAAGTTTATTTGTACTAAAATATATCAAAGAAAGTGGTCAGAGAAGGACAAAATCCGGAATAATGCTTGGACTGGGTGAAAGGGAAGAAGAAGTAATTGAAACCTTACATGATCTAAGGGATGCCAAAGTTGATGTTGTCACATTGGGTCAATATTTGCAGCCCACAAAAAAGCATCTACCTGTAAAAGAATTTATTCGTCCTGAACAATTTGAAAAATATAAAGAAATTGGTTTATCTTTGGGTTTCAGGCATGTAGAGAGTGGAGCCTTGGTTAGATCAAGTTATAAAGCGCATAAACATATTGAGTAAAATACCATTTAATATTTAACAAAAGCTTAACAGCACAACAAATCTTTGGCATGTTTATTGTAAATAATTCTATTGAATAGCAGAATTCCCCACTAATTTTGTTTTCATTATAATTAATTTTGAGTTAGTAAGTTTAGAAAACATCCGCCTCGGCGGATGTTTTTTATTTAAGCCCTTTTACTAAAAGGTGTTGATAAAGCTTTTTACTAAAAAGCAGACAGGTTTTTCTGCTTTTAAAGCTGCTTTTTGTACTTCTTCATGTGAAACCGACTCAACTTTTCCTTCTATTCCCAGATCAGTGATAACGGAAATTCCCAGACACCTCATGCCCATATGTCGTGCCACAATGACTTCCGGTACCGTGCTCATACCAACAGCATCTCCTCCTAAAGTTTTTACCATTTTGTACTCAGCAGGGGTTTCAAACGTAGGTCCTTGTAATGCCAGATAAACACCTGATTTTATGTCGATATTATTTATAGAGGCTATGTGTCTAAAATGGTCAATCATTGCTTTGTCATAGGCCTCATGCATATCTACAAACCTTTGACCAAATCGTTGATCATTTTTTCCTCTTAGCGGATGCTCCGGCATTAAGTTGATATGATCAGTAATGACCATTATATCTCCAACGGAAAATTCTGGGTTAACTCCTCCGGAAGCATTTGATATGATTAGTTTATCTAAGCCAAGAAATTTCAAAACACGAACGGGAAAGGTAACTTGTTCCATCGTCCATCCTTCATAATAATGAAATCGCCCCTGCAGAGCTAAGATTTTTTTACCTTCAATATCGCCATAGATCATATTCCCTGAGTGACCTTCAACGGTAGAGGTAGGGAAATGGGGGATGATGGCATACGGTATAATTTTTTGATTTTCAATTATATTGGCTAAAGAACCTAAGCCGGTTCCCAAAATGATGCCGTAGTCGATATGACCAATTTCTTTTTTGCGAAGAAAATTAACTGTTTCTTGAATATTGTCGTACATAATTGAGAATGAGGTTGTCAAAATCTTTCCCATTTACGATGAATTCCGTTTGAATGGGTAAGTAGAACATATGTTGAGAGGCATAGTCGAACATGCGCATAAAATCTTTTTCAGTGGTGAGAATCAACTTCTTTTTAGAATTGATATCGTCAAACCTCTTATTGATCGTTTGAATGTCCTTTTCACTGAAGTTGTGGTGATCTGCAAATTTTAAATGCTCAAAAGAGATGTCATTCTTTGCTAAAAAATTGGTCAAAGGCTCTGTCTTTGCAATTCCGGTAACCAATAAAATAGGGTAATTTTTTAACTCTTGAACAGAGATAGATTCTGACTTCGAGAAAATTTCATTCGAGTAGTTTATGGTAGTGAAAAAAACTGTTTGATTAAGTTCAGGTTTTAATTTTTTGGCAATTTCAAATTGTTCATTTTCTGTCAATTCTTGCGGACATTTGGTCACTATGATAACCTGGGCTCTCTTGGCCCCCATTTTATTTTCTCTGAGATCTCCTGCCGGTAATACATTATCATCTATATAAAGCTTGTCATAGGAGGTAAGTAAAATTGTATATCCCGGTGCTACTCTTCTGTGCTGAAAAGCATCGTCTAATAAAATGACTTCCGGTGGGGGATCTGTTTTTAGTAAATGGTTTATTCCATTTACCCGATCGGCATCTACTGCAACGATTAGGCTGTCAAATTTTTTATGGTATTGAAGAGGTTCATCACCGAGATCTTCAAAGGTAGACTTGCTATTGGCCTGCTGAAACCCTTTAGATGTTCTTTTATATCCTCTGCTTAACACTGCTGTTCGATAATCTTTTATCAATAATCGGATCAAATATTCTATCATAGGCGTTTTACCTGTTCCGCCCATGTTTAAGTTCCCAACAGCAATTATGGGTAACTCGAAAGACTCAGCATTTAAAATATTTTTGTCGTAGGCCATATTCCTGGCTTTCGTGATTTGATCGTAAACCAGAGAAAGTGGATAAAGTATTTTTCTGATTTTTTTCATCACATCTAAAGTACGAAAATCATTAATAAGAAATCTAATACGAGCTTCTTAGTAAGAGATATGATCTACAATTTCCAGACCGTAACCAACCATCCCGACCCTTTTCTTTGCAGAATCATTATTTGAGATAAGTTTTATTTTATGGATATTCAGGTTGTGCAATATTTGTGCGCCGATGCCAAAATCTTTGTCATCCATTTTTTTAACATGCAAATTTCCTTCCTGTGTTTCCTGATGTTTTTTTAATTCTTTTAAGCGTTGGATCAAGTCATACGTATTGTATTCCTGATTGATAAATACAAGTGCCCCCTTTTTTTCGTTGTTGACAACATCGAACATTTTACCCAATTTATCATCCGGATTATTGATCAATGTTCCTATGATATCGTTATTCACCAAAGTTGAGTTCACACGGACCAAAACGGTTTCATCTTTATGCCATGATCCTTTTGTAAGCGCTATATGCACCTGATCATTCGTAGTTTGCTTATAAGCATGTAAAGTATAGGTGCCAAATCTAGTGTCTATATCAAAGCTGTCAATTTTGCGAATTAATGAGTCGTGAAGCATTCTGTATGCAACCAGCTGTTCTATAGAAATTATTTTCAGATCGAATTTTTTCGCTACTTTGACAAGTTGAGGTAAACGGGCCATCGTACCGTCCTCATTTAAAATTTCGATCAAAATACCGGCTGGTTTTAATCCGGCTAATCTGGCTAAATCTATGGCAGCCTCTGTATGTCCGGTTCTGCGCAATACGCCGCCTTCTTTGGCTCTTAAAGGGAAAATATGACCGGGTCTGCCTAAATCTTCAGCTTTTGTTCCTTGCTCTGTAAGTGCTTTTACGGTCTTGGCTCTGTCCTGTGCAGAGATGCCTGTTGTGCAGCCATTTCCAATCAAATCTACAGACACCGTAAATTGTGTATTATGGAGAACAGTGTTTTTACCTACCATCAATTCTAAACCGAGCTCTTCACAACGTTTTTCAGTAATGGGAGCACAAATTAAACCACGACCATGGGTAGCCATGAAGTTGATCATTTCTGGCGTTACCATTTCTGCCGCGCCTATAAAATCGCCCTCATTTTCTCTGTCTTCATCATCAACCACGATCACTATTTTACCCTTCTTGATATCAGCAATGGCATCTTCAATGTTGTCTAAAACAGAGTTCTTGTTTTTGGTCATACTCAGTTCTTTGTTTAACATAATCTTTATTCTTGGTCTGTTTTTTTAAATCGTCTAATTAATTGGTTTATTGGAGATAAAAACCGCTCCATACTGAACAGGCCTTTATCATTTGTTGCCCTTTTTAATAATAATAAACCGAATGGCAGTAAGACAAATGTCGCTAACCATCCACCTACAAAAGGAGAGATCTTATTTGATTCGGCCATATTTTTCCCAAGAGTTGAAAGAAAAAAATAGATAACAAATATAACAATCGCAATGATCATAGGAAGTCCGAAACCACCTTTTCTGATAATTGAACCTAAAGGAGCTCCGATAAAAAAGAGAACTAGGCAGGCGACAGAAAAAGCCAGTCGTTTGTGGTATTCTGTTTCATAAGCATTAATGATCCTTTGCTTTCCTATAGCGAGATCCCGATAGGAGTTTAGGTTATCCAGGTTACTTTGTGCCAAAACAATTGCATTGTCTAAAACGGTCAGTCTTTTATCTCCATCAAAATTTGAAATGATATTCGGATTTAGATTTCCATCGGGAATTGAATCTGTCATTAAGCGATTAGCCCTTAAAGTTAGGTAAAACCTTCTGCTCTTATTGTTCAGATATTCCTGGTAATGAGGAGTTAAAGAGTCAATATAGAAATCTAACTGTTTCAAACTGAGCATTTCTTTTCCGGTTTTATACCTCACACTGTCAGGATCAAAATTACCTATTCTGGAAATGTCAATATTTACTGTATACTCCTCAAATTTTGCCTTGTTAAAGGCCATTCTTTTCTTTTCGTCATTAGTAGGGCGATTTTTTTTAATGTCTTCATAGTAATGACCTTCCTCCAGTACAAGTGTGAGATACCGGCTACCTTCTTCACTTAAAATAGTGCCTTTTTCTGCCGTAATAACTTTGTTATTTACTTCATTATCAGGAATTTGATAAATCAATACGTTTTTTAATAAATTTTCATCCGCACCATACTTTTCGTCAAACTTTATGCTGTATCCAGGAATTTCTGTATTAAAAGTTCCGGCAACAAGAGCCAAAGAAGGCTCTTTCATTTTCATATTGTAAATAAGGTTTTGCGATTTCAAAGAAGCATAAGGAAAGACATAATTCAAAAAGAGGTAATTAAAAACACTCAACAAGAGCATCATCATTAATAAAGGAATCACAAATCTTCTCAATGAAATACCGGCAGATTTTACCGCGGCCAATTCATAATTTTCGGCCATTCCACCTAGGGTCATGATAGAAGAAAGCAAAATGGCAATTGGCAGTGCGGTGGGTACCATCATCAAAGACAGATAGCCTAAAAATTTAAAAATAATGGCAAGACTTATCCCTTTTCCGGCAATTTTATCAAATTGAAGCCATAAAGCTTGCATGATCAAAACGAACAAAATGATAAGAAAAGTGGCGAGAAAAGGTGCCAAAAAACTTTTGATGATATATCTACTGAGTATTTTCACAAAATTTCTTGATGGATTAGTCGTTGATCAAATAACCCAAAGAAGTGTATTTTTTTGAATCAAATTTAAAAGTATCCTCAGGTAAGGTTTGATTTGATAAAAACTTTTTAACGGAGAGTATGGTTTGTGTACCATTCTTTCCAGTTTCTGTAATATTCTCGATTTGATTTTTTTTCGAATCTATACCAATCACAATTTTTTCTGTATCCGAATCTGTATCTATGGGATTAAGTTGAACGAATTCTAGCTTTTTGGTGCCTTCACTTTTTGCTCCTAACATTTTGAAGGTATATCCATTTTGATAAAATGAATAAAATTTAGAGGGTGTAATTGTATTTTCACTGTTTTCCTCATTGTTAGAAATATTTACTTCTTCATTGTCCGGCACAATTGTGTAAGTTTTGGAGCCATCAAAGATCTGTGTCGTACCAAAGAGATCAACCCGATATTTCTCTCCTTCCAACGAGGCTTTTCCGGCATTTGTTTGTTTTACATTTTCAGCTTTATTTTCAAGCGTATAATCAAAATCAATTACAACATTTTTAAAACTTTTGATGTTGTCATGCACTTTGTCGAGCAACGCTTTACCAGCATTATTTTGAGCATAAAGCTGAGTGAAAAAAACGAAAAAGGCGATTATTAGATATTGTTTTTTCATGGTTTATATTTTTATTGTTCGCTTGCTAAAAGCGTTTCTAAAGAGAGTATATCATTTACTAAGACTTGTCTGGCCTTGCTACCCTCGAACGGCCCGACAATATTTGCAGCTTCCAATTGATCGATCAATCTTCCTGCTCTGTTATACCCTAATTTTAATTTTCTCTGTAAAAGTGAGGCTGAGCCCTGCTGGGCGATCACAATGACCTTTGCTGCTTCTTCAAATAAAGGATCTCTTTCTGAAATGTCGATATCAAGATTAGTGCCAAGGTCATCATCTCCGCTATATTCGGGTAGGAGGTATGCATCGGGATATGCTTTTTGAGATCCAATAAATTCCGTGATCTTTTCTACCTCCGGGGTATCTATAAAAGCACATTGTAAACGAGTAAGTTCGCTTCCTGTAGAAATAAGCATATCACCTTTTCCGATTAACTGATCGGCCCCCTGAGAATCTAAAATTGTTCTTGAATCGATTTTAGAAGTTACTCTAAAAGCAATTCTTGTCGGGAAATTCGCTTTGATGATCCCTGTAATGACATTTACAGAGGGTCTTTGAGTGGCAACGATTAAATGTATACCAATTGCTCTCGCAAGCTGGGCAAGACGAGCGATAGGCGCTTCAATTTCCTTACCTGCAGTCATTATAAGATCTGCAAATTCATCAATTACCAAAACGATATAAGGTAAATATTGATGTCCGTTCTCAGGATTTAATTTTCTCTGTTTAAATTTCTCGTTATATTCTTTGATGTTTCGAACAAAAGCCATTTTCAGCAAATCGTAACGATGGTCCATTTCAATACATAAAGAATTTAAAGTATTAATCACTTTTTTGGTATCTGTAATAATGGCTTCTTCCGTGTCAGGTAATTTTGCCAAATAATGTCTCTCAATTTTATTAAAGAGTGTAAGTTCAACTTTTTTAGGATCTACCAGCACAAATTTTACTTCGGCAGGGTGTTTTTTATAGATTAAAGAAGCCAGTACAGCATTTAATCCAACTGATTTTCCCTGTCCTGTAGCTCCGGCCATCAGCAAGTGGGGCATTTTAGCCAGGTCTACCACATAGGTTTCATTAGAAATGGTTTTTCCCAGGGCAATGGGCAATTCCATTTTCGAAGTTTGAAATTTTTGAGAGGCTAATACAGATTTCATCGAAACCACTGAAGGATTTTTGTTGGGCACTTCAATACCTATGGTTCCTTTCCCCGGGATTGGTGCAATGATCCTAATGCCTAAGGCGGCCAAAGAAAGGGCTATATCATCCTCAAGATTTTTTATTTTCGAAATTCGCACTCCCGCTTTTGGTACTATTTCATACAAAGTTACTGTTGGGCCAATGGTGGCTTTGATACTGTCGATACCAATATTGTAATTGCTAAGTGTTTCAACTATCGTATTTTTATTTTCCTCAAGTTCTTCTTTATTGATATTGATATTTTCATTGTTATACCCATTTAACAATTCAATAGATGGAAACTGAAATTTCGGAAGATCGAGTTTCGGATCGAATTCTCCGAACTCTTCAACGAGTTTATTCGATAAATTGTCAACAACCTGTTCTTCGGAAATAGGCTTTTCTACTTCCATCTTAAGATCGGGTAATGTCACTTCTTCAATGTCTTTTTTAAGATTTTCCTTTTTTTCTTCAGTTACCTGAATGACTTCTAACTCTTGTATCGGTGATGCTTCTTCTTTCTTTTTTAAGTTAAAATCGATCGATTTATCGAGATTTTCGTGAATGGTGCCTACGATAAATCCTTCTTCCGTAATGTCCTCTATTTCAGTATTTTCTTTTGGAGTAGTTTTTGGAACCCATGATTTTAATTTTTGAGGGGTAATTCTGAAATAAGTGATCAAAAACAATAGCAGCGTAGAGATCAGTAAGATCAAGTTTCCGGTTTTCCCCAAATAAACCTGAAGATAGTCATTCACTTCGTACCCTATTTTTCCTCCTGATAAATCATTTTCCGGAAAGAAATATGATAGGGCACAAGAGAGCCAAATAATGGTCAATATTCCGTAAAACCAATGTTTTTTTAATTTACTTACCGGTATATTTAAAATAATGTATAAGCCGGTGAAAAATAATAAAATAGGGAAGATAAAAATAGCAAGACCAAAACCTTCATAAATAAAGAAATGACTAATGGATGCTCCGGTTTTCCCCAGCATATTTTGAACGGCAATACTTTTATCTGAAAAATTCCCTAATTCACTTTGATCTTGTTTCCAGTGGTTAAAAAAAGAGAAGAATGATAATATCAAAAAAATGGAAAAAGAAAAGACGAATACCCCAAATGCCAAGTGTACTTCTTGTCTTTTAAAAAATGATAGAATATTGTTCTTTTTATTCTCCTGCCCTGTAGCCTTAACGCTACTCTTTTTCCTTTTTGCCATAAGCCACAAAAGTACATAAATAATTTTGGTTCAAATTAAACAAAAATAAAGGATGAAACGAAATAATCAGAAGAATTGTAGAATTTTAGGGAGGTAAATAATACCTCCGATAATAATAGCCACAAAAGCTGCAAAAACAGCTGCTCCAGCACTGATATCTTTTATGATTCCTATTTTTAAATGGTAATCAGGATGGACAAAATCCGCAAGCTTTTCAATGGCCGTGTTCAATGACTCTGCGGTAATCACTAAACCCATGGCTAAAAATTGTGCCATCCATTCTGATGCTGACAGATTGAAAAAAAATCCGATGACAGTCATGATTAGTGCAATACTTACCTGAATTTGGATGCTTCCCTCCGTTTTTAAAAGGTGTATGGCACCATTTACAGCATATTTTACACTTTTGATTCTATTGATCAAAAAACTCTCATCGGATGATTTTCTCATAGAGAATTCCTATTTCAAAGCTGCCAATGCTGCTTCGTAATTTGGTTCTTGCGTGATTTCCGGTACTTGCTCGGTATAAGTCACTTTTCCTTTTTCATCGATGACGACAACCGCCCTTGAATGTAATCCTTTTAAAGGTCCGGTCTTAATGGTAACACCGTATTTTTTGCCAAATTTCCCGGATCTAAAGTCGGAAAGGGTTATGGCTTTTTCTATACCTTCGGCACCGCAGAATCTCGCTTGTGCGAAAGGTAGATCACGCGAAACATTAATGATTACTGAATTTTCCATTCCTGCCGCGGCTTCGTTAAACTTTCTCAGTGAAGTTGCACAAACGCCTGTATCTAAACTGGGATTGATGTTTAATAAAATCTTTGATCCTTTGAAATCTTTTAAACTAGCTTTAGTCAGGTCATTTTTGATCAGTTTGAAATCGGGTGCTTTTTTACCCACTTTTGGCAGTTTGCCAACTGTTTTTGTCTCGTTCCCTTTTAGGGTTATTTTTGTCATGGTCAGAATTTTTATGTTAAATGTCAAAGTTACAAAAAGAAAAACTCTCTTTCACAAGAGAGTTTTGATAAGTTTATTTTGGATTGAGTTTATTGATCTATTGATCCAACCACACGTTTCATAAATGAATTGAGCGCTTCTTTTTTACCTACTCCGTTTTTTATTTCTTTTTGGACTTCTAAAGCACCGTACATATTTGAAATTAATTCGCCTAATACGTCTAACTCCTCATCTTTCAAAGAGGGAACTTCTGTAAGATCTTCTAAAACTTCAATGGCTTCTACCAGATAATCTTCATCATTTTTTTCGATGAAACTTGACAGGTGTTTGATGATGGGTAATTTCATAACAAATTCTATTTTGTTAAGGCATCTTTGACCAAATCCTGAAGAACTTCAAACTTATTTGTTTGAACTTGTTCCAACTTCGTTCCTTTGTTAAATGAAGCGAAAGTTGGCAGATTATCTACTGTGGCCAATTTTCTCGATTGCGGAAATTTTTCGGCATCCACCAAATAAAATGGAATTTCTTCGTTCTCTAGTGCTAATTTTTTAAACTTAGGTTTCATAATGCGACAATTGCCACACCATGAGGCAGAGTATTGTACAATTACTTTTGGGTTATTGGCGATAATTTCTGCCAAATTATCTTGTTCTAATTCTTTGATCATATTTATTTTAATTTAAAAATGTGGCTATTTCTAGCCACATTTCTTTGATTAATTTTTATGCAAACTCAAATAATTCGCCACACCATCTCTGCTTGCTGTCATGGCATCTTTGCCTTCTTCCCAGTTTGCAGGACAAACTTCTCCTTTTTCTTGAACATGTGTATACGCATCGATCAAACGCAAGTATTCATTTACGTTTCTTCCTAAAGGCATGTCGTTTACACTTTCATGGAAAATCTTACCTTCTTCATCGATTAAATAAGTTGCACGGTATGTTACATAAGAACCGCTGATGATCAAATTATCTGTATCCTCGTCATATCTTTCTTCGCCGATGTCTAAAATATCCAATTGAGCTGCAAGATTTCTATTGGTATCTGCTAACAAGGGATAAGTAACTCCTTCAATACCACCATTTTCCTTTGATGTATTTAACCAAGCAAAATGAACTTCAGCTGTGTCGCAAGAAGCACCGATCAAAATGGTATTTCTTTTTTCAAATTCTTTCAATGCATCCTGAAATGCTAAAATTTCTGTGGGGCAAACAAAAGTAAAATCTTTTGGATACCAAAAAAGCAATACTTTTTTTCCTTTTTCTACTGCTTCTTCGAAAATATTGATTTTAAATGTTTCTCCCATGTCGTTCATTGCATCGACAGCGAGGTTTGGAAATTTTGTTCCTACTAATGCCATATAATTATTGTTTTAATGATTTATTTTTTTGCACGACAAAAGTAGTTTTTAGCGATCGTGGTTTGAACGAATACTAATTTTATCTTTTTATAGAACTATAAATATTTCTTATCAAAAAATAACTTTATCCTAATTATGTATAAAACTGTTATAGATCTTTTTTGCAGAGATAGAAATCAACTCGTTCACAAGTTGTGTCTTTAAGTCTGGCTTCCATCTCTTTCATTGTTTTTGGAGGAGGAATAATAACTTTATCTCCTTTTTTCCAATTTAAGGGCATGGCTACCCCAAATTTGTCTGAAGTTTGTAAGGCCTCCAAAGCTCTTAAGATTTCATCCATATTTCTTCCCACGTTCAAGGGGTAATACATGATCAGTCTAATTTTCTTTTTTGGATCGATAAAGAATACGGCCCTTACCGCGGCTGTTTCACTTTCGTTGGGTTGAAGCATTCCGTAAAGTTTGGCAACCTTCATATCTATATCGGCTATGATCGGGAAAGTGAAAAGAACCCCGGTATTTTGATGTACATTGTTTACCCATCCGAGGTGTGCGTGAATACTATCAATACTCAATCCCATTAATTGGGTGTTTAGCGCGTCAAAATCTTTTTTTCTGGTGGCAAATCCGCTTAATTCGGTTGTGCACACTGGAGTGAAATCTGCAGGATGTGAAAATAATATCAACCATTTATCTCCAATATATTCATGAAAATTTATTTCTCCAACTGTAGTTTTTGCTTTAAAATCAGGTGCCATATCGCCAATACGCGGCATGAAATTTACTTCTTGTGTGGTTTCCATAATATCTAAATTTTAGGGGTTAAAATTGTTACTCAAATATACGGATAAAACTACTTTTATTAGATCTAAATAGACTTGATTTAAGTGATTTGAGTTACTAATAATCAAGTATATAAAGGTCAAAGAACCCCATGGTAATTATTGGGACTAGTCAATAAAAAAAGGGTGTCAGTGACACCCTTTTTTTCTATGTTCCTATATCTTATAAATGAATCACTTCATCATAGGCAGCTGCAACAGCTTCCATCACAGCTTCACTCATTGTTGGGTGAGGGTGAATGGCCTTTAATACTTCATGACCTGTCGTTTCTAACTTCCTGGCTACAACAGCCTCGGCAATCATATCTGTTACTCCGGCACCTATCATATGGCACCCCAGCCATTCTCCGTATTTTGCATCGAAAATAACTTTTACAAAACCGTCTTTTGTTCCGGCTGCAGAAGCTTTACCCGAAGCCGAGAAGGGGAATTTACCTACTTTGATTTCGTAACCTTTTTCTTTTGCCTGAGCCTCAGTTAATCCAACACTGGCAATTTCAGGGGTTGCATAGGTACAACCCGGAATATTTCCGTAATCTACGGGTTCCGGATTTAAACCTGCAATTTTTTCTACACAGGTAATTCCTTCTGCAGAAGCCACATGTGCCAGAGCAGGACCAGGAACAATATCACCAATAGCGTAATAACCTGGTAAGTTGGTCTGGTAAAAATCGTTCACTAGAATTTTATCCTTATCGACAACAATTCCGATATCTTCCAAACCAATTCCCTCGATATTCGATTTAATTCCCACAGCAGAAAGCACAACATCAGCTTCCATAACTTCTTCACCATTCTTGGTTTTTATCGTTGCTTTTACTCCTTTTCCAGAGGTATCTACCTTGGTTACACTGGAATTGGTCATTACTTTGATGCCCGATTTCTTGAAAGACTTTTCAAATTGTTTTGAAACTTCTTCATCTTCAAGAGGTACTAGATTCGGTAAGAATTCGACGATGACAACCTCAGTACCCATTGAATTGTAGAAATAGGCAAATTCAACTCCGATTGCACCGGAACCCACTATGATCATTTTTTTTGGCTGCTTTGGAAGTGTCATGGCCTGACGGTAACCAATTACTTTTTCACCGTCGATAGGTAAGAAATGGTAATTCACGTGATCTTGCTCCTGTCGCTATGACGATATGATCTGCACTGTATTCAGTTTCTTTGTTCTCGTTATCTGTGACAACAACTTTTTTTCCACTTTTCAGTTTTCCGAAACCGTAAATGACATCAATTTTATTTTTTTTCATCAAAAATTGCACACCTTTACTCATTCCATCTGCCACATTTCTGCTGCGTTTTACAACGGCCTCAAAGTCTTTGTCAATTTCTTTGGCTTTAAGACCATACTCATCAACATGTTTTAAGTATTCGTAGACCTGAGCACTTTTAAGTAAAGCTTTTGTAGGAATACAACCCCAGTTTAAACAAATACCTCCTAAGTTTTCTCTTTCGACTACAGCAACTTTAAAACCTAACTGAGAAGCTCTGATGGCTGTCACATACCCACCTGGTCCACTACCGAGAACAATGATGTCATATTTCATGCTTGTGTGTTTATTTGAATTGATATTAATTTTTGATTTTGCCCTGCAAATTTAATTAAATTTTATGGCTTTCACAGGACTAATTTTGGTGATTATGTAAGAGGGAATGAGCAGCATCGCCAAGCACAATAGAAGTGTGCCCAGGTTCAATAACATAATTTGGGACAAATCTATATGAACTGGAGCTTCTGTCACGTAATAATTTTCTGCATTTAGTTTGACAAGACCCAATTTTTTTTGGGCATAAATAAGCGACAGTCCGATTAAATTTCCCCAGAACAAACCCACACCAATGAGATAGGCGGCGTTGTATAAAAATATCTTGCGAATGCTCCAATTAGATTCGCCAAGCGCTTTCAGAACGCCTATCATTGGCGATCTTTCCAAGATTAATACAAGTAACGCAGTGATCATATTTATGCCTGCAACTAAAATCATGATAAAAATGATTACCACGATGTTGGTGTCAAAAAGATCCAGCCATTCAAATATGGCGGGAAATTTTTCTTCTACCGTGGTAGCATTTAAGTTAGGGTCTATGTTTTGATAAATAGCATTACCGGATTGGTCCAAATCATCAAAATCATATAATAAGACCTCAAATCCACCCACTTGGTCATCTTCCCATTTGTTGATTCTCTGGATATGTTTAATATCTCCCACAATAAATCCTTCATCAATTTCTTGAAATCCACTGTTAAATATTCCGGAGACAATGAATTTTCGTGTATTAGGCGCTTTATTAGGGTCGTCTTTTACAAAAAACATGTAAAAATTATCGCCAACATTAAGTTTTAACCTGTTGGCAGTTGTAGAAGAAACCAGCACCTCATTAGATAATTTGTCACTAATAACAGGGAGTTTACCCTCAATTAAATACTCTTCAAAAAAAGTCCAGTCATGATTTTGGTCTACACCTTTTAGGATGACACCTTCAAAATTTTCTTCCGTTCTTATAATTCCGGCACTTGTTGCAAAAGGTTGAACTTTTTTAACATTGGGCACTTGATTGAAATCAGGATAAAAGTCCTGGTTTATTTGAATTGGATTTACGGTAATATTTGAATTGTTCGCATCGTAGAATGTAATTTGAACATCTCCGTTAAAACCTGAAATTTTTTCTTTGATCTTCTTCTGCAGACCAATGCCAGTAGCTATTGATAAAATCATGACTATAATGCCAATCGCGATAGCTACAATCGCAATTTTTATAATAGGCGAGGATACACTATTTTTGTGGCCTTTCGAGGCAATAATTCGCTTGGCAATAAATAATTCGTAATTCAATTTAAAGTCTTCACAAAATGAAATCCAAAAGTACATATTTAATTTTAGTGAAAACCCTCGGTTTTTTTCTTTTTAGTCTATTGTTCTTAGGTTGTAAAAATTCTAGCAAGCAAGAGAATTTGGCTATGGAAACTCATTTTGACCAAGAAGTGAAGATGGAAAAAATAGTCGTTGGAGCAAACAGAACTGAACATTATTTGCCCTTATTACAAGGGAAAAAGGTCGGTATTGTAGCTAATCAAACCTCTGTCGTTTTTAAGACTGATGGAACATATACTCATTTGGTAGATACTTTGATTTCGAGCGGAGTTCAAATTGTAAAAGTGTTTGCACCGGAACACGGTTTTAGAGGAGAAGCCGATGCCGGTGAGCATGTGGCCGATGATGTAGATGTAAAAACTGGGTTGCCCATTTTTTCTTTGCATGGAAATAGTAAAAGGCCGTCTCAAGCTTCTCTTGAGGGAATTGACCTTGTTTTATTTGATATCCAAGATGTTGGCGTTAGATTTTACACCTATATTTCGACTTTGACCTATGTGATGGAGTCATGTGCAGAAAAGGGGATAGGCCTAATTATTTTTGACAGGCCAAACCCGAATGCGCATTATATTGATGGTCCAACATTAGAAATGGAACATACATCATTTGTAGGGATGCACCCAATTCCTTTGGTGTATGGGATGACCATTGCTGAATACGCCAAAATGGTGAACGGAGAAAAATGGTTAGCAAAGGGAATTCAATGTGAACTTGATGTGGTTGAAATGCTCAATTACACATACAATAACAGTTATTCATTACCCATCAGACCATCCCCAAACTTGCCCAATGATAAAGCGATCAATTTGTATCCAAGTTTAGGTTTTTTTGAAGGAACGATCATCAATGCTGGCCGTGGGACAGATTTTCAATTTCAGCGTTATGGTGCGCCCTTTTTTCCTAAAACCGATTTTTCATACACACCTCAGCCTAATTTTGGCTCAAAGCATCCCAAGTTTGAAAATGAACTTTGTTATGGTGTGGATTTGAGCAATGCGGAAAAATTGGATTATGTGAACATTGCTTATTTGATTGATGCCTTTCAAAAAACCCCTAAAAACAAAGAATTTTTTGGAGATACATTTACTATTCATGCCGGAACCGAAAAATTGAGAAGCCAAATAGAAAATGGCTTAAGCGCAGAGGAGATCAGAGCTTCATGGCAAGATGATATAGAAAAGTTTAAAAATATTAGAAAAAAATACTTACTGTATCAGTAATGCTAGCAAAAGGTGAGTTCAACATTGTTTTGTGATCTTAATTTTAGGCAGCCTTCTATTTGTATGAACTCAAACTCTGTTCTTAAATCATTCATTTGTATACGCTGAGGTATCTCAATTTCTGTGAACTCGACTAGAATAAATGTTTTGTTATTTCTAAATACCATGTACCAATTGGCAGAAATAAAACCGTCATCAAATTCGATCAATAGCGTACTGTCTTCATTCCATCGCCATGTCGAACGATTAATTTCTTTTAATTCGTTTTGATTGATGTTATTTAAAATCCAGTCTTTGCTAACGAGCAGATCGAAGGCATCTAATTCGTGTATTTCAACTGAAGAGGACGTACAACCAATGATGAAGTAGAAAGATAATAGAGAAACGATGCTAAACAATTTCATCATAAAGCCTTTCTTCAAAGTTAAGAACGACTCTATTTTCAAGAGTTAAGACAAAGTGATATTTCAATTAGGTAAGCGTTAAGATTTTGAAAGTTAAATGATGTTTACCTCCATCTCCAAATCAATCTCAAAAGTTTCTTTAACTTTTGATTGAATTAGTTTAGCAAGGTCAAGTACCTCTTTACCAGTAGCTTTGCCGTAATTTACTAAAACAAGCGCTTGCTTTTCGTGCACTCCGGTATTGCCAAATCTTTTGCCTTTAAATCCGCATTTTTCAATCAGCCATCCGGCCGGAATTTTTATCTCATTTTCAGAAACTACATAACTTGGGACATCTTTATGTTTAGATTGAAGCTTGTCAAAAAGTTTTTTAGAGACCACCGGATTTTTAAAAAAACTACCGCTGTTTCCAATGTCCTTTGGATCGGGAAGTTTTGATTGCCTTATGGCAATCACAGCTTCAGAAACTTCTTTGATACTAGGATTTTTTATGCCTTTTTTATTGAGTTCATCTCTAATTGCGCCGTAATCTGTTTTAGTTTGATGATTTATTTTGGTCAGTTTAAACGTTACATTAAGAATGATATATTCGTTCTTTCCTTCATTTTTAAAGAACGATTCTCTATACCCAAAATTACAGTCGGTTTTAGAAAATGATTTAATCTGATTCGTTGGAATGTGCAGTGCTTCCAAAGAATCAAAAACATCTTTTAATTCTACACCGTAAGCACCAATATTCTGCATTGGAGCCGTACCAACATTGCCGGGAATCAATGATAAATTTTCTATTCCGCCATAACCATTGTCAATGCACCACAAGACAAATTCATGCCAACTTTCACCTGCTTCTGCCTGAATGTAGGCAAAATGATTATCAGATTTTTCTTTTATTGATTTACCCCTGGTTTGAATTTTTAAAACAGGTTTATTGATGTTTTTGGTAAAAAGGATATTACTGCCTCCACCCAAAATAAAAAAATCTTTAATTTTTTCAACGAATTTTTGAAGTTCTGAGCGATCATGAATTTCTATAAACTCATCGGCAAAAACTTCAATACCAAAGGTATTATATGGTTTAAGCGATATATTCTTTTCTACAATCAAGCCATGTATTTTTTTAGGGCCAAACCGATCAGTTCAACAGATCGCACTAAACTTTCTCTATTGAGTACATAAGCAATTCGAATCTGATTTTTTCCGGAACCAGGAGTTGAATAGAATCCGCTTGCAGGAGCTACCATTACCGTCTCTCCTTTGTCCTCAAATTTTTCCAACATCCATTGTGCAAAATGATCGGCATCTATTACCGGTAATTCAGCAATACAATAAAAAGCACCTTTAGGTACCGAAACCTTTACATTTGGTATCTTTTTTAATTCGTGTATCAATGTATTTCTTCTTTTGAGATATTCTTCATTTACTTCCGTAAAATAATTATCTGGCGTTTCTAAAGCAGCTTCACTGGCAATTAAGGCATAAGTAGGAGGGCTTAATCTGGCTTGTGCAAATTTCAGGGCAGTTTGAATAAGTTCTTTATTTTTTGAAACGATACAGCCAATTCTCGCACCACACATGCTATATCTTTTTGAAACAGAATCGATCATCACTGTATGATTCTCCAAACCTTTAACCGTCATTACCGAATTGTGTTTTATTCCATCATAGACAAATTCTCTGTAAACTTCATCGGAGATTAAGAAAATATCGTGTTTGAGCACGAGGGATTTAAGTTGGTTAATTTCATCTTCACTATACAAATAGCCGGTTGGATTTCCAGGATTACAGATGAGGATGGCCTTGGTTTTAGGTGTAATCAATTTTTCGAAATCTTCTATGGGCGGCAAGGAAAAATCACTGTCGATTGAAGAGACAATTGGCACTACTTTTATCCCATTTGCCGTAGAAAAACCATTGTAATTGGCATAAAAAGGTTCCGGAATAATAATTTCATCACCGGCATCACAAATGCTTCCTAAGGTAAAGAGTAGGGCTTCGGAACCACCTGTTGTAACAATGATGTCCTGCGCAGTAACTCCAATATTGTGCTTTTTATAGTACTTTGTCAATTTTTCTCTATACACCTCAGAACCTTCACTTCTTGCGTATTCAAGAACTTTAATATCGGCGTTTTTAACAGCGTTTAAGGCAACTTCAGGGGTTTTGATATCCGGTTGTCCGATGTTGAGGTGAAACACTTTAGTGCCCTTTTTTTTGGCTTGTTCAGCATAAGGAACTAATTTTCTGATGGGTGATTCGGGCATATTTTTACCCTTACTCGAAATTTTAGGCATAATGAAGGATTTGAACAGCAAATTTGCGAAATAATATCAATTCTTCAACCCTTAAATTAAATTATTATGAACCCATTTTTCAATCCATAAATTTTATCGTATCTTTATGTTATTAACCAAATATAGAATTATGTCTAACGAATCTAATTTTTTAGCAGGCCTAGTAATTGGAGCTGTAGCCGGCGCAGTGGCAGGTTTATTGGCTGCTCCTTATTCAGGTAAAGAAACCCGTGAAATTATTGCCAGTAAGGCTGGTGACATGGGAGATGATCTAGAGAAGCAATACAAAAAAATTTCTAAAAAAATTAAAGGGCTTGAAAAGGATTCTATTGATGATTTTAAGGAAAAATTTTACGACGTTAAAGGAGCTTTGAAAGAGAAATATGCTCATGTGGCTTCAAGTGTAAAAGATTTGGAAAAAGAATTGTCAAAGAAAATAGAAGATCTTCAAAAGCAAGCACAGGATCTGGAAAAAGAGGCATCAAAAGCAGTCTAAACTAGTCCGTTGTTATGTACGATCTTTTGATGAAATACATCGATAATCGGTTACAATTGTTAAAATTGGAGCTTACTGGAGCTTCTGCCAATGTTGTAGCAAGTTTGGTAAGCTCTATTGTATTGCTTGGCATGGGAATGATTATCGTTGTTATGCTGAGTTTTGCACTAGGGTTTTATCTGGGTGATCTGTTGAATAGTTTTGCCGCAGGTTTTGCAATTGTTGCCGGAATTTACGCCTTGTTTTTAATCATTTATATGGTAATCGGTAAGGATACCATTGGGAAAAAAATTAAAGACATAGTTGTTAAGGCTATATATGATAGTATAGATGAATCTGAGGATTCAGATCATTACGAAGAATTATAAGTGATTTAATCGTCAAAGATTTATATTGTGAAGAATTCAGTTAGGATAAATTCTTTTGAAGAATTAAAAATTGAAAGGCAAAGGTTGAAAAACGAAATTCGAATGCAGGAGGAGAGTTTTCGTAATAACCCGATCATGAAAATTTCCAATAGTTTAGTGGGTGGATTTAAATCCAAAGGCGATAATCCGTTTAAGCACCCCTTATCTTTCAAAAACGACGTCAATCTTAAATTAGGTGTTGAAGGTATTCTGAGTACCCTGCTGTTAGCGAGTAAATCAACACGAAAGTACTTCATTGCCTATACCGTTGCCAAAGAAATGATACCTTATACCTTGACGAAAATTCAAGATTTACTCAAGAAATAGGCGTATCGATTTCTTAATTTTAAGCTAAATATTTCTTAAATCATTGACATTGATAAGTTTAATTTATAACTTAGGATGTCTACTTAAGAAATTATTGTGTTTAGAAGGTTCATTTTTTGGTTTTTCTACCTCCTGTTTGTTTTAAATTTACAGGCACAAGACAGTTTTTTATTGACTGATGGAAAGGAAAAACAATCACTTACTTTTAAATTAATCAACAATATAGTTGTTATTCCTTTAGAAATAAACGGCAAGGAACTTTCCTTCATTCTAGACACGGGTATCGATAAGACCATACTTTTCAATCTGCAAATGAACGATTCAATTGAACTCAGAGATATTGAACGTATAAAACTTTATGGCTTAGGAGAGGGTGAAGCCCTTGACGCATTGCGGTCAAGGAATAATATCATTACCATAGGACATATCAAAAATATTGATCACATGGTCTATGTGGTGCTGGATGAGACCTTTGACCTTTCTGCAAAGATGGGAGAAAACATCAATGGTATCATAGGAGGTGAATTGTTTGAGGATTTTATCGTAGATATTAATTATCGGACAAAAAAAATTACCTTTTATGATCCAGCAGTAAATCAGTCTGATCTAATATGTGAACAGTGCGAAGTCTTTCCCTTTAGAATTCAATAAGAATAAACCCTATATCAATTTAGAGATCAAAGGATCACGAATGAAAAAAGTCAACAGGTTAAATTACTGATCGATTCTGGTAGTAGTGATGCGATATGGCTTTTTGCCAATGAAGAAAAAGGGATCACAATTCCCGACAATTTCTTCAAAGATTTTTTGGGTAAGGGGCTCAGTGGCAGTATTTATGGTAAAAGGAGTAGAATAAAGGAATTAATTATTGGTGATTTTATCATCGAAAATCCAGCAACGTCATATCCAGATTCATCCTCAGTCTTAACCGCTATGCTCAATGCAGACAGAAGCGGTACCTTAGGAGCAGAAGTTTTGAGAAGATTTAGGGTCATTTTTGATTATCCTAATCAAAAAATGTCTTTAAAACCCAATAAAGGTTTTTCAGATCCATTTTTATATAATAAAAGCGGTATGGAATTGATCCATGGAGGAGATGTTTTGGTAAAGGAGAGCAAAGCCCAGTTTATTGGGCCGGAAAATGTCAAAAATCAGAGCACATTTTCACAAATAAGCTATGCCTTTGGTTTGAGCTATAAACCTTCTTATCAAATTTCTTACTTGAGACCCAAATCTCCGGCACTAGAAGCCGGATTACAGGTTGGAGATATTATTTTAGAAATAAATGGTAAACCTGCTTACGACCAGAAATTACATGAAATTATTTTGACATTATCAAAACAAGAAGGTCAGAAGATCAATGTATTAGTGGATCGTGGAGGCCGACAAATTAAATATAAATTCAAATTGAAAGGTATGTTATAAAAAAAGCTCCAAGAGGAGCTTTTTTTTAACCGTTAACTTCATCAGCAAGAACTCTACCTTTGATATTCAAGACTTTCGTACTTTCAAAGGCATTTGAAGTAATTGTGACTGATTTCGAAAAAGGACCTACGCGATTTGTGTCGTATTTCACTTTAATCTCAGCGGTTTCTCCGGGCATAATGGGCTTATCTGGTTTTGTTGGAACCGTACATCCACAACTTCCTTTTACGCTAGAGATAATAAGCGGAGATTTACCAGTATTTTTGAATACAAAAACTCTGTTTCCGTCACTATTTTTGGCTATATCACCATAGTCTATGACTTCATTTTCAAATTCAAAAATGGGTCCGGTAAAATCCTTTTTAATTTCCTCTTTTGTTTGGGCATTTAAGTTAACTGCCACTAATCCAATAAATAATGCAAAAAATAATTTTTTCATTTACTTAAATTTTAAGGTTCAAAGGTAATATTTTAATCAAAATACTAACTAAAATAAAGCTAAAATATTGCTTAAAGTTGTAATTTTGCAAGCGTTTTCAAAATATAAAATATGGCTGTTTCAAGCAAATATAATCCCAAATTAGTTGAGGAAAAATGGTATAAATACTGGATGGATAAAGAGTATTTTTTTTCTGTTCCGGATGAAAGAAAAGCATATACCATTGTTATACCTCCTCCTAATGTAACAGGAGTGCTTCATATGGGCCATATGTTGAACAACACCATTCAAGATGTTTTGATCAGAAGGGCGAGGATGCTTGGTTATAATGCTTGCTGGGTTCCCGGCACAGATCACGCTTCTATAGCAACAGAGGCCAAAGTCGTCGCTAAATTAAATGAAGAAGGGATTAAGAAATCGGACTTAACCAGAGATGAATTTTTAGAGCATGCATGGGATTGGACACACAAGCACGGTGGAATTATTCTGGAACAGCTCAAAAAGTTAGGTGCTTCTTGCGATTGGAAAAGAACAAAATTTACAATGGATCCGGATTTGTCAGAATCTGTCATAGATGTTTTTATCGACTTATATAACAAAGGATTGATTTACAGAGGTTATCGAATGGTAAACTGGGATCCTCAAGCAAAAACTACGCTTTCTGATGAGGAGGTAATCTATACTGAGAAACAAGGAAAGCTTTACTTTGTCAAATATAAGATAAAAGACAGCGATGAAATTGTGACCATTGCGACAACCAGACCGGAGACAATTTTAGGAGATACGGCGTTATGTGTAAATCCAAATGATGAAAGATTCCTGCATTTAAAGGGCAAGAAGGTAGTTGTTCCAATTTCAAATAGGGTAGTGCCAATCATTTTTGATGAGTATGTCGATATGGAATTTGGAACCGGATGTTTAAAGATTACGCCTGCACATGACCCAAATGATAAGTTAATAGGTGAAAAGCACAATCTAGAGATCATTGATATTTTTAACGATGATGCTACCCTAAATGACTTTGGATTGCACTATAAAGGCAAAGATAGATTTGTCGTTCGGAGAGAAATTGTACAAGAGTTAGAAGAATCGGGTCATATTGAAAAGATTCAGGACTATACCAATAAGGTGGGTACCTCAGAAAGAACAGGAGCGGTGATAGAACCAAAAGTTTCTATCCAATGGTTCCTCAAAATGAAAGAATTAGCAGAACCGGCACTTAAAGCGGTTATGGAGGATGAGGTTTTACTCGTACCACAGAAGTTTAAAAATACCTATCGTCATTGGATGGAAAACGTTCGAGATTGGAATATTTCGAGACAACTTTGGTGGGGTCATAGAATTCCTGCTTATTATTTTGGTGATGGGCAAGATGACTTTGTGGTGGCAAAAACACCAGAAGAAGCCATTCAGAAGGTTGAGGAAAAGACAGGAAGGAAATTGGAGCTCAATGATCTCAGACAAGAAGAAGATGCATTGGATACCTGGTTTTCGTCTTGGTTATGGCCTATATCTGTCTTTGACGGAATAAGAAATCCTGATAATCCCGAAATCAACTATTATTATCCCACACAAGATTTAGTAACTGCGCCAGAAATATTGTTTTTTTGGGTAGCCAGGATGATCATCGCAGGATACGAATACCGACATGAAAAACCTTTCTCTAAGGTCTATTTAACCGGCATCGTTCGTGACAAATTGGGCAGAAAAATGTCTAAATCCTTGGGTAATTCACCTGATCCCATAGAACTTATGGAAAAGTATGGAGCCGATGGTGTGCGAGTTGGCATGTTGTTAACATCTCCGGCCGGTAATGATTTACCTTTTGACGAGGAGTTATGTGAACAAGGCAGAAATTTTTCCAATAAAATTTGGAATGCTTTCAGATTAGTTCAAGGTTGGGAGGTAAATAACGATTTGGAACAACCGGATTATGCTATAAAGGCAAATGCCTGGTTCCAGTCGAAATTGTCCGTTACATTAGATAGTTTGGAAAAAAGTTACTCTGATTATCGAATTTCTGAAGCTCTAATGACCACTTATAAGTTTATTTGGGATGACTTTAGTGCCTGGTTTTTGGAAATCGTAAAACCGGATTACCAAAAACCTATTGATTCGATTACTTTAGATCAAGCTCTGCGAAATTTTGAAAGTATTCTAAAAATTCTGCATCCATTTATGCCATTTATTACAGAAGAAATATGGCAAACGATAAAGAAAAGAAATGATAAAGAAGCTTTGATTGTTAGTTCTTGGCCGAAAACAGAAATTAAAGATCTTGAACTTGTTGAAGATTTTGATTTTATGCAGAATGTGGTTTCTGGGGTTAGGTCTGTCAGAAAGGAAAAAGGATTAGCTCAAAAAGAAAAGTTAGAGGTAAATGTGTTAAATTCTGAATCTCAGTCCTCTTACTTTGATGATGTTTTAATGAGGCTAGGTAACCTATCCAAATTGGAATATGTTCAAGAAAAAATGGAAGGAGCAATTTCGTTCAGGGTAAAAAGCAATGAATATTTTCTGCCACTTTCAGCCCAATTAGACATAGAAGTTGAAATTGAAAAACTCACAAAAGAATTGAATTATACCCAAGGTTTCTTAAAATCCGTTCAAAGTAAATTAAAGAATGAAAGATTTATGTCAGGAGCTCCTGAACAGGTCATTATGAATGAAAGAAATAAAGAAGCAGATGCTTTAGCGAAGATCAAAGTTTTAGAAGAAAGTATTGAAAACCTGAAAAAGTAAGACTTGTTGGGTTTAATATGATCATAAAAAAAGCGAGGTGAAACCTCGCTTTTTTTATTGTTTACTGATTTTTTAAGGTTGTAATTGTGTAGATACTTGTACCAAAACATCTACTGTATTCCAAGTTTTACTGACTCCATCTGTTCCTTTATGCAATTCGTAACAAGCTTCTGATAAAGCAGCTAAAGCCATTTGAGCCTGCCAATTATCCAAATCCAGCTTTGCTGTAATTTCGATAACATTGCCATTCGTGGTATAAGAAACCGGAACTGTTTTTTCTACGCCATTCATTGAAATAGTGGCTTCTCCCATTCCATTTTCTTTCAGAGAAGTTTTACCGGTAATACTTGATGTTCCTAACATATTTCCAAAAAAGAATTTTTTCAATTTACCATCTCTGATCGTATCTTTTGTAAAGATGCTCTCAATTGGAATACTAAATTCAATATTGCCAGCAGCTGCCTCCGGACTAGCTCCGCTAGGCGTGTTTTTTAATTCTATTTTTGTAAAAGTGCCTTTAACAGGTACCTTTGCTGTTGTTTTATAGGCTGTCCATTCTAGGCTGATGCTATCCGATGATACCGTATAAGAGGAAGCTTTTTCTTCTTTTACCGTCTCAGAATTTGCTTTTTTACACGAAAAGGATGCAAAAAACACACCTATTAATAACAAGTGAATAATGCTTTTTCTCATTTTGATTTATAGTTTTAGATTATTGTATTTTTCTACTAATTCAATGTATTTTTCTTTGGCCTCATCGGGGCTTAAATGGTTTACTTGAAACCAGGCATTCAATTTGAAGGCATTGCGCACTTCGTCTTCGCCAGAAGGAGAATAAAATGGCGTGTCTACGGTAGCTTGTTTGTAATAAGCATAGAATTGGAGCATTACATCAGGAGGTAACTTTTCCTTCATCCCTGAAGCAATTTCAAATGCTTTTTTAAATTTTATATCTAAATCTTTCATTCGACCGAAGCAATAATCGTTTTTCCTCCTTTTGCTTTTTGATCCAGGGAAACATGAACTTTCATATCAACTGGAATAAATAAATCAATTCTGGATCCAAACTTAATAAATCCTGCATCTTGGCCCTGCACTACTTCTTGACCAACTTTTGCATAATTGACGATCCTTCTCGCTACAGCTCCTGCTATTTGCCTGTAAAGAATTGGCCCAACGGTATTATTCTCAACTACGATTGTGGTTCTTTCATTCTCCTCTGAGGATTTTGGATGCCAAGCAACAAGATATTTGCCAGGATGGTATTTACTATAAAGTACTTCACCACTTATAGGATATCGGGTTACATGTACATTCAAAGGTGACATGAAAATTGAAATTTGCCTTCTTTTGTCCTTGAAATATTCATTTTCAACAACTTCTTCAACAACCACAACCTTACCGTCAACTGGAGCAATTATATCTTTATCATTTAATACCGTTATTCGTTTAGGATTTCTGAAAAAATTGAGCACTAAAAGATACAACACCAAAAAGCCGATCATCAATATTTTTTGCAACCACCAGATCGTAACAAAATGGTCAACAATCAACATCATTGATACAAGCATCAACGAGGCTATCAGTATAATTTTATAACCCTCTTTATGAAACATTTATGCAGTTAGATATAAATAAACAAATATAAACGGTGTTGCAAAGATAACACTATCCAATCGATCTAAAAAGCCACCATGACCCGGAATTAAATTACTACTGTCTTTTACTCCAGCCTGTCTTTTGAACATCGATTCAATTAAATCTCCTAAAACACCAAAAACACTGACGATAATAGCGATGGCAAGCCATTGATAAGATAATAAGGAATCACAATAGTTGCTGATAAAATAACCTGTTATATAGGTAAAGACAAATCCTCCGATAAATCCTTCAATTGTTTTATTGGGAGAGACTCTTTCAATTAACTTATGCTTTCCAAAGTTCTTGCCAATTAAATAGGCAAATACATCATTACTCCAAATGAGAGCAAAAATACCTAGAATGACATAGGGGTCATAAGTACTAGTTGTATTTAGAAAGGGTATTTTTACGAAAAGTGAAAAAGGAATAATGATATAAACCAGCACCAGGAATATTTTTCCCAAATACTGAATTGCTATTTTTCGCGATGAGATAAGGGCAGAAATGAAGGTAAAAAATAGCGCAAATCCAAAAAGAGCAACAAGTATCTTATGAATGAGATCTTGGTTATTGAATACTGCTTCTTCATTTGTAATGATGGCAGCCGAAAAAAAAGTTAGGGCAAGCAATAAAGGATATCCGCTTTTTAGGTCTATTAATTTTGAAAATTCATAGATGCATAAAAGCATAAAAACCAGAAACAAAGGGTATAAGAAATAATGACCACCTAAAGTACTGCCAATAATTAATAAGGCATATAGTAAACCAAAAATAAGTCGTAAAGTAAAGTTGTTCATGGCTCTAAAGGTCTTCTAACAACAGTAAATAAAGTGTTTTAGAATTAGTATTGCCATAGGTTAAAAAATCAACTTCAGATTTATTGGGGAGATAATCTTTAACTGAACTAACAATGGTGGGTTTATTTTTTGTAGCCCTCATTCTCACACCCATCACTCCGTCACTTATCGTTTTAACTAATTGACTAGTTTTACCAAAAACGATGAACTCGCCCGGCAGATCTTTTAGTTTGTTGTCACCTAATTGTTCTGAAGAAAACATAATGGAACCATCCTCTGCCACCAGGGCTTCACATTTCGCAAAAAAAGGAAGGTTCAACAGAATTTTTGCAGTCTTGGCACTTTTAATGTCTGAAAGGATTTTATTGAGTTTATCATCAAAACACACCACATTATTCCATTGATTTTCAGATAATATTTTCGTCAAGTGTTCCTCAACTTCCTTTTCACTGTTGCAATACAAAAATTTTCCACCTTTTTGAATAAATTTTTTTACAAACAATTCATCAGTTGAAAGATCACTATTAGAAAGTTCTTCTTTCTCAGGATCTGTGGGAACTTTTTTAAGTTGGAAAAACTTTTTAAATAGATTCATTGACAACGGAAATACCCAAATTTACAAAAACAAATGATTATTTAATGTTTTCTGCTGAAATTTCACTCTCGCTTTCGCTTTTTTCATCTGTTTCGCTTTTTTCATCTGTTTCCTTTTCTTCAACATTTGAATGACTACTCACCAAGTGTTCTTCTTCAATGGCAAAAGGTCTTCCACCAAAGATACGTTTCAGATCATCCTCGAAAATAACCTCTTTTTCCATAAGTAATTCTGCCAGAACTGTCAACTCGGATTTGTGTTCTGTCAAAATTTGGATCGCTCTTTGGTATTGCTCTTCAATAATTCTGGAGATCTCTTCATCGATCACTTGAGCTGTTTTCTCACTATAAGGATTGTTAAAGGTATAATCACTTTGTCCGCTTGAATCGTAGTAAGTTATATTTCCGATTTTATCATTTAATCCATAAACCGTCACGATGGCTTTCGCTTGTCTTGTTACCTTCTCTAAATCATTTAAAGCACCCGTAGAAATCTTGTCGAACATAATTTTCTCAGCAGCTCTTCCACCCAAAGTAGCACACATTTCATCTAACATTTGATCTGTTTGCACAATCTGCCTTTCCTCCGGCAAATACCAAGCGGCACCTAAAGATTTTCCACGAGGAACGATAGTCACTTTCACCAGAGGAGCAGCATGTTCAAGCATCCAGCTCACCGTGGCATGACCAGCCTCGTGATATGCAATTGTTCTTTTTTCTTTATTGGTAATTATTTTATTCTTTTTCTCTAATCCTCCCACGATACGGTCGACTGCATCAAGAAAATCTTGGTGGTGGACCGCCTTGTGATCCTTTCTCGCTGCTACTAATGCGGCTTCGTTACAAACATTGGCAATATCCGCCCCGGAAAAACCTGGAGTTTGCTTTGAAAGAAACTCAATATCAACGTCTTTATCTAATTTTAATGGCTTTATATGGACCTTGAATATTTCAAACCTTTCATTTTTATCTGGTAAGTCCACATAAATCTGACGGTCAAATCTTCCGGCTCTCATGAGTGCTTTATCTAAAATGTCAGCTCGGTTAGTCGCTGCCAAGACGATCACATTTGTATCTGTTCCAAAACCGTCCATTTCAGTTAGTAACTGGTTGAGCGTATTCTCTCTTTCATCATTTCCACCGGTGATGTTATTTTTTCCTCTGGCTCTTCCAATGGCATCAATTTCATCAATAAAAATAATTGACGGTGATTTTGTTTGCGCTTGCTTGAACAAATCTCTCACTCTTGATGCACCTACACCCACAAACATTTCAACGAAATCTGAACCGGACAAAGAGAAAAAAGGCACATCTGCTTCGCCGGCTACAGCCTTGGCTAACAATGTTTTTCCTGTTCCGGGAGGACCAACTAACAAGGCTCCTTTTGGAATTTTTCCACCAAGTTTTGTAAACTTATCGGGGTTTTTAAGAAACTCAACTATTTCTTGAATTTCTTCTTTTGCTCCTTCTAAACCGGCTACATCTTTGAAAGTCGTTCTTACTTTGGTGTTTTGATCAAATACTTTGGCTCTGGATTTTCCGATATTGAAAATTTGACCACCTGGTCCACCACCGCCACCTGAACCTGACATCCTTTTCATAAAAAATATCCAGAGGGCAATGATAAAAATAAATGGCAGCCAAACTAGAAAAGTATCGAAAAAGCTGGTTTGGGTAATATTATCTTTGTCAAAATCAAGACCATTTTCCTCCTTCGCTCTATTTAATTTATTTTCAAAATTCTGAAGATCTCCAAAATCATAAGTGTATGTTGGACTTGCAGCATTGAAAATAGATGGGTTTTTATTTTTGGAATGTTTTTCCTTATCAAGCGCTTCACTCTTCAGAAATAATTGTGCATAATCGCCATTTACAATAACAATTTTACTAAAATCATTTTCATTTAATATCTCATTAAACTCATTTTCGGTAAGTTTTGAATTCACTATATCTGCACTATTCAAAAACTGATAACCCAATATAAGTGCGAAAATAACACCGTAGATCCAATAAAAATTGAATTTGAAGTTGAATTGCTTCAATGGGTTGTTATTATCTTTTTTTTCTGGTTTTTTATCTTCTTTACTCATTTATCATTCTTATTTCACTTGCGTGAAGTTTGTAATTTTAGCATCTCCCCACAATTCCTCCAGGTTATAATACTCCCTTGTTCTCTTTTGGAAAATGTGAACTACAACATTTACATAATCCATCAAAATCCATTCGGCGTTTGATTCGCCTTCAATATGCCAAGGTTTTTCCTTAATTTTTTTACTGACAGATTTTTGAATTGATCCGGAAATTGCGCTTACCTGCGTGTTGGATGTTCCGTCGCAAATAATAAAATAATCACATACGGTGTTCTCAATATCTCTTAAATCGAGTAGGGTAATATTTTGTCCTTTTACTTCTTCAATTCCTTTAATTATTTCGGTAATTAGTATGTCAGGATTTACTATTTTTTTCGCCATTCACTATTTTTGATAATTATTTGCAAATGTATTACATTTTTGTCATTTTAGTTTAATACAATTGGAATCTACATGAAGCTTCTCAAAGTTAGTGCCACAAATTCTACCAACACTCTTTTAAGGGACTATGTTGTGGATGAGCAGGTCGAAGACTTCACTGTAATTTCAACCGATTTTCAGGAAAAAGGACGTGGGCAAAGAGATACATTTTGGCACTCAAAAAGAGGTAAAAACCTGTTGTTTAGTGTGTTTAAAAAATTTGATAAGCTTCAAGCTGAGGATCATTTCTTTCTAAACATGTGTATTTCTCTTGGTTTGATTTCTGCGCTGCAAAGAAATATTAATAGAGAACTCAAGATTAAATGGCCAAACGACATTTTGACAGGTAATAAGAAAATTGCGGGTATTCTGGTTGAAAATGCCATCAGAAGTACGCAAATTAATCATTCAATTATTGGAATTGGCCTGAATGTAAACGAAAATCCGTTTCCGGATGACCTACCTCAAGCGATTTCATTGGCCATGTTAACTGGTAAAGAATTTGATAGAGATGCCTTACTTCTTGAAATTTTAAATGAGTTGGAAAAGACATTTTACATTCTTGAAAATGACCAAAAAGATTCAATCAAATCTGCTTATTTAGATCGGTTGTATAAGTATCAGCAACCTCAAATGTTTCGCACTAAAGAAAGGGATTTGATCATGGCAAAAATAGTTGACGTCGACCGTTGGGGAAACCTTGTTATTGAAGATGTAGACGGTAATTTACTGTCTTTTGGTTTTAAAGAAATCCAGTTTATTTACTGATTTTCAATATTAGAGATCAAAGTATTGATGAATTTCTGTAAAGGACCTTTAACCATCATCGCCATCATGGGATTGAAATTTCCTTCAAATAACAATTGAACATCACTTGAATTCGACTCTTTTTCGGCAATATTAGCGGTAAGTGAAAAGGGCAGTTTTTCACTGGCAGAACCCAAAACTATTTTTTCGCCAGGAACCACTTCTTTTAATTTTAGTTTTATTTCGGGCATTCCTTTAAGAGCAAAAATAAAAGAATCCTCATTAGCCTCAAATTTATCTATGTTTTCAGGCATTATTTTACCGAAATTTTCCACCTTACTTAAAAAGTCGAAAATTTCTTGGTTAGATTTTGAGACAGTAATTTTTGGGCTTTCTAATTGCATAACTTATATTTTCCATTCAGCAGGATTCTCTCTCCACGCTGATAGTGTTTCTCTATTCTTTTCGGTCACATAATCTGTTTCAATGGCCTGCTCGATAAGGTGGTCATAATCACTCAGGCTTGTGACCTCTATATTCTCTTTTTTGAAATTTTCTTTGGCAATATCAAAGCCATAATCAAAAATAGCCACCATACCTTTCACGACGGCATCATTTTCTTTCAAGGCTCTTACAGCATTTAAACTGCTATTTCCAGTACTTATCAAATCCTCTACCACCACTACATTATGTCCTTTCTCTAAATAGCCCTCAATTTGATTTTGTCTGCCATGTTTTTTTGCCTCTGGTCTGATATAGACAAAAGGCAGTCCCAATTCTTGGGCAACTAAGACGCCAATAGCAATTGCTCCTGTAGCCACTCCGGCTATTACATCAGGTTTACCGTGTTTTTCCAGAATTAGATTACTCAATTCCTCGCGAATGTAGTTTCTGATCTGAACATAAGAAAGTGTAACACGATTGTCGCAATAAATGGGGGAATTCCATCCTGATGCCCATTGAAAAGGCTTTTCAGGATTCAATTTGATTGCTTTAATGGATAAAAGCAATTCGGCTGTTTTTTTTGCTGTATTTTTGTCCGAAATCATGTCGCAAATGTATAGAATTTTTAAAGATGATTGTACAATATTTTTAGTTGATTCTTTAGAGCACAGCAAAGAATCTGGGTTTTTTTATTGGGAAAATCAAGATAGAGAATCTATTAATCAATTGATTATCAAATATCCAGCGTATTTATATTTTTATCACAAGGATCTGGAAGAATTATTTCATCAGTTTCAATCAAAATTTATATCCATTATTGCGGCTGGTGGTTTAGTCTTCAATGCATCGAGAAATTTGCTCGTCATCTATAGAAATGGGAAGTGGGATTTGCCAAAGGGAAAAGTCGAAGAAGATGAGGCAATTGACCTTGCTGCCATTCGCGAGGTTCAAGAAGAATGCGGTCTTTCGCATATCGAAATTCAGGATTTTTTCGGAAAAACGTATCATCTATATGATTTAAATACCAATAGTTATTTTAAAACTACACATTGGTTTTTGATGGAAAGCATCCAGGCAGAAGAACTCAGACCTCAGTTGGAAGAAGGTATTGAAGAAGTAAAATGGATTTCTATTGACAAGCTCGATTTTGTCTTTCAAAACACTTTTCGAAATATCAAAGAACTGATTTCAAAGTATTTGTTAAGCCTTTAATGGTTAAAATACACTTTCATTATAAAAATGTACTTTTGCAACTTTTTAAAGTTGTACTATGAAAGAGTTTATTACAAAACAAATACCTACTGCGAAAAATGATATTTTATCAGGAATTACCGTGGCCTTGGCCTTGGTACCTGAAGCGGTTGCATTTGCTTTTGTAGCCGGTGTCGATCCTTTGGTTGGCCTCTATGCGGCCTTTATGGTGGGTATAATTACGTCTATTTTTGGGGGAAGACCGGGAATGATCTCAGGTGCAACCGGAGCACTCGCTGTAGTAATGGTAACCTTGGTAGCCCGAGGAAATACCATGGGGAATGAAAGCGAAAATCTAGGTTTATACTACTTGTTTCTGACGGTTATTCTGATGGGTTTGATTCAAATGCTTGCAGGATTTTTAAAACTAGGAAAATTTGTAAGATTAATTCCACATCCTGTAATGATGGGTTTTGTGAACGGATTAGCCATCGTGATTTTTTTGTCGCAATTGGGTATGTTCAAGGAAGTTGTAAATGGTGAAAAGAAATGGCTTGAGGGCAGTGATATGTTCATTATGCTAGGACTAGTTGGTCTCACTATGCTCATCATGTTTGGATTATCCTATTTTAAGTCGACCTCAAAATTGCCGGGAGCCTTGATAGGTATTCTTGTCGTAACTGCCATTGCTCTATTTGCCAATTTAGATGTAGCCACTGTCGGTTCGTTTATTCGTGATGGTGGCGGTACAGGTTTGCAAGGCGGACTGCCAACATTTCAGGCAGAAATATTTTCAAAAATACCCATGAACTGGGAAACCATCCGTTTTATTCTTCCTTATTCTATAATATTAGCTGCAATTGGTTTAATTGAATCTTTAATGACATTAAATTTAATAGATGATCTGACAGAAACACGAGGGAATGCTAATAAAGAATGTATGGCACAGGGCATGTCAAATGTAGTGACAGGTTTATTTGGTGGAATGGGAGGATGTGCCATGATCGGGCAATCGATCATCAATATAAAGTCAGGTGGAAGAGGAAGGTTGTCCGGAATTGTTGCTGCATTAATGCTGTTGAGTTTTATCCTTTTCGCTGCTCCTTATATAGAAAGAATTCCTATTGCCGCATTAGTTGGTGTTATGTTCATGGTCGTAATTGGAACTTTTGCATGGAGTAGTTTTAGAATTTTTGGAAAGATACCGAGAGCAGATTTTTTTGTGATCTTTTTGGTTTCTGCACTAACTGTTATTTTCGATTTGGCCATTGCGGTTTTTGCAGGAGTTATTGTAAGTGCATTGGTTTTCTCCTGGGAAAATGCCGTGCGCATTAGGGCTAGAAAATCAATAAAAGAAGATGGTACGAAGGTTTATGAGATCTGGGGGCCATTGTTCTTTGGATCGATCAGTAATTTCAATAACAAATTCGATGTTAAAAATGATCCGGATAAGGTGGAAATAGATTTTATTGAATCGAGAATTAGCGACCATTCAGCCATTGAAGCAATTAAAGGAATTGTTGAAAAATATGAAGCAGTGAATAAAAAAGTATTTCTTAAACACCTTAGCGAAGAATGTAAATTACTGCTAACCAATAATAATCCCGCTTTCAAAGATGTGATCGTCAATGCCATTGATGATCCCAGGTATCACATTGCTGAAGATCCTGAAAAGTTTAATCAATCAGTGATTCGATAAATAGGATATTTGAGATAATTGCCCTCTTTGTATTTGGAATGGTCGTAGATAAATTCTAGTTGCATATTCGAATCCTTGCTGAAGGTCGGATCTTCCCTTTTTTTCTGGTTAAATCGATCTCGCAAGTCGGGATCTTTTTCGAGAATTTCCTTTGCCAGATCTTCAAAAACATAAGGTGAAAATCCTTCTTTTTGTTGTAAAACAGTATCGAAAAAATTCCAGTTAAAAAAAGAATCAGTTGCCTCTGGCTCAAGTGTTTCGAGTAGGTATCGATACCCTTTCTGATCGGTTTTTACAATGAAATCTCCTTTTGAAAAATGTATACTTTCCTTATGGGCTTTAACATAAGTATTATAATGTGGGTAATGACCTTCATAAGGAGTTTTGTATGTTTTAAAATCATCGATAGTATAAATTTCTACTGTGATGGCCGTATCTCTCGAAATACTTTTGATTTCAATTCGATTTATTTTTAAGCTCTCCAAAACTTTCCATTCACTTTTGGGTACAATATAAGCAGAGGGAATTTTTACCGTTCTGGAAGGAATAAATTGATCATAATATTTTACGGGTCTTGTAAATGGTTTTGACCGGTCATATTTAAGACGGTCTAACCCTGTAACTTCGCTTTTTATAAAATTACCCTCATAACCGTGAAAAGAGATCAATCTGCTCAATGTAGTATCAACTTTCCACTGAATTGGGTATTCTTTATTTTTGAGATCTTTAAGTTTTTGGTTTCTAATAGAGTGAATTTCTCGATCGAATTTTGCGCCAAAATGAAGTGCGGAAACCATTAATTCATAGGTTCCCCGGACTCTTTGGTCATAAGGTTTTAACATATGCGTCTCTACCATTAATCCCAAAGTATTAAAAAGAGTCGTGTAACCTGTAGAGTAACGGGGAGAGTCGAAAAATTGTTGAAATCCGCTATCAGGTACCCGATTAAAAACATTTACATAAGGGGTAATCAGGTAATTCTTTTTTTCGAGATCATTTTCAATCCATGGGCGCATGGTTTCATGTAAAAATTCACCCGCTTCTCCTCCCAATTTATTGTGTTGGGTAAAAAGGTGAGTGAGGATATATTGATAGTCGGCACCATTACTCACATGGTTATCAATAAAAATATCCGGTTCAAAAAAATGAAATATATCGGAAAATGCTTTGACATTTTTTGAATCTGTTTTGATAAAATCACGATTTAAGTCAAAGTTTCTGGCATTTCCCCTAAATCCGTATTCCTCTGGTCCATTTTGATTCACTCGGCTTGAGCTATTTCGGTTTAGACTTCCTCCAATATTATAGATGGGAATAACGCCCACTAATAGCTTCTCACTTCCAGGAATTTTTAATTTGCCTGAGGCAAGAT
Source organism: uncultured Flavobacteriaceae bacterium (assembly GCA_963715015.1). Lineage (GTDB taxonomy): Bacteria > Bacteroidota > Bacteroidia > Flavobacteriales > Flavobacteriaceae > Namhaeicola. The sequence continues at coordinate 78,343 of CAVQQR010000024.1, forward strand.
CTCTCATCAACATCATACTGGCATCAATACCATCCGGTTCTCCGGGATGAATTCCGTTGTTGATCAAGATGTTCAGTGTATTGCTTTTGTTCCCTTCCTGAATAAATTTGCCATCTTTTTGAAAAAGTACCAAGTGAAGTGGAAAGCCCGAATCAGTCTCTCCAAATTCCAAAATAGAAATACTTGGGTATTTCTTATTTAATTGATGGTAAAAATCAACTGTTTGTTGATATGTAGCAGTTTTCCTTTCGTTATTCTGCTCAAAAATTGTTTGATCTTCTTGTGCTAAAAATAACTGACTGCTAAAGAAGAAGAGTAATAAAAGATATCTGGACATTGTAACAATTAAATAGATCGAACTTCTAGTACAGCGGGTGGAACAAATAGTGAAACATCACCTTTATTGCGCAGAACATCCCGAACAATACTTGAACTGATAAAAGAGGTGTCGGCACTGGTCAGTAAAAAAACAGTTTCAATTTTAGATAACTTTCTGTTGGTATGCGCTATGGCTTTTTCAAACTCGAAGTCGGCCGGATTTCTTAATCCTCTCAATAAAAAATTACTGTTGACTTTTTTACAATAATCAATGGTCAGACCTTGGTAGGTGTCAATTTTTATTTTATCGATATTGGAATACGTTTTTTCAATAATTGTCTTTCTTTCTTCTAACGAAAACATATATTTTTTTGATGCATTCGATCCGATCGCAATAATGATTTCGTCGAACAAATCCAATGCTCGGTTAATTATATCGGTGTGCCCAAGGGTAAGAGGATCGAATGATCCTGGAAAAACTGCTCGTCTCATATTAGTTTTTTAAAGCCATTTCTATGCAATTGCCAAATAATTCGGTCAGACTTATATTTGCTTCTTTGGCTTGTTTTGGCAAAATACTTTCTCGGGTAAGACCTGGCACCATATTGAGTTCTATAAAATAGGGTGTATCCTCAACAATTATAAAATCTGCTCTTGATAAACCTTTTAAATTTAGTGTTCTATAGATTTTTTCAGAAACTCTTTCAATATTTTTTTGTTGTAAAACAGACAATCGGGCAGGGGTGATCTCATCCGATTTTCCCAAGTATTTCGCCTCATAATCAAAGAACTCATTCTGGCTTACGATCTCCGTTATCGGCAACACTTTAATTTCACCCTTCCATTCAATTACGCCCACAGATACTTCAATTCCGTCTAAAAATGATTCAATCAGAATTTCATCATCTTCTTTAAAAGCAAATTGTATAGCAGCTTCTAAATCATCTTCATTTTTCACTTTCGTTACGCCAAAACTAGAACCTGATTTATTGGGTTTTACAAAACACGGAAGCCCCAAAGTTCTTATAATTTGATCCTGCCAATACATATCGCCTTTATTCAGGTAAACAGAGTTTGCCATTCTTATCCCGTATGGTTTTAGGAAACTCAAAGTATCTCTTTTGTTAAAAGTCACGGCCATCTGATAAAATGGTGAAGAAGTATGTGGCATTTTAAGTAGGTCAAAATAAGCTAACAGCACACCATTTTCACCCGGATGTCCATGAATTGCATTAAAAACACAATCTATTTTTATTTTTTCTTTCCCGTGAAGAAGACTAAAGTCGGCTCTGTCAACAGGATGTTCATGTCCATTTTTATCTAACCAAACCCATCTATCCTTCAAGATAAGTACTTTGTATATTTGATAAAGTGAATGGTCAAGTTCTTCAAAAACTACGTTACCACTTTTTAAAGAAATTTCTACCTCGCTAGAATAGCCACCCATCACGATGGCAATATTTTTTTTCATATAAGACCGATTGCTCGTTAACAAACTTACAAAAAAACGCGAAGCTGTAAATAGATGATTTATGGCAATTAAGTTTCTTCTTCAGAAGATAAAATGATTTATAGATGAAGAGGTTTCTTACAATTTGAATTATATTTACCGCTAAATTTAATTTATGAATTTTTTTCAATACATCAAGAGCAAAGAGTTCTTGTCTAATTTGTTAGCTGTATTCGCATTGTCGTTACTTTTTTTATTTGTTTTGGGACGAGGCCTAAAAGCTTATACCAATCATAACGAAAGAATTGCGGTGCCAAATTTGGAAAAACTTTCAGTAGAAGAAGCGGAGAAGGTTTTAGCTGAACAGGAGCTGACCTATGTGGTGATAGATTCTTCTAATTTTAATCCGGATTATCCGCCAAAATCTATTATTGAACAGGATCCGGAAGCGGGAAGTTATGTAAAACATAAGCGAAAAATCTATCTGACCTTAAATCCTTCGGATTACATGAAAGTGCAGATACCCAATGTGATTGATGAAACGAAAAGACAGGTTGTGACAAGATTGCGTTCTTCCGGTTTTATGATCGGTAAAGAAAGATTTATTCCTGATTTGGGTAAGAATGTCGTGAGAATGCTTGAATACCAGGGAAGGGAAATTAAACCGGGTGAATATTTGCCTAAAAACTCTATTCTGGATTTGGTTTTGGGGGATGGGTTAGAAGAATTAGATAGTTTAGCAAAAACAGATACCATAAATAATGCAGGAGAATTTTGAAGAAACAACCAATGATGATCTTTATGAACATTACAGTTTTACGGCATCAGCAGGGCAGGAACCATTAAGGGTAGACAAATTTTTGATGAATTTTATAGAAAACGCAACTAGAAATAAAATTCAGCAAGCGGTAAGAGCTGGAAATGTTTTGGTCAATGAGAACGTTGTAAAACCAAATTATAAAGTAAAATCTGGAGATCAAGTTAGGGTGGTCTTAGCACATCCTCCGCATGAGAATTTATTGGTAGCTGAAGAAATGCCGTTAGATATCCTTTTTGAGGATGAAGAAGTGATTGTACTGAATAAACCGGCAGGAGTAGTTGTGCATCCCGGACACGGAAATTACAGTGGTACCCTGGTGAATGGATTGATTCACCATATCGAAAATCTCCCTACCAACAGTAATGAAAGACCGGGTTTAGTGCACCGAATTGATAAAGATACAAGTGGATTACTCGTGGTCGCCAAAACGGAGTTTGCCATGGCAAATTTAGCCAATCAGTTTTTTGAAAGAACAACCGAAAGACTGTATTACGCTCTGGTTTGGGGTAATTTTGATGAAGAGGAGGGAACCATTGAAGGTCATATAGGAAGAAGCTTTAAAAATCGGTTACAAATGGACGTTTTCCCGGAAGGAGATTTTGGGAAACCCGCTGTGACACATTACAGGGTCATCGAGCGCTTTAATTACGTAACTTTAGTTGAGTGTAAATTGGAAACAGGTAGAACACATCAAATAAGGGCACATTTTAAGCATATCGGTCATACCTTATTCAATGATGAACGTTATGGAGGAAACCTTGTTCTAAAAGGTACAACCTTTAGTAAATACAAACAATTCGTAGAAAATTGTTTTTCTATTTTACCCAGACAGGCCTTGCATGCTAAGACCCTAGGTTTTATGCATCCAACAAAAAAGGAATTTTTGAGGTTTGATTCTGAAATTCCTGATGACATGCAATTGTGCCTGGAAAAATGGAGAAACTATACCTTATATCAAAAAGAAGAGTAAGCAATGATGAAAGTAGTTATTTCACCGGCTAAATCACTTGATTTTGAAAGTCAGGTGCCAACAGAAGATTATTCAACTTGTTCATTTTTGGATAGGTCCGAAAAAATAAATAAAACTTTAAAGAAACAAAGTGCGAAGAAATTAGCTCAGCTCATGAGTATTTCTAAAGATTTGAGTGAACTGAATTATCAAAGAAATCAAGAATGGCATTTGCCCTTTACCCAGGACAACGCACGACAGGCGATATTTGCCTTTAATGGGGATGTCTATTTGGGTCTGGATGCCTATTCTATACCTCAGGAAAAAATGATCGATCTTCAGGATAAAATTCGCATACTATCAGGATTGTACGGAATTTTGAAACCATTAGATTTAATACAGCCATATCGTTTGGAAATGGGGACCAAGCTTAAACTAGGCAGAAAAGAAAATCTTTATCAATTTTGGAAAGAAGATGTAACTAAATCTTTGAATGAAGAATTGGAGGGAGCTCCTTTGATCAATTTGGCAAGTGCTGAATATTTTAAAGTAATCGATCAAAAGAAGTTGAAAAGTGAAGTAATTACCCCTGAATTTAAAGATTTTCACCAGGGTAAACTAAAAATGATCGGTTTTTTTGCCAAAAAGGCCAGAGGGGCTATGGCTAGATTTGTTGTAGAAAAGGGAATGGATAATCCTCAAGAATTAAAAACCTTTGATTGGGAAGGTTATTCATTTGACGTCAATTTGTCCTCAGCAAACAAATGGGTTTTTACGAGATAAATCAATGGTATAGTTTAAAAGAGGTATCCCACTCGAATTCCCCCTGTCAATACAAAAGAAGATCCTGAACCTCCTAAAAAAGCGTAGTAATACTCTGCTTCGTCTAAATCACCTGAGGCATAACCAGCGCCGATATAATAATCGATAGCAATTCTGTTATTGTATACTACCTGTTTTCCAAAATTGATCAATCCGGCGAAATTTGTGGTAGAACCCGATGACTTTCCATCCCCATAATTTTTGATATCATAAGAAAATGACGTCATCGCAATTTCGGGTTTAATATATGAACCTTTCAGGATATGAGCATATTTCATACCTTTTAAATAATAATCTGGAGAACGAATAAATTTATAGCCCAATTTTAGGAAAACGCCTGACGCATCTTGATCAGTGGAGTTATTCCCATAGATAAAACCGAGATTACCTTCAATACTGCTTCCAGGTTTTAAACTTCTCTCATAACCTAATTCAATCGCCCCGGAGATGGGGAGAAATAAGTTAAACTTAAGGATGTTTTTTCTTTGTGAATCAAAATCTTCATAAACACTCATCGAATTATCTATCAGATATTCTCTTCCATCTGCAAAGATAATTTTATCAACTTTTGCCTTGTCTATACCAACTATAATATCATCTCGAAGTCCTTCTTCCGTATATTTAATGTCTTCATCACCAATTTCTTGGACTTTGCCCAAAATAATTTTTCCATTTCGCTGTACAATGGTATCCGTTATTTTTTCTTGAGCTGAAATAAGGGAGCTAGCAAAAATAAATGTGAGAAGGAGGATGATTTTCATGTTTATCTTTTTTTTAAATGTACATTAAAAACTGATTGAAACTAATTCTTTTAGATTTCTACTGAAACTTTTTTTTACTTGGTCCATCGATGTTTTTAAACGTCACTGTTTGTGTCCCTCTCCATGGACTTTGTATTAATTCTTGATCTCTAGTGTTTTATACAGAAGAATTCAATGAGTCAAGTGTTCTTTTGTTGTATTAAAATAAAAATATGCAGTAGAATGTGGCTTAAAGATCAAGTTTGAATTCTTTTCGCAGGTACGATAAAGCCTTATTTTTTTCTTTCAGATGCTCGTATTTTTCCTGGTTGGTATAGGCGATTTTATTCGTTTCCTCTTCATTAATATGTACCACAAAATCAATGCTGTAATTGTTCAGTTTTTCTCTGATGAATTGCAAGGCTTTTGGTTTTACTTTTTCCAATTCAGATTTCATCAGATTATTGGAATAAGTAACATGAATCATTTGTTTTACCAAAACCGGTTTATCGGCATTAAGAATAGAAGCATAGATCCTTTCTCCATTTTCGTGCAATGTTTCGATATACGATTCCCAAATATTAAAAAATTCTTCTTCCGTAAAAGGATCTTTTGGCAAAGTTTGCGATTGCATCATGCGTTCCCGCTCTTTGCGCTTTTCAATTAATTCGGCTTCTTCCAATTTTTTACGCTCAATGCTACTCATGCTAAGCGCAGATTTTCTGCTTGCCGTTCGAGCGCCTTTTAAAACCGGATTTATCATCTTTACTTCTTCTGTTTCCACTGTAATTGTAATTTTTTCAACAGATTCGGTAATTTTTGGTTCAACAAGAACTCGTTCTTTTTCAGCAGGCTGAATTTCTACAGATTTAGAAGCAGATGTCGCTACATCTAGTTTTTCGTCCACTTGAAAGTGGCTAAAGAATTGTGCAGGGATTATGAACCTGTCAGACTTTTTTTTTTCTCTATCAAAATGGATAGAGGCGATTTGCATTAGGGCCAGTTCAACCAGTAATCGCTGATTTTTACTCGTTTTATAATTCAGATCGCACTGATTCGCCAAATCGATCGCTTCCATTAAGAATGGAACAGTAGCTTTCACAGCCTGCTCTAAATATTTGTTTTTAGCTCTATCGCCAACTTCTAATAAGGCAATGGTTGAACTATCTTTAGCCACCAAAACATCTCTAAAGTGAGAAGCCAGTCCCGTTATAAAATGATGTCCATCAAAACCTTTGTCTAGAACCTCATTAAAAGCCAATAATGCCTGCGGAATTTGATTATTCAGCAATAAATCTGTCATGTTAAAATACACTTCATAATCCAGCACATTCAGGTTTTCCGTTACAGCTTCGCGGGTTAGATTATTACCGGAAAAACTCACAACTCTGTCAAAAATAGATAGAGCATCGCGCAGTGCACCATCAGCTTTTTGCGCAATAATATGCAAGGCATCATCCTCAGCTGTTACATTTTCATGTTTTGCAATGGTGTGTAAATAATTTTTGATATCGATGACACCAATTCTTTTAAAATCGAAAATCTGGCAACGGGATAAAATCGTTGGTATGATCTTGTGCTTTTCTGTAGTTGCTAGAATAAAAATAGTATGACTGGGGGGTTCTTCTAAAGTTTTTAAAAAAGCATTAAAGGCACTTTGGGAAAGCATATGAACCTCATCGATAATATAAACTTTGTACTTTCCCGCCTGCGGTGGGATTCTAACTTGCTCAGTCAAAGATCTAATATCATCTACAGAGTTATTAGAAGCGGCATCCAGCTCAAAAATATTGAAAGCAAAATCTTCATCCTCCTGAATTTGCTCCATGCTTTCCTGGTTGATGCGTTTAGCAAGAATTCTGGCACAAGTTGTTTTACCAACTCCTCTTGGCCCCGTAAATAATAAGGCCTGAGCAAGGTGATTATTCTTAATGGCGTTTTCTAAAGTATTGGTAATAGATTGTTGCCCAATAACATCTAAAAATGTTTGGGGTCTATATTTTCTCGCCGATACTATAAAATGTTCCATAACTGAATTGAGGCGCTAAAATAAAGAATTATGGATAGATTTTATCATATAAATCTTTATACTTTTTCAAGATTTCCGTTCTTTTTGGTTTAAAGGTTGGCGTGAGTAAATTATTGTCGACTGTCCAGGTTTCAGGGGTCAATTCGATCCTTTTTATCGTTTCCCATTTTCCAAATTGCTCGTTACCTTTATCAATTTCCTCCATTATTCTTTCTTTTACTTTGGGATTATTCGCAATTTCTTCATGGCTCTTGCCTATTTCGATATGATGCCTTTTTGCCCATTCTTTTACAAAATCAAAATTAGGCTGGACAAGCGCCGCCGCCATTTTTTGTCCTTCTCCTATCACCAGAATTTGTTCGATAAAACGAGATTGTTTCATTTGATTTTCAATAGGTGCGGGAGCGATGTATTTTCCTCCTGAAGTTTTGAAAATTTCTTTTTTCCTTCCTGTGATTTTCAAGAAACCTTCAGAATCAATTTCACCTTTGTCGCCAGTATGGAAAAAATCACCGGTCATAACCTCTGCTGTTTTCTCTGGATCTTTGTAATACCCAGCCATTACATTTGGTCCTTTTACTAAAATTTCCCCATCCTCGGCAATTTTTACCTCGACGTCGTTTATTAATTTACCAACCGATCCTATTTTGAAATTTTCGCCGGCATATTGATTCACTGAAACCACCGGAGAAGTTTCTGTTAAACCATATCCCTCCATAACTTGTAAGTCGGCTGCACTAAAAATCCTTGTCAGTCTGGGCTGAAGAGGAGCACTTCCCGAAACCATGGTGTGCAATCTGCCTCCAAGTGCTTCTTTCCATTTGCTAAAGATCAACTTTCTCGCCAGTCCTAGTTTTTTTTCATACCACCAGCCATTTCGGTTATAGGGTTCATAAGCCATACCTACATCAATGGCCCAGAAAAAGATCATTTTCTTAACCCCAGGAAGGTCTGCTCCTTTTGCGACAATACTGTCGTAAATTTTTTCAAGTAAGCGAGGAACTACACTCATAAAATGAGGTCTGACTTCCTTTAAATTATCTGAGATCTTTTCGATACTTTCTGCAAAATAAATGGCTAAGCTGTTTTGAATATACAGGTAATGAAGCATTCGTTCGAAAATATGACAAACAGGTAAGAAACTCATCACAACGCTATTTCCTTTTGTAATGGGTAAACGAGGGGCACTGTCTTTTACATTTGTAACAATATTGTTATGCGTTAGCATGACTCCTTTAGGAGTTCCGGTAGTTCCCGAGGTATAAATGATGGTTGCCAAATCATTTGCTTTCACTTTTGCTTTTAGTTCATCCACTTCGTCTTGTCTTATCACATCTGTACCAAGTGCTAATACTTCTTTCCAATTTTTAGCATTTTTTACTTGGTCAAAAGTGAAGATTTCGGCTAATTGAGGAGAATCTTTTTGGGCTAATTTTGCTTTTTGATAAAGTATTTCATCAGAAAGAAAACAGAACTTAACTTCGGCATGATTAAAAATATATTTATAATCATTTTCTCCAATAGTTGGGTAGATAGGAACATTTATGGCGCCTAATTGCATCAAGGCCATGTCTAAAATATTCCATTCCGTTCTATTTGTAGAAGATATCAAGGCTATTTTATCACCCGGTTTTACACCTAAGTTTAAAAGCCCTCTGCTCATTTGATTCACAGAATCAACAAATTCCTGCGAACTTAAAGAAACCCATTTTCCATCATACTTTGTATTCAAACTGTTAGGTATGGGGTCATTTTCTAACTGATAGTATAGAAAGTCAAAAAGTCGTTTAATTTCTATTGCCATAAATATTGTTTAAGAAGCTAATTTAATTGTTAGATTAAGAAATATCTTTTAAAAATAACGTAAAAAATCTTAAAATCGAAATAAAGACTACTTCCTTCAAATGATTATATTTGCACTTCATTAAAAACAATCGACTTTTAGCGATAATGAAGTCTTTTTTTGCTTCAAGTCAAGTATAAAAAATATTTATGAAAATATCATATAATTGGTTACAGCAATTTTTGAAGATTGATTTAGAAGCTGAGCAAGTTGCTGAAATTTTAACCGATTTAGGTTTAGAAGTTGAGGGAATAGAGAAATTTGAATCTGTCAAAGGTTCTTTAGATGGAATTGTGGTCGGTGAGGTTCTGACTTGTGAGCAGCATCCCAATGCGGACAGATTAAAAGTGACTACCGTAGATGTGGGCTTAGATAAGCCCTTATCTATAGTTTGTGGAGCGCCAAATGTTGCCGCCGGGCAAAAAGTTCCTGTGGCATTGATCGGTACAACCTTATATAGTGGAGAGGGAGAACCCTGGGTGATTAAAAAAGGAAAGATAAGAGGAGAAGAAAGTCATGGAATGATCTGTGCCGAAGATGAGTTGGGATTAGGGACAAGCCATGATGGGATCATGGTTTTGGATAATGAATTAAAAGTTGGGACTCCAGCAGCGACAGTTTTCGAAATTTTTAAAGATGAGGTTTTTGAAATTGGCCTTACTCCAAACAGAGCCGATGCGATGAGTCATATGGGTGTTGCCAGAGATCTCCGTGCGGGATTAATGCAGCAATACGATATTAACAAGGAGTTAATCACACCATCTGTAGGTGATTTTAATGTTGACGAAAGAACATTTAAAATAAATGTAGAAGTAGAGGATTACAAAAAAGCTCCTCGTTATGCCGGTGTTACTTTAATTAATTTAACAGTTGCCGAATCGCCGGATTGGTTAAAAAACAGGTTGCTTTCTATCGGTCAAAAACCGATCAATAATGTGGTGGATGTGACCAATTTTGTACTTCATGCCTTAGGTCAGCCGCTACATGCCTTCGATACAAAAAAAATTGAAGAAGAAAAAATCGTGGTCAAATGTTTACCCTCAGGTACGAAGTTCAAAACGCTTGACGGTATTGAAAGAGTTTTGCATGAAGATGATATCATGATTTGTGATGGCGCCAGCAACCCAATGTGTTTGGCTGGTATATTTGGTGGAGAATTAACTGGAGTTACCAATAAAACCACAAGTATTTTCCTAGAATCTGCCTATTTTGATCCCATCAGTATAAGAAAATCGGCTAAAAGGCACGGGCTGAATACAGATGCTTCTTTTCGTTTTGAGCGTGGAATTGATCCCGAAAATGTTGAATATGCCTTGAAATTAGCCGCAATTTTAATTAAAAAGGTAGCTGGAGGGAAAATTGTTTCTGATGTTATAGATATTTACCCAAAAAAGATCCAGGATTTTCAGGTTCATTTATCATATGAAAAAGCAAATCGTTTAATTGGTGAAGAAATTCCTTCCGATACTATCAAAAATATTTTGGCTTCTTTAGATATAAAAATTAATAACCAAACCGAATCCGGTTTAGGATTAACCATTCCTTCATACAGGGTCGATGTGCAGCGGGAAGCAGATATTGTTGAAGATATTTTGCGTGTGTATGGTTACAATAACATCAGTTCTACCACTAAATTGAATACGTCACTATCATATTCTGAAAAGTTGAGTAACGAGAAAATAGAGGGAATTATTTCTTCTTTATTAATAGCTCAAGGTTTTTCTGAGATGATGGCAAATTCTTTGACCAAAGCAGAATACATTGAAATGCTGGAGAGTTTAGATGAACAGAAAAATGTAAAGATTGTAAACGCTTTGAGCAAAGATTTGGAAGTAATGCGTCAATCTTTATTATTTGGTAGTTTAGAAGCCGTGGCCTATAATATAAATCGAAAAAACGCGAATATCAAGCTTTTCGAATTGGGTAAATCCTATCATAAAACTGATCAGGGATATCAGGAAAAAAAGCATTTAACGCTAACTGTTTCCGGAGAGAGAAATACTTCAACTTGGAATTCTAATGATAAACCAACAGATTTTTTCTATGTAAAAGGAATTTGTGAGGCCATTTTTCAACGTTTGGGAATAACCGATTTTGAGATGAATTCTTCGGATACCGATATTTTTTCTGAGGGTGTTAGTATTACAAAAAATGGTAAACGCTTATTGGAATTAGGGCTTGTAAATGAAAAGCTGAATAAACATTTTGGAATTAAGCAAGAGGTTTGGTTTGCGGATTTTTTCTGGGAAGTATTAATGGAAGAAATTGGAACAGGTACGATGAATGTGGTCGCCCTCCCAAAATATCCCGAAGTTAAAAGGGATTTAGCTTTGTTGCTTGATCAGACTGTTCAATTTAAAGATCTATATAACACAGCCCTTTCGGTAGAAAGAAAACTATTGAAAAAGGTAGAACTTTTTGATGTTTATACAGGTGATAAACTTCCAAAAGGTAAAAAATCGTATGCACTGAGCTTTGTTTTAAGGGATGACAATAAAACTCTGACTGATAAGCAAATTGATAAGATCATGGGCAAACTCCAGGAAAGTTTTAAGGAGCAATTTGAAGCAGAGTTACGATAAAAAGCGAAAGATGTACAAAAGTATAATAAGACCTTTTTTATTCAATTTTGATCCGGAGGATATTCATCATGTTACGTTTTCGGCTATTAAATTGTTATATAAACTTCCCTTTACCAAATCCATAGCTCGATCTAAGTTTGTTATAGAGAATCCAAGACTTGTAAGAGAAGTATTCGGATTAAAGTTTAAAAATCCTGTTGGATTAGCTGCTGGTTTTGATAAAAATGCCGTGCTATTCGATGAATTATCCAATTACGGATTTGGTTTTGTTGAAATAGGAACCGTAACTCCAAAGCCTCAGCCCGGTAATGAAAAAAAGCGATTATTTCGGTTGAAAAAGGATGAAGGCATTATTAACCGAATGGGCTTCAATAATGAAGGGGTAGATGCCGTAGTTGAAAGATTAAAACACAGAAAAACTGATGTGATCATCGGTGGAAACATTGGAAAAAATAAAGTGACTGCCAATGAGAACGCCATTGATGATTATTTGATTTGCTATGAAAAACTCTTTGATTATGTCGATTATTTTGTGGTGAATGTCAGTTCTCCCAATACGCCAAATTTAAGGGCTTTGCAGGATAAAAAGCCACTTACTGAACTGCTTAATACTTTGCAGGAAGCAAATAATAAGAAAAGAACTTCCAAACCCATTTTGTTAAAAATAGCTCCGGACTTATCTGATGATCAATTATTAGATATTATCGATATTGTAAAAGCCACGGGCATTGCGGGTGTAATTGCTACAAATACAACAATTTCAAGAGACAATTTGCTATCTGAGGCTAAAAAGGAACAAGGGGGGTTAAGTGGAAAGCCTTTGACAAAAAGAGCTACTGAAGTTATTCGGTTTTTAGCAGAAAGATCAAATAAGGCATTCCCAATTATCGGTGTGGGAGGAATTCACAGTCCGGAAGATGCGATAGAAAAAATTAATGCTGGAGCGGACCTTATACAGCTATATACTGGTTTTATTTATGAAGGACCAGGTTTGGTAAAGAAAATCAATGAGGCTTTACTCTAATTTGAGTTCATCTCATTAACTATTGAGTCTGTTAAGAAAAGATTCTGATGTTTTGATGATTTTTGAATTGCTCAAATAAGACTTTGTTGGGTGATAAATAAATAAAAGACTTCCTTCTTTTATTTTTTGTATAATAGGGTTGAATTGACTTTGAGGCAATGACGGACAGCCTAAACTTCTGCCTAATCGGCCATTTTTCTTAATGAACATTTCACTTACATAATCTGCCGCATGAATCACAATCGCTCTTGCTCGTGCGTTGCTATTGCTATTTTCAAGACCATCAAGTCGCAGTGAAAGTCCATGCTTGCCGGTGTACAGTTCTGCCGTTTTGTAAAATCCCAAACTGGTTTGATAAGAACCTATTTTATTCGAAAATTCTTTGGCAAATTCTGATCCGGAATTTCTGCCATGTGCTACCATACTTTTGTCAACTATTTTTTCATTTTTCATATCAATGACAAAAAATCTTGACTGGTTGGCAGAGGCACTCATATCCACAACAGTCAGATAAGTTTCATTTTCTATTTTTTGATCTTTCAATAAAAGCAGGTAGCCTTTGTATGCCTTTTCAAAGGCATCAAAGTTTAAATCTGTGTCGTTTAGTTTATGGTAAAAAGATAGGGCGGCATCTCTGATTCCTGGAGGATAAGAATGATTAAAGGTCATTTCTTTTTTTGCAGCAACATGATCAAAATTCATATTGTTTAACGAAAAAAAACTACTGATAATAAGTAGTCCCACAAAAAAATTCACATGACTCATGAAATAATTCAATTTTAAATAGTACGCATTTTTGATAAAAATATTGTAGGGGAGAAATCTAAATCGACCGCTAAAGTATAAAATAAATGGATAATACGAATGGGTATAGAAGAAATTAACGTTTATTAACGCTTGATATTTAGAATTTTAACAATTTAAAGTACTAGTTAATAGAGGTTCTTGAATTTTCCAGGATAGGCCTCGGTCATAACAGCATAAATACCTTCAAAAATATCATTAACAGAAGGTTTGGAAAAATAATCGCCATCAGTTCCATAAGCAGGTCTGTGCGATTTAGCTGTGATCGTGGTCGGTTTACTATCGAGATATAAATAACCGTTTTGTTTATTGACTATATTTTCAAAAAGGTAAGCCGAAGCTCCCCCTGGGATATCTTCATCAACAATCACCAATCGATTTGTTTTTTTTATGCTGTTTACAACTTCGTGATTAATATCAAATGGCATCAAACACTGAGCGTCTATGATTTCTACATCTATCCCAATAGCGGAAAGGTCTTTTGAGGCTTCCTCAACTAATCGCAGGGTAGATCCATAAGAAACAACGGTAACGTCACTACCCTCTTTTATTGTTTCTACAACTCCGATTGGAGTTGTAAATTCTCCTAAATTAGAAGGGACTCTTTCTTTTAAACGGTATCCGTTGAGATTTTCGATTAAAATGGCAGGTTCATCACTTTTTAATAATGTATTGTAGAAACCTGCTGCTTTCGTCATATTTCTGGGCACCAAAATATAAATTCCTTGAAAGAGATTTATCAGACTGCCCATTTGAGATCCTGAATGCCAGATGCCTTCCAGTCTATGACCCCGGGTACGAACTATCAATGGGGCTATTTGTTTACCAAAAGTACGGTACCTTAGTGTAGCTAAATCATCCGTTAAAACCTGAGTGGCATAAAACAAGTAATCTAAATACTGGATCTCTGCAATAGGGCGGAGGCCTCTCATAGCTAATCCGATTCCTTGACCTATGATGGTTGCTTCTCTAATTCCCGTATCATAAACCCTTTCAATTCCATGTTTTTCCTGTAAACCTTCCAAACCTTGATTCACATCGCCAATATTTCCTGAATCTTCCCCAAATATGAGTACTTCAGGATTTTCGCTTAAAATATTGTCGAAGTTATCTCTCAAAACAATACGCGCATCTACCAAAGGAGCTTCATCATCATACACTGGCTTAATTTCAGGAATATTTGTGGCTCTATTCGGCAATTCACTGTAAAGATGTGTGTTATACCTTGTGTTCTGAATTGAATGATAATTAAGCACCCATTTCTGTAAGTTATTCTTGATATTAGGGCTGTCGTCGCGCATGTGCATCAAGGATTTTCTTGCTGCATCAAGAATATCTCGTCGTATGGGCTCTTCAATATTTTGAAGATCTCTTCTGACTTTATCCAGAGAAATTTTGTGACTGCTTAGAGGTGCAACCTTATCCAATAAGACCAATAATTCTTCCCGTTCTTTTAAAATAGGGGCGAGGTAAGCATTTAATGCTTCTCTTTTAGCTTCACGAACTTCTTTTTTTGCACTTTCTTCTATCGCACGAATTTCATTTAGATCATCATAAAACTTCAGGGTATTTCCATCTTCATCTTGCAATTCGAATTGCTCTATCCATTCCCTCATTTTTGCAATACAATCAAATTGTTTTTCCCATGCCAATCTTTCTTCACTCTTATATCTTTCGTGTGAACCCGAAGTTGAATGCCCTAAGGGTTGGGTAAGTTCAGTAACGTGAATGAGTACAGGAACATGCTCTTCTCTCGCAATTTTAGCAGCCTTTTGATAAACATCAACGACTTGTGAATAATTCCAACCTTCAACAACAAAAATCTCGTAGCCATCTTTCTCTTTGGTTCTTTGAAAACCACTTAAAATTTCTGAAATACTTTCTTTGGTCGTTTGGTATTTAGCCGGTACCGAAATACCATAAGCATCGTCCCAAACACTAACTATCATAGGAATTTGTAAAACTCCAGCCGCATTAATTGCTTCAAAAAAAGGACCCTCGGAAGTACTGGCATTACCTATAGTTCCCCAAGCAACTTCATTCCCTTGATGAGAAAAGGTTGTTTTACCATGCAGTTTTTCAATTTGTTTGTATTTTTTAGAAGCCTCTGCTAAACCAACCAGTCGAGGCATTTGACCACTGGTAGGAGAAATATCAGAACTTACATTGTATTGTTTTGTCAAATCTTTCCAGGTACCATCTTCATTAATTGTATGAATACAAAAATGCCCGTTCATTTGTCTGCCTGCAGAAAAGGAGTCCGCTTTTATATCAGCATGAGCATATAGACTGGCGAAAAAATGTCTGGGACTGTATTCTCCAATGGCCATCATAAAGGTTTGGTCTCGGTAATAACCAGAGCGCCAATCTCCTTTTTGAAAAGCTTTGGCCATTGCGAGCTGCGGAACTTCTTTTCCTCCACCAAAAATCCCAAATTTTGCCTTTCCCGTTAAAACCTCACGTCTGCCTAAAATACTGCACTCTCTACTAACTAATGCAATTTTATAATCTTTTAGAACCTCATTTTTAAAATCATCAAAAGATAATTTCGGCGAAGAATCTAAAGTTTTAGTCGACATATGTTAGTGGCTTTACGGTTTTTACAAATATAAAAAAATATGAGTAGAAAATAGGTAACAGTTAGAGCTCTTTCAAACTAAACGAAAACAATTTAAATAATTGATATACAATTATTTAAATGTAATTTGCTACTTCTGACTTTCATTTTTATCAATATTAAAAAGTATTTTAATATTCCTTAGAAATAATACTTATGTTTTTAACATATTCACAATATAACATAAATATTTGAATAAATAAATAATAAAAAACTATTTTAAGAAGGTAAAAATTGTGAATAATTAATAAAAACCCCTTTTGATAAAATTGTAAATTCTAGTTGGATCTCCTGTTAAGACAAATCGTATTTTGGTTGCATAATCAGGAAGTGAAGGTTCAAAACCTAGACTCGATTGCAAAGGGAAATAGAGTTCTAAAAAGTTTGGAACGAAATTAAAACGGATACCACTATCATATCTAAAATAAGGATCTAAACCTTGATTTTTTACCAAACCTATATCTCCATACATTTCTATCCAACGCCAAATTCCCACGCTAACGTTAAAACTGGTCATATATTCATTGGCATACTTTTCTTCAAAATTTGACTTGAAACCGCCATCACTGATGATTACTTCCTGACTAAAGAAACCGGAACTTTCCGATCTTCCTAAATAACTATATTCAAATAAATAATCGCTGGGACGGTCTAAAGCAAAACTGAAAAAATCTGTACCTGTTTTATTTCTAAGGAACTTTCCAAAGAAAAATCTAAAGTCGAATTGTCTGTTTTTAGTGGTTAAATACCTATACCTGACATCCAGCGCAACTTTAGTAAAATCCCGGTTGTATTGAAAATCTGCAAAGTACTGCAAATCATTGATGATATTGGGCTGGCCATAGCCGTATCTCAGAACCAGAATATTGTATTTGTCTTCAGGAAGGGCTTCTTGTCCTTCTGGTATTTCTTTATCAATGATGTTATACTTGGCCATAAAGTAGCTTCCGCCGACATCTCGAAGTGATTTCCTTGTAAAGTCAATTAAAAAAAATGGCGATAATTTATTGAATCTCAAATCTTGATCGTAAAATGAATTACTCCCAGATATTCCTGCATTATAACTGTAGATAGGTGAGTTTTCCGGCAAGTGTTGGTAGAGTAAAGCGAAGCTTCCAGACACCGCATTACTTTTGAATCCATAAACAGGGGTTAATTTAAAAAGCCATTTCTTTTTCAATGCCGCTTGGTTATAAAGTTGAGGCCCTAATACAATTCCATCGTAAAAATTATATTCAATGTATAAATTATAAAAAAGTTGATTGTAAAAGGGATCTTCTATGTCTTTGAAGAAAGTTAATTTTAAGGGCCTGTTTAGTAGGGCATTGTCTACTTTTTTCCAGTTATTCCTCAAGTTATTTTCAGGATATAGAAATTCATAGTTGAGTGCAACCCTTTCAAAACCATTGTTTTTAATTTTTACGGTACGAGAAGAATCTACATTTTCAATCCAAGTTTTGAATAAGGTTTGATCATCTTTTACTCCATATAGTGCCACCGGAGCCGTAAAATCGCTCAAATTTTTAATTTCGATCAAAAGAGAGTCTCCCTCTTTTTTTAAACTTTTAATGGTATAATCGATTTTTTTATTGGTGGTGATATAATTGCGAAAGAAATAGCTAAGGTCTTTATCGGTTTTGGTTGTGATAAGTTTTTCGAGTTCCTTGCCCTCTGTAATTTTCAGGGTGTTATTACGATAGAACTCTTTGATGCTTTTAGGGACCACACTGTCTTGCACAAAGGCATCCAAATACCTTAAACCAAGTCCTGCTTTGTACTTATTTACAATTTTTCTGTTAAAATTAGAAAGAGAGTCTAAGGGTGTGGTTAAAGATTGATCTATATTTTTCCTTGTAGCGAACTGATAGACAAATGGATATTTGCCATTGAATTTTAGCTTTGCAATATTGTATTTTCTGATCCCCCAAAGTTTTGAAATATCGCCAATGGCATTTACCTCAGGATAGTACTTCTCAACGTATTTCATCATCAAAAAGATCTGAATTCCGTCGGGTAAATAATAATCTGTTCTGTTATTGGTGATGATCGTATTGTGAATAAATTTATCTGTCAGTGCCTTAAAAATTTTTATGTCCCATTCAAATACGTCTGTAAATGGGGTTAATTTATCCGGCAATTGATTGAACCCATAGACAGGGTTCTTTTTGTAAGTAATGTTGTTTATAAAAAACTTATCAAAAGGATAATCGCCCAAATATTCACTGATGAAATTTAATTGTCGATCCAGAATATCTGTTTTTAATTGATTTTCTAAATTTTTACTCGGTAAATCTGTCACTACTTCGGTAGCAGTTGCGCAGTAATAACCAAATGAATTGAGCAATTCAATTTTTAGCTCTACGTCGACTCTGTTTTCCCCTTTTAGATGATGTAAACTGTGATCGTCTTTATTACTGATTTGCTGCCTTAGATCGGAATGAAGTGTAAAACCTCTTGGCGTTTCAAACTGTATATCGAAATCAGAAGGTTCAACAAATAGATCGTCCATATCCAGATTACTCATCAATATCCATTTTTTGTAAAATACAGCAGGAACAATATACCAGTAGCGTAAATTGTAATTATTTTCAAAATAACCGTATTGGGTAAATTCTGAACTGGGAACTTTGACCAAGTATTTCAGATCGATTACAATTGAATCACCGGGTTTTAATTTTTCGTTAGGAATGATGTAAAAAATATCCGGTAAACCCTTGTGGTTTTTCCAATTTAATGATTGCGATCGCTCTGAAATACTGAGAATTTCTGAAAACCCTTTTTTCTTTGATTTGGCAAAATATAAAGATTTGTCATAGTTCTCTATTAACCTTTTGGACAGCGGTGAATCCTGATCTTTATATGCGTTGGCCCAATTATGAAAAAAAAGTGTATCTAAAGTTGAATTGGATCTATTGAAAAATGTAATCGATTGGTTAATTTCCATGCTATTGGTTTTTGCATCCAATTTTGCATAGATGTTGATTTTGTTGTTCTGTGAAAAAGACAACAGACTGCATCCCAATAAAAATATGATAAAGACTTTCAAAAGATGCAAAGTATTTAATTTTCGATATTAGTCTAGAAGTTAGGACTTAAGTTGTGTTGTTTGTAGAAATTATCTATGATATGCACTACTTCATCCGCCGTATCAACAATGTTGAAAAAGTCTAAATCTGTAGGACTTACATTTCCATATTTTTCAACTAATACCGTCTTGACCCAATCCACCATTCCTTCCCAAAATTCAGATCCTACTAATAGGATAGGAAATTTGGCGATTTTATTGGTTTGAATCAGGGTGATTGCCTCAAATAATTCATCTAATGTTCCAAATCCACCCGGCATTGCAACAAAACCTTGGGCATATTTTACAAACATTACTTTTCTGACAAAGAAGTAGTCAAATTCTAAATTTTTATCGTGATCTATGTATTGATTATCCTTTTGTTCAAAAGGCAAATCGATGTTAAGCCCAACTGAAATACCGGCTCCTCTGTTCGCGCCTTTGTTCGCAGCTTCCATGATACCAGGACCACCTCCGGTAATAACGCCAAAACCGTGCTGGGTTAATTCATAGGCAATTTCTTCGGCCAAGATGTAGTATTTATCTTCAGGTTTTGTTCTGGCAGAACCAAAAATACTTACGCAAGGACCAATCCTACTCAATTTTTCATATCCATCTACAAATTCGCTCATGATCTTAAAAATCGCCCAAGAATCATTGGTTTTAATTTCGTTCCAGGTTTTAGGTTTGAATTTTTCGCGAATTCTTTTATCTTCAAGTGGGGTCATAAATTCAGTTATTTTGGGGTGAAGTTAATTCTTTTTTTAAAAACCTTGCGGTGTAACTATGTTTGTGCTTTATCAATTCTTCCGGTGTTCCTTCAAATAATATTTTCCCTCCTTTTTCACCACCTTCAGGTCCAACATCAATTATATAATCGGCCAGTTTGATCACATCGAGGTTGTGTTCAATAATCATAACTGTATTGCCTTTATCGGTTAGTTTATTTAATACTTTCATCAGAATTTGAATGTCTTCAAAATGCAGTCCGGTTGTAGGTTCATCGAGTATGTAAAGTGTATTACCGGTGTCTTTTTTTGAAAGCTCAGAAGCCAATTTAATTCTTTGGGCTTCGCCACCAGAAAGCGTAGTTGATTGCTGCCCGAGAGTAATATAGCCCAAACCAACATCTTCAATTGTTTTTAATTGGCGTTTAATTTTAGGGATATTTTCAAAAAACTTAACAGCCTCGGTAATCGTCATATTTAACACATCAGAAATAGATTTGCTTTTATATCTAATTTCTAGTGTTTCACGGGTGAATCTTTTTCCTTGACAAACTTCACATTCTACTTCAACATCAGGCAAAAAATTCATTTCAATGACCCGAACACCACCACCTTGGCAATTTTCACAACGGCCACCTTTAACATTAAAAGAAAAAACACCTGGTTTGTATCCGCGAATAAGGGCTTCAGGAGTTTGAGCAAATAGGTTGCGAATTTCACCAAAAACACCGGTGTATGTCGCAGGGTTAGATCTGGGGGTTCTGCCAATAGGGCTCTGATCTATATCTATAATCTTATCAATATTATCTATTCCTTGAATCGTTTTAAACGGAAGAGGCTCTTTTACTGCTTTATAAAAATATTGATTTAAAATAGGGTAGAGGGTTTCATTAATCAGTGTAGATTTACCGCTTCCGGAAACCCCTGTCACACAAATCATTTTACCTAAAGGCACTTCAAGATTTACTTTTTTTAGATTATTTCCTGTAGCACCCTTTAAAATGATCTTTTTACCATTTCCTTCTCTTCTGGTTTTTGGAATATCAAAAAATTTATCCCCATTTAAATAAGCCGCAGTGATGGTATTGCATTTTAACAATTCAGCAGGAGTTCCCTGTGAAATAATTTCTCCTCCAAAGCGACCAGCTTCGGGACCAATATCGATGACATAATCCGATCTTTCGATCATTTCCTTATCATGTTCAACAACAAGAACAGAATTGCCAATATCGCGAAGGTTCTGCAAGGATTGAATTAATTTTTGGTTATCTCTTTGGTGTAAACCTATACTGGGTTCATCTAAAATATATAGGACACCCACAAGCTGAGAGCCAATTTGAGTAGCGAGTCGAATTCTTTGAGCTTCACCTCCCGAAAGTGTTTTTGAACTTCTGTTAAGTGATAAATATCCCAAACCAACATCGAGCAGAAATTGAATGCGCGAAGAGATTTCCTTTAGAATTTCGGTAGCAATGATTTTTTGTTTTTCGGTTAAGTGAGCAGGAAGTATATCGAACCAATTTCCTAAATGATCCAGATCCATTTGAGTGAGATCGGCTATAGAACAATCATTTATTTTAAAATAGAGCGCTTCCTTTTTCAGTCGAGTACCGTTACAACTGTGACAAGGTTTTTCGACCATATAGTTTTGAGCCCATCGGGTAATACTTTTTGAAGCCGCCTCTTTGTGTTGGTTTTCTATGAATTGCACAATGCCCTCAAAATCGATTTCATAATTACGCGTAATTCCTAGATCTTTAGAGGTAACATCAAATTTTTCATTCCCACCATTCAAGATAATATCAAGCGCTTTTTCAGGAATCTTGCTGATTGGATCATCCAGGTTGAATTCAAAACGATTGGCAATTAATTTAAGCTGTTTAAAGATCCATGAGTTTTTGTACTCTCCAATTGGGGCAATACCACCTTGTTTAATAGATAATTTATAATCGGGAATTACTTTGTCCAGATCTATCTCGTGGATACGTCCGATTCCGTTACAAACCTCACAGGCCCCTTTGGGAGAATTGAACGAGAAACTATTTGGTTCTGGTGCGGGATATGAAATTCCTGTCGTCGGGCACATTAAACTACGGCTAAAATACCTTGGTGTCTTACTGTCAACCTCCAGTACCATTAAGCTTTCATCGCCGTGATACATAGCCGTTTTAATGGTTTCTTCAATTCTTTTTTCGGCAGCCGGATTTACCTCTAAACGATCTATAACTAATTCAATATCATGTGTCTTGTAGCGATCGAGCTTCATTCCTTTTTCGAGTTCAACAATCTCTCCATCAACCCTAGCCCTTACAAAACCTTGTTTTGCCAGATTTTCAAAAAGTTCTCGATAATGACCTTTTCTAGATTTTACAACCGGTGAAAGAACCATTATTCTTTTTTGGGGATAAGACGCCATGATAAGCTCCTTGATTTGCTCATCGCTATAATGGATCATTTTCTCCCCTGTATGATAGGAATAAGCTTCACCGGCTCTGGCGAATAATAATCTCAGGAAATCATAAATTTCTGTAATAGTGCCAACGGTAGAACGCGGACTTTTACTTGTTGTCTTTTGCTCTATAGCGATAACGGGAGAAAGGCCTTCAATTTTATCTACATCCGGACGCTCTAGTCCTCCTAAAAATTGTCTAGCGTAGGCAGAAAATGTTTCAATATACCTTCTTTGTCCTTCGGCATAAATGGTATCAAATGCCAAAGAAGATTTCCCGCTACCACTTAAACCGGTTATGACAACTAGTTTATTGCGAGGAATTTTAACATCTATATTTTTTAAATTATGCTCTCTTGCGCCAAAAACCTCAATAAAATTCTCCTGATTATCCATATTTGAGCTAAATGGGCAAATTTAAAGAAACTTGACGGAATTACAGATTGATTATCAGGTGAAGTTTCAAAGATCAAATAATATGAATCTAAAACAAAAAGAATCATATACCACCAAGTGAAAAATTGTCCTAAAAAATAGTAAATTGCACCATGTACTATAAAATTGTATGATTCAAAAGATTAAATATTTTTTCGAAAAAAGAGGATTTGATGTTTCTTCGCGTCTGGCCGATAGAATGGGAATTAGGGCTACCAATGTCAGGTTATTTTTTATTTATATTTCATTTGTCACCGTAGGTCTATCTTTCGCAATCTACTTAACGCTGGCATTTCTTTTGAAGTTAAAAGATATGATGTACACAAAAAGGAGTTCCGTATTTGATCTTTAATGAATAAAATAATCTAATCTATCCACGTGAAGTTATTTAAGTCGAATTTTATTCAAAAGAAAATTTATAAAGCGCTCCTATTGTTGATTGCATTGTTGTCTGTAGGCACGGCCGGATACATACTTATTGGAGGCTTTAGTTTTATAGATGCATTGTACATGACGGTGATTACCATATCTACTGTGGGCTTTAGAGAAGCGCAACCCTTAGATCTGGAATCGAAAATATTCACCATCTTTCTCATCATTACTAGTGTCAGTATTTTTGGTTATGTAATTTCTGTAATAACTGAATATATATCGAATAACAATTTAATTGAAGACATAAAACAAAGAAAAGTGCAGAGTAAAATAGATAAACTAAGAAATCATACCATTGTTTGTGGATATGGTAGAAATGGTAAGCAGGCCGTCTCTAAATTAAAATCTCATCATAAACCTTGCGTAATAATAGAGAGTCGGGCAGAACTCATGGAGGGTTTTGATTTTGATTCTGAGGTAATGTATATTAAAGGTAATGCCACTGATGACGAGTCTTTACTTAAAGCCGGAATAAAAAATGCGGCACATATTATTACTACTTTACCTTCGGATGCTGATAATTTGTATGTCGTTCTTTCCTCAAGACAACTAAACTCGACTATCACTATAGTGAGCAGAGCGTCCAATGATTCCTCTTATAGTAAGTTAAAAATAGCTGGAGCCGATAATGTGATCATGCCCGATAAATTAGGAGGGGCCCATATGGCGTCTTTGGTCATCACTCCTGATATTATTGAATTTATTGATAGACTTTCTGTTGCCGGCGACAATGTGACTAACCTAGTTGAAATACTGACAGATGATTTGCCTAAGGAATATTTGTCAAAGTCCATTTATGATCTTGATTTAAGAAAAACTACAGGTTGCACTGTTATAGGTTTAAAAACACCAGATAGAGAGTATATCATAAATCCTGAGGCGAGCACTAAATTGACGCCAAATTCAAAACTGATCTTATTGGGAAAACCAGAGCAAATCCGAAAATTGAATCAACTTTTTTAGGTTTTGCGATTTCATTCTATTCTGATGTAGAAAGTATAGTTATGATTGGGAAAAAAAACAGAAAATTTTGAAAAGGATCCTTGTCACCGGCAGCAACGGTTTGTTAGGTCAAAACTTAGTAAAGTTTTTGGTCGAGCAAAAGTTTGATGTATTTGCCATTTCCAGAGGGAAGAATAGGCTAAGTAATGAAGAGGGTTATTCATATACAGATATCGATCTGGAAGAATTTGAAAAGGCCAGGTCATTTATTCGTAATATCCAACCACAGGTAATCATACATACTGCAGCAATGACCAATGTCGATCGTTGCGAGGTGGAGAAAGAAGCCTGTTACAATGCCAATGTAGAGGTTGTCAAAAATTTAGTTGAGTGTTGTGAGATGCTTAATATCCATCTTATTCATTTGTCTACAGATTTTATTTTTGACGGTAAAAAAGGATATTATAAGGAGAGTGATCAGGCAAATCCTGTTAATTATTACGGTTGGTCAAAATTAAGATCAGAAGAATTGATTTTAGAATCAAATATAAAGCACACCATTTTAAGAACTATTTTGGTTTACGGTTTAACGGAAGAATTTAAAAGCAATATAATTTTCTGGGTTAAGAATAATTTGGAAGCGAAGAAGGATATTTCTGTTGTAACGGATCAATATAGAATGCCAACCCATGTAGATGATCTCGTTTTTGCTTGCCATCAAGCCATAATTGGAAAGGTTTTTGGCGTTTATCATATATCTAGTAATGAACTCCTGTCTATTTTTGAAGTGGCTAATTTGGTGGCTGAGACATTTAATTTGGACAAAAAGTATATACATCCGGTCCAGTCTGCAGAATTAAATTTTCCGGCTAAACGGCCGGAAAAGACAGGTTTTGATCTTTCTTTGTCGATAAAGGAACTAAAATTTGAACCACAGTCATTTCGCAAAGGGCTCCAACTATTTAAAAATCAGTTCGAAAGTAAACAGGCTTAGGTTCGAAATATTCAAATTTCAATTTTGTTGATAACTTAAGCTCCAAAAATATTTTCTATATCACAGATTTGTTCTACATTTGCCTTCCCAAAAAGGGGAAAAGTATGTTCTATAGTTTAGTGACAAGGATATAGTAATAAAGATTAGGATTTAG
>CAVQQR010000025.1:0-7072 GCA_963715015.1 uncultured Flavobacteriaceae bacterium
GGCCACCAGGATTTTTTACAATTAAAAACATATGTAGCTGATACCTCACCCATAAAATTCAGTTTGGTGGCAGGCATGTCTGCCTCACGCGATGCAGAGGTGATTGTCGATGGCGAGTACGAGCCTGATAACTGGTCAATTATAGAGTCTTTCAGCATAGACGGCAAAGAAACGAAAACGATCGAGCTGCCGAATTCGCGAGAATTTATCGATGCAGACGGGTATTTGAGTATACGCGTTCGTTGGGAAACCGACTCGATGAATCAGGATGCATACATATACGAAGTTCAGCGCGAAGAGGATGAATAAAGTGCAGGATTGTCCGTCTGAGGATTGAAAATAAAATAGGTTGAACTCTATTTTAATGTGATAGCCGATTGATCACTTACATTCGGCGCAGCCACATTCTCACCATTATCAGGCGGAATGATCCGGTTCATTTCGTTTTTATAGCTCAGGCGATGAAACCGGAGGCAAAGCAAGCCTAAGATATTATTCTTATACTTTTCCTGCTTTCTCGAATTTTATATGCCATTATGAGAGTTTTACTTTCTGCCTATGCTTGCGAGCCGGATCGAGGCTCAGAACCAGGTAATGGTTGGAATTGGGCTCTGCATTTGGCGGAAGAGGGGCATGAAATTCTACTAATGACCTGCCCGTATGGTCGACAGGCCATAGAAAAGGAATTGAATGTAATTGACAATACTCTCACAATAAAAGTTAAGTATGTGGATGTTCCGCTTTGGACCAAACCTTTTCTAAAAGGGCGATTTGGTCTATTTTGCCATTATTACTTATGGCAAATTTCAGCCTTTAAAGCAGTAGAAAAATTAACGAAAAATATTGATTTAGTACACCATGTAACATGGGGAAGCATAAAAGGGGGATCTTTGCTTTGGCGACTTCAAAAACCTTTTGTTTTTGGTCCTATTGGAGGTGGCCAGGTTGCGCCATCAGGTTTTGGCTCTATTTTTGGGAGGGGATATATTTTTGAGCAAATTCGTACTGTTTATACGAAAAAAATTCTTCCATTTAATCCATTTCTAAAATCACTCATGAGAAATACGTCTCTTGTTCTGGTTACAAATAAGGAAACATCTTATTTAGCGAAGCGACTGGGTGTTAAAAATATTGCGTTTTTCTTTGACACAGGTTTACCCGAAAGTTTTTATCCAAAACGTTTTCCAATACGAAAAAAAAATAATGTCTTTAAACTTCTTTGGATTGGAAGATTGTATCCTAGGAAGGCTCTACCGATCGCCATTGAAGTAGTAAAGAGATTTAAAAGCCCGGTTAAGCTAATTATTGTTGGGGATGGGCCGATGGGCAAAAAACTTAAAAAATATTTAGAAGATCCCATAATTCAAAAGCGAGTTGAGTGGTGTGGACAAGTATCATGGCGAAGCGTAAAAAACTATTATAAAAGTTGTGATGCATTATTGTTTACAAGTCTCCGCGATTCGTGCCCAGCTCAGCTTTTAGAGGCTATGGCTTTTGGTCTTCCAATTGTTACGCTTAATCACCACGGTGCACGCGATTTGGTTCCTGACACTGCAGGCATAAAAGTCGAAATTGGATCACTTGAGACAACGATCAAGCGAATAACACGCGGAATAGAACTCCTTTTTGAATACCCAGAGCAACGAGTGGCTATGGGTAGAGCTGGATATGAATTTGCTATGCTGCATAAATGGAATCACAGAGTACATTTAGCAACTAAACTTTATGCAAGTGTAATTAGAGAACAGAATAATATAGAAAAATAAAAAATCAATTCGCAACAAAAACGATGAATAATAACGATATTGGTTTAATTATGCACAGAAGATTAAATATTAAATACATCGGGAGAAATAGAAACGACTGGATTGCTCAACACTGCAAGGATAAGCATGTAATTCATATAGGATGTACAGATTCAATGATGACTCAAAATCATTTACAAAATGGTCTATTTCTTCACGAAATTCTAACAAAAAATTCTTATAGTGTTATAGGGTTAGATATTGATAGGACTGGAATTCAATTTATGAAAAATTCGCTTAATTATGATAACGTAATGTTTGGAGATGCTGAAAGATTATCAAAATATATTCACAAAAGATTTGACGTAATTGTTGCTTGCGATGTTATTGAGCATTTTAATAATCCCGGACTATTTTTCTCTGAAGCTAAAAAGTGCCTTCTTCAAAATGAAGGAGGTATTATAATTTTATCTTTTCCAAATTCACTGTCAATTAAAAATATTGTTTCAGCGATTATTCGTCGAAAAGAAACAAATCATCCAAATCATGTATCTTGTTATTCACCGATGTGCATTGAAGAGATATGTCGCCGATGGAATTATAAAGTGAATGGATGGGTAGGGTATACTTGGTCAAAAAAAACAATCGAAAATAAAATCGGAAATTTTGTACCGGAAATTGTAATAAAAATAACGAAAAATGGTTATTTGGCGCAAGGAATTGGTTGCATACTTTCAATGAACATAAAAAATTACGTGAATTATAAAAAAAAACGAATATTATAAATTATTAACGGGTTATAATGGTCAAATTATAACTGAAGCCGGTTTAAATGCCATGTTGCAATTGGTCTTTATCACATATTCCATTAAACTTAGAAAAATGGAGTTAAATGGCATAATAGGTATTGTTATCAATGATATGAATACTAGCCGATATTCTGCATATGAATATGCGATATCCTAAACTATCCGATTACATATATTCAAATAATTAACTTGGAAGAATAATCTAAAAAATTATTTGCATTAACCTTAAAGCACGTGGATTCTTTGATAGGCACTACTTAAATTAAACACCTAAGAGGCTTTATCCCTATAATTTGGGTGAAGAAAAAAAGATTAATATAAAAATTCATTTAAATAAAAACACCTTAGAGCATACTGTAATTTTACGATGGATTAGAAAAAGTTTTTGGGCCGTAATGGATCAAGGACTATTTGCTGCATCTAATTTTTTATTAAATATCCTGCTGGCTCGCTGGTTAGTTCCACATGAATACGGCGCCTTTTCAGTTGCATACACTCTATTTATTTTACTGAGCACCTGTCATACAGGTTTGATAATTGAGCCTATGCTGGTGTTTGGTCCTGGTAAATACAAGGGCAAGATTGGGGCATATCTTAGAACGTTAAATATAGGAAGCTGGATTCTTGGTATTATAATTGGAATTGTTATTTTAACAGGATTTATTGCTTTTCGATATTTTACAAAAAGTAATTTACTTCCAACACTTTTAGTAATATCAATCATCAGCCCAATCATATTGTTTCAGTGGCTCATGCGTAAAGCATGTTATATTAACCAGCAACCTAAGCTTGCTGCTCTTTCCGGATTTGGTTACATGGCTCTAATTTTTACAGGGACTTTCGTTCTAAATTATTATGAACAGTTAAGACCTATTACTGCGCTGGTTATTATGGGTATAGCCCATCTTTTAACCGGCTTATGGCTATTTTTTAAGATAAAAATTCATTTAAATATGCACAATGATAAAGAATTAATGGTTGACGTAATTAATAATCATTGGAAATACGGAAAGTGGGCCGCAGGAACAGCTGCTTTATCCTGGATACCATTTAACGTATTCACACTCTTTCTTCCAATGTGGGGTGGACTAGAAGCATCAGCGGCATATAAGGCATTAATAAATTTGGTATTACCGATACTTCACGTGATAACAGCCTTGGGTACTGTACTGTTGCCTATATTAAGTGAAAAAAGAGAAATAAATGAGTTTCGACGGTCGATCATTTATTTTTTTGGTTTTTACATGCTTGGGCCAGTTCTCTATTTGATTTTATTAGGAGTATTTAAAGATTCAATGATTTACATTTTATATAACGGAAAATATATTGAGTATTTAAATACAGTATGGTTAATCGGAATAATACCAATTATTTTTGCAATGGTAAGCCTTTTAGTCATTGTCTTACAAGCGTTAGAATTACCTTACATAATTTTTCGTGCTTACATAATATCATCAGTAACTGTTTTTACTTTAGGCTTATTTGTTGTAAAGATCTGGGGGATATATGGAGCAATTGTCGGCTGGTTTATTGCTTATTTAACAATCGGAACTATTTTGGTCACGAAATTTGCTTTAATAAAAAAAATTTCTATGGTTAATCTTAAATCTGCGAAAATATGAAATTTATAGCATGAGATAGACATTAATGCCGTATTAGACCGAACAATATTAGTTTAAAACAACTGCAATAAAAATATCGATTATATTATTATGGTTCCGATACCGAATACATTAGCAAAGCGAATTATACAGAAATTATATAATATTTATGCGATTAGAAAAAATGTAAACGTTGGAAGGAGGGTTCACATAGGGATTTGGTCTAGATTGTGGGCACCTAAGTGTCTAAAAATATGCGACGATGTCTATATTGGAAAATTTTGCACTATTGAATGTGACGGAATAATTGGAAACGATGTAATGATAGCTAATAATGTAGGGCTAATTGGACGCTATGATCATGATTTTAAACATATCGGTTTGCCGATTAGAAAAACGCCTTGGATTGGAGATAAAGATTATCAAGGACCTGGTAAAAATCTACAGATAATTATAGAAAATGATGTTTGGATAGGATTTGGAGCGGTTTTAATTTCAGGTATTATTATTGGAAGAGGAGCTATTGTTGGTGCTGGTGCAATTGTGACTAAAGACATTGAACCATACTCGATTGTTGTTGGAAATCCTGCAAAAAGTATCGGGTCAAGGTTTACTTTTTCAAATATTACTATTCATGAAAGAATACTCAGAAAACTGAAGACAGGTAAAAATTAAATTCGTAAATTATTTTTAATGACACAGGCGGTCGAAATGATGGTTTTATTTTTTTAATATAAATTTTGAAATATACTTTTTGTAAATATGATTAAGAGGTCAAAAGCATAAGAAATATCAATTCAAAAAAATCGTATACTTTTAAATACAATTAAAACAATGCCGTATATCTTAATATAACATTAGCCCTCAGTTACATAAAAATTGTAAAAAAGAAAGTAAAAAGCTTACGGAGATTTGTGGATTGTGTTTGTAAAGAGATTGTCTAACAAGAAATCAACACAATCCCGTAGGTCACCTCAAGTGAAATCCAGTAAAGCATAAAAAACAGGCAAAATTCTACAAAACCTCCGAAATCCGTTTTGAAGATCAGAAGCTGACATCATCCAAAAAAAAGTCGTCTTACGAGGCCGCAGGACGAACTCACTCTCACTTTGAGTGCCAATCAGGCTGTCCGTGAATACCTGCTTCATTTTAACGATTTGTTGTAGAACGTTGCGTAATCAAACTTGAAAAAATTAAAAATATTTTTGTAACTCTTGAGATTATTATATGGTGAATGTTTATTTAGAAAATAAAAATTTAAAAACTTTAGCCATAAACGCAATTGTTTCCTTTATGGTAGCAATAGTATTAGGCTTGCTAACAGTTTATGTGTTGCAGTGGAATTCTTTGATTAGTTTTGTTGCAATCATAAGTGGGGTTATTTTTGTAATATTTATAATCGCGTGGCCAATTTTAATGGAATTTTACTTGGCTGTTTTAGGATTGACATTATTTGGTTACGCTTTTTTGGGAAGGGGGTTTGCTTATCTTGGAAAATATCCATTGTATGTGGGTGAAATAGCATTGGCCATTGGCTGTATAATTTTCATTTTGAAATCGAATTTACTTATACTACGTTCACGAATCATTTGGTTTCTGATGTTGCTGATGCTAATAGGAATGATTGGAACCATTTCAAACATACAAACATTTGGTATAGATGCTTTACGCGATGCAGTTCTTTGGGGTTATGGAATCTTCGCTTTGTTAACTTCATCTTTTTTGCTTCAAACTGAGAAGATTTGGACGCCTTGTATTGTTTATAAAAAATGGATACCATTTTTATTGATCTGGATTCCTATTGTAATGGTGATATACCACATGGCTTACGATATCATACCTATATGGTCGCGGAGTGGTGTCCCTATTTTGAATCCAAAGAGTGGTGATATTGCGGTACATTTAGCTGGTGGATTTTCATTCTTAGTTTTAAGACTATATCGTTTAGGTATAAAAGAAAATAGTTTCATGATAGAAATGAGAGCAATTGTTCTGTGGAGTATTTGGTTTATCGGTTGTGTTACAATTTTATCCGATCGCAGTGCAATTGTTACTGTTATTTCAACTATTTTATTAATAATTTTATTAAGGCCAACTAAACAATTTGCTAAACCAGTAGCCTTTATTCTCATGCTTATAATAGTTTTTTACGCCTTCGATTTAAAAATTACTTTTAGGACTGATCGATCCATATCGAAAACAGATGTAGTTGAAACAGTTAAGAGCATCTTTAATTTAACCGGTTTGAAACAATATGATGAACCTCGGCAATGGCGCATAGAATGGTGGAGTAAAATTGTTAATTACACGATTTACGGAAAATATTTTTGGACAGGGAAAGGATACGGCATTAACTTGGCAAACGATGATGGATTTCAAGTTTTTGATGGTTATAATGAACAACCTTTAAGGAGTCCCCATAACAGTCATTTAAGTTTTTTAGCGCGGAGTGGCGTACCGGGTTTTATTGCGTGGCTTACTCTTCAAGGACTGTTTGCCTTAAGACTTTTTTCGGCATATCGAAGAGCAGTAAATAACGAAAAAAATGAATGGGCAATTCTTATCCTATGGGTTCTTACTTACTGGTTTGCATTCATGGTTAATGCGTCATTCGATGTTTTTCTCGAAGGTCCACAGGGAGGAATTTGGTTTTGGTGTCTGTTTGGTTATGGTGTCGCCTTGATTGAAATTCAAAAAAAGATCTTCCCAGTAGATTGTAAATGCAGTAGCAAAAAAGTTTTGAAATATCAAAAAATTTGATTTGCTTTATTTTTAAATATAAATATCCATAAGTAAAAAAATGAGAACTCACGATCATATCCTTGGTTTACGCATTGATATTACCTCATACCGGGAATCCTTGAAACTTATACTCAAGTGGGCGAGAAACTGCAAAAGTAGATACATTTGTGCAGCC
>CAVQQR010000026.1:0-30264 GCA_963715015.1 uncultured Flavobacteriaceae bacterium
GGAAAAAACATGACTTGGTCATTGAATTTTCAAAAGAGAATTTTTAAGTACTTAGATCTGAATTTGGCATATTTAGGCAGAAAATCTGAACAGAATAAAGCAATTCATACAGGAACTGTTCAGCTGCGTGCAAGCTTTTGATCAATCAAATCCTGTCCAATCAATTTTAATGTACCCATTTTCGTTAAGATCAACACTTCCCGATTTTGCTGCGTATTCAGGAACTAGATTATTCCAGATTTCTGTTTGGTAATATTTTCCATCGCCTACAATTGCCGTGTATTCAACATTCCTATTGAGGACTACATTATCAAGAATTATTGTTTCACCGTGATTTGCTCCAACCAATTTTATAGTGGCAACAATATTTTCGGCATTGACAACAAAACTGTGTTTACCGGCTTGGTTAAAAGCATAACTGCCCGATATCTCTTTTAAGTCGTCATTGGTGCTACAAGAAAAGAAAGAAACGATCAATACGATCATTAAAAAGTTCTTTAAAAATCTCATAATACTTTAATTTGCAGGTATACAAAGTTATAACGCTGCTTTAAAAGCAATTATTGTGTTGAGATCTAATAATAATACTGATGCTTAGCGAATTAAGTTAATTTCTTAATGCTAAGCTGAATTTCTGCTCGCGTTGATATTTCCAAATAATGAACGAGTAACAATGGTTTCGTAAGTATCTATTTTCTTCTTGTCCGGATTGGCTTCATTTTTCAGTTTTTGTAAGCTCATCAAAGCATATTGCTGTATCACCAGTAGAGGTAAAACGATAGATTCTCTTACATTGATCGAAGCATTTCCCTCAGGATAATTTTCCATTAATTCTTTTTGATTGGCAAGTTCTAGACACAATCTTTTTGAGGTTTCAAATTCTTCATGAATCATTTGCCAGAAAGAGCCAAATTCAGGATCTGAAGCCATATAACGGGTTAATTCAAAGTTTGATTTTTTCATTGACATCATACTATTCTCGATCAAACTCTTAAAGAATTTGGAAGAGTTGTACAATTCTATTAATTCATGAAATCGTCCTTCTCTTTCATATTTCTTCAAAGCTGTACCTACACCATAAAATCCTGGCACATTCTGTTTTAACTGACTCCAGGAGCCTACAAACGGGATTGCTCTAAGGTTACTAAATTCTAATCCAGAAGATTTTCCTCTTTTCGAAGGTCGGCTGCCTATATTCGTTTTCGCATAGTAATTAAGTGTGCTTATGTTTTCTAAATAAGGCAAAAATTTTGGATGATTTTTAAAGTCGACATAGGATTGATAGCTCAGATCTGCAAGATCACCCATTAGTTCTTTCTGTTCTGGAGACATCCTATTTTTTGACCCTTCGAATAAATGGTTTGAGACACCCGCACTTACCAATTGCTCCAAATTGAACTGAGAGGAATCTATGGTTCCAAAATTAGAACTGATGGTTTGTCCTTGAATGGTTAATTGAATTTCTGAACTTTCAATATCAGGTCCCAGTGAAGCATAAAATTGATGGGTTTTACCCCCGCCTCTTGCGGGTGGTCCGCCACGACCGTCAAAGAAAATCACTTTGATGTTATTTTTTCTGGATATTCTTGTCAGATTTTCCTTTGCTTCGTATATAGACCAATTTGCTTTTAAATAACCGCCATCTTTTGTTCCATCTGAAAACCCGAGCATAACTGTTTGTCTGTTTCCTCGAGAGGCTAAATGCTTTTTATACAATTCGTTATTGTACAATTGCTCCATAATTTTAGGAGCATTTGTCAAATCATTGACGGTTTCAAATAGAGGTACAATATCCAGAGGTAAATTTCCGCGATATCCAGAAAGCCTGAATAATGAAAATACTTCAAAAATATTTAAAGCACTTTGGTTGTTGCTAATAATGTATCTATTTGAACCTTTTTCTCCGTTCCAATCCTGGATTTGTTTCATTGCCTGAATGGAACCCAGGGTATTCTTGGTCATTTCATCATCTACATAATCAACAGGAATATCGTTTTCAAGCCCTCCTAAATGCTTTATTTTTTCATCTTCACTTAGGGTCTGATAATTTTCAGGAAAATCTTTTTCCCCTGATTTCTGCATTTTGTCTACTATACTATTTAGCACGCTTGTGTGAATTCTGCTATCCTGGCGAATATCTAATGACGCGAAATGGTAACCGAAGAGATTAACTTTTGCGATTAAATCATCCAGCTCCTGCAGAAATAAAGACTGATGGTTAGTGATAACTATTTCTCGTATTTTCTTGAGTTCAGATTTAATTTCTGCCAGGCTAATAGTTGGTTTTTCATCAGGATTGGTAAAGCTTATATAAAGTTTGTTTTCCAAATTCGACATCAATG
Organism: uncultured Flavobacteriaceae bacterium; assembly: GCA_963715015.1. GTDB lineage: Bacteria > Bacteroidota > Bacteroidia > Flavobacteriales > Flavobacteriaceae > Namhaeicola. The sequence goes on from CAVQQR010000026.1 coordinate 2,343, forward strand.
GTTCAACATTTTTGAAAGTTAACCTTCTTTTAAGCTTTCGAATATCCCGGTAGTAATTTTTAATGGCTGTATTTCTCAGTCTGTGAGCAACTTGCAGCGTAATATCCGTAGTTACAAAAGGATTTCCATCTCGATCCCCTCCTGGCCAAAAGCCTAAATTGATCACTTCATTATCAATAATTTTATTATCGTAAATATTACTTTTTAGATAATTGAAAATTGTACTGACCGAATGATAAAATACGTTCTCCAGGTACCAGGTTAAATTGATCGCTTCATCCAGAGGAGAGGGTTTTCTTTCTTTTAAAAATGGTGTTTTTCCTAACTGAGCCAGTAATTTTTTTATAAGGGTTAAATCATTTTTTTCAATGGCCGTAGTGAGATCTGTAATGATACCTAAAACAGAACCAGGATAAAACTGCGTTGGATGAGCCGTGAGTACAACACGCACTTTAAACTCTTCTAAATATTGCTGCAGTGCTTCTTTTTTGTTCTGTTCAAAGGCAATTTCTTTGGTATTGCGCAATGTACCAATACCATCCATATTGTTCACGATTGGAAAGGCGGCATCTTCCACGGCATCAAACAGAACTACCTGTCTTTCAATGTACTGTATGAATCGAAACATCAGATCTATTCTGTCTTTTTCTGATGGATTTTCGTCATATTTTGCAAAGAAATAGTTGATAATTTCTTCCGGATTTTTCCCTTGAGCCAAACCGCTTTCGCAAACTTGTTTAAATAGGGGCAGGAGCACACCTGTATGACCTATATTGTCAAATGGTAACGTGATAAAAATGCTGTTATAAATCTGAAATTTAGAAAGTATATTATGGTTGAATCTTGTCAGTTTTGGCTCGGTAATCATATTTTTTGTGACTTTTAGAGAACAAAAATAAGGTTAAATCTAGAACTTAAATGATTTTTACCATAAAATGAAATAACTGATCATATTTTTCAATAATGCACAAAATAGTTACTTTTTTTCAAAGGATAGAATAAAAAAAAGCTGCTAATTTTAGCAGCTTTTCATTGTTATGGATTCAAATTATTTTACTTCAATCAACTTTGGCTTTTGCTCAACCAATTCGACTTTTGGAATCACTAAGCTCAACTCACCATTTTTGTAGGTAGCTGAAATTTTTTCAATTTCAACCAGATCCTTTGGCAAAGTGAAACTTCTTTTAAACGTACTGAAATTGTACTCTTTTAGGGTAAATTTCGGCTTGTTATCTTCATTCTCAGATTTATTCTCAGCTGAAATGGTAAGCAGATCACCATCTACATCGATTGTAAAATCTTTCTTGTTCATTCCAGGAGCGGCTAAGCTAAGCACAAAGTCTTTTTCATTTTCTATGATATTCGCTGCAGGCGTTTTAAAACGGAAATCATCATTCGTTTTAATGGCCAAATCGTTTAACAATTCATCAAATACTGATGAAAATATAGGATTTCTTTTTACTAACATAATTATAGATTTTTAAGTTATTATTTCAAATTTTAATTGATATTTCAAATAAAATGCCAAATAAAAAAAATGAAAAAATGTCAGTATAATAACTTTACATAATGACAATTTGACTTTTGATAATCAGTTTTTTATGACAAAAAATAACCCCGATCAAATCTTGATCGGGGTCTATGATGATAAATTTTTTCAACAATTAATAAAAGGTGTCTAATCTATACTATTTGTTCCTAAATACAAATTTATCATTAAACGAATCTAATAAAATTTCACTTTGTGCAGAAATGTTTCCTGCTAAAATTTCTTTAGACAATTCATTTAATACTTCACGTTGGATCACACGTTTGATCGGTCGGGCACCATATTGAGGGTCAAACCCTTTTTCGGTTAAACTTTCAACCGCTTCAGGCGTTGCTGAAAATTCAATATTTTTCTCACTAAGCATTTTTGTAAGCAGGTTCAATTGTAATTTTACAATTTGAGCTACTTCCTCTTTGTTAAGTGGCGTAAACATGATGATCTCATCTATCCTGTTTAAAAATTCCGGACGAATGGTTTTTTTCAATAAATTGACTACTTCGATTTTCGTTAACTCGATCACCTGATCCCGATTATTCATGTCGATATCTTCAAAATTGTTCTGAATAATTTCAGACCCCATGTTTGAAGTCATAATGATAATGGTATTCCTAAAATCGGCTACACGACCTTTGTTATCTGTCAACCTTCCTTCGTCTAATACTTGTAACAGAATGTTAAAAGTATCCGGGTGTGCTTTTTCGATCTCATCCAGTAATATTACTGAATAGGGTTTTCTTCTAACAGCCTCTGTTAATTGTCCGCCTTCATCATAACCCACATATCCCGGAGGAGCTCCAATCAGTCTGCTCACCGCATGTCTTTCCTGGTATTCGCTCATATCGATCCTCGTCATTGCTGATTCATCATTGAATAAATAATCAGCTAGAGCTTTTGCCAATTCTGTTTTACCAACACCTGTTGTCCCCAGAAATAAAAAGGTTCCAATAGGCTTTTTACTGTCTTGTAAGCCGGCTCGGGATCTTCTTACAGCATCGGCTACGGCCTGAATTGCCTCGTCTTGACCAATTACTTTTTTGTGTAATTCTTCTTCCAGCTTAAGTAATTTTACCCGATCGCTTTGAAGCATTTTTTGCACTGGAATTCCTGTCCATTTGGCCACCACTTCAGCAATATCCTCACTGGTCACTTCCTCTTTGATCATAGCTGTTTCCTGATTTTTTTCAAAATCTTGTTGGAGCGCAGTTAGCTTTTCTTCTTCTTTTTTAATTTTACCATAGCGCAATTCAGCAACAAGGCCATAATTCCCTTCTCTTTCGGCTCTTTCTGCTTCCAGGTTATATTGCTCTATATTTTTTTTAGCTTCCTGAATTTTGTCAACGATTTCCTTTTCACTTGTCCATTTTGCATTGATCTCATTTCGTTTTTCTTTCAAATTGGCCAATTCTTCTTTTAAACTCGACATTTTGTCCATGTCGTTTTCACGTTTGATAGCTTCCAATTCGATCTCTAGTTGCATTATTTTTCTGTCCAGCACATCGAGTTCTTCCGGTTTTGAATTGATCTCCATCCTCAGTTTAGCCGCAGCTTCGTCCATTAAATCAATCGCTTTATCCGGTAAAAATCGATCGCTGATATATCTTTGAGATAATTCTACCGCAGAAATAATGGCGCTATCTTTAATCTGCACTTTGTGATGGTTTTCATACTTTTCTTTAATACCCCGTAAAATTGAGATGGCACTTTCTGTGTCTGGTTCATCTACCATCACCTTTTGAAACCTTCGTTCTAAAGCTTTGTCCTTTTCAAAGTACTTTTGGTACTCATTTAATGTTGTCGCACCGATTGCTCTCAATTCACCTCTTGCCAGTGCAGGTTTGAGTATGTTGGCTGCATCCATTGCGCCTTCTCCACCTCCGGCACCAACTAAAGTGTGTATTTCGTCTATAAAAAGTACGATGTCTCCTTCTGCAGATATGACTTCTTTTACCACAGACTTTAATCTTTCTTCGAATTCTCCCTTATACTTAGCCCCGGCAATCAAGGCTCCCATATCTAAAGAGTAGATTACTTTGTTTCGGAGATTTTCAGGTACGTCACCTTTTACAATTCTATGAGCTAGTCCTTCAGCTATCGCAGTTTTTCCAGTTCCAGGTTCTCCGATGAGTATAGGGTTGTTCTTCGTTCTTCTCGATAAAATTTGTAAAATTCTTCTGATCTCTTCATCCCTTCCAATAACAGGGTCGAGCTTTCCTTCGTTTGCCAATTGGTTTAAGTTTTTGGCGTATTTATTCAAAGCATTGTATGTTTCTTCTGCACTTTGTGAAGAAACTTTTTGGCCCTTTCTTAGTCCTTCAATGCTCTGTTTCAGGTCTTTTTCATTGATGCCATTGTCTTTCATCAATTGAGCGGTTGCATCTTTTCCTTTTAACATGGCTAGCAATAAGTGTTCTAGTGAAACATACTCATCCTTCATGTCTTTGGCGATCTTTCCAGCTTCCATTAACGTATTGTTGGCACTTTTTGAAAGCATAATCTCAGCTCCCTCAACCTTAGGATAGCTTTTAATGATACTTTCGAGGGTTTGCTTGAAAAGATCTACATTCACACCCAATTTATTTAAGATATATGGCGTTACGTTCTCGTCAACTTCTAAAATTGCTTTCAGTAAATGAGCATTTTCAATTTGTTGCTGTCCGAGACCGTAAGCAATTTGCTGTGCCTTCTGCACTGCTTCTTGCGATTTTATAGTAAAATTATTAAAGTTCATTGTTTTGTTTTTAAGCTTCATTGCATACGGTCAAATTGTGTTCCAAGGCTCTCAAAAGTTGTTAAAACAGCCAAAATGGCTTGATTTTTAGTAAAAAACTGTCTAAATGTCTTATACTTCTCTAAATGAATTAGATTATTTTTGTCGTCAAAATTAGTGCAGTGAGTTTAAAAGAATTTTTCTTTGGCCACAGTTCAGATACTGAAAAAAAATTGATGAGCTGGAATCAATTCAATGGGATTGAATTATTAGATGAAGTGGTCAGTTTAAGTCTGAATCAAGAAATTATCATTTTCAAGCACAGTCCACGTTGTGGGATAAGTGCCAATGTTTTGAGAAAATTTGAAGATAGGTTGTTTGCTTCCAACCGTGATGGTCAGTTTTATTTGGTCAATGTGATTTCGGAAAGAGAAGTTTCAAATGCGATTGCTCAAAGGTTTCAAATTATGCATCAATCTCCTCAAGTTTTGATCATAAAAAATGAGAAGGTATTGGCATACGCTTCTCATTATGAGATTTTGGAACTGGACTTGTAACTAGATGTCTTCTTTGGTCTTTTTAATATAACCTCTGCATTCGCCAAATCCAATTCTAACTTTATCATTCTTACAATATCCTCGCATGATAACCGTATCACCATTTTTTAAGAACGACCTATCCGTTCCATCTTTCATTTTAATAGGTTCTTTTCCATTCCAAGTAATTTCGAGCATTGAGCCGAAACTTCCCTTTTCGGGGCCGCTTATCGTACCACTGCCATAGATATCAGCTGTACAAATATTACAACCGTTACTGGCTTGATGTGCTAGTTGCTGATAGATGGACCAATACATATATTTAAGGTTGGTCTCAGTTACCACAGCTTCTTGTTTACCCTTCGGTTTAATCGAAGCGGATAAATGAATATCGTAATTGTTTTTTCCGGTCTGACGCAAATAGGGAAGTGGCTTAGGATCTTGTTCCGGTCCTTCTACTCTAAAAGGTTGAAGAGCATCCAATGTGACAATCCAAGGTGAAATGGATGTCGCAAAACTTTTACCCAAAAATGGCCCAAGTGGAGCGTATTCCCAGGCCTGAATATCTCTGGCGCTCCAATCATTTAATAGAACCATACCAAAAATATATTGTTCGGTTTCATTGATAGGAATTGTTTTTCCCAATTTATTTGCACCTGTGGTAATAAAAGCCATCTCTAATTCAAAATCCATTGATTTAGTGGGGCCGAAGGTAATTTCTTTTTTACCATTAGTTTTTCTTTGACCAGCCGGTCTTCGAATATTAGTTCCGGAAATTACAATAGAAGAGCTTCTTCCGTGGTACCCGATGGGGATATGAAGATAATTTGGCAATAAGGCATTCTCGGGATCTCTAAAAATACTCCCTACATTTGTTGCATGTTCTTTACTCGAGTAAAAATCTGTATAATCATTCACAGAGATAGGCATGAGCATTTCTATGTCTTTTTCATCGAATAAGATCTCCTCTCTGTGTTTTTCGTTATCTCGTAAGATAGGGTTGTTTTCGTCAAAAATTTCGGCGATTCTATTTCTTACTGCTCTCCATGTCTTTCTCCCGTCATCAATAAAATCATTCAGATTGTCTTGCATAAAGATATCCTCCGTAAGCGGAACGCCTTCAAAGTAGCCTAACTGATGCAGTGCGGCCAGGTCTATACAAGTTTTGCCAATTCTCGTTCCAATGGTGATTACATCATGCTTTGTAATAAAGACGCCAAAAGGAATATTTTGAATAGGAAAGTCTGAATAGGAATTAACCTTTATCCAAGATTTTCTTTTAGGATCATTTGCCGATATTTTTACTGTGGGGGAATTGCTCATGGTTAATTTTTTTAATAGTCAAATATATAAGTTTATCCTTATTTGCAAAATGATTTTACTATTTTTGACCGATTTTAACAAAACTTAATATTTTTAGTAGCAATGCAACGTGATCAGCAAATATTTGATTTAATCAGACAGGAAAAAGAAAGACAAACAAATGGGCTTGAATTAATCGCATCAGAAAACTTTGTAAGCGAGCAGGTGCTCGAGGCTGCAGGGTCGGTATTGACAAATAAATATGCTGAAGGATATCCGGGCAAAAGGTACTATGGCGGTTGTGAGGTAGTAGATGAGGTAGAACAATTGGCTATAGATAGAGCGAAGGAGCTTTTTGGAGCATTTTATGTGAATGTACAACCCCATTCAGGCTCTCAGGCGAATGCAGCTGTCTATCAGGCTATTTTGAAACCTGGAGATAGCATTTTAGGTTTTGATCTTTCTCATGGTGGACATTTGACACATGGCTCATCTGTGAATTTTTCTGGTAAATTATACAAACCTCATTTTTACGGCGTAGAAAAGGAAACTGGAGTTTTAAATTATGATAAGATCCAGGAGACTGCTTCTAAGGTTAAACCAAAAATGATTATTGCAGGTGCCTCGGCATATTCAAGAGATATTGATTTTGAACGATTCAGAGTAATTGCTGATAGTGTTGGGGCAACATTGGTTGCCGATATTTCTCACCCTTCAGGGCTAATTGCAAAAGGAATTTTAAACGACCCAATGCCGCATTGTCATATTGTCACTACAACTACTCATAAAACCTTGAGAGGACCAAGAGGCGGAATGATCATGCTTGGAAAGGATTTTGAAAATCCTTTAGGTGAAAAAACGCCAAAAGGAGAAGTGAAAATGATGAGTGCCATGTTAAACAGTGCTGTTTTCCCTGGAATGCAGGGAGGTCCGCTCGAACATATCATTGCAGCGAAGGCAGTTGCGTTTGGCGAAGCATTGAGTGACTCCTTTTTACATTATCAGATACAAGTAAAGAAAAATGCAGCTGCCATGGCTAAGGCTTTTGTAGCGAGAGATTATCAGATTATAAGCGGTGGGACTGATAATCATATGATGCTGATCGACCTTCGAAATAAAAATATTTCAGGTAAAGAGGCCGAAAATGCATTGGTGAAAGCTGAAATTACCGTAAATAAAAATATGGTTCCTTTTGATGATAAATCCCCATTTGTTACTTCAGGTATCCGCGTAGGAACAGCTGCAGTTACTACAAGAGGTTTGAAAGAGACTGATATGGGAGAAATTGTTTCACTGATTGATCAAGTAATTAATCACCCTGAAGATGAGGATGTAATTCATAGAGTAGGTAAAACGGTGAATGACTTAATGAGCTCAAAACCATTATTCGCTCATTCTTAAAAGTGACGATAGTCATAAATTACAAAAGCATTTAGTCTTATATTTAAAGATTGAATGCTTTTTTTATGGGCTCACTTACCGTTAAAGAGATTATTGGTTTAGAAGCACAGCGAGAATGTTTAACGCATTTGTTGAGTGATTTAGAAATACTCGATCAAATGATCACTAAAAACATGCTTGAAAGCGGGATTACCAGAATGGGCGCTGAGCAGGAAATGTGTTTAACTGACTTTGATTTTCATCCAACCAAAAAGGCTTTAAAAATATTAGCTCGGCTCGACAGGAACTATTTCACCACTGAGCTCGCATTATTCAACATGGAATTGAATACACAGCCGGTTGAATTAAGGAGTAAATGCTTTTCAGAACTGGAAACAAGGCTAAAATCGCACTTGGCAGAAGCATATAAGGCGGCAGCCGAGGAGGATACAAAGATTATTTTAACGGGTATTTTACCTACGATTAAGCAAAAAAATCTCAACTTAGACCATATTACTCCGTTTAACAGGTACATAACCCTCAATAGGATTTTAAGAAAAATCAGGGGAAATAAGTTTAAGTTGCATATCAAGGGTGTTCATCAATTTATTGTCACTCACAGATCTATTTTATTCGAAGCTTGTAATACCAGTTTTCAGGTTCATTTGCAACTTGATCCTTCAAAAATGATCGATCAGTATAATTGGGCACAGGCCATTGCCGGACCCGTACTTTCTGTGGTCACGAATTCTCCGCTTTTAATGGGAAGAGAATTGTGGAGTGAAACAAGAATAGCCCTTTTTCAACAGAGTGTTGACCTTAGAAATGCGTCTTACCTATTAAGAGAACAAAAGGCGAGAGTTGCTTTTGGAACAAATTGGATTAAGGAGTCGATATTGGAGTTGTACAGGGATGATATTGCGAGATATTCTCCTATTTTAACTTCTGAGGAATATGAGAATTCTAAATCGATCTTTCTATCGGGAAACATTCCAAAATTAACAGCCTTAAATTTATTTAACGGTACATTGTACAAGTGGAATAGGCTTTGCTACGGAGTTACTGCCGGTAAACCTCACTTGAGAATTGAAAACAGGTATATTCCCGCGGGACCGACCTTAGTTGACGAGGTCGCTAATACAGCTTTCTGGATAGGGCTCATGAAGGGTTTGCCTGAGAAATATGGCAATCTTCAAACGAAGATGGATTTTGATGATGCACGTGGTAATTTCGTTCGCGCGGCCAGAACAGGATTGGAAACTTGTTTTGATTGGTTTGGTAAATCTATGTCTGCCTCTCAATTGATTCTGGATGAGCTTTTGCCAATTTGCAAAAAAGGATTAATAAATGAAAATGTCTCTGTTGAAGATATAGATTTTTATTTGGGGATTATTAAAAACAGAGTTAAAGCACAAGAAACCGGTAGCAGTTGGATGATAAAAAATCATAGAGCTCTAAGACAAAAAATGACACGGGAATCTGCCAATTTTGCCCTTACTGAGGAAATTTACAAAAATCAAAGGTTAAATTTGCCAATAACTCAATGGCCAGATGTATGTGTTGATAAGCTTAATAAAAATGATTTTTTAAACAAAAAAGTGGAAAGATTTATGTCTACGGAGTTGTTCGTAGTCAATGAAAATAGCTTGGTTGAATTGATTGAAAAAGTTATGAAATGGAAAAACATCAATCACATGCCGGTTGTAAATAAGTCAAATAAATTAGTAGGATTGATCACACATACAAGATTAAATAACATCACTGAGTCAGGGACAAACGATCCGATCATCGCTCACGAAATCATGGCTACTCATTTGATCACAATTTCACCAGAAAGAACAATGGCAGAAGCTAGAAGTATAATGCTAGAAAATAAAATAGGTTGCTTACCCATCATTGATAATAACGATCTGGTTGGTATAATTACAAGACATGACTTTGAAAAACGATATTGATTTCGAGAAATCCAAAAGAATAAGTATTCATAGTGAAAGAATTATAGGAAAAGTTCTGAATAACTCAGATGATCCGACCTTTATTTTTTTTGCCGGAATTCACGGTAATGAAAAAGCAGGAGTAAATGCTGCAAAACGCGTCTTAAAAAAAATGGAAGAGGTAAGGGGCACTTTAAAGGGTAATGTATATTTTATATATGGGAATAAAAAAGCTTTGGATCTAGAGGTTAGATATCTTCAGGTAGACCTCAATAGAATTTGGAACATTGAAAGAATAAATAAGGTCAAAGAGAAGATAGATGAAAATAATCCTGAAGAAATTGAACAGTTTGAAATCTATAGCGTTGTAAAGGAAATCATAATAAAACATCAAGGAACTAAATATTTTATTGACCTACATACTACATCTTCTCCAACACAACCCTTTATTACCATCAGTGATTCGCTGAACAACAGAAAGTTTTCGAGTTACTTTTCGGTTCCCGTTATTTTAGGTTTAGAGGAGTACCTGAATGGACCGCTCTTAACATTCATGAATGAATATGGATATATCTCTTTAGGATTTGAAGCTGGAGAACATTTTAGCGAGGTGTCAATTGACAATTGCGAAGCTTTTATCTGGCTTGCTCTTTATTACGGTAAATGTTTGAAAAAGAAAGAAATAGATAATTTTGATCATTTTGATCAAAAGCTTAATCAGTTATTGGAGAATAAAGATTTTTATCAAATCGATTTTCGATATTCTATTCAAAAGAACGAAAATTTTGCGATGGTAAGCGGTTTTAGAAATTTTGATCAAATAGATAGAGATGAATTATTGGCCTATAGTGATGGGAAGGAAATTAGAGCTCAATCAAAGGGCTTGATATTTATGCCCCTATATCAGAAATTGGGTGAGGATGGTTTTTTTATTATTCATAAAATTTCCAAAAAATGGTTAAAACTCTCCGCTGCTTTGAGAAAATATAATGCTCACCATTTATTGAGAGTACTACCGGGTATACAAAGACATCCTGACAATCCCTTTACATTAATAGTCAATCCTACGGTCGCTAAATTTATGGCAAAAGAAATTTTTCACTTATTTGGCTACAGACAAAGAGTTTTGACCGGTAAAAACTATCATTTTATAAAGCGTGATCGAAAGATCACGCCTTTTCCTTAAAATGAAGTTTTATCTGAATTTATAATAAACACTAAAGATAACCTGTTGCGGATTAGTGTCTACTCTAATAGTGCTGATGGGGTCATTCACCGGATTAGAGGGCTGTCCGCTAAAAATGGCTTGAGTACTTGAAAGTCCTATTTCCCATCGCACATCTGCTCCCAAATTCCCAATTTCCAGACCAAGACCCACTTGACCGTTTACAGAAAAATCATCAGAGTCAATTTTTTTCACGTTGTCATAAATATCGGTGTCTGACAAATCTGTGTCGAATGCATAAGAAAAGGAAGGCCCGACAAGTATCCTACCAAGTCCTAAAAATTTAAAACCGAGCAATACAGGTACATCAAATTTATTCATTTCGAGTCTTGATTTTTTACCTGCTTCCTTGTAAGTACTTTCGGTATGGGTATATAGTAATTCCGGGCGAACATATAACCACAGAGGTAAATTAATTTCGGAAAACACCCCTACATGAAATCCTGTTTCTTCGTTAGATTTAATTTTGAAGTCATCTTCAAAACCAGACAGGTCTTGCAGATTTCCATTTGAATTGTAGTTTACACCACCTTTGATTCCATATTGAATGAATTGTGCATTTGAAATTTGAAAACCAAAGAATACAATGGCAATGATAAGTAAGTTTTTCATAGTTGTAAGATTTGTTTAGTTGTAACAAATTTACAATTATTTTCTTTTCAACACATTTTTTACCGCTTTGAAAATAGCTTTATCATTTAAACCGTATTTTTCCATGAGTTGAGCAGGAGTAGCACTTTCACCAAAACTATCTTGAACTGCCACGAATTCTTGCGGTACCGGATTGTTTTGAGTTAAAACTCTGGCCACACTTTCTCCAAGACCTCCATAATAATTATGTTCCTCACAGGTAACTACACAGCCTGTTTTGGCAACTGATCTTAAAATAGCAGCATCGTCAAGTGGTTTGATCGTGTGAATATTGATAATTTCTGCAGAGATACCTTCTTTTTCTAGGGCATCACCGGCAAGGATGGCTTCCCAAACCAAATGACCCGTAGCGAGGATCGTTACATCAGTTCCTTCACTTAAAAGCAATGCTTTACCAATTTCAAACTTTTCATTTTCAGGCATAAACACCGGAACTGCTGGTCGGCCAAATCTCAAATATACCGGCCCTTCATAATCTGCAATTGCAATTGTAGCGGCTTTAGTCTGGTTATAGTCACACGGATTGATAACCACCATACCTGGTAACATTTTCATCAAACCTATATCCTCCAATATTTGGTGAGTTGCACCATCTTCACCTAGCGTTAGACCAGCATGAGATGCACAAATTTTTACATTTTTCCCTGAGTAAGCAATCGATTGTCTAATCTGGTCATATACCCTCCCAGTTGAAAAATTGGCAAAAGTACCGGTAAAAGGAATTTTACCTCCGATGGTTAATCCCGCCGCAATGCCCATCATATTCGCTTCAGCAATACCAATTTGAAAAAACCTGTCAGGATTCTCTTCAATAAATTTATCCATTTTCAAAGAACCGACCAGATCGGCACACAAGGCAACAACATTAGGATTCGATCTTCCTAGCTCGGTTAAACCGGCACCAAATCCCGATCTTGTATCTTTTTTTTCTGTAAATGTAAATTTTTTCATGGTCAATGCTTTATGCTCAGAGTTTTTATAGGCTGCAAAAATATAAAAATATTAACCCTCTGCAGTAAATTCTTTTAAAGATGTGTACAATTTTTCTGTGGGTAATCCCATCACATTAAAATAACTTCCTTCGATCTTTGTTACTCCTATTAAACCGATCCATTCTTGAATTCCGTAACTGCCGGCTTTGTCAAATGGTTGGTAATTATCTAGATAAAAATTTATTTCTTGATCACTTAATTCTTTAAAAAATACTTTTGTAATGTCATGTTGAATTAATTGCTTTTTACTCGATGATAAACATATAGAGGTAATCACTTCATGCATTTTACCTGATAATAATTTGAGCATAGAAAAAGCCTCTTTTGGGTTCTTAGGTTTCCCTAATGCCTGATTATCGAGCCATACAATGGTATCTGAAGTAATCAATATTTCATCTTTTTTTAATTCATTTAAAAAAGGTTTTGCCTTTAAAACGGCCAGATAATCGGCGATTTGTTCTCTTTTTAAAGCGGAAGGAAAAACTTCTTCAACTTCCTTTAACCTTATTTCAAAGGGAATGCCCAATGCGCTAAGAAAATCTTGTCTTCTTGGCGAAGCCGATGCTAAAATTATTTTATGGTCGAAATTTATCATCTTTAAAAAAAGAGTATGCTCAGAATTCCAATAAGCATAATCAACTTTAATTGTTTAGTGGTTTTGGTATAATCTGAGGATTTATTGTTTTTATGTATCGAAATGCTAAAATATAGCAAAGGAATTATGACCCCGAGCATTAAATAAGTTTTGAGTAAATAGGAGGGTATTTGCCAAATGAAATAAATGACGCAACACATCGTGACACTCGCGAGAACACCGAGTATTAAATTGGTTTTTTTAAGACCTAATTTTATCGGTAAACTCGATGACTTCGAAATGACATCTCCCGGGATATCTTCAGCATCTTTCGCAATTTCTCTTAAAAGAGTGAGTAAAAAGGCAAAAACACCAAGTGCAATTATTTTGTTTTGCGCCTGCTCTTTTTCGATGAGAATCGAGCTACTATCAATTGAATAAAGTTCGAATATATTGAAGTAATAAATACTTGTAAAAAGAAGTAATCCAATAGTTATATTCCCTATTAAAAATTTGTATTTCAGTATTTTAGAGTATATTATTAAAAGTAAAAAAGGAAATAAAAAAAGAAAAAAATACAATGGAGTTTTTACGTGTAAACAAAGTAGAAAACCCAATAATAGTCCTAAGAAACTCAGTATTCCATAAAGATTTTTAGCTTCTTTAACAGAGATTTTCTCTCCCAAAATCAATGATTTATTCTTGTTTATTTTATCTGTTTCTATATCGCATACATCATTCAGTACATATCCTCCGGCCATAATAAAAATGATAGAAAGGGATAATAGTACATAATCTTTGAGGTTCAAGGCTGTGGAGAAAGGAAGTTTTTCGAAAAAGGAAAATTTGATCAATGTGAAAATCAAAAGCATCATCAAAAGATTTTTCGCACGGACTAAGTTGAACCAATACTTCATTTATTGGTAAATCTTTTTAATTCTGTCAAGATCTCTTTTATTGTCTCGATCTTTTATAGTCTCTCGTTTATCGTGTAATTTTTTTCCTTTTACCAAAGCAATTTGAAGTTTTGCCCAACCTTTATCAGTAATAAATAGTTTAAGGGGTACAATGGTCAAACCCACATTTTGAACTTCTTTGGCCAGTTTTTTAAGCTCTTTTTTCTGCAATAATAACTTTCTGGCACTTTTTGGTAAGTGGTTGTAAAAACTACCTTGCTGATACTCTTCAACATACATATTAATGACGAAAAGTTCTCCTTTCTCGTTAAATTCGCAAAAGCTTTCTGTAATTCTCGCTTTACCCAATCTAATCGACTTTATTTCTGTTCCGCTTAACTGAATTCCTGAAATATAAGTATCGAGAATATCGTATTCGTACCGTGCTTTTTTATTTTGTATGTTGATATTCTTTTGCATGGTACAAAACTATAAAAATAACCTATCATTAACAGAGTAAGTTTGTCAAATCGACCATGAAAATTATTTGTTTTCAAAACTGGAACCGCAAGAATAGCAATATTTGGCGTTGTCTTTATGGTTTCCAATAGAACAGTTCGGACAAGATTGTGTGTTCATATCAATTTTTGGCCCCGTTTGCTTTGTGAATTCTGCCGTGACGATACCCGTAGGGATGGCTATGATACCATAACCCAAGATCATAACAACACTAGCCAGCATTTGGCCTAAGGCGGTTTGAGGTGCAATATCCCCATATCCGACAGTGGTAAGGGTAACAATGGCCCAATAAACGCTTTTAGGAATACTTGTAAATCCACTTTCATCGCCTTCTATTAAATACATAAATGTGCCGATGATCAGACAGATAATGAACACGGCGAGAATAAATACAAGGATTTTGTAGCGACTAGCTTTAAGTGCTTTGGCTAATTTTTCAGATTCACCAATAAATCGAACCAATTTGAGAATTCTAAATACCCTGAGCAATCTCAAAGCTCTTAATGCCACTAAAGCATGGGCTCCTCCAAAAATAATAGAGATATATTTAGGAATTGTTGAGAGCAGATCAATGATACCATAAAAGCTAAATATATATTTGTAAGGCTCCTTAACCGATATGATCCTCGCAATATACTCGATCGTGAAAAGTATGGTAATTACCCATTCAGAAATATTAAAGAAAGTATGGTATTTTGCATCCAGTTCCTTAACGCTTTCAAGCATGACAAGTGCGATACTGAATAAAATGAGCCACAATAAGATTACATCAAAGCGTTTACCTGCCTTGGTATCGGCTTCATAAATTATTTCATGTAATCTTTCTTGCCAATCTGTCTTTTTCTCCGTCAATTTGAAATAGTTTTATCTAAAATTATAAAACTATTTTGAAAGTTGATGACTTGACTGAAGAATTCTTTTAAATAAGCATACTCTGAAACCTCAAAATTAGATTTCAACAGATTAATTTTATAATAAATGGTTATTTTATTGTCAGAATTAGAAATTGTACTTGTGAAAGTACCTCCTTTATTTGGGATAGTGATATTTACCGGTTCTGGCAGGGAAGTGACATGATAATTTTCCGGGAATTCAATTTCAACAGCATAAATATCAGTTTTTTGGTATCCAAAATCAACCGGATAATTTCGTCGATTAAGTTTTAAGGGATTTTCTCCTAGAGAGAAAAGAAACGGATTAATGTAAAGACTATTTCCAACTTGATCTGAAACATTGGCTGTGATATTATAATTTTCCTCTAATGCTTTATCCGACTCTTTAAAATCTATGACGACGAAATCAGAAACTTCAACAGTATTTCCCAATTCGGGTTTATTCAAATTATGATTTAAAAGCTTTTCTCTCTCAAAGTAAGCTTCATATCCTGTAAAAGTTTCATTGGCTGTTCCTTCTATTGTTCCATTCTCATTAAGGGTCAGTTTTAATGATCGTCTTATGGCATTTATCCGGTTAGGAATAATATCTGCCCAAAAACTACCGTCTTCAAGATCAATTACCCTCCCATATTGATTCAATGATTCGAAGGGCAAAAACCCGAAGGGTAACAATTTTTGTGAGGCATCAATAAAATAGGGACGGTCATTTATGTTTACAAAAACTGAAAGGTAATTGAAATCAGTAATAACCGGATGAAGTTTTGTTGGTCTACCAAATGACCTGGTTGCAGACAGAAATATTTTTGAATCAATACCTGCGGCATTCAATGCGTGAAACAACGTCAAATTGATATCAGAGACTCCGCCCAATTTTGATTCGTACAAATCTTTTAAAGAATGATCTTCAAAGATGTAATCTTTAGAAGGATCCAAAGTATAATGATTCTGAACATAATGATAAATATCTCTTGCCTTTTTGAGTTGATCTGTTTCGGTAAATAACGAATCAGGCATGTTCTTTTTAAAATAACTTTCCAAAGAAGATTTATTTAAATCAAACAAGCTTTTAATTTTTTTATCGGCATCATTCCAGGTAGAAGTGTATTTGGTGGAGGTCCCATCCAACCTGAATGATTCCGCCAATTCAAACTCTATACGGGCAATGTAATTTTTGGGCGAGGTAGAATATTTTTCTTCTTCAATAAAGCTAGGAATATCTTTCATCACATAGGTCCGTTCTTCACAAGGCTGATTAACTCCATTTCCTGGATCGAAACAATTTTTTTTCAATTTTGCATCGCTCAGAGATAAAGGATAATAACCATTATAATTTCCGTTATAGACCCAAAAGGCAGGTATAACGGCATGATATTCACTGTAAACCTTAGGTATGACAGATTGAAAATACCATCCTCTAAGATTGAAAATAAAGTCAGATTCAATTATATAAGAATACTCTAAAACACTTCCCTCTTTGATATTAGGCAATGTAAAAACTACCTCATGCCAATTATCGTCAATTTTGTTTTTAAAAATATTGGATTGTGATAGATATTGATCGGGTTCGCCCGGAGTATGTGTTATTCCTTTGATTTTTTGTACTTCTTCAATTCCTCCTTTTTGATCATCATAAATTCTAACCTTTACAATACCATGCTCTGCGCCTTCCTTATTTAAAATCTTTATTTTTTTATAAATTTCAGTTTGAAGGTATATTTTACTATGATTTGTAACAAATTTTACATCGCCTTGTTCAAATAAAACTACAGCATTGGCCGTGGTGTCGTTCGGGTAGCTTTTCATGTTCATCTCGTCCATGGAGACATTTCCAAATTTTGGTATTACATTTTGGGCATAACTAGAAATCCCAATTAATATCAGGACTAGGGTGAATTTTAATGTTTTCATTAATTGAATCTAATAATTTTTTTAACTTTTTCTTTCTTTAAATATTCCTGAACAATTTTTTCAGTTCCGTCAGTGAATTTTTTCTTAGAAATCAACGACCGAAGGATTTCAATATTGTTTATTTGATAATTTAAATCAACGTAGCCATAGCCAATAAGCTCATTTTTCTCAATCAAAACAACAGAATTTTCTTCTTGATTTCTGCCGGAATCTATCAAAATCATATTAGGATTTGAAAAATTCGACCGCTCAATTCGACTTAGTTTTAGGGTATTGTATCTTGGACGATTGGAGTATATTAACTCCGCATACTTTATTTCTTTGATCAAATTGCTTCCTGTTTCTTCAAAGGAAAGTGATTTCATCTCTTTCCTGATCTTTCCAGCTTTATGGGTACTTGTAAGAAATAATTTATTGACGGCTTTTTTTAAATTATCTCCTTTATTGATATAGATAATTTCCTTTCTGTAATTGAAAATGAAATATAGGCCTGCTGTATTGGGCAGATTTTCTAAAATAGTCAAGTATTTCGATGAAAGATCTCTGCTATTGTCAAATCTGATTGTCTTTTTTACAATCTCTTTTTCTTCATCCTTTTGCAAAAGGATTTTAAAAAGTTTTAGGGTTGCTAATGCATCACCTTCTGCCCGATGTCTATCGCTAACCGGAATCCCTAGCTTTCTGCAAAGTTTCCCAAGACTATAAGACTCTAGATCAGGAATTAAAGTTTTGGTGAGTTCAACTGTACAAAGGGTTGGTCGATCAAAATCGTATCCCAGTTCTTTGAATTCATTGTGAATTACTCTAAAATCGAATGACGCATTGTGGGCTACCAAAACACAATCTTTGGTGATTTCTATGATTCGTTTAGCGACTTCGTGAAATTTAGGCGCATTTCTCAGCATACCTTCATTGATTCCGGTAAGTTGCTGGACAAAAGGCTGAATAGGTTTCTCGGGATTTACCAAAGTAGACACTTTGTCTCTTATTTCATGTCCGTCAAAACGATAAATAGCAATTTCGGTTAATCCCTCTTCATTGTATTTCCCCCCTGTAGTTTCTATGTCTAAAATGGCATACACAAAAAATCAATTGGTAGTTAGTGAAATGCGCTCTTGTCTATTGGCAATTTCCCACGCAGTATAGAAGATTAAATTAGTTCTTTTCGCCAACATATGATAATTAATTTTATCGGCCGTATCAGAGGGATTATGGTAATCTTCATGAGTCCCGTTAAAGTAAAAAATAACGGGTATTTTATTTTTAGCAAAATTATAATGATCACTTCTGTAATAAAATCGGTTAGGATCGTTTTCACTGTTAAAGGTATAGTCTAACTCTAATTTTACGGTAGATTGATTCACTTGTTCAGATAGATTATGTAAATCCTGACTCAATTTATCAGATCCTATTAAATAAACATAATCGGGGTTCTTACTATGTTTTTCGTCCACTCTTCCTATCATATCGATATTTAAATTAGCCACAGTTTTATCGAGTGGAAAAATAGGATGGGAGGTATAGTACTTTGAACCAAAAAGCCCAATTTCTTCTCCGGTAACATGTAAAAATAGAACAGATCTTTTTGGTCCTCTCCCTTCTTTTTTAGCTAAATTAAAAAGTCTGGCAATTTCCATTACCGCTGCAGTGCCAGAGGCATCATCGTCTGCACCAAAATAAATCTGTCCATCAAGATTACCCAAATGATCGTAATGGGCAGATATCACAATAACTTCTTCAGGGTACGTATCTCCTTCAATATAGGCCAATACATTTTCACTGTCATTTTGAGCATTTTTATTAAAGAATTCTTTGGGGACCTCTTGAAAATAATTGCCGTCTTTCAGGGGCGAAATAATGCCCAAACTCATGTAATAGTCGGCTATGTAATGACTGGCATCTTTTTGTCCGGGTTTCCCAGTTTCCCTTCCGTTAAATTCCTCTGAAGCTATTTTAGTTAAATTCTTTTTTAATAAAGACTCATCGCTGACATAAGTTTCGAAAACAGAAAAAAAATCATCTGTCGAGGTCTTTTGTGTACTGCAGGAAAAATATAGAATCGAGATTAGTGTTAAGAAAACATATTTTTTACTATTCATGAATGAAGCTTTTTTATAATTTCTTAAATAACTGCGATCATGGATATTTCGACATTCACATTTTTAGGAAGAACGGAAACCTCTACTGTTTCTCTCGCCGGGGCGATCAATCCCTCAAAGTAACTTCCGTACACCTCATTAATCGCTCCAAAATTATTCATATCTGATAAAAAAATAGAAGATTTAACCACAGTAGAAAAATCAGTTTTAGCTTCCTTTAAAATGGCCTTTAAATTTTCCATCACCTGTTTAGTTTCCGTCTTGATATCAGATAAAACCAGCTCATTTGTACTTGGGTTTATGGCAATTTGTCCTGAAATATATAAAGTATTTCCTGATAAAATAGCCTGATTATAGGGCCCTATGGGAGCTGGAGCATTTTGGGTTTTTATAATTTTTTTCATGATATATGATTTAGAATAATCGTCTGTCTGGTACTGAACGTTTGTCGTATTTTAAATCGCTTAAAGCGGATGATTTAACACCGATAAAGAAATAATAAGTGGCTCTGTCGCCGAAGGGAACCCAGTTAAAACTGAATCTCCAGCTATCCAGATCTCGTTCAAATCTCAATTGCGTGTAAGTTACGCCATTATCTTTAAAATCGTAACCCGAAGAAACTCCAACACGCCATTTTGGTGTAAATTCAATGTCACCATCTACCTGTAAAGAATTTGTGGAAATTAAACCTTCGCCTCGCGAGTTTGCATAGTTCAAAGAATAGCGCATAGAAACATTCCAGGGCATACTGTTTTTATATAATTTTGCCACCTTTACTTCGTCAGATTTATCCGCGTTGATGGATTGCCTGTTATCATTGATACTCCTGCCCAATAAAGGATCTAAATCTGCATTATTTTCACTGTCATCATTTTCTGAACTGGATTTTCCTTTTTTATCTTTACCAAAATCCTTACTTGAAACTTGGTAATTGGTTGTAAATCCGGCATTGGTCAATCTGAATAAACTTCCACCATTGTTAATATTAAAAGTATTTATTCTTGTTCCATTTGCATTGATTGCATAAGGATCAAGGGAGGCATTCAGATTGATATTCATTTTGTTTTTCAACAATGTCGTTCCCGCTGTCATTCTAACCGGACTAAAATTCAGAGAATCTGCCGCAAAATTATAATTTGTTGAAAAGTTCAAGTTATTGATCAAAACCATTTTCTCCGGTTCTTCATCATCTTCTGCATCTTTTTTCATCACCTTCCCTTCAAAGGCATTATTAACGGCAAAGGCAAGGCTGTTTGATTCGCCTTTCGAGGGCCCGCCAAAGATGCCATTTTGAAAACGATTGTATTCTTGAATATCCCTGGGGTCCAGACTTGCCTGGTATTCATCGTAATAATTACTGAAATCAGGGCGGTATGCATAAGCTATGGTAGGTCTGATAATGTGCCTAATGGCTCTTAAACGTCCTTTTTTAAAATTAAGCATACCGTATAAAGTGGTAGATGCCGAGACATTTGCTGAATATTCTCTAAAAGAATCAAAACCTTGTATGGTATCGGTCACAACAGATTGTGAGATTGTATCCCAGTTTTTTTCGATCGTATTCAAATACCAAACATCTCTGTAGGTGGCGTTGGGAGAAATTGTAAAGTATTTGAGTGCTTTCATGTTGGTGCCTATAGAGGCATTGTGCTGAATACCGGATCGAGCATTTTTAAAGGCTTCAGATGAAAAGAACTCGTCGCTGGTAGTGGTAAGTCTGTTTTGAGCATTCATATTGTAGGTAAGACCCATATTTTGAATTGGATTTTTCTTGGGTCCGCTTCTAGGGGCAAAAGGATATATTCTTTCCATGCTCAATTGCAGAGAAGGTAAATTCATATCCACCTGGTCAGTATTTGTATTTTGAGTGTGTGTTAGACCCACATTCATATTAAAAGGCGTGCCGACAAACTTTTTATAAAAGTTTACAGAAGAGTTAAATGTGTTTACCAAATAGTAAGGTGAACTAAACTCATTATAAGAATTCTTAAAAAAGTTACTGCTACCAAAATTTACTGAGGCAGAAAAACGCTGATTAGGATTAACCTGTGCTGATTGACTATGACTCCATCTAACAAAAAAATTTGTAGATTTACTGTAGTCAGGAAGGCCTAAGTAGCTATTAATCAGACTTTCATACCTGAAGCTGAAATTACCGCTAAACTTATATCTTTTTGCGTAGTTAGATTCTGTTCGCATTCCCCAGCTCCCATTGGTATAAATGTCACCTAATACAGCCAAATCTAAATAATCGTTGATGGCAAAATAGTATCCTCCGTTCTGTAAAAAATAGCCTTGGCTGTTATTTTGACCCCAAGTAGGAATCAAGAAGCCGGATGCTCGTCCTTTGGTAATGGGCGCATAAAAGAATGGTAAAAAAAGGGGAGTGGGCACATCCGCTATAACCAAATTACTGAGGCCACCAACTATTTTACTATTGGGAACAACTTTAATATTTGAGGTGGATATATAGTAATCCGGTTTTTCTTTTTGCGAGGTCGTAAATTTTGCCTTGTTGATATAGAATACAGAATCGTTTTCTTTTTTTGTGAGATCGCCCGTAATAAAAACACCCTGTTGCTCGGTTCTCGAATTATATATAAGTGCTTTTTCCGACTTAAAGTTATAGATCAATGAATCTTGCTCACTCTCTTGGGCACCTTGCTTAAACTTAGGCCGTTGAACATAAGCGCCTGCAGTATCAATTATTCCTTTGGCGTACGCTAAATTTGTTTTGTAGTCTATGATAATTTCACCCGCCCTAAGCTCTATATCTCCATAGAGTAACTCTGCTTCGTTATAGAGAATTACTCTTTCGTTGAGAAAGTCGTTTTGAACATAGTCTCGGGCCTTGTGCTTAATATTATTATCCAGAAATTCTTTCTTTAAATTTAGAGAATCTGTTGCAGTAGTATCTGCTTCTATTTCATTGATGTTAGCTGACAAAGTAGGTGCTACAATAGAATCTGTTTCAGATCTAATTTGTGCTTTCAATGTGCCATTTACAACGAGTAGCGTAAGGAAAATAAAAACTATGTACCTTATATTTGTATGCAATACTTTAAATACTATTTTTGTAAAAAAGAAGCCAAAATTTTAAAGCTACAAACTTACATATATTTTTTGGCAGTCAAGTTTATACTAAGTAAAAAATGAAGGCGCTTATTTTAAGGGCAAATAATCTAAAAATGTGATTAAAAATGATGTTGAGGAAAGCTTTAGTAGGTCTATTCTTTTTAATTTTTTCAGGACAAATGTTCGCTCAAAAGGCATTTGTTGTTGTGTTGGATGCCGGCCACGGAGGGAAAGATCCTGGAAGACCTGCTAAGAATTATATCGAAAAAGATATTGCTTTGAGTATTGTTTTAAAAGCAGGTGAATATCTCAAAAAAGACAAAGGTATCGATGTTGTTTATACCAGAGACAAGGATGTCTTTGTAGAATTAGAAAAAAGAGGGAAAATAGCCAATGATGCAGACGCTAATTTATTTGTTTCGGTTCATTGCAACGCCCATAATACGCAGGCTTCAGGAACAGAAACATATGTACTGGGAGTACATGCGAACAAACAAAATTTTGAAGTGGCCAAGCATGAAAACTCTGTAATTTTCCTGGAAGATAATTATGAAAAGACATATGCCGGTTTTGACCCAAATTCGCCTGAAGCTGTAATTGGTATGACTGTTATGCAAGAGGAGTTCCTGGATCAAAGTCTCCTTTTAGCGAGTTTGGTTGAAGATAAATTTAAAGAAGCAAAACGGGTGAGCAGAGGAGTAAAACAAGCCGGATTTGTTGTTCTTCATCAAACGTATATGCCCAGTATCTTAATAGAAACAGGTTTTATTACCAATTCTGATGAGGGTGCATTTTTGAGCTCTAAACAAGGTCAGGAAAAAGTGGCAAAAATTATCGGCGATGCTATTTTGTCTTATAAAAATCATTTAGACAAGAATACCGTAGTTGAAGCAGTGCCTGAGAAAAAAGAAGAAAAGATTGTAGCGCAGCCAAAGGTCTATGAAGGCGTAGATTTTAAAGTTCAAATTGCTTCAAGTACAAATAAATTAGATCTTAAACCCTATAATTTTAAAGGTTTGAAGGATGTGGAAATGGAAAAAATAGGAAAGCATTACAAATACTACTACGGCAAGACCAATGATTATAATGAAATAGGTAATTTGCAAAATGAAGCGAGACAAAAGGGTTACAAATCAGCTTTCGTTGTTGCTTTCAGAGATGGAAAGAATGTTCCTCTAAAGGAAATCGTTCATTGATGAAATGTGATTTAGGGCGATTTGACGTTTTATTTCGTAATATTGTTTAAAATTTGTTGCTTTTGAAAATAAGTAGAGAATTAAAAACTGGAATCATTGCCGTTCTTATTATTGCTTTATTTGTTTGGGGTTATAATTTCTTAAAAGATAGCTCCTTGACACATAAAGATAGGACGTTTTATGCCATTTACGAGAACGTACAGGGTTTAAGTCCCAACGGGCAAGTAACCATCAATGGTTTAAAAGTAGGAAGGGTTTCTAAAATTACCTTTCACCCAACTAAAAAGGGTTTTTTGGTAGTTCATATTCTAATGTCGGATGACATTTCCTTCTCCAAAAATACCATAGCAGAAATTTACAGCCCTGATTTTATCAGTGGAAAATCTCTTCGTTTAGAGCTCGTGGAAGATGAATTAATTGCGAAGAATGGTGATACGTTAAAAGGAGAAGTTTCTGAAGATATTATTGGAATGATCAATGAACAGATCGCTCCTTTACAAAGTAAAGTTGAGAGTTTTATTGTAAATGCAGATACCGTTATGGCGAATGTCAATAAGGTGTTGGACAATAAGAATAGGGAAGCACTGTCACAGTCTTTGGATAATCTCAATTATACCTTGATCAAGTTCAAGGGATTATCCGGACAAGCTGAGAGTCTGTTAAGTGATAATTCGGCCAGAATAGACAGTATATTATACAATGCAAATGCAGCAATGAAAGATTTCTCTGTGCTGAGCGACTCTCTTCAGAATGCAAATATTTCTGAATCTTTGAGGAGTTTTGAGCTGGCCATTTCAAATTTCAATGTTTTACTGGACAGTATCAATCAGGGTAATGGAAGTATAGGTAAACTCATGCACGATGAGGGTCTATACAATAATTTGGAAGCAGCATCCAAGGAATTGGAAGAGCTATTGAGAGATATGAAAGAGCATCCGAAAAGATACGTACATTTTTCGGTATTTGGTAAAAAAGACAAGACATACGTAGAAAGTGAGGAGGAGAATTAATCGGTTAATAAGTTTTTAAAAAATGCAATTCCCTTTTATTTTTTCCGAACGAATTTTAGTAGTTTTATATGCGGAAATGAGGTATAAAATTCACTTTGGGGACTTTCAGGTCACGAAAATGTAAATAACTGATTTAAAATAGCTTATATAGAAAAAAAATTACATGCAATTTCTTCCAAATATTTTATTCGCAGTCGTCCTTTTCGGTGGGGTTTTCTTTTTTGTAAAAAATGTAAAAAAGCTCATCAGAAATATTCGTTTGGGTAAGGAGGTAAATCGCTCCGACCAGTCTTCATTAAGATGGAAGAACATGATGAGAGTTGCATTGGGTCAGTCCAAAATGGTAACAAGACCGGTATCTGGTCTTTTGCATATCATAGTTTATGTGGGCTTTTTAATCATCAATATCGAAGTACTTGAAATTATCATTGACGGTTTATTTGGTACACATCGTATATTTTCTTTTTTGGGTCCTGTATATGACTTTTTAATTGGCTCATTTGAAATCCTGGCTTTTTTGGTTTTAGTTTCTGTGGTCATTTTTTGGATCAGAAGAATGGTTCTGCGAATTCCCAGATTTTGGAAAAAGGAAATGACCAAATGGCCTAAGAACGATGCACTTAATATTTTGTATTTCGAAATGGTCTTGATGTCGCTTTTTCTTCTCATGAATGCGGCTGATTATAATTTACAGCAAATGGGTTACGATCATTACAATCAGGCAGGAGCGTACCCTGTAAGTAAGTTTATCGCTCAAGTTTTACCTAATGAACCCGGTACACTCGTGATGATAGAAAGAGGCGCTTGGTGGCTGCATATCATCGGAATTCTGATTTTTTTGAACTATTTATATTATTCCAAACATTTACATATTCTTTTGGCTTTTCCAAATGTATACTTTGGCAATTTGAATCCAAAGGGGCAATTCAATAATTTACAATCGGTTACAGATGAAGTAAAACTGATGTTAGATCCCAGTGCAGATCCTTATGCCGCACCAGATCCGAATAAGCCCATTGAAAGATTCGGAGCTAAAGATGTGACTGATTTAAATTGGGTACAATTACTCAATGCATACACCTGCACCGAGTGTGGTAGGTGTACTTCAGTTTGTCCAGCGAATCTTACCGGAAAAGAGCTTTCTCCGAGGGCAATTATGATGAAAACAAGGGACAGATTGGAAGAAATTGGCAGAAATATTGATGTCAACGGTAAGTTTGTTGAAGATGAAAAATCTCTCTTTTCAACAATTACTCATGAAGAAATATGGGCATGTACCAGTTGTAATGCATGTGTACAAGAATGCCCGATAGAAATAGATCCTTTGTCTATTATTATGGATATGAGAAGGTACTTGGTCATGGAAGAATCTGCGGCTCCACAAGAGTTGAATGTTGTCATGACAAACATAGAGAATAACGCTGCACCTTGGCAATACAGTCAGATGGATCGTTTGAATTGGAAAAATGAATAACTTTATGGAGTCTAACGAGATACATATGTCAGTTCCAACAATGGCCGAAATGATGGCTGAAGGCAAAACGCCTGAAATTTTATTTTGGGTAGGATGTGCTGGAAGTTTTGATGATCGTGCGAAAAAAATAACGAAAGCCTTTGTAAAAATATTGAATAAGGCTAAAGTGGATTTTGCCGTTTTGGGAACTGAGGAAAGTTGTACCGGAGATCCTGCAAAGAGAGCAGGTAATGAATTCTTATTTCAAATGCAGGCGATGATGAATATTCAGGTACTGGATGGTTATGAAGTAAAAAAGATCGTTACGGCTTGTCCGCACTGTTTTAATACATTAAAAAATGAATACCCTGAATTAGGTGGGAATTATGAAGTTTTACATCACACAGAATTGATGCATGATCTATTGAATTCAGGTAGATTAAAAATTGAGGGAGGATCTTTTAAAGGAAAAAAAATTACATTTCACGACCCGTGTTATTTAGGGAGAGCGAATGATATCTATGAGGCACCGAGATTGCTTTTGGAAAAATTGGATGCCGAGTTGGTCGAAATGAAAAGATGCAGGTCAAATGGATTATGCTGTGGAGCAGGAGGGGCTCAAATGTTTAAAGAACCCGAAAAAGGAAATAAAGATATTAACATTGAAAGAACAGAGGAAGCATTATCTTTGAATCCGGATACCATTGCAACAGGTTGTCCTTTTTGCAATACGATGCTAACAGATGGTATTAAAAATAAGGAAAAGGAATCTAGTGTATCAGTGATGGATATAGCCGAATTAATCGCGAAAGCAGAAGATTTATAGTTAATTGATAAAATAATATGCCTTACGTTAACGAGAACGATTTAACGAATTTATACAACGAAGTAGAGAAGTCAAAAGAGACGATCGATGCTTTGGCTGTTGCTTTGCAGGAAGAGGAGCACAAGGTAGCGGTTTTCAAACGTCACAGGGTTTTGTTAAGTATATTATCTGTTTTGTTACTCTTACTATTTATTTGGTCATTTTTACCAAAAGAAGAAAGGGTTTCGGAAGAGTATTTGATCAGAAACAATTTGAGTATTATCGAGACGGATTCATTGCATAATTTACAAATGAAATCTACAAAATTTGACAGAGAAAGTTCGTTCAGTATAAATAATTTACCCTTGGTTTACAGTGTTCAGATTGGTGCTTATACGAGTTTCGGAAGTAATTTAATTTCGGAAGATATGGCCCAAATGTCTGAATTTATGGAAGATGGTATGAATAAATACGCTCTTGGAAAATTTAGTACCTACAAAGAGGCTTTTGAGCTTAGAAATGACCTGAAACGAATGGGCTTTAAAGATTGTTTTATTATTGCAAAATCTTACGGTGAACCCATTAATATAGCTGAAGCACTGCAACTTAGTGGTGAAAAATGGATCAAAGCTGAATAACACTTTATTTTTATGGCACAAAACAAATGGATCAATGCTGCTCGGTTGAGAACATTGCCTCTTTCTGTATCCGGTATTATTATTGCCGGGTTTCTTGCAATGGCAAGTGATTGTTTTGATCCAACAATTTTCTTTTTGGCCTTGCTCACGACCATTGGATTTCAAATTCTTTCCAATTTTGCCAATGATTATGGTGATGGCTTAAAAGGAACCGATAACGACCAGAGAATAGGGCCTAAACGAATGATCCAAACCGGAGCCATCAGTCCGGCCGAAATGAAAAAAGTAATGTGGATCACTATTGGCATTACTTTGTCAATTGCCACTGCACTTATTTATTTTTCTTTTAAAGATTCCAATCTGGCGTATGCTCTTTTGTTTTTCGCATTGGGTATTGCCAGTATAGTGGCGGCGATTAAATATACGGTTGGGAAGAATGCTTATGGATATGCCGGATTTGGAGATGTTTTTGTCTTTCTGTTTTTTGGTTTACTCAGCGTTTGTGGTGCATATTTTCTGTTCGCAAAAGAACTGCCATTTGATATTTTTTTACCGGCTTTTTCAGTCGGACTTTTGT
>CAVQQR010000027.1:0-92443 GCA_963715015.1 uncultured Flavobacteriaceae bacterium
AAATTGATGCAATCTATTCAAACCTCTAACATGGGCACCATAAGATCCTGCTTCTCTTCTGAAACAAGGTGTATATGCCGTTAAACCAATTGGGAGGTCAGATTCTTTCAACAAATCATTTCTGAAAAAATTGGTTAAAGGAACTTCTGCTGTCGGAATTAAGTATAACTGATCGATCCCTACTTCATACATCTGTCCTTCTTTATCAGGTAACTGTCCGGTTCCAAATCCCGAAGCTTCGTTTACCAATAAAGGTGGTTGCACCTCTGTATAACCAGCAGCTGTGTTTTTATCTAGAAAATAACTGATCAAGGCTCTTTGTAATTTGGCTCCTTTCCCTTTGTACACTGGAAAACCTGCACCTGTAATCTTATTGCCAAGATCAAAATCTATGATATCATATTTTTTAGCCAAATCCCAATGAGGAAGAGCTCCTATATGTAATGTTGGAATTTCTCCTTCTTTATAAACCTCTACATTTTCCTCCGGTGTTTTGCCAACCGGAACAAGCTCGTTTGGAATATTTGGGATTTGATAGAGCAATTCATTTAGGTCATTCTCGATTTGATTTAACGCATCGCTCAGATCTTTTGAAGTGATCTTTAATTTGGACGTTTTTTCTTTGAGCAGATTAGCTTTTTGTGTTTCTCCTGACTTGAAGAATTGGCCAATATCCTTTGATATTTTATTGCTTTCAGCCAGAATTTGATCTAATCTAGTTTGTGTTTCACGCCTTAAACTATCTTTTTCAATGACATTATCTATCATTGTGTCGGCATCTTTAAAGTGTCTTTTTGCTAAACCTTTTAAAACAAGATCTTTATTTTCTCTGATAAAAGCCAATGTGAGCATGGGAAATAATTTTGAAATGTGGGGCAAATATAATCAATGCATTGAGACTAATTGAGGCTTGTTTTCGGATTTCATTTATTTTTCAACCAATTTCTCGCCAGTAATTCATCAGCCGCAATTTGTTTTTTTAACTCACCTATTGAATCAAATTTAACTTCGTCGCGCAAACGATTTAAAATTTCAACCCTGAGAAATTTACCGTAGAGATCTCCGCTAAAATCTAATAAATAGACTTCAATTGACTGATTTTGACCATTTAAAGTGGGTCTGGTGCCAATATTCATCAATCCATGGAGTATCATTCCGTCATAGGAGGTTTTCACTAAATACACCCCATTTTTTGGAACCAATTTATAATCCTCCTCGATTTGTAAGTTAAGTGTTGGAAAATTAATTGTTCTGCCAATTCCATGGCCTTTTACCACTTTACCACTAAGCATATAAGGATATCCCAAATAGCGATTGGCGAGCAATATCTCTCCTGCCAAAAGGGCCTTTCTTATTTTCGTAGAACTTACTGCAATATTTTCAATGTCTTGTGAAGGAATCTCTTCTACTTCAAATCCATAAACTTTTGAAAGTTCAACAAGTTTGTCAAAATCACCGGCTCTATTTTTCCCAAATTTATGGTCGTGTCCGATGACGAGTTTATTGACATTTAATTCTTCTACTAAGATTTTTTTCACAAAATCTTCGGCCGAAATTTGTGAAAATCTCTCCGTAAAAGGTTCTACTATAAGATGATCCAGTTTGTATTTTGTGAGAAGTTCTTTTTTTTCTCCAAAGGAATTGAGCATTTGAATTTTGTGATCTTTACCCAATACTCTTCGTGGATGAGGATAGAAAGTTAAAATGGCACTGTCCAGTGATTCCTTTTTTAATTCATTCAATCTCTCTATGATTTTTTGATGCCCAATATGAACGCCGTCAAAAGTGCCAATGGTGAGCACCGTTGGGATGTTTTTTTTGGAAAAACTTTCAATGGTTTGATGAACTTTCATAAAATAGTTAGGGCAAAATAATCACCTCTT
This sequence comes from uncultured Flavobacteriaceae bacterium, assembly GCA_963715015.1. Classification (GTDB taxonomy): domain Bacteria; phylum Bacteroidota; class Bacteroidia; order Flavobacteriales; family Flavobacteriaceae; genus Namhaeicola. Next base: position 1,884 of record CAVQQR010000027.1, read on the forward strand.
CAATGGTTTTTATTACTTGAGGCAAATTTGTGTAAAATTCTAGTTTAAGGGTTATTTTATTGTTGTCCCTCTTTATATTTAATGTTCCTTTCGACACTTTTTCATATCCAGATTCACCTTTGCAATAGCATAATCTGCCATAAAGTAAATTCACTTTTTGCAAATTTTTGTCCTGCAAAAGTAAACTTATTTCGTTTTTGGGAAATTGGAAGAGCACAATTTCTTTGTAATTTCCATCGGCGTATTCAGAATCTTTGGAAAAAGTATAGTTGAATAAATAATGATCACCATTCGTGATTTCAGGATAAATCATGCCAAATTCATCTGTTTTTACTTGCAATTCTTTATTTTCTTCTATAACGATCTCACAAATACCATCCTCAGGACAGTTTTCCAGGATAAAACTTAGGACTTTATTTTGTTGGTTTTGAGCCAAATCTTTTCGTGTTTTACAATTGGTTAGACTTAATGCCAGAAAAAGATAAATTAAAAGTTTCATTATTTTTTTATGCAAAGGTAAGGTCTAATTAAAAGTTTAACAGATTATTTTTTTAGATTTGTAGCAGCTGAATTTTTATGGTAAAAAAAATAAATTGCTTTATACTTCTTTTACCCCTCTTTTATTCCCTAAATTTCTTCGGACAAACAATGGGCAATTGGCGGGAAATATCATCTGTAAATTCAAATGATCAGCTATTTCGAGATAAACCAAGGCCTACAGATTATGCAGTATATGACTTAGATGTCAATGTGCTGGAAAAACAAATTATCAATAAAAGTTCAGACGAAATATTGAGATTTAAGCTTCCCACTTCCAATAAGGAATTTGAGGTTTTTGAATTAAAAAGCAGTGAGGTTATTCATCCAGATCTGCAAAAAGAGTATCCGGAACTTCGCAGTTATCAGGGAAAAAGTAAGGATTCTTCTAAAAGGGTAAGGCTGTCTTTTACACCGCAGGGATTGAATGCGATGATCATTGATGAGGCAAAAAATATCCAATTTATTGAACCAAGTTCTCAGGATCAAAGTAAATACATTTCATACAAAAGAGATGATTTAAAGAATATCGCGAATGATTTTTTATGCAGAACAGAAAGTTTGACATCTTTTCAGCAAAAAGCCATTCTAGCGAAAAATTTTAACGATTTAAAAATGCGCACATTTCGATTGGCTTTGGCCTGTACCGGGGAGTATGCGCAATTTCATATAAATCGGGCCGGTATTCAAAATGCAACAGATGCGCAGAAAAAAGTTTTGATTTTGGGTGAAATGGTCATTGCGATCAGCAGAATAAATGAAATTTATGAAAATGATTTGTCTATTCGTTTTCAAATTATTCCGGGTAATGATCAGTTAATTTATTTAGATGGAGCGACGGATCCTTATACCAATAATTCAGGTAGTACGATGTTAAATGAGAACCAGACGAATATCGATAATGTAATCGGTTCCCCTAACTACGATATTGGTCATGTTTTCAGTACGGGCGGAGGAGGTTTAGCCTCTTTAGCTTCGGCATGTACGAGTTCAAAAGCAAAAGGAGTTACGGGTTCTAGTAATCCGGTTGGTGATAGGTATTACTTCGATTTTGTAGCACATGAATTTGGTCACCAATTGGGTGCAAACCACACTTTTAATGGAACAGCACTTAATTGTGGCGGAGATACCCGAAATTTAGCTACTGCTGTCGAACCCGGAAGTGGATCTACTTTAATGGCTTATGCGGGTTTATGTGCACCGCAGAATGTTCAGGGTAGCAGTGATTTGTATTTTCATACGATAAGCATCAAAGAAATTTGGAATAATGTAAATACAGGCAGAAGTACTTGTGCTGCTATTGTTGCCTTGACCCAAAATAAAAATGTTCCCACCGTCAATGCCGGATCTGATTATACCATTCCCAAATCTACCCCTTATGTATTGAGAGGTTCAGGTAGCGATGCAGATAATGATCCGATCTCGTTTTGTTGGGAGCAAATCGACGCGGGAGCCACTACCGTTCCTCCAAGTGCGACGGCAACGAGCGGAGCCTTGTATCGATCTGTCATTCCAAAGGTGAGTCCGAATCGTTATATGCCCGAATTAAAAACGGTCATTTCGGGCAGTTTATCGAGTACTTGGGAGGTAACGCCAAGCGTGACCAGAAACATGAATTTTACCCTTACAGCAAGAGATAATAACAGTGAAGGTGGACAGTCAGCCTCAGATGACATGAAAGTTTCGGTAACCGATGCTGCAGGTCCCTTTGTTGTTACCTCTCAAAATGAAGATAATTTAACCTGGGCAAAAAACAGTACTCAGGTTATTAGATGGGATGTAGCTGGAACAACGGGTAATGATATTAACGCGAGCAATGTAAATATTTATTTGTCTACTGATGGTGGACTTACTTTTACTGAGTCACTCAAGTTAAATACACCAAATGACGGAGAAGAAAGTATCCAGGCTCCAAATGTGGGTTATCCCGTTTGTTATGTCATGGTTGCCGGGGCTAATCATATTTTTTATTCTGTCAATAAGAAAGCATTTTCAGTAGGTACATTCGTCGAAGATTGTAATAGTTTCGTCTCTACAGACGTTCCCAAAAAAATTCCGGATAATAATTTGGTCGGGGCTATCTCGCAAATAAATGTTCCGAGCAGTGTCAAAATAGAAAAGCTTGAGGTTTCCGTAAATATTCAGCATACCTATGTTAATGATCTGCAATTAGATTTAATCAGTCCAACAGGTAAAAGTATTACGCTGATGAAAAATCAATGTTTCGGACCGGAATATGATGATATTGTGGCGACTTATTCTGTTGATGGAAGTGAAATAGTATGCAGCCTAACCGTTCCTAGTATTGAAGGGATTATAAAACCTCAAGACGACCTGCAAGTGTTTAACGGTGACGATTCTCTTGGAATTTGGCGCTTAAGAGTTATAGATAATGCCGTCGAAGATATAGGTTCGATACTCGGTTGGAGCCTGAACATTTGCACCAATCAGGAAGTGCTGAGCAATGATAGTTTTGCTTTAGAAAATTTCAATATTTATCCTAACCCCACAGAGAATCATTTTACCGTGTCGTTTTCATCAGACCAGATAGGGGATGTAAACCTGATCGTATATGATATGTTGGGAAGAGAAATTATTCAAAAACAATACACATCACAAGCAATTCGATTCAGAGAAGATGTCCTTTTACCTAAAATTCAAAAAGGAATATATTTTGTCAAAGTATCAAGAGGAAATCAAGCTTCAACAAAGAAGTTGATCCTGAAATAAATTGTGAATCTCATAATTAAGCCTGTTTTTTTTATTTTTTCCTAATTTTTATCATTGTATTATCTTGATATTCCGAAAAAATTGTATTTTTCGCCACTTTAACTTCAATTGGAATTATATGAAATCTATCTTTTTGACATTGATGATCTTTTTCACAGGTACTTTTTTGTACGCTCAAACCGAAGTGTCTGGAAAAGTAATCGATGCTGTAAATAACGAGCCCATACCTGGCGTGAATGTAAAAATTATTGGAGGAACCACAGGTGCTTCTACTGATTTTGACGGGTTATTCTCGATAAATACGGCTTCGACACCTCCATTTACACTTGAATTTACTTCGGTCGGTTATGATCGTAAAACTTATGAAGTAACCAGGGCGGACGAAGAAATTACGATTATCTTACAAGAAAGTCAGACTACTTTGGATGAAGTGGTCGTTTCGGCTTCAAGAACACCTGAAAGAATATTTGAGTCGCCGGTAACTGTTGAGACAATGTCTTTGAAGGATATCAAGAACACTGCTTCGCCCGATTTTTACGATGGACTGGAAAACTTAAGGGGTGTTGATATCAATACAAACAGTTTGACATTTAAATCGATTAACACAAGGGGTTTTTCGACTTTTTCTAATACGCGTTTTATGCAATTGGTAGACGGAATGGATAATTCTGCTCCAGCCTTGAATTTCCCGCTGGGAAACTTATTGGGAATGACTGAAACAGATGTACACAGTATAGAATTATTGCCTGGTGCTTCATCGGCCTTATATGGTGCGAATGCATTTAACGGAATTCTTTTTATGACCAGTAAAAATCCATTTGATTTTCACGGGGTAAGTGCCAGTGTAAAAGCGGGGGTAACCTCCCAAGATGTGGCCGGAACAAATTTCTTCTATGACGTCAGTGCCAGATATGGCGTTAAGTTCAATGAGAAAATTGCCGCGAAAATTAACTTAGGTTACCTAAAAGGGACAGATTGGCATGCAGATAACCAAGAAGATAGGTTTATCAAAGGAAATACGAGAGAAAATTATGACTATGACGGAACAAATGTTTATGGAGATGAAGCCTCCGCAAACATAAGAGCTGCTTCTGGTGGTCTTGGCATTATACCAGATGTTATTGTGAGTAGAACCGGTTATCGCGAAACAACACTTACAGAATATAATGCAGAAAGCTTTAAAGCAGACTGGGGAGTATATATCAGACCTTGGGAAAATGATGTCGAGTTTTCTTATGTAGGAAAATACGGTTCTGGAAATACTATTTATCAGGGTACGAACCGATACAACATTAAAAACTTTAATATGCAGCAGCATAAATTAGAGGTGAGAAGTAATAACTTCTTTGTTAGAGGATACGTAGTGGCTGATGATGCAGGGGATTCATATGACATGCTTTTTACAGCAATTAATATCAATAGACGCTGGAAATCAGACCAACAATGGTTTGGAGAATATATCCAAACATTTGCAGGAGCGACCCTTGGTGGTGCCACAGAAGATGAGGCCCATAAAATTGCCAGAGCTGCAGCAGATACCGGAAGATTTGAACCCGGTTCACCGGAATTTAAAAATGCTTTTAACGAGATCATTAAAGATCCTGACTTTAGTACAGGGTCTAAATTTCAGGATGAATCGAAGTTTTATCATGCAGATGCAAATTATAACTTCAGTCATTTATGGGATTGGGCAGATATTCAAGTTGGAGGATCTTACAGAATGTATGAGTTGAATTCTAAAGGATCTATCTATACAGACTTAGATGGCCCGATTGACTATTCTGAATTTGGTGCTTATACGCAATTGCAGAAAAAGTTTTTAGCTGAAGACCGATTAAAACTGACCGCATCTGTGCGTTATGATAAATCAGAATTATTCGATGGTTTCTTTTCACCAAGACTTTCATTGGGTTATACAGCCGGAGCAACTCAAAGCCATAATTTCAGAGGATCGGTTCAAACAGGTTTCAGAAATCCAACCACACAGGATTTATTTATTGGCCTTGATGCTGGTAGAGCTGTCTTAGTGGGTTCTGCTAAATCTAACTTAGATCGCGATACTAGAACCTACAGTGTTTCTCAAAGTGGTCAAAATTTAGGTATACCAGCACAGGTTGATGTCGTAGGAAGACAAGCCTACGAAAATTCTTTTTCAGTGAGTTCGGTACAAGCAGGAGCGCCCCAAGCTTCTGATATCAATTTAGTAAAGCCAGAACAGGTTACTTCTTTTGAACTTGGCTATAGAGGAAAATACAACAGAGTAATTGTAGATCTTAATGCTTATTACAACAGGTATAAAGATTTTATTTCGAATGAGAATGTACTCGTGCCTTTGTACGGAACTGTAGGAGACAATGCCTTGTCATTGGCTGCTTTGCAATTCGGAGATGTTGAAGTTTATCAGACCTATACAAATTCTGATGCAGATGTAAATTCTTACGGAGGTTCTATATCTCTTTCAACGAAAGTTTTTGGTAATTACGATATATCAGGTAACTATACATTTGCAAAACAAGATTTTGATCAGGCCAAATACCCTGATTTTAGAACCAGTTTTAACACACCAGAACACAAAGTAAAAATGATGTTTGGTAATGCGAATGTATATGAAAACTTTGGGTTTAATGTTGCCTGGAGATGGAGTGATGCTTATTTCTGGCAAGCAACTTTTGGTGATGGAGATATTCCTGCCTACCACACGATGGATGCGCAAGTAAACTATGCACTACCATCGCTAAAATCTGTTATCAAAGTTGGGGCATCAAACCTCTTTGGTCAAGATTATTTCACGGCTTTCGGTACAGGATTCGTTGGTTCTCAGTATTATGTATCCTGGGTTGTAGGCAATTTCTAATTAACTATTAAAATAATTCTTATGAGTTTCAAATTAAAATATACTTGGCTGCTATTGTTCTTGTTTGCTTTTGCAGCCTGCGATGATAATGATGATGACCAAAATGAGGTAAAGGTGGCATTGACACCTGGTTCGGCAGATTTCAACACCTTTGTTTCTGTAGGTAATTCACTTACCGCTGGTTATACGGATAATGCCCTTTTCAAGGCTGGACAGACCAATTCTTTCCCCAATTTATTATCGCAAAAATTTGCTTTAGTAGGTGGAGGATCTTTTACTCAGCCCATGACCAATGATAATATCGGTGGTTTGTTGTTAGGAGGGAATGTGATCGCTGCTCCAAGATTGTATTTCGATGGATCAGGACCTGCGGTTTTGCCCGGTACACCAACCACTGAAGTATCTAATATTTTGTCCGGCCCATTCAATAACATGGGAGTTCCCGGGGCAAAAAGTTTTCATTTACTGGCTCCCGGTTACGGAAATATTGCAGGTTTGCCCAACTTGGCGAATCCATATTTTGTGAGAATGGCATCAAGCCCTAACACAACTGTACTTGCCGATGCCATGGCGATGAATCCTACTTTTTTTAGCTTATGGATTGGAAATAATGATGTGTTGGGTTACGCTACTTCGGGAGGAGATAGTTCTAATTCGATTACCGATGATGCTACTTTTAACGGAGCGATCAATGCCATTGTGACAACATTAACTTCACAGGGTGCTAAAGGAGTTGTGGCCAATATCCCGGATGTTACCACCATTCCATATTTTAAGACAGTCCCTTTTAATCCTCTTGATCCAAGCAACCCTGAATTTGCTGCTCAAATACCTTTGTTAAATCAAACATTTGCTCAGTTAAACCAAGCTTTTACTTTTTTAGGTGTTCCTGAAAGGTCTGTTGTTTATTCTGAGACAGCAGCTAGTCCTGTGCTTATTCATGATGAATCTTTGGCCAATATTTCTCAGCCTTTGATGCAAGTGCTAATGGCAGGTGGTTTAGATCAACAAACAGCCTTTTTATTGTCCACACAATTTGGTCAATCCAGACAAGCAACAGCTAATGATCTTTTGGTCCTGACTAGTGCAAGTGTCATTGCTACAGTAAATACTGCATATTTTCAGCAGTTGGTAGGATTAGGGGTGCCCGCTCAATTAGCCGGACAATTATCCGTCAATGGGGTAACTTATCCTTTGGCAGATAAATGGGTGTTATTACCAAGTGAACAGTCTGAAGTAAAAAGTGCAACAGACCGTTTTAATAATGTGATCAAAACTGCTGCAGATAATGCAGGTTTAGCATTTGTAGATGCAAATGCCTTATTAACTCAATTGTCTACTTCAGGTATTGAAAGTGGAAATTATATTTTTACTTCTAATCTAGTAACGGGTGGAGTTTTTTCTTTAGATGGGGTACATTTAACTGCGAGAGCGGCTGCGCTTGTTGCGAATGAGGCTCTTATGGCGATCGACGCCACCTATGGTTCTAACTTTAAAGAAGCGGGAGAGCTATTTAATGTTGGCGATTATCCGACAAATTACAATCCTTTATTACAATAATACAAAAGGCACCGAAAGGTGCCTTTTTTGAATGTTCTAAGTGATGTTTAAAAGGGCCTTTTTTTTATCCCTGCTTGGCATTTTAATAGTTGGACTTTTTTCTTTTCTATTGATGAGTTCCAGAAACAAGAATTTAACGGGGGTTCCGGAAGAATTTAATTTTGAATTGTGCCAAAGCTGTCCTCCCGGATTTAAAATTTCTGCGGAAAACCAATGCGAGAATATCAATTTGTATTTGCAGTACGATTCACCCAATAGTAAAGGACTTGGAGGTTTAAAAATTGGTTTGCCAGAGGCAAGGGACGGGTTTACTCCGCAGCAGATCGATTTGGGCAGATACCTATTTTTTGATCCCATTTTATCACGCAACAACAAAATGTCTTGTGCTACTTGTCATAATCCGGAACTTGGTTTTAGCGATGGAAAAGCCAAATCAGAAGGAATGAACGGGTCAGAGCTGAAAAGATCTGCTCCGAGTCTTTGGAATGTAGCCTATATGAAAAGACTATTTTGGGATGCGCGAGCCAATTCTCTCGAAGAGCAGATGCAGGGCCCTCTTTTTTCATCAGATGAAATGGCTTCCAGTCCGGAAGAAATATTAAAAAAATTGAATCGATCTGATGAGTACAAAAGATTATTTAGGCAAGCTTTTCAGAAGGAAAATGATCGAGATTCGATTCAAATCAATGAAGTGTTTACGGCCATAGCGGCATTTGAAACGTCGCTTGTCAGTTTGAATAGTAAGTACGATCAGTATGCGCATGGATATTCAGATGCTCTCAATGAAAATGAAATTGAGGGATTGAATATTTTCAGATCTTTTGTTGCGCGATGCGCGGAATGCCATACGCCACCCTTATTTTCCAATCAGCAAATTGCGGTCATTGGAAGTCCTGAGCCAAATCCGGAATTTTTCGATGAAGGTGCACAAAAAACCTTTAATGATGCCACCATGAGGGGAGGTTTCAAAGTGCCCAGTTTAAGAAATATTGAGAAAACGGCTCCATACATGCATTCCGGCAATTTTAAAACACTAAAAGAAACCATTCAATTTTACACAAAGGGAAGAGGGCATGCTGTACCTGAAGGTGAAAATTTATACCTTCATTGGCATATTTGGGAGCCACAATTGAGTAATGATGAAATCGACAGGATCAATGATTTTTTAAAAACCTTGACAGATGAATCATTTCTGCCTGAAATTCCCAAAAAAGTCCCTTCCGGACTTCCCTTGTCTTAAAAAATACGTATGATGTTAAAAAGAATTATTTTAGGTCTAGTCTTATTGGCTGTCGGTGTTTTTATAGGAAAAACGATTTTTGGAGCAAAGAAAAAATCTGCGCCTTACCCTACTTCTAATGTGCTTTTCAGACCAGGGCAGGGCAATGTTTCAGATACTGTTAATTCAGCATATACTTCGCTCGAGTTTAACGGAGAAATATGGGAAGTAAAAAAGGGATCAAAAATTCAGGATGCCGTGAAGAAGGCAAAACCGGGAGATCTGATTCGTGTTTATCCCGGAACCTACTCAGAAACTGTCTATATCGATAATGATAATATCTCTTTTCAAGGAATTATTGAAGAGGGTGAATGGCCTGTTTTAGATGGAAAAAAGGAATTAAATGATGCTTTCTTGTACTCCGGTAATGGCATACAGATTGAGAATTTCAAGATCACCAATTACAAAGGAAACGGGATCATGGGACAAGCCGGCAATAACTTTGTCATCAGAAATAACTGGATCATCGATACAGGTGTTTATGGAATTTTTCCTCAGTACGGAAAAAATGGTATAGTAGAACATAATATACTATCCGGTATTGAAGATGCTGCTATTTATATTGGCATGTGCGATAATATCGACGTAAAACACAATAAAGTTTTTGAGAATGTAGCCGGAATAGAAATTGAAAATTCCAGACATGCATTGGTAGAAAATAATTATGCCTACAATAATACAGGAGGGATACTGGCCTTTATCACGCCAGGTTTACCCATAAAAACGACCTATGATGTTATTATAAGGAATAATTTTGTGATCGATAATAACCATGAAAATTTTGGTGCCCCGGGATCCATTGTTTCAGGAATACCGCCGGGCACGGGGATTTTGGTTATGGCTGCTGATGATGTGATCATCGAAAATAATATCATTTCAGGCAATAATAATGCAGGCATAATCATTACTGATTTTGCTAATGGCGGAGCCAAAGCTTCCAATGACCCAGACTCTGAACCTAACCCCGACAGAATTACTATTCTCGATAATTTTATGATCAATAATGGCAATGAACCTGTAGGTGAATTAAAAGCTTTGATGATGACTAAATTATCTTCAAAAGGCCCTGATATTTTGGCTATTGGCGGAGGTGAGGGCAGTTCAATAAGAGATAAGCAACGCTACCGTACCTTTGGCTTGGGTAATTTTGAAGAGCCAACTGTGACAAGTACGGCTCATGTGAAAAGTTTTATGTTAGATCGGCCTGTTGAACCAAAGGAAATAACGGCTTTGGAATTAGGTGAAATGACCTATTACGGAATATGCTCAGGTTGTCATGCCTACGATATTCGATTAATTGGTGTGCCGGTCAATGCGATTCAGGCAATTTATCACAACGATCCACAAGGTATTGTAGACTATATCACGAAGCCAAAAAAAGTCCGTGATGACTACCCTGAAATGCCTCCGCAAGATTATCTTTCGGAAGAAGCTAAAATGGCTGTGGCTCAATATATTCTGACACTCAAAAAATAAGATAAAAATGTTTTTCCATTTGTATTAAAACAGTATCTTTGCACCTCGAAAAACAGGCGCTAAAAATACTTTATAGTTTAGTTGTCTGATAGTTAACAAAAATTAATTTTTACAAATAATGGCAAAAACAACAGGTAAGATCGCTCAAATTATTGGCCCGGTTATCGATGTGTCATTTTCTTCGGAATCTGAATTACCAAAGATTTACGATTCTTTAGAAATTACCAGACAAGATGGTTCCATACTAGTTCTAGAAGTTCAGCAACATACAGGAGAAGACATCGTAAGATGTATTGCAATGGATTCTACAGATGGTTTGAGCAGAGGTCATGAGGTAGTAGCAACAGGTAGTCCAATTAAAATACCAGTAGGATCTGATATTTATGGTCGACTATTTAATGTGAACGGAGATCCAATTGATGGATTGAGAGCCTTACCTAAGGATGGTGATAATGGATTACCTATTCACCGTTCAGCACCAAGATTTGAAGATCTTTCAACTTCTACTGAGGTGCTTTTTACTGGTATTAAAGTAATCGACTTGATCGAACCCTATGCAAAAGGAGGTAAAATTGGATTATTTGGAGGAGCCGGTGTTGGTAAAACCGTATTGATTCAGGAATTGATCAATAACATTGCCAAAGGGCATGGTGGATTATCTGTGTTTGCCGGAGTAGGGGAGCGTACTCGTGAAGGAAATGATTTGTTGAGAGAGATGTTGGAATCAGGTATTATTAAATACGGGGAAGAATTCAACAAATCTATGGAAGAAGGAGGATGGGATCTCGAAAAAGTTGATGACGCTCAATTAAAAGAATCAAAACTATCTTTCGTATTCGGACAGATGAATGAACCTCCTGGAGCACGTGCGCGTGTTGCCTTATCTGGTTTAACTATTGCTGAATATTTTAGAGATGGAGCAGGAGAAGGACAAGGTAAAGATGTACTTTTCTTTATTGATAATATTTTCCGTTTTACACAAGCTGGTTCAGAGGTATCTGCACTTTTAGGTCGTATGCCATCTGCGGTTGGTTACCAACCGACATTAGCCACTGAAATGGGTGCTATGCAAGAAAGAATTACGTCGACAAAGAATGGTTCGATTACTTCAGTACAGGCGGTATATGTGCCTGCGGATGACTTGACAGACCCTGCGCCTGCAACGACATTTGCTCACTTAGATGCAACAACTGTATTGTCTAGAAAAATCGCTGAGTTAGGGATCTATCCTGCGGTTGATCCATTGGATTCTACTTCTAGAATTTTGAGTAAAGAAGTATTGGGAGATGAGCATTATAACACTGCCCAAAGAGTAAAAGAAACGCTTCAAAAATATAAGGAATTACAAGATATCATTGCTATTTTAGGAATGGAAGAATTGAGTGAAGAAGATAAACTGATTGTTCACAGAGCAAGACGTGTTCAAAGATTCCTATCTCAACCTTTCCATGTGGCAGAGCAGTTTACTGGAATTCCAGGTTCATTGGTTGATATTAAGGATACCATTAAAGGCTTTAATATGATCATGGACGGAGAATTAGATAAGTATCCTGAAGCTGCGTTCAACTTAAAAGGTACCATAGAAGAGGCGATAGAAGCCGGTGAAAAAATGTTGGCAGAAGCTTAATTCATAGATATGTTTTTAGAAATAGTAACGCCTGAGGCAAGTATATTTAAAGGTGAAGTAGAATCTGTAACCGTTCCCGGTGTGATGGGAGAATTCCAGATGTTAAACAACCACGCGCCCATTGTGTCTTTGTTGCAGGAAGGAAAAGTGAAAATTAGAGGTAATGCTCAAATTGCTGAAGCTTATCAAAGCAAATTTAGTAAGGGAGATAACGGAGCCATGTTATTGCCAATTCAAAGCGGTACAGTTGAATTAAATGATAATAAGATCATTATTCTGGTAGACTAATTTCACTTCTATAAAATGTAAAAAACTCCATCAATTTGATGGAGTTTTTTTATGTTTTTTATTGACTCTGTTCTTCGGGAAAACTAAATTGGTATTAGAATTTTCCGGTAAGCCATTTGTAAATGTCATTGCCGTTTGCGAAAAGCAAAAGTCCCATTAAAATAACAAAGCCTGTGATTTGCGCATATTCTAAAAACTTATCGCTAGGCTTATGACCTGTGATCATTTCGTATAAAGTAAAAACGACGTGTCCGCCATCTAGGGCAGGAATAGGCAACAGGTTCATAAATGCCAGCATGATCGATAAAAATGCTGTGATTTCCCAAAATTTTTGCCAGTCCCATGTTGTTGGGAAGATACTTCCAATAGTAATAAAACCACCTAGACTGGTAGCTCCTTTTTTTGTAAAAACGTATTTAAATTGAGAAATATAATCTTTCAACGTCCAATAGGCTTTATCAAAACCGAGCGGTACACTCTCAAAAAAACTATAATCTTTATGGCCAGGAGTCACAGATGTATTGAAATCATAGCTTACACCTATTATTTTATCTTCATTGGGTAACACGTCCACATCGTACAAATCTCCATCTCTTTTTAAGGTAAGTTTTAGCGGCTCAGTTCCAACATGGCTTCCAACAAGTTTGGTAAATTCAGGCCAAGAGTCGATTTCTTGCTCACCGACCTTGATGATTTCATCACCTGATTCTATGCCTGCTAATTCTGCGGGACTGTCAGGAGCGACCTCATTAATAATGGGATCGAATATGATTTTGAACGGTTCCATATCTCCGCTCGTCCAAATACGCAACCCTATGTCTTCAGGGATTTGAATTGATTCAACAATACCGTTTGGGTGTTCAACTTCCATATCATTGATCTCTCTCAAAAGTAAATGGTGATTGATGTTACTCACATCAACGGGAACTTCTCCATTGATTTTCAAAATTTTGTCACCATCCTGAAAACCAAAAGATTTAAATTCATCCGTAACAGCAAAACCATTTTTAACGCCATCCGGAGCAATAAAATCATTCCCCCATACATTTAAAATCATGGTGTATATAAAAATACCCAAAAGGAAATTTACGGTTACACCACCCAACATGATGATCAATCTCTGCCATGCTGGTTTAGAACGAAATTCCCAGGGCTGTGGCGGTTTTAACATTTGTTCTTTATCCATACTCTCATCGATCATTCCGGCGATTTTTACATAACCACCCAAAGGAATCCAGCCAATACCATAAACGGTTTCGCCTATTTTCTTCTTAAAGAGAGAGAATTTATAATCGAAGAAGAGATAAAATTTTTCTACGCGAGTTTTGAAAATTTTAGCAGGGATAAAATGGCCCAATTCATGTAATACGATCAATAACGATAAACTTAACAGAAATTGAGCAATTTTTATATATGTATCCATTTAGAAACTTAAATAGTTGAAAATCGCACAAATGTAAGGTTTTTCAATTGAAAATGGAGTTTCCGTTTTTAGAAAAGTGTGTTAAAACAAACCAATAAATACATCAGGATTTTATAATGGTTTTGTGAAAATTACCTCTTGAAGTTTGGATCATCAGCAAATGAACTCCAGGTTGCAGGCTTTCTATATTTATTTTAGACAAGTTATTTTCTCTAGTCATCATTTCCTTTCCAAGGATATTATAAATAGAAATTTTATAAATTTCGGCCGGACTATGGTTTTTAATATAAAGATTGCTCTGTGCAGGGTTGGGATAGATAAAGACTTGATTTCTCAACACTTCTTTCTCGATGCCAAGTACAGCGGAATTATTTTTCGAAATGATATTCTTTTCCGGGTCGATCTCAATTTCTTTAATGACAAAGGGTACATCCAGATCAAAAGTCTGTCCGTTCTCAGAAATCTCAAGCCGCAATATTTCGCTTTCACCATTGATGCCAACGATTTTCACTGGCAAAGGCATTTCGAAAAAGTCGACTGAGGGATGAGATTGAGACTGGTTCGCCGTGATGCTCAATCTATTTTGGTCATCCTGGAACCAACTGATCTTATATTCTGGATATCCTTCTCCATAGAACCAATCTGCAAAAAATTCAGTCAAATCAAACTTGCTTTTTTCTTCCAGATGAGCTTTAAGATCGGCTGTTTTAGCATAGCCATAAGAAAGTTTCGGGTCGTTCAGATAGGTTCTAATCGCGTCAAAAAAAGTTTCATCACCTAATTTGTATCTCAACATATGTAATACCATGGCTCCTTTTCTATAAGAAAGTCTGCCATCAAAAATTCTGCTAACGGAGGTAGTGTCCGTTACAAAAACAGATCCTCCAGGATTAGATGTAATATTGTTGATCAAACTTTGCCGCCAACTAATGGCTGTCGATGCGCCGTCTATATTTTCTATGGCAATGCCTTCCATAAAAGAAGCAAAACCTTCATTGAGCCAAATATCCTCCCATGAACCACAGGTAACTTTATTGCCGAACCATTGATGAGCCAATTCATGAGCAATGATCGATCTGCCCCAGCTCCCCATAAAAGACATGGTCGTATGCTCCATTCCACCACCCCAACTAAATTCTGCATGTCCGTATTTTTCTTTTGAAAAAGGATAGGGCTCAATTACCTCAGAAAATAATTTCATCAAGTTTGGTGTTACGGCAGTGGCATTGCGCCGGGAGACCTCATTTTCAGGATAGACATAGTTCAAAATGTCATAGGGTTCATTTTCGACTACATCTGTATAGGTCACATAATTGGTAACCGCGATGGCAATCAAATATGCTGGTATCGGATATTGGTGTTTCCAATGTGTAATGGTAGCATTGGTCTCCTCTTTTTCCGAAATTAGTAAACCATTGGAGGCAGCTTTGTAAATTTTTGGATGCTCGATGAAGACATCAATTGAATCTATTTTGTCAATGAGGTCTTGTTTGCATGGCCACCAGCCTTTTGCACCATAAGGTTCTGATAAGGTCCATAACACAGGAGTATTATTGTGTTCAGTAATTTCGAAGGAACCAAAACCCGAACTCACCGGATTACCTGAATAAAAAATACTCACTGAATCTTTTTCATTTTCGGCAATAGTTTCTGGAAGGTCGATAATTAATTCATCAGAACTATTTTGACTAAAAGTCAGGTTGACTCCTCTTTGTTTTATTTCTGAAACGATTAAATTATCATCGAGATCGAAGGTTATCGTATTCAGTTGTTCTTTTGCTTTAAAATAGGTGGTGACTACACCTGAAATTTGGGCTTTAGCGGGATCTACCTTCCAGTTTAACCTATGGTAATAGATATCGTAGTTACCCGTATTCGGGTTTGATTTAAACGCGATCTTTTTTGCCGCAGCCCGCTTTTCTTTTCCGGAAATTAAATCGGTATTCTCCAGAACAGATATTTCTTGACCAAAAATTATCTGGGAAAATAAGATTAAAAAACATAAAAGTTTTCTAGGAATAAGTAAGTAATTTTGTTCTTGCAACGGACAGCAATTTTTTACAAATATAACAAGAATGGATTTAATTAATTTTTTCAAAAAATCGAAGTCAACTTTGATCTTTTTATTCTTTTTTGCCCTTTTTTTTATTCCGGTTTTATACTTTTTGTCAAAACCAAAAACGGTTTTACCGGTTTACAACCCCGCTGATGTAAATCCGAGATTGGTAGACGATCAATTGAAGCACATTACGAAGAACCATAAAATTGCGGATTTTGTCTTACTAAACCAAAACGGAGATACCATTACCCAGGAAAATTTCAAAGACAAAATTTATGTTGCCGATTTCTTTTTCACCCGCTGTCAAACGATTTGTCCGGTTATGGCGATAAATATGGCTGAATTACAAAATTATTTTATCAATGACCCTGAGGTGAAATTTTTGTCCCATTCGGTAACTCCGATTATGGATAGTGTACCTATGTTAAAAGATTACGCCAACAAAAAAGGAGCAATTGATGGGAAATGGGATTTAACCACAGGAGACAAAAAGCATATTTACAATCTTGCCAGAAAGTCATATTTTGCTGTTTTAGATGAAGGAGATGGGGGCGACCAGGATTTTATTCACACCGAACAATTTATTTTAATAGATAAGAAAAAGCAGATCAGAGGTTTTTATGACGGAACAGATAAAAATGAAATGCAACGCATCATAAAGGATATTGAGATACTGAAAAAAGAAGAAAAAGAATAAGTCATATTTAACTCTTCCTACTGATAAATGTCATTTTAAAAAGGATAATTTTCCGTACTTTCGCAGTATATTTTTAATCAGTCTAAATAAATTGGAATTCAGCATAGCAAATCTTACTGTGGGTGAAAAGGCCTTAATTCAAGAAATGAATTTTGACGCTATTCCTTTACCTTTATTGGAAATGGGCTGCTTGCCAGGTATTGATGTTGAACTCATACAGGTAGCTCCGTTAAAGGATCCACTTTATATCCGTGTTAACGGGAGTCATTTGGCGATTAGAAAGGAAACTGCACAGAAAATACTTGTTACCAAAATGTAATTTTTATGGGAAATGTAAAAACCATAAAAGTTGCCCTCGTGGGTAATCCTAATACAGGTAAAACTTCTCTTTTTAACCAACTTACAGGTCTCAAACAGAAGGTAGGTAATTATCCTGGGATAACGGTAGAAAAGAAAACGGGTAAGCTTATTCTGAACCAAGAACTTCACGCTACCCTTATAGATCTTCCGGGGACCTATAGTTTGAATCCCAATTCTATCGATGAAAATATAGTACTGGAAACCCTATTGCATACGGCCGATTCTTTGGATGAAGTAGACCTTGTCGTCGTTATTGCTGATATAGAAAACCTAAAAAGGAATTTATTGCTTTTTTCTCAGATCAAAGACCTTGAGATTCCGGCGATTTTGGCCGTTAATATGTCGGATGTGATGACAAATAAGGGCATTATCCTCGATTTACCAAAACTGGAAGAATTGCTTCAGTCTAAAGTTGTTTTGGTCAGTGCGAGAAAAGGTGATGGGATAGAAAGGTTAAAAGAGGAAATTGCCAATTACGATCGAGCAGATAGAGCGCCTTTTGCGGATATGGCATCTCGAATTGATCAATCATTTTTTGATGAGCTGAAAAAGGTTTTTCCCGAAAAACCGGTTTATCATGCCTGGTTAAAGGTAACACAAACGGGAGCTCTTCGTTTAAACAATGAAGAACAGACCAAAATAGATTCGTTTAAAACTTCTAAAGAATTAATTAAAAAACACCAACATAAAGAAACGGTTTTAAGGTATCAAAAGATCAATGAAATACTTAAACAAACCTATAAACAAGACATCACCAAGGCAAAAGATTTGAGGAGTAAATTAGATAGAATCCTTACACATCGAATTTTTGGTTATGTTATTTTTGCACTGATTCTTTTCTTGGTATTTCAGTCTGTATTTGATTGGGCAAGTTATCCGATGGATTTGATCGATACATTTTTTGCCAACCTAAGTTCGTGGGTAGACAGTCATTTGCCCGAGGGCGTTTTCACCAGTTTGTTGGCAGATGGTATTATTCCCGGTATAGGTGGTATAGTCATCTTTATCCCTCAAATCGCCATCTTGTTTTTGTTTGTTGCCATTTTGGAAGAATCGGGATATATGAGTCGGGTAGTTTTTTTAATGGATAAAATTATGCGCAAATTCGGAATGAGCGGTAAAAGTGTTGTGCCTTTAATTTCGGGTACTGCTTGTGCTATTCCGGCGATCATGTCTGCGAGAAATATAAATGGTTGGAAAGAACGTTTGATCACTATTTTGGTAACACCCTTTACTACTTGTTCTGCAAGGTTACCAGTATATGCCATTATAATTGCATTGGTCGTGCCTCCCAAAAGAGTTTTAGGTTTTTTTGGTTTACAAGGTTTAACACTTTTTGCTTTGTATCTCCTCGGTTTTGCCTCTGCCATCATAACCGGCTATTTTTTGCACAAGGTGTTAAAAGTGAAAGGTCAAAGTTTGTTTCTCATTGAAATGCCTAATTATAAATTGCCGTCGGTAAAAAATATTTTCTATACCGTCTATGAAAAAAGCAAGGCGTTCGTTTTTGGTGCGGGAAAAATTATTTTGGCTATTTCAATCATACTGTGGTTTTTAGCTTCAAATGGCCCGGGTAATTTTAAAAATGCCGAATTGAACCTTCAAAAGGAATTGTCCATATCTCCATCTGATGAAAACTACGAGAATGAATTGGCCTCCTATAAGCTCGAAAATAGTTATATCGGTGTAATGGGAAAGGCGATAGAGCCGGTTATTTCGCCCTTAGGTTATGATTGGAAAATTGGCATAGCTCTTATTTCGTCATTTGCCGCACGTGAAGTCTTTGTAGGAACTTTGGCTACCATTTATAGTGTAGGCGATCAAGATGAAGAGGTTAGTACCATTAAACAAAAAATGGCCAATGAAATTAATCCGGTGACAGGTGAGAAAAGATTTAATCTGGCAGTGGGGATGTCTTTATTGGTTTTTTACGCATTTGCCTTACAATGTATGAGTACTTTGGCTATTGTTAAAAAAGAAACGAACAGTTGGAGATGGCCTCTTCTTCAGTTACTAGGAATGGGGCTGATTGCCTATGTCACCGCCTGGATCACCTTTAATTTATTAAGTTAATGTGGCAAACAATTTTAGCATATGGCTTATTACTTGTCGCACTGGGATTTCTGGTTAAAAAGTTTTTTTTTAAAGCGAATAAAAAAAAGGGTAATTGCGATAAGAATTGCAATTGTTAAAAACGCCATCCTCTGGATGGCGTTTTCGGTTAATTAGGGGATGGTAGGAGAAATAACAATTTTTTCATGTTGTTTGGCAATCGCCATTTCGTATTGTTTTTTTAGTTCCGGATATAAAGTCGATGGAATGACCGCCTTATTCATTTTTGCCTGATAGATCACCTCAATCTTATCTTCTTTAACCTCAGTTTTGATTATAAATGAGCCAAGATCTGATGACAAGCCAATCGCCATTTCTTCAGGGACAGATTCAACGGTGTAACCTTGAGGGATTTTTATAGATAATCTATATTCCTCGAGCCAGGGTGTTGCAAAATCTACGGGAAAATTTCTTTCATCTAATTTAAAAGGACTTTCACTTTCAGTAAGAAACAAAAGTGGAGAGAAATAAATTTTATCATTGATCAAATCAACCTGATTTATAGCGTTGAACTTTACTAATTCTTGTACATTTTTATAGTTGTTATCAAGATTGTTGATGCGCAATTGTTCAATTTCAAAATTGGTAAAATCAGATTCGATTTTGGTCCTTTGTTCTTCTTCGGTCAATGTTTCAAATTTTTCACGAAAGGCCATTGCATTTATATTAGACAAATTGGCTACCATTGTTCCCTCGATTGTACCATCAGTATTTATATTGCAGGAAAGTTTTACATTTTTTTCGCTGTGTTCAGCTGGATATAAAGGTATTTGAATTGAGGTGCCATCTTCTTTTACTAACCTTCCAAACCAATTGAGATCTCTTAGGGGAAGTAAATTTGGCACAGCATGTTTGTCTGTGGCATCCATCAACACATAGTTTCCGGCCAGTTCTACGCCGGCAATCACATAATTAAAACCTTCATGTGTTGGATTCATGGGAATTCCATGATTTCTTGTGCTCAGCAAAACCGGATGAGCACCTATACCGGCTTCTTGGAGCATTGCGACTAGGGTAAGGTTGATGTCAGCGGCATTGCCCGTACCCTCTTGATAAGCCGATCTTATACCTCCGTCTGATGTATAAAATCCATATTTTTCATTCCAGCTAAACTTTTGTTTTATAAATTCAAAAATGGCAACAGTCAATTCGTTAGTTGTACTTGTAGCAGATTTTATTTGTTCGAGGTCATCTTTAAAATAATTCGACCTTTTCAATTGACCGCCAAAACGATCATTGTCATAAATTGTTTTTACCACATCTTCCCAACTCGAATTGTAAAATTTAGGAATACCATTGGTAGGTCTGTAAGCTAATATTTCGAAATCTAAAATTGCTCGATAATTGTCTAAAGAACTTATGTACGGTTCTTCTTTTAAAGCTGGGATATTTTCTTGACTAACCGTATATGTGGCCTCTTTTATTTGGGTGTTGGCATAGTTTACTTTTGATGAAGATGGTCCATTACCATATCGCTGGTTGTTCTGACTCTTTTCGGAATAACTGAACCACTTTAGTGTCATTTCCTACTTTAAATGTTATGGGGTAATAGGCACTTGGCGTTACCTTGAATTCTAAAAACTCCGGCACCTTTATACTTACCTCAAGCTTTTTAATGGGAATCTCGTATTGACAGATTACGTCATCAATATAACTATAAAAGGGTGAATCAATTGTATATTCCCACTCCACAACGCTACCATCCTTCAGGTTGGGTAAGGTAAAATTCCTGCTTTCCCAATTTTCGGAAATTTCTTCCGTAAAAATGTCGTCTTTTTCGAGTTTGGTCTTTTCTATTTTTCCATTCTCCAAATTATAGGTATAGGCTTTTATCGAAATATTTTCATTTTCCCCCTTATCGGTATATAGCCTTACTTTTTTTGTAGCTGCATCAAATCCATTTTTGTTATAGATTTTTATTCTTTCGTGTACTCTGGTATGTAAGGCCCAACCCATATTTTGGTTGTAGACATAATAAGTTTCTCTGTTTTTAAATAAAACTGCTGCATTTGCAGATGTATCTTGGGGATAAAACTTTTCTTGCAATTCTTCTTTACTTACTTTGCCAAATTTTAGATCTTGAGCGATTAAATTAAAAGAAAAAATGAGGGTGATTGAAATGAGTAATAAGGAGTGTCTCATGAATTATTTGATTTTAGGATTACAATTTTTGAGTTATCAATTTGTAGGATAAGCTTTCTAAATTCCAGGTATTCAGCATATTTTTCTGCTTCATACTTTCCCTCATTCATCGTTAAAGACCGGGTATATTTTACCTCATGTTCATTTAATTTTTCAATCGTTAGTGAATACGTGCCAAATAGGGTACTTACCGTTTTGGTTTCTGGTATGGCTTCAATTTTATATGTGTCAGGAATGTGTACGACTACTTCATCAATATCCTGGTAACCCAATTTTAATAGAAAAGGGAACTTTCTATCCACTTCTTTTCTGGGCATTGAAGACATGAGGTTAAATGCATTTAATCGAATAAGCATTCTATTCCCGGCGTTCATACCATATTTTTTTGCTTCAAAGGACAGATCTTCAGTAAAATAGCCATCTTTATAGTCCATTTTTGGATTGATCTGATCCAGTTTGATATTGTTGATTTCTGAGAAGTATTTTTTGTAGTACCGCTCTCTTTCCAATGGTTCTAGATCGGCAGTGAAGTAGTGATCGTCAAGTTGGGCTCCTTTCGTTTCGATCTTTAGACTTGCGGTGAGATTCCCTGCTTCGTCAATTTTGTAATTTCCAGTGGTATGTTGCAGGTTTTCATGTGCTTCGTATGATTTTGTCCGTATTATTTTTCCACCTTCTGCCGTCATCACCAAAGCGTTTCGGTCGTCCGTAAAATCTCCGATATGTCCAAAAGGAACTTTCTGATTTGTGCATTCCAACCAGACCGTATCTTTTGCAAACGGCACCATCAAAATGGCATGATTACCCTGCATTACCGGAATTTCTGAGTCGATATCTTTTTTTTCATCTGCCCAAATCACGGTGTAATACGAGTTTATGCCAACTGTTTGAAGCAACGAGGAAGTATAGTTGGTAAGGGCTTTGCAATCTCCGTATCCTAAGGCATCTACTTCTTTTGCAGCCATAGGTTTCCAACCGCCAATGCCAATTTGAATACTGATATATCTGGTTTTGTCTTGCATGTATTTATAGATCAATTTTGCTTTTTCAACAGGATCTTCAATGTTTTTGACTAGATCCTGGACTGTAGCGACCGTTTTGGGGTTCAATTCATTTTGCCCAATGAGTAAATTATCGTTGTACCATTTACCAAACTCCAACCAATTATTGGCTTCTCCGTCAACACCTGCCAAGCTGAATTTGTTTGGTGCCAATTTTACCATGGGTGCAATATCATCTATCTTAGGACCTAAGCTTTCCGGAGTAATTGCTTTAAGATTGGCAAATTCATAACGGATCAATTGATCCTCCACTGTTTTTTTGAATTCAAATCCTTCTGTATTCATTTCTTTGATCTGAATAGTAATATCTGAAGGGAATGTTATTTGATATTTGCACTGTTCAACACTCACCCTATAGCTGCCAACAGCAATAAATGACGGAATAAATGCAGTATTTGATGTTTGAATCTCGTAAGATCTTTCTATGGTAAAAGGATACTGAGTTGGAGTATAGGTGTAGGTTAGAATCTTATTATCGTTGTATAGGGAGAACCCATCGGCGGCGGCATATTCTTTAAATTCGCTTTTTTTTATTTTTTTGATCTGATTACCATCTTTATCAAAAATCAATATTTCCGATTTTTTAATTGTGCTGTGATTATCAAAACCTAAGGAAAGAGAATTAAAATCATCCATCGATTTGTTGAACACGGTTACTGCAAATTTAACGCGTTGTACCATTTTGTCTTGCGCTAAAAATTCGATTTCCAGATCATCATGACGTACAACCGCAGAAGCGTCTTTCTTCAGACCTTCAGGTATAAGTGAAACGTCGTAAATGTTTTGTGAAAAAGTAAAAAGGGGAAATAGTAAAATTAAGAGTTGGATGCGTCGTGAATGCATAAAAAAGTATTGAAATTTATTCTTTGTTTTTCGAGTCGATTATGATAGTTACAGGTCCGTCATTGAGTAAAGAGACTTTCATATCGGCACCAAAAATGCCCGTTTTTATATTTCGGTTTAGGTCGTTTTCAAATTGAGCGACGAATCTTTTGTAAAGAGGAACAGCAATTTCTGGACCGGCAGCTTGGATGTACGAGGGGCGGTTGCCTTTTTTTGTGCTTGCCAATAATGTGAACTGACTAACAACTAAAGCATCGCCATTGATGTCGATAAGTGATTTGTTCATCACTTCATTTTCATCGTTAAATATTCTGAGTTGGGCTATTTTTTTTGAAAGCCAGGCAATATCAGTATCATCATCTTCATTGGAAATTCCCAATAAAACGAGCAATCCCTGATCGATTTGGCTAAATATTTTCCCTTCAATGGAGACGGAGGCTTGAAGTACCCTTTGAATAACTGCTTTCATCTTAAAAAACACTTAGGGTTCAATTCGCAACCCTGAAGCTGAGTAAAAAATTAATAATTCGTAGAATTATGAACGCAGGGGGAAAAATAATATTGGCTAATTAATGACTTTATTTTTAAAAATAAAACTAAAAAATTAACTTTTTTAACAAAATATCTGCAATAAAATGATTTTCAATGAGTTATTGATTTTTAATTTTTCATTAGATTATTCAAAAAAATCTGTCCGGTAATGTTCTTCTTCACCGGCGAGAATTTGAAGGTAACTTCTATAACGAGTGGGGGCAATTTCACCTGCCTCTACCGCTTTTTTTACGGCGCATTTTGGTTCATTTACATGAATACAATTGCTGAACTTGCACTGAGATTTTAAAGCGAATATTTCAGGAAAGAAATCACCTACCTCTTCATCTGAAAAATCAACAACACCAAAACCTTTGATACCCGGTGTATCTATGATATAACTTTCAGGATCTGTTGGAAGAATAAACATTTCAGCGAAAGTTGTTGTATGTTGCCCTTGTTTATGTTGATAGGAAATTTCCGCGGTTTTTAAATCCAGATCAGGAGCAATTTTATTGATAAGTGAGGATTTTCCAACTCCTGAATGGCCTGAAAACATCGAGACTTTTCCTATCATTTCTTGTTGTACCAGATCAATGTTCAAACCTGTTGTTACCGAGATTTCGATGCATTTATAACCGATTTTCTTATAAAGTGCCAGGAGGTCATCTTTTTTCTGCGTTAATTCTTCACTTGTGTAAAGATCAATTTTATTGAATAGTAAAACAGCCGGAATGTCATAGGCTTCTGCCGTCGCCAGGAATCGATCGATGAAGGAGGGAAAAGTGGGAGGTTCAACTAAGGTAACCAATAAAAAAGCGACATCTATATTGGCCGCAATGATATGTGTCTGTTTGGAAAGATTGACCGATTTTCGAATAATATAGTTCTTCCGATCATGAATTTCTGTGATCACACCGGTATTTTCATTCTCTTCCATTTCAAGGGTAACATGATCTCCAACTGTCACCGGGTTTGTGCTTTTGATACCTTGAATCCGGAATTTACCTTTTATTCTACAGGCTATATCGCGATTTTTAGCGCGAACTGTATACCAACTTCCTGTAGACTTTATAACAACACCTTCTATCAAAATATTTGAATGAATTTAGAAAGTGCAAATTACATTTTTATTGCGAAACTTACTAAAATCGGCCTATTGCAGTCCATTAAAAATAATCAAATTCATATTGATCACACAACAATGAATATTTAAACAAAACTCAAAAAATTCTACAATTTTGCTATATTTGATGTGCTTTCTAATTTAAACTTTATGAAAATACTAAAATACTTACTGCTACTCGTTCTAATCCTCATTGTTATTGGAGCTATCTATCTGGCTACATTAGACGGTAAATACGAGGTGTCGCGGTCGAGAATTATTAACGCAGAACCTGAGTTGGTTTTTAACGAATTGAATGATTACAAAAATTGGGAAGCTTGGGGACCTTGGTATGAACAAGATTCGACAATTCAAGAGACTTACGCTTCGAATACAGTTGGTGAGGGTGCCAGTTATTCATGGACGGGGAAAGATGGTAAAGGAATGATGAAAACCGTAAGTGTAGACAAGCCAAATAGAATTGATCAAGAGGTTGTTTTTGAAACACCATTTGGAGATATGCTCTCAGAAAATGACTGGATACTTGAAAAAGTAGATGGAGGCACTAAATTGTCCTGGACTATGAAAGGGGAATTAGGTTTTTTCTCGAGATTTATGGCAGGAGGGATGGAAGAAATGATGGGACCTATGGAAGAAAGAGGCCTGGAATTGTTGGATCAAACGATTCAAAAAAAGATAAAAGAATTTAGCATTACCCATAATGGTATAGTAGACTATAGTGGCGGTTTTTTTCTTTTTACCACTACTTCGAGTTCCATTGATGAGATAGGGGCAAAATATCCTTTAATGATGCTTAAAGTAAATACTTTTATCAATTCAAATAATGTAAGAACTACAGGAAGCCCTTTTACCATTTATCACAAGTATGATGAGGAGGGTGGAACAGCTATGTATTCTGTTTGTTATCCTATTTCTGAAAAAATGATCACACCTATTGGTAGCGATATTGTTTCTGGTTTTATGAACAGAGGGATGTATTTTAAGACAACTTTGAAAGGTGGATATGAAAATTCTGAAAAGGCCTGGACAGAAGCTTATGATGAAGCTGCAAAATTGCCTGATTACGATATAGATGACAAGGGTGAACCTTTTGAAATTTATGTAAATGCGCCGATGAATACTCCAAATCCGGCTGATTTAATTACCGAAATATATATACCGGTCAAGGAAAATGCTATTTCTTTAACCGAATAAAATGAAAAGATCCAAGACAGAAACTTGGATCTTTTTTATTTTAATTCTTTATGCCTGAAACAATCGGTCACATGGTCATTCACCATTCCCGTAGCTTGCATATGTGCGTAAATCACGGTTGAGCCTACAAACTTGAAACCTCTTTTTTTTAAGTCTTTTGAAAGTTGATCCGAAATTGCTGAAGTAGCGGGTAATTCCGACATATTTTTCCAATGATTTATAAGGGGTTGATGGTTTACATATCCCCAGATGTATTTTGCAAAACTGCCAAATTCCTTTTGAACCTCGATAAAATTTTGGGCATTGATTACGGCGGCTTTAATTTTTAACCGGTTTCTAATAATTCCGGCATCATTGATTAAACTTTCTAATTTTTTCTCATCGTAAGCAGCAATCTTTAAGTAATCAAAATTATCAAATGCCTTTCTAAAATTTTCCCTTTTTTTGAGTACAGTAATCCAGCTGAGACCTGCCTGAAAAGTCTCTAAAATGAGGTATTCAAAAATTTTCTGATCATCAAAGACAGGAACTCCCCATTCCGTATCGTGATAATTTACATAAAGTGGATCTTCTCCGCACCATGCACATCTGTTCATAATTCAGTTTTATGATATTTTACCCCTCTTTCTGATAAATAACCCAAGACATAAGGCAGACATCCGTCAACTTTCCCGACCAATTCCGGCGGAAGAATACCGAGTTGGTTTAAATGTCCGCTTAACATGAAATTCGCTACTGCAGTCGCTGTGTATCCTGTTGTTCTCGCCATGGAAGAAATTCCTGTTGTCCCATCAAATCGATCTAACAAGCGATAGGTCACTTTTTTTGGTCGTTCTTCTGATTTACCTTCCATAGCAATTTCCATGATTGTTAGCTCTTTTTCTTTCTCTCCCAATTTCCATTCACCAAATAATATTTTAGAAGTAAAATCTATTGGTTTTACTTTATTTCCATCAATTTCTACAGGTGTGCTATCAAAGAATCCCGTTTTCTTAAGTACTTGGATATATTCCACATGCCCAGGGTAGCGCAACGTTTTTTCTTTCATGTTTTTGATATGGGGCATGGTAAAAATAAGAGATCGCAAGCCATCAGAATTGAATGCTTCCAGGCTTCCAACCTCATCAAAATCGATCAATTCAACATCGCTCAAGGCCTCCCTTGTTATTAGAAATCCATTTTCGACGAACCTAGCAGGTCTTGTGTATTCTTCAATCACATCAACCGGAGAGAATGGCGCTTTATAGTAAAACGGCCATTTCTTTTCTTCTGGCAAACCGCCTACCATACAGGTAAAATTTTCTATTTGAAAAAGCCTATCATAATGGCCTAATATAATATTTCCCATTCCAGGTGCTACTCCACAATCTACCACGGCAGTTACACCATTTTTTATGGCCAACTCATTCAATTCCAGCGCATTTTCAGGAAAAAAGGAAATATCGACAACGTTCTTTTTATTTTTTATGATCTTTTCCATAGTCTGAAAACCAAGGAAGCCCGGAACAGCACAAATCACTAAATCGGCCGGTTTTAAAATTTTGGTCAATTCAATTTCATCTGTTACGTCCAGTATACTTGTTTTGATACTGGTATTTTTTTTCTTTAATTTTTGAAGATTTTCTTCATTTTTATCCGCTACAAGCACCGAGTGTTGTGAAGCCATATCAAGAGCTATGGCACTACCTACCATGCCGGAACCCAAAACTACAATTTGTTTCATTTTTACTAATTTTCAGGCAAAGTACAAAAAAGCTTCTAATAGGTATATTCGAATGGATAAAGAAAAGTTAATACAGAGATGTATCGAAAATATTCAAAAAAAGTTGAATGATCTCCAAATAGAATTTGATTCGCTTCAGGAATCATTGCACAACGAAACAAAAAGTTCAGTAGGAGATAAATACGAGACCGGTAGATCTATGGTTCATGCCGAAATTCAAAAGAATCAGCAACAGAAATTTGAGTGGCTGGAAATGTTGAATGCCTGTAAGCAAATAATTCCCATGGAAACAAATCGAGTGGAATTGGGCAGTTTTGTTCAGACCCATGAATTCAATTATTTGATTACTGTAGGTTTAGGAGCTCTGGAACACGAAGGTCAAAAGTTATTTGTAATTTCGCCTGGCTCGCCGCTAGGGCGAGCCTTATGGCAAAAAAAAGTTGGAGACCAATTTGAGATCAACGGGAAAAAACAAACACTTATTAATGTGAAATAGGTGTTGAATATTTTAATTGATCATCTAAATTGATATGCATATTGTAAAGTGTAAAACCAAAAATATCTGCGTATTGGTCTATGGTTTTTGATACCGGAGTTCCCGCACCATGACCGGCATTGGTTTCAATTCTTATTAAAACCGGGTTATTTCCTGATTGTTTATCTTGTAATTCGGCAGCAAATTTAAAAGAGTGGGCTGGCACAACTCTGTCGTCGTGATCTCCAGTAGTTACCAAAGTCGCAGGATATTCTATCCCCTCCTTCACATTGTGCACGGGAGAATAGGCTTTTAAATAATTAAACATTTCTTCACTTTGTTCAGAGGTGCCATAGTCATAAGCCCAACCTGCTCCGGCGGTAAAAGTATGGTAACGCAACATATCTAAAACACCAACTGCAGGAAGTGCAACTTTCATTAAATCTGGTCTTTGTGTCATGGTTGCGCCAACCAATAATCCTCCATTTGATCCTCCTCTGATGGCTAAATAGTCTTTGGAAGTGTAGTTATTGTCAATGAGGTATTCAGCAGCAGCGATAAAATCATCAAATACATTTTGCTTTTTCATTTGCGTTCCTGCATCGTGCCAGGCTTTTCCATACTCTCCACCACCTCTTAAATTAGGTACTGCATATACACCGCCCATTTCCATCCAAACGGCATTTACAATACTGAAACTAGGCGTGAGGCTGATGTTAAATCCACCATAGCCATATAGAATTGTCGGGTTTTTTCCATTGCGAAGGGTCCCTTTCTTGTAGGTAATGATCATAGGAATTTTTGTACCATCTTTGGAAGTATAAAAAACCTGTTCAGAAGTATAATTATCGGGATTAAATTGAACATTTGGTTTTTTATAAAGTGTTGAGGCTCCCGTTTTTGGATCTAACTTATAAATAGAACCGGGAGTCACATAATTGGTAAAAGAGTAATAGAGGTCTTTGTCAGTTTTTTTACCTCCAAATCCTCCGGCAGATCCGATACCCGGTAACTCTATATCTCTTAGTTTTTTACCATTCATATCGTATTGTTCTATCACAGAAACCGCATCTTTCATATACTCTACAAAAAAGTAGCCGGCGCCGGAATTAACGCTCATCACATCTTTTGTTTCCGGAACTAAAGTTTCCCAATTCTTCTGGTCGGCATTTGCTAAATTGGCTTTAAGGAGTTTGCCGTTTGGCGCATTATGATTGGTATAGATATAAAGAGCATTATCATCTGCTTCTACAACGTTATAATCGTTTTCTACATTGGTAACAAGAGGTTTAATTGTTTTGTCGGCAGTCGTCAAATCGGCGTAATACAATTCATTGCCCGAAGTTGATATCGCGGCAGTGACAATGAGGTATTTTTGATTTTCAGTCACATAACCGCCAACATACCTTCTTTTTAACTCATCGCCAAAAATGACTTTATCTTCTTTTTGAGAGGTTCCGAGTTTATGGTAATACAATTTATGTTGATCAGTTTTAGCAGAGAGTTCGCTTCCTTTTGGTTTATCATAGCTGGAATAATAGAATCCTTCATTTTTATACCATGAAACGCCGCTAAATTTAACATCACGTAAAGTGTCTCCTACTTGCTTTTTGCTCATCGCATCGATGACAATAACTTTTCTCCAGTCAGATCCACCTTCTGAAATGGCATAGGCCGCTAACTTTCCGTTTTCGCTAAAGGAGATGGAACTCAATGAAGTAGTGGCATCTTTAGAGAAAGTGTTTGGATCTATAAAAACCTCCGGGTCTCCATTTTCCTTCTGACGGTAAAGTACATATTGATTTTGCAATCCATCATTTTTATAGAAATAGTAATAATCTCCTTCTTTGAATGGAGCCGTGAATTTTTCGTAATTCCACAATTCGGTGAGTCTTTTCTTTATGTCTTCTCTGTACGGGATTTGACTCAAATAATCAAAAGTGACCTTATTTTGTGACTTTACCCAAGCCTCAGTTTCAGCAGATAAATCATCTTCCAGCCAACGATAGGGATCAGCTACTTTTTCACCGAAATAGGTGTCGATGGTATTATCTTTTCTAGTTTCAGGATATTTTATTTCCATTTTATTGTTTTGCGCAATGATCTGAAGGCTTAGGCAAAAGAACAAGCCAAATTGAAAAAATCTATTCATGTTTTTGATTTTAATTTAATGCATTTACACCTTCAATTTCATTGGGAAGAAATTGTTTAAGTGTTGCTTCTATACCGTTTTTTAAGGTGATTGTTGATGATGGGCAACCGTTACAAGCTCCTTGTAAAATGACATTCACCATTTTATTCTCAGGGTCATAAGATTTAAATAGAATATTTCCACCGTCTCCGGCAACGGCTGGACGAATATATTCATCTAAAATACTGATGATCTTTTGAGAAGTTTCGTCGAAAGCATTCATATCTAAATTACTTTCACTGGTTTGATTTTCTGATGGTCTAAAAGCTTCTGTTACAATTGGGTTGTCCTTGCTCAAATAATCTTTTATAAACTGCCTCATTTCATTGTTCACCATAAACCATTCAACACTTTTGTCTCTAGTTACAGAAATATAATTTTGGTTGATAAATACTTCTTTGACATAAGGGAACTTAAAAAGAGCAGAGGCAAGCGGTACTTCCTTTGCTTCCTCTTTGTTTTTTACTTCTATTAAATGTTTGGTCAAAAATTGGTTGGTCACAAATTTTTGAACAGTTGGATTGGGTGTTTCTTCCGCATAAATTTCAATGGCTTTTTTAGTTTCAGATTGAAAAAGCGGCTTATTTTGTTCAAAATAAGCGGTTAAGATTTCTTTAAGATCTTCTTCCACATCTCCCCATTCTAACATGTCATAGCGTTCAAGGGCAATAAAATTAGCAGATATAAATACTTTTTTGATGAAAGGCAGTTTGAATAATTGTTGAGCTAAGGGAGAATTTTTTGCTTCTTCCAAGCTGCTGAATTCAAAAGCCCCATCGACAAGCATTTTGTTCAGAACAAATTTGATGATATTCGGGTTGTTGGTTCTCTCTATATTGATTTGTACCATTTTTTAGTTTATTAAATTGAACACAAAAATACGAAAGAATTTATTTAGTATTTTTGAAACCTTTGTTAAACCTAAATAAAACAACATGATTATTAAAGCGCTAAATGGTAATCAACCCAAATTTGGCCATAATTGTTTTTTTGCCGAAAATGCGGTCATTATTGGAGAGGTAGTAGCGGGTGACGATTGCTCATTTTGGTATAATGCTGTTGTGCGGGGAGATGTTCATTTTATAAAGATGGGTAATAAAGTAAATGTTCAAGATGGAGCAGTGATTCACGCTACTTACCAGACATCGCCTACAACAATTGGAAATAATGTATCTATTGGTCACAATGCCATTGTGCATGGATGTACCATACATGATAATGTGTTAATTGGCATGGGAGCGATCATCATGGACAATTGTGTAATTGAAAGCAATAGTATTATTGCAGCAGGTGCTGTTTTGACAAAAAACACCAGAGTTCCTTCAGGAACAATTTTCGGAGGTGTACCTGCAAAAAAAGTGAAGGATATCAGTGAAGAACTGATAACCGGAGAAATTCAAAGAATAGCCAATAATTATATCAAATACGCAGGTTGGTATAAGGAATAAATAAGGCCTTGGTATTTTATTAGAAATAGGCAATACTTATCCTTTCGTCAGTAATTAGCAGACGTTGTACTATATAATATTTCGCGTTAGTCCTTATTTAAATAAATTAAAATCAGAACCAGTAACGCAAGATCCCCCTTTTCTATGCTTCACTATTTATACAAAAGCTTAGAACGGTGTCTGTAATAGGTAATGATATAGCTCGTATAGCTTACCAACGCCTTTAATGAGAAGGGGATTGCGATAATTGCCGCAATGAACAAAAAGTAGAACACTATATTCATAAGTTAATAATTTACTTAAAGATATGAAAATAGTAAGGATAAAAAGTATGACTTTTGTCAGTTTTGGATTTATGCGGTAATCCAAAGATTAACCATTGAAGAGAATACACCTAAAAGATGAGTGGGTCATACTGGATTACTGGCGTGATCCAGAGAAGAACCGCTTCTGCAAATCCAATCCCGATGTCTTGTCAGAGCCAAGACATTTGGGATTTTTTATTCCCAATCCTTATGAGCGTGAACGCTCAACGTCTTGTAAATGAAAAATCCCAATACATTTTCGATGCACCGGGATTGTATTCGATGTGGGTAATACTGGACTCGAACCAGTGACTTCCACGTTGTCGACGTGACACTCTAAACCAACTGAGTTAATTACCCTTGTAAAGCACTTGAGTTTGCTAAATTCTAAAATTTGTCTGAGATAAAAAAATAGAAGTGAAATGAATTTATGTTTCAGATTAAAATAATTCATTCAAAGACTAATCATAAAAAAAGCCTCAAATAGAGGCTTTTTAAAGATTGAAATCTACAAATTAGATACCTAATTTCGCTTTAACAGGTGCCATTAAATCTTCTCCTTCAAAGACAAGAAGTCCCTTACCTGGAGATGAATCTAATACATAACTAACACCTTTTGCTTTAGCTACTTCGTTTACAGCTGTTTGTGCTTTTTCAAGAATTGGCTTTAATAAGTCAAATCTTTTCTTTTGAATTTCTTGATCAGCAGTTTGACCATATTTCTGCAATCTTGCTTGCAAATCTTCTACTTCTTGCTGACGTTTTCCGTTTTCGGCATCAGTTTGAGTTGGTGCTTCTTCACTGTATTTTTTTAATTTTGCTTGTAAAGCAGTCGCTTGAGTTTTGTATTCTGTAGCGTAAGTTTCAGATAATTTTTTTAATTCACCCTCCATTGCTTTTGCCTCAGGCATAGCCATTAGTAAAGCTTCGCTATCAATATGCGCGATTTTTTGTGCATTCGCAACTTGCAAACCCGCTACCAAAATCAATCCTAAAAATAAATTTTTAAATAGTTTCATTTTTCAATAATTTGTTAATAATAGTTCAAAAATTTTAATTGTTGTTTTTTTTCAGTTCTTCTCTTTGTTTATTTCTTTCTTCAATCTCTTTTAATTTAGCTGCGCGCCTTTCTTCTGCCACTCTTTTTAATGAGTCTCTTAGTTTTTCTCGTGCTTCCTGTTGTTCTTTTATACGCGCTTTTAACTCGGCCTGCTTTGCCGCTTTTTCTTCCATTTTAATCTGCTCTGGTGTTTTTTCTACCTCCTCGTCATCTCCAATTTCATCATCAGAAAATGAGTCGGCTTCAACACCTTCATTTACTACTTCAGCATTTTCCAAATCCGGGTCTGTTTGGGTCGTTTTATTGATACGAGCTTGTTTATTATCTTCTAAAGTCTGCCTCTTTCTGTCTTTTACAATGTCATTTAAAACCAACTCACTTACGTCGTGCTTGCTGTTACTGTAAAGCATGATAAGATCGCTGGATTTGTCAAAAATAAAATCATATCTTTTTCGCTCTGCGATATCCTGTATCGAATTAAATACCTGATCCTGAACGGGCTTCACAAATTGTTTGCGCATCTGGTACATGTCTCCGGTAGGTCCGAAATATGCACTTTGCAATTTTCGCAATTCCTGTCGTTTGATATCGATATCTTCTTCGCGCTCTTTGATCATTTCATTGGTCAATAAGGCTTTTTCATTGGCTAAGGAAGTATTCATCTGTTCGATCTCCATTTCTAGATCGTCGAGCTTCTTTTGCCAGCCTTTTATTTTGTCATTTAATCTCGATTGCGCTTCTTGGTATTCAGGAACATTATCTAAGATATATTCCATATCTATATATCCAATGCGCAATTCCTTCTGAGCTAAAGTCAAAGAACTTGTGATTAAAAAAGCGATAAAAAAAATCTTTTTTATCATCATATTTTTTATCTTGAAAATATCATGCCAGACCAAAAGCACTGGCAAATATAGTAAAATACTTAAAACTGCTGACCTATAATAAAGTGAGTTTGCCAACCCGAAATTTCGTCAGTTCCTGGAATTTCGTCAAAACCATATCCAAAGTCAATTCCCAACAATCCAAAGGCAGGCATAAATACCCTTATTCCGGCTCCGGCCGATCTTTTTAATTCAAAAGGTTTAAATTCTTGAAAACTATCAAATGAGTTACCACCTTCCAGGAAGGTCAGGGCATAAATTGAGGCAGAAGGTTTCAGTGTAATGGCATAACGCAGTTCAAAAGAGATCTTGTTATACACTGTACCACCGGCAAAAGAGGTCAAACTCGAGTTAGGATAACCTCTTAAAGCAATTACCTGTCTACCATCAAACTGTCCGGTTGCCATTCCATCACCACCTACGTAAAAACGTTCAAAAGGAGAAACACCAATATCTTGATTATAAGCTCCTAAAAATCCGAATTCGGCATTCGACATTAGGATTAGATCTTTATAGATTTGAGTGAACCAACGACCCATAAAGTTGATCTTATAATATTCCAACCATTCATATTTTTGTTCGTCCGGTAAATTTATGTAGTCTTTATCGTTAAATGAAGAATAAGGAGGTGTTACCTCTGCGATCACATTAAATTGAGAACCGTATCTTGGATAAATAGGACTGGGTCCCGCAGAGTTTCTTCCTAAATTTACCGTAAAATTTATATTGTTTGAAGTACCGTTGTTATAACCAAAGGTTGATAAAAAGAAATCATTTAAAACAAATCTTTGGTAGTTCAATGAAGTTGATAAGGTGAAAAAATCATCAGGCCATTTTAAGCGCTGACTCAATCCAACTGTAGCTCCTATGATATCTAAGCGCTGATCTTTATCGACATCTCTCGATTGAAAGTCGAAAGCATACTGACTTGAGCTATAGACAGAGAAATTAAAACCTTTTGGCCTTTTACCACCCCACCATGGCTCACTGAAACTCACGCTATAAGTTCTGGAAAATCTACTTGCCTGAAGTCGCAAAGAAATACTTTGTCCATCCCCACGCGGAACCGGCTTATATTCATCTATATTGAACAGATTTTTGATAGAGAAATTGTTAAAGGATAGAGCTAATGTACCCACAAAGGCGCCACCACCGTAACCACCCTGCAGTTCTACCTGGCTCGAACCTTTTTCCGCAACACTGTATTCTATATCTGTTGTTTTATCCGTGTAATTGGGTTGAACATCAGGAACAATATTTTCCGGATCGATATACCCGAGCTGACCTAATTCTCTAATAGACCTGATGATATCCGAACGACTAAACAAATCTCCCGGACGTGTATAGATCTCTCGGTATAAAACATGATCGTTGGTTACATCATTTCCAACAACCGTGACTTTATTGACGGTGGCAGGCTCGTCTTCAACAATTCTAACTTCTATATCTATGATATTATCATCGGCACCCGTTTCAACAAGATCAACTCTGGAGAACAGGTAACCATTATCGAGATAAGTATTGGTAATGTCCTGAGATTCCGGCGTTCCATCACCTTTGACACGTTCGTTCAAAAATTTCCCATTATAAGTTACGCCCGGTTGAATTTTAAGAATATTCTGTAATTGTTGATCTGTAAAGACTGTGTTTCCAAGGAAGGTGATTTCACCAAATTTATAGCGCTGACCTTCACTAACTGTGATGTCTAAATTAATGGTATTGTCATCATTGAATGAAATGCTGTCTTTGACAACAATGGCATCTCTAAAACCACTTTCCTGGTATTTTTCTACCAATTTTAAAAGATCTTCCTCATATAGATCATCTATATATTTAGATGATTTAAAAATGTTTTGTATCTTCTTTTCTTTCGTTTTTTTCATGGCTTTTTTGAGCTTTTTGTCTGAAAGCATTGAATTGTCATGAAAAGTAATTTCTTTGATCTTTATTTTTTCGCCCTGATCGATAAGAATCAATGTATTTAGTGTGTTGATGGCCGAGGTATCTGGTTTGGTACTAATGGTAACTTTGGTTTTGAGATACCCTTTTTCCTTATATTTATCCGCAATTTGGTTCTTCGTTGTTGTAATCAGGTTTTCTGTGAGCATTGAACCGGGTTGTAATTCCAGTTCTTTCGATAACTCTTCGATTTTAGATTTTTTTATTCCTTTGATCTCAACTTTACCAACTTTTGACAGCTCTCTAACAGCGATTTCAAGGTAAATTGTATTACCATCCATTTTTGTGGCATATACGTCAACATTACTGAACAATTTTGAGTTCCATAATTTTTTAATGGCACTGGTTAATTTATCTCCCGGAATTTTGATTGCTTGCCCATTGACCAGACCGGAGAAAATAAGTATAGATTGTTCAGAGATGGTTTCATTTCCCACGACGGTAATTCCACCGAGTATATAATTTTTCTTGGTAAGGTCTATTTTTTCAGGAGCTTTAGGGATCGTATCGATTATCGATACAGGTAAAACCGTGTCGATGATTGTGGTACTCAAAGAATCCTGAACTTGCTGTGCTATTGCGGGATATATTGTAAAAACCAGAAAGAAAAGTAAAAGTGCGTTTTTAAGCTTTTTCATTAATATTCTCAATTTGTTCGCTTGTTTTTCCAAATCGTCTCTCTCTCATTTGAAAATTGATCATCGCTTTATAAAAATCGTCTTTTCTGAAATCGGGCCAAAGTACATCTGTGAAGTACATTTCGGCATAGGCAATTTGCCATAATAGAAAATTACTAAGGCGCAATTCTCCGCTGGTTCTTATCAAAAAATCAACGTCGGGCAAATTAAAGGTATATAAATGACTCTCGATAACTTTTTCATTAATTTCTTCGGGAAGCAGTTCATTATTAACAATTTTTTTAGAAATGCTTTGAGCTGCTCTTATCAATTCTTCCCTGGCTCCGTAGTTAAGGGCTAGGTTTAAAATTAGCCCCGTATTTACGGATGTTTTTTCTATGGTTTCAATTAGTTCTTTTTTAGCTTTTTCGGGTAACTTATCAATATTCCCAATGGTTGAAAGCCGTATGTTATTTTTGGTGAGTAACTTAAGTTCCTTTCTTAAAGAACTAACAAGTAAACTCATTAATGTACTTACTTCACTTTTGGGTCTGCTCCAATTTTCTGTAGAAAAAGTATATAAGGTAAGTACCTTGATTCCTAATTCCGCTGCTGCTTCAACCGTCTCGCGCACAGATTGCACTCCGTTTTTATGTCCAAAAACACGTTTTTTTCCCTGCTTTTGAGCCCATCTGCCGTTGCCGTCCATTATAATAGCAACGTGCTGTGGTAATCTATCGGACAATATTTGATCTTTCAACTCCATTCTTCATTAAAAACTTCCGGTATAACAACCCGGCCTTCCGAAGGCATATACCACGCTTATACCTGTAAATACATACCAATCATTTCCATTAGAATATCCT
Organism: uncultured Flavobacteriaceae bacterium; assembly: GCA_963715015.1. Classification (GTDB taxonomy): domain Bacteria; phylum Bacteroidota; class Bacteroidia; order Flavobacteriales; family Flavobacteriaceae; genus Namhaeicola. Next base: position 39,311 of record CAVQQR010000027.1, read on the forward strand.
ATTTCTACACCATTTCCATCCGTGTATGGGTATCCATCAATGTCATCTTTAAAGGTATATCTAAATGTGCTTTCTATCGCTACACCCACATTTGGGGCCAACTTAAACTTATAGCCTAAACCAAATGGTAGCACAAAATTAAAAGTTCTGCCACCACTGGTTCCATCGGCATCAGATCGAACGGCATAATTTGCCACACCGGCCTGAAGTACGATGTAGGGTGTCTGTGTATACCCTAATTTATCCAGGTTATATTTAAAAAAGTTAAATTCAATACCAACTGCAAAATCGTGAAGATCATTCGCAAAATCTAGTCCTCTTTCTTTTCGGAAAGAATTGTCTGAATTCGCATCATCTGCCGTTAATTTGGTGTAGGTGTAATTTGATCTGATCGCAAATCGAGGATGCATATTCCATTTGTAAACAAGTCCGCCGGCAAAACTATTGGGCCAAATATAATTATCCTTCCCAATGTCGCCTACGTAATTGCTTCCGCCCAGAAACACGCCTAATTCATTAATTTGTGCTCGAGAAACCGTGAAAAAACACAGTAAAACCCCAAAAAAAATATACCTTCTTTTCATTCTAAAAACAGTTTGCAAATATATAAAAATACCTTAGTTTTTAAAGTATTATCTCGAATTGATTGATAAATTCAATTTATTGATTTACAGTTATACCAAACGAAAAATATTAATTTCGCTTGTCTTGGCCCCAAAGTAATTTTTCGCGTAGTGTTTTTATGAATGTCTGAGAGTTTAAATGAAGGGTTTTAATTGTAAAATCTGCCTTATTGATTAATATTTTTGTTGAATTGCTAATGGTTGTCATTCTCGAATCAAGTGTTAAGACCGCCTCTTTGGAACGACTTCCAATATGAAGTTCAATTTTCGTAGTTTCCGGAATTACTAAAGGCCTAACGCTCAAGCTATGCGGTGCGATAGGCGTAAGTACAATATTTTTAGAGGACGGAGAAATTATTGGCCCGCCACAGCTCAAGGAGTAACCTGTTGAGCCGGTTGGGGTAGAAATAATTAGACCATCACTCCAATAAGTTGTTAGAAATTCGTCGTCCAAATAAGTTTCTACTGTGATCATAGAAGCCGTATTTTTTCGGGTTATGGCAATTTCATTGAGCGCAATATTAATTTCTTGAACATCTGGATTCTGATCATTGGTTTGCAATGACAAAACAGATCTTTCTTTTATTTTATAATTTCCTTGGTTGATTTGAGAAATTGCTTCTACAATTTGCTCTTTTTGAACAGTCGCCAGAAAACCTAGTCTTCCAGTGTTTATACCTATAATTGGGATGTTATGATCTCTGATAAAAGTAATCGACCTCAAGAAAGTTCCATCTCCACCTACACTGTAAAACATGTCGTAGGTGCTGTCCAGATCATGATAATCTTTAAAAGTCTGAAAGGTGTAGCCTGGAAATTTTTTAGAAAAGTATTCAAAAATATTCTCTTCAAAGACAATGGTATTGTCATACTTTAGCAGCAATTCCACCAAAGTATGAATGTATTTTAAGGTGGTTCTATTATTTTTTTGTCCGAAAATCCCGACTTTCATATTTAAATATTTAAATATTTTTCGAGATAAGCAGATCTTTCGTTGAGGTAATCAATATACTTATCTTCTTTGAATTCATTTAAAATCCTATAGCCATATCTCCTAAAAGTCTGAATCGTATTGTTTATGTCGTGAAAACTTAGTTTCAGCACAATTTCTGATTGCCCATTTTCTACCTTTGATACAAAGGCACCGAGCAAGGTAGCGTTATTGGTCTCTACAATCTGCGTAATTTCGCTAAAAGAATAGTCTTTGATATCTTTTGCAATGGTCAAAATATAGCCATTTTCATGTAAAAAAGGGGTAGATTTAAATATGCTCAGAAAATCGTTCAACTCAAAATAACCCAGATATGTCTTATCTTTGTCTACAACCGGCAATGCGTTGCAATTGTTCGTTGCAAAAATTTGGAGCACTTCAAACCAATTCATTTTTTCCGTGGCATAGATCGGATGCAACAAAGATCTTATTTTTTCAATTTTAACATCCCCGTTGGGACTTTGTTCCAATTGTTCGTATACCAGTGTTCCTTCGTATTTGTTTTTTCTTACAACGCCCAAGTGTGAAAACTCAGTTTGATCGAATAATGACATTGCCTTCTCTACACTATCATTCAGATTTAATGGTTTGAGGTCTTTTATGATGTAATTTTCTGTTGAAGTCATATACTTTTACAAAGCAAACAAATTAATATTGAATTATGTAATTTTACGCACCATAAATTTAATGGTTTTTTTAATACAACTCAGATGACAAAACTCAGTGTGAATATCAATAAAATAGCGACCTTGAGAAATGCACGTGGTGGTGATTTCCCTAGTGTTGTGCAAACGGCTATTGATTTGCAAGATTTTGGCGCACAAGGAATAACCGTGCACCCAAGGCCAGATGAACGACATATTCGTTATAAGGATGTTTTTGATCTCAGGCCAATTGTTCACACCGAATTTAATATAGAGGGCAATCCTGTGGAGAAATTTATTGAATTGGTTTTAAAGGCAAAACCTGAACAGGTAACCTTAGTTCCGGATGCGGAGGATGCAATTACCTCTAATGCCGGATGGGATACGATCAAACATCTTGCTTTTCTGACAGAGGTGATCAAAGAATTCAAGCAAAATGGAATTAGAACCTCTATTTTTTTGGATCCTGATCCAAAATTTATTGAAACTGCCATAAAAACAGGTGCGGATAGGATTGAATTATATACAGAAGCTTATGCCAAGGATTTTGCAGCAGGAAATAAAAATGGCGTTAAGCCTTATGCGCAAACTGCAAAAATTGCTCATGAAGCAGGATTGGGCATTAATGCTGGGCACGATCTTAGTTTAGACAATATCGAATTTTTTGCTCAACAAGTACCTTATTTAGACGAAGTTTCTATAGGACATGCGTTAATCGCGGAGTCTCTGTATTTTGGGTTCGAAAATGTTGTGAACATGTACTTGCATAAATTAAAAGGATGAAGTTGTTACACGGAAATGTTTTAGGAAAAGGGGAACCATTAATTATTTTGCACGGACTTTTTGGAATGGGAGATAATTGGAAATCTTTAGCGAACAAGTATGCAGCAGATTTTGAAGTACACCTGATCGATCAGAGAAACCATGGGAGAAGTTTTCATTCGGATGAATTTTCTTACGAATTCATGGCTGAGGATCTGGGTAAATATATTGCTTTTCACGAGTTAGAGGAAGTGAATTTATTGGGTCATAGTATGGGTGGGAAGACAGCCATGTTATACAGTACACAAGCAGAAGAGGTTGTTAAAAAACTGATAGTAGCCGATATTTCTCCACGGTATTATACACCTCATCATCAAATAATCACACAGGCTTTGCAAGCAGTAGATTTTTCTGGGATCAAACAGAGAACTGAGGTTGAAGATGTGTTGAAAGCATACATTTCTAATTTTGGAATTCGTCAGTTCTTATTGAAAAATGTGAATAGAAAGGATGATGGTACTTATGAATTTAGATTTAATTTAAAATCGATCGTTGCGCATATTGAAGAAGTAGGGAAGCCATTGGCAGAAGATCATGTTTACCACAAATCAACCCTTTTTATAAGAGGAGACAATTCTGATTACATTACCTCAGAAGATGAAATTCTGATCAAACATCATTTTCCCTTAGCCGAAATTGTGACCGTTAAAAATGCTGGGCATTGGCTCCATGCCGAGAATCCATCAGATTTTTATGAACTTACCCTCAATTATTTGAGAAATTAAGTAAATTCATCATTTCTAATCAAAGACCAATATTTATGAAACTTATTTTGAAATTTTTGCTTAGCGCAGTGGCAGTACTTATTCTCGAATACATTTTGAAGCCACATATTACAGTAGACAGCATAACAACCGCCCTGATCTTAGCGGTCGTTCTCAGTTTATTATACGGGTTATTGAAACCTATATTGGTGATACTGACCTTACCGATCACCATTATCACATTAGGTCTGTTTTTACTGGTCATCAATGCACTAATTATTATGATCGCTTCAAAGCTGATCAGTGGGTTTCATGTAGATGGTTTTTGGTGGGCCATGCTCTTCAGTATTTTACTATCTATTACCCAGTCTTTTCTCTATAAGCTTATCGAAAAGTAAGTTCATGACTTCATTGCTCTAACTAACTGACATTTAATTTGCTAGAAAAACAACCTTTAACAATCTGTTAACGGATGTTTTTTCTTATTTCACTTTTTTCGTATGGTTTAATGAGGTTTATTTCATAATTTTGCAGGCTCAAAATCAAAAAAGTAAATAAACATAAAATGAATATTACAAAAGAAGACATCGATAAACTTAATTCTATTGTTCGCATAGACATTTCAGCTGATGATTATAAGGAGAAGGTTGAGAATGTTTTGAAGGATTACAGAACAAAAGCGAATATCCCGGGTTTTAGAAAAGGTCATGTGCCAATGAGCTTGGTAAAGAAGCAGTATGGAAAATCTGTAATGATAGATGAAGTAAATAAATTATTGCAAGATGCTTTAGGTAATTATTTAGTAGAAGAAAAATTAGATGTTTTAGGGAATCCTCTTCCTAAAATAAAGGAGGATTTTTCATGGGACACAGATGAATTTTCATTTGAGTTTGAACTGGGGTTAGCTCCTGAGTTTGAAGTGAATTTGAAGCCTAAAAAAGCCATCAAAGTCTATAAGATCATTGCGGATGACAAGATGATTGATGATCAAATTGTTCGAATCAGAGAGCAGTACGGCAAAATTATTCAGAAAGATAGCATTGAGGAAGGTGACAATGTAACTGTAACTTTTGAAAATGAAGAAAAGGAGATCAATAAAAAATCGACAATAAAGCTTGAAGATTTGAAAGGCAAAGCAAATGCTAAGAAATTTTTTGGCAAGAAGGTTGGTGAAGAAGTAGAGTTAAAATCAAAAGGTCTTTTTGAAGATGATCATCAGTTGATGAAAGTTCTGGGTGTATCTCACGATGATGTACATGGTTTAGATATTCCTTTGAAAGTAACTGTCAACGAAATTTCAAAAACAGAATTAGCCGATTTGAACCAGGAACTTTTTGATAAAATTTTTGGTGAAGGAAATGTCAAAGACGAAAAAGAATTTAGAGGAAAATTAAAGGTGGATGCCGAAAATCAGTTCAAGCAACAGGCAGACCAACATATGTTAAATGCAGTGACAGAAAGTTTGATTGAAAATACAAAGTTCGAATTGCCTGCAGAATTTCTTCAAAAATGGTTAGCTGTTGCCGGTGACAAAGCACTAAATGATGAAGAGGCAAAAGAGGAATATAAAAGATCTGAAAAAGGTTTGCGTTACCAATTGATTGAAAATAAATTGAGTAAAGACAATGGTATTCAAATTTCATATGAAGATTTAAAAGATTATACAAAAGGCTTTATCAAAACACAAATGGCGCAATATGGCCAGATGAATCCTGAAGAAAGCGAATTAGATGATATTGCCAACAGAGTTCTAGGAAATCAGCAAGAAGCAAAGAGATTATCGGAGCAATTAATGAATGAAAAACTGTTGAATTTCTTCAGAGAAAACGTAAATTTAGAAGTTGCAGAAGTAAATTTTGAAGATTTTATCAAGGAAGTTTACAAATAAAATCCTTTGTATAAACCCATATTGATACCTCATAGATTTTTATCTCTGAGGTATTTTTTTCTAGGAAAGCAGAAGGTATATGTTTTGCAGGCCTTTTTTAGGTCAATTTGAGTATATTTACAGTCTAAAAGTAAAGTTTTAAAAATATGAATTTCGGACAAGAATTTAAGAAATACGCAACAAAAGACAGAGGGATCAATAGCTTGTATATAGATAATATGATCACTAATGTTACTCCTTATATCATCGAAGAAAGACAATTGAATGTAGCACAAATGGATGTTTTTTCTAGGTTGATGATGGACAGAATTATCTTTTTAGGAACAGGTATCAATGACCAGGTTGCCAATATCATTCAGGCGCAATTGCTCTTCCTGGAAAGTGTAGATTCATCAAAGGACATCTCTATTTATATTAATTCACCCGGTGGTGGAGTATATGCCGGTTTGGGAATTTACGACACCATGCAATTTATAAAGCCGGAAGTTGCAACGATCTGTACAGGAATGGCTGCATCTATGGGAGCTGTTTTGATGTGTGCAGGAACGAAAGGAAAAAGATCTGCGTTGAAACATTCTAGAATAATGATTCACCAGCCTATGAGTGGTACACAAGGACAGGTTTCTGACATGGAAATTACTTTGAAAGAAACATTAAAATTGAAGAAAGAATTATACGATATCATCGCTCATCACAGCGGACAAACTTTTGAGAAAATTGAGAAGGATTCAGACAGAGATTATTGGATGACCTCAGAAGAAGCGAAAGAATACGGTATGATCGACGAAATTTTGACAAGAAACAAGTAAGATAAGGGCTTTGCTCAGCTAATTAAGTATTATGGCGAAAAAAGAAGAGCTGGAATGTTCGTTTTGTAAACGAAAAAAAGATGAAACTAATTTACTCATTGCCGGTATTGATGCGCATATCTGTGACAGATGTATCGAACAGGCTCACGGGATTGTTCTGGAAGAAATTGCCGAGTCTAAAAAGGATAAATTAGGTGCAGATTTCGTCATTAAGAAGCCTGCTGAGATAAAAGAATTTTTAGATCAATATATTATTGGTCAAGATCAAGCGAAAAAAGTAATGTCTGTAGCCGTGTATAATCATTACAAAAGGTTGCAACAAAAGGCTGGTAAAACAGAGGAGGTTGAAATTGAAAAGAGCAATATTGTTTTAGTAGGGGAGACCGGTACAGGTAAAACCTTGATCGCTCGAACGATCGCTAAAATGTTGGATGTGCCTTTTGCTATTGTAGACGCTACCGTTTTGACCGAAGCCGGATATGTTGGCGAAGATGTAGAAACAATTTTGACCCGCTTGTTACAAGCGGCAGATTACAATGTAGATAAAGCAGAAAAAGGAATTGTTTTTATTGACGAGATCGATAAAATTGCACGTAAAGGAGATAATCCAAGTATTACCAGAGATGTGTCAGGAGAAGGGGTCCAACAGGCTCTTTTAAAATTGCTCGAAGGTACAGTGGTAAATGTGCCGCCAAAAGGAGGAAGAAAACATCCCGATCAGAAGTTTGTCGAAGTAGATACCAAAAATATTTTATTTGTTGCTGGTGGTGCATTTAGCGGTATTGATAAACTTATCAGTAAAAGACTAAATATGCAGGCGGTGGGTTATGGTGCTTCAAAAGCAGGGGATGATGTAGATAATCATGACATTTTGCAATACGTACTTCCATCCGACCTTAAATCTTTTGGTTTGATTCCTGAGATCATCGGTAGATTACCTGTTCTAACTTATATGAAATCATTAGATCGAGATACGTTGAGATCAATTCTTACAGACCCGAAGAATGCTCTAATAAAGCAATATCGCAAGTTGTTTGAAATTGATGGAATTGATTTCACGATCGATGAAAAAGCTTTGGATTATATTGTTGATAAGGCTTTAGAATACAAGCTTGGCGCAAGAGGATTACGCTCTTTATGTGAAGAGATTTTGACCGATGCCATGTTCGAGCTTCCCGGTTCTGATGAAACTAAATTGCGAGTGACAAAGTCCTATGCGCAAGAGAAATTAAATGTAAATACGCTTAAAAAGTTAAAAGCGGCCTCTTAAAAATTAGCACCGTCCTTCGAGACGGTGTTTTTTTTATCTTTATCATCCATTTTTTATGAATCCATGATTTCGAGAAATACCATCGATAAAGTTTTTGAAATTGCTCGGGTAGAAGAGGTAATTGGTGATTTTGTCAACCTCAAAAAATCCGGAAGCAATTACAAAGGACTCAGTCCTTTTGTAGATGAAAAGACACCTTCGTTTATGGTATCTCCCGTCAAACAGATCTGGAAAGATTTTAGTTCCGGGAAGGGAGGGAATGTGGTTACTTTTTTAATGGAGCACGAGCATTATACCTATCCGGAAGCTATTCGATTTCTGGCGAAGAAATATCAGATCGAAATTGAAGAAACCGTTCAGACAGATGAGCAAAAGGCCCAATCTGATGAACGAGAGAGTATGTATTTATTGAGTGAATTCGCCAAGAATTATTTTCATAAAAATTTACTTGAAACCCAAAAAGGAAAAGCAATTGGTCTCAGCTATTTTAAAGAGCGCGGGTTTACGCTAGAAACGATTAAAAAATTTGCATTGGGGTATTCTTTGGATGAATGGTCTGCTTTTACAGATTACGCCCTGGACAAAAAATATTCACTTGAATTTCTTCAAAAAACGGGATTGACCATCGTAAATGAACAGAAACAATTCGATCGTTTTAAAGGTCGGGTGATGTTTCCCATTCAATCTATGAGCGGAAGAGTACTTGGGTTTGGCGGTAGAACGCTGCTCAAAGATGCAAAAGTTGCGAAATATGTAAATTCTCCTGAATCTGACATTTACCATAAAAGCAAAGTGCTCTATGGTTTGTATCAGGCAAAACAAAGTATTGCACAAAAAGATTTATGCTATTTGGTTGAAGGGTATACCGATGTGATTTCTCTATATCAGGCAGGTATTCACAATGTGGTTGCTTCTTCAGGGACTGCTTTAACTCCTGATCAGATCAGGTTAATCAAAAGACTTACCCCAAATGTTACTGTGTTATTCGACGGTGATGCCGCTGGAATTAGGGCTTCACTTCGGGGTGTTGATCTCATTTTAGAACAAGGCCTCAATGTTAAAGTGGTCACTTTTCCCAATGGTGAAGATCCCGATAGTTTTTCTAAAAACAGAGAAACCGAAGAAATCATTCTTTTTTTAGAAGATAATGCCAAAGATTTCATCAGGTTTAAAACCTCATTATTACTTGAAGAAGCTCAAAATGACCCGATCAAAAAGGCGGGATTGATAAGAGATATCGTGCAAAGTATCGCCAAAATACCGGACAATATTCAGCGCGAAGTTTATGTGCAAGAGTGTTCGCATTTGCTCGATATTTCAGAATCTGTTTTATTTAGCGAATTGGCTCAAATCCTAAAAAGAAACCAACAAAATCCCTCAATCGTAAAACCTCTGCAACCTTCATTTACAGGGGTTAAAGTAGAAAAAAAAGTACAACCGAAGATTGACCAGCTGTATCTGTTAGAGAAGAAAATCATCGAGATATTATTGCTTTTTGGTAATCAAACGGTAGATTTTATAGATTATGAACTAGATACTGAGAATCATAATAAGCCTAAAAAAATAGTCATACAAAATAAAGTTTCTTATGAAATATATACGCAACTGCAAGATGATGAGATAGAGTTTACGGATGATGTTTTTAAGAAAATATATTTCGAAATTATTCATCAGCTCAACCAGGATAACCAGGTCTCTCCGGATTTTTTTACGCAACATGAAGACCTCGATTTAGGATCTGCTGTGAGTGATATTTTAATGGAAGATGAAAAACATGTTTTAAGTGATTGGAGCAAAAAAGACATTCATGTAAAACCTAAAGAAAGGAATTTGAATAAATTGGTTTTAGATGTAATTTATAACCTGAGAAGAATTTTAATTGAACAGAAAATTCAATCCATTGGAAATGAATTAAAAGAAATGGAAGATGAAAATGAAGAAAGCGGTATTCGAATGGAAAAATTGGATACCATTATTGAATACAACAATCTGAAAAAGTTATTGTTCGAAAAATTAAATAGGGTAATTTGATTTATCTCAGAGAATTGGGAATTTCACAAACAGGTATTGGCTTCATTTTGTGTTGATTTGCTTTGTTTAACCTGGTATAAATTTCTAAAACTTCTTTTTTTCTTCCTTCAAAATCTGCAGCTTCACTGCCTTTTTCTACCTCATTCATCGCCCACTCCAATTCATCATAACTGGCTCCCAATTGATCTTCATCAGTTCGAGAATCGCCAAATAGACCATCGGTAGGTTGAGCTTTGAGTATAGAAACGGGAACTTTTAAGAATTCCGCTAATTTGTATACTTCAGATTTCATCAAATCGGCGATCGGGCTTATATCTACCCCTCCGTCTCCGTATTTGGTATAAAATCCAACGCCAAAGTCCTCCACTTTGTTTCCGGTTCCCGCAACCAAATAACCGTGAATACCTGCAAAGTAATATAAGGTGGTCATACGCAACCTTGCTCTTGTGTTCGCCAAGGAAAGATCGGTCTTAGCTTCTGAACTTCCTTTTGGAACGGCAGCTTTAAAAGACTCAAAAACAGGCGTTAGGTCTATTAATTCTGAGCAGGCATTTTTATAATTCGCTTTTAATTGAGTTATATGTTCTTTTGCTCGATTTACCTGAGATAAGCCTTGATGAATCGGCATTTCTAAGCAAAGAGTTGGTAAACCCGTTTTGGCGCATAAAGTAGAGGTAAGCGCAGAATCAATACCGCCCGAAACACCCACAACAAAACCTTTCACTTTTGCGTTTTCAGCATAATCTTTTAACCATTTGATGATGTGATTAGCAACCTTTTCTGTGTTCATAATGAAAGTATTTAGTAGTTTTGTCGAGCAAAAATAAACAATTTTTTTTTGTATAATTTAATCTGAGAACGTGAAGAAATCATTGATTTTATTGGGGGCTATACTCTTTTTTAGCTGTACCAATGAGAAGAAAGCTACAGTAGATGTGTCAAATATACAGGCCGATTTAGATATAAGTCGCTTTGAACAAGTGTTTTATAATGAAGAGATCGCTTTGCAAGATTTGAAACAGGAATATCCCTATTTGTTTCCCACAAAATTTGAAGATTCAGTTTGGATAAATAAAAGAAATAATCCTGATGAGTTAGAATTATTCGCAGAAACAGAAGTAGTTTTTAAAGATTTTAATGATCAAAATGATGAGTTATCTTCTCTTTTTCAACACATAACTTATTATTTTCCAAAATTTAAAGGTCCAAAAGTCGTCACACTTTTAACCAATATAGATCCTGATAATAAAGTAATTTTGACAGATAGTTTATTACTGATTTCTTTAGATCATTATTTGGGCCAAGATCATGAATTTTATGGTAGTTTTCCTAAATATATCAAGAGAAATAATACACCGGAGCACCTCATTGTGGATGTTGGTAATGAATTTGCAAAAAGGATCGTAAAGCCTTCTCCAGACAGAAGTTTTGTATCTAGAATGATTCAGGAGGGGAAGCGGATAAAATTAATAGAGGCTTTTTTGCCCAATACCCCCATAGCCGAAATTTTAGGTTATGACGATGAACAAATGGCATGGCTGGCGAATAATGAATCAGATATATGGAAGTATTTTGTTGAAAATGAGATGATCTTTAGCAATGATCCTGAATTATCTGAAAGGTTTTTATTTGATGCGCCATTTTCGAAATTTTATTTGGCAAACGACCAGGATTCTCCGGGCGGTATAGGTAAATGGTTCGGATACCTCATCATTTCTGGTTTTATGGAAAATAATGATGCTTCTCTGCAGGAAATTTTGAATATCAGCAATGAAGAAATTTTTAAAAAATCTAAATACAAGCCTAAAAAGGCGTAATCATACTTAAAAATTATGGCGGTTAAATACAAATCGAATATTAAGATCAGAGTTGGACTGGATGAAAATAAGGTTCCCGAGGAATTATATTGGAGTGCAGAAGATGGGAATATTCAAAATATGGAGGCGAGAGCTGCATTTTTATCTGTTTGGGATGCGAAAAATAAAGATACTTATAAAATTAACCTTTGGACCAAGGATATGCCTGTTGATGATATGAAGCGATTTTATCACCAAATATTATTATCGATGGCAGAGTCTTTCGAAGTTTCTACCGGAGATGAAAAAATGAGTGCTACGATGAAGGATTTTTGCGCTTATTTCGCTGAAAAAACAGGACTAATTAAATAGTTTAGGCATTTATCAAACTCAAAACTTGTTGGTAATCTTCACTTTTATTGACAAAATCTAAGTTCGAAACGTCGATAACAAGCGTATTTAGATTATCCTCTGTTTTGATAAAATTTGAATAGGCAGTTTGTATTTTATTAAGGTATTCGCTTTGGATATTCTGTTCGTATGGGCGGCCTCTTTTTTTGATGTTTTCCAAAAGCTGATCTGTATCTTGATAGAGGAAAATATAAATATCGGGTTTAGTTATTTCTCTGTACATGATGTCAAACATCTTTCGGTATAGGTTATACTCTTCCTTAGGAAGTGTTACTTGGGCGAAAATTAACGACTTGAATATATAATAATCTGAAACGATAAAGTTTTTGAAAAGGTCAAATTGAGAAAGATCTTCAGTTAATTGATGATATCTGTCTGCCAAAAAACTCATTTCAAGGGGAAAAGCATAACGCTCCCCATCTTCGTAAAACTTTGGTAAAAAAGGGTTATCTGCGAACCTTTCCAGAACTAATTTTGCGTTAAAATCATCTCCTAGTTTTTTTGCTAAACTCGTTTTACCTGAACCGATATTTCCTTCAATGGCGATATAATTGTACTTTTCGAAAAGTGATATGGGTCGAGTTAACTTATCATCTATTTTTAAAACTTCTGAAGTATCAGTACAATTCCTCAAAGTTTGGGAGATAGAAATTTTTGTGATAGGATGGATGAAATTTGGGGCTATTTCAGCCAGAGGAACAAGAACAAATTTTCTTTCCGACAAATGCGGGTGTGGCACCAGTAAGGTTTCGCTAAAAATAATTTCATCATCAAAAAATAGAATATCTATATCTATGGTTCTTGCTCGATATGATTTGTCTTTTGTTCTTTGTCTGCCTAAATCATTTTCAATTGTTAAAATTTTTTCCAGAAGGATTTCAGGGTTTAAATAAGTGCTCAATTTTAAGCAAATATTGTAGAAATTATCACTTTCAAATCCCCAAGATTTTGATTCATAGACTGAAGAAATAATGGAGATATGACCGCATTTTTCGGCGAGCATATTGACCGCATTTTGTAAATTTTGGAGTCGGTCCCCTAAATTTGAACCTAGTGATAAATATGTATTTCGTACAATTCTCATATAGAAATGCAAAGAAAACAATTCGGTTTCAGAAATATTTAAAAACTACATTTATTTTTATAATCGTTGTAACAAAAAGGCTTAATAGCCGACTAATTCTTGAAATACATTATTAAAATAAAAGTTATATGACCTTCCTACGCGAATTGCTGGCCGTAATCTTAGGATTTTTTATTTCTATATTCATTATGTTTTTTGTTTTTGCCATGATTGCTTCCGTTTTGGGTTCGCAATTTGGGGGAGACGATGTGGTGAAAGTTAAAGAAAATAGTATTCTCACGTTAAAATTAGATGCGCAAATAAAAGATTATGCACCCAATATTGATGATCCGTTTGCTTTAATACTTGGCTTAAACGATAAGAGAATGGGGTTGAATGAAATGATAAACGCGATTGAGAACGCAAAAACAGATGACAATATCAAAGGAATGAGTATTGAGGTACTCAACCTAAATGCCGGCATTTCTCAAGTGCAAAGTTTAAGGGATAAGATCCAAGAATTTAAAGAAACGGGGAAATTCGTTTATGCCTATGCAGATGTTTATCCTCAAAAAAGTTTTTATTTTGGATCTGTGGCAGATTCTATGTTCGTTAACCCCGTTGGAGAAATAGAATTTAAGGGATTGAGCAGTGAAGTAATATACCTCAAAGATTTTCAGGATAAATATGGTTTTAAACTGGAGGTTGTAAGACATGGAAAATACAAAAGTGCGGTTGAACCATTTTTAGCGAATGAAATGAGTGCTGAAAATAGAGAGCAAACCAAATCCTTTTTGCAGTCTATTTGGGATGAAATGGTCGAAGATATAGGATACAACAAGAACAAAACATCAGAAGAGTTGAACAAAATCGCTGATGAATTGGAAGCTAGAAATCCTGAACGTGCCTTGGCCTCAAATATGGTTCATGGGTCGATCTACAGAGATCAATATCGAGAAAAATTAAAAAATAGAGTCGGCGTTGAAGATGTAGAGGATGTTAATTATATCACTTTAAAGAAATATATCGAATCTGGGAAAGGCAGAATAAAGTCTTCGGCAAAAGATAGAGTTGCTGTTATTTACGCCCAAGGTGAAATAATTTATGGAGACGGTGATGAAAATACCATAGGTCAAGAACTGATCATTTCTGCTTTGAAGAAAGCAAAGAAAAATCCCAGCGTCAAAGCAATTGTTTTGAGAATTAATTCTCCCGGAGGAAGCGGTTTGGCCAGTGATATTATGTGGAGAGAGCTAGAACTCACCGCAGATAAATTACCTTTAGTAGTTTCTATGGGAGATGTTGCAGCATCAGGAGGATATTATATGGCTTGTAATGCAGATTACATTTTTGCCGAACCAACAACCATTACCGGTTCTATAGGTGTCTTTGGAATTTTGCCCAACCTGAGCAAATTTGTCGGTGATATTGGAATAAATGCGGAGCAAGTTGGAACAAATCGACAATCTAGTGGCTACAGTCTTTTTGAACCGATGAATCCTGAATTTTACGGCAATGTTCAAAGCAGTATCAATGATTTTTACCAAACCTTTGTTCAGAAGGTGGCTGATGGCAGGAATATGACTTTTGCCGAAGTAGACAGTGTTGCGCAGGGAAGAGTTTGGACAGGTGTTCAGGCAAAGGAAATTGGTTTGGTAGACGAATTAGGTAGTCTGGAAGATGCCATTGAAAAAGCGGCGAACCTAGCAGATTTGTCAAGTTATCAGGTTCGCAACTATCCCGATTACCAAAAGGAATTTAAAGATGCTTTTAAAGGAATGAGTTTTGTCAAAACTTCAAAAGAAAAATTGCTTCAAAGTGAATTAGGCGAAGAAAATTACAGGGTTTATAAACAGATAGAAGAATTTTCCAATTGGAAAGGTGTACAGGCCAGAGTTCCGTTTTTATTCAATATTAATTAGTTATTGTACGATTTTCTTGAGCTCGCTTCGATAGTTTGATGCACTTTTCCCGGTAATATCCTGGAAGGTTTTATTGAAATGAGAAAAATTATTAAAGCCACATTCATAACAGATCTCTGTTATGCTCAATTGACTTTCATTCAATAATTTCGTAGCATGCACCACCCGGTATTCGTTCACAAGCTTGGTGAAAGTCTTACCGGTAGATTTTTTGAAATACCTGCAAAAGGCCGGTACAGTCATGCTTACCTCATCGGCGATATCGTCCAATGTAATAGGATTCTGAAAATGCTTGTTTACATATTTAAAGATCGTATCAATCTTGGCACTGTCTTGGGACTCCGTTTCAAAAGCGAATCCATCGGCATTTAATAATACATAATCAGTGGCAATGGAAAGATCATGAAGGATCTCCAATAATTTTAAAACCCTAGTAAAACCTTCAAATTCTGTTAATCCTTCAATTTTGGGTCCAACCAGTTTTTTCGTTTCGGGTTTAAAAAGAATTCCTTTTTTGGCTTTTTCGAGAAGGTTAACAATATGGTTTGTTTCTGGTAGATTGAAAAATTCGTTTCCTAAAAAATCAGGTTTAAACTGTACCACAGTTTCTGACCCCGTTGAGGTCAATCTGTCCGTAAAACCATTATGTGGTAAATTAGCACCTAACAAAATTAGCTGGCTGTTATTAAAATATGACAGATGATTGCCAATATGTCTTTTACCGGCTCCTTTATTTACATATACCAATTCAATTTCCGGATGAAAATGCCAGAAAGGGAACTTACTATGAATTTTTTCTGTATGTTTTCTTACTAGAATAGAACTTCCAAAACTTGGACTTACCTTTTCCAATAAAGGCTTTGTTGCTTTCATAACTCATATTTACATTGCAAATTTACGTAAAGGAGAGTAAAGTAATTATACTCTTTTAACCTAAAAGTATTGTAAATTAACAATATTAAGAGAAAGTTAAGAATGATGTGTTAAAATAACATATAAATTGATTAAAATCCCTGTAGCCGGGTAGGGTTTTGCGCCATACATTTGTCATATCTAAAAAACTAAAAAAATAAGTATTATGAAAACAATGATTAAAAACAGTTTCGTTTTAGCACTTATGTTAAGTGCAACGATGATGACGGCTAAGGATTTTGAAAATCCTACAAAAGAATTAATTGAAAAAATTGCACCTGTAAAGTTCCAAAACTTAAAAAAAGGAACAATTATCTCAATTATTGATCAAAATGGTTCGAGAATTTACAAAGAGGAAGTAAAAATGGCTGGGGATTATGCCAAGACCTATAATTTAACCTCATTGCCCATTGGAAATTACAAGTTTGAAGTAGAGGATAAATCTACTTTAAAAGTGATTCCTTTTGAAGTTACACAAAGCGATGTAACTGTGATTTCAGATCTTGAGTATATTATTTTGAAACCAGTAATTATTGTAAAGAATGATTTAGTAACAGTTTCTAAATTATCATTTAGTAAGGATGATTTCAAAATTACGATCCACAATGAGTTCGGAGATTTAATTTATTCAGAGAGTATTTCAAATGAAATAAGTATCACAAAAAGATTTAATTTCTCAAAAGCGGCTCCAGGATCATACTTTTTTAGAATGGAAACAGAGGGTAAAGTGTTTACAGAAACTTTAAACTTTTAATTAACGAAAATTCATATTTTGTTCATAAATAGTTAGATTGAGAAAATGGGTGATTTTATCACCCATTTTTTTTATACCTAACAAAACTGTAGTCATAGGGGTTGTGTTCATCCTTTTTATGCGCTTCTCTTTCGACTTCTTTCCAAATGGATTTGTCGAATTTAGGAAAGAAAGCATCTCCGTCGAAATGGTGATGTACCCAGGTCAAATCCATAAAATCAGCAAAATCTAAAGCCTGCTCATAAATTTGTGCCCCTCCTAATATAAAAGGATTTTCATCTGCTTGAGTTACTTTTAAGGCTTCTTCCAAAGAATTGACTACTTCGCAGTTTTCGACTTGGTAATTTTTATTTCTTGTAACTATAATATTTCTGCGCTTTGGCAACGGTCCTTTTAAAGATTCAAATGTTTTTCGACCCATAATCACACTATGACCTGCCGTAATTCTTTTGAATCTTTTTAAGTCTTCTGGTAAATGCCAAATCAACTGATTGTTCTTACCTAAAACATAATTATCTGATACTGCCGCGATGATTGTAATCATTTAAAGCTCGGTTTCTTTTGAAATTTCTGCAGAACTAGGATTGAAAGCACCTTTTTTCTCCAATTTAACTTCAAGTTTTTCTACCTTCTTTTGATGCTTCTTCATTAACTTTTCAGTCTCACTTCTTTCCCATTCCTCGCCAAAAAAACGATTAAAAACAAAAACATTTAAGGTGTGAATAACTAAAAAGAAAAGCCAAATCATGATTGCCCAGAAAAACCAATCTTTTTCAGGATAAATATTCATGTATTTATTGAGTACAATAAAAAATACGGAACCAACTAAAAATAACATGAAATGGTAATAGAGACCTTTTTTTTGCTTGGTTCTATTTCTGGCTTTTTCGTAGGATTGATGAATTTCTGCAGGATCTGATGCCATGACTACATTTCTTTGATCCATTCTTTGATATATTCGCTAAAGTTTTCTTTATTATTGTTTGAATCTTCACGATTATTATAAAGAAAAGGACGTTCAATTTTATCTTCCAAAGAAATTATTTTATCGATAAAATCCTGAATTCTGATCAAAGTTTTTTCATCATTTAACTGAATAATTTGTTGGATAAGGCTTAATTTAAGTTGTGAGGTTTTCATATCTATATTTTTTAGACTGACACAGCTCCTTTGATATGGGGGTGTGGATTATAATTTACTAAGGTAAAGTCTTCAAAAGTAAAATCAAAGATATTTTTGACATTGGGATTTAAAATCATTTGAGGTAAAGCTCGAGGTTCTCTTGTCAACTGCAAATCTATTTGTTCTTTATGATTATTATAGATATGTGCATCGCCAAAAGTATGTATAAAATCTCCATAACCAAGACCGGTTACATGTGCAACCATCATGGTAAAAAGTGCATAACTCGCGATATTAAAAGGTACGCCTAAAAAGATATCTGCACTTCTTTGATAAAGCTGACAAGATAATTTCCCTTCTGACACATAGAATTGGAAAAAGGCATGGCAGGGAGGGAGAGCAGCTTTACCGTTGGCCACATTTTCAGCAAAAGAAATGCTTGTATCGGGCAAAACACTCGGGTTCCAGGCCGAAATCAACATACGTCTGCTGTCTGGATTTGTTTTGATGGTGTGAATGAGGTCAGTTATCTGGTCTATGCCCTCATCATTCCAATTTCTCCATTGATATCCATAAACGGGCCCAAGATCACCATTATCATCTGCCCAGGCATCCCAGATTTTGACTCCATTTTCTTTTAGATATTGAATATTGGTTTCTCCTTTAAGGAACCAAAGCAGTTCATGGATAATTGATTTTACATGAAGTTTTTTTGTGGTAACCAAAGGGAAACCGTCTTCTAAATTAAATCGCATTTGGTAGCCAAAAACGCTTTTAGTTCCTGTACCGGTTCTATCAGTTTTTGAAATACCATTATCTCTAACATGTTTTATAAGATCTAAATACTGCTTCATTTCTTAGTTTTAAAAATAAATTAACCTAAAATCATTCCTGCGATGGTCGCAGATAAAAGGGAGGCTAAAGTACCGCCAATCAGGGCCTTGATACCAAATTCAGACAAGGTTCTTCTCTGTGTTGGGGCGAGTGAACCAATTCCTCCAATTTGAATTCCAATCGATGCAAAATTAGCAAAACCACAGAGCATATATGTAGCCATAATGACAGATTTTTCAAATTTTAAATGCAAAGGGCTGGCCATGTTTTTCAAGTCTGCTAATTGAATATATCCTATAAATTCACTCGCTGCAAGTTTGATCCCTAAAAGTTGCCCCATGAGCATCGTATCTTCTTTTGCTACACCTATAAGCCACATCAGAGGGGCAAAAACCGTTCCTAAAATAGCTTCTATCGACAAAGCTTTATAAGGCGAATTCATACTTATCCATTCGTTCAGACTTGTCAGATCGCCAATTTTACCTAAAATTCCGTTTAACATGGCAATAAATGCCACGAACACCAATAACATTGCGGCTACATTTGCGGCCAACTTTAATCCTTCAGTAGTTCCATTTGCAATGGCATCCAGTATATTAGAGCCAATTTGATCTTGGGTAATTAATATCTCACTATTAATTTGTTCGGTTTGAGGGTATAAAATTTTACTAACTACGATAGCTCCCGGAGCTGCCATTACAGATGCTGCCAATAAATGTTTTGCAAATTGTAAACGCAACTCGGGATCATCTCCCCCTAAAAAACCGATATAGGCCGCCAAAACACCTCCTGCAACTGTTGCCATTCCACCAATCATTACTAATAATATCTCTGAGCGGTTCATTTTTTCGAGATAAGCCTTGATCATTAATGGAGCTTCAGTCTGACCCAAAAAAATATTTCCGGCTACAGAGAGTCCTTCGGCGCCCGATATATTTAAAAGTTTTGTCAACACCCAGGCCATTCCTTTCACAATAAATTGAATCACACCGAGGTAAAAAAGTAATGAGGTTAAGGCTGAAAAAAAGATGATAGTTGGCAGGATCTGGAATACAAACACAAATCCAAAGCTTTGTTCATTCATTAAACTACCGAAAAGAAACTCACTTCCGGCTCTTGTATAGTCTAAAATTTTAACGAATATTTTCCCCAAAAACTCAAAAACACTCCTAATAAAGGGCACTTTGAGCACGCCAATGGCCAGAAGTAATTGCGCGCTTAAACCAATACCTACAGTTTTCCAGCTTATTTGTTTTCTGTTAGAACTAAAAAGGAAGGCTAAAATTAGAAGAACGATCATGCCCAATACGCCTTTCCAAAGGGATTCAAAGGAGAAACCTTGATTTTCTATTAGGAGATCATTCGCCTTTTGAGCATAGGTCATTGAGGTACTGAGTGAAAGTAAAAGAGCGATTAAAAATTTCCGCATAAACTTGTTTTTATTCTCGTTTAGAAATTTCATCGCGCAACCGAGCGGCCAATTCGTAATTTTCGTTTAAAACAGCCTGTTCTAATTGTTTTTTTAACTCCTCTAAGCTTTCATTTTTATGCGGATTATCTTCTTCCAATTCTTCATCAATATCAGCGATTAGATCTTCCATTTTAAATTTAGCCTGCTCTAATTTCGTCTGGTCTTTTATTTTTAAAATAATTCCGGCTTTATCTAAAATATTTTCGAAGGTAAAAATGGGTGATTGAAAACGGATGGCTAAGGCAATAGCATCAGATGTTCTCGCATCAATAATTTCTTCAATTCCGTCACTTTCGCAAATCAAACTGGAATAAAAAACCCCATCAACGAGCTTATGAATGATAACTTGTTTGATATGGATATTGAATCGATCGGCAAAGGTCTTAAACAAATCGTGCGTTAAAGGCCTCGGTGGTTTGATTTCTTTTTCCAAAGCAATTGCAATGGACTGAGCTTCAAATGCACCAATAATGATGGGTAAAGTCCGTTCTCCTTCATTTTCACTTAAAACCAGGGCGTACGCGCCACTTTGAGTTTGGCTATACGAAATACCCTTAATGTTCAATCTTACTAAACTCACAATTAGAAAGTAATTAAATGGCGAAAATATTAATAAAAAATGAAAAAGGCTGTACAAATTTAGGACATATTTGGCCCGAAATTCAAACAGCCTTTGACAGACTAATTTACGAAAAAAACGTTTATTGGTTGCTCTTAAAAGCTTTTAATTTTTCTGTGAGCTTTGGAACGACCTCAAAAGCGTCGCCAACAATACCATAATCAGCAGCTTTAAAAAATGGAGCTTCGGGATCTGTATTGATCACAACCTTCACTTTTGACGAATTCACCCCAGCAAGATGTTGAATGGCTCCTGAAATACCAATGGCAATATACAAATTTGATGAAACCGGTTTTCCAGTTTGTCCAACATGCTCAGAATGAGGCCTCCACCCGAGGTCGGAAACGGGCTTTGAACAAGCAGTTGCAGCTCCTAAAACTTCAGCTAAATCCTCTATAAGTCCCCAATTCTCAGGTCCTTTCAAACCTCTTCCACCTGAAACTACAATATCTGCATCAGCGATTGTGACCTTTCCAGATGTTTTTTCAACTGAGATCGATTTTAAATCAAAATCTTTATCCTTTAAAGCAGGTACAAATGAAATTTTTTCAGGATTCGTTTTTTCTTCTTTTAACCCAAATGAATTTTTCGCCAAACAAATGACCTTTTTCTCAGAATTGATGGCTGAATAGACAAAACCTTTGGATGAAAATGCCATGCGTTTTACCACAAAAGGTTCTATCGTTTCCGGAACTGCGATGACATTTGAAGCCATTCCGGCATTAAGTTCTACAGCCAATAAAGGAGCTAAATACTTGCCGTTGCTGTTCGAATCGATCAAAATGACATCAGAATTTTCTTGTTTCGCAACCTGTGCCAAGGCATCGCTAAACGCTTTTGCCGAAAAGTTATTGAGTCGCTCATCTTTTATTTGAACAATTTTATCGGCGCCATATTGAGCTAACTCTTGATCATCATCAGTGTTGATCGTGGCAACGATTAATTTTGATTGTGCTTTTTTCGCCACGCTTTTTCCGTATGAAATTAATTCTAAGGCTATTTTTTTAAATTTTCCTTCTGCGTGATCTGCAAATACTAAAACAGACATATTTTTTTATTTAAAAGTTGTGATTAAATTACTTTTGCTTCGTTGTGTAAAAGGGATATTAACTCATCCAAATTATCGGCATCAACAATTTTACAAGCTGATTTTTGTTGAGGTTTTTCGTATTTGGTAGAATCACTTTTTGCACTTTCATTAGAGGGCTCGACAACAGTCAGAGGCTTTTGTCTTGCCATCATAATTCCCCTCATGTTTGGAATTCTAAGGTCTTTTTCTTCGACCATTCCCTTTTGGCCCGCTAAGACAATGGGCAACTTTGCTTCCAAGACTTCTTTGCCACCGTCAATTTCTCTGATAGCCTTGACAGAATTACCTTCAACTTCAAAACCGATACAGGCATTCACAAAATCCATATCTAACATTTGCGCTAACATACCGGGAACCATTCCTCCGTTATAGTCGATCGATTCTTTACCTGCCAAAATCAAGTCGTAATGCTCATTTTTAGCATAAACGGAAATCTGACTTGCCACAAAGAAACCATCTGTAGGTTCAGCATTAATTCTAACGGCATTATCTGCACCAATGGCTAAGGCTTTTCTAAGTGTAGGTTCGGTAGTCTGATTTCCTACATTCAATACGGTTACCGTAGCGCCTTGCTTTTCTTTTAACCACATGGCCCGTGTAAGCGCAAATTCATCATAAGGATTGATGACAAATTGCACTCCGTTCGCATCAAACTTGGTGTCATTGTCGGAAAAATTAATTTTCGACGTTGTATCTGGAACATGACTTATACATACTAATACTTTCATATCTATTTGTGTTAATTCTCAAAATTTTAAGGTTACGAAGATAAAATAAAATTATCTAAAATACTATGCATGCATAATAAAAATTCAGTTAAAACTATTTTTTAAACCTATTTTAATTCGCATCTTTTCCATAAAAAATATTTATTTTTGCACAACTTTTAGGACAGATCTTATTTTTGGCGTTACGAATTTGGATTTTAGGGTAAAGATAAATGATGTGTTTGTAAAGTAGGGAGTTTTGTAATTAAATCTTAGAAAATGAAAACAATTCAATTTAGAGAGGCAATCGCCGAAGCAATGAGTGAAGAAATGCGTCGCGATGAATCAGTCTATTTAATGGGTGAGGAAGTTGCCGAATATAATGGAGCTTATAAAGCATCTAAAGGTATGTTGGATGAATTTGGTCCAAAAAGAGTTATAGATACGCCTATTGCAGAATTGGGATTTTCAGGAATCGCTGTAGGTTCTGCTATGAATGGCAACAGGCCTATAGTTGAGTTTATGACCTTTAACTTTTCTTTAGTTGGGATCGACCAGATTATCAATAATGCCGCCAAGATTAGGCAGATGTCTGGAGGTCAGTTTCCATGTCCTATCGTTTTTCGCGGTCCAACTGGTAGTGCCGGCCAATTAGGAGCTACCCATTCGCAAGCTTTTGAAAACTGGTACGCCAATACGCCGGGTTTAAAAGTGATCGTACCCTCAAACCCTTATGACGCAAAAGGATTATTGAAAGCTGCGATTAGAGACGATGATCCGGTTATTTTTATGGAATCTGAGCAGATGTATGGAGACAAGGGAGAAGTTCCTGAAGGCGAATATATCTTGCCAATTGGAGTTGCAGATATTAAGAGAGAAGGAACAGATGTTACGATTGTATCATTTGGTAAGATCATTAAAGAAGCTTATAAAGCGGCAGATATTCTTGAAAAAGAGGGTATTTCCTTAGAAATTATTGATCTAAGAACAGTCAGACCAATGGATCATCAAGCTATTTTTAACTCTGTAAAGAAAACGAATCGCCTGGTTATTTTAGAAGAAGCTTGGCCTTTTGCCAGTGTGGCTAGTGAAATTACCTATCAGGTTCAAGAAAATGTATTTGATTATTTAGATGCACCTATTCAGCGAATTACGACTGCAGATACTCCTGCACCCTTTTCACCCGTATTGCTGGAAGAGTGGTTGCCAAATGCAAATGATGTCATTGCTGCAGTAAAAAAAGTGATGTACATAAAATAATTATACCAATAAGAAGAAATAAAAAACCATCTTAAAAGATGGTTTTTTTATTTGGAGAAATGTCGCTAGAAGAATTAAGCTGTAAAATTTAAATTGCTTATTTTTGTCCCTTATTTATTAGATTCAGCGAGTATTTTATTTTAACATAAAAATTATTATGGCAGAAAGTATCGATGAAAGTATGGCATTTATCTTTGAGATTGAGCCAGGTTTTACCATCATAAAACTTAAGAATAATCGACCTATGGAAAGAAATTTTTTTCATAGTGGTGAAAGTGATGTGATACAAATGCATTTTGGAATTCAGGGTAGTTATCAATTAAATTTTAACAGAGGGAATTACCATTTGGAGGTTGGTGAGAACAACTCTTATCTCATTTATAATCCGCAGGTTAATCTGCCTATAGATCTCAGTTTGAAGGCGCGTTCTCGGGCAATTGTTCTATTGATTTCTATTGATAAGTTTCATTCTTTTTTCACAAAAGAAGCAAATCTAATTCACTTCCTGAATCCTGAAAATATTGAAAAAAAGTATTATCTCGAAAAGGCTTTAGAACCATCTTTAATGATCGTTTTAAATCAAATTTATAATTATGGGCTGCATTCTTCTTTGGAAAAATTATATACTCGAGGAAAAGTTTATGAATTACTGAGTTTATATTTTCACCAATCAGATGCGGATGAAAAACAAAAATGTCCTTATTTAGAAGATGATAATAATGTGGAAAAAATAAGGCTTGCTAAAGAAATTTTGATCGATAATTTTGCAGAACCACCTACGTTAACAGATTTAGCAAATCAAGTAAATTTGCCTCTTCAGTACCTCAAGGATGGATTTAAGCATATATATGGTGAAACTGCTTTCGCGTTTTTATTCAATTATAAAATGGAGTATGCCAGAAACCTTTTAACAACTAAAAAACACAATATCGCTGAAGTTAGTTTTGAGGTTGGATATAGTACGCCCAGTCACTTTATAGCTGCTTTTAAGAAAAAGTATGGATCTACACCAAAAAAATATCTTCAAAGTATTGGCGTTTAAGTAAAGAGCCTTTTATTAAAAAATCATTTCACATAGAAAATAATAGCTTTGGTTTTAAAAACTGTAATTTTGAGCACTTCAAATCCCTTTCTTTCTTGAAAGGTTTTTTTACGGAAGGTTTATGACGAAGAAAATAGGTTTCTTTTTGTTTCTCGCTCTGTTTATTCATTGCCAGTTACTTGCTCAAGTAAGGGTGAGTGGAAGTGTTGTGGACGAAAATAATGAACCAATACCTTTTGCAAATATACTTCTTAAAGGATCTATTAAAGGAACAGTTTCTGATGAAAAAGGCAAATTTTATATTGAGGCCGATGAGTATTACAAAGAAATGGAAGTTACTTTTATGGGTTACGAAAAAGCCATTGTACCTCTTGAAGTAAACAACTATAACCTAGTAATAGTTCTAAAGGAAGATGCAGACATTCTTAAGGAAGTTACTGTTTATTCCGGGAGGGTGAAAAATAAGAATAACCCAGCTATCGATATTTTGAGGAAAATATGGGAAAAAAAGAGAAAAAATGGCCTCAATCTGTATAATGACTTTGAGTATAGTAAATATGAAAAGATCGAGTTTGATCTCAATAATATCGATGAAAAATTTAAGTCGAGTAAGGTTTTCAAGGGAATGGAATTCATCTTTGATCAGGTGGATACTTCATCTATCACCGGAAAGCCATATTTACCCATATTTATAAATGAATCAGCCTATAAAATTTACGGAACCAATACTATCCCTAAAAAATTCAATGAGAAACTTTTGGGAAATAAAAACTCTGGTTTTCAAGATAATCAAGGGCTAATAGCTTTTATTAAGCAACTGTATGTCGATTATGATATCTATGACAATTTCGTCAAATTTTTTGATAAGAGTTTCGCCAGCCCCTTGTCGAGGTTAGGTCCACAAACCTATAACTATGTTTTGGCAGACAGTTCCTTTATTGAAAATAAATGGTGCTACAACATTGTGTTCTATCCAAGGAGAAAGAATGAGTTAACTTTTAAAGGTGATTTTTGGGTGAATGACACAACCTTTGCGATTAAGCAAATAGAAATGTATGCCAATAAAAGTGCCGACGTAAACTGGGTGAAGGAAGTATATATCGAACAGGAATTTGATGTTATAAACGACAGTGTTTTTATTCTGAAGCGAGATCATTTTATGAGTGACTTTGCTTTGAGAAGTAAAGATGAATCTAAAGGGGTTTACGGCAAAAGAACCACTTTATATGATAATCATTTATTTAATTTCAAAAGGCCTGACAGTTATTATAAAAAAGAGGTAATACCTGATCAAGAGATCTATCATAGAAATGATGAGTTTTGGTCGCAAAACAGGATGGAGGTTTTGAATGATGACGAAGTTGGGATCTATAAAATGTTAGATACACTTCAAACCGTAAAACGATTTAAAGAATTGAACGGAATTGCCGAAATTCTCACCTCAGGATATTGGCAGGTAGCCAATGGATTTGATTGGGGACCAATTTATTCGACCATCGGATTAAACGAGATAGAGGGATTTAAATTAAGAGTAGGAGGTAGGACCTATTTTAGTCAGTCAGATATGTGGCGATTACAAGGCTACCTTGCTTATGGGTTTGGAGATCGAAAATTTAAGTACGGCATAGAAGGAAAGTGGCTGGTTGAAAAAAATAATAGAATTGTATTGTCATTGGGGAATCGGAGGGATATAGAGCAGCTTGGAGTAAGCCTGACAACTTCCAATGATGTACTTGATAGGAGTTTTGCTTCAACCTCTTTATTTACAAGAGGAGACAACTCTTTTTTGTCGGATGTGAATATTACGAACGGAAAGGTTTCTATAGAACCCATTAAAAACGTTGAGCTCAAAATTGGAGGTACTTTAAAATCATTAAAATCAGCTGATCAAGGTTTGTTTAATGCAGATTTTTTTGATGAGAACGGCAGTATCAGAAGTGTGATCAATCAAGCCGAAGTGAGTATGAGTATTCAATATACACCGGGAAGAAAGCCCTGGGGACTGGGTGTTGACAGAGGTGTAAGTAACGAAGGCAGGTATCCCACATTGTTTTTTAGTTATACAAAAGGAATAGAAGGTCTGTTTAATAGTGATTTTGATTATCATAAATTTCAATTTTATTATGAACAACCATTTCAAATTGGTTTATTGGGAAGGTCTAAAGCATATTTTGAAATCGGAAAGACCTATCATGAAGTGCCACTTTTACTGTTAAATATTGTTCCGGGTAACCAAACATATTTTACAGGGCAAAGACTTTTTGATTTGTTAGATTACTATGAGTTTGTTACAGATGAATACGCGTCATTGCATTTAGAACATAATTTTAATGGAAGAATATTTTCGAAATTCCCTTTGATCCGCAAATTACAATGGAGAGAAATAATTGGAATAAGAGGTGTAGTTGGTAATATATCTGATGAAAACATCGCGCTCAATGCTTCTCAAATTGAGTATTTAGCACCTGAAAAATTATATTGGGAATACCATGTCGGAGTTGGGAATATATTTAAACTCCTGCGCTTTGATCTTGTTTATCGGGGTAGCTATCGAGATATACCTGGTGCGACGAACTTTGCATTTAAAGCCGGTTTAGGCTTTTATTTCTAACGATCAAAATACCAATTAAATAGATCGGATTTAATTCCTACGGTAAACCAAGTTGTTTGATCATCTTGGACTATGCCGGCAGATGCTAATGGTGAGAAACCACGGTAAGTAAATCCGGCAAAAGCATTTAGGTTGGTCACGGGATTAATGATGTAACCAGCCTTAAATTCTGAAATAAAAATATTAGTTGTATTACCCTGAGCTACACTATTTCCATAATCAGACAGTCTATCGTTATAAGATTTATAGATATCCCCCCCATAACTCACATTTGAATTGCTGAAATCAAATCCTTTTTCTCCAAGAATAATTTTCATATTCCCGTACCAACGGTCTTTTTGATAACGAGCGATACCTACGATTTCCCAAAAATTACCTCCCCAGAGGTGAGAGATTGGTTGATTATAATGTCCGGAATTTAAGGGTATTTCACCATGGGCAAAAGTGTAAGGTCTAGACCAATTAAATTCACCTTGTAACATTAAATTTTTGACATTGAATGCGTCAAAGTATTTACCCCCTAGTTGCCAGGCAAATTTATTACCCCAATAACCTTCTCCACCAAAAACTTCATCGACAGTCATTTCATCGATCAAAAATTGTGTATAGGCAGAAATATTTTTCTTGATCTTATATTTCATATTCAAACCAATTTGGACATTACCACTTAAATCCCCACCATTGGAAAATTCCACTGCTCTATAGAAAATGATTGGATTAAAGAACGAAACATCAAAGCCATTGTAGCTGTTTTCATTTGTTATGACTGATTCGAAAAGGCCAATATTGAATTTTTCAGTCACATTCCAGCTCAAATGGTGCATCGCCACATATTTCTGCAAATTTGTATTATCGTCGGAAGAAGTTGGTCTAACATCTGACATCCACATCCAAAGGTTGGTATATTTGATTTTCCAGAATTGAGTGCTTATTTTAAAAAAAGGATAGGGAGAGGCGACATCTGATAAAAAGAAGGATCTGTATCCATCTCCGATAAAATTTTTACCATTTCCAAATTGAAAATTAAAAAATTCATTTGGGGTATAGCTCAAATAGGCCTCTGCCACAGGATAATCGAAACCACCTTCTTTAAAACCTTTTGCCTTACCTCGTCCGGGAACAATTGCACTAGCTCCAATTATGGGGCCATATTCTCTCGTTGTCTGGTTGATGTATTCCGCAAATCGCCCCTGACTTTCATAGATTGAAGATGAAAAACTAAACTTTTTCCCTAAGCTTCCTTGAATTTGTATAGCACGGGTATTGTTATAGGTATAATCAATATCGGAGTTGTCTTTTCCAATTTGGAAATCAAAAGCCGGGTTTACTGTGAACCAGTAATTTTTACCTTTTACCAAAAACAAGTGTTCATTCCATAATTTTCTGCCTGCCCAAGATTCTTTATCTTTTAGTATGGTATTTCTTTTTGCCTCAAGGTCAATATAGGGTCTTACTTCATTATATAAATATGGTTTAGAGGCAGTATGCGTATTGTCATTTTGATCTAGATGAAATATTATATTCTCGTATTCCTGATGGGTAAAGGGAATGTTTAATTCACTCTGAAATTCAGGGAAAATACTTGTATTTTCTATCACCTCTTCAATGGCTTCTTTTTGTTGTTCTTCAACTACTTTTGTATCTGATATAACAATTGTGGGCTGCTGGACAGTTTGGTAATCTGGATCCTTGTTATCTAATGGAATAGTGAGGGGTAATAAATATTGCTTTTCAATATTTCTACTGTTATAGGTCGCTGGGGTGATTTGTGGTAAGGTACTAAAAACGCGATTTACTTCATTTTCCAATTCCTGATACATTGCCGTTACATGTAAAACTTTTATTTTACCGGTATTATCCACAACAAAAATAACATTTACTTTACCCCTATAATTTTCGGTGATGACCTTTTCAGGAATTTTAAACTTACTGACTACCTCATTTTTTAAACTAGTAAAAAAACAGGCCTCAGTTTGACTCGCATCTAAATTTTCACATCCAGGATAAACAGGCGGTTTTTCAATCTGTGCAAAAGCTGTGTAACAAAGTATAAGTAAAAGAGCTAAAAATAGGTTGTTCATTTTATTCATTCTGCAAAT
Source organism: uncultured Flavobacteriaceae bacterium (assembly GCA_963715015.1). Lineage (GTDB taxonomy): Bacteria > Bacteroidota > Bacteroidia > Flavobacteriales > Flavobacteriaceae > Namhaeicola. The sequence goes on from CAVQQR010000027.1 coordinate 68,806, forward strand.
AGATAATGGAAGCAATTTATTAATGGCACAAAACTAATCGATTTTACTTACAATATTGTTTGAAAGCATATATTTTTCATTGCTTTCGGGGCATGTAGCCTCTCCATTAGCATTAAAATGTAAACGATGCCCATAGGCACTTACCCACCCTATTTGTTTGGCAGGATTACCAACAACTAAGGCATAAGGCAAGATTTCTTTGGTAACAACACTACCTGCTCCAATTAAGGCATATTCACCAATATTATTTCCACAAACTATCGTGGCATTTGCTCCAATTGTTGCACCTTTTTTAACAATGGTGCGCATATATTCTTCTTTCCTATTTACAGCACTTCTGGGATTGATGACATTGGTGAATACCATTGATGGTCCCAGAAAGACGTCATCTTCACAAATCACTCCGGTGTATATAGAAACATTGTTTTGAACTTTTACGTTTTTACCCAAAACAACGTTTGGCGACACAACAACATTTTGTCCGATATTACATCTTTCACCTATTGTACAGTTGGACATGATATGGCTAAAATGCCAAATTTTGGTTCCATCACCAATTTCACAAGGAGAGTCAATAACTGTAGTTTCGTGAGCAAAATAGTTAAGGTTATTCATGGTAAATTTAATTTGATCAAAAAATAAAAATAATATAATTTACTCGTTCAACTTCATTAAATAACAAAATATATCCAAATAAAAAACTCGTGCCAAAATTCTATTAAAAATCTCAACACGAGTTAAATTAACATTTTAAAACTTAACTACATTCCATCTTGAACAATTAAGGTAATGGGCAGCGTATACTTTACACCAACCGGTACACCTCTTTGTTTACCCGGCGTCATTTTGGGTAGCATTTCGACTACGCGGATAGCTTCTTTTTCCAATCTTACATGTGGACCTCTAGCTGCTACATTTGCGATTTCACCTTTGCTATTGATATTAAAGATTACATATACTTTCTTTTTACCAGAAGCTAATCCTAGCTCAGATGCTAAGCCTGTATTGTAATTTTTATTTACATGTTGTTGAATTTTTTCTTGTAAACAATCCCTTTTTTCCTTTGTGGTACCTGTACAACCAGGAAAAACGGGCGTTTCTTCAATAATTGCAAAAGGAACATCCTCAGGAACTTCCTCTTCCTCAACGACCTCGGTTATCACAACTTCCGACACTTCAACCGCTAGATTCTGATCTGACTCTGTAGATTCAATAATTGTTTCTTCTATTTCCAAATTATCATCTACTATTTCAATTTTCTCTGGTGCGGGTGGCGGTGGTGGCAATGGTTTATTTTCCATAATGCGCTCTGTGATTGGAATGTCTTCAATTATTTCCTCCTGAAAAGAATAATTTGCCAACTCATCTACAGTTCTATCTACCGTTTTCCATTCTAAACCTATATATATGACGATAAGAGCTAAAACTAAGCCAAGTTGAAAGAAAATCTTTGAGTGGGGAGAAAGTCTTGCTTTACTGTGTTTTTTTACTAACATGACTTTTAAATTTAGAATTATACATCTAATTTACGACAGGTTAGTCTGTAAGAAAATGATTTTTGTCATTCTTAAAAAGAAAAAAGCCACCGAAAAGGTGGCTTTTTTATAATATTTTGAAGAAATTATTCTACAATTAAAGTAATCGGTAAAGTATATTTAACACCAACAGGTCTATTTCTTTGTTTACCTGGTGACATTTGAGGTATTTTTTCAACAACTCTAATAGCTTCCTTCTCTAATCTGGCATGAGGGCCACGGGCAGCTATATCTGTAACATTACCGGTTTTATCGATTTTAAACATAACGTAAACTTTCTTTTTTCCAGGGGACAAGCCAAGATCATTAGCTAATCCGGTATTAAAGTTTTTGTTTACAATTTTTTGGATATTGTCTTGTAAGCATTGCTTTTTTTCTGCATTAGATCCCTTACAGCCTGGGAACGTAGGAACTTCTTCAATAATTGCGAAGGGTACATCTTCTTCCACATACTCTTCCTCAACAACTTCTACAATCTCCTGCACCTCAACTACCTCGTTTTGGTCAGTTTCAGTAGATTCTAGAACTGTTTCCTCTATTTCAGACTCATCTTCAACGATTTCAATTTTTTCCGGAGCCGGTGGAGGCGGTGGAGGCGGTTTCACTTCCTGAATTCTTTCTGTGATAGGAATATCAATTTCTTCGTCGAGCGCTGTATTGGCAACTCCAAGGTCGGCAATATTACGTTCGAAAGTTTTCCATTCTATCCCCACATATATGATCAAAAGTGCTAATACCAAACCAAGTAACATAAATTGCTTGTTGTGATTTTCGAGATTAGCTTTAGGGTTTTTTTTCAATTCCATTCTCTGAGATTTTTAGTGTTGGCTAATTTAATGAAATAATTTAAAAAATAACAAGTTTTTTAACGACTGTACCATTTTAAGAAGGTATTAAAGAGGATTATCCCTAGTACTACTCCCAAAAAATTGGCAATTGCATCATATAAATCTGCTGTTCTGTAATTCGTAATCGTTCCTTGTAAACCTTCAAGAATAATGCCATAAAATGTTAATATACACAATGTCAGTATTCTAAATCGCTTATGATGGTAAGAATTTCGAAATACGAAAAGCCAAGTAAAAGCTAAGGTAAAATACGCTATAGCATGGTATACCTTGTCTTTTGATTTAAAAGTAAAACCAAGATCTAATTTCGGTTCCGAACTTAAACTTAAATAGGCAATAAAAATTGTAACAGCTATAGCTATGTATAAAGCACTATGCTCCAATAATTTCTTTATATGCTGTAGCATCAAGTAAACTGTCTATCTGAGACTTATCCGAAATTAAAATTTTGATGATCCAACCTTTACCATAAGGATCTGTATTGATGCTTTCAGGAGAAGATTCCAATTCTTCATTAAACTCTACTACCTCGCCAGATAAAGGCATAAATAAGTCGGATACAGTTTTTACAGCCTCCACACTTCCAAATACTTCTTCTTGCTCAACATTGTCACCCTGAGATTCTACATCTACATATACGATATCTCCTAATTCGCTTTGAGCGAAATCTGTAATTCCAACAACGGCCAGATCGCCTTCAATTTTGATCCATTCGTGGTCTTTGGTGTATTTTAAATTTTCAGGTATATTCATTTTTTTTAATTTTAGTTCCCAATGATGTATCGAAAACTTATCCCTGCATTGATTGCAGTTCTAGGGTAAGTTGTCGAGATTGCAAATTTAGACTTATTATAATCAAAGTAAAAAGATGTTAACAAATTTTTGTTCAGGGAATAATCGACAAGAAATTTAATGGTTGTCAGGTTCTGACCTCCTGTAATTTGGTTGTTTTGAATGTCATCTGTGGCACCATAAGATCTAATAATAGTAAGATTATCTCTAAAACCTAAATCTGCCTTGAAATTGACATCTCCCTGAAAAGTAGTTTGTTTTTCACCCATTTTAAATTTCATTTTTACATTTTTAATGCGGTAGCCCAGTCCGAGAACAATTTCGTCTCCATTAATTTCAGTTACCGTATTATTGTTGAAATTTAAATTAAGTGCCTTGTCTTTATTGTAGGCGGCTCGCATAGAAAAAGAATTTTTCATGGTAAAATCGACCTTTACCAAGGGAGCAAATTCTTCAATTAAACTCACACCGTTATATAATTTTTCAGGATTGAAATTTCCCGCAATATCTTTATTCAAATCGGTATATGGCTGCTCATCATTATACTTCAAATTATTGGTGAAAGAAAGAACTGAATACATAGAACGGTAACTGTTTTCAACGGAAAAATTCCTGAAATTTTCTTTGAACCAACCAATTTGCATCAAACCGGTATAGTTTACTCTCCAATTTGGTAGTGGGGTGCTCCTAAAAGCGTCAAGGCTAATTGAACCAGCGTCATTTCCTGAATAGGCCGCCAGAAATGCAGGTAGCACCACGTCTTGATTGGTCTCACCAAAACCGCTGATGTCTCCACCGGTCTTTTGCGATAATCGCTGTGCAATTACTGCCCTATTCGTTTTAAATTCTTCGAAAACTTGATCCTCATCCTTGAAACTGGCTTTTAGCATAAAATAGGATATGCTAAAATTACCCATGGCACTGATTGGGGCATCATTCAGAAGGCCGTCGATAACATCTAGTTGTTGGCTAAAACTTTTGGTATAAGTTTTGTTTCCAAAAATTTCTATATCTAAATTTTTTGTAGGCCTTACACTCATGGAATAATCCAGTTTCTCGAAATGAGATTTGCTGTAATTTTTATTGTAAATGTTTCCAGTTTCTTCTCTCGAAATTAACCAGTTGTTTTTGAGTGCATGGTTTAAAATGTCTGACTGACTTCCAAATACAAATCCTAAGCTAGGGGCAAAGCCTCCTTCATAATTATTTAATCCCAGTAAACCGCTTTCTGGAATGTATCCGGCAAGAAATGTTCCATTATTTTCTGAATAGGATAATCTTATGTTTTTAATGGAGGTTAAAACATCAACAGCAAACCGTCCGATTTGTTGACCAGTATTAGTGAATTTTTGGGGCTTACCAGAGTCTGGAGGTAAGGCGATACCATTTTTGTCTACTTTTTGAACTGTTTTTTTGTTAAATAATCGATCTAATTTTAAATCCTGATACAATCTGTCCATGGACAAGTCAGCTGTAAAAGTATGAGTATTGGCATTCTGAATATTATTACCAATTAATGGAATATTTGATAATGAGGGTGCTTGCCAATCATAATCTGCTGTATAATTATAAGTTCCGTTGATAAATTCTAAATGCTTGAATTTATCAAATGGAAGTTTGTAGGACGCTTCGAGAGTTTGATGATAATGTTCTGGTCTGCCAAACGTGAAGAAATTATCATAAAGTTGGATATTATTTTCGCCTTCAAAATCGTCATAAACATAACTGTCCAAAGCTCTAAATGTCAGTTGTATTGATTTGGTCAAATTATAAGCTATGAGATAATCCCAATTGAACATAAAATTTCTTTGTGTCAAAGTGGGTAAATCGGGTAAACCTTCAACCAAGGATCTAGACAATTGCTCATTGTAGGATCTTATGATATTCGAATTAACTGCGATAGAACTTGGGATCAAATTGATATTCAGCTCCCTCAAGAAGAGTAAATAATCCTTGTTTGAAATTGGCCCCCAGTTTTTGAGTGGTTCCAAATATTTTGGTTGTAAACTATAAGCATAATTCAAAGATGTCCTCAATCTCTGATCAAGGAACTTCTGAATATTATAGTTTCTCTGATACATATCATTATAGGAATAGGAAAAGGAGAGATTTTCTATATCATAGAAATGAGGTTTTCTGTCGAAAGTAGTTACATTCTTCCTCACATTGATGAAATTGATACTCCGGCGTTGTGTATAATCTCTTGCCAAATCACTATCCGTACTGCCGTTATCAAATAAAACATCTTGATATCTCGGGTCAAATTTGGGATCTCTAAATTCTTCTGAGAAACTTACGTTTATCGGTAAATTCAGTCCTACTTTTTTTGGCAGAAGTTGTCCCATATTTACGGTGGTTATTACCCCGTACTGAAAGACGTCTTCTTGGCTTCTTTCATTAACTCTTTGATCTATAGCGCCAAATCCTTTCGTGAACAAATTGCTCGATAATGACAGATTTGCGAAATCAGCGATGTTTGCATCTGCATTTAGGTTAGCTGCCCAACCACCTTCATTATCAAATTCAGATAGACGCAATTCATTAAACCAAACTTCCATATTTTTAGGAGTCTCACTAACATTTTTTACGCCCATCATAATTGTTCTGATGTTTGCCAAATTAGGATTTCCTTTAACCCTGATTCTGTACTCGGCAGGTTCACCATTGACAATAGCGGGAAATAATTCATTTGCAGCGGCACCTTCTTCAAGACGCTGCAATTTTAAGTTTCCTAATTCTTCTAATTTTGTGAGCAGATTATTTTCTTCCGGCCAGATTTCTTCTGCTGTTACAGCATCGAAACCGGTAATTTTTAAAGGAACTTCTATTTGGTAAAAATTATTGTCATTGTCGCTTCCTAATCTCAAAATAGCAACTAATTCGTCATTTCTTACCGGAACAGAACCTAAAACCGATTCTGCATGTAAAAACATTTGAAGGTTTTTATACATACGCATATCAAATGTCGTATTTTTAAATACGGCGCGCGTATCACCAGGAGCTAGATCTGTAATTTTTACGGATAGTGATTGTTCATTTTGTTGTTGAATAGTAGTAGTTCCTTGTAATTGCTCTCTTCTGATTCCTGGAGGAAGGACATAAGGTATAGGTTGCCGATCGCTATTCTCCTCAATATTAACTACCCCAACTCTGAAATTTTGATTCTCTATGGGAGTAATTTCCTGAGGTGGTTCAATATTTTCATTCAGCGTTTTAGTGTATCTTCTCCAATCACCCCTGATCAATTGAAATTCTCCAAATCTAAGTACTACGGGAATCTTAAATTTTGTGAGAAACATTCTCATAAATCGGATAGAAGTAAAACCGGACATATTATTTACAATATTATTCGGATCATCCGGCACCGTAATCGGAATTCTAAATTGATACCAGGTAGCCGTTTGGTCATTGCCGTTTGCCAATTTTACATTGACTTCTTTTTTATCAACAATAAAATTCTGACCTACGACAAAATCCGTTTTATTCATCGAAACTTTATACTGGTAATAGCTTTCCGTGGCGCTCATGGTCTGATCTCTGTTGATGTCTTCAACATCGGGAAATGAGGTGGCCGAAGTAGGAAATCCTTCATTTGAATTTCCAGGTGTATTCGAGTTTCCCTGTGTGAGGTTAAAATTGCGATAGCGTTTTACAATTCCAGCATCTTCAGCATCCAATTCTTGACCTCTAAAAAATTGGAAATTATCATTGGCAGGGTCTTCTCCAAAATTAGTTCCAAATCTGATCGCTTCGTCGGCGTCATTTATTCCGTCAAAACCGAGATCCTGATTCGGACGCGCTTGGTCGTCTTCGGTAAAAGCGTATAGTAATGACTGGTTTTTTGGGATTGAGGACCAAGGTGTAATTTCTACGTTATTATCAGGGATTTGAACACCATCTTCGGGCAGACCGTTTTCAAACATTTTCCTGTCGTCTTTTAAAATATCTTCAGAAACACTACCAAAATTAAAGTATAATTCACCCACAAAATCGGCCGGGGAAGGAGGAGAGTTGGGTCCGCCTTCTGCTGGTGTCAAGGAATAATTTTCGTAAGGATCCAATAGCCAAAACTCGATATATTCAATATTGGCCTGTTGAAAGTTCGTCGTGGTAAGAGGCCGCATAATTCCTCCCCACCGGTCTTCCGGATTGATATATTTCCCATCAGGTCCAAAGCTGTTATCGAAATTATAAGTACCTCTTTCTTGCGGAAAATAAGCCAGATCTAAAGTGCGAACAATGTTTGATTGGGTAATATCCAACTCTGTTTCAGGAAATAATTCAGAATAGTTTATTTGTCGAACTTCAGCACGCGATAATTCGTTGTTGTCAATATTCGAAGGTCTCAGAGTTGAACCATAGAACAGTTGGTCAATATTATACCAGGCTAATTTTGATCTTTTTGCCCCTGTTCTCAACTCTTCCGGTAATCCGGGAGCTAAATTTCCATTGTTAAAGTCTAGATCCCCAAACTGACCCTGGGGTGTACTCGCCAAGAACCATTGTTTAGGGGATTTTATATCGATGGGAATTTGAGAGCCTTCAAAATCATCAACATAGGAAGTGGCTGCCCCGTCAAGATTAATTCCGCTGGGAGAACCAGGCAACAGATGAGCAACTTCGGCTCTTACTGAAACCGTCGATTCTACATCCGTGTCTATATTTGGCAATTTGTTAGCCAGTTTTGTCAAAAAAGGAACTTTAGTAGAATAATTGACGTGAGCACCAAAAATAGTGTTATTTACAGGTTCTGTGCCAAATTGGGCTTTCTGAGTCAAGGGTCTTTCATTCAAATTAATGATACTACCACCAACTGCTAAATTTTCGTTGAAAGTGTGCAATACATCAACACCCATGTAGGTTCTTCTTTGTTGGGTAAAACCGATATTGTTTTCAACTGAAACATCAATAGGAGCATTAGAATCAATTAATGTTGGGTTGATGATCTGAACGTTACCAATATTGTAATCTACCACATAATCCACACCTTCAACCAATTCCCTGCCTCCGGAAGTTACTTTTACCGAACCTCGAGGTACATTGAATGCCCCTAAAGGAATTCCGTTTCTTCCATCAGATTTAAAATAGCCTTTAAAAAGATACTTGTCCTTCACCTGAAAATCATTTTGCGCTTCTGCCTGAGTTCTATCATATAACTCATTAAAAACATACACGTCATCTTCCGGATCCAATACTTTGTCTAAATATTCACCAAAAGGCTCAACCGTAGGGAATATTATATATCCTTGCTGTGAGCTTACAGTTATATTTTCTATGTAATCAAAAAAACCATCACCCTGTGGGAAAATATTATCGTTTTGATCAAGTCGGTCAAGTCGCAAAATATTCAAGAGGGTTTTATTCTGAACTTCTTCTGTTTTGGCATTTTGCAGGATGTTTACCGGAACTCCGGTCTCATCATCTTGATACATTAATTCTATCCTAAAATTATCTTTCTGCAATTGAAATGCTCCGGGAACTTCGTAAACGTTCTTCATCATAAGATCCCATAAAGGGATTTCAGTATTAAAGATTTCACTTTGCAAGAGTTTTACTACCAAGTTGTCCGGTGCAACAATACCATCACCACTTAATTCCCCTACTTGATATACATTGATGCCATCAGTATATTCAAAAGCAACCGCCAGCACATCACTATCGACCAACCTTTTATTTAAACTTATAAAACCTAGTTGCGCATTGAAATTAAAATCGACCCCTTGAACCAGTTTACGAGCATTTTCTAGAATTGTATAATCCCTTCCTTGTTGCATTCCATATGGCGCCAAAGCTGATCCAACCGAAGATATTTTTCGGATGGGGCCATTTAAAACAAGTAAATCGTTTAAATTATTTGCCGGATTGGAAGGGTCTTTAGCTCCGGGATTAGGGATGACATTGGCAGGACCAATATTTTCTGCTTTATTTTCCCCCAAATCGCTTAGAGCAACAATATTTCTGGTATTATCAGTAGTTGCATTTCGGTTCGTAGCCCAAATTTCAATCCTTGTGATACGAATGTTTGTATTGATGAGGGGGAAATTGATAAGTGCATTTTCGTAAGAATCCCTAAAATGATGAGCTAAAAAATAATGTCTGTTGATATCGTAATTTGTAGCTCTAAAATCAAATTCCTGAATTAAGGATCCACCTTCGGCAGCCACAGTTCTGGACTGAGACCTTTGCTGAGAAAATATTCCTGTAACGGTAGTCTTTCCAAATTGGAGTTCGGTTTTTGCTCCAAAAAGATTTTGCACACCATTTACCAATGAGTTTCGAGACGGCATACTTACATTCCCTACTTCTATTTTTCTGATAATATCGTCTTCTGTGGGGACATATTCAATTTTGATCAGGTTTTGAAAATTGAAGGTAGATTGGGTATCGAAATTAGCATTAACGCGCAATCTTTGTCCGACCTGAGCATTTAAACTGGCGTTAATTTCTTGATCAAAATCGAAAGTTGTACTTTTTCTATTCCTTTCAGAAAGTTGTGGATTTTCAACTTGCTGATGTATGACTCCCATCCTTAAGAGTATGGAACCTTGCGGATTTATATCAATTTCATTTCCACCAAAAATATCTTCAAAAAACTTAGAATTTACATAATAGGTTGGGAGTAAATCTTTTTGCTCTTCAAGCGTACCTTCCTTTTTACCGTCTATTGCACTGAGTTTATTTTTTGCATAGTCGAGCATGTCGCGGTTTAGCCGATATTCTTCGTACTCTTTTTTGGTCATGTACGAAGGATGTTTGATTAAATAATCGCCAATCTTTTCATAGAAAATATATTGACCAATTTCCGGATCATATATGACTTCGTATTTGGTTGGGTCCGTTAAAAAAAAACGTCCCTTTTGAGAATTTTTAAAGTTGTATTTTAATTCGGGAACAGTGTCTTTTGTTATTTGAGAAGGCGAATTTTGCGCGTGTGAAGAAAAGGCATAACCTAATAGGCCAATGCATAGAATTAGCGTTTGGTATGTAAATTTCTTGAGGGATAACAAATTTACAAGTTTTTAAGTGCCTTTTTGATCAATTCTTCTATTGTTATGTCGGTCGATTCATTTAACAAAGACTGAACTACTTTTTCTGAAGCCTTTCTTGAAAAACCTAAAACCTCCAAAGCAGTTAACGCTTCATTTTTTATTGTATTGTTGCTTGTTAATAAATCTTCTGAAATGTTGAAAGTTTTTAGGATTTTATCCTTTAAATCAACAATAACTCTTTGCGCCGTTTTATCGCCAATTCCTTTAACTGATTTAATGGCTATCACATCCTTATTTGCAATGGCTTGCTGTATTTGCTCAGTAGTCATAGAAGAGAGCATTGTGATGGCAGTGCTCGGACCAACTCCAGAAACAGAAATAAGTAGTTTAAATATTTCTCGTTCAATTTTATCATAAAAACCAAAAAGCACGTGTGCATCTTCTCTTATAGACAAATGGGTGTGCAATAAAATATTTTCATTGTCGGGAATACGTGTATAGGTTTGTAATGAAATCAAGACAAAATAGCCAATTCCATTGCATTCGATGATAACATTGGTCGGATTTTTTTCCGCCAGTTTACCCTTTAAATATGTAATCATTTTTTAGTTGAATTTTAGAACCGTCTATTGCGAGCATCTGAATGAGGAGAATGAACAGATGGCAATTAATTTTTCCCTTTTTTATTTTTTAATTTTTCTTGAATTTCTTTTTCTTGGGCATCGACCACGGCCACAGATACCATATTTACAATTTCATCTACAGAAGCTCTGAGCTGCAGAAGATGGACCGGTTTTCGTAATCCCATAATTATTGGTCCAACAGATTCTATATTATTTAGTTCCTTTAAAAGTTTATAACTGATGTTAGCAGAATCCAGGTTTGGAAAGATAAGACCGTTTACCTTTTTTCCTTCAATTTTAGTAAATGGAAATTTAGAGGATCTCAATTTTTCATTTAATGCAAAATCAGCTTGCAAGCCTCCGTCTATGTTGATTGATGGATGTTTTTCATGGATAATTTGCACTGCATTCTGAATTTTTTCTACAGAGTCTAATTTTGACGGAGAAAAATTGGCATAGGAAACAAAGGCAAGATTAGGACTTAAACCAAATAATTTCATGGTTGTGTTGGTTAGTCTAACAATCTCAACTAATTCTTCTGTTGTTGGATTTCGAATCATAGCCGTATCCGACAAAAAAAGGGGTCCTTTTTCGGTTAACATCAAATTTGTGGCAGCTACTTTTTTTAATCCGGGTTGTTTTCCAATTAATTCGATGATCGGTTTAGCCACTGTGGGGTAGGCTCTGGTATAACCTGTTACTAAGGCATCTGCGAGGTCGTTATTCAACATCATGGCTGCAAAATAATTTCTTTCGCGCATCCATTTCTCAGCCTCTAAAAGTGTAATTCCTTTGCGTTGTCTTTGTTTCCAGTATTGTTCTGCAAATAACTCTCTTCTTTCTTGCTCTTCATCTGATTTTGGATCGATAATTTCAATATCCTCATCAAAACTCAATTCTTTCATTAGGAGTGCTATTTTTTCCTTATTTCCTAACAACACGACTTTAGCAATTCCCTCTTCATGAACAATTTGGGCTGCCTTTAAAACAGCGAGTTCATCAGCTTCAGCAAAGAGAACCTTCTTCGGGTCAGATTTTGCTCTGGCTGTCACAAGTCTCATCAATTTATTTCCTGTGCCGAGCCTTTCTTCTAATACTTCCACATATTTTGCCCAATCCTTAATGGGCTGGGTGGCTACTCCGCTATCCATGGCCGCTTTGGCCACGGCTGGAGGAATTTTCGAAATTAATCTGGTATCGAAGGGTTTTGGGATAATATAGTCTTTACCAAATTGCAACTTTTTTTCTTTATAGGCTATGTTCACTTGTTCCGGAACAGATTCTTTCGCAAGCTCCGCTAATGCATAGACTGCAGCCATTTTCATTTCTTCGTTGATCTTTGTTGCTCTCACATCTAGAGCTCCTCGAAAAATAAATGGGAAACCTAAGACATTATTGACCTGATTGGGGTGATCCGATCGGCCTGTAGCCATAATGATATCTTTTCTGGCCTTAATTGCCAAAGGATAAGAAATTTCGGGGTCAGGATTTGCCATAGCAAATACTATAGGATTCTTTGCCATACTTTTTACCATTGCCGAGCTTACCACATCACCTTTAGATAAACCAATAAAAACATCACTATTCTTCATCGCCTCGGCTAAGGTGTGTACATTTTTATCTGTTGCAAATTCTGCTTTTTCAGCACTCAGGTCTTGTCTGTCTTTCCTGATAACACCTTTGCTGTCGCACATGATCATGTTCTCAGGTTTAACACCTAAGTTCTTGTATAATTTAGAACAAGAAATTGCCGCAGCTCCTGCACCATTAATCACAATCGTTACATCCTCAGCTTTTTTACCAGCTATTTCTAACGCGTTTTTAAGAGCCGCTGTCGAAATAATCGCTGTTCCGTGCTGATCGTCGTGCATCACAGGAATATTCAATTCTTCGACTAACCTCTTTTCAATTTCGAATGCCTCGGGAGCTTTGATATCTTCTAAATTGATCCCGCCAAAGGTTGGGGCAATATTTTTTACCGTTTGAATGAATTCTTCAACATTTTTAGTTTCTACTTCTATATCAAAAACATCAATATCAGCAAAAATTTTAAAAAGCAAAGCCTTTCCTTCCATAACGGGCTTGCCTGCTTCGGCACCTATATCGCCTAGGCCTAAAACAGCTGTTCCGTTAGAAATGACAGCCACTAAATTACCTTTTGAAGTATATTTATATACCTTTTCTCTGTCTTCTGCGATTTCCAAACATGGATAAGCAACTCCTGGAGAATAAGCTAAAGATAGATCTCTTTGTGTTGCGTGTTTCTTGCTGGGAGTAATCTGGATTTTTCCGGGTTGAGGTGACTCATGGTAATGAAGAGCTTCCTTTTTACTGATCTTGGTACTCATAAATAGTTATTGTTGGAACAAATGTAACCAAAATATTGATTTTTGAATTGATTCTATTGATTTTGAATAAAATCAATATTGCGTCTTAGTCCGGTAAATTTTGTACGTTTTACTGCAGATTTTTTAAAGATTTTTTGAAAGGTATTTTCTTCCAACTCCATCCAATCTTTTTTGGTCATCTGAAGTAAATCTGGATGAGGCTCAAATGCCGGTTCATGGTGAGGTTTGGAGAAACGATTCCAAGGACAAACATCTTGGCAAATATCACAACCAAAGATCCAATCGTTAAATTTTCCCTTCATCGAAGTTGGTATTTCTTCTTTTAATTCAATAGTGAAATAGGAAATACATTTGCTTCCATCTACAATTTTACCGGGCAAAATGGCTTCGGTGGGGCAAGCATCTAAACATTTTCGGCAAGTTCCGCAATGATCTGTTTTAAATGCGGTATCGTATTCAAGTTCTATATCCAAAACTAATTCTGCCAGGAAAAAGAAGGATCCTTTTTTTTTATTAATTAATAAGGTGTTCTTTCCTGTCCAGCCTAATCCTGACCTCTCTGCCCAAATTCTTTCTAAAATGGGTGCAGAATCTACGAACCCGCGAATATTGATATCGCCAATATGGCTTTTAAGCAAAGCAATCAGCTTTAAAAGTTTTGATTTTACAACTTGATGATAATCTTCGCCATAGGCATATTTAGAGATTAGAAAACTATTACCTTGTAATTCCTGTTGAGGAAAATAATTATAAGCCAGAGAAATGACCGATTTGGCATGATCAACAAGTTTTCCGGGATCTAATCTGACATCAAAATGATTTTCCATATAGGACATTTTGCCCTGATAACCATTTTTCAACCATTTTTCCAGATGGTCCGTTTCACTTTGCAAAAATTCAGATTGGGCAACGCCACAAAAATCAAAGCCAAGTTTTAAAGCCTCTTCTTTAAGTAATCTTGTAATTTCTTGTTTTTTTGGGAAACTTTTCAAAACAAAATAGCATTAGGAAAACAGATCAGATTGATTTCCTCTTCTGGTTTTTCCGAGATGTTTATAAGCCAGCTCGGTTACTTCCCTTCCTCTTGGAGTTCTTAAAATAAAGCCTTCCTGTATTAAAAAAGGTTCATACACTTCCTCTATTGTCTCGGCATTTTCACCCACTGCTGTTGCGAGTGTACTTATTCCTACTGGCCCACCTTTAAATTTATCTATAATGGTCGAGAGGATTTTATTGTCCATTTCGTCTAGTCCGTGAGTGTCGACTAAAAGTGCGTTCAGGGCGAACTTGGCAATAGTAATGTTTATTTTGCCATCACCTTTAATCTGGGCAAAATCCCGGACCCTTCTCAACAAAGCATTGGCAATTCTTGGTGTACCTCGACTTCGTCCGGCAATTTCTATGGCTGCTTCCATGGAAATAGGAACTTCAAGGATATGAGCACTTCGTTGAACGATATCTGTCAGTAATTCCGAAGTGTAATATTGCAGACGCGTACTGATGCCGAACCTCGCTCGCATTGGGGCAGTAAGTAAACCCGATCTTGTCGTAGCTCCAATTAAAGTAAAAGGTTCTAAATTTATTTGAACCGTTCTGGCATTCGGCCCGGATTCGATCATGATATCAATTTTATAGTCTTCCATGGCCGAATAGAGATATTCTTCTATAACAGGGCTAAGTCTGTGAATTTCATCAATAAAAAGTACATCTCTTTCATTCAAATTTGTCAGTAATCCTGCTAAATCTCCTGGTTTATCTAAAACCGGCCCCGAAGTAACTTTAATATTGGTTTTGAGCTCATTCGCAAGGATATGTGCCAGAGTTGTTTTTCCTAATCCCGGAGGTCCGTGAAAAAGGGTGTGATCCAAAGCTTCAGATCTCAAATTAGCAGCTTTAACAAATACCCTTAAATTTTCTAAGGCTTGATCTTGCCCGGTGAAATCATCAAAAGTGATGGGGCGTAATTTTCTTTCAATATCAAATTCTTCACCACTAAATTGCTTATTCGAGGCATCAAGATGTTCATTCATAGAGCAAATTTAAGGTTTAAACCATTGAAATTCCTACTTTTTATTGTTATCTGGGATATCTATATCCGTTGCTAATACAATTGCTCCAGGAAAATCGAGTTTGATTTTCTCCAGGTCTTTGTCAGCCTGCAGTTTTGTGAAATAATTCCCCACCTGAATTTTCCAGTCGGGAGTACTAAATGTTAATTTAGCAGGAATTTCGGGAAATAGCTTTTCGAATTTCTCCTTTGAATCGTAGGCTCCCTTTTCATTGCCATAAAATAATTGAATCTTATAACCTTTAATGGATTTTACAGATTTATTGTAGGCAATTTTGGCATTTATAATTTTTTCAATTCCTGGTTGGGTCTTAACCTCAAGACTTCCTCCACTATTTTGGGCAAATATGGCGGAAGAGAAAGTAAAGAAGAACAGCACAAAAATACTTTTTAAAGGCATAAGAAAGTTTTTTTGCAAATCTATTATATTGTTTTAAAATTTGTTATTCCCTAACATTATTTAGAACGATTATAAATTAATTCTGTAAATAAAATTAAACTTTGTCTATAAAGTAGAAAATGTATTTTTGCAACATTCTTTAAAGAGGTCAGAAATTATGATAAATTTATCTTAATTTTGACGAATTTTGCTTTTTAAAGTAGTCAATTGATTAATCTTAAATAACTTATATGAAAGTTGTAATGCGAGAAGGCATATTTAAAAGATTTATTCTAGGGTTTTCCTTCATGTTCCTTTTTTCCTTTTTGGCATCTGCTCAGGACGGAAATGCAGATAATGGCAAAAAACTTTTTAATGCAAATTGTGCTGCTTGCCATAAGCTTGACAAAAAGCTCATTGGTCCTGCACTAGGAAAAATCGGAGATCGAAGAAGTAATGAGTGGTTACAAGCTTGGATTAAAGACAACGCTGCATTAAGGGCGAGTGGAGATCAGGATGCAATTGATGTTTTTAACGAATATAACGGTATGCCTATGACGGCATTTCCTCAATTGTCTGAGCAAGATGTAAACGATATTATTGCTTATACAGATGGGAAAACAGAAGCAGCAGCAGCTCCAGCCGCAGTAGCTCAAGTAGACCCGAAAGTTCAATTAGGAAAAACACTTTTTCAAGCAAATTGTGCTGCTTGTCATAAATTAGATAAGAAATTAATTGGTCCGGCACTTGGAAATATTGCGGATAGAAGGTCTGATGAATGGTTAAAAGCCTGGATCAAAGATAACGCGGCTTTAAGAGCAAGCGGAGATCAAGATGCGATAGATATTTTTAATGAATACAACGGAATGCCAATGACGGCCTTCCCTCAGTTATCTGACGAAGATATTGAAGCAATTATTGCTTACACAACGGCCGGAGATATGAAGCCTGTTGCTGCAGCGGATACTGCACAAGCAAATGTTGCTACACCAAAAACCAATTTAAATTGGATGAGCTATGTAGTAGTTCTTGCACTTATTCTTTTTGTTGTTTGGGTATTCTTAAAAAGCAATAACGGTTTCCTCAAAATTACATCTACTATTTTGTTTCTATTGGTCTTTGCGTATGTATTGTTCGGAACATTATTCGAAGTAGGGGTAGACCAAGGTTACCAACCAATCCAACCCATCGCTTTTTCTCATAAAATTCACGCTGGAGATAATAAGATCGATTGTCAGTATTGCCATTCATCTGCAAAACACAGCAAGCATTCAGGGATTCCTTCTGTGAATGTCTGTATGAACTGTCATAAAAGTATTTCTGAATACAACGGTCCGGTTGCTGATGAAAGTGAAAAGGCTTTTTATGATGGTGAGATTCAAAAAATTTATGATGCCATTGGATGGGATGTTGAAAAATTAGCTTACAAGGAAGATTTTCAGCAAAAACCTATAGAATGGGTACGAATTCACAATTTGCCTGACTTTGTATATTTCAACCACTCACAACACGTAACTGTCGCTGGCTTAAATTGTCAGAAATGTCATGGTCCTGTTGAAACAATGGAAGATATGTATCAGTTTTCACCCTTGACAATGGGTTGGTGTATTACATGCCATAAAGAAACGAATGTGAATTTAAAGGATAATGAGTACTACGCTAAAATTCACGATGAATTAGCAAAAAAATATAATGTAGAAAAAGTGACTATCGGTCAATTAGGAGGAAAAGAGTGTGGCAAGTGCCATTACTAAAAGCTCATTTTTACGATTTCATAATAACGAATAAACGACAAGATATAAATATGGCATCAAACAAGAAATACTGGAAAAGTGTTGAAGAGCTAAATGAAGGTAGCTTGATTGTTGAAAAGCTAAAACAAAATGAGTTTGCACAAGATATTCCAACGGATCAATTTCTTGGTGATAAAGAGTCTTTAGAGACTTCATCAACTAGTAGAAGAGATTTCTTAAAATATGTTGGTTTTTCTACGGCTGTAGCATCACTTGCTGCATGTGAAGGCCCTGTGACTAAATCAATTCCTTATGTTGTAAAACCGGACGATATTGTTCCTGGAGTTGCAGATTATTATGCAACAACGATGGCTGATGGATTTGATTTTGCCAATGTTTTAGTAAAAGTTCGCGATGGAAGGCCTATTAAAATTGAGCCAAATAAAGATGCAAAACATCATGCAACCAATGCAAGGGTTCAGGCATCAGTTTTGTCTTTGTACGACAGCAACAGATTAAAAGCGCCTAGGATTAATGGTGAGGTTGCAACTTGGGCAAAAATAGATGGAGAAATTGCTTCAAAACTTTCTGAAATAAAGAATAGTGGAGAAAAAATAGCTATACTTTCGGGTACTATTGTTAGTCCTTCGACATTAAAATTGATCGCTCAGTTTAAAGAACAATTCGGTAATGTTGAGCATGTAATGTACGATAGTATTTCAGAAGATGGTATTTTGGATGCTATGGAAGAAATGTATGGAATAAGAGCTTTACCTGATTACGATTTTTCAAAAGCAGAGGTAATTCTTTCGATCGGAGCGGATTTTCTCGGTGATTGGCAAGGAGGAGGCTTTTCTTCTGGTTATGCCAAAGGCAGAGTTCCTAAGAATGGAAAAATGTCTTACCATGTTCAGATAGAATCAAACATGACCTTGACAGGTGGAAATGCCGATAAAAGAATCATGGTAAAACCATCTGAACAAATAAATGCCTTGATCAAATTGTATCAGGCAGTAACTTCTGGTATCTCAACCAGAGAGATGACCCCGCTAAATACAGGTATACAGCAAGTCGCTGCTAAACTTAAATCAGCCGGAAGTAATGCTGTTGTAGTTTGCGGTATTAATGATAAAAATGCGCAATTACTCACATTGGCGATTAATCAAACATTGCAAAGTGCTGTGATTGATGTTCAGAATGTTAGGTATACAAGAAAAGGAAATACAAATCAGGTTCAAAATCTGATTCAAGATTTAAAGGGAGGTTCTGTTGGCGGATTGATGATGGTGAATGTGAACCCTGTTTACACTTTATCGAATGGATCTGAATTTGCCGAAGCTCTTAAAAAAGCGAAACTTACTGTAGCATTTGGAATGAACGAAACTGAAACGACAGCTGTTTCACAATATGTTTTACCTACGCCTCATTATCTGGAATCTTGGGGGGACGCTATGTTTCAAAAAGGTCATTATTCTCTAATGCAACCGACGATACATCCATTGTTCGACACGCGTCAATTTGAGGATTCAATGTTAAAATGGACTGGTAGCACTTCTGATTTCCACGGTTATATCAAGAATAATTGGCAATCTGAAATTTTAGGTGTTACTTCTTTTAATAAAGTTCTTCAGAAAGGAGCTTTTACCGTTTCTGATGAAATGACAGACTTAGTTCTAAATCCAGTAGATTTGAACGCGGCTGGAACTGAGTTGGGAAAAATTAAATCGGGTGAAATGGAACTAACCGTGTATCCTAAAATCAGTTTAGGTGACGGTACTCAGGCAAATAACCCTTGGTTACAGGAATTACCTGACCCGATTACAAGAACTTCTTGGGATAATTATTTGTTGATCTCCAGAATTGATGCAGAAGCATTGGGATTAGGAAATAGAACAGTAGATAATGGTGCTTTGAATGGCGATTTGGTCAATATTACTGCGGATGGCATTTCATTATCAAATGTACCAGTGTACATTCAGCCTGGTCAGGCACCTGGTTCAGTATCAATAGCATTAGGCTATGGAAGAGCTCATTTGCAAAAAGAAATGAGTGTTGGGTACAATGCTTATCCTTTAAGCAGTGGCTTATTTAAAAACGTAAGTATAGAAAAAACATCTGGTGAGCATAAGTTTGCCTGTGTTCAATTACAGCATACCATCATGGGTAGAGAAGGTGAAATTACCAAAGAGGCAACTTTGGCTGATTTCACAACGAAGCCAAAAGAAGAGTGGAATAGTGCTCCTGTTTTTTCATTAAATCACCAGGAAGTAACTCAGGATAAAGTTGATTTATGGGAAACTTTTGATGATTCATGGGGCGTTAAGTTTAATATGTCCATTGATCTTGCAACATGTACAGGCTGTGCAGCTTGTGTTGTTGCTTGTCATGCGGAAAATAATGTACCTGTTGTTGGTAAACATGAAATTAGAGTAAGTAGAGATATGCACTGGTTGCGTATAGACAGGTATTATTCTAGTGACATGAGCAATGAAAGAGGAAAAGAAGAAGGTATTTTTGGTACAGGAGATTTCTTTGAAGCGATGACGCATCCGTCAGATGCTCCAGAAGTATCTTTCCAGCCAGTAATGTGTCAGCACTGTAATCATGCTCCTTGTGAAACTGTTTGTCCGGTGGCTGCAACCTCTCATGGTAAACAAGGTCAGAACCAAATGGCTTACAACCGTTGTGTTGGAACCAGATATTGTGCAAATAACTGTCCTTATAAAGTGAGAAGATTCAACTGGTTCAAATACTTTGATAATGCTGAATTTGATTACAACATGAACAATGACCTAGGAAGAATGGTATTGAATCCTGATGTTACTGTGCGTTCAAGAGGGGTAATGGAAAAATGTTCTATGTGCATTCAGATGACACAGGCAACCATTTTGGAAGCTAAAAAAGAAGGTAGAGCATTGGCGTCAGATGAATTTAAAACAGCTTGTTCTAGTGCATGTCCAACAGGTTCAATTGTCTTTGGAGACATCAATAATGAACAAAGTGAAGTGACGAAAATGTCAAAAGACGATAGAAGCTTTAAATTACTCGATTTTGTGGGAACAAAACCGAATGTTTTCTATCAATTAAAAGTTAAGAATAAATCAGAAGCATAAGCAATATTGTTTGTTTATCATATCATTAATAAATTATAGATAAGACTATGGCTCATTACGAAGCACCGATTAGAGAACCGTTAATTTTAGGGGATAAGACTTATCACGATATATCCAATGACATTGCTGCGCCCATAGAAGGTAAGGCAAATAAATGGTGGTGGGGAGTTTTCACTTTAGCACTGATCTGTTTTCTATGGGGAGTTGGTGCAATTATTTACACCATCGGAACAGGAATTGGAGTTTGGGGATTGAATAACAAAATTAACTGGGCCTGGGATATCACCAACTTTGTTTGGTGGGTTGGTATCGGACATGCGGGAACACTAATTTCTGCTGTACTCTTATTGTTCAGGCAAAAATGGAGAATGGGTATTAACCGTTCTGCTGAGGCAATGACAATCTTTGCAGTTGTGCAAGCCGGACTTTTCCCATTGATCCACATGGGTAGAATTTGGAACGGATATTGGGTAATGCCAATACCTAACCAATTTGGATCTTTATGGGCGAACTTTAACTCTCCACTTTTGTGGGACGTATTTGCGATATCTACTTATTTATCTGTTTCTTTGGTTTTCTGGTATACTGGTTTACTTCCAGACTTTGCTATGATCAGAGACCGAGCTACAAAACCTTTCCAAAAGAAAATTTATAGTTTATTGAGTTTCGGTTGGACCGGTAGGGCAAAAGATTGGCAACGTTTTGAGGAAGTTTCTCTGGTGTTGGCTGGTCTGGCAACGCCACTGGTACTTTCTGTGCATACTATCGTATCCTTTGACTTTGCTACTTCGGTTATTCCAGGATGGCACAGTACGGTTTATCCGCCCTATTTCGTTGCTGGAGCGGTATTCTCCGGATTCGCCATGGTGCAAACCTTATTGATTGTCATGCGCAAAGTATCCAACATGGAAGCTTACATTACAAGAGTTCATATTGAAAATATGAATAAAGTAATTCTGGTGACAGGAGGTATCGTAATGGTAGCTTACTTGTCGGAATTCTTCGTAGGTTGGTATTCTGGTAGTTTGTACGAAGATTTTACCTACTTGTCAGTTGGAGCAGCAACAGGACCTTATTGGTGGGCATTTTGGGCACTGATTCTTTGTAATGGTGTTTTCCCACAACTATTATGGTTTAAAAAACTAAGAACGAATTATACAGTATCTTTCATCATGTCGATTATTATCAATATTGGAATGTGGTTCGAAAGATTTGACATTATTGTAATCAACTTAAGTAGAGGACATCTTCCATCATCTTGGACTATGTTCGAGCCTACTTTTGTAGACATTGGAATTTATGTTGGTACCATCGGATTTTTCTTTGTATTGTTCTTACTTTATGCAAGAACATTCCCGGTTGTAGCGCAAGCAGAGGTGAAATCTATTTTGAAATCATCAGGAGAGAATTACAAAAAACATCACCATTAATATTTAAGCTTACTTAATATGAGTAATAAAGTAATACAAGCGATGTACGACGATGACGATGTGCTCATCAAAGCAGTGAAAGAGACAAGAGCTGCGCATCATCATATAGAAGAAGTTTATACACCATTTCCTGTTCATGGATTGGATCGCGCCATGGGACTTGAGGATACCAGAATTGCTATAACAGCTTTTATGTATGGCTTGGTTGGATTGAGTTTTGCTGTTTGGATGTTAAATTATATGATGATTCAAGATTGGCCTCAGAATATTGGAGGTAAACCAAGTTTTTCCTTTCATGAAAATATGCCGGCTTTCGTTCCAATCATGTTTGAGATGACCGTGTTCTTTGCAGCTCACTTAATGGTGATCACTTTTTATATGAGAAGTAAAATATGGCCGTTTCAAAAAGCATCAAACCCAGATCCAAGAACAACCGATGATAAATTCGTCATGGAAGTAGCTATACATGGAAATGAAGATGAATTAACTTCTTTCTTAAAAGAAACCGGAGCCATAGAAATTAAAGTGGCGGATAAACACGAATAGTTGAAAAATTATTTCAAATAAATTAATAATGAAGATAGTTTCAAAAATAACCATATTCCTTTTTACAGTTCTTTTGTTAGTTTCTTGTAATGAAACAAAGACCACAAGAAAGGTTCAATATATGGCAGATACGGATATGTATAATTCTGTTCCTTACGACACTTATTCACAACCAGAGGCTTTTCCTGATGGTTTCATTACCCTGACTCCGGTAGAAGGAACTATATCAAGGTCAAGAGTTGTATATGACATTCCAAATTCTGAAGAGGGATATCTTTTTGCAAAAGATTCAATCAATTCTCCGATTGAAATAAATGAAAAAAATCTTGAACAAGGGAAGTATTTGTATGGGATTTATTGTGCTGTTTGCCATGGCGACAAAGGTGATGGACAAGGAGCATTGGTAAAAAATGAGAAATTTTTAGGTGTACCAAATTACAAGGACAGAGAAATTACAGACGGGTTCTATTTATCATGTCATTATGTATGGTAGGAATTTAATGGGTTCTCACTCTTCTCAACTCAATGATACGGAGCGTTGGCAAGTTGTTCAATATGTAGAGAAACTAAGAACAGACCTAATAAGTAATTAACGATTAACAAGAAATAAAAGGTAAAATGTATACATTTTCAAGCAAACTAAAAACGTTTTCTATCGTCTTAATCATTTTAGGCGCTTTGGGTATGGGCTATGGTTTTCTCAGTGCACCCAAAACTACAGAAGACGTTCAAGCAATGATGCATCATGAAGAAGAACATGGTACAACTGAACATGCAGTTGTTGATAACCATGCAGAAGCCTCACATGGCGAGAACTCGGTTGGAGCTGAGGATCACGAAAAATCACATTTGGAACATTTGCTGCATCAAGCGCAAAATAGACCTTGGACAGCGTTCTTTATATCAGCATTCTTCTTTCTTATGATCTCAGTTTGTGTGTTGGTATTTTACTCAATTCAATGGGCAGCTCAAGCAGGATGGTCGATCGTTCTGTTCAGAGTAATGGAAGCAATTACTGCTTATATTTTGCCTGGATCAATATTGTTATTTGTCTTTTTGCTGGCTGCAGGTATGCATTGGAATCACTTATACGTATGGATGGGTGAAGATGCAAAACACGATGTAATTATTCAGGAAAAAGTTTGGTGGTTAAATGTACCGGGATGGTTGATCAGAAGTGCCATCTATTTGGCGGTTTATAATGTTTTCAGATTTTTATTGCGTAAAAATTCAT
>CAVQQR010000028.1:0-15102 GCA_963715015.1 uncultured Flavobacteriaceae bacterium
CTCAGCCTGGAACTGGCACCGAAAATTAAACCTGGGTTGAGCGGTTCAACGTTCACGGTTCCCAGTTAAAGTGACATAACTTGTCTCAAAATATTGCATTACACATCCATCGCGTCAAATTTTATGCTTCCCCCAATGGGTGAAAGCGACCAATCCAAACAGTGAAGTATAAAGTTTCGGAAATCAGAAATTTTTAACCCCTGAACCTTGAACCCGGAACCGAATAGTTTAGGTTAAAGTAACTATGTCCCGAAGAGAGCGTATTTTTGACTTTATGCTCCTTGCCCCTTATCGCTCTCACTCAGGCGAAGAAGGCGGGTCTAAGCAGAAAGTCAAAAGTAAAACCCCTCTGCGATCTCTATGCTCGAGCGCAGCGGGCGGTGAATAAATAGTGGAAAATTTACTGACCGGTCTCATATCATCGAAAACTCGCATCAAGCTATTGGTGCGACTTTTTTTCAATCCAGCAACCAGGGCTTACCTGCGTGAGCTCGCCAAGGAGTTCGAAGTTTCCACGAATGCCGTCCGCGAGGAACTCAACCAACTCAAGAAGACCCGGCTTCTCAAGACCGAAAAATCCGGCCGCCAGGTTTTTTACATGGCCAACACAGAGCATTCCCTTTTTCCCGAACTCCGATCCATGGTCAGCAAGGTAATGGGAATCGATCAAGTAATCGACAGCATTGTCCAGCGTTTAGGAAATCTCGAGAAAGCCTACCTCATCGGCGATTACGCCGAAGGGAAGGACACTGGCATCATCGACCTGGTATTAGTCGGTTCAATCGATCCCTATCATCTCAACGATTTAAGCATAAAAACAGAGCGTTATATCAAACGTAAGATTCGTTCACTGGTCTTAAACCGCAAGGAATATGCCCGAATGGCTAAACAGCTTAACAAAAAGCCATTTTTTTTGATTTGGGAAGAACACGGGAACGAAGGAAAAGTAAATTGAATTGATCGACAACGATCATTTCTGATAGCCGGCGAATATAGTTATTTTTTAAAATATACATAAAAAATATCTCGAAGTAACAACTTCAAAGCTTAATTTTTTTTTTGAACCAGGAACAGGGTCATCTACAAGATTTTTAAATAATTCGTTATCATTTAGCGACATGTTTCATTAATTAAACGGGTGGAAAATTCCTTCATATAGCATGGCTTAGCGGCCCGGTTTTGAAGAATTTAAACATAGGTTTAAAGTTATCCTATTTAAATTCTTGAAAAGTGCGAGAGTAAATGAGAACGGTATAACCAAGGGCAAAAAGCCTTTTCTTTCGAAGATTTTACGGAAAAATTCACGTATTGCAATTAAACGTACCCACAATTACTTAAGAAAACATGGAAAATTGAATTTCACTGCGCACCCAAACAATATGTTATTGGCAGTGCCAAATGGTATGTGTTAGTTTTTTGAAGCGACTCATTGTTATCTCATCCTACTGAGATTGTGGGGACAACTCAGTACAGGGTTAACAATGACTCGTTCAAATTGCAAAACCTTAGAACTCTGATCATGCCCAGAGGGCATGGATTCAAAGATTCAACTCAAGCACCATCGCCTGAAGGCGGTGGGTTGAGGGGCGGTCTTGATAGCTCGGTCGAATGAATTCGACCAAGCGACCGCCAAATAAGGATATTAGCAACCTCGGCCCTTCGGGCCTACTGAAGTCTTCGCCTAAAGGCGAGGGATTTTCTCCCATTCCCCGAGGGAGACATTAAAATCATATACTATCTTTTTTTAATAGGTAGATAGGCCTATAAATGTATATCATACTTTTTATCTAATCCTTGAGGCCCAATTTACTTTGCAAACAAATAACAATTCCCTATTTTCTTTGCGCAAGCATCTTATACAGGGCGCATTAGGATCACTTCTATTTAAACTGACCCAGACAGTCTTAAATCTTTGCCTTGCCGTTATTTTAGCCCGATTCTTAGGAAAAGAGGGGTTAGGTATTTACTCTTTTTGTTTATCGGTTATGTGTTTGCTAACAGTCCCAGCCATGTTGGGCGGTGATATTCTTCTGGTACGGGAGGTTGCCGCATATAAAACAAACGGTGAATTTCATTTTCTGCGAGGATTACTTCATTGGATGCGTTATGCAAGTACTGCCGTTTCCATTACCATTGCATTTTTGGTTGCAGGAATCGGATTGTGGATATATCAAGGTAACTCATTGCAGTTCCCCTTTCTAATTGCTATGGTTCTTGTTCCTTTAATGACTACCGTTAACCTCCAAGGGGCCGCACTCCGTGGGTTGCATTACGTACTGCTTGGCCAAGCAAACTTGGCATTGATTCCTGCGTTGGTCATTACATTGATTGCTCTCATACTTTGGTTAGACAAATTTATCTTAAATCCTGAAGCAGTTATCAGCACCTATGTCATAAGCGCTGCGCTTTTGATTTTGTTTAACTATCGCTTGCTTCACTTGCTTCTACCACAAGATGTTTACAATGTCAGCCCTGCCTATGAAACCCCAAAATGGTGCAAGAGTATAATGCCTTTCGTCCTTACTGGCGGACTGCAGATTATAAACAGGGAAGCATCAGTGGTTCTGCTCGGCATTATCCAAGGACCCGAAGCAGTCGGACTTTTCCGGGTGGCTCAACGGGGAGCCGAACTTGTT
The DNA here is from genome assembly GCA_963715015.1 of uncultured Flavobacteriaceae bacterium. Classification (GTDB taxonomy): domain Bacteria; phylum Bacteroidota; class Bacteroidia; order Flavobacteriales; family Flavobacteriaceae; genus Namhaeicola. The sequence continues at coordinate 2,637 of CAVQQR010000028.1, forward strand.
CCGTTCGGACTTCTTGCTGTAAACATGACCATTGGACCGTCTGTTGTAGAATTATTTGCGACTGGAGAAAAGGATCGGTTGCAATATGTTTTAAATAAGAGCATTCTGTTTGTAACAATTTTTGCGTTCTCTGTGTCTTTAACCTTAATTGTTTTTGGACAAAGACTCATTTCTTTTGTTTTTGGCCATGAATATGCCACAGCATACATCCCTTTGGTAATTTTGTGTCTTGGGCAGTTGTTTAATGCCTGTATGGGTTCTGTAGGACTTATTCTGAATATGGTCGGTTTAGAGCGAATTGTCGCACGGGGTATCACAATTGCTGCTATAACTAATTTAATTCTTAATATGATTCTGATTTCTTTTCTTGGAACAACAGGTGCTGCAATAGCAACAACAATAAGTCTCATTATTTTTAATGCGTTATTGGTGATTTGGCTTTACAGAAAAACTGGAATTGTTTGCAATTTTAGAATAAAACGTCCAAAGCCGTATTTAGGCTCGATGTAGAAACATTCTTTGGATGATGTAAAGGGGACAGCTGGACATGCCGCTCCCGAATTGTAATATTAGAAGAATTCTCTCTGCTACCCTTACATTGAGTTGTTACCGTTCCATACTGTTTTAGAAAAAGGTCCATTAATGAGTTTTTTAAGATTCAAATTTGCGTCGGAGTGATCTTTGAAAGGATAATTTCAAATAAATGACTGGAAAAATTGACACGCAACAAACTACAGAGTTATATGATAAATACAAGTCGTTAGATTTTTATGAAAACAGGTATGAACAAGGCTACATGGAGAAATGGCCTTTTGAGAAGAAAAGAAAAATATTTGAAGTCATTCAAGAACTTCACCTTCCAACCAAAGGTGAAGCGTTGGATTTTGGGTGTGGCAATGGGGTTCTTACAGAAATTGTTCGCCAAGCGCTTCCTTCTTGGAAAATATACGGTACTGATATAAGCAAAAAAGCTATTGCTAATGCAAAGATACGCTATGCAGGCTGCACATTTTTTGAAGTAAACAGCCCCAAATTTAAACAAAAAAATTTTGATTTCGTTTTTACACACCACGTTTTTGAACATGTATTCAATTTAAGTGAAGTGTTTAATCAGATGAATAAATATTTAAAACCTGAATCCTCCATGCTTCACTTTTTGCCTTGTGGAAATAAAGGAAGCTATGAATATAATATTTGCCTATTTCGAAAAGAAGGGATTAATACCGATCTTGAGAACAGATTCTTTTTTGAAGACAACGGTCATGTGAGAAGATTAACTACTGACGAATTCTGCAGATTATGCCAAACTAAAAATTTTGAATTAAAAAAAGAATTTTACTCTAATCAATACTATGGTGCAATTAATTGGATTACAAAATCTTCTTTAAAGTTCGTACTTATGTTTTGTGATACTTCTCAAGCTATTAATGAAGAGGCGAGACGACAGTTAAAAAAAGTAAGGAAGCAGTTGATTACCATAACTGTACTTCGTCTGCCTGCAAAGATTGTTACAAAGCTGTTAAAAAAAAAGAATAAACTAAAAAGAGATTTTATATTGTTGCTTATGGGATTACCTTTTTTTATTTTTTCATGTCAAATAGATAATTACTGGAAAAGAAAAGCTAGAGAAGAATGGGACACAAAGAAATACAAACCCAATGGTAGTGAAATGGCCTTGTATTTCAGGAGAAGTTTGATAAAAAATGCTAACGAGAGCTTTGACACTTACGATTAGCACCGTGTTGACACGGAGTAAAAAGAGGATCACGCTGGCCGTTACAGATATCTAATAAGTGTTTTATCGATAGTCCTGCCCAAAAAACGCCATAACTTTATGATCTAGCGTTTGCGTGACAGAAAATCAGGTTATGGTATTCCGGAGCGGGATTATTGATAAAACGGTGATGGACGAAGCCGCCGAAAACTTAGGCATGGAATATGCTAACTGGGCAAATTATCCACACACTCTTTTTCAAAATAATTACAGTAAGTAACATCGCATATTTTTAAACTAAATAATAGCTAAAATTATAATTACCGTCTAAAAATAATGAACTCTCGCCTGCAGCTTGCTGCGGGGTATCTGACCTTTACAATATTGCTAATCTTATCGAAGCAAGCTTCTGGGAATTAGACCCGAAGAAATTTTTTTCTAATTCCTGCAAAAGTTTCGTTATGGCTCATTCAATTATTCGTGTATTCTACTTCACAACAGTCAAAATTCGATAACGACGGATTCTTTTATAACAAAAAAATAAGGCGCCCATATATAAGCGACCGTAGGTTTCAAAATGAAAAATATTTGCTTGGTCTACCCCAGGAGCATGAAATTACCAAAATACTTCGAATATGCCACCAATATATCTACGGAGAATGAAAACCATCTACCTCCGTTAGGCATGTTGTATTTGATTGGTAACTCAAAATACAAAATTGACTTTATTGATAACAGAATTAAAAAATTCGATAGCGAAACATTAAGCCAAAGACTAAGTAAATACGACATTGTTGGATTCGGTGGTACTATTTTTGAGATAAAAGAATCCCGTAAAATTTCATCCGTTCTAATGCAAAAAGGTATTACAACCATATACGGCGGTCCGAATGCTACTGCAAATTGGAATTTATATATCAACATGTTTAATATTATCTTTAGGGGAGAAGGTGAACAAATTTTCGATAAAATAATCGGAAATTTAGATGGATTGAAAGATTGTGGATTCTCACTAATTGGTAAAACTTATGTTAATGAAGTCGTTTTCAGAAACAAAAATCTTAACGGTCTTAAATTTCCAGATAGAAGTATTATAAATATTAATGATTATAATAGAAGAGAGCAATCGTATCTTCCTGATTGCGACCCCGTTGATACAGTTGTTTCAAGTCGTGGTTGTCCCTTTGATTGTTATTTTTGTTCATCTAAATTTATTTGGGAAAGAAAATATTCATATCGCTCTATCGATAATTTAATAGACGAAGTTGAATTTTTAATGAAAAATTACGGTACTAAAGGGTTGTATTTCAGGGAGGATAATTTTACCGTAAAAAAGGATAGAGTTATTGAATTTTGTGATAAAATAATCAAATACAATATACCATGGTTATGTGAATCAAGAGTTGATACTTTAGATGACGAGGTTGTCAGTAAAATGGCACATGCTGGATGCAGAGGAATCTGGTTTGGAATCGAAAACGCTGATAATAAGGTTCTTAAGCGAATTGGAAAGGGAACTTCCGTTAAGCAAATAAAATCTGCCATTAATTTGTGCAACAGACATGGAATACGCACGGGTGGTGGATTTATGTTAGGTTTCCCTTTTGACAATAAACAATCCATTTTAAAAAACTATAAAAACTCGAAAAAGCTAGACCTTTCAGTGATTTTCTATAATCGCGTTTGGGCAATACCGGTCTCCCAAATGTACTATGAAGTACTAAATAATAACTTAGACCATTATACTTACGAAAATATTATTCTTCCATCAACGAAGTATCTCTCCGCAGATGAAGTTAATCAGTTATATTATAAATTGGTATCAAGAAAATATATTATTGATAAAAAAATACAGAATATTTTCGGAAAAAAATTTATCGAATATATCAAAGAAAAGGTACCAAAGTTAGCCATTATTTACAGGTCAATAATGAAATTGTTCATCTAATGAATATTCATGTGTTAACGTCTCAATGAAACTTGTAGCCTGATTATGGATATTTTTTACGAAGTTACTAAATATTATATTAATCTTCACTTTTATTCGTATTATTTTTTTTTAAAAGATAAAATCAATAGAATTTTAGGTTATAGTGAAAATTCTATGGAGTTCCATACGATAGAAAATGAGGAACGCGGATTACCTGGAGCATCAATATATAGGCTTAATGGCTATTATAAATACATGCTCGGACGCTATTTATATAGTATTAAATATGTTAAAAATAAAAAAGTTCTTGAAACTGGTTCAGGTTTAGGCTGGGGCGCTTATTTGATTTCAGACTACGTGGATTCAATTGATGCATTTGACAAGGACTATGATTCAATAAAATTATCAAAAGAAATTTGGGCGAAAAAAAATGTATTCTATTTTGTATTTGACACACATCAATTGGACTCAATTAAAAAAAAATATGATGTTTTATTATGTTTTGAATTTATAGAACATTTGAGCAAATCGAATGGAGAAAAATATTTAAATACAGTTTTTAACTTACTAAATAAAAACGGTATTTTAATAATGTCATCACTTTTTCCAAGGACAAAAGCTATAGCAATTGAAGAAGAAAAGAAAAATCCTTACCATCTTCACATCTATACAAAAAAAGAAATAATTTATATATTGAAAATTATAGGATTTAAGAAAATTAAATTTATAGGGAACGCAATTATTGTAGCTAAAAAAAGTATGTGTGGTTAAAGGTTTATTATAAAGATAAACTAAATTCTTATAAAATTAGACTAAATTTGTAGTTAACTTTAGTCTTTTATTTTTAGGGTAAGGATATTTCAATGGTACGCTTCCTACTTTTTATAATTTTTTAGCACTATAAACAAACCCAAAAATAGTGTTTTAATTAACAACCACCCTGATAATTAGAATGAAGCTAAGGTTTATCCTAATCTTCTATTTATAAGGGCCTAAAAGAGAACTTTCACGACATAGGTTACCCAATGGCTATTTTTACGTGTAAGTCACTGCAGATATAAATTGCTGCAAGAGGCATTCACATGGAAAAGCAAATAAGAAAAACGGCCATCGAAAGATTGATAAAAGGTGAATCACCGAAAGACATTTACACAAGCCTGAAACGATCAAAAAAGTGGTTCTTTAAATGGCTCCAACGTTACAGCAGCGTCGAAAAACTCTGGTTCAAAGACCAGAGCCGGGCGCCAAGAAAAAGCCCCCAGCGCATCAGTAAGACTGAACGGCAGCGCATAATTGCAACCAGAAAACGCCTGGAAACCGAGACGTTTGCCCAGCTTGGCACAAGCGCCATAAAATGGGAGATCGCAAGGCCGGTTACCGATTCCCTTCAGACAGCACGATCCACCGCGTGCTTAAACACGAGGGGCTGATTAAAAAAAATTTCATCTGTGCCCAAAGGAGTGGAATACCCCTATTTCACCGAGGCACTGGATTTTAATAACATCCACCAGGCCGACCTTGTCGGTCCTCGTTATATCAAAGGAGACGGCCGATTTTATTCGCTCAACGTGATGGATCGGTTCAGCCATCGCGTGTATATCGGTCTCAAAGAATCAAGCAGGACAGGCAGGTTGCCGCTGGCCTGCTGGGATGTTGGAAGGTTTTAGGTCCGCCGGATTACCTGCAGCTGGACTATGAACTGAGCTTCCGCGGCAGCAATAAGTACTCAAGGTCCTTTGGCGTTGTGATCAGAACCTGTCTGCATTTCGGCATTCAGCCGGTTTTCATACCGATTGGCGAACCTTGTCGAAACGGCGAAATTGAACATTTTAACGATACATACAACCGCAAGTTCTTTAGACGGCAGTGGTTTGCCAGTTACGCATTTTTAAAACGTCAAAGCAAAAATTTTCAGACTTTCCACAATCGGCATCATCGCTACAGCTGCCTAAAGGCCAGAACACCGGATGAGTTCACCGAGAAACATAAATATGTTCCCTATAAACTGGGACCAAAAACGTAATTGCCTTTTTTAGATCATATTCCGGAGGGTAATGTGATCCTCATCCGATTTATTCGAAGCAATCGCGTAATAGACGGTTTTGGTGAAAAATTTATTGTTTCAAAAGAGCTGCTATATTCGTACGTGAAAGCAGTCATCGTTACACAAATTCACAGGCTTCAGGTATATCTTGGTGACGAACTCGTTGAAACTCTTTCCTATGATATACCTTCAAAACTATTTGTCTGAGTTTTTGTGGGTAACCTATGTCATGACATTTTTTACCCTTAGACTCGGGTAACCTATGTCCTGATAGTTGTGACCTAATTATTAAAAAAATGTATTATAAAGGTTGTCATAAAAATCCGTTAGTTTCTGTCCTTATTCCTGTATTTAATGGTGAAAAATTTATTCGGCAAGCCTTAATCAGTATACTTAAACAGACATATCGCCCTTTAGAAGTTATTATTGTTGATGACGGATCAACAGACAATTCTTTACGTGAAATTGAAGATTTAAAGGATAATCGCATTATTTTAATTAAAAATGAATCGAATCGTGGAATTTCCTATTCATTAAACCAAGGTATTCATAAAGCAAGAGGTGAATTTTTCGCAAGGATGGATGCTGATGACATCTCGCTGCCAGATAGAATTCGACAACAAGTAAGTTTTTTATCTAATAACAGAGAGATAGGCATTGTTGGTAGTGCGATTTATAAAATCGATTCTTATGGGAGGGTTCAGAATATAATTTTTCCACCAGAAACAGATATAGAAATTAGATTTAGTCTTTTATTTATGTCGCCCTTTGCACATCCAACCGTGATGATACGAAAAAAGATTTTGGAAGACTTTAAACTAAGGTATGATGAAAAATTAAAATTTGCTCAAGATTATAAATTGTGGAGTCAAATCCTTGAGAATACCGAAGGTGCTAACATATCTATACCATTGTTAAAGTATCGACACCATGAACAGTCCATATCAATCTCTAAAAAAAGGCATCAGAGAGACATTTGGAATCAAATAAGAAAATACAACTTATACAACTATTTAGAAAAGGATAAAGTTAATTGTCTTAATTTGAATTGTATGGCAGATATTGTCAGTGGTGAAATTGACAATAACTCGAAAAATGATTTAATAAACAGTTATAATGACATCATTAAAATATTTCAAAATTTCTGCAGGTTGCATCGGTTAAAAAAAATTGAAAAAATTATGATTACAAAGCAGGTGCTGCACCCACTTATATCAAATATAATCTATTATTCCTTATTTCATGGAAATATGACATTTAAAGAGCGAGTTGGAACTGTCCCTCTTTTTCTAAAAGAAGCTTTAAAATATAGATATTATCCCAGTAAACAAGGGATTTCTAATAAATTTAATTCATGAAAATTGATTTGTTCATAAGACATTATATTTTCAAAAGTTGATTAAAATATGAATGGTAACCAAAGTAGTAATAATTACATTTGCTCAGTCGTAATTACCGTCCACTCAGAAGGAATACTACTGCATAGAACAATGCGTGCTTTAGAATACTCAATTCAATATGCAAAAAAAATCAATGGATACAATTCTGAGGTAATTATCGTTAAAGACAACGTTACTGATCCGATTACGCATGGAGTTGTAGGTTTCTGGGTGAATAGGTTGATGGAAGAAGTTTCAGTTTATAATGTAAATTTTGGTGCTCTTTCGCTATCAAGAAATTACGGCATATCTAAAGCCTCTGGGTCCTATATTTCTATTCTGGATGGAGATGATCTCTATTCCGAAAATTGGATTAATGAAGCTATTAATACGCTTGAAAGAGGGGAAGGTGATGTCGCGCATCCTAGCATCATAATAGGTTTTCCTTTGGATCCATTTTTGAAAGAACTGATTTTTAAATCTAATTACTTACTTAAAATCTTCGAAGAAAATCTATGGCCAGCTCTTATAATGGCGCCTAAAAGTATTTTTGATGAAATTCCTTACATCAAAGATGAAGGTCAATTTGCCTATGAGGATTGGTTATGGAACTGCGACACGATTGAGAAAGGATTTCGTCATGTATGTGTTGATGGGACCTTGATGGCAATCCGGCAGAAACCTCCTGGTCTTTCCTTATGGCAAAGTTCCTTCAGCCAAAACAAAGTTGTCAGGCCAAACAAATTATTCCAAAAGCTAATCAAAGATTTATATGTGGCCCATTCGTCTATTGAAAAACAAAATTGTCATAAAAAGTCATTGATGAACAGGGCTTTAGAGAATATAAATTTCAAAAATCCAGATTTTTATAAATTTTTAAAGAAAACAAAAAGAAAGATTTTTAAATCAGACATTAACAGTATAAAAAATTGCATACGTAATGAATTGGAAAAACTTGAAAAAATAGAGCCAGAGCTTGCGTTAATTCAAAATTTTAGAAGTGTTCATGAAGTGGGAAAAATACCCCTTTTATTGATGATTCCCGAAAAATTGTCAAATTTATTAAAATCAGAAGAATTAGACATCTTTTTTGTCGGATCTGAAAAGGATTTTGCCTTTTACCCTCATCACCTCATTTCAAATAGAAAATTTGCAATAATTACGGATAAGGTAAATCAGAAAACCTTTACGTTAGACATTGAATATATTCTGCTACAAGAGATAAAAGTTAATATGGAAAGGCTAACTTATCTTATTTTAAGATTGTTAATGGAAGCAAAGATTGATCGGATAATCGTAGTAAACTCAGATTTTGCTACAAACTTATTAACTAAATATGGTGATGTTATCAATTCAAAAGAAAAGTGCATTTATATAAAGACGCCAGAAAATTTTCTGATCAATCAAAAAATTGAGGATCTAAATATTATTAAAGTTTTATCATCATTTAATTTTTTTGATAAAATTTATATTGATTGTCCTGATTTCGCTTCCAAAATTATCGAAACATATGGTATTCCTGAAGAAAAAATTACGATCAATGCAAATATCAAATATCGGAATACCTTATAATTATAAAGAACTATATAGACTATGAATAATGTCAATGATTCTATAATCGCTGTAATATTGAATTGGAATGATATTGAATTAACTCAAAAGTGTCTGGAAAGTTTAATTTTTCAAAAAGATATTTCGTTCGATATTCTTTTAATTGATAACAATTCTAATGATTTTTTTGCACAAAACTTAACACAAAACTTTCCTAACCTTGAAATCATTACATTACCGGAAAATAAAGGTGTTGCAGGCGGAAGAAATGAAGGTCTGCGTTACGCAACTAAGAATAATTACAAGTATATTTTATTTTTAGATAATGATGCCTTTGCTCATTCAAATATGGTTAAGGAGCTTAAAATTGTTATTGACAAAAATAAAAATACTGGAATTGTTGGCCCTAAGATATATAGAGGAAATGATAAAAACGTAATTTGGCGTGCTGGTTGTCTTGCGTGGAGATCAGTATATCTATTTTCTTGGTTTTCAATAATCAAAAAATTTTATCAATTACGTAGAATACCTATCCCCCTTAGTTTTGATATCATTAGAGGAGACGGCCACAAAGACATAGGTCAATTTGAAAGAGAAATCGATATTGATTTTCAAATCGGTTGCGCACAACTGGTTAATTTAGATCTTGTGCGAGAAATAGGGGGCTTTGATGAAAGGTTTTCACCTTATGGTTCGGAAGATATAGACTTTTGTGAGAGAGCTAAAATGGCGAATTGGAGAATAAAATATGCACCCAAGGCAATATGCTGGCATAACATTATGGCTCAACCAGTTGCCAACCCACTGCGTACCTTCCATAATTTGAAAAATATTATACTTCTTGCACGCAAGCACTTGACAAAAAAAAGAATGCTATTTCACTTCTTACCTGATTTTATAATAATTCATCTCCCATTAATATTTATCGATAATGCTATCAAAAGCATCGATTGTGCAAAAGCTGTTATTAATGCAATTAAATGGCATTTGAAAGATATTAAATCACATGGTTTTTTTCTAAACTAATAGCCTTTACAATCGCTTTTTTTAAAGATGATTGCCGCTTATTAAAAAAACTTTTCTATCACGAATATTAAATTTAATTTAACGATAGTGCCAAAACAAGGCCAATCAGGATAGTAGTTGGGAAAACGTTGCGTGTGGATAACTTTTTAGTATAGTCAGAACTCAAAATGTATTTTTCTATCAGTATTATTCGACAAATTTTTGATTTATTTCTATCCTATCCTCTATCGCTCTTGGCCCTTGGTTGATATTTTTCGTTAAAAGGCCATAACAAATTCACCGACAAATACATAGCAAGCTATATCCTCCTAATAATTTTACAGTTAATTTTTTATTGATTCTGAAAAGAATTGATCTGAAAGAATTTAACAATTGTGTTTTATTATTTTTTTCTGTTTTAATAAAAGCAATAGGTGTGAATTCCCAAATATCAACGCTATAACCTGTTTTTTCTAATATTGTTAAGATAAAATTTTTATCAAAGAAATGTAAGTGGCCGTATTGATCATAAGTACCCAGATGCTTATTAAAAAGTAAATATATGAAATTAAATTCTAATGGTATGTGAAAAATAAATCGATTTGCATAATTTCTCAGATTTATCAGGAACGAAAAAGGATCATTTAAATGTTCAATTAGGTCTATAGCCAAAATTTGATCGTATTTTTTATTATCTGAAAAAAAATCAATATTATGATACTGGATATTGGAATTGCCAGTCTTTAAGAATAAATTATAAGCTGTTGTGGATATTTCGTAACCGGTAAATTTTTTTTTTGGATATTTTTCAGATAGTATTTTCAGTATTTTTCCTGATCCACATCCTATTTCTGCTATTTTTTGTCCTTTAATATAGGGGGTAATCCATCCAGCCTTATAAAGTGCATCAGATTCGTGCCAGTCAAAATTTTTTTTTAGATAATCTATTTCATATTCCATTTTATCATTTTATTCCAATTCGGGAGATTTAGTATTTCTGCATATTGATTGATTTAAGTCTTTTTCTCCAGCAAATAAAATATTCCCTGAGGGCTATTTATTTAAAGTTCAATTAATGTATCATCTTTCAGATGGATAGGATAATTATTGGATATATTTTTCTTTCGTAAAAAAATTGTATTAATTAATTATTTTTCTTGCAATACAAATCAACAAGATCACCTTTATCAACAGGAAAAGATAACATATTTAATTTAAATATAAGCTTTCGAAAAGAATTTAATGAACTTGACCCAGAAACGTGATGTAACGGTTTTGTCATATTTTTTAACGGTTCATTTTGTTCGACATTATTGCGAACGCCAATTTCAAACAACTTTTTTATATTTATTTTTAACGGGATGTATGAGATCACCCCCTGAATCAGGCTATGAATTTTAAAGGTGTGGTCAGCATGAACTAATTGAAGATTCCTCAAAGATAAAACCTTGTCAATGTATTCCATGGTAAAATAATTAAGGTGAACCGGCATAACATATCGCCAATGCCCTTTAAAAATCTGGGCAGGCAAGCCAGATGCATTCGGAATGGAAAAAGCAAAAATACAACCTGGTGCTAATAATTTAATGCATCGATCGAAGAATTTAATATGGTCCGATACATGTTCAAGAACATCCCAGCAGGTAATAACATCATATTTAATTGGATCCTCTGCAAAATCTTCCAAAAATCCAATTCTAGTTTTAATTCCAAAAAATTCATGACAAAATTTTACAGCTTCTTTTCTTGGTTCAATCCCATCAACCTGCCAACCATTTTTTTGGGCTATGTTCAAAAAATGACCAGGGCCGGCACCAATATCAAGTAATTTTCCTTTATTTGGACTTAATTCACATATCCGTCTAACTCTTTTTGTAAACCCAATGTTGCTTTCATTTTTTACATTTACTTCATATGCAGATTGTTTGAGATATTTATGCTTCAGTTCATCCTGTGAAGGAAACGGATAACGCCAGCCAAAACCACAATCGTTGCACCAATATACATAAAAGTTTTCGCTATTCTTGTGGTATTTCCACTTGTTATGTATGTTGTTACTTTTACATGCCGGACAGCAATTTTCATTTATTACCTTTTTATTCATTTTCCCCCCAGCACATAAAACAAATGACTCATGGGCAGTTTAAACAAACCTTTTCGAAACGTCATATCCCACCGGCCCAAGGCTTTCATCCATCCCGGATATATTCCGGTTCTGACATATTCCAGAAACGGAACTTCCCAAACCGGTTTTTCTTTTGGCGGTTCGTTGATTTTACTGCCGAATCTCCGATGCAACCTGACGTCTCTTGGGCCGCTGGGGTCGGGCCATCCTGGGGTATCTATGGCGCCGTATTCGACGACGTTCAGGCCGGTCTGGCGTAGAAGTTTTTTAACCCGGGTGATGTGGTTGTATTCCACCTGGCCGTGATTCCAAGGGAAACCAAACAGTGCATGCAAAAACCGGTGCCAGGGATAGCCGGGCTGAAAATTGTTGCAGGTGACGAGGAGAACATATTTTTTTGATATTCGTTTCATCTCTTCTAAGTAGCGAGCCGGGTCGGCAAGTTCGGTCCAAGTGACGAAATTCCAAGAAAGATCAAAACTGCCGGACTCAAATCCGGTATGGTATACATCCATATCCGATGCATATTTCACCTTGTGCTGAATCCCCAACTCATCCCAGCCATACATCATTTCCAGCTCAGGGTTTACCAGCGTAACATTGCACTCAGCCAGTCCGAACCCTATGCTGTAAAGGGATCCTGCCGCCTTTGCGCCGTGGCTCGGCATTTCCACGATATCCCGAAGATCGAGCGAACGGGCCAGAAGTTTGTGAAGCT